>CAWHFO010000050.1:0-4103 GCA_963828215.1 uncultured Alphaproteobacteria bacterium | reverse complement strand
GGCTCGAAACCGCGCTCGGGGAACCTCCTGAAGGACTGGCAGGGCTGGATCCGGCTCGCCCGCGCTTATGCCGCGAAGCAGCAGCCGGCCGCAGCCGAAGCGGTGCTCGGGCGCGGCGCTGAGGTCTATGCCGGCGCGCCCTTCGTCCAGCAGCAGTTCGTCGCCGCCGCCAACGAGCTCGGCATCGCCGCGCCCGGGGCCGCGCCGGGCGCCACGGCCGACGCACGCGGGCCGAGCGCGGAGCAGATGCGCGCGGTCCAGAACATGTCGCCCGCCGAGCAGACCGAGATGATCCGCGGCATGGTCGGGGGTCTCGCGGCGCGCCTCGCCGACCGGCCCGATGACGTCGAGGGCTGGCGCATGCTGGCGCGCTCCTACCGCGTCCTCGGCGATAGGGCGAAGGCGGCCGAGGCCGCCAGACGGGTCGCCACGCTCCTGCCCGACGATCTGTCGCCGAGACCGACTACGCTGAGACGCTGCTCGCGCTCGAGCGGGCGACGCGCCGCTCATGGCCGAGGCGGTGAGCCAGCCGCAGCGCGTCGTCGAGCTGACCCCGCCAACCCCGAGGCCCTGTTCTTCCTCGGTCGCGCCGCGGCCGAGCGCGGCGATGCCAAGGAGGCCGCGGGATACTGGCAAAGGCTGCTCGCCCAGATGCCCGCGGACGCACCCCAGCGGGCGAAGGTCCAGGCCCTGATCGACCAGCTGCCCGCCAACAACTGAAGTGGAGGCTGCACCGCCGCGGCCAGGTTCACCGCGTGGCGATCAATCGCCTCTCCCGACGGCTCGTCTTCGGGTCGGCTCGAGGCGCTCGCAATCGTGCAATTTTCTTGTGCGAACGCCATAGTTCGCGCACCGTCGATGATCGGCCAGGGACCCCGGACATCATTTGACCATGCCCGTCGAACCAGCCGCCCCGCCCCGCCGCCAGCTTTCGGCGATTCTGTTCGCCGATGTGCACGGCTACAGCGGGCTCATGAGCCGCAACGAAGAGCGCACCTACCAGCGGGTGAGCCAGGCCATCCGGCTGATCAGGTCGCTGATCGGCGATTACGGCGGCCGCGTCGAGCACGTCGCCGGCGACGGCGTGCTCGCTCTGTTCGAGAGCGCATCGCAGGCGCTGCACTTCGCGATCGCGATTCAGCGCGAGTTCCGCAACGAGGCCGTCTGGGCCGGCGACGACGAGCCGATCGCGTTTCGGATCGGCATCAATGTCGGTGAGGTGCTGGTCGGCGACCAGGCCAACATTCAGGGGCACAGCATCAACATCGCGGCGCGCATTCAGGCGCTAGCCCTGCCGGGCGGAATCTGCATCACCGCGGCGGTCCAGCGCGCGGTGCGCGACACCCTGGGCCTGGCGATCCGCCCGCTCGGGCCGCAGTCCCTTAAGAACATCACCGAACCGGTCGAGGTCTTCGCGATCGAGGTCAACGGCGGGTCGCCGGCGCCGGTGCCGGTCGAGCTGCCGCCGATGCGAAGTGAGCTGGTTCAGGCGTTCACCGATGCCTCGATCGCGGTCCTGCCCCTCGATAACCTGTCGGGCGATCCTTTGGACAATCATCTGTGCGACGGCATCACCGGCGATGTGATCACCAATCTCAGTCGCTTTCGCAACCTCTCAGTGATCGCCCGGCATTCGGCATTCCTGTTCAGGGATCGCAAAGTCCCGCTGGGCGAGATCGCCAAGCATCTGGGGGTGCGCTACCTGCTGAGCGGCGGCCTGCAACGGTCTGGTCGCCAACTCCGGCTCCGGGTCCAGCTGACCGAGACGGACACCAGCCGGGTGCTCTGGTCGGACCGCTACGACGGTGATCTGGAAGAGGTCTTTGCCTTCCAGGACGACGTGACCAGCATGATCGCGGCCCGGCTTGCGGTCCAGATCAGCGCCGCCGAACGCCGCCGGGTGGACGCGTTGCGAACGCCGGACCTCCGCGCCTACGGCCTGATTCTGCGCGGCCAGGAGCTCGGCCTGCAATTCCGCAGGGAGGCCAATCTGCATGCGCGGCGCCTGTTCGAGCTGAGCACCGAGATCGACCCCAACTACGGCCGCGGCCATGCCGGCATGTCGCGCACCTTCAATCTCGCGTGGCGCTATCATTGGACGCCCAAGCCGGAGGTGGCCCTCGACAAGGCCGTGGAGCTGGCGAACTCGGCGATCCGCTACGACAGTCTGGACGCGCGCGGCTTCGGCGAGCTCGGCTTCGCCTGTCTTTACAAGAAACAACACGATGCCTCGCTCGCCGCCTACGAGCGGGCGATCGAGTTGAACCCGAACGATGCCGACATCCTGGCCGAGATGGGCGATTCCCTGACCTACTGCGGCGACGCCAATCGCGCCGTCCAGCTCCTGACCCGCGCGATGCGCCTGAATCCTTACTATCCGGACTGGTATCTCTGGTATTTGGGTGAGGCTCACTTCCATATCGGCGACTATGGAGCAACGATCGAAACGCTGAAGAAGATGCGCGATCAGTCCGAGGCGCATCGGTTGCTCGCATCGAGTTACGCCCATCTGAATGAGATGGACGAAGCACGTCGTCACGCCGGACAGGTGCTCCAGACTCACCCGAACTTCTCGATCGCCCACTGGCGCACTGTCCCCCCCGACAAGGATCCTGTTCAACTGGAGCGGTTCATCGACGGCCTGCGCAAAGCCGGCCTGAAATGACGCCAAGAGCCGCTTCATTCCGTTCCATCACGGCCGGCGCCAGCCATGGCTAGGAGGGCAGCCCGCCCATCGTTTCAGGTCGAGTTGCGGGCGGCGACCGAACGGGACTACGGATTTGTCGAGCGCCTGTATGTCGAGACGATGCGGCCGCTGCTCCAGAGGCTCGATGCGTGGGACGAGACCGAGGCGCGCGTCAAGTTCCGCGGCTACTACAAGCTCGACGAGGTCCGGATCATCACGGTCGACGGCAGCGATGCCGGCTTTTTCCAGGTCTCCGGGAAGGCCGACGGTATCACTCTCGCCCAGATCCACATCGAAGCCCCCTATCGGTCGCGCGGCATCGGAACGGCGCTCATCAAGGATATGCTGCGCGACGCGCGGGCCGAGAACAAGCCCGTGTCCCTATCGGTCGTGAAACACAATCCGGCTCAGGCGCTTTATGAACGCCTGGGCTTCCGCGTGGTCGGCGAAGACGCGACCAAGCTGCACATGCAGTGGCACCCCGCCTCTGCGCGATCCGCCGAGGCTGCTGGCCATCGCCAGGGCAATACGAGAATAGCGCTATCGGCCACCCGGTGAAGCGCTCCTCTGGAGCACGCCAGCTTAGTCACTCCAGCCACCGCCTCGGTTCCGAATGCGCGCCTGCGCGCCAGCGACCCGTGCCTGGGCGCCACTGAGGCGTGCCTGCGCACCACCGATCTGCGCCTGGGCACCACTGTAGCCGGCAGTCGATCCGTCGCCCATCAACATCGCCCTGAGCAGAATTCTGTTCGAATGGGCCGGTCTCGATGTCGAGGCGGATCGAGAAATCGCCCTTGTCGTAAGACCAGACCAAAATGTCATCCGAAAACTCGTAGTCTTGGGCAGCGACCCCGGTGTGATCAACATTATCCGGCGCGCGAGCCACCAAATCCGCAGGCTTGCGCGGGTCAACGGCTTTTCCAGCACCATGGACGAGGAAGATGGCTGGCTTGGGCAACACGTAAAAGCCACCTTCATAGGAAATAGCGTAAATCCGTGCCAATGTGGAATAGGGGTCTCCAAGTTGCTTCGCTAGAAAGTTGTTGGCGCTCATCCGCCCCGGAGCAAAGGGGTCATGCAATACTGTTTCATTCGGTGGCGCCGGTTCGGGCGGAGGTACGGGAGTGTTTGAGTTACTGAGGTGCACCACTCTCAAGTCTTGAACTACGCGACCGTACAGCAAGATACCACTGGACGGGCTAAGTAGTGTTTCCGGCATTTTTCGCCTCCACTCAATCCAAACAGCGCCGACCACTAGCGGCAGGGGCCGATACAATTCCGCAGGAAGTTTTAGTCGGATTTGCCAAGAATGCAACCGTTACCAGAGCACCGACCCCGATCAGGGCAACCCGTTGTCATCCTCGTGATCGAGAAAGCGCCCCGGGCTGGCCGCTGCTCTCGCGCGAGGCGATCTGCC
>CAWHFO010000049.1:0-23362 GCA_963828215.1 uncultured Alphaproteobacteria bacterium | reverse complement strand
GCCGCGGGCCCTTCGCCCCGTCGCCGGCGCTCAGGCGGTGCCGAGCCGTCGCCGGCACCTCGCCGGCATGCTCCTCGACGCGGGCGAAGCCCAGGCGCTGTGCCCGGCTCACCGCCAGCACATAGCCCAGCCCCTTCCCCTGCAGCCAGCGCCGCAGGGCATGGTCGGCACCATAGACGCTGTCGGCGGTCACCCACGAGAAGGGCAGGCCGGCGGCATGGGCCCGCTCGAGCATCGCCAGACCCAGCTTCGGCTTGGTGACGAACGCAATGTCCTCAGGGATGCCGGCCTCGGCCCGGCGTGCCTGGTCCACGGCCCAGCTCTCCGGCAGATGGAGAGCCCGGTCGATCAGCGCCCGGCCATAGCGGCTGGCGTAACCGAGAAACACCCCGATCTGGCAGTTCTCGATCCGCCCCGCCGTGCCGCTGTACTGCCGCTGCACGCCCGCCGACTTGCGGCCCTTCTTGATGAAGCCGGTCTCGTCCAGCACCAGAACGCCGTCGGGAGCCCCCAGATGCTCCCCGACATAGGCTCGCAGATCATCGCGCACGGCGTCCGCATCCCAATGCACCCGGCTCAGGAACTCCTGCACCCCATTCGGCGTCCGGTCGCCCGCCGCCTCCGCCAGCTGCCAGCCGTTCTTGCGCTCGATCGGCGCCAGCAGACCCCGCAGATAGGCCGCCAACCGCCGACGCGGCTCGATCCGCCCGAACCGCGGACCCAGCCGCCCCATCAAGGTCTCGCCTCCTCGGCCCAAGCCTCACCGCCGCTCGTCGTCGTCATGGCTCTCCTCCACGACGACAGCTCTCAGCACAGAAAACCCGGCTGTAGTACTAGACGGCCCAGCCACTCTCAGTCCGGATTCCGGCCGCGCTATAACCCCTTGATATCGAGGACTTTTCCCGCTGGCCGTTGACCAGCCCGTCCGGCAAGGCGCCCGAATGCCTCTCTTTCAAGCCGTTTTCTCTGTCGGGTGTGAACCTCGGCCATTCGGTTCACACTTGAGAAAACGCTTATAGAACGGTGACTTGCTCGAGCCGGCCAAATGCCGGGGTTCGAATCCCTCTTGCATAGGCGAGATTTCAGATTCGAACTCATAAGTCTTTCCGGCTCAATGGGTTGGCCTTCTACAGCTGTCCACCCACGGGTCGAGCGCGGCAGGGACTGCGCAACCACTCTCCATCGCTCCGAAGCGCGTGGGGCGCCGAGCGCGGTTCCGTGGATCGCCTTCCTGAGCGTGACGGCTGCGTCGGGATAGAAGCTCGCCTTGCCATTCGCTGCGGCCGTGGCTGACAAGGTTGATCAGCCGCGCCGGGGAGGCTGAGGCCTCATGCTATCGCGTTGGGTCTCGGGTATCCAAGCATCGCGACCAGCCGTCCCGTATCGGGTGCCTGCTGGACCGTTGTGCCCCAGAGGGGACGAGAGGGCTGACCCAGCAAGGGCAATATCAGCGGCTCCGGCGAGCGGATCCATCCCATGCCTTGCGATGCGCGGATCACGACCAGCGCTAGCATGCGAGCGCAGGTGCTGTCGCGGGTCGGAGGCACCTGCGGTCCGAAGGCGGGCAGCTTATCGCCATCGGGCGAGCTGTTCCTAATCCCAAATTGTGCGCCCCGGGCGGAACCGGTCGCAGGAGCTATGATCAATCTCGCGCTACTAGGAGGCGGATTCGGCTCCGGACTTCCACGTATCCCGATAACATAGCCGTTCGCCTGACGCGCGGCCCGATCAGATGTCGGCACGCCGCGGGGGGGCGGTGCTGGCAGCGGGGCGCAGGTCGACAGGGAGCCGCTGCCTCTGGGCCTCGGGCGGGATCTGCTCCCCGCGGATCAGGCGAACCAGCAGCTCGGCAGCCTCGCGGCCCATGGCCTCGCGCGGCTGGCGCACCGTGGTCAGCGGCGGCTCGCAATAGTCGGCGAACTCGATTCCGTCGAAACCCGCGACCGACACGTCGTCCGGAATTCTCAGCCCAGCACCATGAACGGCGTGCATGAAGCCGATCGCCATCATGTCGCTGATCGCGAACACCGCTGTCGGCCGCCGCCTTGCCGCGAGAAAGCGGTGGCCGGCCTCGACCCCGCTGGGCGCGTGGAAATCGCCCGGATAGCGGACGACGCTCTGGGCCGAGATTCCGGCATCGGCGAGCGTGCCCATGAACCCGGCCCAGCGCTCATGCTCGACATAGTTGTCGGCGGGGCCGGTGACGTAACCGAAGCGGCGATGGCCCAGCTCGAGCAGATGACGGGCCATCGCGGCGGCGCCCTCGCGATCCTCCACCAGCACCTCGTGCATGTGGTCGGGCACCTGCGGCATGCCGATGGCGACCGTGGGCACCTTGCTGTCGGCGAGGGAGTGGCGCGTGCCGCGCAGCATCTTGTCGCTCAACAGCAGCACGCCGTCGGCCTGGCCGGAGAAGACCAGGTCGATCAGGCGCTGCTGCCTGTCCTGTCCTCCCTGGAGGTTGCCGACGAGCAGGCCGAAGCCGTGCGCCGCGACCGCCAGATCGACACCCAGATGCAGCTCGCTGAAAAAGGGCGTGATGATGTTCGGCACAACGAGGAGGATCATCATCGAGCGGGCCGCGCGCAGGGATCGGCCGGCGACGTTCGGCGTGTAGCCGGTTCGGCGCACCACCTCGAGCACGCGCTCTCGGGTCTTGGCGTTGACTCGGCCGGGGTTGGCCAAGGCGCGGCTCACGGTGGCGATCGAGACGCCGGCCAGCTCCGCCACCTCGGCGATGTGCAGGCTGCCGCGGTGGGCTGAGGGCGATCTCGGCCGCGCGTTCAGGTCGCTCTTTCCGATGCGCATGTTTTCTTCGCTGTCCCGCGGAATCGATCTTGCCAGGGAATGGTAAACGTTTACCATCATCGTGGCAATCAGGGAGGATGTGTCCAATGTCCGCGTTCAGGCAGATGATTCTGGCCTCCACGCTGATCACGTCTCGGGCCTGCGCTCGCAGGTGCGCAGGAGATGAAGGCCGAGGTCCTTCATTGGTGGACCTCGGGCGGCGAGAGCGCTGCGGTGAAGGTGTTCGCCGACCAGTTCGCCAAGGCCGGCGGGGTCTGGGTCGACACGGCGATCGCCGGCGGCGCCAATGCCCGCAATGCGGGCATCAACCGCATCGTTGGCGGCAACCCGCCGACCGCCATGCAATTCAACACGGGCAAGCAGTTCGACGAGCTCGTCTCCAACAATCTGCTGGCCGACCTCGACAGTGTCGCTGTGCCCGGCAAATGGGCGGAGGTGCTCCCGCCCGCAATCCTCAAGGCGGTCACCCGGGACGGCCACTTCTACGCCGTGCCGGTCAACATTCACGGCCAGAACTGGCTCTTCTACAACACCAAGGTGCTCGCCGAGGCCGGCGTCCCACCGCCCAAGACCTTCGAGGAGCTGATCGCGCTCGGACCGAAGCTCAGGACGAAGGGCGTGATCCCGCTCGCCCAAGGCGGCCAGAAGTGGCAGGAGCGGCTCCTGTTCGACGCCGTGCTCCTGGCCGAGAGCGGGCGCGACACCTTCTTCGCCGTCTATGCCAAGAACGACCTCGACGCGGTGAAGGGCGAAAAGTTCCGCAAGGCCGCGGATACCTATGCTCAGCTCCGCCAGCTGATCGACCCGGGCAGCCCGGGTCGGAACTGGAACGATGCCACGAGCCTCGTCATCACCGGCAAGGCCGCAACCCAGGTAATGGGCGACTGGGCCAAGGGCGAGTTCATCGCCGCCGGGGAGAGCGCTGGCAAGGAGTATGGCTGCGAGGTCATGCCGGGCGGCTATCTGATGGGTGGCGACGTCTTCGTCTTCCCCAAGACGAGCGATCCGGCGCGGCAGGCGGCCCAGGCGAAGCTCGCGACCGTCATGATGTCGCCAGACACGCAACTCGCGTTCAACGAGAAGAAGGGATCCGTGCCCGTCCGCCTCGACATCGACGTGTCCAGCATGGACCCGTGCGCCCAGAAGGGGATGGCAGAGCTCAGGGATCCCCAGCAGCAGATCCCGAGCACCAACTTCCTCGCCTCTCCCGACCTCATCGGCGCCACCGAGGACGTCATCTCGGAGTTCTGGAACACGCCGGCGATGACCACCGACGCCTTCGTCGAGAAGTTCGTCGGCGCGATCAAGGCCGCGAGCTGAGCCTGCCGCTGGCCGGCCGGAGGGATCGACCTCGGGCCGGCCCATCGCCCCAGGGAGAAGGGCTCATGGCGACGTTCTGGGCGCCGGCCGGCGCCGTCACACGCCAGCGCAAGCGCAAGCTGCACCTCGCGGCCAGCGTGGCGCTCCTGCCGACCGCCATCATCGTCCTCGTCGTCTATGTCGGCTGCATGCTGTGGACGGTCCGCCTGTCCATGACCAACTCCAAGCTGCTGCCGGTCCTCGACTGGGTCGGCCTTCAGCAATATCAGCGTCTGTTCGCCAACGACCGCTTCCTCGTCTCCGTCCAGAACATCGTCGTCTTCGGTGTCCTGTTCATGGTCGGCGCGCTCGTCCTGGGTTTCATGCTGGCGGTCTTCATCGACCAGCGGATTCGCGCGGAAGGCATCTTCCGCACCGTCTATCTCTTTCCCTACTCCATGTCCTTCATCGTGACCGGCCTTGCCTGGCAGTGGTTCCTCAACCCCACGCTCGGCCTGCAGAAGCTCGTGCGCGACCTGGGCTTCAAGAGCTTCACCTTCGACTGGCTCGTGAGCCAGGACAAGGTGGTCTACACGCTGGTGATCGCGGGCCTGTGGCACGCCTCGGGCCTCATCATGGCGATCATGCTGGCCGGCCTGCGCGGGGTCGACGCCGATTTGTGGAAGGCCGCCAGGGTGGACGGCATCCCGACCTGGAGGGTCTATCTCTCGGTCGTGCTGCCGCTCATGGGGCCGATGGTCGTGACGGCGAGCGTGCTGCTGGCGACCAGCGTGGCGCGGCTCTACGACCTGGTCGTCGCGATGACCCAGGGCGGCCCCGGGATCGCCTCGGAGGTGCCGGCCAAGTTCGTCATGGACCACCTCTTCGAGCGCAACAATATCGGCCTGGCGACAGCCGCCGCGACGATCATGCTGATCACCGTCATCGCCGTGCTGGCTCCCTGGATCTATGCACGGTACGTCCGGCCGCAGGGGAGAGCTCGCATGACCGCCGTCGAGCCCCAGGGCCGCCGGCCGCGCCGTCTCACCGCCGGCCGGATCGGGGTCTATGCCTTCCTGGTTACGGCCGCTCTGTTCTTTCTCCTGCCGCTCTGGATCATGGTCGTGACCTCGCTCAAGACCATGGACGAGATTCGGCTGGGCAACATCCTGGCCTGGCCCACCGCCCCCACCATCCGGCCCTGGATCGAGGCCTGGGCCGAGGCCTGCACCGGGCTCGCCTGCCACGGCATCAGCGTGGGCTTCTGGAACTCGGTGCGCATCCTGATCCCGTCGGTCATTCTCTCGATCGCTGCCGGCGCCATCAACGGCTACGCCTTGTCGTTCTGGCGGGTGAAGGGTGCGAACCTCATGTTCGGCATCCTGCTGCTCGGCGCCTTCATTCCGTACCAGGTTTTCCTCTACCCGCTGGTGCGGATCTTCTCGCAGAGCGGGATCTACAACTCGCTCACCTGCATCGTGCTGGTCCACGTGATCTTCGGCCTGCCGACGATGACCCTGATCTTCCGCAACTACTATGCCGGCCTGCCGATCGAGCTTTTCAAGGCAGCCCGCGTCGATGGCGGCGGCTTCTGGACGATCTTCTTTCGGGTGATGCTGCCGATGTCGACGCCGATCCTGGTCGTCGGCACCATCCTCCAGGTCACCGGAATCTGGAACGACTTCATCTTCGGCCTCACTTTCGCCGGCCGGGAGAACCTGCCGATGACCGTGCAGCTCAACAACATCGTCAACTCGACCCAGGGTGAGAAGGCCTACAATGTCGACATGGCCGCCACCATGCTGGCGGCGCTCGTCCCGCTCGTCGTCTATTTCGTCTCCGGGCGCTGGTTCGTTCGCGGCATCGCTGCCGGCGCCGTGAAAGGCTGAGCCCATGGCTGCTGTCTCCGTTCGTGACGTTTCCGTGGCCTTCGCGAGCGTGCGCGTCTTCGACGGCCTGTCGCTCGACATCGAGCAGGGCGAGTTCATCGTGCTGCTCGGCCCCTCCGGCTGCGGCAAGTCGACCCTGCTCAACGCGGTCGCCGGCCTCCTGGACGTCGCGAAGGGCCAGATCTGGATCGGCGACAAGAACGTCACCTGGGAGGAGCCCAAGGACCGTGGCATCGCCATGGTCTTCCAGTCCTACGCGCTC
This sequence comes from uncultured Alphaproteobacteria bacterium, assembly GCA_963828215.1. Lineage (GTDB taxonomy): Bacteria > Pseudomonadota > Alphaproteobacteria > Geminicoccales > Geminicoccaceae > CAVTJL01. Next base: position 17,104 of record CAWHFO010000049.1, on the reverse strand, counting down.
TATCCCAGGATGAGCGTGCGCCAGAACATGTCGTTCGGCCTCAGGATGGCCAAGACCCCGAAGCCCGAGATCGAGCGCCGCGTCACCGAGGCGGCGAGGCTCCTGCAGATCACGCACCTGCTCGACCGCCGCCCGGACCAACTCTCGGGCGGCCAGCGGCAGCGGGTCGCGATCGGCCGGGCGCTGGTCCGCGATGCCGCTGTCTTCCTGTTCGACGAGCCGCTCTCCAATCTCGACGCCCAGCTCAGGAACGAGCTCAGGGTGGAGATCAAGCGCCTGCACACCCAGCTCGGCTCGACCACCATGATCTACGTCACCCACGACCAGATCGAGGCGCTGACGCTGGCCGACCGCATCGCGGTGATGAAGGACCAGAAAATCCAGCAGCTGGCGAGTCCGGCCGATATCTACCGGCGCCCGGCCAACCTCTTTGTCGCCGGCTTCGTCGGCAGCCCGCGCATGAACTTCATCGAGGGCCGGCTCGAGGGCGGGAACGGGAGCGGCCCGGTCTTCGTGCGCAACGGCCACCGCCTGCCGCTTGATTCCTATCCCTTTACGGCCCGCACCGAGCCCGGCCAGAATGTCACCCTCGGCGTGCGCCCCGAGCATCTGACGGTCGCCGAGACCGGCACCTGGTCCGGCTTCACCCTCGACATCGTCGAGCCGATGGGCGCCGACAATCTGCTCTGGTGCGGCGACGGCGAGCTGTCCCTGGGCGTGCGCACCCCCGGTGAGCGGCCGGCCGTGCGGGGCACGCCGCTCGTCCTGGACGTGCCCGTCGACCAGGTCTCGCTGTTCTCGACCGCGACCGGCGAGCGCCTCTGAGCCCGCTCCATCCAACCCCCTCCAGGTGATCCCATGACCGTGACGAACCGGCTCTCGATCCAGCTCTACACCTTGCGGCTGATGAACGACCTCGACCGTATCCTCGATACCGTGGCCGAGGCCGGCTACCGCTATGTCGAGACCATCGGCTCGCAGCTCGACGATGCCACCAGCGTCCGCGCCAAGCTCGACGCCCGAGGCCTCGAGGTCTCCTCCAGCCATGTCGGCCTTCCGGCCTTGCGCGAGCGCCCCGACGCCGTGATCGAGGCCTGCAAGACCCTCGGCTTCAATGATCTCTTCATGCCGGCCGTGCCGCCGGAGCAGCGCCGGATGGACGCCGCCGGCTGGCGCGCGGTCGGCCTGGAAATGAGCCAGATGGCCGAGCGCTTCCAAAAACACGGCATCCGGCTCGGCTATCACAACCACCATTGGGAGATGGAGCCGAAGGAGGGTAGCAAGACCGCGCTCGAGCTGTTCTTCGAGGCGGCGGCCGGCAGCCCCTTGACCTGGGAGGCCGATGTCGCCTGGCTGGTCAGGGGCGGGGTCGAGCCCAAGGCCTGGATGCAGCGCTACAGCTCCATCCTGACCGCGGCGCACGTCAAGGACATCGCCCCTCCAGGCCAGAACGAGGACGAGGACGGCTGGGCCGATGTCGGCTCGGGCGTGCTCGACTGGCGCGATCTCTGGCAGGCGGCCCGGGTCGCCGGGGCGAAGTGGATGGTGGTCGAGCACGACAAGCCCAAGGACCCGGCCCGCACCGCCAGGGCCAGCTTCGACTACCTCCAGGGCATCGAGGGCTGATCCATGGATCCCGTCACCATCGGCATCATTGGCTGCGGCAACATCAGCGAGGCCTATTTCAAGGGCGCTGCCCGCTCCGAGCTCCTGAAGGTCAAGGCCTGCGCCGATCTCCGCCCCGAGGCGGCGGCAGGCCGGGCGGCCGAGTTCGGCGTCGAGGCCGTCCCGATCGACGCGCTGCTCGCCGACCCCGAAATCGAGTTCGTCATCAACCTGACGGTCCCGGTAGCGCACGCCCCGGTCAGCCTGGAGATCGTCGATGCCGGCAAGCACGTCTATTCCGAGAAGCCGCTGGCCGTCCGCTTCAGCGAGGGGCAGGCGCTGCTCGCTGGCCGCGGCCGGCCAAGGACGTGCGCGTCGGCTGCGCTCCCGACACCTTCCTCGGCGCCGCCCACCAGGCCTGCCGCCGCGCGATCGACGCGGGCCGGATCGGCCGGCCGGTGGCCGGGGCCGCTGCCGTCATGTCGCACGGCATGGAGCACTGGCACCCGAGCCCGGAGTTCTTCTTCAAGCGCGGCGGCGGCCCGATCCACGACATCGGCCCCTACTACCTCACCCAGCTCGTCAACCTGCTGGGCCCGGTGGCGCGGGTGACGGCCCAGGCGTCGATGGGCAGCGCGACCCGGACCGTCACCAGCGAGCCGCAGAAGGGGCCAGTTGATCGAGGTCGAGGTGCCGACCACGGTCAACGGAATCCTCGCCTTCGCCAGCGGCGCCAACGTCGCGCTCACCGCCTCCTGGGACGTCTGGAAGCACAAGCGCCTGCCATTCGAGATCTATGGCGACGAGGGCAGCCTGACGGTGCCCGACCCCAACTTCTTCGGCGGCGAGCCGATGCTCACCCGGCGCGATGGCGACTGGCAGCCGCTCGACATCGGCAGGCACCCCTTTGGCATCCCCAATCGCAGCGTGCGCAGTGGAGCCGAGGTCGCCGACTACCGGATCGTCGGCCTGCTCGACATGGCCGCCGCCGTCCGCCAGGGCCGCCCCCATCGTGCCAGCGGCAGCCTCGCCCTGCACGTGCTCGAGGTGATGGACGCCTTCGAGCGCTCCTCGATCGAGGGCCGCCACATCATGATCGAGAGCCCGGCCGAGCGCCCTGCTCCGCTGCCCGCCGGCAAGGGCGAGGAGGTCTTTTTGGCCTAGCCCGCAGCGGTCGCGAAGGTCGCCAACCGACGCCGAGCGTCACCAACCTGGGAGATCGCCATGAGCTGGAGAGCGGCCGAGGAGCGCTACGAGCGCATGATCTACAACCGCTGCGGACGCAGCGGCCTCCGACTGCCGGCGATCTCGCTCGGGCTCTGGCACAATTTCGGTGGCACGACGCCGTTCGAGAGCGGCCGGGCCATGGTGCGCCGGGCCTTCGACCTCGGCATCACCCATTTCGACCTCGCCAACAATTACGGTCCGCCGCCCTCAGCGTCACCCTCGTCGCCCGGCGCGGGCCGCAACTGGGACGAGTCGCGGCGAGGGAAGGACAGTCTGCCCATCCGGTCTCGGCTCGGCTACCCCTCGGCACAGGCAACACGCGGTAGTGCTGCTGCCTCGTGCAGGCTCATCATCCCTGCCCAGCAGATCGACTGCGCCCGGCCGTTGATCTGGGCCTGCGCTTTCGCCTTGACCATGGTGCTCCCCCACACAGTCACAGTGTACTGGAAATTGTCATTGCGATTTGTCTGCGTAACGACAGGGGTCTTGAACCACTTCGCATCGAGCGTGTAGGTCACGCTCTCGATCGCATCAAGGAGGTCGCGTAGTCGCGACGGCGGAGTGGCCTCGTCTACAGCATAGGTGGAAAGAACAATCAGATAGCTCGGTCGACCAGCGGCCGTTGCGGCGGTGCCCAACGGTGTCGGGACCTGACGGATGCCGAGGGCCTCGAATGCATTGGCCGGTAGCAGTGCTGCCGGCGGCACATCCGGCCCTCGCTGTTCGCTTCCACCTTGCGATGCCGATTCGCGAGCGCTAGCGCGGCGGTGACCTGCTGAAGTCTGGCCACATCCTCCTGGGCCCCGCGCAGTGCATCCGCGCCTGCTTTCGCCCTGTTCTCCAACAGGGAGAGCTGGGTCTCCATGCTGTGCACACGACTGGTATATGCCTCCATCTCCGCGATGAGGCGGCGTGCATTGTCGGACTGGGCCTGGACCACGGCATATTGCTCGGCACCGTCCTTCGCGCTGGCCTTCATCTGTGTCAGCTCGTCGTTCATTTGACCGTTGAGATAGTCGTTGAAGCGCTTCGTGTCGCTCTCGATCCTGCCTTGCACCTGTTTGACGCCGGCTGCCACCTTGTCTTCCACCACCCTCCCAATGGATTGCAGCCCGAGAAGGCCAATGATGACAGCGACGAAGCTGACGACCCCGACGGCGATCTTGATCTGTCTCCCGATGTGATCGTTCCAGCGGGCCGAGAATCTTATCCCAGAGCTTGAGCTCTAGAGAGCGCAGAATGGTGGGCCGGGGCACGCGGTCAGCGGCGCGGTCGGGCGAGGCGTCTCCCGTCATGATGCGTCCTCCTTTCGCCCACCCCACTGGCCTGAAAGTGCGACAAAAGGGGTCACTCGGCTTTTGACCACGGGCAGGTGCCGGGCCGCCGCGGACCTCAGGCTCGGACATTCATTCGTCGTCGATGATGTCACCGGTCCCGACGCGCATTGACGATCTGCCTTTCCAACTCGGCTAGACGCCCCTCTAGCCTATGTAGTCGCGAGTCAAGCTCCTAGGCATCGATGCCCCGAGGCCGTGTCACTCCGCGCTGTGGAGTGTTTTCGGGGCACTCAAAAAGTGGGTCAAGAATGGCCCTCCTCTTTGGAAGCGACTTCAAGATCGTAGCAGGGAACAGGATATCATCACCAGAAGGGTCCTTTCCGGCGGCGCCGGTCCCGGTCAAGGAAGCCGACGCCATTCCTGGCCAAGGAGTAGCCATGAACCTTACCTTAGTGCGGTCTCACCTTTCTCTTCGGGATAGAAGCGTTGGGTTCGTCTCCCTACCTGCGCAAAACTTGCCGGCCACGCGGTAAGGCTCGCCGCATGCCTTCCCTGCCGCTCGCGGTGGTGGCTATTCCGCCGCGGCGACTGCCTCGATCTCGACCAGCCACTCAGGGTTCGCAAGGCCGGCGACGAAGATCAGCGTGCTCGCCGGCACCGCGCCTTCGAGCATCCGATCACGCACCCGCCGGAACAGTCCGACATCTGCGGCACTCACGATCAGAAAGGCGCTGACCTTGACCAGATCCTGCCTGGTCATGCCAGCTGCCTCGAGGATGACGAAGAGGTTGCGCCAGGCCTGCTCCATCTGCGCCTCGGCGCCTTCGGCCAAACGTCCGTCGGGCTTCACGCCCACTTGGCCGGAGATATGCAGCCAGCGGGCGTTCGCGGGTGCCTCGACGCCGTGGCTGTAGTGCGCGAAGGGTGGGGCGACAGTGCTCGGATTGTACGATTTGATCATGACAAACGCCCCGATCCGGGTCGATTGGCGCCAGAGGAGGCGACCGAGGCCCCTCCGCCCGGTAAGCTTCATCCTCGACCTGCGGGACCGTAAAGGTCGATCGCGCTTTTTCGCAGCCTTCGACCCCCGACTCAGGAGGCGCAGCAACGGCAACATCAACATGGGCGAGAGCCGGCATGCCCTGGCGCGGGCCATGTTCTTTCACCGCCTGGGCGAGCTGCGGGACCGCACCGCCGAGGACATGGCCCACCGCGCCTCCGGGTTGAACCTGGTCGTTAACGCCATCGTGCTCTGGAACACCACCTACCTGGCCCGCGCCGTCGCCTACGCTCGTGGCCAGGGTGTCGCGCTCACCGGCGACTATCTCTGGTCGGACGTGCAGACCCCGCGCAATCGCTTCCGGCCGCTGCGCACGCAGCCGCTTCAGGCCGGAAGCGTTTCAGGGATTCGTCGGCTGCTTAGACGTTTTCCGCGGACCGTGGATAGCCGGAGTTGACGAGGTAGTTGGCGCACTCGGCGGGCGGGAACAGGTCCAGGAGCTTGCCAATGGCATTCCACAAGCCGTCGACGGTGCGCTCGGCAGCCTTGCGCAACAGCGCTTTGAGCTTGGCGAACGCCTGCTCGATCGGGTTCAGGTCAGGTGAGTAGGGCGGCAGGTAGCGCAGCTCCGCCTGCCGATCCTTGATCGCCTGCTCGATGCCGCCGATCTTGTGGGCGGGAAGATTGTCCATGATCACGATGTCGCCCGGCCGCAGCTCCGGCGCCAGCATCTGCTCGACCCAAGCCAGGAAGACGGCGCCGTTCATCGCCCCGTCGAGGACGTAGGGGGCGATGAAGCCACGGCTGGTGAGGCCACCGACAAACGTCGTGCTCTTCCAATGGCCGTGAGGCACCGGGCCGTCCAGGCGCTTGCCGCGCGGGCAGCGGCCGTAGCGCCGCGCCATGTTGGTGGCGGCACCGGTCTCGTCGACGAACACCAGCCGCGCCGGGCGCATCCCGCTCTGCTCGGCGCGCCAGTCGGCCCGCTGCGCGGCGACGTCGGGTCGCTCCTGCTCCGCCGCCCGGCCCGACTTTTTTTGAGCGTCAGCCCGAGCCGGGCCAGCGTCTTGTGCATCAGCCCGAGGCTGGCGGACACGCCATGCGTCGCCAGCAGCCAGGCCCGCAGCTCGTCCAGCGTCACGTCCGGCCGCAGCGCCACCTCGACCGCGATCAACGCGTGATGGTCCGCGAGCTTGAGCGTCTGCCGGTTGCGTTGCGGCCGGGCCTCGGTCTCGCCGGTGGCGGCGCGCCGGCCCAACGCCTTGTAGATGTACGAGATGCTGACCTGGAACAGCTGCGCTGTCACCCGCGCCGAGCCACCGCCGTCGATCGCCGCCAGCACCCAACTCCGCAGGTCCGTCGAATAGCTCTGCCCCGACTTCCACGCCATCACACCACCTCGGCTCATTGCAACCGGAAAGGGTGAATCACGTCCTGGAAGTCCTGTGAATTAAGAAAAAATTCCAGTCAGCGCGAAACTGCTCTAGCGTACGCCGCTGCAGAAACTCCACGTATCCCCCTCGCGCTCCTTTCCAGAGACAGGCACCTGTCCGCATCCTGGTCAAAGAACGGACACTCAGCCCCCATTTCCCAGATGAGCTATTCCAGAGCTGACCAATCGTGTCAATTCTGCTAATCTGATCAGCAACATAGGGGCGATGTGGTGGGTACAGGATGGCGGACGTGGCGGGTGAAACGAAAGAACCCCTGCGGGTCGTCTTCGACCGCCGCCTGAAGCTGGAGTTCCACGGGACGAGGATCACCTCCGACGCCGGCCTGCTCGCCTACCGCGAGTTGGACGACGTCATCGGCCTGACCGCGACAGCCGCATCGGTCCTCGCCGAAAGGCGGCGCGGGAAGAATATTCGGCACCGGCTGCTCGGCTTGCTGCGCCAGGCCGTCTACGGCCGCCTCGCCGGCTACGAGGACGTGAACGACGCCGAACGACTCGCCCGCGATCCGGCCATGCGCGCTATCGTCGGACGGGAGGGGCTCGAGCAGCCGGCGGCCTCGACCAGCCAGATGGGTCGCTTCGAGACCGAGTGGCTGGCGAACGAGGCGAACCTCGCGGCGCTCACCGAGCTGTCCGGCGCCTGGATCGACCGGGTGCATGAGCGGCGACCGCCAGACGGCATCATCCTCGACATGGACAGCTCCGAGAGCCCGACCCATGGCCACCAGGAGGGCTCGGTCTGGAACGGCCATTTCGGCTGCACCTGTTACCACCCGCTCTTCGTGTTCAACCAGTTTGGCGACCTGGAGCGCTGCGTCCTGCGGTCGGGCAATGCTCATAGCGCCGAAGGCTGGCGCTCTGTGCTGGAGCCGGTGATCGCCCGCTACCGTGAGCGCGGCCTGCCGCTTTGGTTCCGCGGCGACGCCGGCTTCGCCAAGCCCGAGCTGTACGAGCTGCTGGAAGCTGAGAATATCGGCTATGCCATCCGCCTGCCGGCCAATGCGGTTCTGCAGGAGCGGATCGGCCACCTGCTGACGCGGCCCGTCGGCCGGCCGCCGAGCAAACCGCAGGTCTTCGTCGCCAGCTTCAGCTATCAGGCGCAGAGCTGGGCCAGACCGCGCCGGGTGGTGGCGAAGATGGGGTGGACGGCCCCTGACGGTGTCGTTGTACCACTTTGTGGATCGTGGGGACCTGCAGAGAAGGAGCCGTCCGCGATGAGCATTGCCATGATCGGCCTGGATACCGCGAAATCCGTCTTCCAGGTCCACGCGGTGGACGAGGCCGGAACGACCGAGGTCAGGCGCAAGCTGCGCAGGAGCGAGCTGATCATGTTCTTCGAGAAGCAAGAGGCCTGCACGGTCGTCATGGAGGCGTGCGGTGCGGCGCATCACTGGGCCCGCGTGCTGATCGGCCTTGGACACGAGGTGAAGCTGGTCGCGCCCGAGGCGATCAAGCCGTTTGTGAAGAGGGGCAAGAAAAACGATGCGGCTGACGCAGCTGCGATATGTCAGGCCGCCTGCCGGCCCGATATCCGCTTCGTCCCGGTCAAGAGCCTGGAGCAACAGGGCATCCTGGCCGTGCACTCGGCCCGCTCGCTGCTGGTCAAGCAGAAGACGATGCTGGCGAACGCCATGCGTGGGCTGGCCACCGAGTTCGGTGTGACCGTTCCGCGGGGCATCGGCAGGCTCGAGGAGCTCGTGGTGCTCGCGGATGTGGGCAACGCCTTGCCTGGGAGGGCACGGCAGGTGATCAGAGCTTTGCTCGAGCACTGCCGCACCCTGGCCGCGAGCATCGAGGTGCTTGAGGCGGAGATCGTCGCTCACGCGCGGCAGGATGAGGCGGCCCGCCGTCTGGCGACGATCCCCGGTGTTGGTCCGATCACCGCGTCCCTGATGGCGGCGACGGTCGCCGACATGGGGCTGTTCAAGAGCGCACGGCAGTTCGCCGCCTGGCTCGGCCTGGTGCCGCGGCAATACTCGACGGGCGGGAAAACCCGACTTGGTCGGATCACCAAGGCCGGCAACCGGGAGCTCCGCAAATCGCTGGTCCTGGGCGCCACCTCGATGGTCTATCGGGCTGCGGCGTGGAACAGTGCCGCCGGGGTCTGGACCAGGGCGATCTTGGAGCGCCGCCCCGTCAGGCTGGTCACGGTGGCGCTGGCGAACAAGATGGCGCGCATCGCCTGGGCGTTGATGACGCGCAAGGAGATCTACCATCCCAAAGCGCCTGTCACGGTCGAGGCGCAAGCCGTGGCCTGACGGTTCCGCGCGAGATGGTGGAGAGCGGGCGCAAGCCCGGCTGATCCGGCAGGAAGTGTTGCCCCGCGTGATGGGAAAGACTGTGGTCAAGACAGTCCAGGCAATACCGTACTCGACCTTGCGCCTCGAGCGCGCGGCCAAGATTGGTGCCTGGCACGCCAGCGCACACCCATGATGGCCAGCGGCAAGTGCTGCTTTACAGGCCGGACATAAGGGCGCAACTGGCCGAATGCCTTACCAACGCCGAGCAACACTTCACCAACGGACAGTATTGGTCTCGTCTAACTACGAGACGATTTTTGCAAGTAAGCATCCGGCGGGCAGGGCCTGATCGTCCTTGCCCTGCCTCCAAGCGAGGCCGGACCGCCACTACGCCCAATCGTCCAACCGAACGTGGAGCAACGCACAAATGCGCTTCAAAGGGTCAAACAGCTATGGCCACTCCCGGGCCGTCCACATAAGGTCGAGTGGCACCAGGGCGAGCTCTATCCGCGCGTGGGCTTCATCGTCACCAACCTGAAGCGGCCGGCCGAGCGGGTCAGCAAGTTCTACAACGGGCGCGGCACGGCGGAGCAGTGGATCAAGGAGGGCAAGCAGGCGCTGCGCTGGACCCGGCTCTCCTGCCACGCCTTCCGGGACAACGCGGTGCGGCTCCAGCTGTTCGCGCTCGCCTACAACCTCGCCAACTTCCTGCGCTCCCTGGCGCTGCCGGACGAGGTGGCGCAGTGGTCGCTGAGCACGTTGCGCGAGAAGCTCGTGAAGATCGGCGCCCGGATCGTGCGCCACGGCCGCTACGTCGTGTTCCAGCTGGCTGAGGTCGCCGTGCCGCGGGCGCTGTTCGCCGAGATCCTGCGGCGGATCGGCCGGCTGCGGCCACAGCCGCCACCGCTCCCGACATGAGCATCGCGAGCAACCATCGATGGCAACCCGACGGGCGGGGTGCGCCCATGCTCGAGCGAAAACCACCGACCGCTGCCGCAAGACGGGGCGCAAACCCCGAAACGGGCGTCTTGGCGGTGTCGGGGAACATTCCGAGCCCTCGGAGGCTTGCCCTATGCGGTGTTACGACGCACTATCAGAGCCAAGAAGGTGGCCATCCGGAGAATCCCGGCTCAGATGAGCTGGGCGAGGCGCGGTGAGAAGCTGGGCGCATCCTTGCACTTGGGTGAGAACTCGGCGCACTGTCGGCGACCTTCACCGCGGTGGTCAACATGCCCGAGTCGATCTCCCCCAAGCATCTCTCCACCGGCGTCGACGGGCTGGACCGTATCCTCGCGGGCGGGCTGCCGTGGGCCAGCCTCTATCTCCTGGAAGGCGACGCAGGCTCCGGCAAGACGACGCTGGCGCTCCAGTTTCTCCGCGACGGCGTGGCGCGCGGCGAGCGCACGCTCCTGGTTGCCTTTTCGGAGACGCTGGACGAGCTCGCCACCTTCGCCCTGTCCCACGGCTGGACCCTCGACGGCATCGAGGTCATGGATCTGTCGGACCTTCGCCGCGTCTTCGGCGATGGGGTCCAGCAGACCCTGTTCCATCCGTCGGACGTCGAGTTCGCCGACCTCGTGGAGCGGATCAGGGCGCGCATCAAGGAGCTGCGACCGGCCCGGGTGGTGATCGACAGCCTGTCGGAGCTGCGCCACCTGGCGGGCGAAGGGTCGCGCTACCGCCTCTATATGGAGGCGCTGAAGCCCAGCCTTCTCGAGCATGCCAGCACCGTCATTCTCACCGATGGCCCAGTCGCGGGCGCGGGCGGCTTCGCCCTGCATACGCTCGTTCACGGGGTCATCACGCTCGAATATCTGACGCCCGAGTTCGGCCCCTATCGGCGGCGCCTCCGCGTGCAGAAGCTGCGCAACATCAAATTCCTCGAAGGCCTGCACGACCTCGAGATCCGCACGGGCGGTATCACGGTCTATCCCCGCCTGGTCGCGGCCGAGCATCGCTCCGGGGTCGCCGGCAGGCGCGTTCCGACCGGTATCGCCGAGTTCGACACCATCTTGGTCGGCGGCCTCGACCGTGGCACGAGCACCCTGATCATGGGCCCGGCGGGCAGCGGCAAGTCCTCGCTGGCGACGCAGGTCGCGATGGCGGCGGCAGAGCGTGGCGAGCGCTCCGGGATGTATCTCTTCGACGAGCGCCTGCCGACCCTGCTCGAGCGCTCCGCGGGCCTGGGCATGGACCTTCGCCCCCTGCTCGAACTCCGGGCAGATCCTCGCCCACCACATCGATCCGCTCGAGCTGTCGCCGGGCAAGTTCGCCCATATGGTGCGCTCGGCCGTCGAGGAGCGGCATCGGCACGGTGATCATCGACAGCCTCACCGGCTACATGGCGTCCATGGGGGACGAGGCCAGCCTCATGCTGCAGGTCCGCAACCTGCTGAGCTATCTCGGCGAGCAGAATGTGACCTCCCTGCTCGTGTCGGTCCAGCACGGCCTCATGGGCCCCGTCGATGCGCCGGCGGGGCATGTCAGCTACCTCGCCGACACGGTCATCCTGCTCCGCTACTACGAGCATCTGGGCGAGGTCCGCCGGGCGGTCTCGGTGTTCAAGCGCCGCGCCGGCGCCCACGAGCGCACCATCCGCGACATCGTCTTCGCCCCTACCGGGATCAGCTTCGGTCCGCCGCTGCGGCAGTTCCGGGGCGTCCTCACCGGCGTGCCCGAGCGTCAGCCGGAGACGGACCCCGAATGACGGCGGCAGCGCCCCCGATGCCTTCCGCGACGGCGCTGGAGCGGCGCGTGGCCTTGCTGCTGCCCGCGCAGGCCGACGGGGTCGTCGCCGCGCAGGTGCTGTCGGGTGCCGGCATAGAGGCTGCCCCGAGCCTGAGCGTGGAGCAGCTCTGCCGGGTGGCGGAGGCGGGAGCGGCGGCGCTCCTGCTCGCCGAGGAGACGCTGGCCGGCCCCGGCATCGCCCGCCTGACGGGCTTCCTCGAGCGGCAGCCCGCCTGGTCGGACATCCCGCTCATCGTCCTCACCGTCCGGAGCCGGGAGGAGACGGCCCACTGGCGGCTCGTCGCGGAGATACCCTCGGTGCGGAACGCAACGCTGCTCGAGCGGCCGATGCGCGTCCAGACCCTGCTGCAGGCGGTGCGGGTGGCGCTCCGCGCCCGCCAGCGCCAATACGAGCTGCGGAGCCACATGGCGGAGCGGGAGCGCCTCCTGGCGCAACGCGACGTGCTGCTGCGCGAGGTGCATCATCGGGTCAAGAACAACCTGCAGATGATCCAGAGCCTGGTGCGCATGTCCCTGGCGCGGGCGCCTCCTCAGGCAAGGCCGCTGCTCGCCGACCTCGTCAGCCGAATCGGGGCGATCGGCCAGCTCCACAGCCGGATCTACGCGAGCGAGAGCCTCAACGAGATCGACGCGGCCGCCTACCTGACGGACATCGTGGATCAGGTCGCCGCGGCCTACGGGGCGCTGCAACGGCGGGTGCGGATCGTCCGGCGGCTCGAGCCTGTCGCCGTGGATGTGGACGCGGCCATCCCCCTCGGCCTGATCGCCACCGAGCTGCTCACCAACGCCTATAAATATGCCTTTCCCGCCGGGTCCGGCGGCGAGATCAGCATCGAGCTGGCATTGCGCTCGGGCATCGTGGAGCTGACGGTCGCCGACAATGGCGTCGGGCCGCAGAAGGAGGCCAGGGCCGGGACCGCCACCGGGCTACGGCTGGTGCAGGCCTTCGCCGAGAAGATCGGGGGCCAGTTCTCGATGCCCCCGGGGCCTGGCTGGCGCGGCACCGTCCTGTTCCCGCTCGAGCGCCGCAGTTCCCGGCCGGCAGAGCAACCAACGCTCGGCATCAATCAATCCCGCGAAGGCATGGCGTGAGAAGAGCGTCAGGCCCACGGTACTTTCCAGTTATTGGGCAAAAAAAGACAGTCTAGACAATCCGGATAGGGTAGTCGCTCGGTCCGATCGACACCGCCCCCGACGACGGGGTACGGTCCTCCCGGATCGATGGAGAAGATTGACGAGCTTGACAAGCAGCTGGGATCCGCCGGTCTGAGGGAAGCAAGATGGTGGCTACCCGATCGATAGTGCCGCAGGGCTTGGAGAATGCGCTCCTGGCCGCGATCGTCGAGAGTTCCGACGACGCGATCGTGAGCAAGACCCTGGACGGCATCGTCACCAGCTGGAACCGAGCCGCCGAGCGCCTCTTCGGCTACACCGCCGCGGAGATGGTCGGTCGGCCGATCTCGCTCCTGGCGCCGGCGGGGCGGGAGGACGAGATGCCGGCGATCCTCGAGCATCTCCGGCGTGGCGAGCGGGTCGACCACTTCGAGACGGCTCGCCGGCGCAAGGATGGCTCGCTGGTCGAAGTCTCACTCACTATCTCGCCGGTGCGCGACGCCCGGGGGCGCCTTGCCGGCGCCTCCAAGATCGCGCGCGATATCACCGAGCGGCGACGGGCGGAGCGGGAACGCGAGCTGCGCTTGGGCGAGCTCCGGCATCGGGTGAAGAACCTGCTCGCCATGGTCCAGGCGCTCGCTCGTCGGACCGGGACTGAGGGCCGCTCCGGCGAGCAGTACCGCGACACCTTCCTCGGCCGGCTCGAGGCGCTCGCGCGCGCCCACGAGCTTGCGTTCGGGGCCGAGGGCGGCGCCGACCTGGCCACACTCATCGAGCGCACCCTGGAGCCCTACGCGAACGACCGCGCGGCAGTGGCGGTCGCGGCCGGTCCGCCCGTGATGCTGCTCGAGGCGAAGGTCCAGGCGCTAGCCTTGGTGCTGCATGAGCTTGCCACCAACGCGGTCAAGTACGGCGCCCTGTCAGCGCACGGGGGCCGAGTACGGATTGGTTGGGACATCGAGGAGGATGAGGGGGTTCGCCGCCTGCGGCTGCACTGGGAGGAGCGGGACGGCCCGCGGGCCCGGCCGCCCGCCGCCCGCGGCTTCGGCACCCTGCTGGTCGAGCATGCCGCCGCCCACGAGCTCGGTGGGCCTGCGGAACTGATCTTCGCGCCCGAAGGTTTGCAAGCCGCGATCACGGTCCTGCTCGAGTAGGGCCGTCGACATCGTGGGAGATGCGATGCCGATCGCGGAGCATCCGCCGCACGGCCCGCTGGTGCTGGTCGTCGAGGATGAGTTCCTCCTCGCGTTGGACCTCGAGCTGATGCTCAAACAGCACGGCTTCCGTGTGCTGGGGCCAGCGGCGACGGTGGCCGAGGCGCTCCGGCTACTCGAGGGCGAGAGGCCCGATGCGGCGTTGCTGGACGTAAACTTGAGGGGCGAGATGGTGATGCCGGTGGTAGGCAGGCTGCAGGCGATGGGCGTGCCGTTCGTGCTGTCGAGCGCCTATGATCGGGCCGAGCTTGCCGCCATGGATCTGGCCGGGGCGCCGAACCTGGGCAAGCCGATCAACGAGCGCCAGGTGCTCGCCGCCCTGGCGCAAGCCGTCGGGCAACGATCGGGAGGACGATAGCCGCCACAACCCATGGAAGGCGCGCAGTCGGGCTGGCTCCCCGAACGCAGCGCCAGGACGACATGCGCAGAGATTGCGCTCCTCGCCGTAGACGTACGACTGTCCGCGTTATGGCTCAAAAACCGGACAGTGTGCCTACGACCCGCTACGGGGTCTTCGTGGCCTTGCCGCGGAGCCTTCTCGCTTCCTCGGTTCGCCCGAGCCGGTCGAGCACCGCAGCATAGTTGCTTCGTACCGTGACGAGGTTCGGATGGCCCGCGGGCAGGGCCTTCACCAAGATGGCAACGGCACGCTGGAAGAGCGGCTCGGCCTCCCCGTAGCGGTCGGTGGCCTGGTAGAGCTGGGCGAGGTTGTTGAGCCGGGTGGCGAGGGTGGGGTGCTCGGGGCCGAGCGTCTTCTCGCCGATGCTGATCGAGAAGACGGTGAGACAGCAGATTGAGGGGCCCTCGTTGGGCATCCTGGGGAAGCCGTGCCGGTCTAGCCAGTATGGCCAAGCGGCCGCTATCGCGGGCACCGGAAGGAGCCGGCGGGGTCGGAGTGCGCGCTGTAACCGGCGCCAGCCGACTGGCGTGTTCTCGAGCGACGGGGCGTCGATCGATCGGGCATAGAAGGCGCCTCAACGGCGGCAAAGCTGGGGCGGCTGCGGGACTGCCGGCAGACGCAGTCAGCTTGCAACGAACAGGATGGAGCGCTCCGAGCTCTCGAGGATGGCGGTCGCGACGGTACCGAAGAACAGCGACTCACCCGGTCGGCGGGTGACTCCCATGACGATCAGATTGTGGCCGCCGAGCCGCGCCTGCCGGAGGATGGCATCCTCGGCCGCGAGATCGACGCGCGTCGTCGTCCGGAGGGGCACACCATACCCATCGGCGAGGCCGACGATGTGCCTCAGGATCTCGTCCTCGCCCCGACGCGACCTGCCGAAGCGGCGTCGTGCCGGCTTGGCCACAGAGCCCGCGATGTGGAGGGCCATCGCCGGGGCGTTCGTTGCCCGCGCGAGGGCGAGCCCGACCTCGGCCCCGCGTCGCGACACATCGGTCCCCGTGATCGGGATCAGGATGCGCAGGTCCGCGTCGAGCGGACGGTCCGCGTGCGCGCCGCGGGCGACGGCGACCGCGAGCGGGCCCCGAAAGCCGCTCGCCATGCGCGCCACATCCTCGTGGAAGCCGCCTGAGATATCGGCCGAGCGCTCGACGCCAACGATCAGCAGCCCGTAGCCCTTGCGTGCCTCGTCCGCGACGGCCTCCTCGAGCGGCGCCTCCGAAACGCGCGTCAGTAGCTTCACCTTCGGGGGAAATGCCTTTCTGGTATCGGCTTCGAATTCCTGGGCATCTTCTACGGCCACGTCGGCGCCGTCCGGCATGGAAAGCGGGGATGTCCGGAGGGAGCTGCCGATGCCGAGGACCGTGACCGGCATGCCTCGCGACCCAGCGAGCAGTCCTGCAAGGCGCACAGCGAACCGGCTTTTCGGGCTCCCGTCCACGGCGACGAGGAGGCGCTCCAGGTTGGTCTCGAAGCCCTCCATCTCGAAGGCCTCGCGCTCGAGCCGCGCCCGCTCCTCATCACGAAGCGGCAGGCGCCCGAGCGCCCAGCGCAGCGTCGGCGGCATGGCCATCGTGGTCACCACCGCCATGGCGACGATCATCGTGAAGAGGTCCTGGCTCAGCGCGCCCATCGACAGCCCGATCGTGGCGACGATCACCTCGGTCGAGCCGCGAGCGTTCATCGCCGCAGCCCAGCGCGAGCGCCTCGGACGCGTCAGCCCGCCGAGCCACCCGCCGAGGAACGCGCCTCCGAACTTGCCGAGGCTGGCGATCAGGACGAGCCCCATGGTCAGCAGCAGCAGGTTCGGGTCCTTCAGGATCGTGAGGTCGGCGCCAAGGCCGGCCAGCCCGAAGAACACCGGCATGAACAGCGCGTGATCAGGCCGCGCAGCTGCTCGTCGATCTGCCGGGTCAGGATCGGCGACTGGCCGACCAGGATGCCGGCGATGAAGGCGCCCAGTACGGTGTGCACGCCGATCGCCTTGGTGACAGCGCCATAGGCCCATGACGACGAGGATCATCGTGATGACGGGCACTTCGCTCACGAGGTTGTCGTTGGTCCAGCGGATCAGTGAACACGACCCGGCGGCCGACGGTGAAGCTGAGGCCGAGGAACACCACCGTGCCGAGCACGCTTCGGGCCAGCGTCGCAGGTCGACCGTGCCGTGGAGCGCCAGGCCGAAGATGACCGCGATGATGATCCAGCCGATCGTGTCGTCGATGATCGCCGAGGCGATGATGACCTGGCCGACATTGCGGCGCATGAAGCCCATCTCGCGCACCACCATGGCGACGATCTTCACCGAGGAGATCGACAGCGCGGTGCCGAGGAACAGCGAGGTGACCAGGCGCTGCGCCGGCTCGGGCAGCATCGACTCCGGCAGGAACTCGCCGAGCACGAAGCCGCAGGCGAACGGGCACGGCGATGCCGGCGGCCGAGACGCTGAACGCCGCGCGCCCGACTTCGGCGCACCAGGACAGGTCGGTTTCCATGCCGGTGAGGAGCAGAAGCAGCAGGATGCCGAGCTGGGAGACGGCATCGAGCATGCTCTTCTGCGCGGCATTGGCCGGGAACAGCTGTGCTGCGGCCTCGCGGCCAGAGCGCGCCGAGGACCGAGGGGCCGAGCAGGAGCCCGGCGAGGAGCTGACCCATGACCGCCGGCTGGCCGATGCGCTGCATGACCTCGCCCAGAGACGCCCGACCGAAAGCAGCAGGATGATCTGCCCGATGAAGATCGCCTCTGAGGGGCTCGTCGTCGCTGTTTCGGCCGCCAAGGCGGGCGTGGCAGCAACAGAGCCAGGACGAGCGCCGTCCAGCGGGCCCA
>CAWHFO010000048.1:0-48323 GCA_963828215.1 uncultured Alphaproteobacteria bacterium | reverse complement strand
CCCCGAAAAATTCACTGGGGCTGAGCCGGAAGGCGGCGGGCGCGGCGTAAATGTCTGAGTTCGTGTATGTTTCTGGTGCTGAAGCAGAGACAGCACGGCTCGACGGAGTACCGCGCCCGCCATGGCAGAGAATGCCTCGCTCCTCCCCGGCTTGTCACCGGTCGGCGGCAAGCCGGTGCACATCACCTTCGATGGCGGTCGGCTGACCTCGGACGTGGGCGTGCTGCTGCTCGCCGAGACCGAACGTCGGCTCGGGATCGCGCAGCGCTTGGCGCGCTGCCTCACCGACCCGCGGTCGCCGGAGCGGGTGCGGCACACGCTCACCGACATGATCCGCTTCCGGATGCTGCTGATCGCGGCCGGCTATCCGGACGCGAACGACTGCGACGCGCTGCGCCTCGACCCGGCGTTCAAGATGGCGGTCGGGCGGCTGCCCGAGAGCGGCGACGATCTGTGCTCGCAGCCGACCATGTGTCGGCTGGAGAACTTGCCCGGCGCCATCGCGCTCAAGCGGATGATGGCGGCCATGGTCGAGCTGTTCTGCGATAGCTTCACCGTGGTGCCGAACCGGATCGTGCTCGACATCGACGATACCTGCGATCCCGCCCACGGTCGGCAGCAGCTCTCCCTCTTCCACACCTACCATGACGAGCGCTGCTTCCTGCCGATCCACGTCTACGAGGCGACCACGGGCAAGCCGGTGGCGGTGATTCTGCGGCCCGGCAAGACCCCCGACGGGGCCGAGGTCGCGCTCGTCCTGCGTCACGTCATTGGCGCCATCCGCCGGCGCTGGCCCCGTGTCGACATCCTGGTCCGCGGCGACAGCCACTACGGGCGCCACGAGGCCATGAGCTGGTGCGAGCGCAACCGGGTCGCCTACGCCTTCGGCCTCGCCGGCAACAAGGTCCTGCTCGCCCGTGTGACGGCCCTCGCCGAGGAGGCGGCCCTTCGTCGGATCGAGGGCGAGGCCGAGAAGGTCCGCCGCTACGACGAGTTCCGCTACGCCGCCAAGACCTGGAGCGTCGAGCGCCGGGTCATCGTCCGGCTGGAGGCGTCGGACCGGGGCAGCGACAGCCGGTTCATCGCCACCAACCTCGCCGGCGCGCCCCGTTGGCTGTACGAGGACGTCTACTGCGCCCGCGGTCAGGCGGAGAACCTGATCAAGGCGCACAAGCGCCACCTCGCCTCCGACCGCACCTCCTGCACCAAAGCCACCGCCAACCAATTCCGGCTGGTGCTGCACACCGCCGCCTATTGGCTCCCGCACACCCTGCGCGGTCTGGCGCCGAAGCGGTCGTTCTGGCGCGACGCCCAGTTCGACACGCTCCGCTTGGCGCTGATCAAGGTGGCCGGCCGGATCACCGAGATGGCGACCCGAATCAAGGTGGCGCTGCCGTCCGCCTGTCCCTACCGCGCCAGCCTCATACTGCTCGCCGCTTGCGCCGCGAGGCCGCCCTGAGTCACAGGGCGGCGTGCCCCGACCGAGCCCTTCCCCGCAAACCCCCAGCCCCGATCATCGCGCCCGCCGGCGCCACGGCCCGCCATGCCCGTAGCAGTCCCGCTCGCGCATCCAAGGCAGTCCGGTGAATGATCCGGGCTGACCCCCGGAACGCTGCCGTCTCGGAGAGAGGCGCTCATCCGGGGACTATTGCGCTGCAGCAGAGGAGGCGGCGGCCCGTGACCGACGAAATCGTTGGCGAGAGGCTCGCCCGGAGGCTACGGTCGAGGACGAGTGGGAGGAAATCGGTGACTATCGGGCAACCCGGGATCAAGTCCGCATCCGTGGTGTAGCATGGCACTTGGCTCAAGTCAGACGACCGGCGGCGTTGCCGTTCCCAAGCAAAGTAATGGAGAAGCCGATGACCTGGTCTGGATTCCCGGGCGGAGCGTTCCGCATGGGCTCGGACCGGCATTATCCGGAAGAGGCACCGGCCCATCATGTGAGCGTCGACGGTTTCTGGATCG
Source organism: uncultured Alphaproteobacteria bacterium (assembly GCA_963828215.1). Taxonomy (GTDB): domain Bacteria; phylum Pseudomonadota; class Alphaproteobacteria; order Geminicoccales; family Geminicoccaceae; genus CAVTJL01. The sequence goes on along the minus strand of CAWHFO010000048.1, from coordinate 46,358 downwards.
ACCGCACGCCGGTCACCAACGCGCAATTCAAGCAGTTCGTCCGGGCAACCGGTCACGTCACCTTCGCCGAGAGAACGCCCGACGCGAAGGACTATCCCAACGCGCTGCCGCACATGCTCTTCGCGGGCTCGCTGGTGTTCACGCCGCCTCGCCACCCGGTCGACCTGCGGGACTGGTGCGCACTGGTGGAGGCTGGTGAGGGGCGCCAATTGGCGACACCCTTACGGCCGCAAGAGCAACATTCACGGGCTCGATAATCATCCGGTGGTGCACGTAGCCTATTCGGATGCGCTCGCCTACGCGCGGTGGGCCGGCAAGGCGCTGCCGACCGAGGCCGAATGGGAGTTTGCGGCGCGCGGCGGGCTCGACCATGCGGAGTATGCCTGGGGCGACGAGCTGGCGCCGGGTGGAAAGCACCTGGCCAATACCTGGCAGGGCGACTTCCCGCGCCAGAATCTCGCCAGCGACGGCTTTGAGCGCACCTCGCCGGTGACGGCCTTTCCGCCGAACGGCTACGGCATCCACGACATGATCGGCAACGTCTGGGAGTGGACCAGCGACTGGTACGCGCCCAGGCACCAGATCGATCGCAGAAGGCCTGCTGCATTCCCGAGAACCCGAGGGGCGGGCGTGAGGAAGGCAGCTACGACCCGAGCCAGCCGGAGATCAGGATTCCTCGCAAGGTCATCAAAGGCGGCTCGCATCTCTGCGCGCCGAACTACTGCGGCCGCTATCGGCCGGCCGCGCGCCATGCGGAGCCGGTGGATACCTCGACGAGCCATGTCGGATTTCGTTGTGTGGCAAGAACAGGAGGAGCGACCATGAATCGGACACGGACCGCGCGAGACAAGTCCGGCGGTAGGCACGGCCGGGCTCAGTCGCCGGAATATTCTTCTCGGCGGCACGACGCTCGTCGCCTCGGCGATCGCGGCAGACAATGCCGTGCAGGTGGCACAGGCGCAGACCACGGCGGCCGCACCGGCCACCGGCCCCGACAAGCCGAACATCATCCTGATCGTGTCCGACGACTTCGGCTACGGGGATGCCGGCGCCTATCTGGGCGGCGAGGCCCGCGGCATGCCGACCCCCAATATCGATCGGCTGGCGGCCGAGGGAATGATGTTCATGTCGTTTTATGCCCAGCCGAGCTGCACGCCCGGCCGTGCCGCCATGCAGACCGGGCGCATCCCCAACCGCAGCGGCATGACGACGGTCGCCTTCCAAGGCCAAGGCGGCGGATTGCCGGCGGCCGAATGGACGCTGGCCTCGGTGCTGAAGACCGCCGGCTACAAGACGTTCTTCACGGGCAAATGGCATCTCGGCGAGGCCGACTACGCGCTGCCGAACGCGCAGGGCTACGACGAGATGAAGTATTGCGGCCTCTATCATCTCAATGCCTACACCTACGCCGACCCGACCTGGTTCCCGGACATGTCGCCGGAGCTGCGCGCCATGTTCTTGCGCGTGACGAAGGGTGCTCTGTCCGGCAATGCTGGCGAGACACCGCACGAGGACTTCAAGATCAACGGACAGTACGTCAACACGCCGGACCAGGGGGTCGTCGGCATTCCATTCTTCGACGAATATGTCGAGAAGGCCTCGCTCGACTATCTCGACCGCAATGCCAAGGAGTTCGACACCGTTCTTCATGAGCGTCAACTTCATGAAGGTGCATCAGCCGAACATGCCGGCTCCGGAGTTCGAGCACAAGTCGCTGTCGAAAGCCAAATTCGCGGATTCGGTGGTGGAGAACGACACGCGCATCGGCCGCATCATGGACAAGGTCCGCGAGCTCGGCCTCGACAAGAACACCTATGTGTTCTGGACCACCGACAACGGCGCCTGGCAGGACGTCTACCCTGACGCGGGATACACGCCGTTCCGTGGCACGAAGGGCACCGACCGCGAGGGCGGGAGCCGCGTGCCGTCGATCGCCTGGGGCCCCAAGGTCAAGCCCGACACGAAAAATTCCGAGATCATCGGCGGTCTCGACTACATGGCGACCTTCGCCGCTCTCGCCGGCGCCAAGCTGCCGGACAAGGACCGCGAGGGGCAGCCGATCATCTTCGACAGCTACGACATGACCCCGGTTTTGTTCGGCACCGGCAAGTCTCCGCGAGACTCCTGGTTCTACTTCACCGAGAACGAGCTGACCCCCGGCGCTGCGCGCGTCGGCAATTACAAGGCGGTTTTCAATCTGCGCGGCGACGACGGTGCAAGACCGGCGGGCTGGCTGTCGACTCCAACCTCGGCTGGAAGGGTCCGGAGTTCGTATGTGGCCACGGTGCCCGCAAGTGTTCGACCTGTGGCAGGAGCCGCAGGAGCGTTACGACGTCTTCATGAACAACTACACGGAGCACACTTGGGTCCTGGTGACGATCAACGACGCGATCAAGACGCTGATGAAGACCTACGTGCAGTATCCGCCGCGCAAGCTTCAGAGCGAGTCCTACGCGGGGCCGATGACGCTGACGCAATATGAGCACTTCCAGTTCTTGCGGGACGAGCTCGCCAAGGAGGGCTTCGCCTTGCCGCTGCCGACCGGGAACTGACGGAAGCACCGACTTGCGAGGCGGGCGCCCCATCGGGCGTCCGCCGGGCCCGCGGCCATGGCTACCCCTCGGCCTCCGACGCGAGGTCGCCCAGCCCGTAGCGGCGGAGCTTGACGTAGAGGCTCTGCCGGCTGAGGCCGAGCATGTCGGCCGCGGAGGCGCGCTTGTCGCCGCTGAGCTCGAGGGCGGCCTCGATGCACAGCCGCTCGATCACGTCGGTGGTCTCGCGCACCAGCTCCTTGAGCGGCACACGGCCGACCAGCTCGGTCAGCTGCTGGACCGAGCGCGGCAGCTCCCTGACGGCCCGGGGCTCGGCGGGCAGGCGCCGGCCGACATCGCGGATCACGAAGCCGAAGCAGGGCCGGTGGTCGCTCGGCACGGCGACCGCCGAGATCTCGACCTCCGCCGTGGCGCCGTGCTCGCCGCGCAGGGTGGTCGCGAAGAGGCGCACCGAGCCATGCTGCCGGAGGTTGGTGAGGAGCACGTTGAGGTCGACGTTGGAGCGGGCCAGCCAGCGCTCGAGCGATTCGCCGCGGGCCTGCGCCTCGCTCGTCAGCTCGGCGAGGTCGAGGAACGCCCCGTTGGCGCTGAGGATGCGCCCGTCCGGACCAGTCAGGACGAAGCCGTCCGGCCCGGACGCGACCGCTTCGAGCAGCCCGGCCTCGATCTTGCGGTCGCCCGCGTCGTCGGCCGCTCGCGCCCCGGTCACGAGGCGAACCAGGAACAGCGAGGTGTCGTCCTGGCGGAACAGCGACGCGGCGACCGCCATCTCCTGCTCGCCGCCGGCCCCGCGCGCGCGGACCTCGCCCGCGCGTCCCGACGCCCGCACCCCCGCCAGCATGGCGAGGACGGGGGCGGCACGGTCGCCGCCCAGGCCGACCGGGAAGGTCTGCCCGACCAGCGGCCTGCCGCTCCGGGCGAGCAGGCGGTCTGCAGCGGGATTGGCCTCGACCACGCGCCGGGTCGCGGCGTCGACGATCAGCATCGCCTCCGAGGAGGACTGGAACAGCAGGCGGTAGCGGGCCTCGGCACTGCGGAGGCGGGCGTAGTCCCGCTCCATCGACTGCTGCGCGTCGATCAGCCGCTGCTGCAGCGTCGCGACCGTGCGCAGGTCCCGGCCGACCGCGATGATCCGGCCATGGGGCCCGACCTGGACGGCCGAGTAGAGAACGGGGATGTCGGCCCCCGCCGGCGAGGGGTGGTTGACGTGCCGCCATCGGGAGGGCGCCTGCGCGGCCGCGTCCCGGAGCAGCGCCTCGACCTTGGGCCGGCTCTCCACCGTCACGGTGTCGGCCCACGCCCGGCCGAGCCAGGTCTCGTGAGGCCTCGAGGGAGAGCTCCCCGCTATCGAAAGCCAGATCCCGGATCACGCCCGCGTCGTCGAGGATCAGCGCGACGTCGGCCGCGGTCGCGACCAGGGTCGCGGCGGCCTCGGCGTCGAGGCCGCGCAGCGACTGCTTCGGGGCTTTGAACTGCTTCACCAGCGAAGAGATCCTCCAATGCGAGACCCTCTCCGAGACGCTGCCCCATCCCTGTTCCGGCGTCGCTCTCAACGACGACTCGCCAGCAGGTCGAGCAGGCTGTGGGCCTGCAGAACCGCCTGCCGTCCGTCGACGGCCGTCGTGTCCGCGCCGACCAGCCGCACCAGCTCCGGATGCTGGACGAAGGTCGGGCCGCCGACCATCACGCCGACCGCCGGGTTGCGGGATTCCCGGCGAACCGCCCGAATGCTCGCCACCAGCACGTCGAGATCGCCCTCGCAGGCGACGGAGATCCCGACCACGGCGAACCTCGTGCGGCGGACCAGCCCGGCCAAGTCCTCGACCGTCGCCACCGGCCCGCCCGAGACGCTCCAGCCGGCGCGGCGGAAGAACTCCGCGACCATGGCCACGCCGAAGAAATGCTGCTCGCCCGGCGCCGGCACGAGGAGCGCCCGCAGGCCCGGCTCGTGATGCTCGACCTCGGTCTGGAAGGCCGGGCTCAGCTCGTGCATCACCTGATGCAGTCGCAGGAGGGCCAGCGTCACCTCGGCGAAGCTGCGCAGATCCTCGGTCCAGAGGTCGCCCAGGTGCCGCGCGGTCGGCGCCAGGAGGTCGAGATAGAGCGTCTCCGGGGTCAGGCCGCGCCCGCGCAGCGCCTCCACATAGGACGACGCCGTGGGGCCGCTCTGCCCCAGCACGATCCCGGCGAACTCGGCGATCTCCCGCGCGGTGGGAAGGACGGCCGGGGCCGGGGCGGCGAGGCGCTCCTCGGGGGCCACCGCCCTGCGGGCCAGCACGAGGCGGGGAATGACCTCCAGCTCGATCGTGCGAGCCAGCCGGTCCAGCCGTTGCTCCCGCCGGCGCCAGGGCGACGGCAGTTGGGACTGGGGCTCGGAAAGCGGGGCCGAGGTGCCGTCCTGGACGTCCGTCCAGAGACTTGGACACCTCCGACAACTGCTCAATTCCGACCGTCTTATTGCTCGTTGGTGTCCATTCAAGATGCGGGCGCACTTGCGCCATTTCTATGCCGATTTGGCGCGGCGGCTTATCCCCTTGACGACGCTCTTTCGAGATGCTGTGGTTAGGGCGGCGAGATTGGAGGAGCCGGATGGCGGTGTTTCCGAAGAGCCTGATCGAGTTCCAGCGGCGTTTCCCGACGGACGAGGCGTGCGGCGAGTATCTCGTGGCAGTGCGGTGGCCGCAGGGCTTTCGCTGCCCGGGCTGCGGTCATGATCGCGGCTGGCGGCTCGAGCGGCGGTTGCCGACCTTCGAGTGCGCCGGCTGCGACCGCCAGATCTCGGTGACGGCCGGCACGGTGATGCACCGCTCGCACCTGCCGCTGACCACCCCGCCGAGGCCTCCTGGCCTCGGCCGCTGCGCGGATGGATCGGCGGTCTGCTGACCGACGATGGTTCTGGGCGGCCTATCTGATGGCGACCCACTCGAACGGCATCTCCGCCCTGCAGCTGCAGGGGCAGCTCGGCATCGGCTCCTACAAGACGGCCTGGCTCCTGGCCCGCAAGCTGCGCCGCGCCATGGTCGATCCCGAGCGCCTGCCTTTGGCCGGGCTGGTCGAGGTCGACGAGACCAGCCTGCCGCAGCGGGCGAAGGACGATCCGCCGGGCGGTGGCCACGGCCGCTCCGGCAAGGGCAAGATGAAGGTCGTCGCGGCGGTGGAGATCGAGGGCCGCAGGCCCAGGCGGCTCCGACTCGCAGCCGTCGCCGACTATTCGGCCAGGAGCCTGCACGCCTTCGTCGCGCGGAGCATCGACCCCCACGCCACCATCAGGACCGACGCTTGGCAGGGCTATCCGGGCGCCCCGGTGGCCGGTCACGATCCCAGAACCGTGGGCGCCATGGCAGCCCACCTCGTCCTGCCCTGGACCCACCGCGTCTTCAGCAACCTCAAACGCTGGGCCCTCGGCACCTATCACGGCCTGCGCCCGCTCAGCCACCTGCCAGGCCGACCCTCGACGAGTTCGTCTCCCGCTTCAATCGACGGCACGACCGCCACGCCGCCTTCCACCGCCTCCTCGGCCTCGCCACCACGCTCCCGCACGCCAGCTACCAGATGCTGATCGGGCGTAGCTAAAGGGATAAGCCTCTGGGCCCGATTGGTCGAGAATTCTGGGGCTTCTCGATCAAGCGGACGCGGTTCGCCCCTCGAACCATCGCCATCGGCCCATGTTGTAGGCGATGTTGGCCATGATGATCGTCGCCTCGGCGCGCTTGAGGCCGATGCTGCGGATGGTGAGCTTCATGCGGTCCTTTTGCTGCGCGAAGACGTGCTCGACCGTCGCACGGACCTTGGATTTCTTGGCATTGGCCCTGGCCGTGCGCTTCGACATCGGCTTGCCGACGGGCTTCCGGCGGTGGATCTGGCTGGTCTTGCCGCGATCGGCCAGGAAGTCCTCGTTGGCCTTCGAGCGGTAGGCGGTGTCGGCCCAGACATCGGAGGCCGTGTTCGTCGGATCGATCAACCCCTCGCGCAACCGGGCACCGTCGTGGGCGGCGGCGGCGGTGACCTTGTGCCGGCGGATAAAGCCGTGCCGTTGGTCGAGCCCGATGTGGGATTTGTAGCCGAAGGCAGGGATGGCGAGGTCGCGCTTGACGCTGCCATCAGCCTCGACCTTGCCTTTGCTGGTCTTGACCGTCCAACGCGCGTCGGTGTCCTTCTGCGCCGCCTTGGCGGGCTGGTCGGGCCAGATCTCCGCAGCGTTCTTGCCCGCCTTGATCGCCGCCTTCTCCTCCTCGGTGTTGCGCTGCCGCGGCGCTGCCACCAGGCTCGCGTCGACGATCTGCCCCGACATCGGCAGATAGCCGGCATCCTTGATCGCCTGGTCGAGACGGGCAAAGAGCTTGTCCAGCGCACCCGCGCCGATCAGCGCCTCACGAAAATCCCACAAGGTATTGGCGTCGGGCACCGGGTCGGCAATGGTCAGGCCACAGAACCGCATCCATCGATGGCCAGAAGGCCATCGATCCGATCCCTGAAAGGGACGCGGCCAGCAGGCCGCGGAGGGGATAGGGTCGTGTCCCGCGTGATGGTGTAGCTCGACGGTAGCGAAGCCGTCCGCGAGCGCGCCGCAGCACGCTGGCGAGCGGGCGGCTTCGCGGCGGTCGTCGACGATGCCCGGTAGAGTTGGAGTGCCAACACCACCCTGACCGAGAGACCATCGATGACCGACGAGATGATGAGCCTGCGTGTCCTGATCGAGAAGGCCCCGGACGCCGACCTGTTGCGCGAGATGATCGGCTTTGCCGCCGAGGGCTGATGGAGCTGGAGGTTGGCGACCTCACCGGCGCGGCTTATGGCGAGAAGAGCACCGAGCGCTTGGCGCAGCGCAATGGCTATCGCGACCGGATATGGGAGACCCGTGCCGGCGGGGTCGAGCTCCGGATCCCCAAGCTCCGGAAGGGCTCTTACTTTCCGGGCTTCCTCGAGCCACGGCGCCTGGCGGAGAAAGCGCTCACCGCCGTCATCCAGGAAGCCTACATCCAAGGCGTGTCGACCCGCTCGGTCGACGAGCTCGTCAAGGCGATGGGGATGACCGGCATCTCGAAGAGCCAGGTCAGCCGGCTGTGCGAGGAGATCGATGGCAAGGTGAAGGCCTTTCTCGACCGGCCGATCGAAGGCGAATGGCCGTATCTTTGGCTCGACGCCACCTATGTGAAAGTCCGCCAGGCCAGCCGGGTCGTGTCCGCCGCCGTGATCGTCGCCGTCGGGGTGAACAGCGACGGCCGCCGCGAGGTGCTCGGTATGGACATCGGCCCCTCGGAGGCAGAGGCATTCTGGACGGCCTTCCTGCGCAAGCTCCGGCAGCGCGGCCTGCGCGGCGTCAAGCTGGTGATCTCCGATGCCCACGACGGCCTCAAGGCGGCCATCGCCAAGCTGCTCCATGCGTCCTGGCAGCGCTGCCGGGTGCACTTCGCCCGCAACGCCCTGGCCTATGCCGGCAAGAACGGCCGGCGGGTGGTAGCCGCCTTCATCGCCACGGCCTTCGCCCAAAACGACGCGGACGCCGCCAAGAGCCAGTGGCGCAAAGTCGCCGACCAGCTCCGGCCGACGCTCCCCAGGCTCGCTGCCTTGATGGACGACAGTGAGACCGACGTGCTGGCTTACATGAGCTTCCCCGCCGCTCACCGGACCAAGCTGCACTCCGTCAACCCGCTCGAGCGTCTCAACGGCGAGATCAAGCGCCGCACCGATGTGGTCGGCATCTTTCCCAACGAAGCTGCGATCACTCGCCTGGTCGGTGCGCTTCTGCTTGAGCAAAACGACGAGTGAGCGGTCCAGCGTACCGGTATATGACCCTTGAGACCATCGCCCCACTTGGCGAAAATACCCCTGTCGGCCTGCCAACCCTGGCCGCCTGACGAAACCGGCCCCGCCGCACATCGCGGCGATCAACGCCAGCTACACCACGCCATGGGGCACGATCGGGATGACCTGTTGCCTCAAGCCAGCCATCGCGCACCTCCCCGCTATGCGTTAAGGCTGACTTACACCGGGGGTGGCGGTCTCCTCAACCCCAGCATGACGTAGACGCACCATTTTTGCCGCAATCATTGGGATGCTGTCTGATTTTCCCCGGCTTACAACGCCTCGCCCGAAGCGCTTTGTCAATGGAAAGTTACGTAAAGGCTGATTGACACGCTTCGGGAGCGGGCCTAACCTTTCGATCATGATCGGCAGGCGCAATCGGGAGGAGCGCGATGCGTCGACGGCAACCCGGGCAGGATCGCGGCGAGCCCCTCTACGCCCCGGCCGAGCGGCGCCGTCGTGACGCTTCCCCCTGGACCCTGGTGCAGGGCGTTCTGGCGCCGGTGCAGTTCCTGGTCTTCCTCGTCAGCCTGGGCCTCGTGCTGCGCTATCTCGCCACCGGCGAGGGCCTGGCGCTGGCGACGGCATCGGTCGTGGTCAAGACGCTCGTCCTCTACACGATCATGATCACCGGCTCGATCTGGGAGCGCGAGGTCTTCGGGCAGTATCTGTTCGCCCGGCCGTTCTTCTGGGAGGACGTGGTCAGCATGCTCGTCCTGGCGCTGCATACCGCTTATCTCGTGGCGCTCGTCACGGGCGCCTTGCCGGCCGGCCAGCAGATGCTGCTCGCGCTCGCGGCCTATGCCACCTACGCCGTCAACGCCACGCAGTTCCTCCTGAAGCTGCGGGCCGCGCGGCGCGACCAGGCAAGCCGCGCCCGCGCCCGAAGCCGCCACGCTGGGGCTCGTCGCATGAGCGCGCCCGCTGGCGGAGGCCGACGCTGGGCCGCGGCGACCTGCCGGTGCTGCGCGAGCGCGGCCAGCGCGAGGTCTTCTGCGGCCTGACCGGCATCATCTGGCTGCATCGCAAGATCCAGGACGCGTTCTTCCTGGTGGTCGGCTCGCGCACCTGCGCGCACCTGATCCAGTCGGCGGCGGGCGTGATGATCTTCGCCGAGCCGCGCTTCGCCACCGCGATCATCGACGAGCGCGACCTCGCCGGCCTCGCCGACGTCAACGACGAGCTCGACCGCGTCGTCGGCCAGCTCCTCGAGCGCCGGCCCGACATCAAGCTGCTGTTCCTGGTCGGCTCCTGCCCGTCCGAGGTCATCAAGCTCGATCTGTCGCGCGCCGCCGCCGCGGCTGTCGGGCCGGTTCGCGCCCGAGGTGCGGGTCCTCAACTATTCGGGCAGCGGCATCGAGACCACCTTCACGCAGGGCGAGGACGCCTGCCTCGCCTGCGCTGGTGCCGGACCTGCCGGCCGAGCAGCCGAATGCGGCGCCCTCGCTGCTGGTCGTCGGCGCGCTCGCCGACGTGGTCGAGGACCAGTTCCATCGGCTCTTCGGCGCAGCTCGGCATCGCTTCGGTGCGGTTCCTGCCGCCGCGCCGCGCGACCGAGCTGCCGCCGGTCGGGCCGGCACACCGCGTTTCTCCTGGCGCAGCCGTTCCTCGCCGATACCGCGCGCGCGCTCGAGGAGCGCGGCGCGAACCGGCTGCCGGCGCCGTTCCCGCTCGGCGCCGAAGGCACCAGCCTGTGGCTGCGCGCCGCCGCCGATTGCTGGCAGACGTCGCGCAAGCGCTTCGAGGAGGTGACGGCGCCGGGGCGCGAGCGGGCGCGGCGCGGCGCTGGCCCGCTACGCCCGCCGAGCTCGCCGGCAAGCGGATCTTCTTCTTTCCCGATTCGCAGCTCGAGATGCCGCTGGCGCGCTTCCTGTCGCGCGAGCTCGGCATGCAGCCGGTCGAGGTCGGCACGCCCTACCTGCACCGCCAGCATCTGGCCGCCGAGCTCGACCTGCTGCCGGCCGGGCACGCACGCTGAGCGAAGGCCAGGACGTCGAGCGGCAGCTCGACCGCTGCCGCGCGGCCCGGCCCGACCTCGTCGTCTGCGGCCTCGGCCTCGCCAATCCGCTCGAAGCCGAGGGCATGACCACCAAATGGTCGATCGAGCTGGTGTTCACGCCGATCCAGGGCTACGAGCAGGCGGCCGACCTGGCCGAGCTGTTCGCGCGGCCGCTGGTGCGCCGGGCGCGGCTGGCGGCCTGAGCCGATGCAGCTCACCCTCTGGACATACGAAGGCCCGCCGCATGTCGGCGCGATGCGCATCGCGACCGCGATGGAGGGCGTGCACTACGTGCTGCACGCGCCGCAGGGCGACACCTACGCCGACCTGCTGTTCACGATGATCGAGCGGCGGACGAAGCGCCCGCCGGTCACCTACACCACCTTCCAGGCGCGCGACCTCGGCGGCGACACGGCGGAGCTTTCAAGAACGCCGTCGCGCGAGGCCTACGAGCGCTTCCAGCCGCAGGCGATGCTGGTCGGCGCGTCGTGCACGGCCGAGCTGATCCAGGACGATCCGGGCGGCCTCGCGAGGGCGCTGGACCTGCCGATCCCGGTCGTCCCGCTCGAGCTGCCGGCCTATCAGCGCAAGGAGAACTGGGGCGCGGCCGAGACCTTCTATCAGCTGGTGCGCGCCCTGGCCGGGCCGAGCGCGCCGCCGCCCGGCACGCGCCCGGCCGGACCGCGCCGGCGGGCCGTCGCCCCTGCTGCAACCTCCTCGGGCCCGTGCGCGCTGGGCTTTCGCCATCGCGACGACGTCCAGCGAGATCACCAGGCTGCTCGATCGGCTCGGCGTCGACGTCCGCGTCGTGGCGCCGCTCGGCGCCACGCCCGCCGACCTCGCCCGCCTGGGCGAGGCCGATTTCAACGTCGTGCTCTATCCCGAGATCGCGACGCCGGCGGCGCGGTGGCTGGAGCGCAGCGTTCGGCCAGCCCATCGATCGAGACCGTGCCGATCGGCGTCGGCGCCACGCGCGACTTCATCGCCGAGGTGGCGGCCGCTCGCCGGGCGTCGATCCGGCGCCGGCGCTGGCGGCCGAGCCGCTCGCGCCTGCCCTGGTACTCGCGCTCGGTCGATTCGACCTACCTCACCGGCAAGCGCGTGTTCATCTTCGGCGACGCCACCCACGCGATCGCCGCGGCGCGGGTCGCGCACGAGGAGCTCGGCTTCACGGTCGTCGGCCTCGGCACCTACAGCCGCGAGTTCGCCGCGCGAGGTGCGCGAGGCGGCCAAGGCTCTACGGCGTCGAGGCGCTGATCACCGACGACTATCTCGAGGTCGAGGCCAAGGTCGCCGAGCTGCAGCCCGAGCTGGTGCTCGGCACGCAGATGGAGCGGCACATCGCCAAGCGCCTGGGCATCCCCTGCGCCGTGATCTCGGCGCCGGTGCACGTGCAGGACTTCCCGGCGCGCTACTCGCCGCAGATGGGCTTCGAAGGCGCGAACGTGCTGTTCGACACCTGGGTCCATCCGCTGATGATGGGCCTCGAGGAGCATCTGCTGGCGATGTTCCGCGAGGACTTCGAGTTCCACGACGACGCGGCGCCCTCGCATCTGGGCGGCGTCGCAGGCAGCGCCGCGGCCGAGCGCGGTCTCGGCCGCCGCGAATCGCGCGCCGCCGCCAGCGCCGGCCGCGTCGTCGGCTGGGCGCCCGACGCCGAGAAGGAGCTGAGAAGATCCCGTTCTTCGTGCGCGGCAAGGCGCGCCGCAACACCGAGCGCTTCGCCCAGGAGCGCGGCGTGGCCGCTCATCACCGTCGAGACCCTCTACGATGCCAAAGCGCATTTCAGCCGCTGACGCCGACGCGGCGGCCGTCCGCGATGCGCGTCGTCATCGTCACGATGGACAGCCATCTCGCCGGCGCCGTCGAGCGCGCGCAGCCGCGCTGCTGGCGCGCGAGCTGCCGGGCCTCGTGCTCGCCGTCCATGCCGCGGCCGAGTGGGGCAACGATCCGGCGGCGCTCGAGCGCTGCCGCGCCGACATCGCCCAGGGCGACATCGTCATCGCGACGATGCTGTTCCTGGAGGACCACTTCCTGCCGGTGCTGCCGGCGCTCGCAGGCGCGCCGCGACCAGTGCGACGCGATGGTCTGCGCGCATGTCGGCCGGCGAGGTCGATCCGCCTCACCCGCATGGGCCGGTTCAGCATGGACGGCACGCAGGCGGCGGCGCGCTGGCCTTGCTGAAGCGCCTGCGCGGCAAGCCGGCAAGGGCGGCGACGAAGGCCACGGCCGGCGCGCGGCAGATGAAGATGCTGCGCCGGCTGCCGCAGATCCTGCGCTTCATCCCCGGCACCGCGCAGGACGTGCGCGCCTATTTCCTGACCCTGCAATACTGGCTGGCGGGCTCGGACGAGAACATCGCGAACCTGGTCCGCTTCCTGGTCGACCGCTACGCCGACGGGCCGCGCGCGGCGCTGCGCGGCGTCGCCAAGGCGGCGGCCGCCGGTCGAGTATCCCGAGGTCGGCGTCTACCATCCCGCGCATGGCCGGCCGCATCGGCCGACCGCGCCGAGGCCCTGCCGCGCGCGGCGACGCGGCAAGCGCGGCACCGTCGGCCTGCTGCTGATGCGCTCCTATCTGCTGGCCGGCAACACCGGCGCACTACGACGGCGTGATCGCCGCGCTCGAGGCGCGCGGCCTGCGCGTCGATCCCGGCCTTCGCCACCGGCCTCGACGCGCGGCCGGCGATCGAGCAGTTCTTCTTCGCGGACGGCCGGCCGACGGTCGACGCGGTGGTCTCGCTGACCGGCTTCTCGCTGGTCGGCGGCCCGGCCTACAACGACGCCAAGGCCGCCGAGGACGATGCTGGCGCGCGCTCGACGTGCCCTATCTCGCCGCGCACCCCGGTCGAGTTCCAGACGCTCGAGCAGTGGGAGGCGTCCGAGCGCGGCCTGCTGCCGGTCGAGGCGACGATGATGGTCGCGATCCCCGAGCTCGACGGCGCCACCGGCTCGATGGTGTTCGGCGGCCGCTCGGCCGAGGCCGTCGCCCGAGCGGCTGCGCCACGACATGCAGGTCGCATCGCGCGAGCGCGCCGCGCGATGCTCGGCGCGCCGCGGGTCGCGCGAAGCTGGTCGGCCTGCGGCGCACGAGCGCGCGCCGAGCGCAAGGTCGCGATCGTGCTCTTCAACTTCCCGCCCAATGCCGGCAACACCGGCACGGCCGCCTATCTGGTCGGTCTTCGACTCGCTCCATCGCACGCTCGCGCGCGCTGCAGCGCGACGGCTACACGGTCGAGGTGCCCGGCCAGCGTCGACGAGCTGCGCGAGCGGATCATCGACGGCAATGCCGCAGCGCTTCGGCGCCGCACGCCAACGTCCATGCCCGCATCCCCGTCGACGACCATGTCCGGCGCGAGCGCTGGCTCGCGCGAGATCGAGGCGCAGTGGGGCCCGGCGCCCGGCCGCCAGCAGAGCGACGGCGGCTCGATCTTCGTGCTCGGCGCGCGCTTCGGCAACGTGTTGTCGGCGTGCAGCCGGCCTTCGGCTACGAAGGCGACCCGATGCGGCTGCTGTTCGAGAAGGGCTTCGCGCCGACCCATGCCTTCTCGGCCTTCTACCGCTACCTGCGCGAGGACTTCGGCGCCCACGCCGTGCTGCATTTCGGCACCCACGGCGCGCTCGAGTTCATGCCGGGCAAGCAGGCCGGGCTCTCCGGCGCCTGCTGGCCCGACCGGCTGATCGGCGACCTGCCGAACCTCTATCTCTACGCCTCGAACAACCCGTCCGAGGGCACGATCGCCAAGCGCCGCGCGGCGGCGACGCTGATCAGCTACCTGACGCCCGCCGGTGGCCCATGCCGGCCTCTATCGCGGGCCTCGCTCGACCTCAAGGCATCGCTCGAGCGCTGGCGCGGGCTCGCCGCGGGAGACGGGCGACGAGCGCGGCGATCTGGCGCTGCTGATCCAGGCCCAGGCCGCCGCGCTCGACCTCGCCGCCGCCGAGCCGTCCTGGGGCGACGAAGGCGGCGACGCAGGTCGAGAAGCTCGGCGCCGCCATTCTCGAGCTCGAATACACGCTGATCCCGCACGGGCTGCACGTCGTCGGCGGCGCCACCCGCGCCGGAAGAGCGCGTCGACACGCTGCTGGCGATGGCCGAGGCCGCGCAGGCGCCGTCCGGCCGGAGCGGGCCGCGATCGAGGCCCTTGTCGAGGGCCGCTCGCCCGAGGAGGCGCTCAAGGCCGGCGGCGGCCACGGCGGACGATGCGGCGATCGCCCTGCTTCCGCGAGCTCGCCGCGGACCGACCGGCTGCTGGCCGAGGAGCACGAGATCGCCGGCGCTCCTGCAGCGCGCTGGACGGCCGCTTCATCCGCCCGGCGCCGGGCGGCGACCTGCTGCGCACGCCCGGCGATGCTGCCGACCGGCCGCAACCTGCACGGCTTCGATCCCTTCCGCATCCCGAGCGCCGTTCGCGGTTGCAGGACGGCGCCAGGCAGGCGGCGCGGCTGCTCGAGCGCCATGCCGCCGACGGCCATCGCCTTCCCCGAGTCGATCGCCATGGTGCTGTGGGGCACCGACAACCTCAAGACCGAGGGCGGCCCGATCGCCCAGGCGCTGGCGCTGATCGGGCGCGAAGCCGCGCTTCGACGGCTACGGCCGGCTCGCCGGCGCCGAGCTCGATCCCGCTGGACGAGCTCGGCCGGCCGCGCATCGACGTGATCGTCACGCTCTCCGGCATCTTCCGCGACCTGCTGCCGCTGCAGATCAAGCTGCTGGCCGAGGCCGCCTTCCTCGCCGCCGCCGCCGACGAGCCGCGTCGAGCTGAACTTCGTCGCGCAAGCACGCGCTCGCTTACCAGGCCGCGCATGGCTGCGACCTCGAGACCGCGGCGCTGCGCGTGTTCGGCAATGCCGAGGGCGCCTACGGCTCGAACGTCAACCATCTGGTCGAGAACGGCCGCTGGGACGACGAGGACGAGCTGGCCGAGACCTATACGCGGCGCAAGGGCTTCGCCTATGGCCGCAGCGGCCGGCCGGCGCCGCAGTCGGCGCTGCTGCAGAGCGTGCTCGCCGACGTCGATCTCGCCTACCAGAACCTCGATTCGGTCGAGCTCGGCGTCACCACGGTCGACAATTACTTCGACACGCTGGGCGGCATCAGCCGGGCGGTGCGCGCGCGCCAAGGGCGGCGCCGAGACCGCCGGTCTATATCGGCGACCAGACCCGGGGCGACGGCACGGTGCGCACGCTGGCCGAGCAGGTGGCGCTCGAGACGCGCACCCGCATGCTCAACCCGAAATGGTACGAGGGCATGCTGAAGCACGGCTACGAGGGCGTGCGGCAGATCGAGGCCCACGTCACCAACACGATGGGCTGGTCGGCGACCACCGGACAGGTGGCACCCTGGGTCTACGAGCAGCTGACCGAGACCTTCGATGCTCGACCCGGCGATGCGCGAGCGGCTGGCGGCGCTCAACCCGACCGCGTCGGCCAAGGTCGCGAACCGCCTGCTCGAGGCGCACGAGCGCAACTACTGGAAGCCGGACGACGACGATGCTCGAGGCGCTGCGGCGCGCCGGCGAGGAGCTGGAAGACCGGCTCGAAGGCGTCGGCCCGAAGGCGTGGGCCAGGCAGGCATGGGGATGGCGGCATGACCACGACGGTGCTCGATCGACGGCCGGCCCGCGCCCGACGGGGACGGCAGCTGTCAGGTGCAGCTCGATCCCTAGGTCCGCGATCGGCACCGCCAAGGTCTTCGCCGTCTACGGCAAGGGCGGCATCGGCAAGAGCACGACCTCGTCCAACCTGTCGGTCGCGTTCTCGAAGCTCGGCAAGCGGGTGCTGCAGATCGGCTGCGACCCCAAGCACGATTCGACCTTCACGCTGACCAAGAAGCTCATGCCGACGGTCATCGACGTGCTGGAGACCGTCGATTTCCACGCCGAGGAGCTGCGGGTCGAGGACTTCGTCTACGCGGGCTACAACGGCGTGATGTGCGTCGAGGCCGGCGGGCCGCCGGCCGGCACCGGCTGCGGCGGCTACGTCGTCGGCCAGACCGTGAAGCTCCTGAAGGAGCATCATCTGCTCGAGGACACCGACGTGGTGATCTTCGACGTGCTGGGCGACGTGGTCTGCGGCGGCTTCGCGGCACCCCTGCAGCACGCCGACCGGGCGCTGATCGTGACCGCCAACGACTTCGATTCGATCTTCGCGATGAACCGCATCGTCGCGGCGATCCAGGCCAAGTCGAAGAACTACAATGTGCGGCTGGGCGGCGTGATCGCCAATCGCAGTGCGGCGACCGACGAGATCGACCGCTTCAACGAGACGATCGGCCTCAAGACCATCGCGCATTTCCCCGACCTCGACGTCATCCGGCGCTCGCCGCCTCAAGAAGTCGACCCTGTTCGAGATGGAGCCCTCGCCGGAGCTCCTGGCCGTGCAGAACGAGTATCTCCGCCTCGCGGCGACGCTTTGGGCCGGTACCGAGCCCATGATCGCGCAGCCGATGAAGGATCGCGACATCTTCGATCTCCTGGGGTTCGACTGATGCACACGCTCTCCTACCAGGAGCGGCGGGGCGAGCTCCTGACCTATTTCGACCGCACCGCGGCCGAGGCCTGGTCGCGGCTCACCTCCGACGCCCCGCTGGGCCGCATCCGGGCCACGGTGCGCGCGGGTCGCGATCGCATGCGCAGGACGCTGCTCGACTGGCTGCCCGCCGACCTGCGCGGCCAGCGCCTGCTCGATGCCGGCTGCGGCACCGGCGCGCTGGCTGTCGAGGCCGCCCGTCGCGGCGCCCACGTCGTCGCCGTCGACCTCTCGCCGACGCTGATCCGGCTGGCAGAGGAACGTGTCGCGGCAGATGTCGGCTCCGGCACGGTGCAATTCCAGGTCGGCGACATGCTCGATCCCGGTCTCGGCCGCTTCGATCATGTCGTCGCCATGGACTCGCTGATCCACTACGAGGCGGGCGACGCGGTGCAGGCGGTGGCCGGCCTCGCCGCCCGGTGCGAGCGGTCGGTCCTCTTCACCTTCGCCCCGCGCACCCCGGCGCTGGCTGCGATGCACGCCGTCGGCCGGCTGTTCCCGCGCAGCGACCGCGCCCCGGCGATCGAGCCCGTTCGGGTCGGGGACCTGCAGGGCCGGCTCGCCGCCGCCCAGGGACTGGCCTCGTGGCGGCTCGCACGTGGCGAGCGCGTCCAGCAGGGCTTCTACACCTCGCAGGCGCAGGAGCTGGTCCGCCGATGAGGCGCCTGAACGATCGCCTGGCTCAGGGCTGGAGCCGGCTCGGCACGGAGATCTTGCCGTTCGCCGATGCGGCGACGCCGGAGCTGCCGCTGAGCCGGCTTCTTCGACTGTCGCTGTTCCAGGTGTCGGTCGGCATGGCCGCGGTGCTGCTGATCGGCACGCTCAACCGGGTGATGATCGTCGAGCTCGACGTTCCGGCCTGGCTCGTTGCCGCTGATGGTCTCCCTGCCGCTGGTGTTCGCGCCTTTCCGCGCGCTGATCGGCTTCCGGTCCGACACGCATCGCTCGCTATCTCGGCTGGCGCCGCGTGCCCTACATCTGGATGGGCACGCTCCTGCAGTTCGGCGGCCTGGCGATCATGCCGTTCGCGCTGCTCGTCCTCTCGGGCGACACCGCGCATCCGGTGCCGGCGATCTGGGGCCAGGCAGCAGCCGCTCTCGCCTTCCTGCTGCTGGGCGCCGGCGTGCACACGACCCAGACGGCCGGGCTGGCGCTCGCCACCGACCTCGTGCCGCCGCGGGCCCAGCCCAAGGTCGTGGCCCTGCTCTGCGTCATGATGATGCTGGGCATGGTCGGCAGCGCGCTGGCGTTCGGCGTGGCCTTGAGGAGCTTCAGCGAGATCCGGCTGATCCAGGTGGTCCAGGGCGCGGCGCTGGCCACCATGCTGCTCAACCTCGCAGCACTCTGGAAGCAGGAGCCGCGCGATCCGTCGAGGACCGACAAGGCGGCGCCCCGGCCGGGATTCTGGGACTCCTGGCGCTCCTTCAACAGCGGCCGCCATTCGACGCGCCGGCTGATCGCCGTCGGCATCGGCACGGCCGGATTCAGCATGCAGGACATCCTGCTCGAGCCCTACGGCGGCCACGTCCTCGGGCTGACCGTGGCGCAGACGACCGCTCTCACGGCACTGCTGGCCACCGGCGGCCTGACCGGCTTCCTGATCGCGGCACGGTTGCTGGGCCGTGGCGCCGACCCCTATCGTGTGGCGGCCATCGGCACGCTTGTCGGCGTTCCAGCATTCACTTCCGTGATCTTCGCCGCGCCGTTTTCCTGCGTCCCCCTGTTCGCGCTCGGCGTGGCGCTGATCGGCTTCGGCGGCGGGCTCTTTGCCCACGCGACCCTGACGGCCGCCATGAGCATGGCCCGCGAGAGCCAGATCGGCTTGGTGCTCGGCATCTGGAGCGCGGTGCAGGCTACGGCTGCCGGCTCTGCGATCGCGACGGGCGGGGTGATCCGCGATCTCGTGTCGGACCTTGCCGTCAACGGCCATCTGGGCCCGGCGCTGACGCTGCCGGCCACGGGTTACGGTGCCGTCTACACCCTCGAGATAGGTTTGCTGTTCGCCGCCATGGTCACGATCGGCCCGCTCGTGCGCTCCGCGAGCGACAGCCAGTCGAGGTCCACGGGTTTCGGGCTGGCCGAGACTTCCGGCTAGCTAGGTTCGTGTGCGGAGGTCGCTCATGCCAACCGGCGCCATCACCGGCTATATCGACGTGGCCCAGCTCGTCCTCTACGCGTTCTGGATCTTCTTCGCCGGTCTCATCTTCTACCTGCGGCGCGAAGACCGGCGCGAGGGCTATCCGCTCGAGCCCGATCTCAGCGAGCGCTTCAGGGGCGTGCGCGGCTCCGAGCTGATACCCTTCACGCCCAGGCCCAAGCTGTTCTATCGGCCGCATGACGGCACCGTGGCCGCCCCCGAGCCGCGGCGGGCGGACGTGCGGGAGCTCCGGGCCGAGCGGGTCGCCGCCTGGCCGGGCGCGCCGCTCCGGCCGGTCGGCGAGCCCATGCTCGCCGGAGTTGGGGCGGGCGGCTGGGCCGAGCGGGAGGATGTCCCCGAGCGCACGCTCGAGGGCGAGCCGCTGATCGTGCCGCTTCGCGTGGCCGAGGGCTTCTTCGTCGAGCCGCGCGATCCCGATCCTCGCGGCATGCTGGTGATCGGCGCGGATGGCGGGGTCGCGGGCGCCGTCGTCGATCTCTGGGTCGATCGCGCCGAGCCGCAGATCCGCTACCTCGAGGTCGAGCTCCCCGGGGCAGCCCCCGCTGTCGAGGCCGATGCCGGGGGCGCAGCTGCGGATGAGCCCGCCCCGGACGGGGCGGAGGCTGCGGCACCGCCGCCGGTCTCGGCGGGGCGGGTTCTGCTGCCGATCCATTTCGCGCGCATCGGCGCCGGACGTCGGCAGGTCAAGGTCCGGTCGATCCTCGCCCGGCATTTCGCCGATGTCCCGGCGCTCCGAAAGCCCGATGAGGTGACCAAGCGCGAGGAGGATCGGATCACCGCCTACTACGCCGCCGGTCAGCGCTACGCCGAGCCGTCGCGGGCGGAGCCCCTGCTATGAGCGAGGTCGAGGTCGAGCCCGTCTGTGGTCTCCCGGAGCGGCTGCCGCCCGGCGAGCGAATCCTCTGGCAGGGCTCGCCCGAGGTCCGCTCGCTCGCCCGGCGGGCGTTCCACGTCAGGAAGCTGGCCCTCTATTTCGCGGTCCTGCTCGCCTGGCGGGTGGCCTCGGGCCTGATCGCTGGCAAGTCCCTGGCGACTGTCGCCGTCTCCGGCATCTGGTTCGTGCCGCTCGCCCTCGTCGCGGTCGGCCTGCCGGCGCTGTTCGCTTGGCTGTACGCGCGCACCACGGTCTACACGATCACCAATCGCCGGGTGGTGATGCGCTTCGGCGTGGCCCTCCCGATGAGCCTGAACCTGCCCTTCCGGACGGTCGCGGCGGCGGGGCTCAGAACCTACGCGGACGGCACCGGCGACATCCCGCTGATGCTCAGAGGCTCGGATCGCATCGCCTATCTCCATCTCTGGCCCAACGCCCGGCCCTGGCGGGTCACCCACCCGGAGCCGATGCTGCGCGGCGTGCCGGAGGCCGGCAAGGTCGCCGAGGTGCTGGCCGACGCGCTGGCCGCCACGACCGCCCCGTCCCTCGTGGCGCGGCCTGCCGAAGCGCAGCGCCCGACGCAGCCCGGCCGGCTGACGAGCGCGGCGGCTTGAGCGGGAGCCCGCCCATGAGCAGGTCCGCCAAGAGCAGATCCGTCGCGGGCTCGATACCCCGGGGCGTGCTGCTGGCGGCGGCGGGGCTGGTCGGCTTCGCGATCGTCGCCGCGACCGCCGCGCGGCTGAGCGGCATCGGCACGACCGAGCTGCCCGAGGTCCCGCTGGTGGACAGCCGGGATCTCCGTTTCGAGGACCGCGCCAATGGCGGGGTGGCGGTGCTGGAGGATGGTCGGGTCATCGACGTCGTGGCGCCCGGCACCAACGGCTTCCTGCGGGGCGTGCTGCGCGGCCTCGCCCGCGAGCGCAAGCTGCGCGACATCGGCGCCCGGACCCCGTTCCGCCTGACGCGCTGGGCCGACGGCCGTCTGTCGGTCGAGGATCCCGCGACCGGGCGCACCGTCGATCTAGGCGCCTTCGGTCCCGACAACTGGGCGGTGTTCGCGCAGATCCTGACCATGGCGGAGGCAGCGCGATGATCGGCCGCCGGACCGTCGAGGTGGCGTGCACCGTCGAGGTCGAGAACACCTTCGACCACCTCTTCACCAACGTCGAGCTCGAGGGTATCGAGGTGGGCCCGGGCGACGAGGTCCTGGTGCACGACGCACCGACCGATGTCCCCTACGGACGGCGCCTCCTCGTTCGCCGCCGCGCCACCGTGATCCGCGCCAGTTGGGCCGAGCGCCTGTGGACCGAGCTCACCGGCGGCTTCGAGTTCATGGAGCTCCTTGAGTTCAGCTTCTCGTCGGGGAGGAGACTATGACCGCGACCCCGCTCAAGACGCCCAGCGCGACCACGCGCCTCGCGCAGGCGAGCACGGTGCTCAGCCCGCGCTTCTACACGACCGACTTCGCCGCCATGGACCGCCTCGAGGTGGACCGGGTGCGCGCCGACTGGGACGCGCTGATCGCCGAGATGAGGAGTGACCCCAACAAGGGGCATTTCGTGCGCGACGAGGCCTGGCAGGCCGACATCGCGCAGTTGCCTGACGATCTGAGGAAAGAATTCTTTGACTTTCTGGTCAGCTCGGTAACGGCCGAATTTTCAGGCTGTGTGCTGTACGCCGAGATCAAGAAGCGCGTGAAGAATAAAGACATCCAGCAGCTCTTCTCGCTGATGGCACGCGACGAATCCCGACATGCAGGTTTCATCAACGACACCCTCAAGGACTTCGGGATCGGCGTCGACCTCGGCTTTCTCACGCGCGCGAAGAAGTACACGTACTTTCAGCCAAAATTCGTCTTCTATGCCACCTATCTCTCCGAGAAGATCGGCTACGCTCGCTACATCACGATCTATAGGCTGCTGGAGAAGCATCCGGAGAAGCGCTTCCATCCGATCTTCCGTTGGTTCGAGAAGTGGTGCAACGACGAGTTCCGCCACGGCGAGGCCTTCGCGCTGCTGATGCGGGCCGAGCCGCGCGTGCTGAGCGGCCTCAACAAGCTCTGGGTGCGCTTTTTCCTGCTCGCGGTGTTCGCCACCATGTATGTGCGCGACCATGCGCGGCCGGCGTTCCACGCCGCCATCGGCATCGTTCCGACCGATTACGACTTCACCGTGTTCCGGATCACCTCAGAGATCTCGCGACAGGTGTTTCCGCTGACCCTCGATCTGGAGCATCCCGGCTTCCGGGCCGGGCTCGAGCGGCTGCGCAGGATCGCCGAGTCGAGCGCCGCCGCCGACCGGCGGGGCGGCATCGTCGGCAAGGTCAAGAAGGTCGGCTTGGCCGCGGCCGCGGCCGCCGCCTTCGCCCGGCTCTTCCTGCTGCCGACCCGACAGAACGAGCTGCCCCGGCAGGTCCGGCTGGCACCGGCCTGGTAGCGCGGAGCCGACCCCGGTGCTCGATTACGGTCTCCCGGCGCTCTACGCCCTGTTCGTCTGGTGGTTCAGCACGGGCGTGATCATCTATCTCGACGGCCTGCCGGTGCGGACCTTCCGCTGGAGCATGCTGGGGGCCACGGCACTCCTGGCCCTGTCCCTCTGCGGGCTCGCCTGGACCAGCGCCGACAGCACGGTCTCCGGGGCCTACAAGGCCTTCACCTTCGGGCTGCTCGCCTGGGGCTGGCAGGAGATCAGCTTCTACATGGGCTTCGTCACGGGCCCGCGTACCGAGCCTTGCCCCGAGGGCTGCTCCGGCTGGCGCCACTTCGGCCATGCCATCCAGACCAGCCTCTATCACGAGCTGGGGATCATCGCCGGCGCCCTGGCGATCGTGGCGCTCACCTGGGAGGGGCCGAACCAGGTCGGCACCTGGACGTTCATGGTGCTCTGGTGGATGCACCAGAGCGCCAAGCTCAACGTGTTCCTGGGCGTGCGCAACCTGAACGAGGAGTTCCTGCCCGCGCATCTGGGCTTCCTCAAGAGCTTCCTGACCAAGAAGCCGATGAACCTGCTGTTCCCGTTCTCGGTCACCATCTCGACCGCCTTCGCGGTGGTCCTGGTGCAGCGGGCGCTCGCCCCCGGGACCGGTGCCTTCGACGTCGCGGCCTACACCTTCCTGGCGACGCTCATGACGCTCGCCATCCTCGAGCACTGGTTCCTGGTCCTGCCCCTGCCGGCGGCGGCGCTCTGGAGCTGGAGCCTCCACTCCCGCACCGCGACGCGGCCGTTCGATGTCGAGGTCGTCGCGGGCTTTCTCGGCGCCGGCAAGACGACCTTCCTGAGGCGGACCCTGCGCGAGGCCGATCCGGCCGTCCGGACCATGGTCCTGGTCAACGATTTCGGTGCGCTCGGCATCGACGGCTCGCTGCTGAGCGGCCGGGGTGCGGGCGTGGTCGAGCTGCCCAACGGGTGCATCTGCTGCTCCCTGCGCAAGGATCTGGCGCGCCAGATCGAGGACACGGTTGCCCGCTTCGCGCCGCAGCGGCTGCTGATCGAGCCGAGCGGTGTCGCCAACGTCGCGGAGCTCCTGACAGTGCTCGACCAGCCGACGCTGCGGCCGCTGGTCCAGAGCCTTCGGGTGCTGACCGTGGTCGACGCCGCCAGCTTCCTCGGCGACTGTGCGCGGATGCCCGAGCATTTCGAGGCGCAGGCGAGCCTCGCCTCGATGCTGATCGTCAACAAGGCCGATCTCGCATCCCCGGCGGAGCTGCGGATGGTGGAGGATACCCTCCGCGCCCTCAACCCGACAGCGCCGATCGTCCCGGCGACCTACGGCGCCGTCGATGCCGCTGCGCTCGCGGGTGTGCCGGCCAGGGGGCCCAGCCTTGCGGGCGTCGCCGCTCGCGACCTCCCCGAGTTCGGGCACGACGCCCATCCGGGGCACGGCGCCGGCCACCATGGCGAGCCCGCTCTCGGCCTCGAGTCCTGGAGCGCCCGCCTCGGCGGGGCGTGCGATCCGGAGGCCCTGCGCGAGCTGCTCGACTCGATTGCCGGGGGCGCCTTCGGCGAGATCGAGCGGATCAAGGGGATCGCTCGCTCGGGCGCCGGCTGGGTCCATTTCGACGTTGCCGGCGGCCGCTCGAGCATGGCGGCCTTCGCCGCCGGTGCCGGCGAGGAGCCTCGCGTCGTCGCGATCGGGCGTCGGGTCGACGAGGCCGGGCTGCGGGCCGCCTTCGAGGCCTGCACGACGCCGACCGGTGCGCGGCCCGAGCCTCTTCGCGCCGCGATTGCCGAGGTGGCATAGTCCATGGGCACCGAGCACCCATCGGGAAGACGACGAGTCCGGAGGCGATCATGAACTACGAGACGTTTTTCCGCGCCCAGCTCGACGGCCTGCGCCGCGAGGGGCGCTACCGTGTCTTCGCCGATCTCGAGCGCCGGGCCGGCGCCTTTCCCCGGGCCACCCACCACCACGGCAAGGGCCGGGGCGAGGTCACCGTCTGGTGCTCCAACGACTATCTCGGCATGGGCCAGCACCCGGTCGTGCTCCAGGCCATGCACGAGGCCCTGGACCGGTGCGGCGCCGGCGCCGGCGGCACCCGCAACATCTCCGGCACCAACCACTACATCGTGCTGCTCGAGCGCGAGCTGGCCGACCTCCACGGCACGGAGGCCGCGCTGGTGTTCACCTCGGGCTTCGTCTCCAATCTCGCGTCGCTGTCGACCCTGGCCGCCCGGATGCCCGGCTGCGTCGTGCTTTCGGACGCCAAGAACCACGCCTCGATGATCGACGGGATCCGCCACTCGCGCGCCGAAAAGCAGATCTTCGCCCACAACGATCCCGAGGATCTCGACCGCCGGCTGTCCGCGATCGAGCCGGGCCGGCCGAAGCTGGTGGCGTTCGAATCGGTCTATTCGATGGACGGCGACATGGCCCCCATCGCCGAGCTCTGCGACGTCGCCGACAGGCATGGGGCCATGACCTATCTCGACGAGGTCCACGCGGTCGGGCTCTACGGCCCGCGGGGCGGCGGCGTCTCCGAGCGCGACGGTGTCGGCCAGCGGCTGACCGTGATCGAGGGCACGCTCGCCAAGGCCTTCGGGGTGCTGGGCGGCTACATCGCCGGCTCCGCAGCGCTTTGCGACTTCGTGCGCAGCTTTGCCTCCGCCTTCATCTTCACGACCTCGCTGCCGCCTTCGGTCGCCGCCGGGGCGCTCGCCAGCATCCGGCACCTCAAGGCCAGCTCGGCCGAGCGCGCTCGGCACCAGGACCGGGTCGCCAGGGTGCGCCGCGGCCTCGATGCGATCGGCGTACCTCACCTCGCCAACCCGAGCCACATCGTGCCGGTTATGGTCGGCTGCCCGGTGCGCTGCAAGCAGATCTGCGACCGCCTGCTCGAGCAGCACGGCATCTACGTGCAGCCGATCAACTACCCGACCGTGCCGCGCGGCACCGAGCGGCTGCGCATCACGCCCTCGCCCCTCCACAGCGACGCCGACATCGACCATCTGATCGGCGCGCTCGGCGCCATGTGGTCGGAGCTCGAGCTGCAGCGCGCGGCCTGAGCGCGCAGGAGGATGGCAAGTGTCTATCCGTTCCCGGCGATCGTCGCCCAGGAGGAGATGAAGCAGGCCCTCCTGATCGCGGCGATCGATCCCACCCTCGGCGGCGTGCTCGTGTTCGGCGATCGGGGCACCGGCAAGTCGACCGCGGTCCGGGCGCTGGCCGGCCTGCTGCCGCCGATGCGCGCGGTCGTGGGCTGCCGCTACAATTGCGATCCCGGCGCCAATGGCGCGCTGTGCTCGGACTGCAAGGCGCTGCCCAGGCTCGAGAGCCGACGCGTGCCGGTGCCGGTCGTCGATCTGCCGCTCGGCGCGACCGAGGATCGGGTGGTCGGCGCGCTCGACCTCGAGCGGGCGCTGACGCAGGGCGAGAAGGCGTTCGAGCCCGGGCTTCTCGCCCGCGCCCATCGCGGCTTTCTCTATATCGACGAGGTCAACCTGCTCGAGGATCACCTCGTCGATCTGCTGCTCGACGTCGCGGCTTCCGGCGAGAACGTGGTGGAGCGCGAAGGGCTCAGCGTCCGCCACCCGGCGCGCTTCGTGCTGATCGGCAGCGGCAATCCCGAGGAGGGCGAGCTGCGGCCGCAGCTGCTCGACCGCTTCGGCCTCTCGGTCGAGGTCAGGAACTCCGGACGATCTCCCGACCCGGGTGGAGGTGGTGAGGCGGCGGGACGCCTTCGAGCGCGACCCCGCCGGGTTCATCGCGAAATGGCAGCCCTCGGCCGACCGGCTGCGCCGCCGCATCATGAAGGCGCGCCAGCGCCTGGCCGAGGTCCAGGTTCCGGATGCGACGCTGGTGCGGGCAGCCGAGCTCTGCATCGGCCTCGGCACCGACGGGCTGCGCGGCGAGCTCACCCTGATCCGGGCCGCCCGGGCCCTCGCCAGCCTGGACGGCGACGCGGAGGTCGGCGTCGCCCATCTGCGTCGGGTGGCGCCGGCAGCGCTCCGCCATCGCCTGCGGCGCAATCCGCTCGACGAGGCCAGCGCCACCGTGCGGGTCGAGCGTGCGCTCGAGGAGCACCTCCGCGCGTGAGCGACAGCCCGCCGGACGCGCCCTCCGCCTGGTCCGATGCCGCCCTGGCGGCGGCGCTCTTCGCGATCGATCCGGTGGCGACGGGCGGCGTGGCCCTCCGGGCGCTGGCCGGCCCCGTGCGCGAGCGCTGGCTGGACCTTCTCCGGGCGCTGTTGCCGGCCGGTGCCCCGGTCCGCCGCGTCCCGCTCCATGTCGGCGACGACCGCCTGCTGGGTGGGCTCGATCTCGCCGCGACGCTGCGCGCCGGCCGGCCGGTGGCCGAGCGCGGCATCCTGGCTGCCGCCGACGGCGGGATCGTGGTGCTGGCGATGGCGGAGCGCCTGGCGCCGGCGACGGCGGCGCGGATCGGCGCCGTGCTGGACCTGGGCGAGGTCCGCCTCGAGCGGGACGGGCTGGCCGGGCGGGCGGCCAGCCGGATCGGCGTGGTCGCCCTGGACGAAGGCGTCGCCGCCGACGAGCGGCCGCCCGCGGCGCTCCTCGATCGGCTCGCGTTCCGGCTCGATCTCGACCGGGTCGGAATTCGCGACGCCGGCGACGTCGCTGGTGACCCGTCGGCGATCGGGATCGCCCGTGCCCGGCTGCCGACCGTCACCGCGAGCGACGAGGTTCTGGAGGCCCTGTGCGCCGCGGCGCTGGTGCTCGGCATCCCGTCGCTGCGGGCCTCTCTGCTGGCCCTGGCGGTCGCGCGCGCCGCCGCGGCGCTGGCCGGGCGCGACGAGGTCGACGAGGCCGATGTCGCGATCGCCGGACGGCTGGTGCTGGCGCCGCGCGCCACGAGGCTGCCCGCGCCCGAGGAGGACGTCCCGGAACCGCCTCCTGATCGTCAGGAGGCATCGAGACCAGGAAGAGACTGCCGGGGAGTCGGACCACACCGATCAGATGCTCGAGGACCTCGTCGTGGCGGCTGCCCAGGCGGCCTTGCCCGTCGGGCTTCTCGACGGGCTGCAGCCGGGCGGCGGGCCGGCGGGCCGGCGCGCGGTCGACGGGACGGGCGGGCGCCATGCAGCGGGCGCTGCGCCGTGGCCGGCCGGCCGGGGTGCGTCGTGGCCTGCCGACCGGCGGCCATCGCCTCGACCTGATCGAGACGCTGCGGGCGGCGGCGCCCTGGCAAGCCTTGCGTCGCGGCATGCGGGCCGGCGCGCCCTCCCGGGTCGAGGTGCGGCAGGACGACTTCCGCATCACCCGTCTGAAGCAGCACTGCCGGACCACCATGATCTTCGTCGTCGACGCCTCCGGCTCGGCGGCGCTGCACCGCCTGGCCGAGGCCAAGGGTGCCGTCGAGCTGCTGCTCGCCGAGTGCTATGTGCGCCGCGACCGGGTGGCGCTGATCGCCTTTCGCGGGCAAGGGGCCGACCTGCTGCTGCCGCCGACGCGCTCCCTGGTGCGGGCCAAGCGCAGCCTCGCCGGCCTGCCGGGCGGCGGCGGCACGCCGCTCGCGGCCGGCATCCACGCGGCCGAGCTGCTGGCCGACCTGGTCCAGCGGAGCGGCGACACGCCGGTCCTGGTCCTGCTCACCGACGGCCGCGCCAATATCGCCCGCGACGGCAGCCCGGCACGCCCCCGCGCCGAGGAGGAGGCGCTGGCGGCGGCGACGCGGGTGCGGGTGTCGGGCGTGAGCGCGCTCCTGATCGATACGGCGCCGCGGGCCCAGGCCCAGGCCGGGCGCCTCGCCGCGCAGATGGGTGCCCGCTACCTGCCATTGCCCCATGCCGATGCCGCAGCGCTCTCGGAGGCCGTGCGCCGGGCCGCGACCACCGTCGACTCCCGCGTTCCCGGCCCGGGATGAGCGAGCCGCCGCTCTGGGAGCGCGAGGGCCGGGACTGGCCCAACCGCGCGGCCAGCCGGTTCGTCCAGGCCGCCGGCCTCCGCTGGCACGTGCAGCGGCTGGGCAGCGGGCCGACGCTTTTGCTCGTGCACGGCACCGGCGCCGCGACCCACTCCTGGCGGGCGCTCGCCCCGCTGCTGGGGCACGACTTCGAGGTGGTGGCCCCGGACATGCCGGGCCACGGCTTCACCACGATGCCGCGCGCCCAGCGCCTGTCGCTGCCCTACATGGCCGGCGCCCTGAGCGCGCTTCTCGAGGTGCTGGCCGTCCGCCCGACGCTCGTCGTCGGGCATTCGGCGGGTGCCGCGGTCCTGATCCGCATGTGCCTGGACGGCCGCATCGCGCCTCGGGCCGTGATCAGCCTCAACGGCGCCCTGCTGCCGCTGAGCGGGCTCGCCGGCCAGCTCTTCGCGCCGCTCGCGAGGCTGCTCTACACGACCTCCTTCATGCCGCGGCTGTTCGCGCGACGCGCCGCCGACCCGGCGGTAGTCCGGCGCATGCTGGGCGACACGGGCTCGCGCGTCGACCCGGAGGCGCTCGAGTACTATGGCCGGCTCGCGCGCAATCCGCGTCATGTCACGGCGGCGATCGGCATGATGGCGAGCTGGGATCTCGAGCCGCTGGTGCGCGAGCTGCCGCAGCTCCAGCCGCCTCTGTACCTCGTCGTCGGCACCAACGACCGCATGGTCCGGCCGGCGCACGCCGGTCGGGTGCGCCGCATCCTGCCGACGGCCACCCTCGTGCCGCTGCCGGGTCTCGGCCACCTCGCCCACGAGGAGGAGCCCGAGCGGATAGCCGGGCTCGTCGTGGGTGTCGGACGCTCGCTGGGCCTGTTGCCGCCAGCCCGAGGGCTCGGGTGACGGGGCGGGTGACCCTCCTGCGGATCTCGCGCACGCCGAGCGCCTGATTCCATCGGGCAGGGCTGCCTCTGTCTTCCCTAGCTGACGTGGCCCTGCTAGGCTCGTCAAGCAATGTTGACACTGGCGAGACAGCGACCCCGCACGCGACCGCCGCCTCGGCAGCGGCCCCACGCGGTGGTCATCGGCAGCGGCTTCGGCGGCCTCGCCGCGGCCGTCCGCCTGGGTGCCCGCGGCTATCGCGTGACCGTGCTCGAGCAGCGGGACGCGCCGGGCGGCCGCGCCTACGTCTATCGTCAGGACGGCTTCACCTTCGACGCCGGCCCGACCATCGTCACGGCGCCGTTCCTCTTCGAGGAGCTGTGGCAGCTCGCGGGTCGCCGGCTGGCCGACGACGTCGAGCTGCGGCCCGTCGATCCCTTCTACGAGATCCGCTTCCACGACGGCGAGGTGTTCGAATATTCGGGCGACCCGGTGCGCATGCGCGCCGAGGTCGCCCGATTCTCGCCCGCCGACGTCGCCGGCTACGAGCGCTTCATGGCCCTGAGCGAGGCGATCTTCCGGGTCGGCTTCGAGCGCCTGGGCCACGTCCCGTTCACGAGCCTGCGGGACATGGGGCGGGTCGTGCCGGATCTCGTCCGGCTCGGGAGCTACCGCACGGTCTATGGGCTCGTCGCGAAGCTCATCGAGGATCCGCGCCTGCGCATCGTCTTCAGCTTCCAGCCGCTGCTGATCGGCGGCAATCCGTTCACCGCGACCTCGATCTATTGCCTGATCACCCATCTCGAGCGTGCCTGGGGCGTGCATTTCGCCATGGGCGGCACCGGCCGTCTGGTCCAGGGTCTGGTGAGCCTGATCGAAGGCCAGGGCGGTGTCGTGCGCTACGGCGCCGAGGTCCGGGAGATCGTCCTGGAGGGCCGGCGGGCGCGCGGCGTCCGCCTCGCCTCGGGCGAGACGGTCCCGGCCGACATCCTGGTCTCCAACGCCGACTCGGCCTGGACCTACCGCCATCTCCTGCCGCCGGAGGCGCGCCGCCGCTGGACCGATCGGCGGATCGATCGGTCGCGCTACTCGATGGGGCTGTTCGTCTGGTACTTCGGCACGAAGCGACGCTACCCCGAGGTCGGCCATCACACGATCCTGCTCGGGCCACGCTACCGGGAGCTGCTCCGGGACATCTTCGAGCGCAAGGTCCTGGCGTCCGACTTCAGCCTCTATCTGCACCGGCCCACTGCAACCGACCCGTCGCTCGCCCCGCCGGGCTGCGATGCCTTCTATGTGCTCTCGCCGGTGCCGCATCTGGCCGAAGGGATCGACTGGCGGGAACGGGCCGAGCCCTACCGGCAGGCCATCGCCAAGGCGCTCGGCGCCACCCTCCTGCCCGACCTCGAGGCAGCAGCTCGTCACCTCCCGCCTGCTGACGCCCGAGGACTTCCGGGACCGCCTCTCGTCCTTCCGCGGTGCCGGCTTCGGCCTCGAGCCGGTGCTCACCCAGAGCGCCTGGTTCCGGCCCCACAATCGGAGCGAGGAGGTAGACGGGCTCTATCTGGTCGGCGCGGGCACGCACCCCGGCGCCGGGCTGCCGGGTGTCCTCTCCTCGGCCCGCGTCCTCGACCGGCTGGTTCCCCATGCGGCCCTGGTCTGAGCCCGAGCTCGCGACGCCGGCCGATCACGCCGCCTGCCGCACCCTGCTGCGGAACGGCTCCCGCAGCTTCTTCGCCGCGTCGCTGCTCCTGCCGGACAGCGTCCGTCGGCCGGCCGGTGCGCTCTACGCCTTCTGCCGGCTCGCCGACGATGCGGTCGACCTCGCCGGCGGCGGGCTGCCGGCGGTGGAGCGCATGCAGGAACGTCTCGAGCGCGCCTATGCGGGCTGCCCGCTGCCCCTGCCGGTCGACCGGGCGTTCGCCGACGTCGTGCGGCGCTACGGGATCCCGCAGGCCCTGCCCGAGGCGCTGCTCGAGGGCCTGGCCTGGGACGCCCTGGGGCGCCGCTACGAGGATCTGGGCCAGCTGCACGCCTACGCGGTGCGCGTCGCCGGGACGGTCGGCGCCATGATGGCGATCCTGATCGGCCGCCGGTCGCCCGGCATCGTGGCGCGCGCCTGCGACCTCGGGGTCGCGATGCAGCTGTCGAACATCGCCCGCGACGTCGGCGAGGACGCGCGGGCCGGACGCATCTACCTGCCCCTCGGCTGGTTGCGCGAGGTCGGAGTCGACCCCGACGCCTGGCTGGCGCGCCCCGTCTTCGGCCCGGCCATCGGAGCGGCGGTTCAGCGGCTCCTGGGCGAGGCCGACCTGCTCTACGAGCGGGCCGGCGCCGGCATCGCGGCCTTGCCCCTCGGCTGCCGGCCGGGAATCTACGCCGCCCGGTTCCTCTACGCCGGGATCGGGCGCGAGATCGAGCGGCAGGGCCTCGATTCGGTCGGCGGTCGCGCGGTCGTGCCCTTGTCCCGGAAGGTGCGGCTGGTCGCGCGGGCCGTGGCCGCGACGGCCGTCCCTGCGCGGGGCCTGCCGGCACCGCCCCTCGACCCGGCGCGCTTTCTGGTCGACGCCGTGGCCGCGGCGCCCGCCGGCCGAGCTCCGTCGGCCGCCGGCGCGGAGCCGCGGCTGACCCTCGGCGATCGCGCGGCCTGGGTCATCGATCTGTTCGAGCGTCTCGAGAGGCAGGAGCTGCTCGGGCGATCCGCCAGCCGGTCCTGACACGCGAGGAGGGCCGGAGCATCGCGAGATCGAGCCTCTTGGCCCTGCTGGAGCTTTTCCTCGTGCTGGGGGGCGCCCTGGCCTTCGCGATCTGGCAGCTGGTGTCGCTGCGACGGGACAGGCGGCGAACGAAAGACGAGGCGCGCGCCGTGGGCCGTGAGGACGGTCGAGGTCGCAGCGACCCCTCAGCGTAGCGCCCGCGGCAGCCGGAAGGGCAACAGCCCCTGCACCCAGGCTCGGCGAAAGCGGTCGAGGCTGAGGCTCTCGTGCATCGCGTGCACAGGCTCGCCCAGGAGCTGCGTGGCGAGGAGCGAGCGGGCATAGAAGGGCGTGTCCTCCAGCGTTCTCAGTACGCGCACCCGGGAATGGGGATCGGCGCGTGTGTGGCGGGCGACCCGCCAGAGCGTCTTGGGCAGCTCGATCGGAGGCGGCGGCAGGACGTCCTGCACCCTGCCCGAAGGGTCGATCCGCAGCGCCAGGGAGCGCCGCTCGCGGTCTCGCCCTGTGATCTCGTAGAGCACGGCCGTGCTGCGGTCGCGAAGATGCGTGCGCGACCAGTCCCATCCGCTGAAGCCGTCCTCCAGCGGCTCGTCGCCGGCATTGGTGTCGAGGTAGCCCCAGCCGCTCCAGCGGAGGGCCGGATGCTCGAGCGCGACCTCGACCCGTGCCGTGGGCGCGATCGGCCACCAGCGGTGCCGGCCGTCCGGATCGAGGGCCACGACGTGATTGGTGAGCGCGGTCGGCTCGAGCCGGACGGTGCCGCGGATGCGGCTCGGAATGGGCACCGTGATCTCGTCGATCCGGGCCCTGAGCGCGCTGCCGTCCCAGGTGACCGCGCTCGGGCCGATGCTCAGCTCCGTGGCGGTGCGGCAGGAGCTCCGGCGGCCGCGCTCGGTGAGCGCCCAGCGCTTTCCCCCGGCGCCGTAGAGCGCCACGTTGAGCGCGCAGTGATCGAGCGGATCGGCGGCACCACGCCGCCGCGCCCAGGCGTAGTAGGGCGAGAAGACGTTCCCGAGCAGGGCGATCAGGGTCAGCGCGTGGCGGCCGTCATCGCTCAGCGCGTCGATGTACCACCAGGCGTAGCCGCCGGACGCGATCGGCTGGTCGAAGCCCGGTCCCCGAGCAGGCTCGCGGCCGCCAGCCGCCCCGACAGCGCCGCCATCGGCACGCCCGCTCCCGGGTGCGTGCCGCCACCCGCGAGATAGAGGCCCTCGATCCGACTCCGCGCCGTCGGGCGGCGGAACGACGCCATCGAGCCGTGCGACACCGGGCCGTAGAGCGCCCCGCCGGTCCCCGGAAAGAGTCGCTCGAAGTCGGCCGGAGTCGTCACCCGCGTCGCTTCCGGGCTCAGCGCCATCTGCAGACCCGAGCGTGCCAACAGGCCGAAGGTGCGCTCTTGGCATGACTGGATCTCCGTCGCATCGAAGCGGTGGGAATCGCCGGTCGGCGGCGCGTTGACGAGGCAGAGCAGCCGCTCGGGGCCTGCAGGTGGCGCGTCGCCGGGCTCGCCCCGGTCCTGGGCGCAGACATAGACCGTGGGTGCCGCCGGCAGCCGCGCCCGCCGGAACAGGTCGTCGAACTCGGCCGCATAGTCCGAGGAGAAGAAGACGTTGTGGCGCAGCAGGAGGAACCCCTCGGTCGGCGCGCGCACGCACCAGGTCAGCGCCGAGAGCGAGCGCCTCGCCCGCGGGATGGGTGCGACCGCTCGCGCGGCCGCGACCCCCAGCCGACCGCCCGCCAGTGCCCCGACATCGGCGTTGACGATGACGGCCCGGGCCTCGAGCTGCTCGCCGCCGGCGAGGCGGACGCCGGAGACCCGTCCGCCGTCGATCAGGATCTCGTCCACCTCCGCCCCGTACCGGAAGACGGCGCCGCGATCCTGGGCGAGGTCGGCCAGCGCCACGGCCAATCGATGCATGCCGCCCTCGACCAGCCACACTCCCTCGCGCTCGACATGGGCGATCAGCATCAGCGTCGCCGGGGCGGCGAAGGGCGAGGAGCCGACATAGGTGGCGTAGCGCCCGAACAGCTGCTTCAGCCGCGGGTCCCGAAAGTGCTCGCCGAGCGCCCGCCACAACGTCGAGAAAGGCTCGATCCGGCGCAGGTCGCCGAGCCCGCGCTTGCCGACCGCCAGCGCCAGCGCGAGCGGGCTCCCCGGGCGGGCGGTGCGGATGAACGTGTGTTCCAGCGTCCGATAGATTCCCTCCGCGCGCCGGCAGAACTCCCGGTAGCCCTGCGCCTCGCGCGGCCCGGCGAGCGCGCCGATGGCGTCCGCCGAGCGCTCGACGTCGCTGAAGAGATCGAGCCGCTCGCGCTCGCTCCAGGCGTGCCGGGCCAGAGTCTGGACCGGTCGCAGCCGGACGTGCGCGGAAAGCGAGGCGCCGACCACGTCGAACAGCTCCTCGAGCACCCAGCGCATGGTGAAGACAGTGGGGCCGGCGTCGAGCCGGGCGCCCCCGACCTCGACCTCGCGCATCTTGCCGCCCGGGGCTGCCGCGCGCTCGACCACCACGACCTCCACGCCGCGCGCCGAGAGCTCGAGCGCGGCGACCAGGCCCGCGACCCCGGCGCCGATCACGATCACCCGATCGGGGCGCAAGACGGCATCCTCTTTGAGTGCAGGTCGGTCATTGACTGTCTATAATCTATGACGGAAGATGGTGACAATTAATGTTTACAATCAGGAGAGCGGCCATGGACCCCGTGAGGCGCATCGAGCGCAGCCTGACCGCCGCCGTCGCGGAGGCCACCGGCCCCGACGCCCCGCCGCGGCTGGCCGCCGCGATGCGGCACGCCATGTTCCCCGGCGGCGCCTGGCTGAGGCCCCGGCTCTGCCTGGCCGTGGCGGCGGCCTGCGGCGAGGATCGCCCCGAGATCACGGACGGCGCCGCGGCCGCGGTCGAGCTCCTGCATTGCGCCTCCCTCGTTCACGACGACCTTCCCTGCTTCGACGATGCCCCGATCCGACGAGGCAAGCCGTCCGTGCACGTGGCCTTCGGCCAGCCGCTCGCCGTGCTGACCGGCGATGCCCTGATCGTGCTGGCCTTCGAGACGCTGGCCCGGAGCGCCGCGGCGGCGCCGCAACGGCTGGCGCCGCTGCTCCTGACGATCGGCCGGTCGGTCGGCATGCCGTCCGGGATCTGCGCCGGCCAGGCCTGGGAGAGCGAGCCGGGCGCCGTCTTGGCCGACTATCAGCGGGCGAAGACCGGGGCCCTGTTCGCCGCCGCGACCGGGGCGGGGGCGGCGGCCACGGGCGTCGAGCCGGCGCCCTGGCGGACCCTCGGCGAGCGCCTGGGCGAGGCCTACCAGGTGGCCGACGACATCCGCGACGTCGCGGCCGACGCCCAGGATCTCGGCAAGCCGACCGGACGCGACCAGGTCCTCGGCCGGCCCAACGCGGCCGTGCAGCTCGGCGTTCCCGGCGCCATGGCGCGGCTCGAGCGGCTCGTGACCGAGGCGGTCGAGTCCATCCCGCCTTGCCCCGGCCGGGTCGCCCTGCGGGCGCTGATCCATGCCGAGGCGAGACGCTTCCTGCCCGCGGAGCTGACCCTGCGGGCCGCCTGAGACGGCCGGGGCGAGCCCATGCCGCCGGCCGCCGGCTCGGTCATGGGGTCGGCCGGGAGCCAGTCCTGGCTGGACCGGGCCCAGGCGCTCCGCGACCGCCTTCTGACCAGCGCCCGCTTCCGGCGATGGGCGGCAGCGTTCCCGCCGACTCGCCCGATCGCGCGGCGGCGCACGCGGGTCCTGTTCGACCTCTGCGCCGGCTTCGTCTACTCCCAGATCCTGCTCGCCTGCGTCCGGCTCCGCCTGTTCGACATCCTGGCCGAGGGGCCGCAGACGGCGGCGGCCCTGGCGCCGCGCCTGTCCCTCTCCCTGGACGGCACGGTGCGCCTGCTCGAGGCTGCCGTCTCGCTCCGCCTGGTCGCTCGCCGGGGCCGGGGTCGGTTCGGGCTGGGGCCGCTGGGTGCCGCCATGGTCGGCAACCCGGCGGTGGCGGCGATGGTCGAGCACCATCCCTTGCTGTACGACGACCTGCGCGATCCGGTGGCCCTGTTGCAGGGACGGCACGAGGATACCGAGCTCGCCCGCTACTGGCCCTATGCCGGGCCCCGCCGTCCGGATCTCCTGACGCCCGCCCAGGTCGCGGCCTACACCGGGCTGATGGCGGCCTCGCAGCCGCTGGTCGCGGACGAGATCCTCGACGCCTATCCCCTCAAGAAGCATCGCTGCCTGCTGGATGTCGGCGGGGGCGACGGCAGCTTCGTGGCCGCCGTCGCGGCCCGGGCACCGGCCTTGCGCCTGATGGTGGTCGACCTGCCGGCCGTCGCCGAGCAGGCGAGGGCGCGCTTCGAGAGGGCGGGACTGGCCGCCCGCGTCAAGGCGGTGGGTGCCGATTTCCTGGTCGACCCGTTGCCGACCGGCGCCGACGTGATCTCGCTGGTGCGCGTGGTCCACGACCATGACGACGCGACCGCGCGGACCCTGCTTTGCGCCGCGCGCCGTGCGCTGCCGGCGGACGGCACGCTGCTCGTCGCCGAGCCGATGGCCGGCACGGCCGGCGCCGAGCCGATCGGCGACGCCTATTTCGGCTTCTATCTCTTGGCCATGGGCCGCGGGCGGCCGCGCACGGCCGCCGAGCTGACGCGGCTGATCCGCGCCGCCGGCTTCGACCGGGTCCGCGAGATCGCGACCAGCACCCCGCTCCTCACACGGCTGGTCATCGCCCGGGCGAGCGCTGTGAATCAAGATTGACACCTCCGAATGTCTCGTTAGTCTGACAGTCGATCAGGCCAGAGCGTCTTCGGGAGGTTGGAAGCCTTCGCATGAACACCGTCGCCGTCGTGCTTCAGCAACCCGAGCAGCTGACCCTCAGCAGGCTCGACCTGACGCCGGCCGGCGACGAGGACGTGGTGGTCGACATCGACTGGAGCGGCATCAGCACCGGCACCGAGCGTCTGCTCTGGACCGGCCGCATGCCGCCCTTCCCGGGCATGGGCTACCCGCTGGTCCCGGGCTACGAATCCGTCGGTCGGATCACCGCGGCCGGCGAGCGCTCCGGCGGCAGGGTCGGCGATCGCGTCTTCGTGCCCGGCGCCCGCTGCTTCGGCGAGGTGCGCGGCCTGTTCGGCGGCGCCGCGTCCCGCGTCGTCGTGCCGGGCGCCCGAGCCTTGCCGATCGACGAGAGGCTCGGCGAGCAGGGCGTGCTCCTGGCGCTGGCCGCGACCGCCTACCACGTCGCCGCCGGCGCCACGCCGCAGCCCGACCTGATCGTCGGCCACGGCGTGCTCGGCCGCCTGCTCGCCCGCCTCGCGGTGGTGGCGGGCGCCGAGCCCGACGGTCTGGGAGCGCAACCCCGACCGGGCGACCGGCGGCCTCGGCTACCGGGTGGTCGACCCGGCCGCGGACGAGCGCCGCGACTATCGGTGCATCTGCGACGTCAGCGGCGATCCCGGCCTGCTCGACACGCTGATCGGGCGCCTGGCGCCGGGCGGCGAGGTCGTGCTCGCCGGCTTCTACAGCGAGCCCCTGGCCTTCGCCTTCCCGCCGGCCTTCATGCGCGAGGCCCGCATCCGCATCGCCGCCCAATGGCAGCCCGTCGGACCTGGTCGCGGTCAGCGACCTCGTCGCCACCGGCCGCCTGTCGCTCGACGGCCTGATCACCCACCGCGCAGGAGCCCGGGCCGCCGACGCCGCCTACCGCACCGCCTTCGGCGACCCCGCCTGCCTCAAGATGATCCTGGACTGGAGAGCCTGCTCATGAATGCGCCCTGCGGAGTGTCCGCCGCGCTCGAGGCAGCCCTTGGCACGCCCGATCGGCTGCGAGCCGAAGCCGCGATCGAGCCCGACCCCGCCCACACGGCAGCGCCGACCAAGGAGACGCAGATCATCGCGATCTACGGCAAGGGCGGCATCGGCAAGAGCTTCACGCTCGCCAACCTGAGCTACATGATGGCGCAGCAGGGCAAGCGCGTGCTGCTGATCGGCTGCGACCCGAAGAGCGACACCACCTCGCTGCTGTTCGGCGGCCGCGCCTGCCCGACCATCATCGAGACCTCCTCGCAAGAAGAAGCTCGCCGGCGAGAAGGTCGAGATCGGCGACGTCTGCTTCAAGCGCGACGGCGTGTTCGCGATGGAGCTCGGCGGCCCCGAGGTCGGCCGCGGCTGCGGCGGGCGCGGCATCATCCACGGCTTCGAGCTGCTGGAGAAGCTCGGCTTCCACGAGTGGGGCTTCGACTACGTCCTGCTCGACTTCCTGGGCGACGTGGTCTGCGGCGGCTTCGGCCTGCCGATCGCCCGCGACATGTGCCAGAAGGTGATCGTCGTCGGCTCGAACGACCTGCAGTCGCTCTATGTCGCCAACAACGTCTGCTCGGCGGTCGACTATTTCCGCAAGCTCGGCGGCAATGTCGGCGTCGCCGGCATGGTCATCAACAAGGACGACGGCACCGGCGAGGCCGCAGGCCTTCGCCGGCGGCCGTGGGCATCCCGGTCCTGGCCGCGATCCCCGCCGACGAGGACATCCGCCGGAAGAGCGCCAACTACGAGATCATCGGCATCCCCGGCGGCCGCTGGGCGCCGATGTTCGAGGATCTGGCAGAGCCGTCGGCCGCCGCCCCGCCGGTGCGCCCCAACCCGCTGACCCAGGACGATCTGCTGGGCCTGTTCAAGGGCGAGGCCGTCGGCCGCGGCTACATGCTGCAGCCGGCCAGCATCGAGGACATGTGCGGCACGGCCGTGACCCAGAAGCCGTCGCTCGAAGTGATCTACGAGGCGGCTTGAGGGGGCACGCGGCGGTGAGCACCATCACCCTCGACCTCCAGCGCAAGCCGGCCCCCGTCGCGGCGAGCGCCGGCGGCTGCCACGGCGGCCGCGGGACGATGCTGGAGGCCGCCAAGGCCGCCGGCAAGAGCGTCGGCCATGGACAGGCTCGCCACGGACTATCCCAAGGGCCCGCACGATCAGCCGCAGTCCATGTGCCCGGCCTTCGGCTCGCTCCGCGTCGGCCTGCGCATGCGCCGCACGGCCACGATCCTCTCGGGCTCGGCCTGCTGCGTCTACGGGCTGACCTTCACCTCGCACTTCTACGGCGCGCGGCGGACGGTCGGCTACGTGCCGTTCAACTCCGAGACGCTGGTCACCGGCAAGCTCTTCGAGGACATCCGCGAGGCCGTGATCGAGACCGCGCGAGCCGGCCGAGTACGACGCGGTCGTCATCATCAATCTCTGCGTGCCGACCGCCTCGGGCGTGCCGCTCGACCGGCTGCCGAAGGAGATCGACGGCGTCCGGATCATCGGCATCGACGTGCCGGGCTTCGGCGTGCCGACCCATGCCGAGGCCAAGGACGTGCTGGCCGGCGCCATGCTGCGCTATGCCCGCACCGAGGCCCTGCAGGGGCCGGTACAGCGGCCGCGAGGGCAGGCGGGCGAGGGCCCGAGCGTGACGCTGATCGGCGAGCTGTTCCCGGCCGACCCGGTCGGCATCGGCGCCCTGCTGCAGCCCATGGGGCTGACCGTGGCGCCGCAGCTGCCGTCCCGCGAATGGCGTGACCTCTACGCGGCCCTCGACTGCGTCGTGGGTTGCTGCGATCCACCCCTTCTACACCGCCTCGATCCGCGAGTTGCATGCGGCCGGCCGGCCGGTGGTGGGCTCCGGCCCCGGTGGGCGTCGACGGCACCGCGGCTTGGCTGGAGGCCATCGGCAAGGCCGCCGATGTGCCGGCCGAGCGGATCGACGCCGCCAAGGCCAGGGCGCTGCCGGCGATCCGGGCTGCCCTCGAGGCGAGCCCCATCGGGGCCCGGGTCACGGTAGCGGGCTACGAGGGCTCGGAGCTGCCTGGTGGCGCGCCTGCTGATCGAGGCCGGGGCCGAGGTGCCCTATGTCGGCACCGCCTGCCCGCGGACGGAGTGGAGCGATGCCGACCGCGACTGGCTCGAGGCCAGGGGCACGCATGTGCAGTACCGGGCCTCGATCGAGCAGGACGTCCAGGCCATGCGGGAGGTCCGCCCGAACCTCGCCATCGGCACCACGCCCCTGGTGCAGAAGGCCAAGGAGCTGGGCATCCCCGGCATCTACTTCACCAACATGGTCTCGGCCCGGCCGCTGTTCGGGCCGGCCGGCGCCGGGGCCCTCGCCGGCATCGTCGCCGCCCAGACCAGGGCGCAAGGCCAATTTCGCCCGCATGGTCGAGTTCTTCGGCCCTGTCGGCAGCGGCGAGGCCGCGGGCTATGGCTGGCAGGGCGTGCCCGAGGCGCACGGCGCCGCCAAGGAGCGCAACCGGAAGGCGCGCGAGGCCAAGGCCAAGGCGCTGCTCGCCGATGCGGTGGGGGCCTGAGGCGTGCTGGTTCTCGACCATGACCGTGCCGGCGGCTACTGGGGTGCCGTCTACGCCTTCTCGGCGATGCGCGGCCTGCGCGTGGTGATCGACGGGCCGGTGGGCTGCGAGAACCTGCCCGTCACGGCGGTGCTGCACTACACCGACGGCCTGCCGCCGCACGAGCTGCCGATCGTCGTCACCGGGCTCAGCGAGGACCATCTCTCGATGAGCGGCACGGAGGGCGCTCTCAGGCGCGCCGCCGCGACCCAGGACCCGGACCTGCCGGCGGTCGTCGTCACCGGCAGCATCGCCGAGATGATCGGCGGCGGCGTCACGCCCGAGGGCTCGAACCTCCTGCGCTTCCTGCCCCGGACCATCGACGAGGACCAGTGGCAGAGCGCCGATCGGGCGATGACCTGGCTCTGGTCGGAGTTCGGCGCCAGGAAGGCCAAGGCCCGCAAGAAGATCGTCCGGCCGGAGGGTGCGAAGCCCCTGGTCAACATCATCGGCCCGATCTACGGCACGTTCAACATGCCCTCGGACGTGGCCGAGATCCGCCGCCTGGTCGAAGGCATCGGCTGCGAGGTCAACCTCACCTTCCCCCTGGGCGCCCATATCGAGGACGTGCCCAAGCTCGCCGACGCGGACGTCAATGTCTGCATGTATCGGGAGTTCGGCAGGAAGCTCTGCGAGGAGCTGGACCGCCCCTATCTCCAGGCGCCGATCGGCCTCTTCTCCACGACCGCCTTCCTCGAGAAGCTGGGCGAGCTCGCGGGCATCGACCCGAAGCCTTTCATCGAGCGTGAGAAGCACACCACGATCAAGCCGATCTGGGATCTCTGGCGCAGCGTCACCCAGGATTTCTTCGCGACCGCCTCCTTCGCGATCGTCGCCACCGACACCTACACCCGCGGCCTCAGGAAGTTCCTCGAAGGCGAGATGGGCATCCCCTGTGCCTTCGCGATCCCGCGGAAGGCCGGCGTGAAACCGGACAATGCGAAGATCAGGGAAGCGCTCCAGAAGTCGCCGCCTCTGGTGCTGTTCGGCTCCTACAATGAGCGGATGTATGCGGCCGAGATCGGGGCCAGGTGCATGTACGTCCCGGCCTCGTTCCCCGGCGCCATCGTCCGCCGTGCCACGGGCACGCCCTTCATGGGCTATGCCGGCGCCACCTACGTCGTCCAGGAATTCTGCAACGCGCTGTTCGACGCGCTCTTCCACATCCTGCCCCTGGGCACCGACCTCGACCGGGTCGAGGCGACGCCGTCCCGGCTCGGCGCCCTGGCCGCCCGTCCCTGGGACGACGAGGCCCAGGCCCTGCTCGACGACTATGTCGAGACCCAGCCTTTTCTGGTCCGGATCTCGGCCGCCAAGCGGCTGCGCGACCTCGCGGAGCGCCTGGCGCGCGCGGCCGGGGAGGAGCGGGTCAGCGCCGTCCTGGTGGCGCGTGCTCGGGCCGCGCTGTCCGAGGCTCGGGCGGCATGAGGCGGAGACTGGTGGCCCCTGCGATCCGCGCGCCCCTGGGCGCAGGCTCGCATTTCGAGACGGGAGGGCTCTGATGGTGAACTCGGGTGGCTCGCTGTCGCGGTTTCGGAGGGAGGAGCAGATCGAGGCGCGCCTCTACTACGCGCTGAGCTTCGCGGTCTTCCTGGTCGCGGCCATCGTGTCGCGGCTCCTGCCGCGGCACTGGCGGAGCCTCGCGCTGCGGCCGGGCGGCCGGCGGTCGATCGTCGGCGAGGCGCGCGTCGCCGCCGGCACCTGCACCGCCTACGCCTTCATGGGCTGACCCGTTTTCAGGATTTGTCCGTCGATGCCGGCCGGCCGTTTGGCGGGTGCAGGCACCGGGGGCGATACCCGCCGCGCGGGATGGCGCGGAAGTCGCCGCAAGGCCGAGCTTACGGAGGACAAGAGTGGCTACCCAGTTGGAACGACCGACCGGCTCGTTGACCGGTCTCACGGAATCGGAGGCGCGTGAGTTCCACGCGATCTTCATGCGCAGCTTCGCGATCTTCGTGGGTGTGGCGGTGGTCGCGCACATCCTCGCGTGGCTGTGGCGCCCCTGGCTGCCGGGCGAGCATGGCTACGCGATGCTCGACGGCGCCACGACCGCCGCGACCCACGTCCTCACCTACCTGACCTAGGAGGCAAGAGCATGTGGCGGATGTGGCTGCTGTTCGATCCTCGGCGCACGCTCGTGGCGCTGTTCACCTTCCTGTTCGTGCTGGCGCTGCTGATCCACTTCATCCTGCTCAGCACCGACCGGTTCAACTGGCTGGAGGGCCCGCGCGCGACGGCG
Organism: uncultured Alphaproteobacteria bacterium; assembly: GCA_963828215.1. Taxonomy (GTDB): domain Bacteria; phylum Pseudomonadota; class Alphaproteobacteria; order Geminicoccales; family Geminicoccaceae; genus CAVTJL01. The sequence continues at coordinate 3,917 of CAWHFO010000048.1, read as the reverse complement.
TCGCAGATGTCGCCCCTGCCGCCGGCACAGTCGCAGACCAAGTAGCGGCGTCCGGCAATGGCAGCGGACGGGGCTCGAGCGGATCGCCCGGCCCCGTCTGCCGCCGGGCCGGCGCGCCTCGCCTTCCCTGACCCGGTCTGAAGAACGGGAATCCGACGATGGCCATGCTCAATTTCGAACGCAAGTACCGGGTGCGCGGCGGCACGCTGATCGGCGGCGACCTGTTCGACTTCTGGGTCGGGCCGTTCTACGTCGGCTTCTTCGGGGTCACGACGATCTTCTTCGCCACCCTCGGCACGGCCCTGATCGTCTACGGGGCGGCGATCGGGCCGACCTGGAACCTCTGGCAGATCAGCATCGCCCCGCCGGACCTGAAATACGGCTTGGCCCTGGCGCCGCTGCCGCGAGGGCGGCCTCTGGCAGATCATCACGGTCTGCGCGATCGGCGCCTTCGTCTCCTGGGCGCTGCGCGAGGTCGAGATCTGCCGCAAGCTCGGCATCGGCTACCACGTGCCGTTCGCCTTCAGCTTCGCGATCCTCGCCTATGTGACGCTCGTGGTGATCCGGCCGCTGCTGCTCGGCGCCTGGGGACACGGCTTTCCCTACGGGATCATCAGCCATCTCGATTGGGTGTCGAACGCCGGCTACCAGTACCTGCATTTCCACTACAACCCGGCGCACATGCTGGCGGTGAGCTTCTTCTTCACCACCACGCTTCGCGCTGGCCCTGCACGGCTCGCTGATCCTGTCCGCGACCAACCCGCCCAAGGGCGAGCCGGTCAAGATCGGCCGAGCACGAGAACACCTTCTTCCGCGACACCATCGGCTACTCGATCGGCACGCTCGGCATCCATCGGCTGGGCCTGTTCCTGGCGCTCAGCGCCGCCTTCTGGAGCGCCGTCTGCATCGTCATCAGCGGCCCGTTCTGGACCCGCGGCTGGCCGGAATGGTGGAGCTGGTGGCTCAACCTGCCGATCTGGCGCTGAGGCGAGGGCAGGATCATGGCCGAATATCAGAACATCTTCACCAGCGTTCAGGTCCGGGCGCCCGCCTATGCCGGGGTGCCGCTCGCGCGCGGCAACCGGGAGCGCCGGGGCGAGCCGCGCTTCGTCCACTGGCTCGGGCGGATCGGCGACGCGCAGATCGGCCCGATCTATCTCGGCTGGCTCGGGGTCGCCTCGCTGATCTGCGGCTTCATCGCGTTCGAGATCATCGGGCTCAACATGTGGGCCTCGGTGGACTGGGACCCGGTCCAGTTCGTCCGCCAGCTGCCCTGGCTGGCGCTCGAGCCGCCCCCGCCGGCGCTACGGCCTGACCATCATGCCGCCGCTGAACGAAGGCGGCTGGTGGCTCATGGCGGGCTTCTTCCTGACCGCCTCGATCCTGCTCTGGTGGGTGCGCATGTACCGCCGCGCGCGCGCGCTCGGCATGGGCACGCACGTCGCCTGGGCCTTCGCCTCGGCGATCTGGCTCTACCTCGTGCTGGGCTTCATCCGCCCGCTGCTGATGGGCAGCTGGGGCGAGGCGGTGCCGTTCGGCATCTTCCCGCACCTCGACTGGACCGCGGCGTTCTCGATCCGCTACGGCAACCTCTTCTACAACCCGTTCCACATGCTCTCGATCGCCTTCCTCTACGGCTCGACGCTGCTGTTCGCCATGCATGGCGCGACCATCCTCGCGGTCAGCCGCTTCGGCGGCGAGCGCGAGATCGAGCAGATCGTCGACCGCGGCACCGCGTCCGAGCGGGCGGCGCTGTTCTGGCGCTGGACCATGGGCTTCAACGCGACGATGGAGTCGATCCACCGCTGGGCCTGGTGGTTCGCGGTTCTGACCACGCTGACCGGCGGCATCGGCATCCTGCTCACCGGCACCGTGGTCGACAACTGGTACCTCTGGGCGGTCAAGCACGGCGTGGCGCCGTCCTATCCGCAGGTCTTTCCGCCGGTGGCCGATCCGGCCACGCTGCAGGGAGCGCCCAATGAGGCTCGGCGTCGGGATCTCGGCGACGGTGGTGGTGCTTCTCGCCGTCGCCATGCTCACGCTCTCCGGCTGGAGCCGTCCGCCGGTCGACACCGTCCAGCGCGGCTATCGCGGGCTCGGCATGGAGCACGTCTACAATCCGCGCACCGTCGCCCGGGAGGTCGCGGCGAACGAGGTGCCGCCGTCCACGAAGCCGCTGCCGGCGACCGGCCCGACCGCGGCGCAAGGTCTACAAGAACGTCCAGGTGCTGGGCGATGTCAGCGTCGGCGAGTTCGCCCGCCTGATGGCCGTCGATCACCGCATGGGTCGCCCCCAAGCAGGGCTGCGCCTACTGCCACGCGACGAGCGGCAACTTCGCCGCCGACACGCTCTACACCAAGGTGGTGGCGCGGCGCATGCTGCAGATGACGCGGCACATCAACAGCGACTGGAAGAGCCACGTCGCCGACGACCGGCGTCACCTGCTACACCTGCCACCGCGGCAAGCCCGTGCCGGAGAACGATCTGGTTCAACGTCCGCCCGAGCAGGCAAGAGGCATGGCCGGCAACCGTGCCGGGCAGAACGCGCCGGCACCGTCCGGTCGGCCTCACCTCCCTGCCGAACGATCCGTTCTCGCCGTTCCTGGACACCGACGTGGACATGATCCGGGTGGTCGCGACCACGGCGCTGCCCGGCACGCGATCGCCACTCGATCAAGCAGACCGAGTCGACCTACGGGCTGATGATGCACATGTCGCAGGCGCTCGGCGTCAACTGCACCTTCTGCCACAACACGCGCTCGTTCACGTCCTGGGACCAGAGCACGCCGCAGCGCGCGACCGCCTGGTACGGCATCAAGATGGTGAGCGACCTCAACCGGAATTTCCTGGTGCCGCTCGGACCCGAGTTGCCCGGCGCCCGCCTCGGGCCGTCGGGCGATCCGCCCAAGCTCAACTGCGCCACCTGCCACCGCGGGGTCTACAAGCCGCTCTTCGGCGTCAGCATGCTGACCCACTATCCGGAGCTGGCGGGCACGCCCGCGCCGGCGGCGAAGGCCCAGTAGCCGGGTCGGCGCGTCGCGGGCGGCCGTGGATCTGGACAGCGGCCGGTTGCCGCCGCGGCTTGACAGTCCGGCTGGAAGCGGCACTCTGAAATTGTGTCGAGGATGCTGGACACCCGGCGGAACGGGCCTGCGCGACGGTTGGGGAGGGATCGGATGAGAGTGCTGCGCACCGCGCTCGGGCTCGGCGTCGTCGCCGCCGCACTGCAGGTGGCCGGCGCCCGGGCCGCGGAGAGCTTCGACGATCCCAAGGCGCCGGACTCGGTGCCGTGCGTGGTCCTGAACCGCTACGAGGTCCAGCGCCTGTCCCAGCCGCAGCAGCCGCCGCTCTATCGGGGCAAGGCGGTGATCGAGAATGTCTGCGGCCGGGCCGTCGAGGTGCGGTTCTGCTTCCAGCACGCCGCGTCGGCCCCGGACGGCGATCATAGCTGCTTCGCGGGCCCGCTCCGGCCCTGGTCGATGGCCAGTGTCGAGGAGCCGGGCGCGCCCGCCCGGATCACGGCGCCCGAGTACGAATGGCGCTTCCTGGGCCCCGAGCGAGCTCCCGGCGATCGGTGGTGTCGGCCCGACGCTCGGGCTCGCCGCGGCGCTGCGCGAGCGCACGCACGGTCTGCACGTCCGGGCCGAGCGGTCGGGGATCGTGCGGGAGATGCTGCGCGGGCGGGCCAGCCGGCAGGGCTATGCGCTGCTGCTGCGCAACCTGCTGCCGGCCTATGCCGAGCTGGAGAGCGGGCTCGAGCGGCATCGCCTGGCGCCGGCCCTGCGCGACTTCGCGCAGCCGGCCGTGTACCGCGCGGCCGCCCTGACCGCCGACCTCGAGGACCTCTCCGGCCCGGCCTGGGCGGGGGCGCTGCCGCTGCTGCCGGCGGGCGCGCGCTACGCCCGGCGGGTGGGCG
>CAWHFO010000047.1:0-228780 GCA_963828215.1 uncultured Alphaproteobacteria bacterium | reverse complement strand
GGCATCTTCTCGTCGCCGAGGAAGACGTAGAGCATCAGGGCTTCATCATGCACGCCGTGCTCGTACGACGCGCCTTCGGGAAACTCGGACACGCCCCAGGTGATCCGAGCCCGCGCCGCTCCCGGCGCGTCGAGTTCACGGTAGATCATGCCGAACGCAGATTTCTTGGTGCGGATATCCAAGACACCGTGCTCTGCGCTTAGCGCGATCGTGTCATGATCCTCGAAGTCGGACTTGAACTTGAAGCCTTTGGCGGCCAGCCAGTCGCGGACCGAGCCTTTGTCGGCGTCGTAGTCGGAGAAATCGATGGTAAGCACCGGCTTTTCAGGGGCATCCGTCATCCCGGGCGACGGTGCAATCGTCATCACGGTACCCACCGACAGCACCATGCCAACCAGCGCGACGAGAGCTTTGCGCACATCGGCCTCCGGTCAAATCCGCCCATCGAATGCACTATCTAGGTAACATCTTGCCCACGCCAAGCGGTAGCGGCGGACGTCGCGGGGCGACGACGACGGTTGATGGCATAGCGGATGCCGCGGGGGGCGATCATGTGTTGGGCGACGGCACCGCGGTCATCGCACGTGGATCGGTCCTTCCTCAGTTCGTTGACCCAGATCAAAGGGCAGGGGCGGGCGAGCGACTATGCTGCCTCGATGGTCGAGGACGAGTGGAACGATGACGTCGACGGGAATCGAGCCGTTCGAGAGCTCGCTGCAGCTGACCAACGTCTGGCTGAAGGACCTGATGGCGCGCCTCGGGACGGACGAGCGCCATCTCGCCTATCTGGCCTTGCGCTCGACCCTGCACGCGCTGCGCGACCGCCTGACCGTGGACGAGGCGGCGCATCTCGGTGCGCAGTTGCCGATGCTGGTGCGCGGCTTCTACTATGAGGGCTGGCATCCGGCCGGCAAACCGGTGAAGGAGCACAGCAAGGAGGCCTTCCTCGGCCATGTCGCGAGCGCGGCTCGGGCTCCGAATTTCGACCCGGAGCGGGCGGTGCGTGCGGTCTTCGGCCTGCTTGCCGAGCGAATGAGCGCGGGCGAGATCGAGGACGTCAAAAGCATCCTGCCGCGACCGATCCGCGAGTTCTGGCCGGGATGAACGCGGGCGACCGAAGCGGTCGACGCAGGCCCGGTCGAAGCGATCGCGGCCGAACGGAGTGGACCACGATGACCTACAAGGACCTGCTGGTGCACGTCGACGACACCAAAGGCTGCGCCAAACGGATCGAGGCCGCGGTCGATCTGGCGGCGGCGCACGAGGCGCACCTGACCGGGGTCTACATCATCTCGGAGCCTTCACCCTCGAGCTTCGTCCAGGGCTACCTGCCGGCCGAGCTGCTGACCACCATGCAGCGGGAGGCGCGCGAGCGCGCCGACGCCGCCCTCGCCCGCTTCGGCGATGTGGCCAAGCGCAACCAGGTCGCGTTCGAGACCCGGGTCGACCGCGTGCTCTACACCGAGGTCGCCGATGCGCTCGCGACCAACGGGCGCTACGCCGATCTGGTGATCCTTGGTCAGGTCGACCCGGACGATGCGGCGACCGGGCCGCGCTATCTGCCCGAGGAGGTGATCCTGGGCGGCGGCCGGCCGGCGCTGGTCACGCCTTACATCGGCGCTGGCGCCACCTTGGGCGAGCGGGTGGTGGTCGCCTGGGATGCTTCGCGCGAGGCGGCGCGCGCGGTCAACGATGCGCTGCCGTTGCTCGAGCGCGCCAAGTCGGTCAGCGTGGTCTCGATCAATCCGAGCAACCAGCCGTTCGGCCACGGCGAGGAGCCGGGCGCCGACGTCGGCCTGCACCTCGCCCGGCACGGCATCAAGATCGACGTGCAGCGGGTCGAGTCGCGCGACATCGATGTCGCCAACACATTGCTCTCGCATGTCGCCAACGAGGCCGCCGATCTGCTCGTGATGGGAGCCTATGGCCACTCGCGCCTGCGCGAGTTCGTCCTCGGCGGCGTCACCCGGACGATCCTCTCCGAGATGACCGTGCCGGTGCTGATGTCGCACTGAGGCTGGGCCGCCCGCCGACTTCAGCAGGGCCCAGAAGGGCCGCCGGGAGGCCGCCCGCTCACCCTCCTTCGTTGTTTGCCGCCTCGACCTCGTGGACCTGGCCGCCGCGGTGCAGGCGGCGGGCAATGTCCGCGGTCTGAAAGCGCGCCCGCTCGGTCGGCGAGTGGGCGGCGAGATAGCGGGTCAGCGCGATCAGGATGTTGCGGCCCTCGGGGCCGTCGCCCCACTCGCGATATTGCTGCAGACCGGCCTCGAACATCTGGAAGGTGTGGAAGCCGGCATCCTCGCGCAGGAGCACGTGGCCCAAGGTCGCGATCAAGGGCTCGCTCGGGTGAGCCTCTGCCAGATAGCGGGCGACCAGCCGGGCGCTCGAATGGACCTGCTGCCGGCGATCGAAGGCGTCGAGCAGCGCGCGGCGAAGCTCGCTTGCAGCTTTGGGCAAGTCATCCAGGTGCTCGCCGCGCTCGCCCGGAAGGCGGCCGGCGGCTGGTTGAGGTAGCGGGTCAGATAGAGTGCCATGGCGCCGTGGAACACGCCGCGGACCCCAAGCGGATAGTCGCTCTCCGGGCTGGGGCGCGCCTCCTCGGCATGTTTGAGCAGCTGGTGCACCGCGTTCGCATAGGTGAAGGCGTGGAGCGCGGTGTCCCAGTCCGAGAATTCGTTTGCGGTGCCGAAGCGGGCGATCCGCAGGGCAGCCGCGTAGGCGAGCGCGCGAGCGAGATCCGAAGCCAGGGCGCCGGCGCGGATCGCCTGCAGGAGGACGTCGATGATCGGCGCGGGTTCTTCGCCCAGCAGATCGGCGGCCAGCGCCGCATGGCCGACGAACCGCTCCGCTCGTGTCCGACCCTCAGCGAATGCCTCGGGCAGCGCCTCGGACGCCTGCGCCATGAGCGGCACGAGGTCGATTGGATGACGCCAGGCGTTCAGTTCGTCGCTGCCGCGCGCCGCTACCAGCTGCGCGACCACGGTCGGGAGGATCGCCGCCGCATGCTCGCGCCGATCCGCTCGGTGCATTCGAAGGCCTTGTTGATGAAGTCGAGCGCGTGGCCGCCATCGGCGAACGGCCGATCGGTGACCGCGGCGAGCATCAGATCGGCGAGCTCGGCCAGCCCGCCCGCTCGCGATCGCTGTCAGCAGGGTGCGCTCGGCGGCGTCGCGGTGGCGCACCTCGGTCCACTGCCGGAACCAGCGCCGCAGCGTGCCGGGTGTGGCCGGGCTGCCCCGCAACGGTTCGCGATCGCGGCGCGGCTCCTGGCCGGCGCAGTCCTGCGCAACGCGCCGGATGCCCTGAAACAGCGCGAGGTAGCCTTCCTCTTCCGGCAGCGCCGGCAGAACGTTGGCGAGCGCGGTCAGGATGGTCATGCCGATGCCGAAGCCGTCGCGCATCCTCGCCCCGAACAGCGCCGCGTCGCGCACCAGGGTCAGATCGTCGACCCCGGCCGCGCGGGCGCCGAGCACCGCCTTGGCGATCACCAGACCAAGGTCGTGATCCATGCCGTCGCGCAGGCGCCGGCGCCAATGCACCGCCGGGTCGTCGCGCAGCCGGCACTCGGCCGCAACCCAAACCTCGCCGTCCTCGATCCGGACCTCCGCGGTCGGCACGTCGTCGGCCCAGAGATCGAAGGTGCCGCCGCTCGCCAGATCGAAGCGGGCGTGGTGCCAGTGGCAGGTGAGGATGCCGTCCTGAATGCTGCCCTTGTGCAGGGGAAAGCCGAGATGCGGGCAACGATTGTCGAGGGCGCGCACCTCGCCCCGATCATAGACCACCAGCAAAGGGCAGCGCCGCCCTTTGACCACCAGCCGCTGCTTGACCGCGAGTCGTCAAGCGACGCGACCCGGATGAAGCCGTTCTTCGTCTCGCGCATGGTCGAAGCCTCCCCGCCGGACAATCACCGAGGCCGATCTTGCCAGAAACAGCGGTCGCGGCACGCCTGTCATTGCCGCCGCGTCGCAGTGACCTTGGTGCCGCAGCGCGCATGCTCGGGCGGGGAGGGGGGGATCGAGCCCTCCTCTGTGAGAATGGCATGCGGGGGGGAGGGTAAAGAGGGGAGGGGGGGGGGGGGGGGGATGGGGGGGGGGGAGGGGGGGAGGGAGAGATGGATCCCGCGACCGGTCTGAGCGATGTCTCCGACGGGTTATCGGTTGTGGCGGCGCAAACGTCGTGCGACGCCTGCACGGTGCGTCTTCGAAGCTCCCCGGCTCAGTCGAGCTCGAACTTGTCCTTGTAGTCCTGCTTGAGGGCGGCGTTCTGGCGCTCCTTCTCGAGGACGCAGTTGCCGACGACCAGCGCGTCCATCTCGGTGCGCATGAAGCAGCGGAAGGCGTCCTCGGGCGTGCAGACGATCGGCTCGCCGCGCACGTTGAACGAGGTGTTGACGATCACCGGGCAGCCGGTCCGCTGCTTGAACGCGCCGAGGATGCCGTGGTAGCGCGGGTTGGTGTCCTCGTGCACGGTCTGGATGCGGGCCGAATAGTCGACGTGGGTCACCGCCGGAATCTGCGAGCGCGGCACGTTCAGCTTGTCGATGCCGAACAGCGACTGCTCGTCCTCGTTCATGCGCGCGGCGGCGCTGCCTCGATGACGTCCGCGACCAGCAGCATGTAGGGGCTGTCGTCGTCGAGCTCGAACCAGTCGGCGACCGTGCTCGCGCAGCACCGAGGGCGCAAACGGCCGGAACGACTCCGCGGTACTTGATCTTGAGGTTCATCATCTACTGCATCTTCGGCGAGCGGGCGTCGCCGAGGATCGAGCGGCGCCGAGCGCGCGCGGTCCGAACTCCATCCGGCCCTGGAACCAGCCGACGACCTTGCCGTCGGCCAGGGAGCCGCACGGCGCCCGCGATCAGGCCGGCGTCGGTGAGCCACGTCGAACACGGCGCCCGCCGCGCGCGAGGCGGCGCTCGATTCGCCCTGCTGAAGCGCGGGCCGAGGTAGGCGCCGCTCATGCCGTCGCGCGGCGCCGTCCAGCCGGCGCGGCTGGCCCTTGAACAGGTGGTAGGCCGCCCAGGCCGCGCCGAGCGCGCCGCCGGCATCGCCGGCCGCCGGCTGGATCCAGATCCGCTCGAACGGGCCGTCGCGCAGGATCTTGCCGTTGGCGACGCAGTTGAGGGCGACGCCGCCGGCCAGGCAGAGATTCTTCTGGCCGGTCTCACGCGCAGCGAGCGGGTCATCCGCAGCATCACCTCTTCGGTGACCTGCCTGGATCGAGGCCGCCAGATCCATTTCGCGCTGGGACGCGCTCCTCGGGTTTGCGCGCGGGCCCGCCGAACAGCTGATCGAACGCACCATTCGTCATCGTCAGGCCGGTGCAGTAGTCGAAGTACTCCATGTTCAGCCGCAAGCTGCCGTCGGCCTTCAGGTCGAGCAGATGGTCGATGATCAGCTGCACATATTTCGGCTCGCCGTAGGGCGCCAGGCCCATGACCTTGTATTCGCCGGAGTTGACCTTGAAGCCGGTGTAGTAGGTGAACGCGGAATAGAGCAGGCCGAGCGAGTGCGGGAAATGCAGCTCCTTGAGCATCTGCAGCTCGCGGCCGCGGCCGACGCCGACGCTGGTGGTCGCCCACTCGCCGACGCCGTCGATCGTCAGCACCGCCGCCTCCTCGAACGGCGAGGGATAGAACGCGCTCGCCGCGTGGCTCTGGTGGTGCTCGGCGAACAGGAGGCGCTTCTCGACGTCCTTGCCGGCGCAGCTCTTGGAGATGCTCGCCGAGTGGCGCTTTTGGAACAGCTTCTCCTTCAGCCAGACCGGCATCGCCATGCGGAACGACGTGAAGCCCTTGGGCGCGAAGGCGACGTAGGTCTCCAGCAGCCGCTCGAACTTCACGAACGGCTTGTCGTAGAAGGCGATGTAGTCGATCTGGTCGAGGCCGATCCCGGCCTCGGCCAGGCAGTACTCGACCGCATGCTTCGGGAAGCCGGAATCGTGCTTCTTGCGGGTGAAGCGCTCCTCCTGCGCGGCCGCGACGAGCACGCCGTCGTCGAGCAGCGCCGCCGCGCTATCGTGGTAGAAGGCGGACAGGCCGAGGATGCGCATCGAGCCGCTCTCGCTCTCAAAAGATGGTGTAAATGAACGGGGCCACGGCGCTGCCCTGGGTCAGCACGATGAGGCTGCCGAACAGAGCCATCATCACCACAATCGGCAGCAGCCAGTACTTCTTGCGCACCCGCATGAACTGCCAGAGCTCGGCGAGGAACGACATCGCACCACCTCAGACTGGTTGATCGCTCAGAACTGGTTGATCATGGTCTCGGGCGCAGGCCCGGGCGGCTCGCGCACCACCCAGTAACTCTCCGCCCGCGGGTCGAACTTGAGGTTCAAGGGGTCACGCCGCGACACTCGCATCACCAGCCCGAGCGGCACGAGCACGACGAAGTAGACCAGGCCGAGAACCACCGGGTTGACGACCCGAAACAGGATCAGACCGAGCCTGGTCCAGGCTCGGTTCAGGCCACTCAGACTGCGCGGTGCGACCAAGCCGAGCGCGATCAGGGCGAGGCCGATCACCCCGAGTGTGGGCTGCAGCCAACCGAAGCCATGGAGATAGGTGCGGACCGCCGCGATCAGGAGTAGAATTCCGCCGACCGTCAGGCCGAAGCCCCGATCGGTGCTGCCCTGGACGTCCTCGGCCCGACTGAAGTCCTCGTGGAACGAGGGTTTCATTCCAGGTCGACCTCCACCGGTCATGGACAAACTCACGCGACCCGACTTGGCCGCGCTCCCGGCAAGCCACCATTGCGACGCCCGCTTCCGACCCGGCTAAGGCTCCCCTGCCAACCGGAGGGCATGACGTCGCTGCCCAAACCCCATACCACGCTAAACATCAATGACTCGTTTGTCACCTGCTTTGCGGCGCACCTAAGTATTCTTTCCGAGCGTTTACCACCATTTACGGTGTCGGAGCGGGGGCATCGCCCGCGGCGGCGAGCGTCCGGTCGGCAGCGCCGGGTGCGCGCGGCGCCGGCCGCCGATCGGCGAGCGGGGTGTCCCGCTTCTGCAGGAGATAGAACTCCCAGCGTGGCGTCGTATCGGTGATCACCACGCTCACGGCCACGGTCTGCCCGGGCGCAACCAGCCCGTCGACGAACTGGACCCCGTCATAGGGCTCGCGCGTCTCGATGACGTCGGCGAAGCGGTCGGAACGGAACGGCCGCCCGGCATCGCTCGCCTGGCCGAACGACAGGCCGTCGCCGAACGGGCTCGGGTCGTCGAGGAGCTCGCGCAGCTCCAGATTGAACATCGACCAGGGTTCCTGGGTCCGGTTGCGCACGATCTTGGTCAGCGCAAAGCCGACGTCGTGCTGTGAGCCGATCCGATTGCCGAAGCGGTGGCTCATGCCGCGGATGACCAGGATCGCGGGCCCCTCGCCGGTGATGTCCTCGACCAGGACGAAGGGATCCTCCAGGCTGCCGGTGCCCGAGCCCTGGACGATCGTGAGGCCGCCGAGCTCGTCGGAGAAGGTGAGGCCGGCCAGCGTCACCGGGCCGGCGAGCGCGGGCGATGCCGCGCCGATCGCGAGGGCCGGCACCAGTACCTGCCACGCCGGGCGCCTCGGCGGTCCACCCCGCACGTCCATGGCTCGGTGATGGGCGCCGCCGCGCACGAGGTCAAGACGGCGCTCCAGCTCGCCCCTTGCCGCCGCGATCTTGTGCCGGCTTTGGCCGTCATACCGGGAGTAGCCTTCGGATGTCAGGTGCCGCCGATGCGCCGGCGGTACCGGACCACCAGCCGGGCGATGAGGGTCTGCACGACCTTGTCCTGCTGATTGCGCGTATCGCTGCGGAGGGTGGCCATGCCGCGGTCGGGGCGGGATCGTGACGGCCTGATCTCAAGGACCTCGCTCTCCACCCGCAGGATGTCGCCGGGTCGCGTCGGCTTCGGCCAGCTGATCTCGCCGCCCGCGCCGACGATGCCGCCGGCGAGCGGCAGGCCGCTGGTGACCAGGAGCCGCATGGTGATCGCCGCGGTGTGCCAGCCGCTCGCGGCGAGGCCGCCGAACAGGCTCGCGCGCGCCTCCTCTGTCGAGATGGAAGGGCTGCGGATCGAACTCGGTCGCGAACGCCCGGATCTGGCCCTCGTCGACCGCGTGGGTGCCGCTCGTGAAGCGCTGCCCGACCCGCAGGTCCTCCAGATAGAGACGCGGCTTTGCGTCAGCGCCGCTCGTGATCGCCATGGTGGCTCGCTCCATTAGGGTTCGAAAAAACATCGCCATGCCACTTGCATGATGATAGTGAGTACGCTATATCACTTTCATCATGAAAGCAAGTGGGATGTGACTGGCCATGCAACGCAAGAGCTTCGGCGACATGCCCTGCCCGATCGCGCGCAGCCTCGAGCGGGTCGGCGAGTGGTGGAGCATCCTGATCCTGCGCGACGCCTTTCATGGCCTGACCCGCTTCGACCAGTTCCAGAAGAGCCTCGAGATCGCGCCGAACATGCTGACCCGAAGGCTCAATGCCCTGGTCGAGGCCGGCCTGCTGGAGCGGCGCCGCTACAGCGAGCGGCCGCCCCGCTACGAATACCTTTTGACCGAGCGCGGCCGCGACTTCCGGCCAGTGCTCTGGGCGCTGCTCGCGTGGGGCAACAAGCACTTCGCCCCCGACGGCAAGAGCGTCCTGATCGTCGACAGCGCGACCGGTGTCGAGGCCGATCCGGTGCTGGTCGATCGCGCGAGCGGTCGGGCGCTGGTCGAGCCCGAGTTCCGGGCCGCCGCCGGCCCCGCCGCCCGCGAGAGCACGCGACGGCGTTATGCGGCCGCCGGCGGCGCGAGCGCTCCGCTTGGCCATGAACCCCCGCAGGCGCTCCGAAAGCGCAGGCCGCAAAACGGAAGGCGGTCATGACCAGCGCCGTGCTCGAGCGCGAAGCGGCGATTCCGGCGAGAGTCCGCGCAACGTGGGATCTGCGCCGCGTTCTCCGGCAACTGGCGCTGGCCGGCGCCGTGCCGCTGATCGCGGTGAGCGCCGCCTGGTACGGCCATCACTGGTGGACCGTCGGGCGCTTCATCGAGACGACCGACGATGCCTACGTCGGTGGCGAAATCACGGTGATTGCGCCCAAGGTCGCGGGCTTCATCAGCGAGGTGGTGGTCAAGGACAATCAGGCGGTGCACGCGGGCGACCTCCTGGTCCGTCTCGATGACCGCGACTATCGGGCTGCGCTCGACAAGGCAGCAGCTGCGGTCGCCGCGCGGCAGGCAGTGCTCGCCAACCTCGAAGCCAACCGCCATCTGCGCGAAGCGATGGTCGCCGAGGCCAAGGCCGGGATCGCCGAGGCCGATGCCGAGCTTACCCGCGCCGAGTTCGACCTCGTCCGCTATCGCCAGCTCGCCGCCAATCGGTTTGCCTCCGAACAGCGCCTGCAGCAGGCGGATGCCGATCACAAGAAGGCGGCAGCCGCCGCCGACAAGGCGCGCGCCACCCTGGCGGCCGCCGAGCGTGAGCTCGAGGTGATCGACACCCGAAAGCAAGAGGCGAGGCGGCGCTCGCTGAGGCGCAGGCCGGCCGCGAGATCGCCGAGCTCAACCTCAGCTATACCGAGATCCGCGCCCCGATCGACGGCACCGTCGGCAATCGCAGCGCTCGCGCCGGCGCCTTCGCCCCGTCGGCGCCCAGCTGATGTCGCTGGTGCCGGCGCGGGGCTTCTGGATCGATGCCAACTTCAAGGAGAGCCAGCTCGCCGCCATGCATCCCGGACAGCCGGCGAACGTCGAGGCCGACGTTCTGCCGGGCGAGGTGTTCTCCGGCCACGTCGCGAGCCTCGCTCCGGCGACCGGCGCCGAGTTCAGCCTGCTCCCGGCCGAGAACGCGACCGGCAATTTCACCAAGATCGTGCAGCGCGTGCCGGTGCGCATCCAGCTCGATGGCGACGCCGCCATGCTCGGCCGCCTACGGCCCGGCCTCTCCGTCACCGCGAGCGTCGATCAGCGGGCCGACGCCGGAGACGCCCGATGAGCGCGGCCGCCGCCGGGCGTGCCCCGGCGGCGGGCACCTCGCCCGCCGACCTGCCGACCGTCACCAAAATCATCGCGTTTGCGACGATGTGCGTCGGCTTCTTCATCGCGCTCTTGGACATCCAGATCGTCTCCGCCTCGCTCAAGGACATCGGCGGTGGCCTGTCCGCCGGCATCGATGAGACCGCCTGGGTGCAGACCAGCTATCTGATCGCCGAGATCGTGGTCATCCCGCTGTCCGGCTGGCTCTCGCGAGTCATGTCGACACGCTGGCTGTTCTGCGTCTCGGCGGCCGGCTTCACGCTCACGAGCCTGCTCTGCGGCTGGGCCTGGGACATCCGGAGCATGATCGTCTTCCGGGCGCTCCAGGGCTTCCTCGGCGGTCCGATGATCCCGACCGTGTTCACGAGCGCCTTCATCTATTTCGGCGGCCACCAGCGCGTGATCGCGGCCGCGACCATCGGCTCGATCGCCTCGCTCGCGCCGACGCTGGGCCCGACCGTCGGCGGCTGGATCACCGACAACTATTCCTGGCACTGGCTGTTCTTCATCAACCTGGTGCCCGGCATCTTCGTCGCCGTGCTGGTGCCAATCCTGGTCCGGATTGACCGGCCGGACCTGTCGCTGCTGCGCCGCGCCGACTATCCGGGCATGGTACTCATGGCGCTGGCTCTCGGCAGTCTCGCAATACACCCTCGAGGAAGGGCCGCGCTGGGGCTGGTTCGGCGACGACACCATCCGCACGACCGCCTGGGTCGCCGGTCTGGCCGGGATCGCGTTCCTCTGGCGAAGCCTGATCCACCCCGACCCGGTGGTCGACCTCAGGGCGCTGAAGATCCGGAATTTCGCGCTCGGCTGCTTTTTCTCGTTCGTCGCCGGCGTCGGCATCTTCGCCACGATCTATCTGACACCCTTATTTCTCGGTCGGGTGCGCGGCTTCAGCGCCCTGCAGATCGGGCTTGCGGTGCTCTCGACCGGCGTGTTCCAGCTCGCGGCGATCCCAGTCTACACGTTCCTCGCACGGCGGGTCGATCTGCGCTGGCTGATGATGTTCGGCTTCGCATGCTTCACGCTCAGCATGTGGAAATTCGCGCCGATCACCCACGACTGGGGCTGGCGCGAGCTACTGCTGCCCCAGGCGCTGCGCGGCTTCTCGCAGCAGTTCGCGGTCGCACCCGCAGTGACCCTCGCGCTCGGCAGTCTCGCGCCTGAGCGCCTGAAGCTCGCGTCCGGCCTGTTCAACCTGATGCGCAATCTCGGCGGCGCGATCGGCATCGCCGCCTGCGCCACGATCCTGAACGACCGGACCAACCTGCATTTTCTTCGACTTGCCGAGCATCTGACCACGGCCAATCCGGCGGTTGCGGATCTGCTGCAGCGGGTCACGACCAGCGCCACGGCGGCCGCCGGCGGCGATGTTCAGCACGGCCATGCCGCAGCCCTCGCCCTGCTGCGCTCGCTCGTCTGGCGGGAGGCGCAGACCCAGACCTTTGCCGACGCTTTCCTTGTAATCATGGTCTGTCTCGCGATCGCCACGGTCATGGTGCCGCTGATGCGCAAGGTGCTGCCGCCCAAAACGCCTCCGGCAGATGCGCACTGACGATCTTGCCTTGAGGATAGTCGACGCTGCTTCGGGGCTCGGCTGAACGGGCGCGGTGCACGAACTAACGCTGGCGCTTCGTGATCCGCTTCGAGGGGCGTCCGTTTGCCAGGCGAGGCGGCCAGCCTGGCCGCGCGGCGATTTGCGAGTTCGGTCTCGAGCGCAGGGAGCAGCGCTGCAGCGGCGCTCCTCTGCGCCTTGGTGCCAGACTGCTCGAGGCGCTCGGCGTTCTCATGAAGCACTGCCAGAGCAGCGTCCTCCATGGAGGGCAGTTTCGCAACAAGATCCATTCTGCTGGTCCCCCTCGACTAGGCTCTTACGGGCTTTTGGCGACGTCCGACGCCCGGGCGGTCGCCGCCGGGGCATCGGCACGTCTTCCCAGCGGTCAGCCGGCGCGCAAGTTGGTTGCCGCGGTCTTGCCCTGTTGACCGCGTTCGACGTCGAACTCGACCTTCTGGCCTTCCACCAGTTGTCCGAGGCCGGACCGCTCAACTGCCGATATATGAACGAAGACGTCCTTGGAGCCGTCGTCGGGCTGGATGAAGCCGTAGCCCTTTCTCGGATCGAACCATTTTACCGTGCCGCTAGGCATAGCTTTCTCCCCAAGAGCAGTGGCCCGCGAAAGTGCGGGCCTCGAGCAGGTTTCGATTTGGGGAGAGCCGGCTCCCATCGCTTGGAGCGCGGCGATGATCGCGGTCTGACCCGCATTGAAAACCGGTCCCCTACGATATGGTGATGCCGCAACCGCATTGCCACTCCTAGCCAAGACCGGTTCGTCATAAATGGCGTGCATTCAGAGGCGATCAGGCGCGGGATGATCCAAATCGCGCGAGCATGCTTGATTCCGGCGCTGCGAACCCGCATCTATGGCGAGGGCCTCAATGAGCCCCAAACCCTCGCGAGCGCGCAAAGCAGGCCTGTGGCATCTCAAGCCCGGCCGCTGCATCCGAGACATATGCGATGAACTCAGAGGCTGCCTCGGCTGCGCGCGAGATGGCCTGAACCGACCAGCGCCGGTCGCAACCGACGCATGGCCATTCCGAAAGAAACTGCCACTTGGCTGCATTTTCCGACCTCGGGCTGATCGAGCCGATCCAGCGCGCGATCCGTGCCGAGAGCTACGCCACGCCGACGCCGATCCAGGCGCAGGCGATCCCCCATCTCCTCCGCGGCCGCGACCTGCTCGGCTGCGCTCAGACCGGCACCGGCAAAACGGCGGCCTTTGCCCTGCCGATCCTGCAGCGCCTGGCGACCGACCGCCGGCGAGCCGGCCCAAGGGCCTGCCGCGCTCTGGTGCTGACCCCGACCCGCGAGCTCGCCGCCCAGATCGCGGACAGCTTCGCCGTGTACGGCCGCTATCTGGAGCTCTCGCGCGCCGTCGTCTTCGGTGGCGTCGGCCAGGACCCGCAGGTCCGAGCGCTGGCGCGTGGCGTCGACGTTCTGGTCGCGACGCCGGGCCGCCTGCTCGATCTGCTGGGCCAGGGCTTCGTTCGCCTCGACCGGCTCGAGGTGTTCGTGCTCGACGAGGCCGATCGCATGCTCGACATGGGCTTCATCCACGACGTCCGAAGGGTGATCCGGGCCCTGCCCAGGCAACGCCAGACGCTGCTGTTCTCAGCCACCATGCCGACCCAGATCGCCCGGCTGGCGGACAGCATTCTCACCGACCCGCTCAAGATCGCGGTTCATCCGATCGCCTCGACCGTCGAGCAGGTCGAGCAGCGCGTGATGTTCGTCAAGAGAACCGACAAGCGCCCGCTCCTCAGCCAGGTGCTGAAGGACCCGGCGGTCGACCGTGCGCTGATCTTTACGCGCACGAAGCATGGCGCCAACCGGGTCGCCGACGAGCTGACCCGCAGCGGCGTCGATGCCGACGCGATCCACGGCAACAAATCGCAGGCCGCGCGGACCCGGGCGCTCGAGCGCTTCCGCACCGGTGCCGGCCGGGTGCTGGTGGCGACCGACCTCGCGGCGCGTGGCATCGATGTCGACGGCATCACCCATGTCATCAACTACGATCTGCCGAACGTGCCCGAGAGCTACGTCCACCGGATCGGGCGCACGGCGCGGGCAGGCAGGAGCGGCGTCGCGATCTCGTTCTGCGATGCCGAGGAGCGCGCCTATCTGCGCGACATCGAGGCGCTGATCAGGATCCGCATCCCGGTGATCGCCGATCACCTCTGGCACGCGGGCCCTGCGCCAGCCTCCGCTGGCGAGCCGCCTCGTCGACAGCGCCCAAGGGTGCGCCCTCCCGGCCATGCCGCCCCGATCCGGAGATCGGCACGGAGGTAATCGAGGGAGCGTCCTGCAAGACAACGACGCTGACGGCGCACCGCCTGCGCTCGAGGGCAGGCGGTGCGCCCGCCTCGACGCGCAGTAGCCCGAATGCCGGCTCCGGTCGTCCAGGACCGTCGCGGCCCGACGAAACGGCTCGCTGCCGTGCTTACCTTACGTCAAGCGGCATCCGGAGCCTCCGGTCGGGCGCGCATCAGCATGGTTGCGGCACCCGCCGAGGACGCACTTGCCGATCGGGTCGCGGAATAGTCGGCGCCGCTGCCTGTTCGCAGATTGATCTTTCAGCTTTTCTCCGGGAAAGGACTTCGCGTGACATCGATCGCAAGGCGCATCTGCGGCGCCGTCATTCTCGCCTTGTCGCTCGCTCTGACGACGATCGGCGCGGCCAACGCTCAGAGCAGCTATGACGACGCCAAGCTCCAGTCGTTCGTGACCGCGGCGCTCTCGGTCAACGAGCTCATCCAGCAGTGGACGCCCCGCATCCAGGGCGCGCAGAGCGAGGCCGAAGCGGCCGACCTCCGCACGCAGGCCAATGGCGAGCTCGTCGCCGCGATCGAGAAGACCGACGGGATGACGGTCGACGAGTATCGCGAGATCAGCCTCGCGGCCCAGAACGACCCGACCCTGATGGCGCGGATCGAGCAGATCTTCAAAGGCAGAAGCCCGCAATAGCCTGGCTCGTCTCAAGTTTGCGGCTTCGCACCCGGCGGGACACACTGTCGAAGCACGTGCGGACGGCTTCTGATCGAGGATCCCGAGGCCCGGGGGTTGACCGGCGCGCGGCTGCGGCCGGAGACGGAGACGGACCGGAGCGCTTTCGAGCGGCCGGCCGGATTGGTGAGGCGGGACTTGGGCACCGGGATCAGCACCGTTGCGGTGATCGCGCCGGGCGACATGGGCCATGCCGTCGGTGCGGTCCTCCGCCGGAACCGCCTGCGCGTCGTGACCTGCCTGCGCGGGCGAAGCGAACGCACCCTTGCGCTCGCCGCCAAGGCCGGCATCGAGGACCTGCCGGACGACGCGAGCCTGGTGCGCGCGGCCGATGCGCTGCTTGCGATTCTGGTGCCGACACGGGCGCTGGAGCTGGCCGAGCGGATCGCGAGCGCGCTGCGAGCGACCGGCGCCGACCTGCTCTACGTCGACTGCAACGCGATCGCACCGGAGACCGCGCGCCGGGTCGGCGCGATTGTCGAGGCGGCGGGCGCCCGCTTCGTCGACGCCGAAATCATCGGCCCGCCGCCAGCGCCCGGCTCGTCGAGCACGCGCTTCTACGCTTCGGGCGCGTCCGCCCGCCAGTTTGCGCAGCTGCGGGACTACGGCCTCGACGTGCGGGTGATCGGCGCGGCGCCCGGCGACGCGTCGGCGCTCAAGATGTGCTACGCAGCGCTGACCAAGGGTACGACGGCGATCATGACCGAGCTTGCGGTCGCGGCCGAGCGGCTTGGCGTCAGCCAGCCGCTGCATGAGGAGCTCGCCGCAAGCCAGCCGGAGATGCTCGAGCGCATGCGGCGCGCCGTGCCGGGCATGATCCCCAAGGCGCACCGCTGGGTCGGCGAGATGGAGGAGATCGCGAGGACGTTCGAAGCGGTCGGCCTCACGCCGCTCACCTTTGCCGGCGCCGCCGAACTCTACGCCCTGGTCGCGGCGACGCCGTCCGGCCGGATCGCGCCAGAAGACTGGGCGCGCTCGGCCGCGTCGTTCGAAGAGGTGGTGGCCGAGCTCGCCCGCAGCCGAGGCAGCCGCCTCGGCCGCCAGCGCCCGCCGCCTTTGGCCAGGCTCACCGATGCCCAGGGCGGGACTCTCAGGGTCCGGTCCGCCGTGGCTCCGGCTGCGAGACCGGATCCGATCTTCGCCGTGATGCGCGCGATTCGGTCCGCCAGAACATATCGCCAGACCTGACGGGTAATCGACCGGAACCGAGGCGAGGCATATGGCAGACGACAGCGAGATCGATGCCGTAAGCTCCACCTTTCCTGCGACCGCGAAGCAGGGCGAGGTGTCGGCCCTGCTGCTGCGGCCGGCGAGCGCGCGCTGGCTGCTGGTGTTCGCCCATGGCGCCGGCGCCGGCATGCGCCACCGGTTCATGGCGGCGATGAGCGCGGCGCTGGCGGAGCAGGGCATCGCCACCTTCCGCTATCAGTTCCCCTATATGGAGGCGGGCGGCCGGCGGCCCGATTCACGGGCGACGCTGCTCTGCCACGGTGCGCGCGGCGATCGCTGCCGCGCAAGCGGCGGCACCCGATCTGCCGCTGCTCGCCGGCGGCAAGTCGATGGGCGGCCGGATGACCTCGCTCGCCGCCGCCGAGGCGCCGCTCGAGGGCGTACTTGGCCTCGTGTTCTTTGGCTTTCCGCTGCACGCCGCGGGCCGGCCGTCGACCGAACGCGGCGCACACCTGGCCGACGTCGGGGTGCCGATGCTGTTCCTCCAGGGCGAGCGCGATCAGCTCGCCGATCTCGCCCTGCTGCGGCCGATCTGTGCCGGGCTCGGTGAGCGCGCGAGCCTGCACGTTGTGCCCACCGCCGATCATTCGTTCCATGTCCTGAAACGCTCGGGCCGGACCGACGCGGAGGTCCTCGTCGAGCTCGCCGGCACGGTTGCCGCCTGGTCCGCCCGCCTCGACTGACGGCGCCGCGCCCGGCGTCACGCGCCCGGCGCCATGGACCTCGTGCCCATCGTCGCTCTCTACGAACGTGGCCGGGTACGCGGTAGGGTTACGCTATTGCGGCTCGAGATGAACCGGCGGTGAGCAGTTGCAGGAAACCCTGATCGTCCTTGCGGTCTTCGTCGCCTTTGCCGCGCTCTTCCAGCGGCTCCGGCTCGGGACGGTGCTTGGCTTTCTGATCGGTGGTGCGGTGGTCGGGCCGTCGGGCCTTGGCCTCATCCGCGAGCTCGAGGCGGTCCGTCTGCTCGGCGAGCTCGGTGTCGTCTTCCTGCTGTTCAATCTTGGCCTCGAGCTCAAGCTCGAGCGCTTTCGCCTGTTCGGGGTTCGGGTCTACGCGCTCGCCTGCACGCAGGTCCTGGTGACCGCCGCGGCGATCGGCGCAATTGCGAGCTATCTCGGGTTGGAGCCCGGGCCGGCGCTCATCGTCGGCGGCGCGCTCTCTTTGTCCTCGACCGCGGTCGTGCTGCAGGTGCTGGCCGATCTTGGGCGTACGCTTACCCAGCTCGGGCGCCTCGCGATCGCGATCCTGCTCGTGCAGGACCTGGCGGTCGGGCCGCTCCTGGTCCTGGTCAACGTGCTCTCGGGACCGGGCGCCTCGATCGCGCTGGGGCTGCTGACCGCGCTCGCCAAGGGCGCCCTGATTGTGTTCTTCGTGGTCGGCATCTCGCGCTACCTGCTGCCGCTGGCGCTCGAGTACATTGCTGCGTTCGCCGCCGAGGAGGTGTTCACCGCGGCAACTCTCCTGATCGTGCTCGGCGCAAGCTTCGCGACCGAGCAGGCTGGCCTTTCCACCGCGCTCGGCGCCTTCGTCGCCGGCCTGATGGTGGCCGACAGCGAATATCGCCATCAGATCGCCGCCGACATCGCGCCGTTTCGGGGGCTTCTCCTCGGCCTGTTCTTCATGACCGTGGGCATGGCGATCGACCTGCAGGCGGCGCTCGCGCACATCGACCGCGTGCTCGCTATCGCCGCCGGGCTCCTGCTGCTCAAAGCCCTCCTGCTGTATGGACTGGCGAGGGCGCTGGGCTATCGCTCCAGGCTGGCTTTCGAGCTCGGCTGCCTGCTCGCGCAGGGCAGCGAGTTCGCCTTCGTTCTGTTCGGGCTCGCCGTGCAGACCGGTCTGCTGGCCGGAGCGGGCGTGCCATCGCTGACCGTGGCGGTCGCGCTCTCGATGGCGATCACCGCCGTGACGGCGGCGGTCGGCGGGCGCGTGCTCGACCGGGTGGAAGGTGAGGCGCGCGCCTCGTTGGCGGACCTCGACGCGCGCACCGCCGAGGTCCGCAACCATGTTGTGATCGCGGGCTTTGGTCAGGTCGGCATGGCGCTCGCCCGTCATCTGATCAGCCTCAGCATCCCGGTGCTGGTGCTCGACTACGATCCCAAGCGCGTTCGCTCGAGCCAGGCGCACCGCCTGCCGGTCTACTTTGGCAACGCCGCGCGCGCCGACGTGCTCCGCGCGGCCCATGTCGGCCGTGCACGGCTGCTGATCGTGGCGTTGCCGGGCGAGACCAGTGGCGAGCGGGTAGTCAGCCTCGCGCGGGCGCTCTGGCCCCGGTTGCGGATCCTCGCCCGCGTGCCGGACGAGGCGAGCGCGACCAGGATCCGGACCGCCGGCGCCGACGCGGCGGTGGTCGAGGGGTTGGCCACCGCCTTCGATCTCGCCGAGCGGGCGATCCTGCTCTACGAGCCGGGCGACGACGCTGCGATCTGATCGTGGCTCGCCGATCCGCGGCCGACGGTCAACTAGGCGGTGATCGACGTCTCACCATCGCGGTCGGGTCATGCCGCCGCCAGAGGGGTGCTCTACGCGCCGGCGCCGATGCGTGCCATGATGAGCGCCAACAGATCCGGCCGTGAGTAGCCGGCAAAAGAAGGGGACCTCGCCGATGCCCTTCGCCCGGGTCCTCAACGCCGAGAAGGCCGCCAATCCTTCCTGGAGCGCCGCGCGCCCCGCTATAGGGGTCGCTGAGGCTCGCCCCTCGCCCCGATGACCGCGTCAAGCCAGGCGTTCGGTCATCTGCCGATGTCACCCCTAGGGCGGCGAGCGCGCTTGCAATGACCGGCCTGCCAGAGTCCCTCGATGCGCTCGCGCCTTATCTCCAGCAGTACGGCTATGCCGCCGTGTTCGGTGCCCTGTTGCTCGAGTTCTTTGGCCTGCCGCTGCCCGGCGAGACCATGCTGATCGCGGGCGCCCTCCTCGCCGCTCGGGGCGGGATGCACCTCGTGCCGCTTCTGCTCAGCGCCTGGGCCGCAGCGGTGCTCGGCGACAACATCGGTTATGTGATCGGGCGGTTCGGCGGCCGGCGGCTGATCACACGATACGGTCGTCGGGTTGGTGTCACTGCGGCCCGCCTCGACCGGGTCGAGGGCTTCTTTCACCATTACGGCGGCTGGATCGTAGTTGTCGCCCGCTTCTTCGAGCTGCTGCGCCAGCTGAACGGCGTAGTTGCCGGAAGCGTCGGCATGAGTTGGTGGCGCTTCTTCGCCTACAATGCCCTGGGCGGCGCGCTTTGGGTCTCTGCCTGGGGAACCGGTGTCTATTCCGTCGGTGAACGGCTCGGTGCGCTGGCGCCCTGGATCCATCGCCTCGGCTATCTGGCGATTGGACTGGCCGCACTGGGCCTGATCGTCGCGGGCGTGGTCGTCCATGGTCGCCGGAGGGCGTCGGGCAGCGAGGGGCGGGGGTAGCGGCCAAGTGACCATAGCGGGTAGGCTGGGCTTCCCCAAGGCGGCCTCAAGGCCGCCCGAGGAGGCGAGATGGCAGGCATCTTCCTTGCTCACACCGCCGACGCCCGGCACAACTACTATGGCGACAAGGCGCTCGCTCGCTTGCGAGAGCTGGGTGAACTTCATCTGAACGAGAGCGGCCGGGCGCTCAGCACCGCGGAGCTGATCACGCACGCGGCCGGCTGCGCGATCATCGTCTCCGATCGCATGACCGAGGGGCCGGCCGCAGTGTTCGAGCAACTGCCGGAACTCGCGGCCTTTGTGCGCTGCGCGGTCGATATCCGCAACGTCGACGTCGGCGCCGCCTCGACGGCCGGCGTCCTGGTGACGCGGGCGAGCCCCGGCTTCGTCGATTCGGTCGCCGAACTCGCGTTCGGCCTGATGGTCGATCTCGCCCGCGGCATTGCGAATGCGACCCTCGCCTACCGCGCGGGCGAGCAACCCGCGGCGCGCAGGGGCCGCCAGCTGCGCGGCAGCACGCTCGGCATCATCGGCTACGGCCAGATCGGCACGCGGCTCGCCCAGCTCGGTCTGGCGCTCGGCATGCGGCTGATGGTCAGCGACCCCTACGTGCGGGTGGTCGAGCGCGAGATCAGGCAGGTCGACCTCGGCACACTGCTGGCCGAAGCCGACTTCGTGGTCGTGCTCGCCGTGGCGACCGAAGAGACCGAGAATCTGATCGGCGCCGAGGAACTCAGCTGGATGAAGCGCTCGGCCTATCTGATCAACGTCGCGCGCGGAAATCTGCTCGACGAAGCGGCGCTGGAGGCAGCGCTGCGCGAGGGCCGGATCGCCGGCTGCGCGATGGACGTTGGCCGCGCTCCGGACCAGATGCCATCGCCCCGCCTCGCCCGCTTGCCCAACGTCGTCGCGACGCCGCACATCGGTGGCCTGGTGCCCGAGGCAATCGAGCATCAGGCGCTCGAGACTACCCGCCAGGTCGCCGAGATCCTGCGCGGTCGCGCCCCCGCCGGCGGGGTCAACCCGGAACACGCGACCCGGCTCATGCATTTAGGCCAGAGCTCGAGCGGAGCCGGAAGACGCTGAGGAGGCCGCCATGAACCACGATCGTCCCAAGCTGTCCGCGCCGGCCGGCGCCTGCGACTGCCACGTCCACTTCTATGGCCCCGCGGACCGCTACCCCCTCGCAACGACCGCGCCTTTTCCGCCCCCGCCGGCCTCGGTTACCGACTACCGCCAGGTCCAGAAGCGCCTCGGGCTCGAGCGGGTGGTCGTGGTCCAGCCCTCAGCCTATGGCACCGACAACCGCTGCACCATGGATGCGGTCACCGCGCTTGGCGAGGCGGCACGCGCCGTGGTGGTGGTCGATCAGTCGGCGAGCGATCGCGAGATCGAGGAACTGAGCAGGGATGGTGCGCGCGGCATCCGCTTTCACATGCTGCGGGGCGGTGTCCTGCCCTGGGACATCCTCGAGGAGATGGCGGCACGGGTGCACGCCTTCGGCTGGCACATCCAGCTCCAGCTCGACGGGCGCGAGCTGCCTGAGCGCGACGCCATGCTGCGACGCCTACCCGGCACTCTGGTGATCGACCACGTCGGCAAGTATCTCGAGCCGGTGAGGCCCGATCATCCGGCCTTCAGGTGCCTGCTCGGCCTGGTCGAGACTGGTCGGGTCTGGGTCAAGCTGTCCGCGCCCTACGAGACCTCGAAGGTCGGCCCGCCGCTCTACGACGACGTCGGCGCGCTCGCGAAGGCGCTGATCCGGGCCGCGCCCGAGCGCATGCTCTGGGCGAGCAACTGGCCACACCCCGGCCAGAGCGGCGAGCGCTACCCGGAGGACGTCCTGCTACTCGATCTGCTGCTCGACTGGGCGCCCGACGACGCCACCCGCGATCGGATCCTGGCCGAGAATCCGGCGGCGCTCTATGGCTTCTGAGGCGCCCCAGGCGGCTCATTGGGCGGCACCTGCTGCGGCCGGCACTGGAATCGGGCGATCGGCCCACCCAACTTGTGCTTCAGTCAGCCCAGGGCAAGGCG
Organism: uncultured Alphaproteobacteria bacterium; assembly: GCA_963828215.1. Taxonomy (GTDB): domain Bacteria; phylum Pseudomonadota; class Alphaproteobacteria; order Geminicoccales; family Geminicoccaceae; genus CAVTJL01. The sequence continues at coordinate 207,533 of CAWHFO010000047.1, read as the reverse complement.
GGAATGCTCCAGAGAGGGGATCATGGCGACGCTCAGGATCAGCCCGGAGAAAGTATGCTTCGTCGTCGTCAAGGCGCGCGAGCTCGACGTCAAGGTCGAGCCAGGGGAGCTCGACGAGGGTTCCAACCCGACCGACGATCAGATGACGGCGATCCTCGAGGACTACGCCGACGATCCGACCTTCGAGGAGCTGAAGAGCTTTCTCGAGAGCCTGAACGACGACGAGGTCGAGGATCTGCTCGCGCTGACCTGGCTCGGCCGCGGCGACTACAACCTCGACGACTGGGACGAGATCATGGGCGAGGTGCGCGACGTGCGCGAGCGGCACACGGTCGACTATCTGCTCGGCACGCCGCTGCTGCCCGACTATCTCGAAGGCGGCCTGGCCGAGTTCGGTGTGTCCTGCGAGGAGTTCGAGCTCGGCCACATGTAGGGCCGGGATCGCGCGCGGGTCAGTCTCTGGCCGGCGTCTGGTAGCTTTCGAGCGCGTCGGCGCCGCCCGGCGGCGGATCGTCCTCGGTACTCTTGCCTGGCAGAGCCAGCGCGGCATGCAGCCAGGGCACGCGGCTCTCGATCCCGACCTGCTCGGTCGGCCGGACGCGCGCCGGCTCGTCCAGGCTGCCGATGGTCACCGAGATCTTGTCCCGCCCGAGGTAGCGGAAGGAGAGCGGCGTGCCACACTGGCGGCAGAAGCCGCGGTCTGCGATCGAGCTGCTCTGCCAGGTCGCGGGCTCGCCCCTGGTCCAGGCGAAGTCGCTGAGCCGGACGCCGGTGAACGGCGCAAAGACGTTGCCGAGCGCCCGCTGACACATTCGGCAGTGGCAGATGTCGGCCGATATCGGCTCGACGTAGAACGCGTAGCGCACGGCACCGCACTGACAACCGCCGGTCAGCACCGGCTCTCGCTGCTCCGCCACGGCAACCTCCCGCGCCGGTCTTCGGCCGAACATACCCGATGGCCCGGCTATCGGCGCGCGAGACTTTCTCATCGTTGCCATGAGCCCGCCTCATCTCGAAGCCGAAGACCGCGACGGCGGAGCGGCCAGCTGCCGACCAACGGCCGACACGTCATCTAACTCAATGCGACGACGGCGAGGATTGTTGATCCGAAAGGTCGTTTGCGGTGCCTGACGGCAGGCAGCCCGTGTCACGACGATGGAGGGCACGGACGATGCGCAAGATACCCGCGCTCGCAGCGGCCTGCGCGCTGGCATTCATGGTCGGCAGCGCACGGGCCGCCGAGGTGATTGGCAAAGTCGAGCGCAACACGATCCTCGTCGACGGCAGGGTTTTCGCCATCTCGCCGACCAACACGGTCGGGCTGAGAATCGACCAGCTGAAGGAAGGCGATCGGGTCAGGATTTTCTATTCGACGAAGGGCAAATCCTACATGAAGTTCAACGCGATGCGAGTCGAGAAGACGGAGTGATCGCCGGCGCGGGGGTCCCCGATATTGGGTGTGCCAACCCGGGAATCACGTCGCCGCTTACGATCCGATTGCCCACGCCCTTCGTGCGCTCGTCACCCGGGAGTGGATCGAGAGTGGTCAGCGCGGGCCTTCGGCGCTAAACCAGGCGGATCGAGGGAACGGTAGAGCACGAGGGAGGTCGGAGCATGGCGCGTGTGGCACTGGTGACCGGCGGGACGCGGGGGATCGGCGAGGCGATCTCGATCGCTCTCAAGGAAGCCGGCTTCAAGGTGGCCGCCAACTACGGCGGCAACGACGAGGCCGCCAGCCGGTTCAAGGAGAAGACGGGCATCCCCGTCTACAAGTGGAGCGTTGCCGACTACGACGCCTGCGTCGACGGCATCAAGCGGGTCGAGGCCGACCTCGGTCCCATCGAGGTGCTGGTCAACAATGCGGCGCCCGACCGCGCCAGCCGCCAGCGCTCGACAAGCAGGCCGAGTTCCTGATCGCGGCCGACCAGCGGCGCTAGCTCCTCGGCCCGGCGAGCCTCGAAGCGGGTGAGGTCGGATCGCTCGCCAAGAACGCAGAAAGCGCCGGTGAGCCCCTCGATGCCCTTTAGCGCTCGGCCCGGCAGCGGCTCGAGCAGGAAGGTCGCCCCAAGGAGCCGCCGTGTGGCTTCTGCTATGACCACCTGCCCAGGCTCAGCGCTGGCCTGCAGTCGGGCAGCGAGGTTGGGGGTCTCTCCGACCACCGTCTCTTCCCGCGCCGCGCCCTCGCCAACCAGGTCGCCGACGACAACGAGCCCCGTCGCGATGCCGACGCGGACCGCCAATGGCTCCCCGTCCGGCGCCGCGAGGCCGCGTGCCGCGGCGGTAGCGGCGAGGCCGGCTCGGACTGCGCTCTCGGCCTCGTCCTCGTGGGCCTGCGGCCAGCCGAAATAGGCAAGGACGCCGTCGCCCATCAGCTTCGCCACATGTCCATCGAAGCGTGCGATGGCGGCCGCGATCGCGTCCTGGTAGGTGCGGAGAACCCCACTCATCTCCTCGGGATCGAGACGATGGCTCAGCGCTGTCGAGCCCACCAAGTCGATGAACACCACTGTGAGCTGGCGTCGCTCAGCCTGACAGGACGCCGTCTCACCGCGCCCCGGCCTTATATCCTCGGTCCTTCCAGCCGGCGCAGCGGCAGCCGGGGTGAGCGGGCCGGGCAGATCGCGGATCGCCTTTAGGACGAGCTTGCGCGGCCCAAGCGGGAGGCCAAGCTCGCGGAGGTCCGCGTCGGTCAGCTCCGGCAGAGAGGCGGGCGTAACCTCGGCCTCGCGGAACGCCTGCGTGTAGCGCTCCAGTCCTAGTCCGCGAAGCCAAGCGTCGATCTCCACCCCGCTTCCACCCTGAACGCTCTGAGCCTGAGGATGGGTGATACTAGCCTAATGCTGCCTTGCATGCTGCCATGAACGAAGTGGGTCGACCTGGGCCGGGAGACGCCGGGGCCGTAAGAGCAGCTGAGCTGGGCCCATCCGGTCCGCGACCTTTAGGTTCCGGCCCTCAAGGTCGAGAGCGTCGGCCACCGCGAAATCGGGCGTGATTTGACGAGCCAGAGCGCCTCGGAGCGCAACGACCACCCTGAAGGTCGCGATCGAAAAGCGACGCCTGCACAACTACTTGCGCCTTCTCTCGATTTCGTGGAAGCGCGCAGAAATACGATGGGGCTCATAACCTGAAGGTCGCAGGTTCAAATCCTGCCCCCGCAACCAGATTCTCCCAAATATATCAATAGGTTAGCGTCATGGCTTCCACGACGCTCCTGCTTCCATCGCACCCCTGGAAGCAGTCTGGAAGCAAGAGGGCGCGAGCTTCTGCGTAGGCCCGGCCCGACCCGACCCGGCAGGGGAGAGCCCTCGCCAGCCCGAGGGGCCCATGTGTCGAACGGGCCCGGCTCGCGTCGCGTCAGGTACGTCCCCAGCGGTCCCGAGCCTCGCCACGCTCCATCGGCTTAGTCGGTGTCTCGACAGCGTAGCCGATACCAGTCGTGGCTCTGGAGCGTCGCCTCGCGGAAGTCGGCGCACCGGCCGAATGCGGGCTGTCCTAGGCCCGCATGCCCCGCTCGAGATAGGTCTTGAGCGCGACGGCGTTGTTGTAACGTCTCTCCTTGGAGCCGAAGACCAGCGTCACCGTGCCCTCGCGGCACAGGCGAGAAGCCGGCCCGACGGCCTCGGGCTGGCCGTCGAGCTCGGCGAAGTAGCGCTCCTTGAAGCGGTCCCATTTGTCCGGCTCGTGGTTGAACCACTTGCGGAGCGCCGTGCTTGGCGCCAGCTCCTTCAACCATGCGTCGAGCCGGAGCTCGTCCTTGTGGACGCCGCGCGGCCAGATCCGGTCGATGAGCACGCGGCAGCCATCGTCGGGCCCAGGCGGCTCGTAGGCCCGGGACAACCTGATCTCGGTCTTCTTCTCGCCAGTCACAAGATCCTCCCAGAACGCCGTTCCTGCCACGGCCCGGCGGGGATCGCGGCCGGCTCGGCCCTGGCGGGCATGCGACCTAATCCGAGGGCGCGGCCGTGCTCTCGAGCGTGTCCAGCGCGATGGCCGAATGGGCGAAGGCGCCCCCGGCGCGCATCTCGGCCGCCACCCAGATCGCTTCCATGATCTCTCGGGGCGTCGCACCCTCGCGCGTCGCCGCCTTGGTGTGGCCCTGGATGCAATAGGGGCATTGGGTCACGTGGGCGACGGCCACGGCGATGAGCTGCTTGGTCTTCTTGGGCAGTGCCCCATCCTGAAAAACCGCCCGGCTGAACTGGTGGAAGGCCGTGTCGATCTCGGGGGCGAGGCTGTGGCGCTTCTCGGCCATGGCCTTCGTCGCGGTCGGATAGAGGGTCTCGCTCATGACGCTCGGGGCTCCTCGAATCTGGGGAACAGCACATTGTTCTCGAGGTGGATGTGCTCCATCAGATCGTCCGCCAGCTTGGCGGTTCCAGCGTAGAGCGCCTGCCAGGAGCGGCACGCCCCCTCGGGCAGGGCGTAGCCGTTCGTGAGCGCCGCGAGCCGGCGGAGCTGGGCTCCGTGATCGTCGTGGTCGTGGCGCATCTCGGCCACCGGCGACGCTCGAGCGCGCCCGCGGCACCGCGCACCATCGCCGGAAAGAGGATCAGCTCCTCCTTCTTCATGTGCACCTCGAGCTCGCCGATCAGTCGCCCGGAGCGTGTCGGCCAGCCCGCTGGGAACCTGGGGATGCTCGGCATGAACCGCCTCGACCTTGCGCGCGAGCTTGATGAGCTCGGGCAGCTCGCGGCGGTGGGTCTCGTGGTAGCGGTCGACGATATGGCGGATGAGCGCCGGGGTCGCCTCGGAGGCGGGCGCGGCGTCGGACCGGCCGAGGGCTCGGAGCTCCCGCTCGACGGCGGCGGGGTCGATGCCGTGGCGCCGCGCCGCCTCGTCCAGCGCCACGTCGCCCCCGCAGCAGAAGTCGAGCTTGTGCTTGCGGAACACCGCCGTGGCGCCGGGCAGGGTCGCGGCGATCTCACCGACGGTCCGGTCCTGGAGGACCGTCTCCTGGCTCTGCGCGCTCATGCTTGCTCTCCATCTCCTGGAGGGGCCGCCGCGACCCCGTGGAACCGCTCGCCCTTGCGGAGCAGGATGCCCTTCATGTTGGCCATCCCGAGCTCCAGGCTCTGGGCGATGCTGTGCGCGCGCTCGACGAAGCGCTGGGCCGCGGCCGGCGGGCAGGTCTCGACGGCCGTCTCCTCGAAGAGCGCCAGCCAGCGGTCGAAATGCGTCGCTGTGACGATCGGCAGCGGCAGATGCTTCGCCATCGGGTTGCCGTGATAGCGCCCCGACATCAGCACGACCCCCGACCAGAAGGCGCACATGCGGGCCAGATGCGGCTCCCAGTCGGCGATCCGCTCGGCGAACACGGGCCCAGGAGCGGGTCCACGCGCACCTTCGCATAGAACTGCCGGACCAGGCGCTCGATCATCAGCTCGTCGATGCCGGTCTGGCGGACGATCTCCGCCGTGGTCCGCGCCCGCCGCTCCGCGCTCTCCATGGCGCCCCTCTTCGCGTCGCCTTCATCACGCCGCCTAAAATAGGTATTCACAATGCCTATTAAATGCGGCATAAGCGGCATTGTAAATGCCTTTTTCGCGGAGCGCCCATGCGGCTCACCGCCTTCACCGATTTCGGGCTGCGCACGCTGATGCGGCTGGCGGGCGATCCGGAGCGCTCGTTCACGACCGACGAGATCGCGACCGAGTTCAACATCTCCCGCAACCACCTGACCAAGGTCGTCCGCGATCTGGCCGGCACCGGCTATGTCCGGACCCGGCGCGGTGCCGGCGGCGGGTTCCGTCTCGCCCGCCCGCCCCAGTCGATCACGCTGGGCGAGGTCGTGCGGCGGCTCGAGCAGCGTCAAGCGCTCGTCGAGTGCTTCCGGGAGGATGGCGGAGCCTGCGTGCTGACACCCCGCTGCCGCCTCAGGGCCAAGCTGGCGGCAGCCCGCGAGGCCTTCCTCAAGGACCTCGATGCGACCACCCTGGCCGACTGCGCCTATCCCGGACGGCCACATGGGACCGGGACTGCGCCTGAGCGAGTGAGCCGCTAGCGATGGACGACGTCACGATCGCCCGCGCGCTCCATGTCCTGGCGGTCGTTCATTGGATCGGCGGCGTCGCCATGGTTACGCTGGTGGTCCTTCCGGCGCTGGCCCGCCTCCCCGAGCCCGGCCGCCGCATGGCCCTGTTCCAGGCGATCGAGAGCCGCTTCGCACCGCAGGCCAGGATCTCCGTGACCCTGACCGGCCTGTCCGGACTCTACATGACCTGGCGCCTCGACGCCTGGGGCCGCTTTCTCGAGTCCGGCTACTGGTGGATGGACGCCATGGTCCTGCTGTGGGCAGCCTTCACCCTCGTCCTGTTCGTGGTCGAACCGCTGGCCGGCCGGGCTCGCCGACGACGCCCGACGGAGCCCGATCCGCACGACAGGCTGGCGCGAATGCAGCTATTCCACGGGGTCATGCTCCTGCTCAGCGCGGCGACGGTCGCCGCGGCGGTGCTGGGCGCGCACGGCATGCTCTATTGATGACTGGGAGAGCCGAGCCTACCGTGGAGGATCGCCCGACGATAGTCCGTGGCGCGATCCATCGGGCGCATCGTCGGGTGGGATCTGCGGCGAGGATCGTGTGCCGGGGGATCTGCGATGGCCTCTCGCTTGATCCAACTCAGTCTCAACGCCGCCGCCCCTCCTATAACCCGGCAAAGGGACTGCGAGGCGACCGGATCAGGGGGAACGACCAATGAAGAAATCAGTCCCAAAGTCTCGGTCCGCGGAGCGGGGAGCGGCAGCCGTGGCACGGTACGGCCTGAGCGGCAACCCTCGCCAGGGACTGGCGATGGGCACCTGGGGCTTCTTCATCGGCTTTGCCGCCGTCGCCCTCTATGGCCCCGCGGCGCGATCCTTCCAGCTTTCGATGGAGCTTACGCCGTTGCTCGTGGGGCTTCTCGTGGCCGCCCCGCAGCTCACCGGCTCGCTTTTGCGCATTCCGTTCGGGGCCTGGGTGGACAAGTCGGGCGGCCGCCTGCCGATGCTCACGCTGTTCGGCATCTCCATCGTCGGCATGTGGGGGCTGGTCTACATCCTGCTCACCGTCCATCCCGTCACCGCAGCGCTTCTCCCGCTGGTGCTTCTGTTCGGTTTCATGAGCGGCTGCGGCGTGGCCACCTTCTCGGTCGGCATTCCGCAGGTCTCCTATTGGTATCCGCGCAACCGCCAAGGCATCGCGCTCGGCATCTACGGTGGTGTCGGCAATATCGCCCCCGGGCTTTTCACGCTCGTCCTGCCGTTCGCGATCGCCGCGCTGGGCCTGGCGGGCTCCTATATGGCCTGGCTGGTCTTTCTCCTCGTCGGTACCGGCGTCTATGCTTGGCTGGCCAGGGACGCCTATTATTTTCAGCTGCGGGCCCGCGGCATGGCCGCTGACGCGGCGAAAGCTGCCGCGGCCGAGTGCGGCCAGGAGCTGTTCCCCGGGAATTCGGTCTGGGGCGCTCTGATCGCGGCGGCGGATGACCCGCGCACCTGGGGCCTCGTCTTTCTCTACTTCGTCTCCTTCGGCGGCTTTCTGGCGCTGACCGCGTGGTTTCCGATCTACTGGATCGCGCTGCACCAGTTCGATCCGAAGACGGCAGGCATCCTGGGTGGGGTCGGCTTCTCCCTGCTCGCGGCTCTCATGCGCGTCTGGGGCGGAGCACTCTCCGAACGCCTGGGAGGAGAGCGGCTGGCCGTGGGAGCCTTCGTCATCGTCCTGGTCGGCGCCGCGCTGTTGACCTCCTTCACCGTTTTCTCGCTCAATCTGGTCGGCGAGCTGCTCATCGGTCTCGGCATGGGATTCGCCAACGCCGCGGTCTTCAAGCTTGTGCCGAAATACGTGCCGCACGCGGTGGGCGGCGCGTCCGGCCTGGTGGGCGGGCTCGGCGCCGTCGGCGGCTTCGTGATTCCGCCTATCCTCGGCATGTTCGCCAGCGCCCTCGGCACGCAGGGCTATGCGGGCGGCTTCTTCGTCTACGTCGTTCTCGCGGCTGCCTCGATCCTGGTCTCGATCGGCTTCGTCCGTTTCGCCAGCCGACCCGTCCCGGCCTGATCGACCCCAACCGGACACGATCATCATGAGCCATTTTCTCGAGCGCCTCACCTACCTCGCCCGCCGCCGCGAATCCTTTGCCGGCGGCCATGGCGAGCTGCGCGACGAGGACCGCCTCTGGGAGGAGGGCTACCGGCAGCGCTGGCAGCACGACAAGATCGTGCGCTCCACCCACGGCGTGAACTGCACCGGCTCGTGCAGCTGGAAGATCTACGTCAAGAGTGGGGTCGTCACCTGGGAGACCCAGCAGACCGACTATCCCCGCACCCGGGCCGGCATGCCCAACCACGAGCCGCGCGGCTGCTCGCGCGGCGCCTCCTACAGCTGGTATCTCTACAGCGCCAGCCGCATCAAATATCCGATGGTGCGCGGGCGCCTGGTCAAGGCCTGGCGCGAGGCCCGCAAGACACTGGCCCCCGTCGAGGCCTGGGCGTCGATCACCGGCAATACCGAGGTCGCGACGTCCTACAAGGCGATGCGCGGGCGCGGCGGCTTTGTGCGCTCGACCTGGGACGAGGTGAGCGAGATCATCGCCGCCGCGAACGTCCACACCGTCAAGACCTGGGGCCCCGACCGCGTCATCGGCTTCTCGCCGATCCCGGCCATGTCGATGGTGTCCTACGCCTCCGGCGCCCGCTACCTCAGCCTCATCGGCGGCACGCTGATGTCGTTCTACGACTGGTATTGCGACCTGCCGCCCTCGAGCCCCCAGACCTGGGGCGAGCAGACCGACGTGCCGGAATCGGCCGACTGGTACAATTCGGGCTACATCATCGCCTGGGGCTCGAACGTGCCGCAGACGCGCACCCCCGACGCCCACTTCTTCGTCGAGTCGCGCTACAACGGCACCAAGGTCGTGGCGATCACGCCGGACTATTCCGAGGTCGCCAAGCTGTCGGACCTCTGGCTCCATCCCAAGCAGGGCACCGACGCCGCCTTCGCCATGGCGATGGGGCATGTCGTCCTGCGCGAGTTCTTCCTCGACCGCCAGGTGCCCTATTTCCAGGACTATTGCCGCCGCTACACCGACATGCCGATGCTGGTGCGGCTCCGGCAGGACGGCGACCGCTGGGTTCCCGACCGCAATCTGCGGCAGAGCGACCTGCCCGGCGCGCCGGAGGGCGGCCGCGCCGACTGGAAGACGGTGGCCACCACGGAGCCCGGGGGCGACCTCGTGGTGCCCCGGGGCTCGATCGGCTATCGCTGGCCGGCCGAGGGCGAGGCCAAGGGACGCTGGAACCTCGAGGCCAAGGACGGCGAGACCGATCGGGACGTCACCCTGGCCCTCAGCGTGCTCGACCGGCGTGACGATGTCGTGCCCGTGGCCTTTCCCTATTTCGGCGGGCGGCCGCACGAGCGCTTTCCGGAGAACGACCAGGGCGGCGACGTGCTGCTGCGGAACGTGCCGGTGCGGCGGGTGATGCTCGCCGACGGCGAGGCTCTGGTCGCCACCGTGTTCGATCTCCTCTGCGCCAGCTACGGGCTGGATCGCGGCCTCGGCGGCGCCTGCGCCAGGAGCTACGAGGACGATGTCCCGTACACGCCGGCCTGGCAGGAGCCGATCACCGGCGTGCGGGCCGAGCAGGCGATCGCCGTGGCCCGCGGCTTTGCCGACAATGCCGAGAAGACCAACGGGCGCTCGATGGTGATCCTCGGCGCCGGCATGAACCACTGGTACCACCAGGACATGAACTACCGCAGCATCATCAACTTCCTGATGATGTGCGGGACGGTGGGCGTCTCGGGCGGCGGCTGGGCGCATTATGTGGGCCAGGAGAAGCTGCGGCCGCAGACCGGCTGGACGATGCTCGACCTTCGCGCTCGACTGGGTGAGGCCGCCGCGCCAGATGAACAGCACGTCCTTCTTCTATGCCCACAGCGACCAGTGGCGCTACGAGAAGCTCGACGTGTCCGAGCTGCTGTCGCCGCTGGCCGACAAGGCCGCGTATCGGGGCAGCCTCATCGACCTCAACGTCCGGGCCGAGCGCATGGGCTGGCTGCCGTCGGCGCCGCAGCTCGCGGTCAACCCGCTGACGCTCGCGGCCGAGGCCGAGGCGGCCGGCGTTCCGGTGAAGGACCATGTCGTCCAGGGGCTCGAGAAGGGCCGCCTGACCATGGCCTGCGAGGATCCGGACAATCCGGTGAACTTCCCCCGCAACCTCTTCATCTGGCGCTCGAATCTGTTCGGCTCGTCGGGCAAGGGCCACGAATACTTTCCTGCGCCATTTCCTCGGCACCCGGCACGGGCTTGCAGGGCAAGGACCTGGGCGAGATGGGCGGCCAGAAGCCCGTCGACGTGGCTTGGCGGGACCCCGTGCCCGAGGGCAAGCTCGACCTCGTCGTCACCCTCGACTTCCGCATGTCGACGAGCTGCCTCTACTCCGACATCGTGCTGCCGACCGCCAGCTGGTACGAGAAGCACGACCTCAACACCTCCGACATGCACCCCTTCATCCATCCCTTCACGGCGGCGGTGGACCCGGTCTGGGAATCCCGGAGCGACTGGGAGATCTACAAGACCATCGCCAAGCGCTTCTCGGAGCTGCAGCGTCGGCCATCTCGGCCGTCGAGCGGGACGTGGTGCTGACGCCGATCATGCACGACACGCCGGCCGAGCTCGCCCAGCCCTTCGAGGCCAAGGACTGGAAGAAGGGCGAGTGCGCCCTCGTGCCCGGCGTGACGGCGCCCGCAGATCAGCGTGGTCGAGCGCGACTATCCCAACACCTATCGCGCGCTACACGGCGCTGGGCCCGCTCGCCGACAAGCTCGGCAATGGCGGCAAGGGCATCAGTTGGAATACCAATGACGAGGTCAATGGCCTGGGCGACCTCAACTATCAGGTGGAGGATGGCGGCCCGACCGACGGCCGGCCACGCATCGAGACCGATATCGACGCCGCCGAGGTCATCCTTTCCCTGGCGCCCGAGACCAATGGCGAGGTCGCCATCAAGGCCTGGCAGGCGCTGGGCAAGGTGACCGGCCGCGACCACACGCATCTGGCCGCCGCCCGCGCTGACGAGAAGATCCGCTTTCGTGACCTGCAGGCCCAGCCGCGAAAGATCATCTCGTCACCGACCTGGTCGGGCATCGAGAGCGAGCATGTCAGCTATACCTCCGGCTACACCAACGTCCACGAGCTCATTCCCTGGCGGACGCTGACCGGCCGCCAGCATTTCTATCAGGACCATCGCTGGCTTCGCGACTTCGGCGAGGGCTTCGCCGTCTACCGGCCGCCGATCGACACGCGCACCGTCGCCGAGATGCTGGGCACGCACAGCAATGGCGAGACGGAGATCGTGCTCAATTTCATCACACCCCACCAGAAGTGGGGCATCCACTCGACCTATACCGACAATCTCCTGATGCTGACCCTCTCGCGGGGCGGGCCGATCGTCTGGATCTCGGAGACCGACGCCAAGTCGGCCGGGATCGTCGACAATGACTGGATCGAGCTCTTCAACGTGAACGGCGCCATCGCCGCGCGGGCCGTCGTCAGCCAGCGGGTGCATGTGGGCATGTGCATGATGTATCATGCCCAGGAAAAGATCGTGAACGTGCCGGGCTCGCAGATCACCGGGCAGCGCGGCGGCATCCACAACTCGGTCACCCGCACCGTGCTGAAGCCGACCCACATGGTCGGCGGCTATGCCCAGCTCTCGTACGGCTTCAACTATTACGGCACCGTCGGCTCGAACCGCGACGAGTTCGTGATCGTGCGCAAGCTCAGTCGGATCGACTGGCTCGACAACACAGGTCCCGTCGATCAGGCGGGCGAGGAGACCGTGGCATGAAGATCCGCGCCCAGATCGCGATGGTGATGAACCTCGACAAGTGCATCGGCTGCCATACCTGTTCGGTGACCTGCAAGAACGTGTGGACCTCGCGCCAGGGCATGGAATATGCGTGGTTCAACAATGTCGAGACCAAGCCCGGCATCGGCTATCCGAAGGACTGGGAGAACCAGGAGCGCTGGCAGGGCGGCTGGGAGCGCCGCAAGAACGGGAAGATCGTGCCGAAGCAGGGTGGTCGTTGGGCGATCCTCGCCAAGATCTTCGCCAATCCGCATCTGCCCGAGATCGACGACTATTACGAGCCCTTCACCTTCGATTACGAGCACCTGCACAACGCGCCGGAGCTGCCGACCTCGCCGGTGGCGCGGCCGATCTCGCTCGTCAGCGGCCGGCCGATGGACAAGATCGAATGGGGGCCGAACTGGGAGGAGATCCTGGGCGGCGAGTTCGACAAGCGCTCGAAGGACTACAATTTCGAGGCGGTGCAGAAGGATATCTACGGGCAGTTCGAGAACACCTTCATGATGTATCTGCCGCGGCTCTGCGAGCACTGCCTCAATCCGAGCTGCGTCGCCTCCTGCCCCTCCGGCTCCATCTACAAGCGGGAGGAGGACGGCATCGTCCTGATCGACCAGGACAAGTGCCGCGGCTGGCGCATGTGCGTCTCGGGCTGCCCCTACAAGAAGATCTATTACAACTGGACCTCCGGCAAGGCAGAGAAGTGCATCTTCTGCTATCCGCGCATCGAGGCCGGGCAGCCGACGGTGTGCTCGGAGACCTGTGTCGGCCGCATCCGCTATCTGGGCGTCCTGCTCTATGACGCCGACCGGATCCAGAGCGCCGCCAGCGTCGAGGACCCGGAGGATCTCTATCAGGCCCAGCTCGACCTGTTCCTCGATCCCGACGATCCGGCGATTCTAGGCGCAGGCGCGCGCCGACGGCATCTCGGACGCGTGGATCGCCGCGGCCAAGCGCTCGCCCGCCTACAAGATGGCGGTGGACTGGAAGATCGCCTTCCCGCTCCATCCGGAATACCGGACCCTGCCGATGGTCTGGTACGTACCGCCGCTGTCGCCGATCCAGTCGCATGCCAATGCCGGGGCCATCGACACGATCGGGGAGATCCCCGACGTGCGGTCGTTGCGCATTCCCGTGCGCTACCTAGCCAACCTGCTGACGGCGGGTGCCGAGGAGCCGATCGTCGGCGGCCCTCGAGCGGCTGCTCGCGATGCGCGTCTACTATCGCCGCCGCCAGCTCGGCGAGGGCGAGGCGGAGGGCCAGGCGATCCTGGACCGGGCCGGGCTCAGCGTCGCCCAAGTCGACGAGATGCACCGCTACCTCGCCATCGCCAACTACGAGGACCGCTTCGTCATCCCGACCAGCCACCGCGAGCAGTCGGAGGACGCCTACGGGCTGCGCGGCTCGTGCGGCTTCAGCTTCGGCAATGGCTGCGACACGCGGCGCCCCGCACTCGACGCTCTTCGGCGGCAAGATGGGGCGGCGCCGGCTGGTGCCGGCCCGGCCGACGATCGACACCTGAGCCGATGACCATGCTGGCCCTCAGGGCCCTGGGCGCCCTGCTCTCCTACCCGAGCGACGATCTCAGGCAGGCGCTGCCGGAGATCGAGGGCGTGATCGGCCGCTCGCCGCTCGTCAAGGCGCGCGAGCGGAACGGCCTTCTGCCGGCTCGCCCGAGATCTCGGCGAGGGCGACCTGCTGCTGGCCGAGGAGCGCTATGTCGACCTGTTCGACCGCGGGCGCGCCACCTCGCTCAGCCTCTTCGAGCATCTCCATGGCGACGGCCGCGACCGCGGCGACGCGATGGTCGAGCTGAAGCAGCTCTACGAGCGGGCGGGCTTCGATCTCGTGACCAAGGAGCTGCCCGACCATCTGCCGGTGGTGCTCGAATATCTGAGTTGCCGCGACCTCGCCGAGGCGCAGGACCTGCTGGGCGATTCGCGCCCACCTCCTGAGGCGGATCGGCGAGGCCCTGATCGCTCGCGAAAGCGCCTATGCCGCGGTGCTGCAGGCGCTGCTCGTGATCGCCGGGGAGGCACCGATCGATTCCGCCGCGGTGCCGCGGGCGGCCGAGCGCGCTGAGAGCCTGGACAAGGACTGGGCCGAGGAGCCGGCCTTCGCCCGCGAGCCCAAGTCCCATGTGGCACCTACGGGCCGGACGCCTCGGTCCGGCAGCACGCCATGACCAGCCGGGACGGTGCCCCACGCCGGCCCGCCCGCTCGCGAGAGGAGACTCTGCCATGCTGACCGTCGGCTATATGGATGAGCTTCTCTTCGGCATCTATCCCTATGTGTGCCTGGCCGTCCTGCTGCTCGGCAGCCTGATCCGCTTCGACCGCGAGCCCTACACCTGGAAGAGCGACTCCTCGCAGATCCTGCGCAAGGCCCAGCTCCAGCTCGGCTCGAACCTCTTCCACTATGGCGTCATCATCGTCGTCCTCGGTCATTTCGCCGGTTTCCTGGCGCCGCACTGGGCGGTCGACTGGGCCCTGAACCCGGTCCAGCATCAGCTCCTGGCGATGGTCGTCGGCGGCATCGCCGGCCTCGTCGCGATCATCGGCCTCTCCATCCTGATCCACCGGCGCCTCGTCGATCCGCGCATCCGCCTCAACAGCCGGAAATGGGACATCGCGGTCGTCGTCATGCTCTGGCTCCAGCTCGCCCTCGGCCTGCTGACGGTGCCGCTGTCGGCCTTCCACATGGACGGCGTCCTCTTCGAGCAGCTCACCGCCTACGTGAAGGGCATCGTGACGCTCGATCCCGGCGCCCCGGCCTTCCTGACGGGCGTGCCGCTGGTCTACAAGACGCACATCCTCCTGGGATTCAGCATCTTTCTGATCTCGCCCTTCACCCGCATGATCCATATCTGGAGCGGCGTGGGGGCCTTGTCCTATCTGTTCCGGCCCTATCAGATCGTGCGCACGCCCAGAACGCGGGCCAAGGAGCCGGTCCGCTCGTGACCGCCACGGTCAACGGCGTCGCCGTCGACGAGGCGGCATGGCCGAGTGCCGAGGTCGCGGCGGTGCGGGAGCTGCTGCGCCAGCGGGCGGTGGCGGTCGGGCTGCTCGCGGCCGAGGCCGAGAACGGGAGCGCGGTCGACGACGCCATCGAGCGCCTCCTCGCGGCGGAGGTCCAGGTGCCGACGCCGACCGAGGAGGAGTGCCGCCGCCACTACGAGACGCATCCGGCGGACTTCCGGAGCGGCGACCTCGTCCATGCGCGCCATATCCTCTTCCAGATAACGCCCGGCGCCCGCGTGCCGGACATCCGGGCGCGGGCGGAGCAGACGCTGACGACCCTGATGGCCGAGCCCGGCCGCTTCGCCGCTCTAGCCCGGGAGCTCTCGAACTGTCCGTCCGGCCAGCAGGACGGCAACCTCGGCCAGCTCGGCCGCGGCGACACGGTACCCGAGTTCGAGCGGGCCTTGTTCCGGCTGGGGCCGACTGGCATCCTCCGCGAGCTCGTGAAGACACGCCATGGCTTTCACATCGTCGCGGTCGATCAGCGGATTCCGGGTGCCACGGTGCCCTTCGAGACGGTGCGTGATCGCATCGCCGAGCGGCTCAGAGCGAGCGTCGAGGAGCGGGCCCTGCGGCAGTACGTATCCTTCCTGGCCGGCCAGGCCGACGTGCAGGGCGTAGATCTCGAGGCGGCAAAGACTTCCGCTCGTTCAGTAGCGGGGCTACCGAGCTCCGCTACCGCCGCCGTTGACTACCGGCTCCGCACCGACGTTGGGCCACCGCGGTGAATGGTCAGCTCCCACACCGAGTGCAGCAAGTGGTCTCCGCCATGGCGGCTGGGCAGGGGACGATCCGGACGCCGAGCGGTCCGCCGCCAGCGAAAGCACTGCGTGGAACGCCTCGATCGGGGTAAGTGTCGCACGATTGAACGGCCCTCCCGCCGTCCGCGGGTGGGACCGCCATCTCCGTGAGAGGGAGGACCTATGCTCGGAGATCTCATCGCAGGTCTCGATCTGCCCGGTGTCGCGCTGGGCGTGCTGGCGACGATGGACCCGGCAGTCGTGGCGCGAATCGAGCGGTGCGCGGTCGCGGCATCGATGGTGGTCGAGGATTTCGCGGCAGGTGCTGTGCGGGAGTTCGTCGAGCGGGCGGACGACGATCTGTGGTTTCAATTGCTGACCGTCATCCGGAAGGCCGAGGATCCTGGCCTCGCCGCGGTCCAGACGATCCTGGGGTGGGTCGCGACGGACCCGCCGGCGCTGACGTGACCCTGTGAGAGCCGGGACGCGGTACCTGATCAACGGGTGCTGCGCCAAGGCCGTGGATCTGCGTCCAATCGTGACCCGTCTTGCAAATGGGCCTATCTACCTGATTCGGCACGGGGATCCCTGTCCTCAGATGGTCAGCATCCGGCGTCCAACCGTGATCCCACCGAGGAGGCAGTAAACTCGCGGGCTCAACGAGTTATACCGAGCCTGCGAAATATTGAGTCACCCGGCTTGTGAAATGTGGCTGTTTTGTGGCTCGCCCCTCTTTGGAGACGAGGAGGGCTGGTGGATGGGCTCAGCGTTGGCGATTTGCGACGACATTTCGGCCGAGAAGCTGCGGCGGCTGGCGCGGCTGGAGGCGGACGGGCGGATTACCTGCCGCATGCTGGCGCTGGCGAACGCCCTCGACGGCATGAGCCGCGAACTCGCGGCAGAACAGGCTGGCCCTTCGCGCGTCTGCTGACGCGCGGTCCTTCGGACGGGGCGCATCGGCTCCTGCCGATGCGGGACCGCCAGACCCTGAGGGACTGGGTGATCCGCTTCAATGACGAGGGCGTCGACGGCTTGCGCGATCGCCCTCGCAGCGGCCGACCGGCATTCCTCGATGAAGGTCAGATGGCGGCGTTCAAGGCCCTGGTGCTGCGCGGTCCCGACCCTGAGCGGGATGGCTTGAGCAGCTGGACGGCCAAGGATCTCTGCCGGCTCGTCGAGGAGCGTTTCGCCGTACGTTACAGCGAGAACGGCATGCTCGATCTGCTGCACGGGCTGGGCCTGTCCTGGCAGAAGACCAGGCCCGTGCATCCGCAAGCCGATCCCAAAGCCCAGGCCGCTTTTAAAAAAAGTTCCCGACACTGATCGCGGAGATTGCCGCCGGCCATCCGGAGGCCGAGCGTCTCGAGGTGTGGTTTCTTGATGAAGCCAGGGTCGGCCAGACCGGCCGCACCTGTCGGCGCTGGTTTCAGAAGGGCATTCGTCCATCTGGCCGGCGCGATCTGCGCCATGAGGCCGTGTACTTTTTCGGCGCCGCCTGTCCGGAGCGTGATTGCGGCGTCGCGCTCATCCTACCCGAGGTTGGCACCGCCGCCATGCAGGCGATGTTGGATGAGCTCGTCACGGCCGTGAAGCCAGGCGCCCACGCCGTCGTCATCATGGACCGTGCCGGCTGGCACGTTGCCAGGGATCTCACGATCCCCAGCAACATAACGCCGCTCTTCCTTCCGCCCTACTCACCCGAGCTCAACGCCATCGAGCGTCAGCAGACGCTCGATCCGATTCCCGAAGGGAACGCCGCCAGGAGGCGGCGGAGGCGAGCGGGTTTGGCTCTACCTCAAGGAGCGCTTTCTCTCGCACCGCCTGTGGCAGACCTACGACGACATCCTCGACGCCTGCTGCACCGCCTGGAACAGGCTCCGGGCCGACCCAGGCCGCATCCGCTCCCTCTGCGGCCTTAGCTGGGCAACGACGGTCGGGACTAAACGTGATTGGTATCAGGCTGTCTCGTCCGTGGGGCACGGTTGGACGCCGATCCACAGTCTGGGCCACGCCCCGCTTCGAGCAGTTCGAGCATCTGCCGGGGGCACCCCTGCGGATACGCGTCGTCCGTCGTTCCCAACCTGGAAACCCCCTGCGGAAGCGCTCGGCTGCCCACGGAACCGGGTGAGCTCCAGACTGGCGCGACAGTTCGAGTCCGGCTCGGGCCGCATGACGACGACTCCGGTCAGCCAAGATCGGCGCGCCTTCCTGTGAGAAACATCACTGACGCGAGCCCGATCCTGGGCCAAGTGAGTTGTCAACCAGCAGTGTACAGAGAACGTCGGGTGCGAGCATCGATCCAGGCTGGGACGAGAGAGGGTGGGTCATGGCCCATGCGTCGAGACCGGCAGCACAGATGCCGCAAGGCCACCTGTGGCTGACCTTCGACCGCGGCAGGGCGGCGTCGCCCATGTCGAGAGTTCTGCGCCGCAACCTTTCCGCGGTCGAGTGCGCCAAGGGCGAGCTGTGGGTTGCCGGTGACGAGGGCGCCTTCCTCGATCGGCTGAAAATCGGCGCGGACGGTGCGTGCGCCGGCCACCGCGCCTATGGCTTGGCCCATCCGTTCCGCCTGCCGGCCGGCGAGGTGGGTGAGGTCGACGCCGAAGGGCTGTGTCGCGATGGCGCCCGCCTCTGGGTGATGGGCTCGCACAGTAGGACGCGAAAGAAGCTGGGACCGCCACCGCCGAGCGAGGCTTTCGCCCACATGGCGCAGCTCGGGGACCGCCAGCCGAACCGCTACCTGTTGGGCTTCCTCGATCTCGACGCGGACTCGTCCGATCCGACCAAGCCGTTCGGTCACAAGGCTGCCGCCTCCTTGCCGTTCTCCAATGGCGGGGGCAACCAGCTCACCGAGGCGCTCGCCCACGACCCCCATCTGGGGCCGTTTCTTGCCCTCCCTGCCAAGGAGAACGGGCTCGACATCGAGGGCTTTGCGGCCCGCGGCGATTCTGTCTTCCTCGGCCTGCGTGGGCCGGTCCTCTCGGGGCTCGCGGTAGTTCTCGAGCTCAAGGTGGTGGCGGAAGGCGAGACGCTGCGACTCGAGCGCTTTGGAGACGGCTTTCCCTATCTGAAGCACGCCCTCGACCTCGGTGGCCTCGGCATCCGCGACCTCGCCTTCGACGGCGACCGGCTTCTCGTCCTGACCGGCCCGACCATGAAGCTGGATGGCCCGGCCTCGGTTCTCGCCTGGGATGTGGGTGAACGGCCGTCCGAGGGTGGCCTTGCCGACCCCGCCACCCTGCAGCGGCTCCTCGACGTTCCGGTCGGCGTCGGCTGCGACCATCCCGAGGGGATCGCGCTGTTAGAGGAGAGCCAGCTCATCGTCATCTACGACAGCCCGGCGCAGGACCGCCTCGCGGACCCGAGGGGGCTATGCGCAAGTTTGGTGTACGAAATCAGGCGGCAGCTCGGTCCTCGGCAGTTTGAACGGGCTCGCCGTCACGGAACTGGACGCCTTGGATGAGCTGACCGAGGCGTTGCGAGCCGTCGAGCCGGCGCCAATGTCGCTCGGCCGACCTGGCGAGCTTGAACACCATGGCGAGCGCAGTTTGGCGTGACAGGCAGCCCTTGGTCTTGTCGGTCCGCAGCCGGACGGTGGCGAAGGTGCTCTCGATCGGGTTGCTCGTGCGGACGTGCTTCCAGTGCTCGGCGGGAAAGTCGTAGAAGGCGAGCAACGCCTCTCGGTCCTTGCTCAGGCAGGCGGCCGCCTTGTCGTACTTGGCGCCGTACTTCGCGAGGAAGCGATCGAGTGCCTGCTCGGCACCCTCCCGGTTCTCGGCCTCATATATGCTGTGCAGATCCTGCGTGGCTTTGCCGTGCACTGACTTTGGTAGGACGTTCAGGACGTTCGCCGTCTTGTGGACCCAGCACCTCTGCTGCCGCGTCTTGGGCCAGACCTGGTGCAACGCCTGCCAGAAGCCGAGCGCACCGTCGCCGGTGGCGAGCTCGGGATCGAGGGCAAGCCCGTTCTCGTCCCGCAGTCGGAGCAGAAGTTCCCGCCAGCTCTGGGCGCTCTCGCGCCAGCCGTCCCCCCGGTCCCGCTCCGCGGGCCGGAGGGCAGGCTCTCGATCGCGAGCAGCTCCGTCCGGCCGGTCGCGTCGGCCCCGATCAGCACCAGAAGGCACTGGCGCTCGTGTTCCAGCCGCGGGGCGAAGTAGACCCCATCCGCCCAGAGATAGACGTAGCGTCGGGTGGAGAGGTCACGCTTTTGCCAGCGTTCGTGCTCCTCCTGCCAGCTCTCGGTCAGCCGCCGCACCGTCGCGGCCGACAGCCCCGGCGCGTCGGGGCCGAGCAGCGCCCAGGGCCTCGCCGAACTGGCCCGTCGACACGCCCTTCAGATACAGCCAGGGGAGGAGTTCCTCGAGGTTCTTCGTGCGTCGAAGATAGGCCGGAAGGATTCCGCCGGGCGCCCTCACGCAACACCGTCAGGAGCGGATCGTCCGTGACGCTCGCTCCTGGTCTGGGCAGGCTGACAACGCTATCCTCCTCCATGGCGTATCCCTCCCGGTGACCTCGAACATCACCGAGGATACGCCCCCTCCCGCCTCAGCCACCAAATTCGGTCATAGCCCGACCCGAGGGGCTACCGGGCCGATCTCTTTAGGCTCTAGGACCCGTCCGCCGGAGCCAGAAGGAGCGACCCGGGCAGATGGCCTAAGTCGTGCGCCTGACTGTCATGAAGAGCGCATAGACTGGCGGACGTAGAATCATCGGGGCGGAAAGATGACCGCTTGCGCCATGGCGTTACGATCACCCAAAGCCGATGGAGGTCACTGTGAGCCTCAAGCACTATGGTGTCCTGCGAGGCCGCGTCGTCGCGGCCAAGCGTGAGGACGACGCGAACACCCCGCACTACCCGGTCCAGGTGAGAGCAGCGGGGGTCGACTACCGCCTCGCCGTCAATGTCAAATCGCAGCTCAGCCCATCCGAGCTGTTGTTCCTTGTCGACGAGAATTTCAGGCACCCGGTGATCGATAAGCTTTTTTCTCTCGAGGAGGGCTTCACGCCGCTGCCGGGGCGGCCTGGGACGGCTGCGCTCGACTTCATCCGCGGCAACCTCTTCAACCGCCTCGATATGCGCCTCCTGCCGTCCAGTCTGCCCGGGCCAGACAACGACCTGAGCGACCGGCTGGCGCACTATGTCGAACGGGCCAAGGCGGAGGCCGACGCTGTCATCCACGCGTTCGGCGAGCGTTGGGGGCCGGAGCAGGGAAAGCCGGACCAGGTCTTCCGCTTCCAGCCCGGGAATGGCGTCCACGATATCCATATGAACCAGGGCAACGATGCTGGCCACCGGGGCGAGGATGGCGTCTGGCAGGATGGCGGGCTGATCCTTCGCTTCCCTTCGACCGATCAGTGGGTCGCCATCTTCCTCGCCTTTCAATCGCAGGCCTGGCACACCGACGACGTCACCGGTCACACGCTCCCGGGGCCGACCCCTGGGCCCGGGCCCGCCCCGCATCCGAGCGAGCCCGACTTTCGTGTCCGGATAGTCGCGGCCCTCGTGAACCCGATCGGGCCGGCGCCGGAGGCCGAGACCGTAACCCTGCTCAACGCGACGCCCGATGTCATCGACCTCGCAGGCTGGTCCCTGATCGACAGGGCCGAGCGCAAGCAGACCCTCGAGGGCACGACCGCCGCAGGCGCGACGCTGGTCGTGCCGATCCTTCCGCCGCTCGCCCTCGGCAACAAGGGGGGCGCCATCACGCTGGTCGACGGCAGCGGCCTCAAGGTCGACGGCGTCGCCTATACCGCCGAGGCTGCCGCCGCGGAGGGATGGACGATCGTCTTTTGAGCCGGGATTCTCCAGATGGCCGGCTTCCGAGGGCCGATGATGCGTCGCTACGTTGCATGCTGCAAGCCTGCGAGGGCCGGAACCAGCCTCGGACACCGCATCGACCCGCGTCAAGATGCGTGACCCCCATCTTGCGGCCGCGTTCGACGGTTCTCGGTCGATCAGGGACGGACGTCACCTGTCGGGTCGCCATCGAGGGTTGATCCGCGCTGCTCATGCCGGGATCGGCGGCGACCGTGGCCGCAGCCGATCGATGCGGCACAGGATCTCGGCGAACAGCGCCCGCGGCACGGCGACCTCGGCCAGCTGGAAGACGGCGTAGCGACCGTGCCGGACGATCCGGGCGCCGATCTTGACCAGCTTCTCGCGCAAGCTTGTCAGCGACCACTGCGCGACCGCGTCGGGCAACGCCAGCGAGCGCAAGAAGTTGGCGAGGTTGTACGCGAGGGCGTGGAGCTGCAGCCGCACCGCGTTGTGGCGGAAGGCATGGCAGGAGAGCCGGGTCCAGCGCAGCGCCAGCTTGCCCTCCTTGATGTACTGCTCGGCGGTGCCGCGACCGTTGTAGAACTTGCTGATCCGTCCGGCCGGCCGCTTCAGGCTGGTGACGATGAACCCGACCTTCGGGTACAGCTCGCCCTGGTGCCACTCGACCTTGGCCACCGCTCGACGCGGCTTGCTCCAGCTCTGCGCCTGGTAGCTGAAGCTCGCGAAGAACACCTGCGGCCTCCTGGGCGGGCGGCCAACGGGCCGGGTCAGCAGGTGGCCGATCCGTTCCTGCAACACGGAGTTGGCCGGGAGGCGGATGGCGTAGCCGATTCCCTCCGCCTCCAACAGTTCGTACAGCTCGGGCTTGGCGAACGCCGCGTCGCCACGGAAGTAGAGATCGAGGCCGCGCTCACGGTAGCGGGCGATCACCGGCTCCAGCACTCCAGCTCGCGATAGGCCAGCAGGCCACCGTCAGAGGTGATCCGCGCACCATGGAATTCGAGCTTGATCCGGCGGTCGAAGGCAACCCGAAGCGACTCGTTCGACTCACCCGTCGCGTCCACCATCCCAGGCCCGCTCCATCCGCCCTATCACGTTGAGAAATCTACCGGAATCCAACTGTCGTGTCAGCAAAACGCCCGATCATCTGGGAAATCTGGGTTTCAATCGCGGCGATCGCATTGACGCGAATGAGGACGTCGTCCTTCCTGCGGCAATCCCGGGCCCCCTCAAATTCTGGGAGCCCGAGCTCCTCAAGCTGCCGCGTGCGCACGCCATGGTCCACAGCAAGGTGATCGTGATCGACCCCTATGAACCGCGCCGGGTTTGCCGGAGGCTCCAACTCTTGAGAGGATGGAGGGATGAGCAGACAGACGAGGTAGTCACCGGAGGTGCGGGCGCGGGCCGTTCGCATGGTGCTTGAGCACCGGGGCGAGCATGCCTCGGAACGGTCAGCGATGATGTCGATCGCGGCGAAGATCGGCTGTACCGCGGAGACGCTGCGGGGCTGGGTTCGGCAGTCGGAGCGTGACCAGGGCCGATGTGCCGGAGCGACGACCGAGGAGCGTGAGCGCATCAGGGCGCTGGAGCGGGAGGTTCGCGAGCTGCGGCAGGCGAACGAGATCCTGAGGAAAGCGAGCGCCTATTTTGCCCAGGCGGAGCTCGCCCGCCGGTTCAAGCCATCGACGCGGCGCGGCGATCCGATTCCGCCAGGAGGCCGGTGCCTCGGGCACCGGCAGGGATCGCCTTCATCGACACGCACCGCGGCACCTTCGGGGTCGAGCCGATCTGCAGGCTGCTGCCGATCGCCCCGTCGACGTACCACGAGCGCGCGGCGCGGCGTGCCGATCCCTCGAGGCTGCCGGCCCGCGCCAAGCGCGACGTCGAGCTGCGCGACCACATCCGGCGGGTCTGGAACGAGCACTTCCAGGTCTATGGGGTGAGGAAGGTCTGGCGGCAGCTGCGCCGCGAGGGGATCGAGGTGGCCCGCTGCACGGTGGCGCGACTGATGCGGGCGATGGAGCTCCAAGGGGTCACTCGTGGCAGCACGGTGCGGACCACGATCCCGGACAAGGCCGCACCCTGCCCGCTCGATCGGGTCAACCGGGACTTCAAGGCGCCGCGGCCGACTAGGCCCTCGGCGATCTGATGATCGCCGTCCCTGGTGGGCGCGGATCATCCGCTTTGCGGATGATGGGTGGCCGACTTCACCTACGTCGCGACGTGGGGTGGCTTCGTCCACGTGGCGTTCGTGATCGCCGCTCTCGAATGCTCATCGCAACCTCCCGCATCAGCGGTGTTGCGACGACCGATTGAATCCGCCGAATATCTCTCGATCACCTACACCGAGCGTCTTGCCGAGGCCGGTATCGCGCCGTCGGTCGGCAGCGTGGGGACAGCTACGACAATGCCCTCGCCGAGACGGTCATCGGCCTCTTCAAGACCGAGGTGATCCGCCGGCGGGGGCCATGGCGCTCGCCCGAGGCCGTCGAGTATGCCACACTCGAATGGGTCGACTGGTTCAACCATCGCCGCCTGTTTGGGCCCATCGGTTTTGTCCCGCCGGCCGCGGTCGAAGCAGCCTTCTACGCCGAGCAGGAGAGCAAGGCGCTCGCAGCATAGCACCCAAAACAACCAGCCTCCCGCAAACCCGGCGCGGTTCACTGACCAAGAGGCCGTCATCGAACATTTCTCTTCGGCCGCGGTCGTGAGGCGCAAGAGCGAACACCATCAACAACAGAGGTCGAAGGATGCGGAACGAGATGGGCTTTGCCGAGCGGCAGAGCATGGCGGCCGAGGCGAAGAAGGCCTTGCTCGAGCGGGCCAGGGCCAAGGCGCCGGCCAACGATCCGGGGTTCGCAGAGCGCCAGGCGCAGCGCCAGGTCGCCGCCGCCGCGCGCGAGGCGCGTGCGACCGAGCGGCGGGCGGCGAAGGCGGCCGAGGCCGCGGAGCGGGCTGCCGCCGCGGCAGCGGCCGCGCTCGCCCGCGAGGCCGAGCAGGCGGCAGAGGCGGCCGGCAAGGCGGCACTCGCGGCCGCGCAGAAGGCCGCGCGCGATGCCCGCTACGCCGCCCGCAAGAAGCGCAACGGTTGACGCGGCGGGCGTAGGGGCACCGGCCTCTCCGGTCGGTAGGGGCGGTCGGCTCGGTCGGGTCGTCGCCAGCCGCGGCCGCGATCGGATCAGATCGGAGGCGGCGATCGCCGGGGCGAGCCGCCGGCCCTTTCCGATCGCCCCGCGATGCGCTATAGCCCTCCCGTCGCGCGCGTAGCTCAGCTGGATAGAGCGCAAGCCTCCGGAGCTTGAGGTCGTGGGTTCGAGTCCCGCCGCGCGCACCATCTCACCCGACCCCCCTCACTGACTGCCGGTCGCTCGTGCCTCGGGCGGCACCGCGCCCCGCCGACGGTCGCGCAGGTCGGCGCAATCTTCGCCTTTGCCCATTCCCGAGAGCGCTGTCACGATCCTGCTCCGGCTGGAGCCCTGGGCGCGTACGGCCGCGCCGATGTCCGCCCCGTCCGTCCGAGGCTCCGCGCGCGCCAGGGGAAAAGGGCCTTGAAGGTGCTCGCCGTTCGGCACACGACGATCTACCGGTACCGGCGCCCGGTGGGCTTCGGGCCACATCGGCTGATGCTGCGGCCGCGCGACGGGCACGATCTGCGGGTGCTCGCGGCCGAGCTCGACATCTCGCCGCCCGGCGCGTCGCGCTGGGTCTATGACGTGCTCGGCAACTCGATCAACATCGTGTCCTTCGCCGAGCCCGCGAGCGAGCTGCGTTTCGTCAGCCGGCTGACGATCGAGCGGTACGGCTCGACCTCTCCGCGGGGCGAGGTCGAGGTCGGTGCCGCCTTCTATCCCTTCATCTACTCGATGCGCGACCGGTTCGATCTCGCGCGCATGCTCGACCAGCACTATCTCGATCCGGCCGACCGCGTCGGCGTCTGGGCACGGAGCTTCGTGCTCGGCGAGCGCACCGACACGCTGGCCCTGCTCGGCGACCTGAATGCCGCGATCGGCGGGCGGCTCGACTATCAGAGCCGGGAGCAGCAGGGCACCCAGACGCCCGTCGAGACGCTCGGGCGTCGCTCGGGCACCTGCCGCGACTTCGCCGTGCTGCTGGCCGAGGCGGCGCGCAGCCTGGGCTTCGGGGCGCGTGTCGCGACGGGCTATCTCGACCCGGGCGCAGCCGAGGCGACGCCGACGGCACCCCGGGGGGCCGGGGCCACCCATGCCTGGGCGGAGATCTTCGTCCCCGGCCCGGGCTGGATCGCCTTCGACCCGACCAACGGCACCGTCGGCGGCGACGATCTCATCCGCGTCGCCGTCGCCCGCGACATCCACGAGATCGTCCCCGTCTCCGGCAGCTTTCTCGGCGCTCCGGACGACTATCTCGGCATGGAGGTCGAGGTGACGGTGGAGCCCGTTCCGCCAGTCCCCGTATCGGGGCCCGCCGCCGCCGATGCCTCTAGCGCTGCGCGCTCGTGGCAGCCGACGTGATCGACGGGATCGTCGTCAGATACTGGTAGATGTTGTAGATGTCCCGGTCGGTCATGTTCTTGTAGGTGGGCCAGGGCATGACCTGGAGGAGCTGACCGGGCTCGTTCGGGTCGGCGCCGGTGCGCAGGAGCTCGAGGAACTGGGCGAAGGTCAGCCCTGCGGGCCGGCCATTGGCGTCGGGCGTGATGTTGGCCGAGATGGTCGGGCCGAAGGCGACGCCACCCGCGAGGTAGCCGGCCGCGTTGATCTGCTCGGGCTCGCCGTCGAACGGATTCCCGCCGGCCGCGAAGTTGGGGTTGGTGTGGCAGTCATTGCAGCCGCCGACCGCATTCACGAGATAGCTGCCGAGCCCCACCGCCTTCCTGTTGCGCCCGGCCAGATTGAGCTGCACGGGCGCAATCTCGAAGCCGATCTTGACCTTCTCCCAATCGCCGCCGCCGGGCGGGACCTTGTCCCTGGCTTCCTTGGCCTGAATGGCGGCCTCGCTGCTGGCGAGATCGTTGAACAGGTTCTGGGCGCTGGCCGTGGCCGCCATCGTGGCGATGCCGGCGAGCGCCGTCATGAGCCGTAGAGCCCGCATTCTCGTTGTCCTCCCTGAGACGGCCTCCTCGACGAAGTGTCCGGCGCCGCTCCGCGTCAGCCCTACAGAATTCTCACCTTGAGCGCGAGGCCGTTCGCGCGGGCCCGGCCCTGATTCGTTGGGGATTGTCTTTCAGCCGCCGCGGTCCTTGTGCTTTGCTGCCGGCCGGCGACGCCACAGGGAGGGAAGCGCCATGTCGAGCCGTGCAGAGGCGATCAAGGCCGAGCTGCTGGATCAGGTCGCCCAGCTCGTCGGTCAACGTCTTCCCCCCCGTGAGGCGACGGACGTCGAGCGCTTCGTCAGGCATTATTTCCGCGATGTGGCGCCGGCCGACCTGATGGCGCGCGAGCCGCTCGACCTCTACGGCGCGGCGCTCGCCCACCTCCGCTTCGGCGAGCAGAGGACGACGGACGCCCCCAAGCTCCGGCTCTACAACCCGACCGTCGAGCAGCATGGCTGGCAGTCGACCCACACGATCCTCGAGATCGTCAACGACGACATGCCGTTCCTGATCGACAGCGTCAGCATGGAGCTCAGCCGGCACGGCCTCGGCATCCATCTGATCGTCCATCCGGTCTTCCCCGTCCGGCGCGACGGCGAGGGGCGGCTCGTCGAGGTCCTGGTCGGCCCGGTACCGGACGAGGCTGTTCCCGAGAGCTTCATGCATGTCGAGGTCGACCGGCAGAGCGACGCCTCCGCCATGGCCGAGGTGGAGCGCGACCTCGAGCGCGTGCTCGACGACGTCCGCCAGGGCGTCAGGGACTGGCGGGCGATGCAGGCGAAGGTCGAGGATGCCTTGGCCGGTGTCAGGCCCGCGGCCGTCGTCGTCGCGGCCGACGAGCTCTTGGAGATCGAGGCGTTCCTCCGCTGGCTGGCGGACAACCACTTCACGTTCCTGGGCTACTCCGACTATGCGCTCGAGGAGGACGCGGACGGCGTTCATCTGCGCCGCCTGAAGGGGAGCGGGCTCGGCATCCTCAAGGACTATGATCCGGGCGAGCGGTCGCGGAGCTTCGACGTCCTGCCGCCGGAGGTCCGCGAGCGTTCCCGCGACCCCCTGATGCCGCTGCTGGTGACCAAGGGCAGTGCCCGCAGCACGGTTCACCGGGCGACCTATCTCGACGTCATCGGCGTCAAGCGCTACGGGCCCGACGGCAGCGTGGAGGGCGAGCACCGCTTTCTCGGCCTCTTCACGTCGGCGGCCTACAACCGCAGCCCGCGCGAAATTCCGCTCCTGCGCCGCAAGGTCCAGGCGATCTTCGGCCGGGCCGGCTACTCGCCCGCGAGCCACGACGGCAAGGCGCTCGTCAACATCCTGGAGACCTATCCGCGCGACGAGCTCTTTCAGACCGATACCGACCTGCTGTTCGGCATCGCGGACGAGATCCTCCACCTCCAGGAGCGCCAGCGGATCCGGCTGTTCGTCCGGCCGGACCCGTTCGGCCGCTTCCTCACCTGCCTCGTCTATGTCCCGCGCGACCGCTACAACACGGTGCTTCGCGAGCGGCTGCAGGCGATCCTGGTGGCCGCGGCCGGCGCCCGCGACTGTGAGTATCAGGTCCAGCTCTCCGAATCCGTGCTGGCCCGTATCGTCTTCACCATCCGCACGCCCGATGGCCTGCCCCCCGGCCTCGACCCCGAGGACCTCCAGCGGAAGCTGGTCGAGGCCTCCCATTCCTGGACCGACCGGCTGAGGGACGCGCTTCAGGACGCGGTGGGCGAGGAGGAGGGCAACCGGCTCTTTCGTCTCTACGGGCGGGCTCTGCCGGCCTCGTACCAGGAGAGCGTCCCGGCCCGGGCGGCCGTTCCCGACATCCGCCACATGGACGGCATCGCCCTGGGCGACGGCCTCGCGATGAGCCTCTACCGGCGGCTCGAGGACCCGGCCTCGCTGGTCCACTTCAAGCTGATCCGCGCCGACGCGGCCGCGCGTCTCGCCGATGTGCTGCCGATTCTCGAGGGCATGGGCCTCCGCGTCCTCGCCGAGGAGACGCACCACATCCGCGCCAGGGACGGCCGCGAGTTCTGGATCCACGATTTCGGCATGGAGCTCCTGGGCGGCGGGGAGGTCGACGTCGAATCGATCCGCCTCGAGTTCCAGCAGGCGTTTCACGGCGTCTGGAGCCAGCGGGTCGAGAACGACCGCTTCAACCGGCTGGTGATCGCCGCCGGGCTCGACGTTCGCCAGGTCGTGGTGCTGCGCGCCTACTGCAAGTACGTGCTCCAGCTCGGGATACCCTTCAGCCAGAGCTACATCGAGGAGACGCTGGTCTCGAACGCGCCGCTGGCGGCCCTGCTGGTGCGCCTGTTCGAGGCGCGCTTCGACCCGGAGCGCGCCGACCGGGAGGCCGACGTGGCGGGCGTCGAGCGGGCGATCCAGGACGGCCTCGAAGGCGTGGCGATCCTCGACGAGGACCGCATCTGCCGGACCTATCTGGGCCTCGTCCAGGCGACGCTGCGGACCAACTACTATCAGCGCGATGCCGATGGCGCGCCCAAGGGCTATCTCTCCCTCAAGCTCGACCCGGCCCGCGTGCCGGGCATGCCGCTCCCCAAGCCCGCCTACGAGATCTGGGTCTACGCGCCGCAGGTCGAGGCCGTGCATCTTCGCGGCGGCAAGGTCGCGCGCGGCGGCATCCGCTGGTCCGACCGGCGCGAGGACTTCCGCACCGAGGTCCTGGGCCTGATGAAGGCGCAGATGGTCAAGAACAGCGTCATCGTGCCGGTCGGGGCCAAGGGCGGCTTCTTCGTCAAGCGGCCGCCGGCCGGCGGCGACCGGGCGGCCCAGCAGGAGGAGGCGGTCCGCTGCTACCGGACCTTCCTTTCGGGGCTCCTCGATCTCACCGACAACCGGACGGACGGGAAGATCCTGCCCCCGCCGGCCGTCGTGCGCTACGACGAGGACGATCCCTATCTGGTCGTCGCCGCCGACAAGGGCACCGCCACCTTCTCCGACATCGCCAACGGGGTCAGCCGCAGCTACGGGTTCTGGCTCGACGACGCCTTCGCCTCGGGCGGCTCGGCCGGCTACGACCACAAGGTCATGGGCATCACCGCCAAGGGGGCCTGGGAATCGGTCAAGCGCCACTTCCGCGAGCTCGGCCGCGACATCCAGAGCGAGCCCTTCACCGTCGTCGGCATCGGCGACATGTCGGGCGACGTGTTCGGCAACGGCATGCTGCTCTCCGACCATATCCGCCTGGTCGCGGCCTTCGACCACCGCCACGTCTTCCTCGATCCGGACCCGGACCCGGCGGTCTCCATGGCCGAGCGCAAGCGCCTCTTCGCGCTGCCGCGGTCCAGCTGGGCCGACTATGACCGGGCGCTGCTCAGCGCCGGCGGCGGCATCTTCCCGCGCTCCCTGAAGAGCATCGAGATCACGCCCGAGATGCGCCGGGTCCTGGCGATCGAGGCGGCGCGACTTCCGCCCGCCGAGCTCATCCGGGCGATCCTCAGGGCACCCGTCGACCTGCTCTGGAACGGGGGCATCGGCACCTACGTCAAGGCCGCCGCCGAAAGCCACGCCGACGCCCACGACCGCGCCAACGACGCGGTCCGGGTCGACGGCGAGGGGCTCCGCTGCAAGGTCGTCGGCGAGGGCGGCAATCTCGGGCTCACGCAGCACGGCCGCGTCGCCTTCGCCGGCGCCGGCGGCCGCATCAACACCGACTTCATCGACAACTCGGCCGGCGTCGACTGCTCCGACCACGAGGTCAACATCAAGATCCTGGTGGGCGGGATCATGGCCGCCGGGGATCTCACCCTGAAGCAGCGGAACGAGCTTCTGGCCGGCATGACCGAGGAGGTGGCGGCCCTCGTGCTCCGCGACAACGTCCTCCAGAACGTGGCGCTCAGCATCGCCCAGTCCTACGGCGTCGAGCTCCTGGATGCCGAGATGCGGCTCATGCGCAAGCTCGAGCGGCAGGGTCGGCTCGACCGCGCGATCGAGATGCTGCCCGGCGACGAGGCGCTGGCCGAGCGCCGGAAGGCCGGCCAGGGCCTGACCAGGCCGGAGAGCGCGGTGCTGCTGGCCTATGCCAAGATGACGATCTACGACGGCCTGCTGGCGACCGACCTGCCGGACCGGCCCTATTTCGGGACCGACCTCGCCAAATACTTCCCGAGGCCGCTTCGGCGCCGCTTCGGCGAGCAGATCCTGGGCCACCGGCTGCGGCGCGAGCTCGTCGCGACCGCGCTCGCCAACAGCCTCGTCAATCGCGGCCTGCACGTGATCGCCAGCGATCTCGAGGACGAGGCCGGCGCCTCGTTGGGCGAGATCGCGCTCGGCTACGTGCTGGCGCGGGACGCCTACGACATCCTGCCGGTCTGGGGTCGGGTCGAGGCGCTGCCCGCCGGCGTGCCGGTCGAGCTCCAGCTGGCGATGCTGCGGCAGCTGCGCCGCGTCCTCGTGCGGGGCACCCGCTGGTTCCTCGCCAATGGCGGACGGCCCCTCCGGCTCGTGGAGGCCGTCGGCCGCTTCCGGCCGGGGATCGGGCGGATCGTCGCGTCGCTCGAGACAGTGCTGGGCGAGGACGCGGCGGCCGCGCTGGGGCGGACGGTCGAGGACCATGTGGCTCAGGGCGTCGAGGCGACCCTGGCGCGCTCGCTCGCGGCCTTGCCCTATCTGCTGCCGAGCGGCGATGTCGTGCTGGTCGCCCGGCGCGCGGCCGGCGACCAGGTGCCCGAAGAGACTGCCCTCCTGGCCACCGCCCGCGTCTATTTCGCCCTCGACACGGTGCTCGGGATCGGCTGGCTCCGCGAGCGGCTGGGGCGGGTGGCGCTGCGCTCGGGCTGGGACCGCCTCGCCCTCGCCGGTCAGGAGGAGGAGGTTTCCGTCGTCCTCCGTCGGCTGGCCGTGGCCGCTCTCGCGGCCGGGGTCCCGGGCGGCACGGTCGGCGAGGCGGAGGCCGGCGTCGATCGCTTTCTGGCCAGCGGCGTGCACGGGCTCGATCGCTATCGCCGTCTCAAGGAGGAGCTGGGGGCGGTCGAGACGCTCGACCTCACGGCCCTGAGCGTCGCCGTGCGAGCGCTCGCGGGGCTCGTGACGAGCGGCTGAGCCGGGCGATTGGGACACATTTGTTGCACGCGGGTTCTTGCGGTGGGGGGTCCGCCGATATATGTCGCACGGCTCATGAGCCGGCGGCCGGCTCGGTGCCCGGGACCGGAAGCCAGCCGACCGGGCGGCCGCCGACGCAGCGCGGCCGGTGTGATGGGGGCGAGCCGGTGCCATGGACCGCGGGTCCGGCGCCTTTCGGAGTCTCGGGCATGCAGCAAACGACCACCCTCAAATTCAAGGAAGGTGAGCTTTTCTTTCGACAGTGGCTCCGCTCGCCCAAGTCGATGGGATCGGTCATCCCCTCGTCGCGGGTGCTGGCCGAGGTCATCGCCGCCTCCGCCGTCTGGAAGCCCGGTCAATACGTCGTCGAGCTCGGCGGCGGCACCGGTGCGATCACCCAGGGCCTCATCGCCCGCGGCATCCCGCGCGATCGACTGGTCGTCATCGAGCTCGACGAGTCGCTGTACGACTGGCTGTCGACCCATCTGCCGGGCTCGCTCGTCGTCCGCGGCGACGCGACCAAGCTCGACCGTATCCTTCAGGATCACGGCATCGAGAACGTCAGCACGGTGATCTCCGGCCTGCCGATGCTGGGCATGCCCTTCGACTTCCAGAAGGCGATCGTCGGCCAGGGTCTGGCGGCGCTCGGCGCCGAGGGCGCCATGCTCCAATACTCCTACTCGCCGGTCTCGCCGGTGCCGGCGCGGAAGCTCGGCATCAAGGCCGAGCTGGTTCGCTACGTCCTCCGGAACTTCCCCCCGGCGACGATCTGGCGCTATCGGCGAGGCTGAGAACGCCCCCCTCTTCTCTCCCCCTGCGCGAATTTTTCTTCGCCGGCATGGATGACGCCGGCGTCTCGGCGCGTCTACCTCATGCGACCCCATGAGAGGTGGAGAGGATATCCGCCCACGATGCGCCCGGAATCGAGTATGCTGACGTTGGACGGGCGCGTCCGAACTGCGGTACGGGCGCGGGGTGGATCGTTCCAATGAAGTGCTCGGTCCGGCGGATGGGCAGCGCCGGCCCGGGGTCATCGCGACGCAGGTGGCCATGAGCGTTGGCGACGCCGACGAGCGGGTTGCCGCCCCGGCTGGCGCCGAGGGCCGGGACAATCTGTCCCGCGACCTGAGCACCGCCGTCGAGCGGGTCGGCTGGTTCGCGCTCGCCTGCATCGGCACCGGCATGGCGATCATCGCTTCGGTCGTGGCGGCGATCCTCTTCGGCCCGCTGCTCGGGCTCGATCTCCAGGACCTGCTGGCCACCATGGCGATCCTGCTGGTCGTCTCCCTGGTCGTCGTCATGCCGGGGCTCGCCGTCACGCTGCGGCTGGTCCAGCATCTGGTGCGCGGCCAGCTGCGCCTCGAGGACGAGATCCGGCAGCGGGCCCAGGCCGAGATGCGCCTCAGGGAGCTCGCGGCCAAGGACGACCTGACCGGCCTCGCCAATCGCCGCAGCTTCGTCGACAGCGGCCAGAAGCTGGCCGCCCTCTGCCACCGTCACGACCGCTGGCTCGCCCTCTTGGTCCTCGACCTCGACGGCTTCAAGGAAGCCAACGACCGGCGCGGCCACCAGGCGGGCGACCGCCTGCTCCAGCGGCTGGCGCGGGTTCTGCAGGCCGAGATCCGGCAGTCGGACATCGCCGCCCGCCTCGGCGGCGACGAGTTCGCCGTGATGCTGCCCGACTCCGACCTCGGGCAGGCGGCGCTCGTCGCCGAGCGGATCCGTGAGGCCATCGCAGGGCGATCCCAATCTCGACGGCCTGACGGCGAGCATCGGGGTCGCCGCCAGCCGTGGCGAGCGCGCCGATCTCGACGATCTTCTCGGCCGCGGCGATCGGGTCCTCTACGCGGCCAAGCGCCAGGGGCGGAACCGGGTGGTCGCCGCGACGGCCGGGCAGGAGGCCCGTAGCGACCCGAGGCGCGACACCCCGGTGCCCTGAGCGCCCGCGCCGGCGGACTCGGGCCTCAGGCGCCGGGCGGCGGAAGGTACTGATAGAGCCAGGTCTCGGTCAGCGGCCGGTCGCCGAGCGCCAGGTAGAGCCGGAGCTCGACGGGGTCCGGTCCCGCGGCGGCGAGGTCGAACATCGCCCGCCAGCGGGTCGTGTCCGGGACGGGCTCGACGAACACCAGGGCCCCGATCGTGCCGCGCGAGCTGGTGATCACCGCGTGCGGCTTTTGGCCCTGGCCGAGCGTGCCGAGATCGCCGCCGGCGAACTCGACCACGAACTTCTCGACACCCTTGGGCCGGGGCTTGCCCGCCTCGCCGCCGCGGCCGATCCGGGTGGCGAAGCAGCGGGCGAGATGGGCCGGGAAGAAGGGCTCCTCGTCGACCCAGTGCTGGCGGTAGCGGAAGGTGAAGGCGCTGCCCGCGGCGGCCGGTGTCGCGGGCACCCAGAAGGTGTTGATATTGTCGTAGATCTCGTCGTCGGTCGGGGTCTCGACGAGCTGGACCGAGCCTTTGCCCCACCCGCCCAGCGTCTCGATCCAGACCGAGGGGCGCTTGTCGTAGCCGACGCCGTCCAGATAGTGCTCGAAATTGCGGTCGCGCTGGGAGAGGCCGAAGCCTTTCGGATCCTCGTCGAAGAAGCTCGAGGTGATGATCCTCGGCGGATCGTTGAGAGGCCGCCAGATGCGCTCGCCGGCACCGGTCCACAGCGCCAGGCCGTCGGCGTCGTGCACCTCGGGCCGCCAGTCCTCGCGGTAGCGCCGATCGTATTCGGCGAACCAGAACATGGCGGTGAGCGGCGCTATGCCGAGGCGCTCGATGTCGCTGCGCAGGAAGAGATGCTTCTCGATGTCGATCGTCACCCCCTTGCCGCGATGGAGCTGGAACCGGTAGGCGCCGCTGATGCTGGGCCCATCGAGAAGGGAGTGGACGATGACCGGGTCCTCCTCGCGCAGCGCGGGCTCGAACCAATGGGCGATGAAGTCCGGAAACTCCTCGGGCTTCGGATCGCCCGTGCCCAGCGCCACGCCGCGCGACGACATGCCGACCTGCCCCAGCTCGCCGACGGCCCGCCAGTAGGAGGCGCCCACATAGGTGGCCCAGGGCTCGCGCTTGGCCCAATCGCCCTGGAGACGCGAACTCGCGGAGCCAGAAGCCGGCGAAGGCCGAGGGCTCGGCCGCGAGCTGGCGGGCGACGTGATCGGCCGGCATCGAGAAATAGTCGGGCGAATAGAGGATCTCCCGCGCCTCGCCCTTCGCCACCTGGTACATGCGCACGGTCTTGGGAAAATACATGCCGACATGCATCAGGGTGATCGGATAGACGCCGGGCCCGTCGGCCCAGAGCGCGTAGTCGGGCTTGAAGTGGATCTTGCCGTAGGCGTCGTAGTCGATCTTGGCCACCACCTCGGGGTCGGGGCGTGGCGGCGGCACATAGGGACGACTCGCCAGCGCCTTGGCGTGGTCGATGAGCCCCTCGAAGGTGAAGGGCGCGGAGGGGCCGAGCCGCAGGGCCTCGGCCGCCCTGGCATCGGTAGAAAGGCCGAGCAGCCGTGTCGCCAAGGGCGCGAGCGCGGCGTGCCCGAGCAGCCGCCGCCGGCTCAGGAGCGATCTCATGGGGCGCTGATCTCCAGACTGCGCGATCTCAGAGCGCGATCTAGCGGCCTCGGGCCGGCTTGTCGACTGGGTCGTCCGGCGCAGCTTGCCTGATCGCGGCGTGCGGAGCCGGGACCACGCGACCCGGAAGACGGGCTCGGGGTCGTTCCGATCCGACCGCGAGCTGGTCTGGCCGATGCTCGAGCGGGCCGCGGGCCGGTAGGTGAAGGCGACTGCGCCCCGGCCCGCTCATGGACGGCCGCCCCGGCTTCAGCGGTCTCGCCCTCGAGGAGAACCTTCTGACGGGCGCATCCACCCGTAGGGATGGCCGAGCCGCGACCAAAGAAGATCTAGAGACTGTCAATAGTTACTTCCCGAAGCTCAGGAAAGGGCGCAAATCGCGGGCAGGGTGTCTGTCGGGCAGCGAGCAACAGAGGTGCGCCATCGGCCGGCCCTCGACGGTTCGACCGAAGGTCATCCTGCCGGACGAGCCGGCTACCGGCCCGGCGCCGCAACTGGTCGAGGAGATCTTCGACATCGTCGGCCGGTTGAACCGTGATTCCGGCGTCACGCCTCTTGTTGGCGAGCAGAACACGAGCATCGCCCGGAGCTGCGCGGGCTCCGGCCGCATACTCGAAAACGGGCGTGTCGTGCTTGACGGCGATACGGAAAGGCTGAAGAACAAAGAGGACGTCCAGGAATTCTACCTCGGCCCGAGCTCGTCGGGGCGCCGTAGCTTCCGGGACGTCAAAAGCTATAAGCACCGCAAACGGTGGCTCTGAGTGGCGGTAGACGGACTAGAGCCAGGCGCGGGCATCGCCCCGGCGCTGCAGCGTCCGAATCGCGCGGCCTCGCTCGTGGCGAGCCGGCTGACGGAGCGGCTGCGCCTCGCCATCGGGCGGTCCCGCTTCGGGCCGGACGGCAGGGTGCTGTCCTGGACGGATGTCCTGGTGCCCGGCCTCGATCCGGCCCAGGCGCCGGAGATGCGACGCGCGACCGACGCGCCGCGGCTCCGTGACCCCTCGGGTGGTCCGGCGCTGGCCTTGAACAGCTTTCTGGCTTGGCGGGACGACCTGGAGACCTTGCGGCTGGCCGGGGAGGGTGGGTTCAAGGAGCTGCGCTTCGACGCCCGCTGCCCGACCGGCGTTCGCGGCACCCCGCCGCATCTCGACCTGATCCTCGCCAACGGGGTCGCCCTCGTCGCCGTCCACGCGTCGGGGTTCGAATATCTCCAGCGGAGCACGGCACGACTGAGTGCCGCCTATCTCGACGTCGCTGGCGGCCCCGGATTGGGGCCCTGGCGCGAGCTCGCCGGCCGGCTGGTGGGCGAGCCCGAGGCCTTCCGCATCGTCGATGCCGCCACCGTGGTGAAGCACGCCGTGGGCCTTGCCCGGACCTTCCCCGACCGCCGGCTGCGGCTCCTCTATCTGTTCCTCGAGCCAAGGGACGCCGAGGCCTACCCGGTCTTCCGCCTCCACCGCGCCGAGCTGGCCACGATCACGGCTCTCAGCCGTGGCTCGGCGGTCGAGCTCCGGGCCATGGGCTTCGCCGAGCTGTGGGCGGCCTGGGCCGGTCTCGACCGACCGGCCCGGCTCCGGGACGTCGTCGCACGGTTGCAGGAGCGCTACGACGTGGTTATTGCCGGTCCGCCTCGGCGATGATCCTATCGGCCGACGAGGTCGGCCAGCGGAGACCAGCGGTGATCCCAGAGTCCGGCGGCACCTACTACGACCGGCAGGAGGTCCGCAATCCGGCCGACCGGGAGCAGGCGATCTTCCATGCGCTGCCGGGGCTGATCCGTCACGCCCTCGACAACGCGCCGTTCTTCGCCGGGCATCTGGCCGGCGTCGAGGCCGATGCGATCGTCGATCGTCGGGCGCTGGCTGCCCTGCCGCTGCTCCGCAAGAGCGACCTCGTCGTCTCCCAGCACCGGCAGCTGCCGTTCGGCGGGCTCACCGCGACGCCTCAGGGCCGCCTGGCGCGGATCTTCGCGTCGCCGGGGCCGATCTACGATCCGGAGGGCCCCAGGCTCGACTACTGGCGCTTCGCCAGGGCCCTCTTCGCCGCCGGCTTCCGGCCCGGCGACCTCGTCCACAACAGCTTTTCCTACCACCTGACGCCGGCCGGCTCGATGGCCGAGGGTGGGGCCAGGGCCCTGGGCTGCCCCGTGATCCCGGCCGGCACCGGCCAGACCGCGCTGCAGGCCCGGGTGATCGCCGAGCTGCGCCCGGTCGGCTATACCGGCACGCCCTCCTTCCTTCTGAGCCTGCTCGAGAAGGCTCGCGAGCTCGGGCTCGACACGAGCTCCCTTCTCAAGGCGCTGGTCTCCGCCGAGCCCTTCCCGACGGCGCTCAGGGACCGGCTGGCGGGCGAGTTCGGCATCGCCGCCTACGAGTGCTACGCCACGGCCGACCTCGGCCTGATCGGCTACGGGACGAGCGCCCGGGCGGGCCTGGTGATCGACGAGGCGCTGATCGTCGAGATCGTTCGCCCCGGCACCGGCGACCCGGTGCCCGAGGGCGAGGTCGGCGAGGTCGTCGTCACCGCCTTCAACCCCGACTATCCGTTGATCCGGTTCGCCACCGGCGACCTCTCGGCGACCCTGCCCGGCGAGAGCGCCTGCGGCCGCACCAACATGCGCATCCAGGGCTGGCTCGGCCGTGCCGATCAGGCGATCAGGATAGGCGGCATGCTCGTCCATCCCCATCAGGTCCAGGACGTGATCCGCCGGCACGACGGGGTCCGTCGCGCCCGCCTGACCGTCGACCGCGTCCAGGGCCGGGACGCCATGACCCTCGCCTGCGAGGTCGGGGGCGAGCCCCCGGGCCTGGCCCTGGCGCTCGTCAACTCGATCCGCGCCGTCACGGGCCTGCCGGCCGACGTCCGGCTCGTGAGCCCCGGCAGCCTGCCGAACGACGGCAAGGTCATCGACGACCGGCGTGGCCGCGCCTGAGGCGGCGCTCCTCGACGGGCGGGACCTGGCCTGCGTCCGCGGCGGCCGCCCGGTCGTCGCCGGGGTGAGCTTCAGTCTCGGGGCCGGCGACGCGCTCCTGCTCCGTGGCGCCAACGGCAGCGGCAAGTCCTCGCTGCTGCGCCTTCTGGCCGGCTTCCTCCGCCCGGCGGCGGGCCGGCTCCTCTGGCAGGGCCGGGCGGTCCAGGGCGACCTCGCCGAGCACCGCGCCCGCCTTCACTATCTGGGCCACCTGGACGGGCTCAAGGCGGCCCTGACGGCGCGCGAGAGCCTCGCCTTCGCGGCCGCTCTGGCGGGCGCCGGGCCGGCCCGGATCGAGCCCGCGCTCGAGGCTTTCGACCTCGCGGACCATGCCCGGTCGCCGGTGCGCTTCCTCTCGTCCGGCCAGCGTCGGCGGCTGGCGCTCGCCCGCCTCGTCGCGGCCGAGCGGCCGCTCTGGCTCCTGGACGAGCCGGGCGTCGGGCTCGACCGCCGGAGCCGCGCCCGCCTCGAGGCCGCGATCGCCGGCCATTGCCGGTCGGGCGGCCTCTGCGTCGTCGCGACCCACGGCGACGTGGCCCTCGAGGCACCCCTCGTCCTCGACCTCGACGGCTGACCCGACAGGATGCTCCGCGCTGCGCTCGCCCTCTTCCGCCGCGACCTGCGGCTGGCGCTCCGGCGCTCGGGCGAGACCCTGCTCGGCGTCCTCTTCTTCGTCGTCGCCCTCTCGCTCTTTCCCTTCGGCGTCGGCCCGTCGCCCACCGTTCTGGCCCGGATCGGCGGCGGCGTGATCTGGGTCCTGGCCCTGCTCGCCGTCCTCCTGACCCTCGAGCGCCTCTGGCAGGCCGATGCCGAGGAGGGCGGGCTGGAGCAGCTCGTGCTGGCCCCGGCGCCGCTCGAGCTCCTGGTCCTCGCCAAATGCGCCGCGCACTGGCTGGCGACCGGGCTTCTGCTGGCCCTGGTCTCGCCGCTCCTGGCCGTCCTGATGGCCATGCCCGCCGAGGCCCTCTGGTGGCTGCCGCTCACCCTCCTCGTCGGCACGCCCACCCTGACCCTGGTCGGCAGCATCGGCGCCGCCCTCCTGGTCGGCAGCCGGCGCGGCAGCGTGCTCGTGGCCCTGCTCGTGCTCCCCCTCTACATCCCCGTCCTGATCTTCGGCGTCGGTGCCGTCGACGGCCGGCTCGTCGGGCTGGGCGGCGGCCCGCCGCTGCTGATCCTGGGCGCCATGCTCCTCCTGGCCCTGGCGCTCGCGCCCTTCGCCACCGCGGCGGCCCTGCGCCTCGCGCTCGAGTAGGGCCGGCCCGGCCGCTCAGCGCCGCCGCTGGCCGTTGGGCACCGGAAGGGTCGCCACCATCCGCGTCCCGCCCGACCGCGGCTCGACATCGAGCCGGCCGCCCCGACCCTGCAGCATGGCCCGCACCAGCCGCATCCCGAGCCCCGGGCTGCCGGCGGGATCGACGCCGCACGGCGGACCGGCCCCGTCGTCCAGGACCAGCAGCCGGGCCCCGCCGGCCTCGTCCTCGGCCACGAAGCCGATCCGCACCGTTCCCTGCCCGTGCTTCAGGGAGTTGGTCACGAGCTCGGTCAGGACCAGCCCCAGGGTCGGGACCAGGTCGGCCGGCCAGCGCGCCGGCTCGGCCTCGAGCAGGATCTCCCGGCCCGAGGCCCCGGCGCCGGACAACTCGCGGAGGCCCTGAACCAGGCTCGCCAGATAGTCGTCCACCGCCACGGTGCCGATCTCGCCGCCCCGGTAGAGATGCTCGTGCACGGCGGCGATCGACAGCACCCGGTCGGCGCTCGCCTCGAGCTGCTCCCGTGCCGTCTCGTTCTCGGTGTCGCGCGCCTGGAGGGTGAGGAGGTTGCGCACGAGCTGGAGCGAGTTCTTCACCCGGTGGTGGATCTCGGCGAACAGCAGGTCCTTCTCCTTGAGCATCGCCTCGCGCTCGGCCTGGGCCGCCGCCCGGTCGATCGCCACGCCCAGCGTGTTGGCCAGCGCCTGCAGGAAGGCGATGTCGCGCTCGCTGAAGGCGCCCTCGTCGGGGCTGTCGACCTCGAGCACGCCGAAGGGCTCGCCGTCGCCCCGGATGATGACGTTGATCGCCCGCCGGATGCCGTGCTCGGCCACGATCGCCGGCGTGCGGAAGCGGGCCTCCTCCGCCAGGTGGTTCGAGATCACCGGCCGGCCGGTGTGCAAGGCATAGCCGGCCGGCGAGCCGAGATCGCCCCCGAGCTTGGCGACGCCCACCACCCCCGACCGCCAGCCGACGCCGGCCCGCACCAGGAGCTGGCTCTCCGCCGGCAGGTGCTCGAGCACCTTGGCGAACCGGGTGCCGAGCCCGTCCGCCGCGATCACGGTCGCCGCCTGCAGCACCCCGTCGACCGACGGGGCGCGAAGCGCCGACAGGCCGAACTCGGCGATCAGCTCCTGCTGTCGCAGGCGCAGGCTGAGCTCGGGGTCGGGCCTCGGGGCGGCGGGCTTGCTGGCCATGGCCGGGGAGGTTTGCAGCAAGCCGGGCGCCGCCGCAAGGGCGGCCCGTGGCCGTGGCGGCGGCACCCGTACCGGGCTAGTCTCGGCCCGCCACGCCAGCCGAGGAGGCATCCGCATGATCGACCACACGGGCGTCACGGTCGGCCTGCTCGCCCGCAGCACGGCCTTCTATCGGGCGGCCCTGGCCCCCCTGGGCTACGAGCTGCTGATGGAATGGGAGCGCTTCGCCGGCTTCGGCGTCCGCCCCAGGCCCGACTTCTGGATCGGCGAAGGCAACCCCAACCGGCCGCCCGTCCACGTGGCCTTCCGCGCCGCCGACCGCGCCACGGTCGACGCCTTCCACAAGGCCGCCCTCGCCGCCGGCGGCCGCGACAACGGCGCCCCCGGCCTCCGCCCCCACTACCACGCCACCTACTACGGCGCCTTCGTCCTCGACCCCGACGGCCACAATATCGAAGCCGTCTGCCACGACCCCGCCTGACCCCGCAGGCAGGGCGCCATGGGCCCTCGGATCAGGTCCGAGGGTGACAAAAGAAAGAAGGCCTTTTCTTCTTCCTTCTTCTGCTCTTCTACGGCCCGAGGGGCTTCTGCCCCGCGCTCCTCTTGGGCCGGTCGGGCTCGGGCTCGGCTCCTTGGCCAGCTCGGCCAGGCGCTGCTCGCCGCGGCGGATGAACCAGTCGGCGAAATCGGGAAAATCGTGGGCGAGCTGGGCGATCGGGGAGAGCGGCAGCTCGTCGGGGAGGTCGGGGACGCCGGGGTGGCGGGGCACCCAGACCACGCGGTAGCCGGGGGGTGCGATGGGCTCGCCCGAGGCGGACCAGGTCAGGGCGGGAAGCTCGGCCTCGGCGGCGGGAGCGGGCTCGCTCGGGGCGACGGGCGCCTCGGGAGCGGCTCGGCCGCCGCCTCGCGCGCGGCCTCGCGGAGCGCCGCCCGGCCGGCCTCGGCGCCGATGAAGTCGGCGAGGCGGGGGGCGGCGGCATGGGCCGGGCCCAAGGGATGCTGGCCGTAGCCCGCCATCGAGTTCGCGAGGCTGCTCGGGCGGCGCGGTGGCGTCCGGCCGCACGGCCTTGGGCTCCGTCGCCTGCTCGAAGGTGCGCCGCACCAGCTGGACCAGCCGCTTGGCCGGGCTCCGGCCGCGGTTCGCCTCGTAGACGATGAACATCAGGGCGCGGCGGTCGCCCATGTCGACCAGATGCTGGAGATCGGCCATCGCCGTCTCGATCAGCACCCGCTCCTGCTCGTCGAAGGGCAGCTCGCGGGCGGCCCGGTACTGCGCGACGAGCCGAGAAAACTCGCGGTCGGCGACGAACGCCTGGATTTCCTCCTCCGTCGTGGCCTCGACCTCGGCGACCTCGGCCGGGGTCAGCCCGGCGGCGAGGCGGCGCGCCAGCCGGCAGCGGCGGGCACCGGGCAGCGAGACGGGCGAGCGGGAGGGGTAGGGGGCAGGCATTTGTCCTTTTTATAGGAATAGAACCCTTGTCGTCAAGCCATAGATCTGACACGTAGCCGTCCAACCTGAGCGACGCCGCGCAGGTCCTGATGGCCGGCTCCGCAGCGCTTCCTACACGTCACTCGCGAGGGCACAAGGGCATCACGAAGGGGAGTCGCGGAACTGCTGTCGCCTAGCTCGCGCACTGATCTCGCGCGACATCGGCGGCTGCGCGACGCGGATGGCGCTGGCGGACACGTTCGACCTCGAAGCCGACGAGATCTGCAACCTCAATCTCGAGGATTATCATTGATGAGCGAGCCTATCAGCAGAACCGGCATGAGGCCGCCGCATCCGGGCAGCTTCATCCGC
Source organism: uncultured Alphaproteobacteria bacterium (assembly GCA_963828215.1). Lineage (GTDB taxonomy): Bacteria > Pseudomonadota > Alphaproteobacteria > Geminicoccales > Geminicoccaceae > CAVTJL01. The sequence continues at coordinate 165,247 of CAWHFO010000047.1, read as the reverse complement.
GACGAGATCCTCGACGAGCTGAAGCTTTCCGATTTCTCAAGCGGCCGAGGCTCTCGGCGTGCGCCGGGCGACCCTCTCCGATCTCGTGAACGAGAAGGCCACGCTCTCGCCCGAGATGGCGCTCCGCATCGAGAAGGCCTTCGGCGTCTCGATGGACACCTTCTGCGCTTGCAGGCTTGGCATGACGCTCGCGATGCGCCTGAGGGCAGGGGAGATCGACGTGAAGAAGTACGAGCCGGCTTGAGAGAGGTTCGACGACATCTGTTTCTCGGATACTGGCGCAGAAAGCGCTCGGTACGCGGACCTTTGACGCACCCCGAAAGTGCGTTGTTGCAAGAACCTGACCCCGACGCCTTGTTTGACGCACCCCGAAAGTGCGTTGTTGCAAGACATGACCCCGACGCCGGAGCGACGCCGCGAGCCTGATGCGGCTCCGCCCGCTCCGTCCTCACCGCGAGGCTACGAGAGAGCTCGAAGGCTTCGGAGCTTTGCGAGCCGCTCGTCGAAGTCGTCGGCGTATTGGGTTTGCCTGGCCCCGTCGACAATAACGCCTCGCGACGCGGCCACGTCGGCGATCGCCTCGTCGACGAGCCGAATCGCGCTTTCGCTCCCCCAGCGTCCCGAGCGCGGTGCCGAGATTGTTCTGGGTCCGGGCCCAGTCGAGCGGCACGCGCTCGCGGGTCCGCTCCTCGAGCGCCGCGCGGTAGGCGGTGACCGCCGCCTCGAGGCTCGCCGTCCCGCTCTCCCGCTCCCCAAGCGCCGCGAGCGCGATGCCGAGATTGTTCTGGGTCGTGGCCCAGTCGAGCGGCACGCGCTCGCGGGTCAGCTCCTCGAGCGCCGCGCGGAAGGCGGTGACCGCCGCCTCGAGGCTCGCCGTCCCGCTCTCCCGCTCCCCCAGCGCCCTGAGCGCGTTGCCGAGATTGTTCTGGGTCCCGGCCCAGTCGAGCGGCACGCGCTCGCGGGTCCGCTCCTCGAGCGCCGCGCGGAAGGCGGTGACCGCCGCCTCGAGGCTCGCCGTCCCGCTCTCCCGCTCCCCCAGCGCTCGCGAGCGCGTTGCCGAGATTGTTCTGGGTCGGGGCCCAGTCGAGCGGCACGCGCTCGCGGGTCCACTCCTCGAGCGCCGCGCGGTAGGCGGTGACCGCCGCCTCGAGGCTCGCCGTCCCGCTCTCCCGCTCCCCCAGCGCTCTCGAGCGCGTTGCCGAGATTGTTCTGGGTCGCGGCCCAGTCGAGCGGCACGCGCTCGCGGGTCAGCTCCTCGAGCGCCGCGCGGTAGGCGGTGACCGCCGCCTCGAGGCTCGCCGTCCCGCTCTCCCGCTCCCCCAGCGTCCCGAGCGCGTTGCCGAGATTGTTCTGGGTCGTGGCCCAGTCGAGCGGCACGCGCTCGCGGGGGCGCAGATCGAGCAGGGTGCGATAGCGGTCGATGGCCTCGGTCAGCGCCGCGTTGTCACCGAACTCGTAGCCCTGGCGATACAGGGCATCGGCCTCGCGGTCGAGGTAGGCGAGGCGCTGCTCCTCGGCCGAGGCCGGGACCGCGGTCCGCGGCGTCGCGGAACTGCTTGGCGGCGTCGAGATAGCGCAGGCGGGTGAGCGCGATCTCGCCGCGCTGGGCCGCGTTAGCGGCCGCCGCGAGCTGGGCCTTGTCCGCCTCGGCGTCCTGCGCCGCCTGGACCTGGGCCAGGAGGGCGTCGGCGTGGTCGAGGTCGCCGGCCTTCAGCGCCTGCTGGGCCTGCTCCTTGAGCGCAGCGATCTGCGGGTCCTCGCCCGGCGCTGCGTGGACCTGGGCCAGAAGGTCCTTGTAGCGCTGGGCGATCTCGCCCAGCTTTTGCGCCTGCTGCTCCGGGGGGACGTCCGCCTCGCCGATCGGCGCGGAAGAACGCCCGCAGCGCCTCGGGGCTGACGTTCAGGCTTTTGCTGATCGTCCTCGATCTTGGCCTGCAGCTCGGCGTTCTCGCGCTCCAGCGGGTCGGTCGCGGCCTTGATGATCGCCGGGAGCTGCTCGGGGAGGATGCCGACCGGGCCGTTGAAGGTCTGGCCGCCACAGGCGGCGAGGCCCTTGTTGCTCTCGATCCGGCAGTCGAGGTCGGCAGCGCGGGCACCGCCGGCCGCGAGCAGCGCCGCGATGAGAAGAACGGCGCGGGCGAGATCAGTTCTTGGCGCCATGGTCGCCACCGAAGGTGACAGGACCCTGGAACGTCTGGTTGCCGCAAGCGGCGGCGCCCTGGTTCTCCTGGATGGTGCAGTCGATCTTCGCGGGCGTGGGAGCGGGCTTGTCGAAGAAAAACGTCGTTGCCGTCCAGAGCCCACCGGCGACGACTACAATCCCACCGCCGACCCAGGCCAGGATGTCGCGGTTTCGCTTCTTGGAGAGGAACGACCAGATCGCGCGCATGAGCTTCCCTTCCCGACGAGGACACTACCACAGGTCGGGTCGGGCGGCGAGATGCGGGGCTGTGATCTGGAGCACAGGGGCACGAAGCCCAAATGTCATCGTCGACTCCTCGCGAGAGTCCTCGGGCCCAGGAAGCCATGCGGAGAGCGGGGCAGGGAAAGTGCCGGCCAATGACCGGGTCCGAGGCTCGACGGTCAGCCGAACGGCGCGCAGGCCGGCCGGGCGGCGGGGCTTGACATCGAGGCTGTCTCGATATATCTGCTACTACGTCATATCGAAACACTGTCGGAGCACAGGAACAATGAGATCGAGACATATGCGCTGCCACGATCGGCGGCTGGCGCGGGACGAGATGCACGAGCGCGGGCTCGGGCGGCATCGGCGGCACGGGGGCGGCGGGCGGCCCTTCGACCATGGCGACCTGCGCCTCGTCGTGCTGGCGCTGATCGCCCTGAAGCCGCGCCATGGCTACGAGATCATCAAGGCGATCGAGGAGAAGACGGGCGGGTCCTACAGCCCGAGCCCGGGCGTGGTCTATCCGACGCTCACCCTGCTCGAGGAGCTCGGCCACGTCGCCGTGACGGACAGCGAGGGGCCGAGGAAGCTCTACGCGATCACGGCCGAGGGGTCGGCCCAGCTCGAGGCCAGCCGGACCACGCTCGAGGCGATCGAGCGGCGGACGATGGCGGCCGGTGCCGCGTTCGGCGGGGCGGCGAAGGCGCCGCTGATGCGGGCCATGGAGAATCTGCGGACGGCGGTCCGCCTGCGGATGGGGCGGGGGCCCCTGAGCGAGGAGCAGGCGCGGGCGATCGCCGAGGTGATCGACCGGGCGGCCCTCGAGGTCGAGCGGAGCTGAGGAGCGGCCATGACCGAGACGTCCGAGGCGCGGGTGAGGACGGCCAAGGCCGCGCGCTATCTGAGCCAGCTCGTCAAGCATTTCGCCCACAGGCTCGAGGCCACGCAGGACGGCCGGGCGGGCCGTCTCGCCTTCCCGTTCGGGACCTGCACGCTCGAGGCCGATCCGGACCTGCTCGTCCTCCGGGCCGAGGCGGCGGACGAGCCGACGCTCGCCCGGCTCGAGGAGGTCGTGGCCCGCCACCTCGAGCGTTTTGCCTTTCGGGAGGAGCTTTCGATCGTCTGGAACCGTGCCGCGACCCAGGACCCGGCCACCGGTGGCCGGGCCGGCGCTCAGGTGATCGCGACCGAGAAGAACCGGGCCGGGGCGTGAAGGGTGAAATGGGCGAAGCGGCGGTCGACGTACCAGACGGAGATCCTGAGCGCCTCGCCGCCCTTCTCGCGGGCGACGATGTGGCGGGCGTCGAAGGGCCTCTGGAACAGGATGACGAGGTCGATCTCGTTGGGGTCGCGGCGGCCCTTGCTGTGCCAGGAGACGCGGTAGAGGTTGCTGGCCCGGGCGATCTCCAGGTCCGAGTCCTGGACCCGGAACTCGGCATAGGAGCCGCGCCGGGCGCGGACGGCGCGGACCATCCGGACGAGGAAGGCCAGCACCAGGACGGCGAGGAGGATGCCGAGCCCGCCGAGGATCCACGAGGCGTGAGCGTGCGACCAGGTCATGCGCTTTCTTTTGTCGTCGGTGGCCGTCCGTGTCCGGCCGGGCCGAGGGGCGTCGTGATCGTCAGCCGGTGATCCTGAAAAGCTCCCTGCCGATGAGCATGCGGCGGATCTCGCTGGTGCCGGCGCCGATCTCGTAGAGCTTGGCGTCGCGGAGCAGGCGGCCGGTCGGATAGTCGTTGATGTAGCCGTTGCCGCCCAGGGTCTGGATCGCCTGCAGCGCCATCCAGGTGGCGCGCTCGGCCGCATAGAGAAGGCAGCCGGCGGCGTCCTGGCGGGTCAGGCGGCCCTGGTCGGCGGCCTTGGCGCAGGCGTAGACATAGGCGCGGCAGGCGTTCATCGTCGTGTACATGTCGGCGAGCTTGCCCTGCATGAGCTGGAACTCGCCGATCGGCTGCCCGAACTGTTTTCTTTCGTGGAGGTAGGGGATGACGGCGTCCATGCAGGCCTGCATGATCCCCAGGGGCCCGCCGGCCAGGACCAGGCGCTCGTAGTCGAGGCCGCCCATGAGGACGCGCACGCCGCCGCCGACCTGGCCCAGGACGTTCTCGGCGGGGACCAGGCACTCCTCGAAGACGAGCTCGGAGGTGTCGGAGCCGCGCATGCCGAGCTTGTCGAGCTTCTGGGCGGTGCGGAATCCCGGAAAGCCCTTCTCGACGATGAAGGCGGAGATGCCCTTGGGGCCGGCGGCGGGGTCGGTCTTGGCGTAGACGACCAGCGTCTCGGCCTCGGGGCCGTTGGTGATCCACATCTTGGTGCCGTTGAGAACGAAGGAATCGCCCCGCTTGTCGGCGCGGGTGCGCATGGCGACGACGTCGGAGCCGGCGCCGGGCTCGCTCATGGCGAGCGCCCCCACATGCTCGCCCGACAGGAGCTTGGGGAGGTAGCGGCGCTTCTGGGCGTCGGTGCCGTGCAGGCGGAGCTGGTTGACGCAGAGATTGCTGTGGGCGCCGTAGGAGAGGCCGACGCTGGCCGAGGCCCGGCTCACCTCCTCCATCGCGACGGCATGCTCGAGATAGCCGAGGCCGGCCCCGCCATAGGCCTCCTCGACCGTGATGCCGAGCAGACCCAGCGCCCCGAGCCTGGGCCAGAGCCGGCGGGGAAAGGTGTTGGTGCGGTCGATCTCCTCGGCGAGCGGGGCGATCTCGCGGGCGGCGAAGCCGGCGACCGTGTCGCGGATGGCGTCGGCGGTGTCGCCGAGGTCGAAGTCGATCGACGGGCAGGTGACCTGGGCCATGCTCCTCACCTGGCGGGGCCGGGTTCGCTGCCAGGATAGTCACGTCCTGCCGAGGCGGCTAGGTGTCGCCTTCGACCCGGAGGATGCCGGGCTCGCGCCAGCCCCTGCACGCGCGCGGCGAGGTCGGCGGTCCGGCCGAAACAGCCGAACCCGTCGTCGAGCGTGACGACGATGGCTCGGCGGCGAAGCGAAGGGGATTGATGCGGAAGAGTCGTTGACGCTGCCCCCCATCCCCCGCCTCCTGCGCCGCACCCATCAGGTGTCCTCTTAATCTCCTTGTCTTGCGGTCTGGGCTGGTCCAGGCTGCTGCTCGATGAGGAACACCATGCAGCGCCAGCAGGCCTTTCCGCCACAATGGCTTACGTCACGTCTGCCGATCCTCGGACCGAACAAGATCGGCTAGTCAGCCAATTCGGACGTGTCGTGTAATCTGGCCGTTGCTTTCCCAGTAGGTCTTCTTGTTGGCGATTATTGGATCATCCATTGCCGGCTGCACGTTGCCGGCGATGTCGATTGCGCGGGAGGTGATCGTATGCTCGCCCGGTGTGGCAGGCCAGTCGAGATGCCAGAACCGCCACGCGAACGGCGATTTGTCCGCTTCGGCGAGTGTGGCCTTCATCCAGGGGCCGTCGTCGACCTTGACTTCCACGGCGGCGATCGGTGTGGGCCCCCATGCCATGCCGGCGATGCGATAGTGGCCGTCGCTCAGTGTCACCCGAGCCGGGGCGGACTTCAGCAAGAGGCGGCCGACAGAGGTTTCGACCACGACCGTCTCGCCGTCCTGCTGCTCCTCGCGCACGGTGACGTAGTCACGACCCATGAAGCGACCCATGAAACGCGTGTCGCGCACCTCGATTCGGCGCAGCCATTTGACGTTGGCGATGCCGAACCAGCCGGGCGCGATCAGACGCACCGGCGCGCCATGGGCCGCCGGCAGCGCCTGGCCGTTCATCTCGTAGCAGAGGATGTTTTCGGGGCTCATCGCGTCCGCGATCGACATGCTGCGCGCGAAATGCCCGGTGAACTGGAGCTCGAGCGGCGTGCCCGCACGCAGCACCTCCTTCCCCTGGTCGGCGCCGAAGAACACGACCTCGAGAGCACCATCCTTGATCTGTGCCGCCTTGAGAAGGTCGGCCAGCGAGGTGCCCGCCCATTCGGCGTTGCCGATGCCGCTCGTGAAAAACGGAAGTCCGTTGCTTCCCGAGCATTCGATGGTGAAGGTCACCGCCTGGCGCGGTCTGGCCTTCAGGTCGTCGAGCCCGAGGCTGAGTGGCGTGCCGACCTGCCCCATGACATCGAGCCGCCATTTGGCAGGGTCGAGCTCCGGCCACTCGTAGTGGCCAATACTGAAGAACTTGTCGTTGGGCGTGATCCAGGTATCGAGGTCCCCCCATGGAGTGAGGTTCTTGATCACTCCCTGCGCCGGCGGCGGTATGGCCGCAGGCTGGTCGGACCAAGGGATGAGTTGGCCCTCTGCCTGCGCAGCCAAAGCGAACTTATGGCTGTCCAGCAGCATGATGCCTGCGGCGGCACCGCTGCCCAACAAGACGTCTCGACGTTGCAGGTATTCCATTGATGCGTCCTCCTCCCGTGCAGGTTACAGTGACAGTGTATTAAAGTTATGTCTGTCGCCGGGGGATCCGCGCACTGGGCCAAGCGGCCTCCAGCCGGAGGGCTCAGCTTATTGCGACACTATCGGCGGCCCCACCCGTCGCTGTCTGTCACTCAGTATTTTTAGAATAGCATGCGCTTAAGTATGACGCTGTGATATTCATCACAGGTCTGCCCCCGATCTCCGGCGCATGGCTCTCCCCTCGGCTCCGGTCGCCCCGCGGCTCGCTCCTGTCAGGCCACTCCCGTGGGCGGCCCCCGCAGCCGGCCTATCCGGCTCGGAATCGCGGCGAGCAGCGCCCGTGGCACGGCAACCTCGGCCTGCTGGGACACGAGACAGCGCCCGCGCCTGACGATCCGGGGCGCCGATCTTCACGGGCTTCTCGCGCAGCGTGGTCAGCGACCGGCGCGCCACCTCGTCAGGCAGCGCGAGGCCGCGCAGGAGGCCGGCCAGGTTGCAGGCGAGCGCGAGCAGCGGCAGCCGGATCGCATGGCCGTGGAAGGAGCGGCAGGACACCCGCGTCCAACGCCGCGCGTGTTTGCCGTCACGGATCCACTGCTCCGCTGTGCCCCGGCCGTTGCACGTCGAGCCAGGGGCACCGCTGCCCCTGGCTACAGGAGAAAAACGACGGCGAGGGCGAGGAAGGCGAAGAAGCCGACGATGTCCGTGACCGTCGTCACGAAGACGCTGGAGGCGATGGCCGGATCGAAGCCCAGACGATCCAGGACGAGGGGGATGCCGACGCCGGCGATCCCGGCGGCGACGAGGTTGCAGACCATGGCGAGGCCGAAGACCAGGGCCAGCCGGGGATCGTGGAACCAGACCAGGACGAGGACGGCGCCGACCACGAGGAAGACGATGCCGTTGGCGGCTCCGACCAGCAGCTCCTTCAGGAAGATGCGGGCGGCGTTGCTCGGGGTCAGCTCCTTCACGGCGAGCGCCCGGACCGCGACGGTGAGCGTCTGCGTCCCGGCATTGCCGCCCATCGAGGGGACGATCGGCATCAGCACGGCCAGGGCGACGAGGCGGGCGATGGCGCCCTGGAACTGGGCGATGACCGCGGAGGCCAGGATGGCGGTGCCGAGATTGACGACGAGCCAGGGCAGGCGGTCGAGGCTGGTGCGCCAGGGCGGGGCGAAGATGCCGGTGCCCGAGACGCCGCCCAGCCGCAGGATGTCCTCCTCGGCCTCCTCCTCGATGACGTCGACCACGTCGTCGACCGTGATGACGCCCAGCAGGCGGCCGTCGGCGCCGACCACCGGGGCCGAGACCAGCCCGTACTGGCGAAAGAGAAAGGCCACCTGCTCCTGGTCCGTCGTGGGCTCGATCAGCCTGAGCTCGTGCTGCTCGAGCTCCTTCAGGAGCCGCGGTCGCGGGCTGCGCAGCATGCGGCTGAGCGGCACGGCGCCGACCGGGCGGTAGCGCGGGTCGACCAGGATGATGTCGTAGAAGGTCTCCGGCAGCTCGACCGCGCTCCTGAGATAGTCGATGGCCTGGCCGACCGCCCAGTAGTCGGGCACGGCCACCACCTCCCGCCGCATCAGGCGGCCGGCGCTCTCCTCCGGGAAGGCCAGACCCTCCTGGATGGCGGTCCGGTCCGCGGCCGGCAGGCGGGACAGGATCGCCATCTGCTCGGCCGGCTCGAGGTCGCTCAGCAGGGCGACCGCGTCGTCGGTCTCGAGCTCGGCCGCCACCCGGGCGATGCTGCGCGCGTCCAGCGCCTCGAGCAGCTCGTCCCGGACCTCCTCGGCCAGGTGGACGAAGGTGTCGGGATCGAGCCGCGGGCCGATCGCACGGACCAGGGTGGCGCGCCGGTCGGGCTGGAGCTGCTCCAGGAGGTCGGCGAGGTCGGCCACGTGCAGGGACAGGGCCAGCGCCGCCGCACGCTCGCTCTCGCCGGCGTCCAGGGCGTCGCGGACGGCGCGGATCAGCTCGTCGCCGAGCTCGAGCGGCCCCTGCTCGGTGCCGTCCGACTCCGCTCCGGTCATGCCCCCGGCGTGCCCGGGGCCTGTGCCTGCCCGGCGCGGGCGATCGCGTCGCCACAGGCGACGGCGCTCATGTTGACGATGCCGCGGGCCGTGACCGAGCCGGTGACGATGTGCGCCGGCAGGGCCGGCCCGACGAGGATGGGCCCGATCGAGATGACCCCGGTGACGGCCGTCAGGAGGTTGTACGCGATGTTGGCGGCGTCCAGGCTCGGCATGACCAGCAGGTTGGCGCGGCCGGTCAGCCGGGAGGCCGGGAGGCGCCGGCCGCGGACCACCTCCGAGAGGGCGGCGTCGGCGTGCATCTCGCCGTCGACCTCGAGGTCCGGCGCCTGCTCGACCACGATCCCGAGGGCCTCCCGCATCTTCCGGGCCGACGCCGTGTCGGCGCTGCCGAAATTGCTGTGGGAGAGGAGGGCCACCTTGGGCTCGATGCCGAAACGGCGCACGACCTCGCTCGCCCGGAGCGTCGTCTCGGCGATGCAGGCGGCCGGCGGATCGTAGGCCACGTGGGTGTCGGCGATGAAGAGGGCCCCCTGGTCGAGCACCAGCGCATGGACGGTCGAGGCCTGCTCGACGCCCGGCATGAGGCCGATGAAGCCGCAGATGTGGCGGAGGTGGCTGTCGAACGAGCCGACCGGGCCGGCCAGCATGGCGTCGGCCTCGCCGCGCCGGAGCATGATGGCGCCGATCACGGTGCGCCGGGTGCGGACGACCTCGCGGGCGTGCTGCGGCGTGATCCCGCGCCGGCCCATGCGTTCCAGATAGAGCGCCACATAGTCGTTGTAGCGGGGGTCGCTGTCCGGGTTGCAGAGCTCGAAGTCGCGGCCGGCCCGGAGGCGGAGACCGAGCCGCTCGATCCGCGTCTCGACGACGTCGGGCCGGCCGATCAGGATCGGCCGGGCGAGGCCCTCGTCGACGACCGTCTGCGCCGCCCGCAGCACGCGCTCCTCCTCGCCGTCCGTGTAGACGAGCCGCTGCGGGTCGCTGCGGGCGAGGTCGAAGAGCGGGCGCATCATCAGGCCCGAACGGTAGGCCCGCTGGGTGAGGCTCTGGCGGTAGGCGTGGAGATCGGCGATCGGCCGGGTGGCGACGCCGCTCTCCATGGCGGCCCTCGCCACCGCCAGCGGCACCTCGACGATCAGCCTCGGATCGAACGGCTTGGGGATGATGTAGTCGGGCCCGAAGACGAGCTGCTCGACGCCGTAGACGGCGCTCACCCCCTCGGGCGTGGTGGCCCGGGCGAGGCCGGCGATGGCCTCGACGCAGGCCACCTTCATGGCCTCGTTGATGGTGGTGGCGCCGACGTCGAGGGCGCCGCGAAAGATGAAAGGAAAGCAGAGGACGTTGTTGACCTGGTTGGGAAAATCGCTGCGGCCCGTGGCGATGACGGCGTCCGGCTTGACCGACCGGGCGACCTCGGGGTCGATCTCGGGCGTCGGGTTGGCCAGCGCCAGGATGAGGGGCCGGTCGGCCAGGGTGGCCGCCATCTCGGCGGTCAGCACGTTCGGGGCCGAGAGGCCGAGGAAGATGTCGGCGCCCTCGACCGCGTCCGCCAGGGTCCGGGCCTGGGTCTCCCGGGCGTAGCGGGCCTTGTGCGGGTCCATGAGCGTGGTGCGGCCGGCATAGACGACGCCCTCGACGTCCGTGACGAGGATTTTTTCCTTTTGGGCGCCCAGCGCCACCAGCAGGTCGAGGCAGGCGAGTGCCGCGGCCCCGGCGCCGCAGACGGCGATCCGCGCATCCTCGAGGCGCTTGCCGGTGACGACGAGGCCGTTCCTGATCGCCGCCGCCACGATGATGGCGGTGCCGTGCTGGTCGTCGTGAAAGACGGGGATGCGCATCCGCTCCCTGAGGCGCGCCTCGACCTCGAAGCATTCGGGCGCCTTGATGTCCTCGAGGTTGATGGCGCCGAAGGTGGGCTCGAGCGCCGCCACGATCTCCACCAGCTTCTTGGGATCGGTCTCGGCGATCTCGATGTCGAAGGCGTCGATGCCGGCGAACTTCTTGAAGAGGACGGCCTTGCCCTCCATCACGGGCTTGCCGGCGAGCGGGCCGATGGCGCCCAGGCCCAGCACGGCCGTGCCGTTGGTGACGACCGCCACGAGATTGCCGCGCGAGGTCAGCTCGGCCGCGGTGACGGGGTCCCGGACGATCTCCAGGCAGGCCAGGGCCACGCCCGGCGAGTAGGCGAGCGAGAGGTCGCGCTGGGTGGCGAGCGGCTTGGTGGCCACCACCGCGAGCTTTCCCGGGGTCGGCAGCCGATGATAGTCGAGCGCCTCCTCGTCCCGTCGATCCGCCATGAAGCGCCCCTCCCCGAAGCCCGGCCGCGGCAGCCGGTGGTAGGTCAATGCGGGGGGCGACGCAAGCGGGCGGGAGCGGGGTGAAGGGCCGCTTCGGCCGAGGGTCCGGGCTCGACCACACTCCGAACGAGCCGGATCGGCGAGCGGCCTTCTCCGCCGATCTCAGGCTTTCGGCCTCTTCCTCGTCACAGTGGCGGCCATGCGGCCCAACTCGGCGCCCGGGCGCGCAGACGCCACTTGGCGGCCCCGTGTGCTGTTTGTCATAGCCGAGCCTGCCCCTTCAAGACGAGAGTAGCCGGTCGACCTTCGCCAGGAGATGTGCGATGCGCGCTCACTTCATCGCGATTGCGCTGACGGTGGCTTCTTGGCCGGCCCTCGCAGTCGATGGAACAAATCTGCCGGGGAGAGACTATGCCAACTTCGACGCGCCCTCCGCATTCGTGTGCAGGACGACCTGCGGCGGGGAGTCCCAGTGCCAAGCCTATACGTGGGTCAAGCCGGGGATCCAAGGCCCGAGCGGGCACTGTTGGCTGAAGTCGTCCCTGCCGCCCATCGTCAAGGATCCATGCTGCGATTCGGCGCCACGCGAGTTCATCGCGAAAGGCGATCTGAAGGCAGAGGGCAAGATCAACCGCCCGGGGTCCGACTACAGGAACTTCAATACGAACAGCTGGGCAAGCTGCGAGGCCACGTGTGGCCAGGAGGGCATGTGCTCGTCCTGGACCTATGTGCGTCCGGGCGTGCAGGGGCCGACCGGCCGCTGCTGGCTCAAGGGCCGCGTCGCCCGCCCGGTGCCGGACGCGAACACGGTTTCGGGCGTGAAGTTCAAGCCGGCGTCCGTGCGGATAGACTAGGGCCTGCTCTCGGACCCGATCTCCTTGGGCCAAAAACTCGCCGCGCGTCGCCCGAGGCGGTGTCGGCCGACGCCGGTCAGCCCGCTCGCTCCGTGATGTCCCGCCGGCCGCCCGGGAGGCGCTTCAACTCCCCTTGCTCCGAACTCGGCTGACGGCAGTCTTCTTCTGTCGCAGCGCAGACGAACTCCATCCGTGAGAGGACGGTCAGGGAGATACCCGACCCGACTTCCCGGCGCCCATGGGGCCGATCGGCTGCCGGCAAATCACGTCCCGCCGTCGATCTCGACATAGAGCTCGATCGGGTCGATGACGGTGTGCTTCGCCTTCGACGCCTGGCCCTCGGCTGAGCCGAGCAAGGCCCGCATCTTCTCGAGGTCGACGCCTTCCCAGACGAGAGATACCCGATCCTCGTCGACGTGCCTGAGGATCCGGTAGCCCGAGCAGAATTTCTTGAACAACGCTTTGCGCTCGTCACCGCCCCGAAGCCAAGTGTCCATATCACCCACGGCGTGGGTCGCGACGACCATCGGCACGTCGTTTCTCCTCTCGTCCCGCTGGCTCCGAGCCAACATTGCCCGGATGCGCTCGACCGCTCACCGTGCGCCCACGCCGTTGCTCGGTCAAGCGGAGCCAGGGCGCTTCCTCTCCCGACGACGCTGAAGCTCGATCCGGGTCCAGCGGACGGGTCGAACCTGTCGGGTCGGGCTCGGCTCACGTCCCGCCGATGATCCGGTCCAGGATCGCCAGGCCGTCGATCAGTGCGCGGCCCGTGTGGTAGGGGCCTCTCCAGGGGCCCGCCTTCGGGCCGTAGGCGCGGTCGCGCCTCACCTCGGCGTGCCATTCGCCTTTGGCCCAGTCCACTTGCCCGTGCCGTATCCAGCCCAGCGTGCGCAGGAATGCCTCGACGACGTCCCGATCGCCGGTCAGCCGGTGCAGCTCGAGCATGGCGAGGATCGCTTCCGCCTGGACCCACCAGATCTTCCGGCGGTCACTGGCCGGGCGGCCCGGCGTGCCGCCGGCCCAGAAGCCACCCGCGACCTCGTCCTCGCCCCATCGCACGGCATGGTCGAACAGTCGCCGGTAAAGGTCCAGGCGATGACCGTCCGGGAGGCCCAGCTCGGTGTCGGCGACGCTGAGCAGATGGATCGCCTCGAGGTCGTGGCCGTAGGACGCGACCTCGCCCCGAGCGACGGCCTCGGGCCTCCAGTCGCGCTCGTGCCGATCGAGCAGGGTCGGATGGGTCGGGTGCAGGGCCGCGCCACCGACGATCTCGGCCAGCTCGGTCAGACGACGCCGGGCCCGCTGGTCCCGGGTCAGTCGAAGATAGACCGTGACGGCTTCCAGGAGGTGCAGGTGCGTGTTCGCCGTCTTGAGCCCCGCCGGCATCCCCAGATAGTCGACCTGCCCTGCCGGGACAGCTGCCCAATCGGAGCGAAAAAATTCGTGATAGCCGGGATGGTCGGCGTCGTGGAATCGATCTTCCAGGAGCTCGAAGGTGGCCCGGGCGAGATCGAGCGCTTCGCGGCAGCCGGTGGCGAGCGCGTACTGGCCGAGCGCGTAGAGGGCCTGCGCCTGCCCGTAGGCTTGCTTGTCGGGCCTGGTCGGCCGGCCGCCCTCGGCGTCCAGCTCCCAGTGGAAGCCGCCGTTCTTCGGGTCCCAGAAGCGCTCGAGGAGGACGAGGAAGCCCTGCCGCGCCAGCGCTGCCACCTCGGCGGAGCGGTCGCCGCCCGCCATCAGGCGGGCGAAGAGCCAGAGCGTGCGGGCTTGTGGCACCAGGCGCTTGCGGCCGCCATCCGACCAGCGCCCGTGCACGTCGCAATCCAGCCGGTAGCCGCCGGCCGGGTCCAGTCCGCCGCCGAGCCAGAAGGGCAGCACGTTCTCGACCAGGATGCGCTGCATGATCGCGCGCGCCTCCGGGAGCGAGCTCGGCGCCGAGGGCCATGCGCCGGCCCTCGACGGACCCCGCAGATCGACGCTCGGGATCGCGAGCCGGGGCAGGGACGGCCGCATGGCTCCGGACATCCAGGCGCTCGGACGGAAACGCATCGGGCGGCTCCGGAACCGCTGCCTCAGGCGAGCGGCTCGAGGCTTCCCAGCATCGTCGGGATCAGCTCCGAGACGGTCGGGTGGATGTGCATGGCGCGCCGGATGACCGTGTAGGGCGCCTCGGCGTACATGATGTCGAGCAGCGAGTGGATGATCTCGTCGCCGCCGATGCCGAGGAGCGCGGCGCCGAGGAGCCGGTCCGTGTCCCTGTCGACCAGGATCTTCATGAAGCCCTTGGTCTCGCTGCGCTCGACCGCGCGGCCGACCCGCTCCATGGCCATCTTGGCCATCAGCACCCTCTTGCCGGAGCCGCGTGCCTGCGCCTCGGTCAGGCCGGCGCGGCCGAGCGGCGGGTCGATATAGAGATTATAGGCGGTGATGCGGTCGGCGAGGTCGCGCGGGTCGTCGTCGAGGAGATTGGCCGCGACGATCTCGAAGTCGTTGTAGGATGTGTGGGTGAACGCACCCTGGCCGTTGCAGTCGCCCATGGCCCAGATGCCCGGCACATTGGTCTTGAGCTTGCCGTCGACCTTGATGTAGCCGCGGTCGTCGGTCTCGATGCCGGCCTTCTCCAGGCCGAGATCGTCGGTGTTGGGGCGGCGGCCGGCCGCGACCAGGAGGTGCGAGCCCGTGATCTCCTCCGGGCGGCCGGCGCAGGTGACCCGCGCCACGATGCGGCCGTTCCGGGCCTCGAAGCCGAGGCAGTCGGCGCCGGTGCAGACGTTTATGCCTTCGTCCTCGAGGATCCCGCGGATCGCCGTGGAGACATCCTCGTCCTCGCGCTCGACCAGGCGGGGCTGGCGCTCGATGATCGTCACCCTGCTGCCGAAGCGGCGATACATCTGCCCGAACTCGAGCCCGATATAGCTGCCGCCGACGATGACCAGATGCTCGGGCAGGAAGTCGACCTCCATCATGGTCGCGTTGGTGAGGTAGGGGACGGCGTCGAGGCCGGAAAGCGGCGGCAGCGAGGCGCGCCCGCCGACATTGATGAAGATTTTCGGGGCCTCGATCAGCTCTTCGCCGATCCGGACCCTTGTCGGCCCCTCGAAGCGGGCGTGCCCGGTATAGACCGTGCATCGCTCCATGCCGCGCAGCCAGCCCTCCACGCCCTTGTTCGACAGGCGGACGACCGCATCCTTGCGGGCCTTGATGCGGCCCATGTCGACCCGGACGGGCCCGTCGAGCACGACGCCGAACTCGGCGGCGCGGCGTGCCACATGGGCCGCCTGGGCGCTGGCGACCAGCGTCTTGGTGGGAATGCAGCCGGTATTGACGCAGGTGCCGCCGAAGAGCTTGCGCTCGACGATGGCGACCCGCCAGCCGGCCCGGGTCAGGCGGTCGGCGAGGGACGGGCCGGACTGGCCGGTGCCGATGATCAGCGCGTCGAACCTTTCCGGCATCGCTCGTTCCTCCTTGGTGTTGGCGGCACCGGCTGCCGCCGGGGCGGATCACCGGATCGGGAGGTGAAACCGCCTGAGGTCCATGCTAGCTTATAGGATGGGTCACGGCTCCCTCGAGGCGGGCGGCCGGCTCGGATGTCCCGCCACGGGAGCTCGGGACCCTGCGCCGCAGAGGCCAGGGAGAGCTCATCATGGCCACTCACGACCACATCCGAAACCCCGTCGAATGGAGCCTGGACCAGCTCGCCAACGCCAACGTGGCGGTGGGGCGGGCCAGCCAGTCCCTCGGCGGGAGCCTCGCCGACAGCGAGGCGCCGCCGGTGGTGCGGAGGATCGGGACGGAGGACATCAGGGACGCGCTGGCCAAGGGGCTGGCCGACTTCGCGGCCTACCGGACCGACGTCATCTTCCTCTGCCTGATCTATCCCCTGGCCGGCCTCGTGCTGGCGCGCCTGGCCTTCGGCTACGAGATGCTGCCGCTGATCTTTCCGCTGGCCTCCGGCTTCGCGCTGATCGGCCCGGTGGCGGCGATCGGCCTCTACGAGATGAGCCGCAGGCGCGAGCAGGGGGTCGAGATCGGCTGGGGCGATGCCTTCGGCGTGGTCAAGGCGCCGGCCTTCGGCGCCATCCTCGTGCTGGGCCTTCTGCTCCTCGCCATCTTCCTGGTGTGGCTGGCCGTGGCCTACGGGATCTTCGCCGCCACGCTCGGCACCGAGAAGCCGGCCTCGATCGGCTCCTTCCTCCGGGACGTGCTCGGGACCGGGCCGGGCTGGGCGATGATCGTCCTCGGCATCGGCGTCGGCTTCTGCTTCGCCGTCCTGGTGCTGACCATCAGCGTCGTCTCCTTCCCGCTGCTGCTCGACCGCGACGTGGGCCTCGGCACGGCGATCTCGACCTCGGTCCGGGCGGTGCGCGAGAACCCCGGCCCGATGGCGCTCTGGGGCCTGATCGTCGCCACGGGCCTCGTGATCGGCGCCATCCCGCTGCTTCTCGGGCTCATCGTCGTGATGCCGGTGCTCGGCCACGCCACCTGGCATCTCTACCGCAAGGTGGTGGCGCGCTGACGCGGGCCGGGCGCGAGGTCGAGGCGCGCCGACGCGCGGAGCAGAGGATGGTGACCGGCTGAGCGATTTGGTGCGGTCGAGAAGACTCGAACTTCCACGGCCTTTCGGCCACCAGCCCCTCAAGCTGGCGCGTCTACCAATTCCGCCACGACCGCACTATGTCCTCGGGCGCGTGCCCCGCGCTCGAGGACCCGCGATCTATCAAATGCCCCCGACCGTGACAAGAGCAGGATGCTGGCCCTGACCACCCGCAGCGAATGGCGTCTGAGCGACGGGCCCGTCGACTACGAGGCGGCGGTGCGCCAGATGGAGGAGCGGGTCGCGGCGGTGCGGGCGGGCGAGGCCGACGAGCTGGTCTGGCTGCTCGAGCATCCGCCCATCTACACCGCCGGCACCAGCGCCGCCGAGGGCGAGCTGCTGACGCCGCTCCGCTTCCCGGTGCACCGGACCGGGCGCGGCGGGCGCTTCACCTATCACGGGCCGGGCCAGCGGGTGGTCTACGTGATCCGGGACCTGGGCCGGCGCGACCGCGACCTCAGGCGTCATGTCTGGCGGCTCGAGGAGCTGGTCATCCAGGCGCTCGGCGACCTCGACATCCGGGGCGAGCGGCGCGAGGGGCGGGTCGGCATCTGGGTGGCCCGGCCGGGGCGCCCGGAGGCCAAGATCGCGGCGATCGGCGTGCGCGTGCGGCACTGGGTGACCTTCCATGGCGTGGCGATCAATCTCGACCCCGACCTCGAGCATTTCTCGGGCATCGTGCCCTGCGGCCTCGCCGGCTTCGCCGTGACCTCGGTGCGGGATCAGGGTAGTGAGGCGTCGATGAGCGATCTCGACCAGGCGATCCGGCGCCATTTCCCGGCCGTGCTCGGGGACTAGCGGTGCAGGCCCGGCGCCGTCCGGCGGCCGGCGGGCTGGGTGCCGCGCTGGCCGCCGCCCTGGTAGGGCTCGCCTGCCTGGGGCTGGGCGCGCCCGGGGCGCTGGCGGACTGCACGGACACGGCGGGCCCGGGCGTCCAGTGGCGCCGCTGCCTCGTCGACGGGCAGGACCTGAGCGGCGTCGACCTCAGCAGGGCGGATCTCCGGGGCGTCTCGTTCAAGCGCGCCGACCTCAGCGGGGCGGTGCTCGCGGGCGCCGACCTCCGCGGCGCCAAGCTCGTCTCCACGAAGCTGGTCAGCGCCGTCCTGGACGGCGCCAATCTCACCGAGGCCGACCTCACCAACGCCGATCTCTCCGGCGCCTCGCTGCGCCGGGCGAGCCTCGAGCGCGCCCACCTCTACGCCAGCGACCTCGAGCGCGCCGACCTCACCGATGCGCTCCTCGACGGCGCCGACCTGCTGCGGGCCGAGCTCTCCGGTGCCCGCTGGGTCGACGGCAAGACGATCTGTGCCCCGGGCTCGGTCGGCCGCTGCCAAGCCGGGCCGCGGACCGAGGGCGCCGATCTCGCCCACTGAGAGCCCCGGGCGGCCGCCGCTCGGCCCTAGCAGAGGTGGACGGGCGCCGGCTCCAGGGGCTTGCGGGCCACGAAGTGGAACCAGAATATCTTTTCCTTCGGGGTGCCCTCGTCGACGAGGCGGCCGGCCTCGTTGTCGTACACGGCCTCGGTCCTGAAGCCCACGGAGGCGAGCTGGCGCTTCTGCTCCTCGAAGGTCGTGTAGACGATGACGATGCCGAAATTGTGGGCGGCGGCGTTCCTGATCGAGTAGCCCTCGAACTCGCGATTGAGCCGGCGGTGCCGCCGATGGTTGAGGAAGGACGCGGAGGCGAAGAGGGCGAAGTTGAGGACGCGCCAGCCGAGCTTCAGGGGATGGGCGGTGAGATGGAGCATGCCGAGGCCGAGCTGCTCGCGATGGCCCGGGCCCTCCCGGTTGTGGGCCGAGACGATGAAGAGGCCGCCCGGCTGGAGGACGCGGTGGACCTCGCGCAGGATTTTCATCCGGTCCTCGTAGTCGACCGCGTCGATGCCGTTGAAGCTGAAGACCACCAGGAATTTCGAGCCGTCGGGAAAGGCGGAAAGGTCGCGGGCGTCGCCGTGCTCGATGCGCGCCCACGGGTGGTTGCTGCGGCACAGCTCGACCATCTCGGGCGTGTAGTCGATGCCCACATAGTCGGTGCTGATCTCGCGGAGGATGGCGGTGGTCCGGCCGCCGCCCACGCCGATGTCGAGGATCGGCTTGCCCCGGGCCTCCTCGGCCACCCGGGCCGTGGCCCGGCGCTCGCCGGGATCGGTCCAGCCCGCCAGTGTCGCGAACTGGCTCTGCGCGTCCCGCGACTTCCAGGCCCGCCGATTGATCGCGTCGATGTCCTGCGCGCCGTCCATCGCAACCCCTTCAGGCGCCGTGGTCGCGCCAGCTCCGCAGCCTTGATCTCCTTGCAGGCGAACAGACTAGCAGGGCCGTCACCGTGCGCCAGCGTCATTCGCGCCGAGCACCCGTCCGGCGGATCGGTCGCCCGTCCGGTCCGAGCTGTCGGTCGCCGGCCGGTCGCTCCCGGATGGTGCGCCCCGGATCCGTCAATGACGTATTTCTCATGTCTCGCGGCCGCGAGGGCGTGCGGAGACTACATGGCGGCGTGGGCGGCCGGTGGGATTCATCCGGGGGCGTCCCGCCTTGACCGCCCGCCGTCACCGTCGGACCCTCGCCTGATCCTGTCGACGCTCGGCCGTGTCGAGGGCGGGTCGGTCGGGTGGAGCAGAGGAGAGGGCACATGGCGGAAGAGCTCGCAGGCAAGGTCGTGGTCGTCAGCGGCGGGAGCCGGGGCATCGGGCGGGGCATCGCGCTGGCCTTCGCCAGGGAGGGGGCGGAGACGGTGATCGCGGCGGCCACGCCGAAAAATCTCGAGGCGGCGCGGGACGCCATCGCCGCCGCGACGGGGCGGACGCCGATGGTCCATGCGGCCGATCTGCGGACCCTGGCGGGCTGCGAGAGCCTGCACGCGGCGGTGGCACAGCGGCACGGCCGGTGCGACATCCTGGTCAACTCGGCCGGGGCGACCCGGGCCGGCGCCTTTCTCGACCTGCCGGACGAGCTCTGGGGCGACGGCTTCGACCTCAAGTTCTTCGGCTGTGTCCGCCTCTGCCGGCTCTTCTGGCCGATGCTGGAAGCGGCGGGCGGGCATGTCGTCAACATCAATGGCGGGGCCGCCCGCACGCCCGATGCGGGCTTCATGATCGGCGGTGCCGTCAACGCCGCCATGGCCAACTTCACGAAGGCCCTGGCCGGCCTCGGCAAGCGGGCGGGCGTCAACGTCAACGCCATCCTGCCGGGCCTCACCCAGACCGAGCGGGTCGAGCAGCTCTTCGCCCAGCGGGCGGCGGCGACCGGGCGCACGGTCGAGGAGGTCCGCGCCCGGCAGATCGAGGAGTCCGGGCTCAAGCGCCTCGGCCAGCCCGAGGACATCGCCGAGCTGGCGCTCTTCCTCTGCTCGGGGCGGGCGCGGCACATCCAGGGCACGGCGATCGCGGTCGACGGCGGCCAGACGCCCGGTCTCTACTGATCCGGCACGGGTGTCGTACCACAAGAGGGCGGCGTCAGCCGGCGACGTCGGCCAGCGTCCGGCCCTCCTTCAGGATGGCCAGCGCCTCCTCGGCCGGAACCGGCCGGCTGAGCAAAAAACCCTGCATCTCCTGGCAGCCGTAGCCCTTCAGCATCTCGAGCTGGCGGGGTGTCTCGACCCCTTCGGCGATGAGCCGGAGGCCCAGGCTGCGGCCTAGCCCGACGACGCCCTGGGCCAGGGTGGCGGACTCGGGGTCGCGGTCGATGTCCCGGATGAAGGTCCGGTCGATCTTGAGCGAGCGGATCGGGAAGGTGCGGAGGTAGGCCAGCGAGGAATAGCCCGTGCCGAAATCGTCGATCGCCAGATGCACGCCCAGGCCCGTCAGCTCCTTCAGGCGGCGCACCGAGATGGTGGCGTCGCGCATCACGACGCTCTCGGTGATCTCGAGCTCGAGGGTGCCGGCCGGGAGCCCGGTGTCCGCCAGCGTCGTCTGGATCAGGTCCAGGAGATCGGCCTGCTGGAACTGCCGGGCCGAGAGGTTGACGGCCACCCTGAGGTCCGGGCGGCCGAGCCGTCGCTGCCAGCGGACGATCTCGGCACAGGCCGTGCGCAGCACCCAGGCGCCGATCGGGACGATGAGCCCGGTCTCCTCGGCGAGCGGGATGAAGTCGCCGGGCGGCACCAGGCCCAGGACCGGGTCGATCCAGCGGATGAGCGCCTCGACGCCGACGATCGCCCCGGTCTCGAGGCTCGCCTGCGGCTGGTAGTAGACGACCAGCTCGCCATGCTCGAGCGCCCGCCTGAGGCGGCTCTCGAGCATCAGCCGCTCGAACGCCATGGCGTTCATGTCGGTGGTGTAGAGCTGGAAGTGGTTGCGGCCCTGCTCCTTGGCGCGCGAGAGGGCGGTGTCCGCGTTCTTGACCAGGGTCTCGGGCGTGTCGCCGTCGTGCGGGAAGAGCGCCACCCCGATGCTGGCCGTCGTGGTCAGCTCGTGGCCGTCGACGGCCAGGGGCGGGCGCAGCGCGTCGAGCAGCTTCTGGGCGACCGTCGCCACCGCCTCCGCGGACTCGGTGCCGGCCAGCAGCAGCATGAACTCGTCGCCGCCGAGGCGGGCCACCGTGTCGCCCTTGCGCACCGTGAGCGACAGCCGGTCGGCCACGGCCTTGAGGACATGGTCGCCCTTCTCCATGCCGAGCGAGTCGTTGATGAGCTTGAAGCGGTCGAGATCGACCAGGATCACGGCGAACATCTGCCGGGTGCGCCGGCCGCGCTCCACCGCCTGGGCCAGGCGGTCGTGGAACAGGAGCCGGTTGGGCAGCCCGGTCAGCGCGTCGTGATAGGCGAGATTGGCGAGCGTCGCCTCGGTGTGCAGGCGCAGCGTGAGATCCCGCACCACGAGCGCGAAGCGGCGCCGCTCCTCGCCGAAGGACCGGCCGGTCACCTCGACGGGAAAGAGCTCGCCGCTCGCCCTTCGGGCCCTGAGCTCGCGGACCCCGCCGCCGGCCGGCCACTCGCCGACGAGGCCGTCGAGGAGGCGCCGGCCGTCGGCGTCGGCGCCCTCGAACAGCGGCTCGATCGAGCGCCCCACCAGCGTCTGGCCGCGCCGCCCGAACATCCGCTCGGCCGAGGCGCTCATCCAGTCGACGATGCCGGAAGCGTCGACCGTGAGCACGGCGTCGGGCAGGCTCTCGAGGATGGCCTCGAGCAGGACGGCGTCGGGCAGGGCCGAGACCCGGGGCGGCGCTGCCGGCGGCGGCTCGAGCAGGAGGGCCAGCACCATCGGCTGGCCCCCCGGCGTCGGCGGAACGGCGCAGAGCCGGGCGAGCAGGGCCGTGACGGGCCAGCGCCGACCGTCCAGAGCCAGCTCGACCTCGACGGGCGATCCCGGCAGGGCCAGGGCGGCGGCGAGCGCCGCCTCGAGGGGGGCCCGGTGCGCCGGCCCGGCCGCCTCCTCGACGAGAGCGCGCCCGGCCAGGGCCTGGCCCGGGAGGCCCAGGCGCGCCGCGGCCGCCTCGCCCGCCTCCAGGATCCGTCCGTCCGCCGCGAGCACGATCAGCGGCGAGCCCAGGGCCGCCACGGCGGCGAGCGGCACGGCCGGGCCGGCGGCCGGGGGCGCCCCGCCGGCGGAGCCCGCGGCCGGGGCGTCGACCGGGCCGATCAGGGCCAGGGCGCGGTCCTCGTCGACCGGCACCATCGTGACCTCGACGGTGGCGTCGTTCCGGCCCAGCGGCCAGTCGAGCCGGCCGGTCGCGGCCTCGGCGCCGGCGAAGGCCCGGTCGACCAGATCCAGCCAGTCGTCGGCGAGACGCGGCGGCAGCAGGAGCTCGGGATCGGCCTGGACGAGGCCGCGCACCGCATCGGCCAGCGGCGTCGGGGGCTCGGGGCTGGCCCAGCTCACCAGGCCGCGGTCGTCGACCAGGCAGACGAGGCGCTGGAGCTGCCGGCCGAGCAGGGCGGCGAGCCGCTCCTGAGCCGCCTCGCTCCGCTCGGCCGAGGCCCGCCCGTCGTCGGCCAGGGTGCCGAGCACGGCCCCGACCAGGGTGTCGCCGCCCGGGGCGATGGCCCGCGCCGTGTCCCGGACCCGGCGGATCCGCCCCGCCCGGGTCCGCAGCCGGTAGCGGGCGACGCCGCCCTCGCCGCCGAGCAGGGCCTGGTTGCGGCGGCGCAGCAGGGGGAGGTCGTCGGCCGGGACCAGCGCCTGGTAGCCGCCGCTCGCCGCCAGGGCGTCGGGCGTGTAGCCGGTGAGCTCGGCGAAGCGGGCGTCGGCCCAGACCAGCGTCAGCCTGAGGTCGTCCTCGACCCGCGACACGTAGAGGGCCTCCCCGACGAGGCCGGCCAGGCTCCTGGCCGCGCCGACGAGCTGGGCGACGCCGCCGTCCGCCACGGCCTGGTCGGGCGCCGGGGCGACGAACAGGGCCTGCGGGTCGCCGGGCCCGCCCAGGGGGTGCAGGCGCACCTCGAAGGGCCGGTCGCCGTCGGCGGCCGTCCTGAGCGGCATCGGGCCCTCGAACGGGCGGCCGAGGGCGCTCGCCTCTAGGAGCTCCGGGAAGCGGTCGGGCGGCCGGCGGGCGGGCCGCAGCACGCGCAGGCTGCGGCCGACGAGGCGCTCGATCGCGTGGCCGGTGAGCAGGGTGAGGCGGCGGTTGGCGTAGACGATCTCGGGGGGCGGGCGCAGGGGGCCGCGGCGGCGGAGAAGCAGGCAGCCCTCCGCCGCGAGGTCGAGCACCAGGTCGAGGTCGGATCGCCGGGGCATGCGGGGGCTCACCGGAACCGGGCGCAGCACCCCGTCCCGGCCGCCGGCGCGGGAGACCCGCCGCCGCGGCCGAGCCTCGCCTCGCGCGCGCCTGCCGTGATCCCTCTCAGCCGGCCTGGCATCACCGTCGTTCCTCCGCCCGCCGTTGCGAGCCTGCCGGCCCGGCCCACGGCCGGCGCCCGGCTCGTCCTTGTCGCCGAAGGGCCGATGGCGGGTGCTGCGCGGACGAGCCTCCTGCCGCGGGCTGCTCGGCATGGGGCCGCTTCCCCGTGCGCGCCACATCCACCGAGGCTATTCAACCAGAAATTACGACAGGGAGAAAGGTCGCGTCGAACTCAGAGGCCTGTCGCGGCGCCGGCGAGCCCGCTGCGGACCCGCGGCAGCAGGTCGGCCAGGTCCTCGGCGATCAGGCCGTCGCCGGCCAGGGCGCCGGCGCCCGCGTGCAGCCAGACCGCCGCCGCGGCCGCCTCGAAGGCCGGCACGCCCTGCGCCAGAAGGCCGAGCGTGATGCCCGCCAGCACGTCGCCGGTCCCGGCGGTCGCGAGCGCCGGCGGGGCATGGCCCAGGATCGCCGCCCGGCCGTCCGGGGCCGCGACGACGGTGTCGCCGCCCTTGAGCACGATGATGGCGCCGGTCCTGGCCGCGGCGGCCCGGGCGCGGGCGAGGCGGCATCCCGCGTCGGGGAAGAGCCGGGCATACTCGCCGTCGTGCGGGGTCAGGACACAGGCCGGGTGGAGGAGCGCAAAGAGCGCCTCGGGCCGACCGGCGAAGCTCGACAGGGCATCGGCATCGAGCACGACGGGCTTGCCGGTGGCGAGGGCCGTGCCGACGAGGGCGACGGTGGCCTCGCCCACGCCCAGCCCCGGGCCGAGGAGCGCCGCGCTCAGGCGCCGGTCGCCGAGCAGCGCCCCGAGGCCGGCGGGGCCGTCGATCGGCTTGGTCATGACGGCCGTGAGATGGGCGGCATAGACGAAAAGGTCGGCGGGGGCGCAGGCGACGCTCACGAGGCCCGCGCCGGCACGGAGCGCGGCGCGGGCGGCCAGCCGAGCGGCTCCCGTCGTGGCGGCGGGCCCACCGACCACCAGCGCGTGGCCGAAGGTGTATTTGTGCGCCTCGGGGGTGCGCTGCGGCAGCCGGGCCAGCCAGAGGTCCGGGACGTTCCGCCAGAGGCCGGTCTGACGGTCGGCGACGATCGCCTCGGGGATGCCGATGTCGGCGATCTCGAGGCGGCCGGCCAGGAGGCGGCCCGGCAGCAGATAGTGGCCGGGCTTGGCGCGGCAGAAGGTGACGGTCAGGGCGGCGCGCACGGCCGGCCCGCCCGCCGCGCCGGTCGCCCCGTCGACGCCCGAAGGAATGTCGACCGCGACCACGCTCTTGTCGGTGCCGGCCAGGCCCTCGGCGAGGGCGGCGGCGGGCCCGTCGAGCGGGCGGCTGAGCCCGGCCCCGAAAAGGGCGTCGACGACGAGGGCCTCGGTGCCGAGGGCGTCCCCGGCGGCGGCCAGCGCAAAAGGTCCGCCCCAGGCGGCCGCCATGGTCGCCGCGTCGCCTTTGAGGGCCGTCCGCTCGACCAGGGAGACGACACGCACCGGCCACCCGGCGGCGGCGAGCAGGCGGGCGACCACATAGCCGTCGCCGCCATTGTTGCCGGGGCCGCAGAGCACCAGCGTCGGCTGGGGCGGAAAGCCGGCGGTGATGGCGCGGGTGACGGCGCGACCGGCCGTCTCCATCAGCCGCAGGCCGGGGATGCCGCCCGCGATCGTCGCTGCGTCGACCGCGGCCATGACAAGGGGGGGCAGCAGGATCGCGTCGGAAGCGACGGCCGGAGCCGGCATCGGGCGGCTTCGCCCCTCAGACCACCCGGTAGCGGGCCTGCGCCGCGCGCTCGATCGCGGCGGCGACCAGCCGCTCGATCTCGAGCTTGTGGCGGATCATCTCGAGCAGCCGGAGCTCGTCCTGGACCGCCTTGCCGTCGGCGGCGGCGACGTCGCAGGCCAGGGTATAGGCCGTCTCCCGCAGCCGCGCCGGCAGGGCCCTGGCGATCAGGTCGAGGGCGATGTCGAGGCCCTCCTCCTGACGGAGCAGCTCGGCGCATTCCTGGCCGATGTCGGCGACCCGATCGCGCTCGAAGGTCGCGAAGACGGGCAGCGTCCGGACCAGGCGGCCCATCACCTCGAGCTCGGCATCGGTGATCTGCCCTTCGGCCACCGACACCAGCACCATGATGTAGATCAGCGCTGCGTGATGATCGATGCTGCTCTTCATAGCCGCATGTCTCTCTCGTCCCGCCCCTTCGATCGCTCGCCGTTCCAGGGAGAAGGCGAGATACATGCTGGCCTCCGAGGGAAAACGCAATGACGGCCATCATGACAAGCGGGCCACTGGCGCGGGCGCTGGAAGGCGGCGCACCCGTCGTGGCGCTCGAGACGACGCTGATCGCGCACGGCATTCCGCGGCCCCGCAATCTCGATCTGGCCCGGGCCATCGAGGCCGAGGTGCGCGGCACCGGGGCGCTGCCTGCGACCATCGGCGTCATCGAGGGCCGGCTCCAGGTCGGGCTCGACGAGGCCGACCTCCGGCGGATCGCCCTGGCCGACGACGTCCTCAAATGCTCGACGCGGGATCTGGCCCGGGCGATGGCCGGCAGGGGCCTCGGGGCGACGACCGCGGCGGCCACAATGTTCGCCGCGGCCCGGGTCGGCATCCGGGTGATGGCGACGGGCGGCCTGGGCGGCGTGCATCGGGGCGGCGAGGCGAGCCTCGACGTCTCGGCCGACCTGGCCGAGCTCGGCCGCAGCCCGCTGGCCGTCGTCTGCAGCGGCGCCAAGATCGTGCTCGACCTGCCGCGGACGATCGAGGTGCTCGAGAGCAACGGCGTGACGGTGGTCGGCTACGGCACGGGCGACCTCCCCGGATTCTATTGCCGGGAGACGGGCATTCCCGTGCCGCGGGTCGACGGCCTGGCCGCGCTGGCGGGCCTGGTGCGCTGCCAGGCGGAGCTGGGTTGGCCGAGCGCGGTCGTCGTGGCCAATCCGCCGCCTTCGGACAGCGCGCTGCCGCGGCGCCGAGGTCCTGGCGCTGGTCGAGGCGGCCCTGGCGGAAGCCCGGCGCCGGGGCATCGCCGGCCCGGCCGAGACGCCGTTCCTGCTGGCCGAGCTGGCCCGGCGCAGCGGCGGCCGGACGGTCGCCGTGAACGAGAGCCTGATCCTCGCCAACGCCCGTCTGGCGGGGGAGCTGGCCGTGGCCCTGGCCGAGGCCGGCCGGGCCGGGAAGGAGGCCTAAGGGTAGAACATTCTTGACGAAATTCTCCTTTCCAGTGAATGTCGCTGCCGGGCGGGGCCAAAGAGACGTGGGGACGGGCTGGCCATGTCAGCATGAGAACCGGCCGGCGGGTGCTGATCGTAGGCGACCCGGCGCTGAGCCGGGGGCTGATCAGGATGGTTCTCTCGAAGCTCGGCTACGTCGTCTCGGTGGTGGGCGACGGGGCCGAGGCGCGCGCCATGCTGGCGCATTCGCGGTTCGCGCTGGTGATGATCGCGCTCCAGCTGCCGGACGGGCCGGGCACGGGCCTGGCGAGGCAGCTGCGCGACGCCGCGGCCCCGGGCGACGGGGTGCCGACCATCCTCTTCGGCGATGCCTGGGACCGCGAGGCGCTGGCCCGCGAGTGCCGCAGCGCCGGGGTGCAGGTCTATCTCGAGAAGCCCATCTCCATCGGCCGGCTGGTGCAGACGGTCCGCGAGCTGACCCAGATCGAGCCCGGCGACGCGGGCGAGGAGGTCCTCTTGTCGTCGAAGAGCAGCCCGATCGACATGGTCCATCTGAGCTCGTTCACGGATGGCGACGCCCAGCTCGAGCGCGAGCTGGGCTCGCTCTTCCTGTCGAGCGCCATCCACTATGTCGAGGAGATGCGCCGGGGCCTGGGCGCGCCGGCCGCCTGGCAGCGGGCGGCGCATGCGCTGAAGGGGGCGAGCGCCAATCTCGGCGCCGCCGATCTGGCCCTCGTCGCCCACGAGGCGGAGATCGGCGAGCCGTCCGAGGCCCTGCTCGGCCGGATCGTCGAGCGTCTCGATCGCGTCCGCAGCTTTCTCGCCCATCGGGGCGAGCCCCTGGCCGCGATGGCCGACCGCCGGTGAGGCGCGCACGGCCGCCACACGCGGCGTTGGAAAGCGGCAACAGGCTCGGCCGGGCCTTTCAGGACGTCCAGAATTCCCTTGATTCGCCTATGGATTTCCCTTGTTATCGGCGGCACCGTTTCGGCGGCTATGACTCCGTTTGCTCGTTACTTGATCCGCGGGGCGGCGGCCTAATAGCGACTTAGGTGAATGATAGGAACGCCTCGATGGTGATGATCTTCCGTTTGATGCTGTTGGGTGCGCTTGCAATCGTCAGTGACGGCCTGCACGACGAACAACGGCAATCTGTCTCGGGGCGGTGTCGATCCGAATCCTCATCGACGATGGCTATCTCTATGCGGTGGACGTGGACGCGGCGCGCGCGATGGCAGCCGCAGGGCCCGCCCTTCTCGCAGGGGCTGCGGAGCGGCTATTTCGCCTATGTCGACGAGCTCGAGCAAGGGCGTCGACTTCTCCTGCGATCACCCATTTCAGCCGCAAGGCGGTGGCCTCGGCCAAGGGCCTCAATGTCCAGCCCGACATGCTGGACCTCTATGGCCGGCTGCCGGAGGCGTCGGCGAGCGAGCTGACCGCGGCCCGGGCCCGCATGATGAGCGCCTTCGAGGCCGGCGGCCGCAGCTCCGATGCCGCCGACGCCGCCCACGCCCAGGTGGCGTTCGACTGCTGGCTCAGGGAGACGGCCAGGGGCAGCTCCGCCGGCGTCGACCGCTGCAAGGGCGAGTTCGAGGACGCCATCGGCAAGGTCGAGGCCTCGCTCGCCAAGCCGGCCAGCACCTACATCGTGTTCTTCGCCTGGGACCGCGCCGACCTCACCCCGGTGGCCCAGCAGGTGCTCCAGCAGGTGGCCAAGGACTTCCTGGCCGGCAAGTCGCCCCAGCTCGTGCTGGCCGGCTATACCGACACCTCCGGCAGCGCCGCCTACAACCTGAAGCTCTCGGAGCGGCGGGCGCGGTCGGTGGCGGCGGCGCTGGCCAAGCTCGGCGTGCCGACCGACGCGATGAAGATCAGCTGGTTCGGCGAGACGCACCTCAGGGTGCCGACCAAGGACGGGGTCCGCGAGCCGCAGAACCGGCGGGTCGAGATCAACTTCCAGTAGGCACCCGACGACCCGACCGTTCAGGTAAGGGCCCCGCGTCGAAAGGCGCGGGGCCCTTCGTTCGATCCGGACCGGGACGCAGGGCGCGAGCGGCTGGCCCGCCGGCGGGGGCGCGCCGCCGTCGGGCCTTCAGCCGCCCGTGACGCTCATGTGGCGGCTGACGGCCGGGCGCTGGTGGCGGCGGTCGATGACGAAGTCGTGGCCCTTGGGCTTGCGGGCGATGCCGTCCAGGATCGCCTGGCGCAGCGGCCCGTCGCTCTCCGAGGCGCGGAGCGGTGCCCTGAGGTCGATGCGGTCCTCCTGCCCGAGGCACATGTACATGGTGCCGGTGCAGGTGACCCGGACACGATTGCAGGACTCGCAGAAATTGTGCGTCAGCGGCGTGATGAAGCCGAGCCGCCCGCCGGTCTCCCGGACCCGGACATAGCGGGCCGGGCCGCCGGTGCGATAGGGAATGTCCTCGAGCGTCCACGCCTTCTCGAGGCGGGCGCGGAGGAGCGACAGCGGCAGATACTGATCGGTGCGGTCGCCGTCGATCTCGCCCAGCGGCATCGTCTCGATCAGCGTGAGGTCGAAGCCCTCGGCGCCGCACCAGGCGATCATCCGGTCGATCTCGTCCTCGTTCACGCCCTTGAGCGCCACGACGTTGATCTTGACGCGAAGGCCCGCCCGCCGCGCCGCCTCGATGCCGGCCAGGACCCGGTCGAGCTTGCCCCAGCGGGTGATGGCGGCGAATTTCGTGGCATCGAGCGTGTCGAGCGAGACGTTGACTGCGCCGCACGCCGGCCAGGACGAGCTCGCCCGCGAAGCGCTCGAGCTGGCTGCCGTTGGTCGTCAGGGTGAGCTCGTCGAGCCGACCGGCCTCGACGTGGCGGCCCATGGCCCGGATCAGCCACATCACGTTCCGCCGGACGAGCGGCTCGCCGCCCGTGAGCCGGATCTTGCGGATGCCGAGGTCGACGAAGGCGGCGCCCAGCCGGTCCAGCTCCTCGAGCGACAGCAGGTCCTTCTTGGGCAGGAAGGTCATGTTCTCCGCCATGCAGTAGACACAGCGGAAATCGCACCGGTCGGTCAGCGACACGCGCACATACGAGATCTCGCGACCGAAGGGGTCGACGATCATGGGCAGGGCTCCGACGAGGCAGGCCGGGCAGGCTGCGCCCGCAACCTCGCCTCTATGCCTGGGTGCTGGTCACAATGTAAGACTGCACCGGGCCGCCGCACAGGGGGGAGCGGCGGCGGGGAGCGATCGGAGGGGGCGATGCGGGCGGAGCGGGGCAGCCGGGGCCGGGGCGCTTGAGACTGGCCTTCCGGGCCGCCGACACGGCCGAGGCGCGCGAGGGGCTGCGGCGGCTCGCCGAGACGGTGCCCGGCGTGCCGGTCGAGGAGGCCGACGTCGTGGTGGTGCTGGGCGGCGACGGCTTCATGCTGGAGACGCTGCACGCGATCCTCCACCGCAACAGGCCGGTCTACGGGATGAACCTCGGCACGGTCGGATTCCTGCTGAACCAGTATCGGCCGGACGGGCTGGTGGAGCGGATCGCCGCCGCCATGAAGGTCGATCTCTATCCGCTCAGGATGCGGGCCGAGCTGCAGAGCGGCGAGATCAAGGAGGGGCTCGGCATCAACGAGGTCTCCCTTTTCCGCGAGACCCGCCAGGCGGCGATCCTCAGCATCGACATCGACGGGATCTGCCGCCTGCCGCAGCTCGTCTGCGACGGGCTGCTCATCGCCACCCCGGGCGGCAGCACCGCCTACAATCTCTCGGCGCACGGCCCGATCATCCCGATCGGCGCCAACCTCCTGGCGGTGACCCCGATCAGCCCGTTCCGGCCCCGCCGCTGGCGGGGCGCGCTCGTGTCCAGCCGCTCCCGCTTCACCATCCGCGTCGTCGACCCGGGCAAGCGCCCCGTCGGCGCCGTCTCCGACTATACGGAGGTGCGGGACGTCTCGGTGGTCGAGGTCTGGGAGGACCGGGCCATCTCGGCCCAGCTCCTGTTCGATCCCGAGCACAATCTCGAGGAGCGCATCCTCAAGGAGCAGTTCATCCCCTGACCGCCTCGCGGCCGGCCCGCCGCCTCGGCCGCGCCGGCGGGCCCGGCTCTGAAGCAGGCCCGGGACCCTTTGGAGGCCGCGGATCATGAGCACCGACAAGATCGAACGGCCGGGCTGGACGGCCCGCACGCTGGCCGCGCAGGCGCTGGGGCGCATCGACGAGCCCAGCCGCGGCGTGGTGCCGCCCGTTCACGTCACCACCACCTACCTTCGCGATCCCGACAACCAGTACCGCAGCGGCAACGTCTACGGCCGCCCGGACAACGAGACGGTGCGCGAGGCCGAGGCGCTCCTGGCGGCGCTCGAGGGGGCCGCGGCCGCGATGCTGCTGGGCTCCGGCATGTCGGCGGCCACCGCCGTGCTCCTGGCACTCTCGCCGGGCGACCATGTGGTGGCGCCCAAGGTGATGTACTGGGCGCTGCGCAACTGGCTCGTGACCGAGGGTCGCCGCTGGGGCCTCGAGGTGGACCTCGTGGACACGGCGGACCTCGACGCGGTGCGGGCGGCGGTGCGGCCGGGCGGGACGAGGCTGGTCTGGGTGGAGACCCCGGCCAACCCGCTCTGGTCGCTGACCGACATCGCGGCGGTCGCGGCGATCGCGCATGCGGCCGGGGCGGTGCTGGCGGTCGAATTCGACCTGCGCC
The DNA here is from genome assembly GCA_963828215.1 of uncultured Alphaproteobacteria bacterium. Taxonomy (GTDB): domain Bacteria; phylum Pseudomonadota; class Alphaproteobacteria; order Geminicoccales; family Geminicoccaceae; genus CAVTJL01. The sequence goes on along the minus strand of CAWHFO010000047.1, from coordinate 134,112 downwards.
ACGCCGATGCTCACCCGGCCGCTGGAGCACGGCGCCGACATCGTCATGCATTCGGCGACGAAGTACCTGAACGGGCACTCCGACGTGGTGGCGGGCGCGCTGGCGACCGTCCGTCCCGATGCGCTGTGGGAGCGCATCCGGCGCAACCGGTCGACGCTGGGGCAGATCCTGGGTCCGCTCGAGGCCTTTCTCCTGATCCGCGGCATGCGGACGCTGCCGCTGCGCGTGCAGGCAGCCAGCGCCTCGGCCATGGAGCTGGCCCGGCGCCTGGCCCGGCACGAAGCCGTGGCGGGGGTGCTCTATCCGGGGTTGCCCGGCCATCCCGGGCACGAGATCGCGCGACGGCAGATGAGCGGCGGGTTCGGCGGCATGCTGAGCGTTCGCGTGCGGGGCGGGGAGGCGGCGGCGGTGGCGACCGCGGCCCGGGTCGAGCTGTGGAAACGCGCGACCTCGCTGGGCGGCGTCGAAAGCCTGATCGAGCACCGGGCCTCGATCGAGGGCCAGGGATCGCCCTGCCCGCCGGACCTGCTGCGCCTGTCGACCGGCATCGAGGATCCGGACGACCTGTTCGCCGACCTCGATCAGGCGCTCCGGGGCGCGAGCGCCTAGCCGATTGCCCCGGGCCGCGCGGCTCAGCCGCCGGCGACGCGCAGGAGCGACCGGCTGTCGACGCCGAGCCTGGCGCAGCCGCCCAGGTCCCGAAGCTCGACCAGAAACACGGCGCCCGCGACGTCGGCGCCGACCTTGCGCAGCAGGGCCACCGAGGCCCGGGCGGTGCCGCCGGTCGCGATCAGGTCGTCGACCAGGACGACCCGGGCACCCGGCCGGATCAGCCCGTCGGCGATCTGCAGCGTGTCGCTGCCATATTCGAGATCGTAGGAATGGCTGATGACCGCGCCCGGCAGCTTGCCGACCTTGCGGACCATGAGCCAGCCCAGGCCCAGCTTGTAGGCGATGGGTGCCGCAAAGACGAAGCCGCGCGATTCGATGGCGGCGATGAGGTCCGGGCGGAAGCCCTGGACCAGCTCGGCCAGGCGGTCGACCGCCTCCCGCCAGGCCGCCCGGTCGTTCAGGATCGTCGAGATGTCGTAGAAGAGAATCCCGGGCTTGGGGAAGTCCGGGATCTTGCGGATCACCGCCTCGAGGTCGATCGCCACGGCTGCCGTCCCTCGTCTGGTGTGGCCGGCCGGCGGGCTCAGTCCAGGTCCTCGCAGGCGCGGATGATGCGGTGGCAGGCGTCGTCCAGAAGCTCGGTCGAGGTCGCGTAGGAGATGCGGAAATAGGGATCGAGCCCGAAGGCCGAGCCGTGGACCACGGCGACGCCGACCGATTCCAGCAGGTAGCGGGCGAACTGCTCGCTGGACTTCGAGGGTCTTGCCGTCGGGCGTGCGCCGGCCGATGGCGCCCGCGCAGCTCGGATACACGTAGAAGGCGCCTTCCGGCCGGTGGCAGCGCAGGCCCGGCGCCTTGTTCAGGAGGTCGACCACGAGGTCGCGGCGCTCCTTGAAGACCCGCTGGTGCCCGACGAGGAAGCCCTGATCGCCGTTGAGGGCGGCGACGGCGGCGGCCTGGCTGATCGAGCAGGGGTTCGAGGTGCTCTGCGACTGGACCTTGGCCATGCCCTTGATCAGCTCGGCCGGGCCGCCCCCATAGCCGATCCGCCAGCCGGTCATGCAATAGGCCTTGGAGACGCCGTTGACGGTGAGCGTCCGCTCCTTGAGCCGGGGCTCGATCTGGGCCGGGGTCGTGAACAGGAAATCGTCGTAGACGAGATGCTCGTACATGTCGTCGGTCATCACCCAGACATCGGGGTGACGGGCGACGACGTCGGTGAGCGCCTGGAGCTCGGCCCTGGTGTAGGCGGCGCCGGTCGGGTTGCTGGGCGAGTTCAGCAGCACCCACCTCGTCCTCGGGCCGATCGCGGCCTCGAGGTCCTCGGGGCGGAGCTTGAAGCCCGTCTGGTCGGGGCAGCTCACGAACACGGGCGTGCCGCCGGCCAGGAGCACCATGTCCGGATAGGAGACCCAGTAGGGGGCCGGGATGACGACCTCGTCGCCCGGGTTCAGCGTCGCCATGAAGGCGTTGTAGAGCACCTGCTTGCCGCCGGTTCCGACCGAGATCTCCTCGCGCCGGTAGTCGAGGCCGTTCTCGCGGCGGAATTTGCCGACGATGGCGTCCTTCAGGGCCGGCGTGCCGTCGACGGCGGTGTACTTGGTGTCGCCCGCCCGGATGGCGGCGATGGCCGCCTCCTTGATGTGGTCCGGCGTGTCGAAGTCGGGCTCGCCGGCGCCGAGCCCGATGATGTCGCGGCCCGCCGCCTTGAGCTCGCGCGCGAGGTTCGTCACGGCGATGGTCGGCGACGGCTTGATGCGGGAAAGGCTCTGGGCGAGCACGGACATGAGAGGCGGGTCCCCGGCTGGAAGAACCGCGGGACTTTATGGGCGACCGCCGGCCGATGCAACGGCGGGGGCCGGGCTCCGGGCGTCAGGCGGCCGGGCTGACGGCCGTGGCGCCGACCACCTCGGCCAGGACACCGATCAGCTCGGTCAGGAGCGCTTGCAGATGCAGGCCGCCCGGGTGTGCCTGGCCGGTCGCCTCGTCCATGAAGAGCTGGCGGCGGAACTCGACCTGAAGCGCGTGCCAGCCTTCGAGGGGCCGGCCGTAATGCTCGGTGATGAAGCCCCCGGCATAGGGCTGATTGCGGGCGACCCGCAGGCCGTGAGCGCCGAGCAGCTCGGCCGCCGCATCCATGAAGTCGGCGCCGCAGCTCCGCCCGAACCGATCGCCGAGCGCCACGTCGACCGGAGTCGCGGGGTGCTGCCCCGCCGCTTCCGAGGGCATGGAATGGCAGTCGAGGAGGACGGCCGTGCCGAAGCGCCGACGGGTCTCGCCGAGCAGCGCCGCGAGGCGGTCGTGATAGGGCTGATAGCCGCGGCGCAGACGGCTCTGCACCTCTTCCAGGGCGAGCCGGCGGCGATAGATGGCGCGGCCGCCGATGCGGCTCGGGACGACGCCGAGGCCGGCCCGCACCTTGGCGCTCAGCCGCAGGTCCGGAAGCGACAGCGGCGCCGTCAGGAGGTCCGGATCGAGCTCGGCGCTGTTGCGGTTGAGGTCGACGAAGGCACGCGCATAGGTGGCGGCGACGACCGTGGCGCCGGCACCGGCGCAGGGGGCGACGAGGCCGTCGACCGGGCCGTCGTCGAGGCAGCTCAGCTCGGCCGGGTCGAGCCGCAGCGCGCCGATCAGATCGGCGGGGTAGACCCGTCCGCTGTGCGGCGACGACAGGACGACGGGCACGAGCCGGCCTTCGGCCGGCAGCTCCCGGAACGGCAGGGCCCGGGCGCCCCCGGCGATCATGTCCACGGCTTCCCACATGGATGGTAAAGAGCACACCCCGCCGGCCGGAACAACCCGCCGCGCGGGGTCGGGCGGGCGATCCCTCGAGCCGCACGACGGCCTTGCCCTGGGCCCGGGATTCTCCTAATCAGCCGCCCAGCGGGCGCGTAGCTCAGCGGTAGAGCACTACGTTGACATCGTAGGGGTCACAGGTTCGATCCCTGTCGCGCCCACCATCGCGGCCCATGGCCGAGCCGTTCGGGATGCCGTTCCGCAGGCTCCCGCCGGGGCCGGGCGGCAGGCACCCGATCCGGAGCGAGGTGCCGCCCTTGGCCGTCATCCGCAGCGAGGTCGATCCGAGGTCGGCGGGCTTTCGGGCCAATGCCGGGCGGATGGCCGCGCTGGTCGGCGAGCTTCGGGAGCGGGTGGCGCGGGCCGCCATGGGAGGCGACGCGCGGACCCGGGAGCGTCACCTGGCACGCGGCAAGCTCCTGCCGCGGGAGCGGGTCGACCGGCTGCTCGATCCGGGAGCGCCCTTCCTCGAGCTCTCCCAGCTCGCCGCCGACGGCATGTACGGGGGCGAGGTTCCGGGCGCCGGGCTCATCACCGGGATCGGCCGCGTGGCGGGCCGGGAATGCGTGATCGTCGCCAACGATGCGACGGTCAAGGGCGGCACCTATTTCCCGATGACCGTGAAGAAGCATCTCCGGGCGCAGGAGATCGCCCGCGAGAGCCGGCTGCCCTGCCTCTATCTGGTCGATTCGGGCGGCGCCCATCTGCCGAGCCAGGACGAGGTCTTTCCCGACCGCGAGCATTTCGGCCGGATCTTCTTCAATCAGGCGACGATGTCGGCGGCGGGCATCCCGCAGATCGCGGTGGTCATGGGCTCCTGCACGGCCGGCGGCGCCTATGTGCCGGCGATGGCCGACGAGGCGATCATCGTCCGGAACCAGGGCACCATCTTTCTGGGCGGCCCGCCGCTCGTGAAGGCGGCGACCGGCGAGGTGGTGACCGCCGAGGAGCTGGGCGGCGGCGACGTCCACACGCGGATCTCGGGCGTGGCCGATCACCTGGCGGAGAACGATGCGCATGCGCTGGCGATCGCGCGGCGGATCGTCGCGGGTCTGGGCGCCCGGGAAAGCGTCGGGCTGGACGTGGCGACGCCCGCCCCGCCGCTCCACGACCCCCTGGAGCTTCACGGCCTCGTCCCCGAGGATCCGCGCCAGCCCCTCGATGTCCGGGAGGTGATCGCCCGGATCGTGGACGGATCGGCGCTGGACGAGTTCAAGACACGCTTCGGCGCCACGCTCGTCACGGGCTTCGCCCGCCTGTTCGGCTATCCGGTCGGCATTCTCGCCAACAACGGCATCCTGTTCAGCGAGTTGGCGGAGAAGGGTGCCCATTTCATCGAGCTCTGCTGCCAGCGCCGCATCCCGCTGATCTTTCTTCAGAACATCACGGGCTTCATGGTCGGCCGGAAATACGAGCAGGGCGGCATCGCCAAGGACGGGGCCAAGCTCGTCACCGCCGTCTCCTGCGCCGCCGTGCCGAAGCTCACCCTGATCATCGGGGGAAGCTTCGGGGCCGGCAATTACGGCATGGCCGGGCGCGCCTTCGGCCCCCGCCTGCTCTGGATGTGGCCCAACGCCCGGATCTCGGTGATGGGCGGCGAGCAGGCCGCATCGGTGCTGGCGACCGTGCGCCGGGACGGCCTCGAGGCGCAGGGCAAGGCCTGGCCGGCCGACGAGGAGGAGGCCTTCAAGGCCCCGATCCGCGAGCAGTACGAGCGGCAGGGACACCCCTACTACGCCACCGCCCGGCTCTGGGACGACGGCGTCATCGACCCGGCCGAGACACGCATGGTGCTGGGCCTCGGGCTCTCGGCGGCGCTCAACGCGCCCGTCCCGCCCACCCGCTTCGGCATCTTCAGGATGTGATCTGGGATGTGAGCCCGTGAGCGACGAGCCCCTGCTGGTGGAGCGCCGGGACGGCGTGGCGCGGCTGACGCTGAGCCGGCCGCGGGTCCACAACGCCTTCGACGAGCATCTGATCCAGGCCCTGATCCGGGCCCTCGAGGGTGTGGCCGAGGACGCGGCGGTCCGGGCGGTCGTGCTCACGGGCGCCGGAAAGAGCTTCTCGGCCGGCGCCGATCTCGACTGGATGCGGCGGATGGCCGCGTTCGACGAGGCGCGGAACGTGGCCGACGCCCGGGAGCTCGAGCGGCTGCTCCGCCTCCTCGACGAGCTGCCCAAGCCGACCCTGGCGCTGGTCAACGGGGCGGCGATCGGCGGCGGCGTCGGGCTGGTCGCGGCGGCCGACATCGCCATCGCCGCCGACACCGCGAGCTTCGGCCTGGCCGAGGTCCGCCTCGGCCTGGTGCCGGCCGTGATCGCGCCCTATGTCGTCCGCGCCCTGGGCGAGCGGAGCTGCCGGCGGCTCTTCCTCACCGGCGAGCGGCTCGATGCGGCCGAGGCGGCGAGGCTGGGCCTGGTGCACGAGGCGGTGCCCGCGGATCGGCTCGAGGCGCGGGGTGACGAGATCGTCCTGGCCCTCCGCCAGGGCGGCCCCGAGGCGCAGCGGGAGGCGAAGCGGCTCCTTCGCCTGGTCCGCGGCCTGGAGGGCCGGGCCCTCGGCGCCGAGACGGCCCGGTCGATCGCCCGGCGGCGGGCGTCGGCCGAGGGCCGGGAGGGCGTTCAGGCCTTCCTCGAGAAGCGCCCGCCCCGCTGGCAGGGGTGAAGCGCGGGCCGCCCGTGCTATTCGGCTGACGCGGCAGGGCGGCTCGGCTATCTCTTGCGGTTGCCCGAGGTCTTCGGCCCGAGCACCCTGGGGTGCAGGCGGCGAAGCGGGGGCGGATGCTGCGAGGCGGCGAAGGGGGATGTCGGACATGGCGGTAGAGGTCGGGCGCGGCCGATGGGCGATGGTGCTGGGCGGGGCCGTCTGGGCGGCCGTCTGGTCCCCGCCTGTGTCGGCGCAGCTCTTCGACTCCGCCAAGAAGGTGCCCCCGGCCTGCGATCCGATCGCCAACGGCGCCATCGGCGACGGCCAGTCGGACAATACCAAGGCGCTCCAGGCGACGATCGACGGCTGCAAGGGCGCCTGGATCTCGCTGCCGCCCGGGACGTACATGATCCGGCCGCTCTTCTTCCGGTCCGGCGTCACCCTCGACCTCGCCTCCGGGACCACCATCATCGGGACCGACGATCCCGAGGCGTACAAGGACGGCAAGGGCGGGCTCCTGGCGCTCTTCAACGGGAACAACGTGACGGGGGTGACGATTCGCGGCGCCGGCCGGATCGACGGGCAGGGGAAGGGCTGGTGGGCCGACCTCGCCGCCGCCGAGGCGCTCCGCCCGGCCGATCAGGAGCGGCCCGACGAGGCGCCCGGGCGCCCGCGCCTGATGCGCTTCCAGCATTCGAGCGGCATCACGATCCAGCGTGTGACGCTGCAGAACTCGCCGAGCTACCACCTCGTCTTCCGGCATTGCGACGATGTGCAGGTGACGGGCGTCAGCATCCTGGCGCCGGACGGCGCCCCGAACACCGACGGGATCGACGTGATCTCGTCGCGCAGCGTCCGCATCACGACCTCCTACATCGCGGTCGGCGAGGACGACATCGCCATCAAGGCCGAGGGCGATCCGGCCGACCCCGACAACCGGACGTCCGGCGTCCGCATCCGCGGCTCGAGCTTCAACGGCGGCAACGGTGTCGCGATCGGCAGCGTCACCACCGGCGGCATCGACGACGTGCTTGTCGAGGCCAACGTCTTCACGGAGACGCGCTGGGGCATCCGCATCAAGACGGCGCGCGATCGCGGTGGATCGATCTCGAACCTCGTCTTCCGCGACCTGCGCATGGACACGGTCGGCCTGCCGATCATGTTCGTGAGCTACTTCCCGACCGTCCCGGACAAGGACCAGCCCGTCCCTCTGGCGCCGACCACGCCGCGCATCGAGGGCATCCGGGTGCAGAACCTGCGGGCCACCGATGCCAACGCCGCCGGCGCCATCTTCGGCCTCCCCGAGAGCCCGATAAAGAACCTCCTCCTGCAGGACGTCAGCATCGACGCGCAGTCCGGGCTCTATGTGCGATGGGCGGGCGTGAAGCTGGTGACCAGCACCATCACCGCCCTGAAGGGCGACCCCATCGTCCGGGGCGAGGGTGCCGAGGTCCAGACCGTCACCAAGGACGCCAGCGCGGCGCTGCAATGACCGGCGCCGGGCCCGGGCGATGCTCGCCTCCCTTCTGATCGCCAATCGCGGCGAGATCGCCTGCCGGATCATCGCCACCTGCCGGCGGCTCGGCGTGCGCACCGTGGCCGTCTATTCCGAGGCCGACCGCGACGCCCGGCACGTGGCCCTTGCGGACCAAGCGGTCCTGATCGGCCCGGCCGCCGCCCGCGAGAGCTATCTCGCCCTCGACCGCGTGCTGGAGGCGGCGCGCCGGACCGGCGTCGAGGCTGTTCATCCCGGCTACGGATTTCTGGCGGAGAGCCCCCTGCTGGCGCGGCGGGTCCGCGAGGCGGGGCTGATCTTCGTCGGGCCGTCGGCCGAGGCCATGGTCCTGATGGGCGGGAAGGACACCGCCAAGCGGACGGTGGAGGAGGCCGGTGTGCCGCTGGTGCCCGGCTATCACGGCGCCGACCAGAGCGACCGGCGGCTCGCCGCCGAGGCGGAGGCCATCGGCTTTCCCCTGCTGGTGAAGGCCGTGGCCGGGGGCGGCGGCAAGGGGATGCGCCGCGTCGACGCGGCCCCGGACCTCCCCGAGGCGCTGGCGGCCTGCCGGCGCGAGGCGGCGCTGGCCTTCGGCGACGACCATGTCCTGCTCGAGCGCCTGGTCGACCGGCCGCGCCACGTCGAGGTCCAGGTCTTCGCCGACCGGCATGGCAACGCCGTCCATCTCTCGGAGCGCGACTGCACGCTGCAGCGCCGGCATCAGAAGATCATCGAGGAGTCGCCGGCGCCCGATCTGGCGCCCGGGCTGCGCGAGGCGCTGGGCGCCGCGGCGGTCCAGGCGGCGCTGGCCTCGGGCTACGAGAACGCCGGCACGGTCGAGTTCCTGCTCGACCCCGAGGGTCGCTTCTTCTTCATCGAGATGAACACGCGACTCCAGGTCGAACACCCGGTGACAGAGGCGATCACCGGGCAGGACCTGGTCGAGTGGCAGCTCCGCATCGCCTCGGGCGAACCGCTGCCGCTCAGGCAGGACGAGATCCGGGTCCGGGGTCACGCCGTCGAGGCCAGGCTCTATGCCGAGGATCCGGCCAAGGGCTTCCTCCCCTCGACGGGCCGGCTGCGGCTCCTGCGCCTGCCGGAGGACCTGCCCGGCATCCGGGTCGACACAGGCGTCCGCGAGGGCGATGCGGTGACGCCGTTCTACGATCCCATGATCGCCAAGATCGTGGCGCACGGGCCGGACCGGGCCCGGGCCCTGGACCTGCTCGGCCGCGCCCTCGAGGCGACGGAGGTCGAGGGGCCCGCCACCAATGTCGCGTTCCTGCAGCGGGTCCTGCGGGCGGAGCCCTATCGGCGGATGGCGATCGACACGGCCTGGCTCGACCGCGAGGGCGCCCTGCTGGCCGCCGAGGATCGGCCGGAGGCGCTCGACCTGGCTCTGGCGGCGCTCGCGGTCGCCGAGGCCCGACGCGAGCCCGGCGAGGCCGCGGGCCGTGACTCGGGCGGCGATCCGACCTCGCCCTGGCACGATCGGGGCGGCTGGCGGCTGAACGCGCCGGCGGCGCGGACCGTCCGGTTCCGCGAGCTCGGGCCCGTGACGATCCTGTCGGCGGGGGACCATGTCGAGCTTCTGGTCGGCGGGGAGCGCTGGACGGCGCGCCACGGCCGGGCCGAGGGTGCCCGTTGGGTCGAGATCGACGGACGTCGCGAGTCCTATCGGGCCCGGGTCTCGGGCGACGCGGTCGCCCTGGTGCGGGGCGGGCGGCGGCTCCGCCTGGCGCTCGAGGGGGACGACGCGGCGGCGGGCGGCGAGGAGGCGAACGACGCCCTGATCGCGGCCCCCATGCCGGGCAAGGTCACGCGCCTGCTGGCCGCCGCCGGCGACCCCGTCGAGCGCGGGCAGGTGCTCGCCATTCTCGAGGCGATGAAGATGGAGCACCGCGTCCTGGCCCCGCGCGACGGGCAGGTGAAGACGGTGCATGTGGCCGAGGGCGAGCAGATCGAGGAAGGGACCGATTCTTCTCGATCTGGAAGAGGCGGGCTGAGCCGGGCGTCAAGGGACGCCAGGCGTGGCCTCGGCGTCTCGCGCCGGATCAGCCGGCTCGGAAGCGGAACGGGTCGGCCGGGTAGACGCCCAGAATCCTCGACATCCTCGGCAAAGAAAGAAAGCTCCTCGAAGGCGAGCTCGAGGCTGCGGTCGGCCGGATGGCCCATGACGTCGGCGTAGAACTCGGCCTGGGTGAAGCTGCCGTCGATGTAGCTCTCGAGCTTCGTCATGTTGACGCCGTTGGTGGCGAAGCCGCCCAGCGCCTTGTAGAGGGCCGCCGGGACGTTGCGGACGGCGAAGACGAAGGTCGTGACGGAGGCGCCGGAGCCCGGCTGCGGCCAGTCCGGGTCCTGGGCCAGAAGGAGGAAGCGGGTCGTGTTGTGCTCCGCGTCCTCGATGTCGGCGCCGAGCGTCTCGAGCCCGTAGATCTCGCCCGCGAGCCGGGACGCGATCGCCGCCCGGGTGATGTCGCCGCTCTTGGCCACGTCGGCGGCGGCACCCGCCGTGTCGGCCACGACCCGCGCCTGGAGCCCGTGCTCGCGCAGGAAGCGGCGGCACTGGCCGATGGCATGGACGTGCGATTCGGCGGTCCGCAGGGTGGCGAGCGACGCGCCCTTGGGCGCCAGGAGATGATGGTTCACCCGGAGGAAGGTCTCGCCGACGATGTGCAGGCCGCCGCGCGGCAGGAGGTGGTGGACGTCCGCGACCCGCCCGGCGACCGAGTTGTCGATCGGGATCATGGCGTAGCGGGCCTGGCCCTTCGCGCACCGCGGCGAAGGCGTCCTCGAAGGAGTGACAGGGCAGCGGCTGGAGCTCCGGCAGGCGCTCCTGGCAGGCGAGGTGCGAGTAGGCGCCCGGCATGCCCTGGAAGGCGACCGCTGCCACGGCGTGAGGTCGGCTCGGGGCGATGTGCGTCTCGGTCATGGGAAAGCTCGATGGGCGGGGGAGGCCTGGCCGTGGCCGAGGAGCAGGCGCGCCCGCTCGAGGTCGGCCGGCGTATCGACCCCGAAGGGCACCGTGTCAACCAGCCCGACGCCGATGCTCATGCCGTTCTCGAGGGCGCGGAGCTGCTCGAGCTTCTCGCGCTGCTCCAGGGGGCTCGGCGGCAGGGCGCAGTAGCGCTCGAGGGCCGCCCGGGTGAAGGCGTAGAGGCCGATATGGTGATAGAGGGGCCCGGGGCCCCAGGGCGAGGGGGCCCGCGTGAAGTAGAGCGCCCGGCCGAGCGTCGGGTCGCCGGGCCTGAAGGCGATGATCGCCTTGACGACGCTGGAGGCCGCCCGGTCCTCCTCGTCCTCGGTCGGCGAGGCGAGGGTGGCGATGTCGGTGCCCAGCCGGTCGAGTGTCAGGACGACGCGGCGGATGGCGGCCGGGTCGAGGGTGGGCAGATCGCCCTGGACGTTGACGATGCGCTCGAAGCGGCCCTCGGCGTCGACCTCGCGGAGCGCCTCGAAGATGCGGTCGGTCCCGGACGGCAGGTCGGGATCGGTGAGGATCGCGGTCCCACCCGCCCGGCCGATGGCGTCGGCGATCGCCGCCTCGGCGCAGGCCACGACCACCGGCCCGAGGGCCGCCTCGACGGCGCGGCGCCAGACATGGACGATCATCGGCTGGCCGGCGATGTCGGCCAGCGGCTTGTTGGGCAGGCGGGTCGAGGCCAGGCGGGCCGGGACGAGGACGATGGTACGCGACGATTCGTCGCCGGAGGGGACTGGGCCGGCCAAGTTCGTTCTCCCGATCCGCCCGCCCACCGTCGGAGCACCGTGTCGCCTTGACTCGGCGGAGCCCCCTGTCTACCGACCTGACCGGGCGCTGGGTCCTCCCGGTGCCGCGGGGCGCGCTTGCCGCAACGAGCGAGGGTCGATCTCCCTATGGCAGGGTCACTCGAAGGCAACAAGATCGTGGCGGCGATCCTGACCGCCGGCATCATCGCCCAGGCTGCTGGGGTGTTCTCGCGGATCATCTACGCGCCCCACCATCTCGAGGAGGACGCGTTCAAGGTCGAGGTGGCGCCTCCCGCGGGCAGCGCCCCGGAGAAGGCGGCGCCGGAGAAGCCGCTGCCGGTCCTCCTGGCCTCGGCCGACGTCAAGGTCGGCGAGCAGAGTGCCGGGGTCTGCAAGGCCTGCCACAACTTCGCCGAGGGTGCGGGCAACAAGATCGGCCCCGATCTCTGGGACGTGGTCGATCGCGACATCGCCAGCAAGTCCGACTTCGCCTACTCCGACGCGCTCAAGGCCAAGAAGGGCAAGTGGACCTACGACGACCTCTTCCAGTGGCTGAAGAGCCCGCGCGACTGGGCGCCCGGCACCAAGATGACCTTCGCCGGCATCGGCAGCCCGGAGAAGCGGGCCGACGTGATCGCCTATCTGCGCACCCTCTCCGAGCATCCGCAGCCCTTGCCCGAGGTCAAGGAGCAGGCCGCCGCGCCTGCCGCGGCAGGCGGTGCACCTGCCGCGCCTGCTGGAGCACCTGCCGCGGCGGCCGCAACACCCGCCGCGCCGGCCGCAGCACCCGCCGCGGCAGCCGGGGCACCTGCCGCGGCGAGTGCCGAGCCGGCCAAGGCCGGCGCCGCTCCGGCCGCGCAGCAGGCGGCCGCCACGGGTGGCGGCGGGGGCGACCAGTTCGCGGCGCAGGTGGCCGCGGCGACGCCCGAAGAGGGGGCCAAGGACGTCGGTCTCTGCAAGGTCTGCCACAACTTCGCCAAGGGTGGGGGCAAGAAGATCGGGCCCGACCTCTGGGGCGTGGTCGGCCGCAAGATCGCGAGCGCGCCGGGCTTCGACTACAGCGACGCGCTCAAGAGCAAAGAGGGCGACTGGACCTACGACAAGCTCAACGAGTGGCTGACCGATCCGCGAGGCTGGGCACCTGGGACGAAGATGGTCTTCGTCGGCATCAAGGACGAGAAGAAGCGGGCGGCGGTCGTTTCCTACCTGCGCTCGCTCTCCGACAATCCGGCTCCCCTGCCGCAGCCCAAGGGCTGAGGCTCCGGGGCTCCGCGGCGTGGCGCCGCTCGAGGAGCTGGCCCACTTCGCGCACCGCCTGGCCGACCTGGCCGCGGTGGTCCAGCGCCGCTACTACCGCCAGCCGGTGGCGGTCGACATCAAGGCCGACCTGAGCCCGGTGACGATCGCCGACCGCGAGGCCGAGGCGCGGATGCGGGACCTGATCCGCCGCGTCTATCCGGGCCACGGCATCCTGGGCGAGGAGCACGGCGCCGACGCTCTCGATGCCGAGCTCGTGTGGGTGCTGGATCCGATCGACGGGACCAAGTCCTTCGTGGCCGGCAGGCCTCTCTTCGGCACGCTGATAGCGCTGCTCGAGGCGGGGCGGCCGGTGCTGGGCATCATCGACCAGTGCATCCTGAAGGAGCGTTGGCTCGGCATGGCGGGGCGGCCCACGACGTTGAACGGGGCGCCGGTCAGGACGCGGGCCTGCGCGGGCCTCGCGGATGCCGTGCTGATGTCGACGAGCCCGCTTCTGTTCGGCAGGGCCGAGCGCAAGGCCTTCGACCGGCTGACCGATGCGGTGCGGCAGCCGACCTTCGGCGGGGACTGCTACGCCTACGCCCTGGTGGCCACGGGCTTCGTCGACCTGGTCGTCGAGGCGGGCCTCAAGCCCTACGATTTCTCGGCGATCATCCCGGTGATCGAGGGTGCAGGCGGCCAGCTCACCGACTGGGAGGGCGGCGCGCTCGGCCTCGGCTCCGACGGCCGGGTCATCGCCAGCGGCGACGCGCGGACCCACGGGGCCGCGAGCCGGCTTCTCCTCGGGGAGGCCTGACCCGCTATCCAAGCCCGTTCCGGGGCGGTAGGGTTCGCCGCCTCTGGATCGGCCGGCGGTGGAGAAGGTCTTTGAGCATGGGTCGATCTCGACCGGCGGAGCTTCGTGACCGCGATCGCCACGGCCGCGCTGGCGCGGCCCGGGCTGGCGCGCGCGGAGCCGGCGGCGGTGCCCCGGCACGGCATCTCGATGTACGGGCCGCTCAAATACGGCCCGGACTTCACCCATTTCGACTATGCCGATCCCGCCGCGCTGCGCGGCGGCGAGGCGCGGCTCGCCGTGGTCGGCACCTTCGACAGCCTCAATCCCTTCATCCTGCAGGGCACGCCCGCGGCGGGCGTGGGCTCCGTCTTCGAGACGCTGACGGTCTCCTCGGGCGACGAGCCGTTCTCGGAGTACGGGCTCCTGGCGCGGACGATCGCCGTTCCCGACGACCGCTCGTTCGTACGCTACGCGCTCGACGCCGATGCGCGCTGGCACGACGGGCAGCCGGTGACGCCCGAGGACGTCGTCTGGTCGTTCGCCACGCTGAAGGAGAAGGGGTCGCCCCTCTACCGCTACTATTACCAGAACGTGGCCAAGGTGGAGCAGACCGGCGACCGCGAGGTGACGTTCAGCTTCTCCGGCAGGCATGAACCGCGAGCTGCCGCTGATCATGGGACAGCTCCCCATCCTGCCCAAGCACTGGTTCGAGGGGAAAGCCTTCGAGAAGCCGTCGCTGGAGCCGCCGCTCGGCAGCGGGCCCTACAAGGTCCTGAGCGTCGACGCCGGCCGGTCGATCGTGCTGGAGCGCGTGGGCGACTATTGGGGCCTGAAGCGCCCGGTCAATCGCGGCCGCTTCAATTTCGGCCAGATGCGCTACGACTATTACCGCGACAGCAACGTGGCGCTCGAGGCCTTCAAGGCCGGCCGCTACGACTGGCGCGCCGAGAACGTCGCCCGCCTGTGGGCCACCGCCTATACCGGCCCCGCCGTCGAGAAAAAGCTGATCGTCAAGGAGGAGTTCCCGGTCAGGAATTCCGGAGTCATGCAGGGCTGGGTCTTCAACACGAGGAAGCCGGTCTTCAAGGATCGCCGGGTGCGCGACGCGCTGATCTACGGCTTCGACTTCGAGTGGACGAACAAGACGCTGTTCTATGGGCTCTACCAGCGGATCGACAGCTATTTCTGGAACACCGAGCTCGCGAACCAGGGGCTGCCGAGCCCGGGCGAGCTGGCGCTCCTCGATCCCTTCAAGGACAAGCTGCCGCCCGAGGTCTTCACGAAGCATTACGAGCCGCCCAGAACCGACGGCTCGGGCGACATCCGCGAGAACCTTCGCAAGGCCTTCACGATCCTCGAGGCCGCCGGCTGGGTCGTGAAAGACGGCAAGCTCGCCGACGCCCAGAGCGGCGAGGCGATGCGCTTCGAGATCCTCCTGAGCTCGCCCGATTTCGAGCGCCTGACCCTGCCCTTCGCCAAGAACCTGGAGCGCCTCGGCATCGAGGCCAACGTGCGGACCGTCGATCCGGCCCAGTACCAGAACCGCGTCGACGCCTTCGACTTCGACATGACGGTCGGGCTCTGGGCCCAGAGCCTGTCGCCCGGCAACGAGCAGCGCGAGTACTGGGGCAGCGAGGCCGCCGACACGCAGGGCAGCCAGAACCTGGCCGGCATCAAGGACCCGGTCGTCGACGCGCTGATCGGCAAGATCATCGGCGCCGACAGCCGCGAGGCCCTCGTGACGGCCTGCCACGCCCTGGATCGGGTGCTCCTCTGGGGCTACTACGTCGTCCCCCAGTGGCGGAACGACTCCTCGCTCGTGGCCTTCTGGGACAAGTTCGCCCGGCCCGCGGCCCTGCCGCTCGGCGGCGTGGATCTCACGACCTGGTGGATCGAGCCGGGCAAGCTGGCGCGGCTGCGGGAAGGGCAGGCCAAGCTGCAGCAGCCCTAGGCCAGGGGGCCCGGCGGTGCTCGCCTACATCCTCAGGCGCATCCTGCTTATCGTCCCGACCCTGGTCGGGATCATGGTCTTGAATTTCATCATCGTGCAGGCGGCGCCCGGCGGGCCGGTCGAGCAGACGATCGCCAAGCTGCGCGGCACCGGCGACGTGACGGCGCGCGTCACGGGCGGCGATCAGGGCCGGGCCGAGGGCGGCGGCGGCCAGGCGGCGACGAGCGGCGGGGGCCCCTATCGCGGTGCCCGCGGCCTGCCGCCCGAGCTGATCAAGCAGATCGAGCACCTCTACGGCTTCGACCAGCCCGCCTATGTCCGCTTCCTCGACATGATGCGGCGCTACCTGACCTTCGACTTCGGCGAGAGCTTCTTCAAGGGCCGCCCCGTCGTCCAGCTCATCGAGGAGAAGCTGCCGGTCTCGATCTCGCTGGGCCTCTGGACGACGCTCATCACCTATCTGGTCTCCATCCCGCTCGGCATCAGGAAGGCGGTCAGGGACGGCACGCCCTTCGACGTCTGGACCTCGAGCGTGATCGTCGTCGGCAACGCCATCCCGAGCTTCCTGTTCGCCATCCTGCTGATCGTCCTCTTCGCCGGCGGCAGCTACCTGCAGATCTTTCCCCTGCGCGGCCTCGTCTCCGACGACTGGCATCAGCTCTCGCTGCCCTGGAAGGTGCTGGACTATCTCTGGCACATGGTCCTGCCGATCACCGCCCTCTCGATCGGCAGCTTCGCCAGCCTCACCATGCTCACGAAGAACTCGTTCATGGACGAGATCGGCAAGCAGTACGTCGTCACCGCCCGGGCCAAGGGCCTGACCGAGCAGGGCGTCCTCTACCGGCACGTCTTCAGGAACGCCATGCTGATCGTGATCGCGGGCTTCCCGGCCGCCTTCGTCGGCGTCCTCTTCACGGGCTCGCTCCTGATCGAGGTCATCTTCTCCCTGGACGGGCTGGGGCTCTTGGGCTTCGAGGCGGCGCTCGGCCGCGACTATCCCGTGATGTTCGCCACCCTCTACGTCTTCACGCTGCTCGGCCTGATCCTGAAGCTCATCTCCGATCTCACCTATGTGCTGGTCGATCCGCGCATCGACTTCGAGGGCAGGCAGGCCTGATGGCCGGAGCCTCGCTCGCGGCCTCGGCGCCGCCGCGCCTTCTGGGCTTCCGGCTCGGGCTCTCGCGCCTGGGCGCCCGGCGCTTCGCCAACTTCCGCGCCAACCGTCGCGGCTGGGTGTCCCTCCATGTCTTCCTGGCCCTCTTCGTCCTCAGCCTCTTCGCCAACCTGATCGCCAACGACCGGCCGCTGCTCGTCCGCTACGAGGGGGCCTTCTACATGCCCGTCCTCGTGAGCTATCCCGAGACCACCTTCGGCGGCTTCTTCCCGACCGAGGCCGACTACCGGGACCCCGAGGTCACAAAGCTCATCCTGGAGAAGGGCTGGATCCTCTGGCCGCCCATTCCCTACAGCTACGACACGGTGGCGCATGATCTGGGCGGTCCCGCGCCGTCGCCCCCCTCGGCCCGGCACTGGCTCGGCACCGACGACCAGGCCCGCGACGTCGCCGCCCGGGTGATCTACGGCTTCCGCATCTCGGTGCTGTTCGGCCTGGCGCTCACGGTCCTGAGCTCCCTCATCGGCATCGCGGCCGGTGCCGTGCAGGGCTATTTCGGCGGCCTCGTCGACCTCGGCTTCCAGCGCTTCATGGAGATCTGGAGCGGGATGCCCGTCCTCTATCTCCTGATCATCATGTCGAGCCTGATCGTGCCGGGCTTCTGGTCGCTGCTCGTTCTCATGCTGCTCTTCTCCTGGATGACGCTGGTCGACCTCGTGCGGGCCGAGTTCCTGCGCGCCCGCAACTTCGACTATGTCCGCGCGGCCCGGGCGCTCGGCGCCGGCAATCTTTCGATCATGGTCCGCCACCTCCTGCCCAACGCGATGGTCTCGACCGTGACCTTCATGCCGTTCGTCATGACGGGCTCGATCGCGACCCTGACCTCGCTCGACTTCCTCGGCTTCGGCATGCCGCCCGGCTCGCCCTCGCTGGGCGAGCTCCTGGAGCAGGGCAAGAACAACCTCCAGGCCCCTTGGCTCGGCATCACGGGCTTTCTCGTCCTCGCGGTGACGCTCTCGCTCCTCGTCTTCGTCGGCGAGGCGGCGCGGGACGCGTTCGACCCGCGCAAGACCTTCGGCTGAGGCGGCCCATGGCCCTGCTCGAGGTCCGGGATCTCGCCGTCCGCTTCCGCGGCAACGACCGTCCGGTCGATGCGGTGCGCGGCGTGTCCTTCGACATCGAGAAGGGCGAGATGCTGGCGCTGGTCGGCGAATCCGGCTCGGGCAAGTCGGTGACGGCCCTCTCGATCCTCCAGCTCCTGCCCTATCCGGCCGCCTCGCACCCCTCTGGCTCGGTGCGGCTCGACGGCCAGGAGCTGCTGGGTGCCGAGGAGAGCCTGCTGCGCCGCGTCCGCGGCGGCCGGGTCGGCATGATCTTCCAGGAGCCGATGACCTCGCTCAATCCGCTCCACACCGTGGAGCGGCAGATCGGCGAGGCGCTCGCCCTGCACGGCCGGGCGGGCAAGCAGGCGGCGCGCGTCCGGACGGTCGAGCTGCTGGGCCTGGTCGGCATCCCCGACCCCGAGGCGCGGCTGCTCTCCTATCCGCACCAGCTCTCCGGCGGGCAGCGCCAGCGGGTGATGATCGCGATGGCGCTCGCCAACGAGCCCGACCTGCTGATCGCGGACGAGCCCACGACCGCCCTCGACGTGACCATCCAGGCCCAGATCCTGACCTTGCTGCGCGAGCTCCAGGGCCGCCTCGGCATGGCGATCCTGCTCATCACCCACGACCTCACGATCGTCCGCAAGGTGGCCGACCGGGTGGCGGTCATGACGGGAGGAGAGATCGTCGAGGAGGGGCCGGTCGAGCGGATCTTCTCGGCGCCCCGCCACGCCTACACCCGGCACCTCCTGGCGGCGGAGCCCAAGGGGCGGCCGCCGCACGAGCCGAGCCGGGCACCGCCGCTGCTGGCGGCCCGGGATCTCAAGGTGCACTTCCCCATCCAACGCGGGCTGATGCGGCGCACGGTGGGGTGGATCAAGGCGGTGGACGGCCTGTCGCTCGAGCTGCGGCCGGGCGAGACGCTGGGTGTCGTCGGCGAGAGCGGCTCGGGCAAGACGACCCTCGGCCTCGCTCTGCTCCGCCTGCTGCCCAGCGTCGGCGCCATCACTTTCGCCGGGCAGGCGGTCCAGGGCTGGTCCTGGTCGCAGCTCCGCCCGCTCCGGCGCCGGATGCAGATCGTCTTCCAGGACCCCTATGGCAGCCTCAGCCCGCGCCTCTCGGTCGGCCAGATCGTCGAGGAGGGGCTGAAGATCCACAAGATCGGCGACACGCCGGCCGAGCGGCGCTCGATGGTGAGCCGGGCGCTCCTGGAGGTGGGCCTCGACCCCGACGTCCAGGGCCGCTATCCGCACGAGTTCTCGGGCGGCCAGCGCCAGCGCGTCAGCATCGCCCGGGCGATGATCCTGAAGCCCAGCCTCGTCGTCCTCGACGAGCCCACCTCGGCCCTCGACATGTCCGTGCAGGCGCAGATCGTCGACCTCCTGCGCGACCTCCAGGCCCGGCACGGCCTCGCCTATCTCTTCATCAGCCACGATCTGCGCGTGGTCCGGGCGCTGGCGCACGAGGTGATCGTCATGAAGGACGGGCACATGGTCGAGCAGGGCCCGACCGAGCGGATCTTCGAGGCCCCGGAGAGCGCCTACACGCGGGCGCTGATGAAGGCCGCCTTCGACATCGAGGTCGGTGGGCGAGGGCGTCGTGGCGAGCTGATCCCGCCCGATGTATGATCCGTCGCCGGTTGGTCTCGAAGCGAAAAGACAAAATGTCCGCTTCCTCGAGTAGACGATCCCTCTTGAATCTCGCGGCTTCGTTCATCGGACTGGTGCTGGGACAGCGCGCGTCCGCGCTCGCGGCCGCGGATGACGACAGCGACCCGATCATCGAGCACGCGCTGCGCCCGTGGCGAGGCGATCTCGACGGCATGCTCGAGCGCGGCATGATCCGCGTCGCCACCGTCGGCAGCCTCGCCACCTATTTCTTCGACGGTTTCAGGAGCGCGGCATTACCTACGAGCTGACCCAGGCCTTCGAGCGCTACCTGCGGAAGGCCTATGGCAAGCAGCGCGAGCCGCCTTCGCATCGTGATCCTGCCGACCACGCGCGACCGCCTCATTCCCTATGTGGTCCAGGGCAAGGCCGACATCGCGGCCGCCAACCTCACCGTGACCGCGGCCCGAAAGGATCAGGTGGATTTCAGCCGGCCCTTCATCACCGGCGTCCGCGAGGTCGTGGTGACCGGTCCCAGCGGCGCCACCGTCCAGGGGCTCGAGGACCTCGTGCGGACGCCCCTCTTCGTGCGGCGCAGCAGCAGCTATTTCGAGCATCTGGTCGGGCTCAACGAGGCGCGGAAGGCCCAGGGCAAGAGTCCGATCGCGGTCGAGGCGCTCGACGAGGGGCTCGAGTCCGAGGACTTTCTCCAGATGGTGAGCGCCGGCATGCTGCCGGCGGTGGTCGTCGACGAGACCGTGGCGGATTTCTGGACTCGGGTGTTCGACGGCCTCGTGATCCACGAGGACATCCCGATCCACGAGGGCGGCGACATCGCCTGGGCGTTCCGCAAGAAGAGCCCGGGCCTCGCCAAGGCGGTGAACGGCTTCGTGGCCAAGGCCGCCAAGGGCACGACGCTCGGCAACGTGCTCCTCAACCGCTACCTGAAGAGCGTGGACTGGGCCACGGACGCGCTCGAGCCCGGCAGCCGGGGCCGCTTCCAGGAGGTCGCCGGCTATCTCAAGACCTATGCCGGGCAATACGATTTCGACTGGCTGATGATCTGCGCCCAGGCCTACCAGGAATCGCGCCTCGACCAGCGCAAGGTCAGCCCGGCCGGCGCCGTCGGCATCATGCAGGTCATGCCGGCCACGGCGAAGAGCCCTGCCGTGGGCATCCCCGACATCCGGCGGGCGGAGAGCAACGTCCACGCCGGGGTGAAATATCTCCGCTATCATCCGGGACCGCTATTTCAGCGATCCGGCCCTCTCGGACCTCGATCAGACGCTTTTCACCTTCGCCGCCTACAATGCGGGGCCGGGCAATGTGGCGAAGGCCCGCAAGCGGGCCAAGAGCATGGGGCTCGACCCCAATGTCTGGCTGGGCAATGTCGAGATCGCCGCCGGCCGGACGGTCAGCCAGGAGCCCGTGATCTACGTCCGCAACATCTACAAATACTACGTGGCCTACAAGCTGCTCGTGGCCGGCGAGCTCGGGCCGGCCAGCGCGTCTGAGTAGAATATGTATCTGGTAATTCTATCTTCTGGAGAAAAAACGTGCTAGGCACCCGCTGATCCCGGGGGCGATCGAGCGGGCCCGGGGCGGAGACGAACGTCGCGGGGACGAGCTTGCCATGAGCGCGCATGTGAGGCCGGCCATCCTGGCCGCAGCGATCGGGTTGACGACCATGGTGGCGGGCGGCCTGCTGCCGCCCACGGGCACGGCCGTGCGGGCCGACGACGCGATCCAGCAGGCGGCAGGGGATGCCGACCTGGTCTCGATCCGCGCCCACGTCCTGGCCCTGGACCTGCAGAGGCGCCACGTCACGGTGCGCGGGCCGGACGGCCGCATCGTGAGCGTGCGGGCCGGCGACGACATCACCAATCTCGACCAGGTGACGAAGGGCGACATCGTCGACCTCCGCTACCACGAGGCGGTGGCCCTCACGCTGACGAAGCCGGGCTCCCTCGAGCCCGCGGCCGGGCCCGCGGAGGGTGCCACCGACCCGGCGGCCGGGACGCCACCGGCCGGCGGCGGCGATCGGCGGCTGACGATCACCGCCCAGGTGGTGGGCGTGAACCTCGCCACCCATACCCTCAGCCTCAAGGGACCGCGCGGCAGGGCGCGCACCTTCGAGGTGCGCGATCCCGAGCGCCAGAAGGAGCTCGAGACGGTGAGGCTGGGCGATTCCCTGATCGTCGTCTACGCGGAAGCGGCCGCCGTCGCGATCGCGCCGGCCCCGAAAAGCTGAGCGGTCGAGGGGCCGGGGAGGCTTTCGGCCTTCCGATCGACGCCGCGGCCGCCGCAGGCGGAGCACCTTGTGCGACGTGAAGGGTATCCACAATGAGGGCTGGGCCCACTTCACGGAGAGCCGCCAGGATCTCGAGCACGCTTTCAGGGCGCTCGGCCTGGCCGACCGGCTCCAGGGCCTCGAGGCAGGGACGGCCGTGCGGCTGGCGCTCTGAGGCGGAGACCCGGCCGTCTACACGAGCGACAGCAGGGACCTGAGCTCGCGCCATTCGCGGGCCGACAGGCCGGAGCTCTCCTGATCGACCGAGTCCTTGCCGTCGCGGAGCATCCGCCGGACGACGTCGAGCGCCGTCGCCGACAAGGTCGCGGCCTTCTGGCGGTGCTCCTCGAAGGCGCCGGCGGCGAGCGGCACCCAGCGGCGCATCACGTCCTGCAGCACCTCGGCATAGACGCGGATCTCGTACTGGGCGTGCGCATCGGCCCGCAGCGCCACGAAGTGCATGAGGTTGTGGAGGTCGGTCTTCCAGTACCACTGGGTGTAGGCGTTGACCGGCAGGACGGTGCGGGCGAGCTCGCGGGCGATGCCCGGGCGCTCCTCGTCGCCCAGGAGCTTCTCGTACACCGTGAAGGCGGCGTTCGAGACGCGCCCGATCTCGCGCAGGACGCCTGCCGCCGCGTCGGCCTCCAGGATCCCGTCCCGGCCCTGCTTGTTGGCCGTCGACTGGGCGGCGGTGTGGCGGGGGAGGGGACGGGCGTCGTCCTCGAACAGGGTCGCCTGGGCCTCCTGGCGCCGCCGCTCGATCTTCTGCAGCCGCACGAACTCCTCGTCGGGAACGTAGAACTCGCGGTCGAGGATCGAGTAGCGGGCCGAGTACTCGTTGACGTTGGCGGTGCGGTGGCGGATCCACTGCCGGGCCACGAAGATCGGCAGCTTCACGTGGAGCTTGATCTCGCACATCTCGAAGGGCGAGCTGTGCCGGTTGCGCATCAGATAGTTGATGAGGCCCTTGTCGCCGCTGACCTTTCTGGTGCCGGCGCCGTAGGAGACACGGGCCGCCTGCACGATCGCCGCATCGTCGCCCATATAGTCGACGACCCGGATGAAGCCGTGATCGAGGACGCGCAGCGGCTCGTAGAGGATCTGCTCGAGGGCCGGGACCGTGGCGCGCCGCGTCGGGGCCTCGCGCGCCCGCAACGTCTCGATCTCGGCGGTCTTCTCGGCGTCCAGCGCCATGGCTCCTCCGGCAAGCTCGGATGCGGCTCTGATAGCTGCCGCCCGGTGCCGCTGTCGAGCGGCGGGCGTTGCCTAGGCGCGGGCGATCACTATATTCGGGATGCCGGCTTGCCGGCTATGGCGATAAACGCTGCTCGGAATAATCGTTGCGGACCCGGGGGCGGAGCCCGGCGCCTCCACCACTCTTCCCCGGCAGCTGCCGGTGGTCGCATGGGGGCGACTTAGGATCGACGCGCGTGGTAAAGGGGTAGCTTTTGCCCGGCATGGTACCGCCGTTATCGGGCCGACTGACAAGTGCCAACGATAACCGTTTGGCTCTCGCTGCCTAATCTAGGTTAGGAAAGCGCGGCCCGGGGGGCGCCGGGCAACAGAAGCCCCCCACCTCACCTCTCTGGGAGAGACGCGGCAGGCATGCCACAGGCCAGTGTGGAGTATGGACGCCTCGTCGAGAAGGCGCTCCGGACCGTGGTGCGCGAGGTGCTGAGCCGTTTCGCCGCCGACGGCCTGCCGGCCCCGCACCATTTCTACATCACCTTCCGGACCACCGATCCCGGCGTCGAGATCGCGCCCTTTCTCCACGAGCGCTATCCGAGCGAGATGACCATCGTTCTCCAGTACCAGTACTGGGACCTCGAGGTCGACGAGGAGGGCTTCTCGGTCACGCTCAGCTTCAACGAGACGCCGCAGCGCCTGCGCATCCCCTTCGCCGCGATCAAGGTGTTCGCCGACCCGGGCGCCGAGTTCGGCCTGCAGTTCACCATCCAGGACGAGCATCAGGTGGTCCCGCTGGCGGCGTCGGGCCGGCCGGGCGAGGCGGCCGAGCCGCATCTGCTCGAGGCGCCCGAGGAGGGGGTCGCTGCGACCCCGCCCGAGGGCGGCGGTGCCGAGATCGTCACCCTGGACCGCTTCCGCAAGAAGTAGCCCGGCGGCGCCGGGGCTCCGGCCGAGGTCGTTGACAGCGGGCCGATTCCGGGCCACGTCCGCCGCGGCCTGCCCTGAGGAGCTGGAGCATGACGAGCGAGCGCGCCGGGCGGATCGAGACCGACACCTTCGGCCCGATCGAGGTCGAGGCGACCCGCTACTGGGGCGCCCAGACGCAGCGCAGCCTGCAGAACTTCCGGATCGGCGGGGAGCGCATGCCGGCCCCTCTGGTCCGGGCGCTGGGCATCGTCAAGCTGGCCGCGGCCCGGGTCAACATGCGGCTGGGCGAGGTCGACGAGCGGGTCGGCAAGGCCATCGTCCGGGCCGCCGAGGAGGTCGCCGCCGGCAAGCTCGACGAGCATTTCCCGCTGGTCGTCTGGCAGACCGGCTCCGGCACCCAGACCAACATGAACGCCAACGAGGTCATCGCCAACCGGGCGAACGAGCTTCTGGGGGCGGCCCTGGGCGGCAAGGCGCCGGTTCATCCCAACGACCACGTCAACCGCGGCCAGTCCTCCAACGACACCTTCCCGACCGCGATGCACATCGCCGCCGATGGAGCAGGTCCAAGGCGAGCTGCTGCCCGCGCTCGCCCACCTCCACGCGGCGCTCCAGGCCAAGAGCAAGGAGTTCGAGGGCATCATCAAGATCGGCCGGACGCATCTCCAGGACGCGACGCCCCTGACGCTCGGCCAGGAGTTCTCGGCCTATGTGCAGCAGGTGGGCTACGGCATCGAGCGGGTGAAGGCGACGCTGCCCCGCGTGGCCCAGCTGGCGCAGGGCGGCACCGCGGTCGGCACCGGCCTGAACGCCAAGAAGGGCTTCGCCGAGGCTTTCGCTGCCGAGGTCGCCGCCATCACCGGCCTGCCCTTCACCAGCGCCGAGAACAAGTTCGAGGCGCTGGCCGCCCACGATGCGCTGGTCGAGCTGTCGGGCGCCCTGAACGTGCTCGCGGTCTCGCTCATGAAGATCGCCAACGACATCCGCCTGCTGGGCTCGGGGCCGCGCTGCGGCCTGGGCGAGCTGAGCCTGCCCGAGAACGAGCCCGGCTCCTCGATCATGCCGGGCAAGGTCAACCCGACCCAGTGCGAGGCCATGACCATGGTCTGCTGCCAGGTCATGGGCAACAACGTCGCCGTGACGGTGGCCGGCTCGAACGGCCATTTCGAGCTCAACGTGTTCAAGCCGGTCATCATCTACAACGTGCTGCAGTCGATCCGCCTGATCGCCGACGGCTCGCGCAGCTTCGTCGACAATTGCGTCCGCGGCATCAAGGCCAACCGCGAGCGGATCGCCAGGCTCCTGCACGAGAGCCTGATGCTGGTGACGGCGCTGAACCCGAGGATCGGCTACGACAACGCCGCCAAGGTCGCGAAGAAGGCCCATGCCGAGGCGAGCACGCTGAAGGAGGCGGCGGTCGCTCTGGGGCTCCTGACGGACGAGGAGTTCGACGAGCTGGTCCGCCCCGAGCTGATGCTCGGCCCGAGCGATTGACCCGGCGCTAAGGCTGGGCAGCCGGCCCGCCTGCGGCATCGGCCGGTCCGGCGCCGGCCGTCTCGCCGAGCAGGACGAGCCGGTCGGGGGGGCCGAGCAGCTCGTGGCTGACGGGCGGGGCGTCCGGCTGGCCGGACGGCGTCACCGTCACTCTCGTGCTCAGCATCCAGGCCAGCAGGTCGAAGCTGCCGGCGGCATGGCCGGTGCCGTCGGGGAGGGTCAGGGCCAAGCCCTGGCCCTCGGTCCGGGCGATGCCGCGCACGAGCCGGAGATCGCCCGAGAGGTCGTCGATCGCGGTTCGGGCGTCGAGCCCGGTGAAGGCCGGGCCGGACGCGGCGAGATCGACGCCGTCGAGCGCCGCGCCGGTCAGGCGCAAGCTCAGGGTGCCGTCGAGATTGCCCACGAGCTCGCCGAGGCTGAGGCCTGCCGAGCTGCCGTGCAGGTCGAGCGACAGGCGCCCGGTCAGGCCCGGCGAGGCGCGCAGCGCCCCGAGGACGGCGGCGGCGTCGGCCCCGTCGAGCCCGAGGTCGACGGCCAGACGGGGTGCCGTCGTCGCCCGATCGACGGCGAGGCTGCCCTTCAGGCGGCCCCCGGCGACCGGGAGGTCGATGCCGGCCAGGGTCAGGCGGTCGTCGCCGATCGTGAGGCGCAGGTCGGCAGGGCCGAGCTCGGCGCTGTCGGCCACGGGCGTCGCGTGGAGGGCGAGGTCCAACCGGGCGTCGGCGAGGCGTCGCCAGTCCAGAGGCCGTCTCGGCCAGTCGCCCGGCCAGCTCCGGAGCGGGCCGGGGACCAGGCCCAGGATCGGCTCGAGGAACCGGTAGGTATCCAGCAGCGCCTGGGGGTCGATCCGGGCGAGGTCGAGCCGGCCGGCGATCGCCGGCACCGGCCCGTCCGTGGCGATGGTGAGCGGGCCCGAGACCCGGGTGGCGCCGAGGCCGATGGCCAGGTCGAGGCGATAGGGGGCGTCGGGGCGGCGCCGGATCCTGATCCGGCCGTCGAGCGGCCCGCCCAGCGTCGGCTCCGCGAAGCCCGAGGCACCGAGGCTCCGCAGCATCGCCGAGCTGCTCGGCGCCCGGGCCTCGACCATGAGATCGAGCGTGTCGGGCTCGGCCGAGCGGCCGACCGTGCCGGTGGCCGTCAGCCCCAGAAGCGGGCTGTCGACCGACAGCTCGACGTCGCCGCTGCCGTGATCGAGGCGCGCCGTGCCGCTGCCGCGGAGGGCGCCCAGGGCGATCAGCGGTGGCGGCAGCTCGATCCCGAGCAGGCGGGCGAGGCGCAGGGGTGCCGGCACCTCCACCTCGCCCGCGAGATCGAAGCTGCTCGTGCCCGGTGCCAGCGTGCCGACCAGCCGGCCGTGCGCGCCGGCGAGGTCGTCGACGACCAGCTCGTCCAGCTTCACGGCACCGCCGTCGATCTCGGCACCGACCCTGACGCGACCGGCCCGAAGATCCTGCCAGCCCAGGCGCTCGACCGTGAGGTCGACCGCGGCATCGACCCTGCCCAGGAGCCCCTCCCGGACCGCCTGCCGGGCCAGGCCCACCGGATCGGCGACGTAGCCGTCCAGATTGAGGCGGTCGATCGCCGCCTTCACGGCGACGGTCGGACGCGGGCCGAGGACGAGCTTGGCGGCACCGGTGATGTGGCTGGCATCGAGGCGGACGTCGGCGTCGGCGAGGCTCAGCAGCCGGCCCGTGGCCACCGTATCGGCCGAGCCGTTGAAGCTCTGCAGCCGGCCCGCCGGCAGGTCGCCGGGCGGGAGGCCGAGCCAGGCCAGCAGCCCGCTCAGGTCGTCGGTCGCGGCGGCCACATGGCCCTGCCAGGAAGGCCCGGTCGGGGTCGGCGAGACGGCACCCTGAACGTCCAGGCTGCCATTGCCGGGGATCGACGCAACGAGGCGGTCGATGCGCACGGCCCCGTCGCCGGGGAGCGTCGTGTCCAGGCGGACCTGGCGCAGCTCCTGGCCGCGCCAGGCGAGGGCCCCGAGCGCGACCTTGGCCGTCCCGCGCACGCCGGGCGGCGGCTCGAGCCACGCGGCCCAGGGCCGGGACGGATCGGGCGCGGCGGCGCCGAGGTCGACCCGATCGCCCGTGATCTGAAGGGCGATGTCCGTCGCCGAGGGCGTGAGATCCACGGCCAGCGAGCCGGTCAGCGCCGCGCCGGCGAGCCCGAGGCTCGCCTCCTCGAGCTTCAGGCTGGTGGCCGACCAGGCGAGGTGCCCCCGCAGCGCCGCCCGGCCCGCCGGCAGGGTCGCGGCCGCGGGCGGAAGCTGGTGAAGCGCCCCGAGGCGCTCGAGCAGGGCGCTCATGTCCGGGGCGGCGATATCGACGGTGCCGTCGATCGCGGCGGGTGCCGGCGGGTCGAGGTGCAGGGTGCCCGCGAAGGCGAGGGTGCCCAGGCCCCGCTCGGGGCCGGCGTCGATCTCCACCTTCAGGGGCACGGCCTGGCCGGACGAGGGGAGGGTCGTGTCGACGTGCAGCTTGAGCGGCGTGGCCTGCAGGCGTGCGCCGCCGTCCAGCCGAACGGCGCCCGAGACGGCGTCGATGTCCATCTCGGCGTTGATCCCGTTGATCGCCAGCGGTGCCGCGCCAGCCCCGCCGCCGGTCCGGACCTGCCCGTCCACGATCTCCAGGCGCTGGATCAGCAGGTCGCCCTGGCCGAGCGTGGCCAGGAGGTCGGCGAGCCGCCCCGGCGAGGGCGGAGCGGCGAGGCGTGCCACCGGGCGGACCAGACGCCCGAGGTCGATGTCGATCTCGCCGCGCAGCAGGGGCAGGACCCTGATGTCGAGATCGACCCGGTCGATCTCGATGACCAGCGGCTCGTCGGCGGCGACCGGGTTGCCCACCACGACCCGGGCCATGCTCAGGCCGGGCAGCGGCAGAAAATGGACGTCGAGGGCGCCGCGGATGGCGACCTGGCGTCCGGTGACACGCTCGATCTCGGCGGCCACGCGACGCTCGATCGCCCGGCCGTCGATCAGGCGGGGAGCGAGGGCGATGCCGGCCACCACGAGCGAGGCGACCAGGGCCAGGCTGAGGAAGAGGGCGCGCAAGAGCGTTCCGTCGACTAGGCGAGACCGCCGTGCGGGCGGCGGCGGGCCGCACGGTCAGGCACGCGGATGCGCCTTGGCGTAGAGCCTGACCAGCTGCGAGCCTTCGACCGCCGTGTAGACCTGGGTCGAGGACAGGCTCCTGTGGCCGAGCAGCTCCTGGATCGCGCGGAGGTCGGCGCCGCCGCCCAGCAGATGGGTCGCGAAGCTGTGGCGGAGGGCGTGCGGCGTGGCTGTCTCGGGCAGGGCGAGGAGCCCGCGCAGCTTCCTGACCAGGGCCTGGACGATGCTGGCGTGGAGACGACCGCCGCGCTGGCCGAGGAACAGCGGCCCGGCCCTGTCAGGGTGCCAGGGGCAGGTGTGGAGATAGTCGGCCAGCGCTCCGGCGACGATGGGCAGGACCGGCACGATGCGCTCCCGCCCGCCCTTGCCCCGGACCCGGAGCTCGCGCAGGTCCTCCGGCACGGCTCCAGCCGCCTCACGGTCGAGGGCCAGGGCCTCGCCGATGCGGAGGCCGGTGCCGTAGAGGAGGAGAAGGATCGCCACGTCGCGTCTGGCGATCCAGGGCTCGGAGGCCAGCTCCGCGGCGTTGGCGGGGAGGCTCCGCGCCTGCTCGGTCGAGAGCGGGCGCGGCAGGGGGCGCCGATAGGCGGCCATGCGGATGGCCTTGAGCGCCGGATTGTGGACCTCGTGGCGTCGGTCGAGAAAGCCGAAGAAGCCGCGCACGGCGGCCATGGCCCGGGCCGTCGAGGTGCGGGCGAAGCCCTGGCCGTGGCGCCAGGCGAGCCAGGCCCGGAAGTCGCCGGTGGCGAGCCCGGCCAGCGTCGCCACCCGGACCTCTCCGCCCTGGTGGCGGCTGACGAAGGCGACGAAGCCCGCGAGGTCGTCCCCATAGGCGCTGCAGCTCCGCGTCGCGAGCCGCCGCTCGTGGGCGAGCCAGAGCTGCCACTCGCGGGCGGCTGCCTCGAGATCCTCGCCCGCGTGAGCCAGAAGCATCGCCGTCCCGCCGTCGCGTCACTCGCGCCATCATGGTATCAGGCCCCGCCCTGTCAACCGGGAGTGCCAAGAGCCCGCCCATGGTTATCCAGACGGTTCCCGTCCTGTTGCCGCTGCCCCTCGATACGGCCTTCGACTATCGGCTCGACGACGGCCCGGTCCCGCCGCCCGGCAGCTTCGTGCGCGTGCCGTTCGGCAGCCGGGACGCGGTCGGCGTGGTCTGGCACAGGGCTTCGGCGCGGCGGGTCCCGACGGCCCGGCTCAAGGCGGTGCAGGGGGCCTTCGACGTGCCCCCCCTGCCGGCGGCGCTCTGCCGGTTCATCGAGGCCGTGGCCCAGGAGACGCTGGCGCCTCTGGGCAATGTCCTGCGCCTCGCGATGAGCGTGCCGGCGGCGCTGGAGCCGCTGCCGATGCGGCTGGGCTACCGCCGGCCCTCGCTCGAGGGAACACCCGTCGGGGCAGTGCAGCGGAGGGTCCTGGCGATCATGGAGGCCGGCTCGCCCTGGCCGGGGACGGCCCTTGCCAAGGCTGCCAGGGCCAGTGCCGCGGCTCTTCGGAAGATGGCCGAGGCGGGCCTGATCGAGGCGGTCGAGCTGCCCGACTCGGACGGGCCGGCGCGGCCCGACCCCGCGCGCCCGGGCGTCGTCCTCTCGGCGGCGCAGGCGGCTGCGGCAGGGCAGCTCGCGATGCTGCCGCTGCAAGGGGCCGGCGTGGCGCTCCTCGAGGGCGTGCCGGGCGCCGGCAAGACCGAGGTCTATCTCGAGGCCATCGCCGGCGCGCTGCGGGAGGGGCGACGCGCCCTGGTGCTGCTGCCCGAGATCGCGCTCTCGGCGCAATGGCTCGAGCGTTTCGAGCGCCGGTTCGGCTGTGCCCCGGTCGCCTGGCATTCGGGCCTGACCGCGGCGCAGCGCCGCCGGCACTGGCGCTGGATCGCCGAGGGGCGGGCCCAGGTCGTGGTCGGCGCCCGCTCGGCCCTCTTCCTGCCGCTCGCCGACCTCGGCCTCGTCGTCGTCGACGAGGAGCACGATGCGAGCTTCAAGCAGGAGGACGGCGTCGTCTACCATGCCAGGGACATGGCCCTGGTCCGGGCCGCGCTCGAGGGCTGCCCGGCCATCCTGGCCAGCGCCACGCCCTCGCTCGAGACGGCGCTTCGGGCCGGCGCCATCGCGGGGGCGGGAGATCCGGCACCCGGCTGGCGACGGGTGACCCTGCCGGCGCGCCACGGCCTGGCGCCGATGCCCTCGGTCGGGATCGTCGACCTCCGCAAGGTGCCGCCGCCCCGTGGCGCGTTCCTGGCCCCGCCGCTCAGGGAGGCCCTGGCCCTGACGCGCGCGGCCGGGGCGCAGTCGCTGCTGTTCCTCAATCGGCGGGGCTATGCGCCGCTGACGCTGTGCCGCGCCTGCGGGCATCGGCTGCGCTGCCCCAACTGCTCCTCGTGGCTGACCAGCCACCGGTTCCGCGGGCGGCTGCTCTGCCACCATTGCGGCTACTCGATGCCCGAGCCCGGGCACTGCCCGTCCTGCGGGGCGCTCGAGTCCCTGGCGCTGTCGGGGCCGGGCGTCGAGCGGGTCGCGGAGGAGGCGGCTGCTGTCCTGCCCGGGGCCCGGATCGAGGTCATGACCAGCGACACGGTCGGGACCGCGGCCGCCGCCGAGGCGCTGGTCCGCTCGATGGAGCGGGGCCAGATCGACGTGCTGGTCGGCACCCAGATGATCGCCAAGGGCCACCACTTTCCTTCGCTGACCCTGGTCGGGGTGGTGGACGCCGATCTCAGCCTCGCCGGCGGGGACCCCAGGGCGGCCGAGCGGACCTTCCAGCTCCTCTATCAGGTGGCGGGCCGGGCCGGCCGGGCCGAGCGGCCGGGGCGCGTGCTGATCCAGACGCACCTGCCCGACCATCCGGTGATGCAGGCGATCCGGGAGGGCGACCGCGAGCGCTTCCTCGCCGTCGAGCTCGAGGAGCGCCGGGCCGGCGGGCTCCCGCCGCTCGGTCAGCTGGCGGCGCTGATCCTCGCCGGGCGGGATCGGGCCCAGGTCGAGGGCGAGGCCCGACGGCTGGCGCGGGCGGCTCCGCCCGACGAGGAGGTCCAGCTCCTGGGCCCGGCGCCGGCGCCGCTGGCGCTGCTCCGCGGCCGGTGGCGCGAGCGGCTCCTGGTCAAGGCCGGGCCCGCCGTGGATCTGCCGGCCTGGCTGCGGCGGTGGCTCGGCTCCGTGCGCCTGCCGTCCCAGGTGGCGCTGCAGATCGACGTCGACCCGCAGAGCTTCCTCTAGGCCCGTCCGGGAGCGAGGCGCGGGCCCAGCACCGCGGCCCGCGGCCCGTCAGCTCACCTCGGCCAGCTCGGCGGCGCGCTTGGCACCCGCGGTCGGGCGGTGATCGGCGCCGATATAGGTGTAGACGACGGGCAGCACGAAGAGCGTGAAGAGCGTGCCGATCGACATGCCGGACACGATGACGAGGCCGATCGAGAAGCGGCTGGCGGCACCGGCACCCGAGGCCACGAGGAGCGGCACCAGGCCCATCACCATCGCGGCCGTGGTCATGAGGATAGGCCGCAGCCGCACCCGGGCCGCGCGCTGGATCGCCGCCCGGCGGTCGAGGCTCTCGCTCCGCTGCAGCTCGTTCGCGAAGGAGACCATCAGGATGCCGTGCTTGCTGATCAGGCCGATGAGCGTCACGAGCCCGATCTGCGTGTAGATGTTGAGGGTGGCGAGCCCGAAGAAGAGCGGCAGGAGGGCGCCGCAGATCGACATCGGCACGCTGACCAGGATCACCAGCGGGTCGCGGACGCTCTCGAACTGGGCCGCGAGCACGAGATAGATCACGATCAGCGCGAACGCGAAGGTGACGGTGAGCTGGTTCCCCTCCGTCACGTATTGGCGGAACTCCGAGAGGAAGGCGTGCTGGAACCCGGCCGGCAGCTGCTCCTTGGCCTGCTGCTGGAGGAAGGCCACCGCCTGGCCCATGGTCACGCTGGGCAGGGGCACCGCCGAGAAGGTCGCCGCGTTGAGCTGGTTGTAGTGGGTGAGGGCATTCGGGTCGGTGGCCGTGCTGATCCTCACCACCGTCGAGAGCGGCACCTGCTGTCCGCTCGCCGTCTCGACATAGTACTGCCCGAGATCCTCGGGGGTCAGGCGATCGGCGCGCGGCACCTGCGGGATGACCTCGTAGGACCGCCCCTGGAGATCGAAGCGGTTGACGTAGTTTCCGCCGACCAGGGTCGCCAGGGTCTTGCCGATGTCCGCCATCGTGATGCCGAGGTCGTTCGCCTTCGAGCGGTCGATCGTGATGCGGATGGCCGGATTGTTGAACTCCAGGTCACTGTCGGTGACGATGAAGAGGCCGCTCTTGCGGGCGGCGGCCTTGATCTTCTCCATCACCGTGAAGATCGTCTGGAAGTCGCCGGGCGAGCTGATGACCATCTGCACCGGCAGGCCGCCCGTGCTGCCCGGGAGCGGCGGCAGGGAGAAAAGAAAGATCTGCTCGCCGGTCACCGAGCTCGAGCTTGGCCTGGACCTCAGGCTGGAGAGCCAGCGCGCTCGTCTTCCGCTCGTTCCAGGGCTTGAGGATCATGCCGGCGAAGCCGCTGTTCGGGCCGTTCGTGCCGTTCACGATGAAGCGCGTATCCGTCTCCGGATAGGACTTCAGGATGGCGTCCGCCTGCTCGCCATAATAGTCCGTGTAGTCGATGTTGGCGTATTGCGGCGCCTTGACGAGGCCGAACAGGACCCCCTGGTCCTCGGGCGGTGCCAGCTCCGCCTTCGTGTTCATGAACAGGAAGGCGGTCGTGCCGAGCACGACGACGGCGAAGAGAGCCGTCACCGGCCGGAAGTCGAGCGAGGAGTTGAGGCGTCGCCCGTACCAGCCGGCGAGGCGGCCGAAGCTCCGGTCGACGAGCCCGGCGAAGCGGCCCTCGAGGACGCTGCGGCTGAGCAGCATCGAGCACATCATCGGCGACAGCGTGAGGGCCACGATCCCGGAGATGATGACCGTGCCGGCCAGGGTGAAGGCGAACTCGCGGAAGAGCGCGCCGGTGAGCCCCGAGAGGAACCCGATCGGCGCATAGACCGCGGCCAGGGTGATCGTCATGGTGATGACCGGGCTCGCGATCTCCCGGGCACCGATCAGCGCCGCCTGGGCCGCCGTCTTGCCCTCCTCGATATGGCGGTAGACGTTCTCGACCACGACGATGGCGTCGTCGACGACGAGGCCGATCGCCAGCACCATCGCCAGCAGGGTCAGCAGATTGATGCTGAAGCCCATGGCCAGCATGAGCATGCCGCCGCCGATGATGGCGAGCGGCAGGGTCACGACCGGGATCACCACCGAGCGCACGCTGCCGAGGAACAGGAAGATGACCAGGATGACGATCAGGACGGCCGCGGCCAGGGTGTGCTCGACCTCGCTGATCGAGGAGTTGATGAACTTCGTCGAATTGTAGACGACGTGCATCGCCACGGTCGGCGGCAGGCCGGCCTCGATGGTCGGCAGAAGGGCCCGGACACCGGCCACGATCTGGAGCGGGTTGCCGGTCGGCGTGGCGTTGACGCCCATGAACACGGCATGGTGGCCGTTCATGGTGACCGAGCTGTCGCTGCTCTGCGCGCCGAGCTCGACGGTGGCCACGTCGCCCAGCCGCACGAGGCTGCCGCCCTCGGCCTTCACGACCATGTCGCGGAACTCGTCCAGGCTCTTGAGGCCGCTGTCGGTCGTGATGTTGGTGACCGTGAAGTAGCCCTTCGCCTGGCCGGCGGCGGATTGGTAGTTGTTGGCGGCGATCGCCGCTGCGAGGTCCAGGGCCGAGACCCCGCGCGCCGCCATGCGCCGGGGGTCGAGCCAGACGCGCATCGCGAAGGGCTGGCCGCCCAGGATGTCGGCCGACGCGACGCCGTCGACGGTGGCCAGGATGGGCTGGACGACACGGCTCAGATAGTCGGTGATCGCGGGACTTGCGAGTGACGGGCTGGAGAAGCCGATATACATCACCGCGGTGGTCTGACCGGTCGACTTGGTGATGACCGGGTCGTTCGCCTCGCGCGGCAGCAGGTACTTCACCTGATTGACCTTCGCCATGACGTCGGTCATCGCCACGTTCGGGTCGAGGTTCAGCTTGACATAGATCTTGACGGTGCTCTGCCCCTGCACCGAGGACGAGGTCATGTAGTCGATGCCTTCGGCACCGGCCACCGCCTGCTCGATGGGCTGGGTGATGAAGCCCTGCATCAGCTCGGGCGAGGCGCCCGCATAGGTCGTGGAGACGGTGATGACGGTGTTCGACAGCTTCGGATACTGGCGAACGTTCATCTCCGTGAAGCTTTTCAGCCCGATCAGCAGGATCAGGAGGCTCACGACCGTCGCCAGGATCGGGCGGCGCACGAAGACGTCGGTGAATCTCATGGCCAGAGGCCCTTGCGATGAAGGCTGAGCTCAGTCGACCGGGGCCTGCGCCGGTATCGGCGGCGGCGTGTTGTTCTCGACCGTCACGACGGCGCCGTTGAAGAGCTTGATCTGCCCCGAGGCGACCACGAGGTCGCCGGCCTTGATGCCCGAGCGGATCGCGATCCGCCCGTCGAAGCGCTGGCCGGTCGTCACCGGGGTCTGCTTGGCCTGCAGCTGCTCCTTGCCGCCCCGGGCGCCGCCCTGGGCCTCACCGGCCTTCTCCACGAGGAAGACCGAGTTGCCGTAGAGCGTGCTGGTCACGGCCGTCTCCGGCACGGTGACGACATCCGGTGTCGGCGGCAGCTCGAGCCGCGCATTGGCGAACATGCCGGGCAGCAGCAGATGGTCGGGATTGCCGAGGGTGGCCTGCAGCCGGATGACGCGCGTCGTCGGGTCGACCTGCGGCTCGATGGCGGTCAGCTTGCCCTTGAAGAAGCGGCCGGGATAGGCGTCGACCTGGATGTCGACCGGCTGGCCCACGGCGAGCTTCGAGCGGTCGCGCTCGGGCAGGGTGAAGTTGACCCAGAGCGTGTCGAGATCGGTGAGCGAGACCAGGGTCGTGCCGGGCTGGACGTACTGGCCGAGCTGCACCTCGCGGATGCCGAGCTCGCCGGCGAAGGGCGCCCGGATGAGCTTCTGCTCGATCAGCGCCTTGGTCTTGGTCGATCCCCGCCTGTGCCTGCTGAAGGGTCGCCTGGTTCTGGTCGACCGTCGACTGGGCGGCGAAATCGCGCTTGGCGAGCGACCGGGCGCGATCGAGGTTGAGCTGCGCCACATGCGCCTGTGACTGGTAGCTCGCGAGGTCGCCCCGCTCGGGTCCGTCGTCGAGCTGGACCAGCGGCTCGTCCGCCTTCACCTGCTCGCCGGCCTCGAACATCAGCTTGGTGACGCGGCCGCTTAGCTCGGGGGCCACCATCACCTGCCGCACGGCCGATACCGACCCGATGCCGGTGAGATAGTTGGGCACGGCTTCGGCCTTGGCTTCCACCGCCGAGACCGGCGTGGGAGGCGGCGTCATGTGCGCGAAGTAGGTCGCCATGCCCTGCTGGCGCATCCGGTTGAAGCCGTAGAGGCCGCCGACCACGAGCGCCAGCAGCAGCCCCACCACCACCAAGCGAATGACGAGGCCGCGGCGCCTGATGCGCGGCTTGGACTCCTCCGGCTGCTGCCGGGCTTCGTCGAACAGGGTGGTCGCCATCGGGAGCTCCTGTCGGGAAGGGCGGCTCAGGCCGCGGCCGGCCGGGACATGGCGGCCGGGGCCGGCGGCCGTTTTGCGATAGGCTCGACATAGGCGGCGATCGCGGCCGCCTTGAGACCTACGCCCCGTAGAATAAAACGGACCATGTCGTCGAGCATGGACTTGGTGGTGCCCGCGTAGGGGACGGAAGGATGCGTGCCGAGGCGGCCCAGCGCGGTCAGCGCGGCCACGTGATGGCCGAACCAGAAGGCGTTCTGCGGGTCGATGGCGGGAGGCTCGAGATCGCCCGCCGCCGCCGCCGCCGCGACGGAGGCGGCGAACCGGGGATAGACCCGCTCCATGACCCAGGCGAAGATCTGCCGCGCATACTCGCCGTCCTCGAGGAAGCTGTTGAGCAGCAGCCGGTCCTTCATCTCGCGCCGCTCCGGGTCGCCCAGGGCGCCCTGGGCGACGTGCCGGACCAGCATCTCCGTCATCTTGACGAGGGTGCAGGTGGAGGGCTCGAGCGCGTTGAGCTGCTCGAGCGCGGGATCGCCCTCGCAGCCCTGCAGCAGAATCTCCTGGTAGAGGGCCGCCTTGCTCGGAAAGTGCTGGAAGACCAGGGCCTCCGACACGTCGGCGGCGCGGGCGATCTCCTTGGTGGTCGTGCCCGCGAAGCCCTTGCGGGCGAAGAGCGGCATCGCCGCCGCCACGATCGCGCGGCGGCGTTCCTCGAAGTCGAGACGGACCTTGGCCATGCGCGCTAAGTAAGCGCTCGCTCATAAGCCGTCAATGGCCCTGCTGCACCTGCGAAATCATCTCGCAGATGCAGCAGGCAGCAAAGGGGCCATGCGCGGATTGGGCCATTGCGCCCGGCGCCGCCGGGCCACAAGGTGGCGCCGCCAGGGGATGTCGGGGAGGGCTCACCCATGCGTCTATTCGCGGCGTCGCTCGCGACCGAGACCAACACCTTCGCGCCGATGCCGACCTCGCTCGAGGATTTCAAGGAGGCGTTCTACGCGCCGCCGGGCGAGCATCCGGACCGGCCCCAGCTCTGCACAGCACCCCTCTGGGTGGCGCGGCGGCGCGCCGCCGAGGAGGGCTTCGAGCTGGTCGAGGGAAGCTGCGCCTGGGCCGAGCCGTCGGGCACGGTGGCCAGGGACGCCTACGAGACGCTCAGGGACGAGATCCTGGGCCAGCTCCGGGTCGCGATGCCCGTGGACGGCGTGCTGCTCGGCCTGCACGGCGCCATGGTGGCGCACGGCTACGACGACTGCGAGGGCGACCTCATCGCCCGGGTGCGGGGGATCGTGGGGCAGGGCGTGCCGATCGGCGTCGAGCACGATCCCCACTGCCATCTCACCGGGAAGCGCCTCGCGGCTTGCGACATCCTCGTCTGCTTCAAGGAGTTCCCGCACACCGACACGGTCGAGCGGGCCGAGGAGGTGGTCGAGCTGACCCTGAGGGCCATCCGGGGCGAGATCCGGCCCAAAAAATCGGTCTTCGACTGCCGCATGATCGCCAGCTACCCCACCTCGCGCGAGCCGATGCGCGGCTTCGTCGACCGCATCAAGGCGCTCGAGGGCCGGGACGGCGTGCTGTCGATCTCGGTCGCCCACGGCTTTCCCTATGGCGACGTTCCCGATCTCGGCACGCGCATCCTGGTCGTCACCGACGACCGCAAGGCGGACGGCGACCGGCTGGCCGAGCGTCTCGGCCGGGAGCTCATCGGGCTGCGCGGCACCACGACGCCGCCCTTCCTGACGGCGGACGAGGCGATCGACCGGGCGCTCGCGGCCGAGGCCGGCAAGCCCGTGGTGATCGCCGATCCGTCCGACAATCCGGGCGGCGGCGCCCCGGGCGACTCGACCCACGTGCTGCGCCGCCTCATGGAGCGCGGCGTCCGGGACGTCGCGTTCGGCCCGATGTGGGACCCGGTAGCCGTGCGCTTCTGCTTCGCCGCCGGCGAGGGCGCGAAGCTGCCGCTCCGCTTCGGCGGCAAGACGGCGCCGGCCTCGGGCCTGCCGATCGACGCGCTGGTGACGGTGCGCCGCCTCGTCCGCGACGCCCGCCAGAGCTTCGCCGGCGGCCACATGTCGATGGGCGATGCCGCCGCGATAGAGATCGACGGCATCGAGATCGTGCTGATCGCCGGCCGCACGCAGGCGCTCGGCACCGATCTCTTCACCGGGCTCGGGATCGACCTCGGCAAGAAGCGGATCGTCTGCCTCAAATCGACCAACCATTTCCATGCGGCGTTCGCGCCGATCGCCCGGGAGGTTCTCTATCTGGACGGCGGCGGGCCGCTGCCCCGGGATCTCCGCAAGGTGCCCTACACCCGGGTGCGGCGGCCGCTCTGGCCGCTGGACGAGAACCCCTGGGCAACGGGCGCTTCGTAACTTGCCCCCTGGCGTCGGATCGGCAACGGTGGACCGCCGACCCGCGCAGCCGGGCCGGCATCGAGGGAGGGAATGAACCGGATGCACGCCACTCGCCGCCAGCTGATCCACGGCAGCCTCGCCGCGGCCTCGATCGCCACCCTCGGCCTCCGGCCGCGCGCCTCACGGGCCCAGGGGGCCAACGTGGTCCGCTTCGTTCCCTACGGGGCGCTTCAGGTCCTGGACCCGATCTGGACCACGGCGGACGTCACCGCCTATCACGGGGCGCTCATCTACGACACGCTCTTCGGCCTCGACGCGGCGGCGAGGCCGCAGCCGCAGATGGTCGAGAGCTGGAAGCTCAGCGACGACCGGCTCGTCTACAGCTTCACGCTCCGGGACGGCCTGACCTGGCACGACGGCACGCCCGTCACGGGTGCGGACTGCGCCACCTCGGTCAAGCGCTGGGCGGGCAAGGCCGCGGGCGGCCAGCAGATGATGAAGCGGGTCAAGGAGATCCTGCCGACCGGAAAGGGCTCCTTCGAGATCCGTCTCACCGAGCCCTATGGCCTCGTCGTCGACCTCCTGGCCGAGAACATCTCGCCCACCTGCTTCATGATGCGCGAGAAGGACGCGCAGACCGACCCCAACACCCAGATCAAGGACACGATCGGCTCGGGGCCCTTCCGCTTCGTCGCCGACAAGTGGGTCCCGGGCAGCAAGGTCGTCTACGAGAAGAGCACGGCCTATGTGCCCAGGAAGGAGCCGCCGAGCGGGATGGCCGGCGGCAAGGTCGTCCACGTCGACGGCGTCGAGTGGGTCAACATGGCCGACGCGCAGACGGCGATGGCGGCGCTGCAGGCGGGCGAGATCGACCTCTACGAGACGCCGCCGCTCGACCTGCTGGGCACCTTCGAGGGCAATCCCGACATCCAGATCCAGGTCCTGAACAAGCTCGGCAATGTGGGCGAGCTGCGGATGAACCACCTCCAGCCGCCCTTCGACAAGGTCGAGGCGCGCCGGGCGATGCTGCACCTGGTCGACCAGAAGCAGTACATGCAGGCCGCGATCGGCAACCC
The DNA here is from genome assembly GCA_963828215.1 of uncultured Alphaproteobacteria bacterium. Taxonomy (GTDB): domain Bacteria; phylum Pseudomonadota; class Alphaproteobacteria; order Geminicoccales; family Geminicoccaceae; genus CAVTJL01. The sequence goes on along the minus strand of CAWHFO010000047.1, from coordinate 95,010 downwards.
CGACTACTATCGGATCTGCGGCTCGCTGCTCGGCTGCGGCACGCCCATGGAGAGCGACGTCGCCCTCGACTGGATGAAGACGGCGCCGGACTTCGAGCTCGCGAAGAAGCTCCTCAAGGAGGCCGGCTATGACGGCCGGCCGGTCGTCATCCTCCAGCCGACCGACGTGCCGATCCTGAGCACCGTCTGCGAGGTGACCGCCCAGCTGCTGCGCGGCGCCGACGTCAAGGTCGAGCTCGCCGCCTCCGACTGGGGCGGCCTCGTGACCCGCCGGGCCGTCAAGGGCCCCGTCGATCAGGGCGGCTGGAACATCTTCCACACCTATGCCGGCGGCGTGGCGATGGCCAATCCCATCGCGATCTCGGAGGCCGCGGCCAACGGCCCCAAGGCCTGGTACGGCTGGCCGTCGAACGAGAAGCAGGAGCAGCTCAGGGAGGCCTGGGCGGCGGCACCCACGCTCGAGGCGCGCAAGAAGATCGCGGACGAGCTCCAGCAGAACGGCTACGACTTCGTGATCGAGTGCGTCTTCGGCCAGTGGGTGGCCCCGGTCGCCCACCGCGCCGTTCTGACCGACATCCTGGCGACGCCGGGGATCATCCCCTTCTGGGGGATGAAGAAGGCCCAGGCCTAGGATCGGCGCGCCGGGCTTGCAACATCGCCGCCCATCGTGAACAGATGGGCCTTGGAGCCGGCGTTCCGTCCGGCGGTCGCTCCGGCCCGCAGAGAGCGGTCCGGCAACAAGGGAAGGGAAGAAACGGATGCGTACCACCCGCCGCCAACTCATCCACGGCAGCCTCGGCCTGGCCTCGATCGCCGGCCTCGGCCTCGGGCCTCGCCTCGCTCGGGCCCAGGGGGCCAACGTGGTCCGCTTCGTTCCCTACGGCGCCCTCCAGGTCCTGGACCCGATCTGGACCACGGCCAATGTCACCGCCTATCACGGGGGCCTGATCTACGACACGCTCTTCGGCATCGACGCCGACATGAAGCCCCAGCCGCAGATGGTCGACACCTGGACGCTCAGTGACGACAGCCTCGTCTACGGCTTCAAGCTCCGCGACGGCCTCGGCTGGCACGACGGGACGCCGGTGACGGCGGAGGATTGCGTGGCCTCCATCAAGCGCTGGGCCGCCCGCGACGGCGGCGGCCAGCACATGATGAGGCGGGTGAAGGAGATCGTGCCGACGGGCAAGGGCTCCTTCGAGATCCGCCTCATGGAGCCCTATGGCCTCGTCCTCGACCTCCTGGCCAAGACCAGCACGCCGCTCTGTTGGATGATGCGGCAGAAGGACGCCGAGACCGACCCGAACACCCAGGTCAAGGACACGATCGGGTCCGGCCCCTTCCGCTTCGTCGCCGACAAGTGGGTTCCGGGCAGCAAGGTCGTCTACGAGAAGAATCCCGACTACGTCCCCAGGAAGGAGCCGCCGAGCGGCATCGCGGGCGGCAAGGTCGTCCATATCGACGGCGTCGAATGGAGCAACATGGCCGATGCGCAGACCGCGATGGCGGCGCTGCAGGCCGGCGAGATCGACTTCTACGAGACCCCGCCGCTCGACCTGATCGGCACGTTCCAGGGCAACCCCGACATCAAGACCCAGGTGCTGAACAAGCTCGGCAATGTCGGCTATCTGCGCCTGAACTTCCTGCAGCCGCCCTTCGACAATGTCGATGTGCGGCGGGCGATGCTGCATCTCATGGACATCAAGCAGTACATGCAGGCGGCGGTCGGCAACGCCGACTACTACAAGATCTGCGGCTCGCTCTTCGGCTGCGGCACGAACATGGAGAACGACGCCAATCTCGGCTGGATGAAGACGGCGCCCGACTACAAGCTCGCCAAGGAGCTTCTGAAGAAGGGGGGCTATGACGGCCGGCCGATCGTCATCCTCCAGCCGACCGATGTCCCGGTCATCAGCGCCGCCGCCGAGGTGACCGCCCAGCTCCTGCGCGGCGCCGACGCCAATGTTCAGCTCGCCGCCTCCGACTGGGGCGGCGTCGTCACCCGCCGGGCCGTCAAGGGTCCCGTTGATCAGGGTGGCTGGAATATCTTCCTGACTTACGGCAGCGGCCTCGCCACCTCCAACCCGATCGCCCTCGTGGCCCATGCCTGCAACGGCGAGAAGGCCTGGTACGGCTGGCCGTCCAACGAGAAGCAGGAGAAGCTCAGGGACGAGTGGGCGGCGGCACCGACCCTCGAGGCGCGCCAGGCGGTCGCCCGCGAGCTGCAGCAGAACGGCTACGACTTCGTCTATATGGGCGTCTACGGCCAGTGGGTGGCGCCGGTCGCCTATCGGAGCACGATCTCCGACGTGGTCGCGGTGCCGGAGGTCATTCCCTTCTGGGGCATGAAGAAGTCCCAGGCCTGAGGCTCGGGAGGGGCGATCCCGGCCGCGTGCCGGGGCCGCCCCGGCCCGAAGCGGAGTAGCCCTTGCTCGCCTACGTCGTCCGGCGCGTGATCGCGACGCTGCCCGTCATGCTGCTGGTGGCGGTTTTTGTCTTCCTGCTGCTGCGGCTGGCGCCGGGCGATCCGGCGGCGATCATCGCCGGCGACAATGTGACGCCCGAGCAGATCGCCAAGATCCGCGGCCAATCTCGGTCTCGACGAGCCGATCTGGCAGCAGTTCGGCATCTGGATCTGGCACCTCGTCCAGGGCGATCTCGGCACCTCGATCTTCTCGGGCCGGCCGGTGGCCCAGCTCATCCTCCAGCGGGCCCAGCCGACCCTGGCGCTCAGCCTGACCACCCTCGTCGTGGCGCTCTCGATCGCCCTGACGATCGGCGTCCTCGCGGCCTGGCGGGTCGGCAGCTGGATCGACCGGTCGGTCATGATCTTCGCCGTCTGCGGCTTCTCGGTCCCGGTCTTCGTGGTGGGATATCTCCTGGTCTACGTCTTCTCGATGAAGCTGCGCTGGCTGCCGGTGCAGGGCTATGTGCCGATCGAGCAGGGCGTCGGCCCGTGGCTCAGCCATCTCGTGCTGCCCAGCATCGCCCTCGGCCTCGCCTATGTGGCGCTCATCGCCCGCATCACCCGCGCCTCGATGCTCGACGTGCTGGCCGAGGACTATATCCGCACGGCCCGCGCCAAGGGGGTCGGCACCGGCCGCATGCTGATCCGCCACGCGCTGAAGAACGCCGCGGTGCCGATCACCACGGTCGTCGGCATCGGCGTGGCGCTGCTGATCGGCGGCGTCGTCATCACCGAGAGCGTCTTCAACATCCCGGGCGTCGGGCGGCTCGTGGTCGACGCGATCCTGCGCCGCGACTATCCCATCATCCAGGGAGTGATCCTCGTGTTCTCAGGCATCTACGTCCTGGTCAATCTGGGGGTCGACATCCTCTACACCGTGCTCGATCCGCGCATCAGCTACTGAGCCCCGCATGGCCGTCTCGAGCCTTCAGGCCGCCGCGATCGCGGGCACCCGTGCGCCGGCCGCCGCCGTCGCCCGGACCTTCCTGCGACGGAATCCCACGATCGTCGTGGGCGGCCTCGTCCTGCTCCTGATGGTGGCCGTGGCTCTGGCCGCGCCCCTCGTCGCCGGCGACCCGATCGGCTTCAATCCGGTCAACCGGCTGAAGCCCCCCAGTGCCGCCTTCTGGTTCGGCACCGACAATCTCGGCCGCGACGTCTACGCGCGCACCGTCTTCGGCTCGCGCGTCTCGCTGATCGTCGGGTTCTCGGTGGCGATCGTCTCGATCGTCGTCGGCACGCTGCTCGGCCTCGTCGCCGGCTTCTTCAGGCGCGTCGATTCGGTGCTGATGCGCCTGATGGACGGCCTGATGGCGATCCCCTCGATCCTCCTCGCCATAGCGCTCGTGGCGCTGACCAGGGGCGGGGTCGGCATCGTCATCGTGGCCATCACCATCCCCGAGGTGCCCCGGGTCGTCCGGCTCGTCCGCAGTGTCGTGCTGACGGTCCGCGAGCAGCCCTATATCGACGCGGCCATCGCGTCGGGCACCCGGCGCCACCGCATCCTCCTGCGCCACATCCTGCCCAACACCGTGGCCCCGCTCGTGGTGCAGGCCACCTACATCGTGGCCTCGGCGATCCTCACCGAGGCGGGCCTGAGCTTCCTCGGCGCCGGCGTGCCGCCCGAGATCCCGACCTGGGGCAACATGATCGCCGGCGGCCGGCTCTATTTCCAGGTCGCCCCCTGGCCGATCTTTTTTCCGGGCATCTGCCTCGCGGTCGTCGTGCTCGCCGTCAATCTCCTGGGCGACGGCCTGCGCGACCGCCTCGATCCCCGCATCCGGAGGCGCATGTGAGCGCCTGGGGAGCCCTGGAGCGCAGCGTGGACGCGCCGTCGGCCGCGGCACCGCGGCCGGCCGACGGCCGGCTTCTCGAGGTGGTGGACCTGAAGACCCGGTTCTTCACCCTCGATGGCGTGGTCCGCGCCGTCGACGGGGTCTCGCTGACGATCGACCGCGGCGAGACCCTGGCGATCGTCGGCGAGTCCGGTTGCGGCAAGAGCGTCACCGCCCTCTCGATCCTGCGCCTGCTGCCGCCGCAGATCGGCCGGGTGGTCGGCGGCAGCGTCCGGTTCGACGGCCGGGACCTGCTCGCCCTGGACGAGGCGCAGATGCGCCAGATCCGCGGCAACCGCATCTCGATGATCTTCCAGGAGCCGATGACCTCGCTCAATCCCGTGCACACGGTCGGCGACCAGATCGCCGAGGCGGTGCTGCTGCACGAGCAGGCGTCGGAGAGCGTGGCGCGGCGCCGCGCCGTGGAGATGCTGCGGCTCGTGCGCATCCCCGAGCCGGAGCGCCGGCTGCGCGACTACCCGCACCAGTTCTCCGGCGGCATGCGCCAGCGGGTGATGATCGCCATGGCGCTGGCCTGCAGCCCCGAGCTCCTGATCGCCGACGAGCCCACCACGGCCCTCGACGTCACGGTGCAGGCGCAGATCCTGAGGCTCATCCTCGATCTCAAGGAGCGCGTCGGCGCCGCGGTCATGCTCATCACCCACGACCTGGGCGTGGTCGCCGAGACCGCCCAGCGCGTGATCGTCATGTATGCCGGCCGCAAGGTCGAGGAGGCGCCGGTCCAGGATCTCTTCGACCGGCCGATGCATCCCTACACGCGGGGCCTCATGGCCTCGATCCCGCGCGGCCGGATCGGTGCGGGGACCGGCGGCCGGAAGCGGCTCCAGGAGATCCCGGGCATCGTGCCGTCCCTGACCCAGCCGATGCGTCGGCTGCGCCTTCGCGCCGCGCTGCGGCTTCGCCACGGAGCGCTGCCGCCAGGAGGCGCCGCCGCTCTTCGATCGCGGCGCCGGCCACGCGGCCGCCTGCTTCGAGATCGACCGGGTGCTGGCCGCGTGAGCCGCCTCCGAGGGGCCCGTCCTCGAGGTCAAGGGCCTCAAGAAGTACTTTCCCGTCCGCCGCGGCCTCCTGTCGCGCACCGTCGCCGAGGTCAAGGCGGTCGACGGCGTCTCCTTCACGCATCGCCCGCGGCGAGATTCTTTGCCTCGTCGGCGAATCGGGCTGCGGCAAGTCGACCGTCGGCCGCCTCGTCACCCGGCTGCTGGAGCCGACCGAGGGCCAGATCCTGCTGGAGGGCCGGGACATCAGCCGCCTCGGCGGCGAGGCGCTGCGCGACTGCCGGCGCGAGCTCCAGCTCGTCTTCCAGGACCCCTACGCCTCGTTGAACCCGCGCCTGACGGCCGGCGAGATCGTGGGCGAGCCGCTCAGCAATTTCGGCATCGCGCGGGGCCGGCGACGGGACGAGCTGGTGGCCGCTCTCCTCGAGAAGGTCGGGCTCCGGGCCGACGCCATGCGCCGCTATCCCTACGAGTTCTCGGGCGGCCAGCGCCAGCGCCTCGGCATCGCCAGGGCGCTCGCCGTCAATCCCGCGGTCATCGTCGCCGACGAGCCGGTCTCGGCCCTCGACGTCTCCGTCCAGGCCCAGGTCCTGAACCTCGTCCTCGACCTGCAGGCCGAGCTTCATCTCGCCTACCTCTTCATCGCCCACGACCTCGCCGTGGTCGAGCATGTGGGCCAGCGCATCGCCGTCATGTATCTCGGCCGCATCGTCGAGCTGGCCTCGCGGGACGCGCTTTTCGCGCAGCCGCTCCACCCCTACTCGCTGGCGCTCCTGTCCTCGGCCCCGGTCCCCGACCCGCGGGCGAGCCGGGAGAAGCTCATCATCGAGGGGGACGTGCCGAGCCCGATAAACCCGCCGCCGGGCTGCCACTTCCACACCCGCTGCCCGTTCGCGCAGCGGATTTGCCGCGAGGAGACCCCGCCCCTGCGCGAGCACGCGCCCGGCCATCTGGCCGCCTGCCACTTCGCGGGCGATCTGCCGGCGCCCGCGGCTGCCGGCGGAAGCTGACGCCCTCTACTGCACGGCGCCCAGGCTCGAGTCCGGCCGCAAGAACGGCCGCCGCTACGGCCAATCGGATCATCGCGCGCATCGTGTCGTTCCCTGTCGTCGCCCCGCCGTCGCTGCGGCTTCGGGCCCGCACTTTATGAGGCGGGCCCGAGCCGCTTGCCAAGCGGCTCGCGAGGAGTCCAGCTTCTGGCGATGAAAGAAGGCTTCGACCTCGCCATCGTCGGCGCCGGCATCGTCGGCCTGGCCCATGCCCTGGCGGCCATCGAGCGCGGCCTGAAGGTGGTCGTGCTCGATCGCGATGCCCAGGCCAACGGCGCCTCGATCCGCAATTTCGGCTTCATCACCGTCACCGGCCAGGAGCGGGGCGCCTGCTGGGAGCGCGCCCGCCGCACGGCCGGGATCTGGGAGCGCGTCGCCGCCCCGGCGGGGATCGAGATCCTGCACCGCGGCCTGCTCGTCGCGGCGCGGCGGCCCGAGGCGCTGGCGGTGCTGGAGGCCTTCTCCGCGACCGAGATGGGCGAGGGCTGCGAGCTTCTGGGCGCCGATGCGGCCCGCCGCCGCTGCCCGATGCTGGCGCCGGGCCCGCTCGCCGGCGCCTTGTGGAGCCCCCACGATGTACGTGTCGAGAGCCGCACCGCCATCCCCAAGCTCGCGGCCTGGCTCGAGAGCCGGGGCGTCACGATACGGCGCCGGGTCCAGGTCCGCGCCGTCGACGGTGGCCGCCTCGACACCACCGCCGGCCCGATCGAGGCCGGCGCCGTCATCGTCTGCCCCGGCGACGATTTTTTGTCACTCTTTCCCGACCGGATTTCCGTCTACGGCCTCACGCGCTGCAAGCTCCACATGCTGCGGGTCGATCCGGGCCGCAGCGGCTGGCGGCTGCCCGGGGCCGTGATGGCCGACCTCAGCCTCGTCCGCTATCTGGGCTATGCGGCACTGCCCGAGGCCGCCGCCCTGCGCCGGGTCATCGAGCGGGAGCAGCCGGAGGCCCTCGAGCACGGCGTCCATCTGATCGTCGTCCAGGGGGCCGACGGCTCCCTCGTGGTCGGCGATTCGCACCACTACGCCCCGACGCCGGACCCCTTCGCGCCCGAGGCGGTCGATGCGATCATCATGGACGAGCTGCACCGCACGCTCGATCTGCCCGAGGCCCGGGTGACGGAGCGCTGGACCGGGCACCTACGCCTCCGCATCCGACCGCCTGATGCTGGTCGACAGCCCGTCACCGGAGCTGCGTATCGTCATCGTCACGAGCGGCACGGGTGCGAGCACCGCCTTCGCCATCGCCGAGGAGGTGCTGGCCGGCCTGCCCGGAGGGACCAGATGACAAAGACCTTGAAGGCGGTCGTCTTCGACTGGGCCGGCACCATGGTCGACCATGGCTCGCGGGCCCCGATGGGCGTCTTCGTCGAGACCTTTTCGTCGTTCGGGGTGGAGATCGGGATCGACGAGGCGCGGCAGCCCATGGGCCTGCCCAAGCGCGACCATATCGCGGCCCTGATGGCGATGCCGCGCATCGCCCGGGCCTGGGCCGCCCGGCACGGCGGCGCCCCGGACGAGGCCGCCATCGACGCCGTCTATGCCGCCTTCGTGCCCAGGAACGCCGAGGTCGTGGCCGACTACGGCCGGCTCGTGCCCGGCGCCCTCGAGACGGTGCGCCGGCTCCGCGAGCGCGGCCTCAGGGTCGGCAGCACGACGGGCTACACGCGCCCGATCATGGAGCGGCTGCTGCCCGTGGCGGCGGCGCAGGGCTATGCGCCCGACAACCTCGTCTGCGCCGGCGACCTCCCGGCCGGCCGCCCGACGCCGCTGATGATGTACAGATGCTTCCTCGACCTCGCCGTCTGGCCGGCCTCGGCCGTGGTCAAGGTCGACGACACCGAGCCGGGCATCCTGGAGGGCCGGGCCGCCGGCTCCTGGACCGTCGGCGTCACCCTCACCGGCAACCATTGCGGGCTCACTGAAGCCGAGCTCGCGGCCCTGACCGAGCGCGACCGCGATGTCATCCGCCACCGCGTCGGCTGCGCGGCTGACGCGCCGCCGGCGCCGACTACGTCATCGACGGCGTCGCCGACCTTCTCCCGATCCTCGACCTCATCGAGGAGCGCCTGGCGCAGGGAGAGCGTCCAGGGTGAGCCGGCCGGCGGGGCCGCGGGCGGTGTGCCAGGTGGCGTCGAGGCCGCCCTCGCCGTCGAGGTCGAGCGAGAGCCAGTTGCGCTCGCGCAGGTAGCGTTTGCCGTGGCCGGGGATGGTGAGCAGCCTCACCGTGAGATCCGGTCCGAGATGCATCGTCTGCCGACCCAGCAGGTCGTAGGCCGCCACCACCGCTGCCGACGGCGGCGGGTTGACGATGCCCGAGGAGGTCAGCTCGTGCATCCGGGTGGCGCCGCGCTCGACGAGTCCCAGAGCGCCCAGGTGGATCTCGCCGGAGAGCGAGGTGACGCGGGCGCCGGTTTGCTCCGCGAAGTCGGCGAGGCGGGTCAGCATCCGCCGCCACTCGTCGCGGTGGCCGTAGCTCTGCCACTGGTCGCGCAGATCGTCCTGCAGGCTCTGGTGTCCGGGACAGGCGACGAGCAGGCGCTCGATCCGCCTGAGGCCGGTGTTGACCAGGGGCACGCTCGACATGACCAGGAGGTGGCGGCAGTCGCCGAGCGCCTCGAAGGTTGCGCTCGAGCGCCCGCCAGCCGCCGTCGCCCATGACGCGCAGGGCGGTCCGCTCCGAGCGCAGGTCGGGGACCAGGAGACCGATCCCGCCCAGGGGCCAGGCACAGCCGAACTGGCCGCCCTGCCGGTCGGCGAAGCCTTCCGGCAGCTCGTCCGGTGGGGCGGCGAGCTGGAAGAGGGCAAAGCCGTCGCGGGCGGCGGCGGCCACGCCCTGGAAGACGGGGCAGTCCTGGCGCGCGGGCGGCCAGCTTCCCCAGCCGTCGAAGACGTCGTGGTCGTCCCACATCATCACCGAGGGGATGCGCGCGAGGACGGCCCCGATGTCGGGCTGGGTCCAGACCCAGCGGTAGCGGTCCCGATAGTAGGCGGCAGCGCTCAGGGCCATCTCCGCCGTGAAGGGCGCCTCGTTCCCGGCCCGCCAGCCCAGCTTCTGCCAGGCCCTCAGCTCCGGGACGTCCTCCCAGATCGTGTCGGCATAGAGCTGATCGCCGCCCTGCAGCAGGAGACAGAAGGGCCGGCGCTCGTGCTCCTGGGCGAGCTGGCGCCAGAGGAGGTTGCGGTCGGACTGGGTGTTGCCCCTGTCCTCCTCCTCGGTGCCGTTGCAGGCGGTGTAGGCGATGTGCCGCCCGCCGCTCGCCGCGGGCAGCGCCAGCGTCCAGCTCTCCTCGCCGATGCGATAGGGGACGGAGGCCGGCTCCGGGCCGAGCTCCAGCGAAAAATCGTAGCGCCAGAAGGCCCAGTCGCCGCGCGTCGCGATGCGGCTCGCCTGTGCCTCCGTGTCGGCCGCCAGCAGAGGCGGCGGCGCGGGGTCCGCCACCTCCAGCACCAGCAGCACGGCCAGTCGCCAGAGTCTTTTCTTCTGGCCGCGGAAGTGCACGACCGGCCCGACGAGGCGCATCCTCCGGCGTCTCCTTCGTGGCGCCGCTCGAGACCGGGCCGCGACTCGGCTGCTAGGCGGCGAGCCGGCCGGAAAGGTCGTAGGCGTCGGCGGCGGTGATCAGGACATCAACGAGATCGCCCGGCCTCAGGTGCCCGCCGTCCTCGACGACGACGGTGCCGTCGATCTCGGGCGCATCGGCGTAGGAGCGGCCGATCGCCCGGCCCTCCTCGACCTGGTCGACCAGCACGGCCATGGTCATCCCGACACGGCCCTCCAGCTTTTTTTCGCTGATCCCCTGCTGGGTGGCCATGAAGCGGTGCCAGCGCTCCTCCTTGACCTCGTCGGGCAGGTGGCCGGAAAGGTCGTTGGCGGCGGCACCCGCGACGTCCTCGTAGCGGAAGCACCCGACCCGATCGAGCCGGGCCGTCTCGAGCCAGTCGAGCAGATACGAAAAATCGGCCTCGGTCTCGCCCGGGAAGCCGACGATGAAGGTCGAGCGGACGACGATCTCGGGGCAGATCTCCCGCCACCGCCCGAGCCGCTCGAGCACCTTCTCCTGGTTCGCCGGGCGCCGCATCGCCTTCAGGACCCTGGGGCTCGCGTGCTGGAAGGGGATGTCGAGATAGGGAAGAATCTTTCCCTCGGCCATCAGCGGCACGAGCTCGTCGACATGGGGGTAGGGGTAGACGTAGTGCAGCCGCACCCAGATCCCGAGCTCGCCCAGGGCCTCGCAGAGCTGGGTAAGGCGCGCCTTGACCGGGCGGCCGTGCCAGCTCGTCTCGGCATGGCGGAGATCGACCCCGTAGGCGCTCGTGTCCTGCGAGATGACCAGCAGCTCCTTCACGCCGGCCCTGGCCAGCCGCTCGGCCTCGTGCAGCACGTGGCTGGCCGGCCGGCTGGCGAGCCGGCCGCGCATCGAGGGGATGATGCAGAAGCTGCAGTGGTGGTTGCAGCCCTCGGAGATCTTGAGATAGGCGAAGTGCCGGGGCGTCAGCCGGATGCCCTCGGGCGGGACAAGATCAAAAAAGGGATCGTGGGCCGGCGGCAGGGCCGCATGGACCGCCTCGACCACCGCCTCGTACTGGTGGGGGCCGGTGACGGCCAGCACGCCCGGAAAGCTCTGGCGGATCCTCTCGCTCTCGACGCCCATGCAGCCGGTGACGATGACGCGGCCGTTCTCGGCCATGGCCTCGCCGATCGCCGAGAGCAACTCCTGCTTGGCGCTGTCGAGGAAACCGCAGGTGTTCACAAGCACGAGATCGGCATCGTCATAGGAGGGGGAGAGCGCATATCCTTCGGCGCGCAGCCGCGTGAGGATGCGCTCGCTGTCGACGAGCGCCTTGGGGCAGCCGAGGCTCACCATGCCGACCCTCGGGGGTCGCTGTGGCGCGGGCGATGGTCGTGGCATGCGCGCGCTTATAGCGGAGCGTCGGCGGGGCGCCCAGGACTCCGCGGACCGATGCTCGGGGATGCGGCGCTCGGCCGCTCCGGGGGTCTCAATCGGGGAGAGATCAAAGATGCGGCAGGAGATCATCGACCTCTACGACCAGTTCACGCATGAGGGGCTCGATCGGCGGCTGTTCATGGCTCGCCTGACCCAGCTCGCCGGCAGCGCCGCCGCGGCGGCGGCGCTCGTGCCGCTGCTCCAGGCCAATTCCGCCAAGGCCGCCATCGTGCCGCCCGACGATCCCAAGGTGGCGACGGAGCAGGTCTCGTTCCCGGGACCCGGCGGCGAGGTGAAGGGCTATCTGGCCAAGCCCGCCGGGGCCACCGGCAAGCTCCCTGGCGTGGTCGTCATTCACGAGAACCGCGGGCTCAACGCGCATATCGAGGACGTGGCGCGCCGGCTGGCGCTCGCGGGCTTCGAGGCGCTGGCGCCGGACCTGCTCTCCTCCATGGGCGGCACGCCCAAGGACGAGGACCAGGCCCGCGACATGATCGGCAAGCTGAAGCAGGGCGACGCCGTGGCCGAAGCGGGTGCCGCCATCAAATGGCTCGAGGCGCGGCCCGAATCGACCGGCAAGGTGGGCATCGTCGGCTTCTGCTGGGGCGGCAGCCTCGTCAACGCCACCGCCACCAAGGCGCCGGATCTCAAGGCCGCGGTCGCCTATTACGGCATGGCGCCGAGCCTCGCCGCCGTTCCCGACATCAAGGCCGCCCTGATGCTGCACTATGCGGGGCTCGACCAGCGCACCAATGCGACGATCCCCGACTACAAGAAGGCCCTCGACGCGGCCGGCGTCAGCTATCAGGTTTTTGTCTATGAGGGCGCCAACCACGCCTTCAACAACGACACCTCGGAGGCCCGCTACGATCCCGAGGCGGCAAAGCTCGCCTGGGGCCGGACGATCGAGTTCCTGCACAAGGAGCTGGGCTGAGCGTTCTCCGGCTCAGTCTTCCATCACGCCCGTCACGGTGAAGCCGCCGTCGACGCACGGCGTGTGGCCGGTCGTGAAGCTGCAGGCGTCGGAGGCGAGGAACGCAACCGCCTCGCCCACCTCTCCGCCGCCCCGAGGTCGACGTCACTGACCAGCACCCTCGGCGCCCTCTCGGGCCGAGCAGCCCTGGCAGATGCCTCACAAGCCCGTCGGGGTTGCGGCTGCGGCCGATCCGCTGGAGGATCGCGCGACGACGGGGAGGGTGCGGATGAGCCTTGCCGAGCGGAACGGACGAAGAGCTGTCGGGCTACGGTGGAGGCCTGCCTCCAGCGCATTGCCGAGCGGGAGACGGAGGTCCACGCCTGGGCGCATCTCGACCCGGCGCTGCCCCGCGCCGCCGCCGACGCCCGCGACGCCGATGCCCGCGCGGGGCGTGCGCTCGGCGCGCTGCACGGCCTGCCGGTGGGCCTCAAGGACATCATCGACACGGCGGATCTGCCGACCGAGAACGGCTCGGCGATCCATCGGGGCCGGCGCCCGGAGCGCGACGCCTGGGTCAGGAGCCGCCTCGACTCGCTGGGTGCGGTGATCCTCGGCAAGACCGTGACGACCGAGTTCGCCGCCTTCGCGCCGGGGCCGACGCGCAATCCGCACGATCCGTCGCGCACGCCCGGCGGCTCGTCGAGCGGCTCGGCCGCGGCGGTGGCCGCAGGCATGGTGCCGGTGGCGCTGGGCAGCCAGACCAACGGCTCGGTCATTCGCCCCGCCTCTTTCTGTGGCGTGGTCGGCTACAAGCCCAGCTTCGGGCTCATCCCGCGGACGGGCGTGCTGACCCAGTCCCATTCGCTCGACCATGTGGGCGTCTTCGCGGCCGACCTCGGCCTCGCGGCCCGGGTCGGCGAGGCGTTGATGGGCCACGATGCGGGCGACCCGGCCACGCGGCCGCAGGCGTCGATGGCGCTCGCTCGGGCGCTGGAAGAGGCACCGGGGTCGGCGCGCCTGGCCTTCGTCAAGGGCCCGGCCTGGCCGATGGCGGAGGAGTCGACGGTGCGCGCCTTCGAGGCGCTCCGGGGGCGTCTGGGCGCTGCCGTCGTCGACCTGGAGCCGGGGCCGCCGCTCGACGAGGCGCTGGCCCTGCAGCGAACGATCAACACGGCCGAGATCGCCTTTCATTTCGGCGCCATCTACGACCGGCATCGGGCGCTGATCAGCCCGCAGTTCTCCGAGCTTCTGGAGGCCGGGCGGCTGGTCTCGGCCGTCGCCTATCAGCGGGCCCTGGCCGACCGCCTGCGGCTGCGCGCGGTGGTGGATGCCGTGCTGGAGGAGGTCGACGCGATCCTGACGCTCGCTGCCCCGGGCGAGGCGCCTGTCGGCCTCGGCGCCACCGGCAATCCCGCCTTCTGCACGCCCTGGACCCTCGCCGGCACGCCCGCCTTGTCGCTGCCGCTGCTCGAGGGGCCGGCCGGCATGCCGCTCGGCGTCCAGCTCGTGGGCGCCTATCGCGGCGACGACAAGCTCTTCGCCACCGCCGCCTGGCTGGTACGGCAGCTCGGCAAGCCGGAACTCTCAGGGGGCACCACGTGATCGACTTCGAGACGCTCTTTGCGCAGGGGCTGCCGCCGGCGGCGGGCCGGTGGGGCGGGTTTCCGCGCTACAATTTCGTCGGTGGCCACAACGATCCCGAGATCGTGCCGGTCGAGGGCCTGATCGCCTCGGCCGAGCGGGTGCTGCGCCGCGAGGGGCGCCGGCTCGCCACCTACAACCTGGGCAGCGGGGCGCTGGGCTACGAAGGCCTGCGCTCGTTTCTCGCCGAGAAGCTGAGGGAAAAGCGCGGCATAGCGGGCTCCATCGACGACGTGCTCGTGACCTCGGGCTCGCTCCAGGGCCTGGACCTCGTCAACGAGGTCCTGCTCGAGCCCGGCGACACCGTGGTCATGGAGCAGCTCACCTATGCCGGCTCCATCTCCCGGGTGCGACGGCTCGGCGTCGAGGTCGTGGGCGTGCCGCTCGACGAGGAGGGCCTGCGCCTCGACCGTCTCGATGCCGTCCTGGGCGAGCTGAAAGCCAAAAAAATACGGCCGAAATACATCTACACGATCCCGACCGTGCAGAACCCGACGGGGGCGGTGATGGGCGTGCCGCGCCGGCTGGAGCTGCTGCGGCTGAGCCGGCACCATGGCGTGCCGATCTTCGAGGACGAGTGCTACGCCGACCTTCTCTGGGAGGGCGACTGGCCGCCGGCGCTGCGCGGCCTGCCCGGCGGCGAGCAGGTGATCCACATCGGCTCGTTCTCGAAGTCGCTCGCCCCGGCCCTGCGGCTCGGCTATGTCAGCGCGCCGCCGGAGGTGATGGGCCGCCTCGTCGCCTGCAAGACCGACGGCGGCACGCCCGCCATCGAGCAGATGATCGTCGCCGATTTCTTCGGCGAGCACTTCGACGATCACGTCCGCCGCCTCAAGGAGGGACTGCGCCGCAAGCTCGACGTGCTGGTGGAGGCGCTGGGCGAGCAGTTCGGCGCCGCAGCCGAGCTGAGCCTGCCGAAGGGCGGCATCTTTCTCTGGGTCACGCTCCCGGAGGCGGTCGATACGGCCAGGCTCGCGGGTCCGGCCCTTGCCGCCGGCGTCGCCTACAATCCCGGCCCCGAATGGTCGACCGACCCGGAGGCGGCGCGCCACAGCCTCCGGCTCTGTTTCGCGCTACCGCCGGAGGAGGACCTCCGCGAGGGTGTGGCCAAGCTGGCCGAGGTCTGCTTCCGCGAGACGGGCGTGCCCGAGCGCAGCGCCAACAGGGCCCGTCGCTGAGGCAGGTCGGCCGGATCAGCGGTGCTGTGCCGGCTCGCCCATGGCGGCCCGGTGCACCGGCTCCCAGGTCCGGCCTTCGGCCGAGCGCTGGGCCGCGGCCACGACCTCGCTGGCGCGCAGGCCGTCGAGGAAGCTCGGGCTGGCAGCGGTGCCGGCGGCGATGCTGTGCAGCACGTCGCGGACGGCAATGACGAAGGCCTCGCCGAAACCGATCGCCATGCCCGCGACCGGCCAGAAAAGCTCGCCCCCGGGATGGGCCGGGCCGATCGGGACGGCCTTGAAGCCGCTGTGGGGTGCCGGGTCGGCCGTCCGATAGAGAAGAACATCGGTCGGCCGCTCCGAGCTGTACTCGATCGAGCCCTTCGTCCCGTGGACGGCGAAGGCGATGTCCATCTTGTGGCCGCCGGCGAGCCAGCTGGTCTGCAGCGAGCCGGTGATGCCGCTCTCGAACTCGACCAGCATGTCGGTGATCTCGTCGACGTCCACCGCTGCCGTCTCGCCCGGCCGGCCGGCCACCGGGCGGTGCCCGAAATGGGTGCGCGAGCGGGCGAAGACGCCGTCGATCTCGCCGACCAGATGGCGGGCCATGTCGATGACGTGGCTGCCGATGTCGGCGCCGCTGCCGCCGCCCGAGAGGGCCCGCTGCAGCCGCCAGGTCATCGGCATGGCGGGGTCGAGGCCGTAGTCGTGCAGATAGCGGCCGCGATAATGGACGATCTCGCCGATCTCGCCCGCCTCGATCAGGGCCCGTGCGAAGGCCGCGGCCGGCCATTTGCGATAGATGAAGCCCACCTGGTGGACGAGGCCGCTGGCCACCGCCGCCCGGCACATGGCCAGGGCGCCGTCGAGCGTGTTGGCGAGCGGCTTCTCGCAGAGGACGTGCTTGCCGTGGGCCAGCGCATCGAGGGCGATCTCGGCGTGGCTGTCGTTGGGCGTCAGGACCAGGACGAGATCGATGTCCTCCGCCCGCGTCACGAGCCGCCAGTCGGTGGCGTGGTGGCGCCAGCCCCAGTCCCGCGCGATGCGCTCGGCGGCACCGGGGGCGATGTCGGCGACGCGGGCCCGCTCGACGTCCGGCACCTCGGGCCCGCCCAGGCCGCGGACGGCACCCAGCGCGAAGGAATAGGTGCGGGCCATGAACCCGCCGCCCACCATGCCGACACGGATCGTCGTCACGCTGCCCGATCTCCCTCAGCAGACGCCCCGAGGATCGCCACGGCGCGCGTGAAGCCGGCCGAGGCGCCCTTGATCTTGAACGGGAAGCAGCTGACGAGAAAGCCGCGGTCCGGCAGCAGGTGCAGGTTGGCCAGCTTCTCGATGTGACAGTAGCCGATCTCGCGCCCGGCCTTGTGGCCCTCCCAGATCAGGGCGGGATCCTTGGTCTCGAGCCAGCGCCGGCGGGTGTGCGAGAAGGGGGCATCCCAGCTCCAGCCGTCGGTGCCGGTGACCCGGACGCCGCGCTCGAGCAGCCAGAGCGTCGCCTCGCGGCCGAGGCCGCAGCCGCGGTCGACATAGTCGGGCCGGCCGTAGGCGGCACCGGCGGCCGTGTTGACGAGCACGATGTCGCGCGGCCGCAGCTCATGGCCGATCCGCGCCAGCTCCGCCTCGACCTCGGCGGCGCTCGTCACGTGACCATCGGGAAGGTCTGCGGAAGTCGAGCTTCACCCCGGCGCCGAAGCACCACTCCAGCGGCACCTCGTCGATGCCGATCGCCCGCCGGCCGCCGTCCATGGTCGAGGCGTAGTGCCAGGGCGCGTCGAGATGGGTCCCGTTGTGCGTGATCAGGCGCAGCCGCTCGATCGCCCAGCCCTCGCCGTCCGGCAGCTCGGCGGGGTCGAGCCCGGGGAAGGCCGCGGCGAGCTGGGCCGCTCCCTGGCGGTGGTCGATATAGTCGATCTCCGGGCCGAAGCCGGGCGGGTCGGCCGCGACGCCCGTCTCGAGCGGCACGGAGAGGTCGACAAAACGCAGGCCCTTCAGATCCACGATCCGTCCCTTCGTTGGACCGAGGGGAACCTGACAGGCCCGCGCCGCGAGCTCAATCGCCCGCGAGCGTCCCGGTCCGCTCAGGGCATCACGACGGAGAGATAGGGAGAGGGGGGCTTCGCATCCGGGCCGACAGGATCGGGGACCTTGTGGCCGACGGGCGACAGGGACTTGAGGAAGGCGGCGACCGCCTTGGCGTCGGCTGCCGTCAGCACCGAATAGGCATGATACGGCATGAACGGCGCCAGCTCGCGCCCATCGGGACGCACGCCCGTCGTGACGGCCTTGGCGATCTCGGCTCCCGACCATTTGCCGAGGCCCGTCTCGGCGTCCGGCGTCAGATTGGGCGGGTAGAAGGTGCCGAGCCCCGGGGCGCCGAAGCCGATGTCGGAGCCCGAGAGCGCCTTCGCCATGTCCGGCTTGCCGGCGAGCGCGCCCGGCGTGTGGCAGCCACCGCAGTCCATGATCGTCACGAGATACTTTCCCCGGGCGACCTCGCTCTGGGCGGCATGTGCCGCCGTCGCCGCCGCGACCAGGGCTGCCGTGACGGCAGCCGACCAGATCCTGTGCATGACTTCCCCCGCAGCTCAGGTCTTTCGTCCCGATCTAGCCGAGATCGGCCGCCGATGCCACGGGATGCTCATGGGCCCGAGCCTCGAGCAGGGCCACCTCGACGGCCCGGGCCGTGGCATCCCAGCGCGGCAGCCGAGCCCGGAAATCGACGGCCCCCCGGCTCAGTCGGCACCGCAGGCCCGGCTCGACGAGGACCCGCCGGAGAGCCGCGCCCAGCCCGACGACGTCGCCCGGCGGCACCCCCAGCGCCGCTTCCCTCGGCAGCCACTCGGCCAGGGCCCCCGCCGTGGTCGCCACGACCGGCAGGCCCCGTGCCAGCGCCTCGGCCACCGCCATCCCGTAGCCCTCGTGGCGCGAGGCCGAGACGAAGAGATCGGCCGACCGCCAGGCCTGCTCCATGTCCCGATCGTCGAGCTCGCCCTCGAAGCGCACGCGGTCGCGCAGCGGAGGTGCCGCAGCCAGCGCCCGCAACGCCGCCACATGGTCGGGCGCGCGCGTCAGATTGCCCACGATCCGGAGGCTCCAGGGAAGGTCGGCGATGGCGTCGAGGGCCGTGAGCAAGGTCCCGTGATCCTTGCGCGGCACCACCGCGCCGACGGCGAGCAGGCTCGGCAGCTCGTCCCCTGCTCGAACAGAGGCTGGGGATCGACGCCGGGCACGGCGACGGCGATGTGGGTCGTCGGCACGCCATAACGGTGCCGGAGGAGGGCTGCCGTGGTGGGCGAGGTGACGACGATCCGCCGGGTGCCGGCCAGCGCCGCCCGCTCGTCCTGCTCGGCCCGCGCGTGCCGGTCGTCCGCGAGGCCGGTCTCGAGGGCGAGGGGGTGGTGCAGAAGGGCGACCAGCCGCAGCCGCCGGCTCTCGGCCGCGGCCAGCTCGGGCATCACCGACAGGACCAGCGATTCGAGCAGCACCAGCGCGTCGCTCGGAAGCCGGGCGAAGGCCTCGAGGGTGCCGGCCCGGGCCGCCGGGTCGGGGTCGGGGAAGCCGGCCGGCAGCGTCAGGCGCTCGATGCTCCAGCCCAGCCCCTCCAGCTCGGCCAGGAGGCGCATGTCGTAGATCCAGCCGCCGGTGCGACGCTCATAGTCGGCCGAGATGGCGAAGACGAGCCGCCGCTCCATAGCCGCTCAGCCGTCGAGCCGGGCCTTGAGGAGATCCTGGACCATGCCGGGATTGGCCTTGCCGCCGGTGGCCTTCATCACCTGGCCCACGAACCAGCCGATCACCTTGGGATTCTTCCGGTAGGTCTCGATCTGCCCGGGATTGTCCGCGATCAGCTTCTCGATGACGGGCTCGATGGCGCTCGGTGTCGGTCACCTGCCTGAGGCCGCGCTCCTCGACGATGCGGGCCGGGTCCTGGCCGGTCTCGACCATGATGGCGAAGACGTCCTTGGCGAGGCGGCCGGAGATCGTCCCGTCCCCGAGCAGATCGAGGAGCCGGCACAGCGACGCGGCCGAGACCGGGCTCTGCTCGATGTCCTTGCCGGCCTTGGCCAAGAGCCCGAAGAGCTCGTTGATGATCCAGTTGGCCACCTGCTTGCCGTCGCGACCGGCCGCCGCGGCCTCGAAATAGTCGGCCGAGGCGCGCTCGGCCACCAGCACGCCGGCATCGTAGGGCGTGAGGCCATAGCTCTCGATGAAGCGCGCCTTCTTGGCGTCCGGCAGCTCCGGCAGGCTGGCGCGGATGCCCTCGATCATGGCCTCGTCGAGGACCAGCGGCAGGAGGTCGGGATCGGGGAAATAGCGGTAGTCGTGCGCCTCCTCCTTGCTGCGCATCGAGCGCGTCTCGCCCCTGGCGGAATCGAAGAGCCGGGTCTCCTGGACGATCGTTCCGCCGCCCTCGAGGATCTCCACCTGGCGGCGGGCCTCGTACTCGATCGCCCGGGCGACGAAGCGCATCGAGTTGACGTTCTTGATCTCGCAGCGCGTGCCCAGCTCGTTCGAGCCTTCGCGCCGGACCGACACGTTGGCGTCGCAGCGGAGGTTGCCCTCCTCCATGTTGCCGTCGCAGGTGCCGAGATAGCGCAGGATCGAGCGGAGCTTGCGCATGTAGAGCACGGCCTCGTCGGGCGTGCGGATCTCGGGCTCGGAGACGATCTCCATCAGCGCCACGCCCGACCGGTTGAGGTCGATCAGGGTCTCGCCGTCCTGCTGGTCGTGCAGCGACTTGCCGGCGTCCTGCTCGAGATGCGAGCCGGGTGATGCCGATCGTCCGCGTGCTGCCGTCCGGCAGGTCGATGGTCAGCTGGCCCTTGCCGACGATCGGGTGCTGGTACTGGCTGATCTGATAGCCCTGCGGCAGGTCGGGATAAAAGTAGTTCTTCCGCTCGAACACCGAGACCCGGTTGATCTTCGCGTCGAGGCCGAGCCCGGTGCGCACCGCCTGCTCGACGCAGCGCTCGTTGATGACGGGCAGCATGCCGGGCATGCCGGCATCGACCGGCGAGACCTGGCTGTTGGGCGCGGCCCCGAAGCCGGTCGAGGCGCCCGAAAAGAGCTTGGCGTCGGAGATCACCTGGGCGTGGACCTCGAGCCCGCACACGATCTCCCAACGGCCCGTGCTGCCCTCGACGATGTAAGTCATCTCAGTGCTCTCCCAGCCCGTAGGGAGCGGTGGCGAAGCCCGCGGCCTCCTCGATCACCCGGCCGATCCGAAAGCAGGCGGCCTCGTCCCAGGCCTTGCCGATCACCTGGAGACCCAGCGGCAGGCCCTCGGCGGAGAGACCGGCCGGCACGGACAGGCCGGGCAGGCCGGCGAGGTTCACCGTCACGGTGAAGACGTCGTTCAGGTACATGGCGACTGGATCGTCGGCCTTGTCGCCGACCCGGAACGCGGCCGAGGGCGCCGTCGGCGTCAAGAGCGCGTCGCAGCGCTCGAAGGCCGTCTCGAAGTCGTCGACGATCCTGCGCCGGACTTTCTGGGCTTTCAGGTAGTAGGCATCGTAGTAGCCGGCGGAGAGCACGTAGGTGCCGATCAGCACGCGGCGCCGCACCTCGGCGCCGAAGCCCTGGCCGCGCGTCCTCATATAGGTCTCGGTGAGGTCCTTTCCGTCGACCCTGAGCCCGTAGCGCATGCCGTCGTAGCGGGCGAGGTTGGAGGACGCCTCGGCCGGGGCCACGATGTAGTAGGTCGGCAGCGCGTAGCGGGTGTGCGGCAGCGAGACCTCGACGATCTCGGCACCGGCCTCCCGCAGCCAGTCGATGCCCTGCCGCCAGAGGGTCTCGATCTCGTCGGCCATGCCCGGGACCCGATAGTCCTCGGGGATGCCGACCCTGAGGCCCTTCACGCCCTGGCCGCACGCGGCCTGCCAGTCCGGAACGGGCAGGTCGGCGCTGGTGCTGTCCCTGGCGTCGAAGCCGGCCATCGTCTCGAGGAGGATCGCCGTGTCCTCGACCGTCCGGGCGAACGGGCCGGCCTGGTCGAGCGAGCTGGCGAAGGCGACGATGCCGAAGCGCGAGCAGCGGCCATAGGTGGGCTTGATGCCGACCACCCCGCAGAAGGAAGCCGGCTGACGGATCGAGCCGCCCGTGTCGGTGCCGGTGGCGCCCAGGCAGAGCCGTGCCGCCGTCGCCGCCGCCGAGCCGCCCGAGCTGCCGCCCGGCACCAGCGGCGTCTCGCCCGGACGCGTCCAGGGATTGGTGACCGGGCCATAGAAAGACGTGGTGTTCGACGAGCCCATCGCGAACTCGTCGAGATTGGTCTTGCCGAGGCAGACGGCTCCGGCCGCCCAGAGCTTCGCCGACACCGTCGATTCGTAGGGCGGCACGAAGCCGTCCAGGATGTGCGAGCCGGCCGTGGTGAGCGTGCCCTCGGTGCAGAAGAGATCCTTGATGGCGACCGGTATGCCCTCGAGCGCCCCCGCCTCGTCCCGGGCCAGCCGCCGGTCGGCCGCGGCCGCCATGGCCAGGGCGCGATCGCCGGTCACCGTGATGAAGGCATTGAGACGCCCTCGTGCATCGATTGCCCGAAGATGCGCCTCGGTCAGCTCCAGGGCGGAAAATTCCTTGTTGCGGAGCCCGGCCTTAGCCGCTTTGAGGGACAGCCGTCGTCAACGATGTCATTCGACCACCTTGGGAACGACGAAATATCCGTCATGGGCCTTGGGAGCATTCCGCAGGATGTCGGCCTGCCGGTCGCCGTCCGCCACCCGGTCGGGACGCCGGCGGGGCGGGATGTCCATGACCGAGCGCAGGGGCTCGACCGCGGCGGTGTCGACCTCGCCGAGCTGCTCGATCCAGCCGAGGATGTGCGAGAGCTCGCCGGCCAGGCGGTCGAGCTCGGCATCGGGCACCTCGATGCGCGCCAGCGTCGCGATGCGCAGCACGGCAGCCCTGTCGAGCGGCATGGGGACGGTCTCCAGAGGGTCGGCGAGGCGCCTCGGGGGTGCTGGAAAAAACGCGCCTTTACCTACACGTGCCGCTTCTCGATGACAACCGGCCGGCCCGGCGGCCGGTCTCGCGCCCGCGCCGGTCGATGGCGGCGCGCGTCTTGAGCGACCGGCCCGACATCGAGGGCCTGCTCGAGCTCTGCGCCGGCGGGGACGAGCGGGCGCTCGAGGATCTCTACCGTCTGTCCTCGGGCCACCTGTTCGGCATCGCGATGAGGATGCTGGGTCGGCGCGATCTCGCGGAGGACGTGCTGCACGAGGCCTTCGTCCAGATCTGGGAGCGGGCCGCGACCTTCGACCGCACGCGCGGTGCCGGGCGCGCCTGGATGGTCGCGATCCTCCGCTACCGGTCTCTCGATGCGCTCCGCCGCCTCGCCCGGCGCCGCGCCGACAGCGACGTCGCCGAGCTCGAGATCGCCGATCCGCAACCGGATGCGGTCGACCGGCTCGGCCTCGATGAGGACCTGCGGCGCCTCTACGCCTGCCTCGACCGGCTGACGCCGGACGGAAGGCGCTGCATCCTGATGGCCTATTTCGACGGATATACCCACGAGGAGATCGCCGGCCGCATCGAGCGGCCGCTCGGCACGGTGAAAAGCTGGGTCCGCCGCGGTCTCCTGGCTCTCAGGACGTGTCTCGAGTCATGAACCTCGACGACGCCACCGAACGCGATGGGCTGGCCGCCGAGTATGTGCTGGGCACGCTGGCGGGCACGGAGCGCACCGCCTTCGAGCGCGCCCTGCAGCAGGACGCGGGGCTGCGGGCCCTGGTGACCCTCTGGGAAGGCCGTCTCGCCGGCCTCGCGGCCGTGGTGTCGCCGCAGCCGCCTCCACCGGAGGTCTGGGAGCGGGTGAGCCGGTCGGTGTCGGCGAGGCCCCAGTCCGCCCCCGAGACAGGCCGCCCCTACCATTCTGCCGACACCCCAGGAGCGGACCGAGCGGCTGGTCGGGCGCCTGCGCCTGCGACTGCGCCTCTGGCAGGCCGCGACCGCCCTGGCGGCGACCGCGGCGGTCGGCATCCTGGCCTACCAGCAGCTGCTGGTGCCGCGGCCGACCGCCGTCCGGCTGATCGCCGTCCTGCAGCCCGCCGATGCGGGTGCGGCATGGCTGATCCAGGCCGGCGGGGACGGCGCGATGGTCCGGCCGGTCAGCGCTCCGGCCCTGCCGTCCGGCAAGTCCTTCGAGCTCTGGGCCGTGCCGGGGGCCGGCGCACCGATGTCGCTGGGCCTGCTGAGCGGGGACCGGGTGACGGTGCTCGATCTCGGCGGAGCGGCCCGGGCGCGGCTGGTACCCGGCGCGCTCCTCGCCGTCAGCATCGAGCCGGCCGGAGGCTCGCCGACCGGTGCCCCGACCGGGCCGGTCGTCTATACCGGCCGTCTGGCCCCCCTGGCCCCCGGCGAGGCGCCAGCAGCCGGCGAGGCCCCGGCGACCGGCCGGGCGCCCGCACCCGACGGGGCGACGAACGCCGGCCCTCCCGCCCCGAAGCCGGCGGACCTGCCCGCCCAGCTGACGGCCCCACCCGCGCCTCGACCCTAGGGCTCCACGCGGAGCCGGGGCTTCCGCAGCCTCGCCCGGCCCCCGGCGGCGACCCCGCCATGGCGCGCTGCGACCCCGCTCTCCCGCCTGTCCGCGGCGTCCCGGTCGAGCCACGGCGCGCCGCCAGAGCCCTTTCGGGATCAGTCCCGACATCGGCCGGCCGGGGCCCTCTAAATCTCTAGGATAACGAAAGTTACCTGGATCTACCCAAGATACTGTTCATCCAAAAGGAGAAAAGTTACACGGGTTGTTCACAGTAAAGATAGAAGAGCGCACTACGATGTCTCTTCTTTCATTTATGATCTGGAAACACGGGCCCCGATCGTTTAGCGATGACGACAACACGACGTGGCGGGGACTCGAGAAAATGTCGGGAGAGCGCATCGCCGTCATCGGCCTCGGTTATGTGGGGCTGCCGGTGGCCGCGGCCATGGCCCGTGCGCATGGGCCCGTCGTCGGCTTCGATCTGAAGGCGGCGCGCGTCGAGGCCCTCCGGCGGGGCGAGGACGCGACGCGCGAGCTCGCCGCACAGGATCTCCTGGGGCTGCCGCTATCCTACACGACCGACGCGGACGCGCTGGCCGATCGCACCTTCTTCATCGTCACCGTCCCGACGCCGATCGACGCCAACCGCCAGCCCGACCTGGGGCCGCTGTGCTCGGCCTGCGCCATCATCGGCGGGGTGCTGCGCCCCGGAGCCATGGTGGTATTCGAATTGACCGTCTATCCGGGCGTCACCGAGGAGGTGTGCGGCCCGGTGCTGGCCCAGACCTCGGGGCTGGCCCAGGGCCGGGACTTCTTCCTCGGCTACTCGCCGGAGCGGATCAACCCTGGCGACCCCGAGCATCGGCTGGAGACCATCACGAAGGTGGTCGCGGCCGACAGCGCCCAGAGCCTGGAGCGGCTGCGCCGGGTCTACGGGCCGGTCGTCTCCGCCGGCCTGCATGCCGCCCCCTCGATCCGGGTGGCGGAGGCGGCCAAGGTCATCGAGAACACCCAGCGCGACCTCAACATCGCGCTGATGAACGAGCTCGCCGTCATCTTCGACCGCCTGGGCATCCGCACGCGGGACGTGCTCGACGCGGCGGCCACCAAATGGAACTTCCTGCGCTTCTCGCCGGGGCTGGTCGGGGGCCACTGTATCGGCGTCGATCCCTACTATCTGACCGCCAAGGCCGAGTCCGCCGGCTACCATCCCGAGGTCATCCTGGCCGGCCGGCGGATCAATGACGGGATGGGCGCCTTCGTGGCGGGAAAGCTCGTCAAGCTCCTGGCACGGAAGGACATGCCGCTGCGCCGCGCCCGGGTCGGCGTGCTCGGCCTGACCTTCAAGGAGGACGTTCCCGATCTCCGCAACAGCCGGGTCCCGGACATCCTGCGCGAGCTCGCCGAGGTGGGCATCTCGGGTCTGGTCCACGATCCGCTGGCCGATCCCGATGCGGCCCTGGAGGACCACGGGATCGAGCTCGCCCCGCTCGAGCATTTCCGGTCCCTGGACGCCCTGGTGCTGGCGGTGCCGCACGAGACCTATCGGCTCATGGGCGAGCGGGGGCTCGCGGCCATGCTGGCGCCGGGTGGCATCGTCGTCGACGTCAAGGCGGCGCTGGATCCCCGCCGCCTGCCGGACGGCCACCCCTATTGGAGCCTCTAGCGTGACGACCGCCGACGCGGACAGGCCGGTCCTCGTCACGGGCGTGGCCGGCTTCATCGGCTACCATCTGGCCGAGCGCCTGCTCGGCGAGGGCCGCTCCGTCGTCGGGCTCGACAATGTCAACGCCTACTACGATGTCCGCCTCAAGCATGCCCGCCTCGAGCGGCTGGCCTCACGGCCGGGCTTCCGCTTCGTCCGCCAGGACCTGGTCGATCGGGACGCGGTGGATCGGCTGGTCGCGAGCGTCCGGCCCGAAATCGTGGTCCATCTCGCGGCCCAGGCCGGAGTCCGCTACTCGCTCGAGAACCCGCAGGCCTATGTCGACAGCAACGTCGTCGGGTTCATGGCGATCCTCGAGGCCTGCCGCCGCCGGGCGGTCGGCCATCTGGTGTACGCCTCGTCGAGCTCGGTCTACGGCGCCAACACCCTTCTGCCGTTCTCCGTGCACCACAATGTCGACCACCCGGTCAGCCTCTACGCCGCGACGAAGAAGGCCAACGAGCTGATGGCGCACACCTACAGCCATCTCTACGGCCTGCCGACGACCGGGCTGCGCTTCTTCACCGTCTACGGCCCCTGGGGCCGCCCGGACATGGCGCTCTTCATCTTCACCGAGGCCCTGCTGCGCGGGCGGCCGATCACCGTCTACAACCACGGCCACATGCGGCGGGACTTCACCTACGTCCTGGACGTCGTCGAAGGCGTGCGGCGGGTCATGGACAGGGTGCCGGCGCCGGACCCGGACTGGTCGGGCATGCGGCCCGACCCGGGGTCGAGCCGGGCGCCCTACCGGATCTACAATATCGGCAACAACAATCCCGTCGAGCTGCTCCATCTCATCGCCACCCTGGAGAAGGCGCTCGGCGTCCGGGCCGTCAAGGAGCTGCTGCCGATGCAGCCGGGCGACGTGCCGGCCACCTTCGCGGACGTCGACGACCTCGTGCGGGACACCGGCTTCCAGCCATCGACCTCGATCGAGGCCGGCGTCGAGCGGTTCGTGCGCTGGTACCGGGACGACTGGCTGCCGCTGGCGGCCAGGGTCGCGGCCTAGGGGCGGCGGCCGACATGCCGGCCGGCGAGCGAACCCAGGAGTCCTATTGGACGGGGCTGTGGGAGCGCGGCGGGGCACTGGCGCCGATCGACGTCGACGACGCAGGGCTCCAGAACCACGCCGATCTCGCGCGCCACCGCTATCTGCAGGAGGCGCTGTCCGACCTGCCGCCCGGCTCGGCCCTGCTCGAGATCGGCGCCGCGCAGTCCCGATGGCTGCCCTACTTCCATCGGGTGCTCGGCTTCGCCGTCACCGGCCTCGACTACTCGGCCGTCGGCTGCGAGCGGACGCGGTCCCTGCTCGCCGAGGCCGGCGTGCCCGGCGAGATGGTCTGCGCGGACCTCTTCGACCCGCCGCCCGCCTTGCTCGGCGTGTTCGACGTCGTCGCCAGCTTCGGCGTGGTCGAGCATTTCGACGACACCGGGGCCTGCCTCGCCGCCTGCGCGCGGTATCTGAAACCGGGCGGCCGCATGATCACGACGATTCCCAACATGCGCGGCAGCCTGGGGCTGCTCCAGCGCTGGGCCGATCGGGCCATCTACGACACCCATCGGCCGATGTCCCCGGCCGAGCTCGCTGCCGCCCATCGCGAGGCCGGGCTGAGGGTGGTGGGCTGCGGCTACCATCTGGGCGCCAACTGGCGCGCGGTGGCCATGGGCCCCCGTCTGTCGGGCCGCAAGGGGAAGCTGCTCCGTCATGTCCTCGCGGGCCTCACGAAAGCCGTCTGGCAGGCCGACCGGCTGGGGCTGACGCTGCCGCCCAACGGCCTCACCTCGCCCTACGTCGTCTGCATGGCCGTCAAGGGCGACGCCGGCAGCGGATCCAGGCAGGCCCGTCCGGGGCGGGTCGGAGCATATAGTCGGAACCCGCCGGGCGCGGCGACAGGTGGACAGATCCGTGGCTCTCGATCTCATGGGTGGCGTAGCGCCGAAGGTGAGCATCCGCTGGTTCCATGAGCGGCCGGCGCTGGCTGCCTGCCTCGCCTTCACCGAGTACAAGCAGTGCGCCGCGGCCGGCCCGCGCCTCGGCTATGTGCGGCAGAGCTTTCACACCCTGCTCGTCGACCTCACCGCCCCGCCCGAGGAGATCCTCGCGGGGTTCCAGCCCCGCACCCGGTCCGTGGTGCGTCAGGCGGCGCGCCTCGGCGTGGTGGCGGAGATCGAGGAGGACCAGGCGCGTTTCCTCGAAATCTACGACACGTTCGCGAGGAACCGGGGCCTTGCCCCGCTGGACCGCCATCACGCCTTCATCCGTCCGGGACCTACGCTCATCACCAAGGCCAGTCTGGGGGGCCGCCTTCTGGTGACGCGGGGCTATCTGCTCGACCGGCAGGCGGGCCGGGCGCGCAATCTCGCGAGCGCCACGGCCGATCATGCCGCCGACGACCAGGAGACGGCCCGCCTCGTCGGCATCGCCCATCGGTATCTGGTCCATGCCGACATGCTCCGTTTCCGCGCCGACGGCTTCCGGGACTACGACTTCGGCGGCTACGCGGTGGGCACCACCGATCCGAAGCTCGCCAACATCAACCGGTTCAAGGACAGCTTCGGCGGCCGCATCGTCGCCGAGCCGACCTACCGGTCCTGGCCGCTTCATCTGGCGCTGCGGGCTCGCCGCTGGGCGGCTGCGCTCAGGGCCGGCCCGGGCCGGAGCGCCTGGTTGCCCGGGGAAGCACCGTGAGCCGCCCCGGCGCTGCTCATCACGATCGATACCGAAGGCGACAATCTCTGGGCGAGGCCGCGAGCCGTCACGACCCGCAATGCGGCGTTCCTGCCGCGGTTCCACGAGCTCTGCGTCCGCCACGGCTTTCGCCCGACCTATCTGACGAACTACGAGATGGCGCGCTGCCCGGCGATGGTGGAGTTCGGGCGCGACCTGCAGGGCGCCGGCACCGGCGAGATCGGCATGCACCTCCATGCCTGGGACACGCCGCCCCTCGTGCCGCTGACCGACGACGACCAGGCCCGCCACCCGCCGCTCATCGCCTATCCCGACCAGCTCCTCCGGGCCAAGGTCCGGACGATGACCCGCCTGCTCGAGGACACGTTCGGGACGCGGCCGGTCAGCCACCGTGCCGGCCGCTGGGGCTTCGACGGGCGCTATGCGCGGGCGCTGGTCGACGAGGGCTATGTCGCCGACTGCTCGGTGACACCGCACATGGTCTGGCGCTACGGCGTCCTCGAGGGCTGGCGGGAGCGGATCGTCGACTATCGCTGGGCACCCGAGGATGCCTACCGGCCCGACAGCGCCGACGTCACGCGACCCGGCACCCTGCCGCTGGTCGAGCTGCCCATGACCGTGCGGCGCAGCGATCCCCTGCCGCTGCGCCGGCTGCGCGACCGCCTGGGGCCGACATCCATTGTCGCCCGGGCTCTCGCCCGGTTGATCGAGCCGCATCGCTGGCTGCGGCCACGTTCCGGAAATCTTCGGCGCATGATCGGCCTGCTCGACGATGTGGAACGCCGCCGCCAGGGCTATGCCCAGCTCATCCTGCATTCCTCTGAGCTGATGCCGGGCGGCAGCCCCTATTTTCCGGGCGAGGCCGACGTTCGAGCGCTCTACGACGACCTCGAGGCTCTCTTCGCGCATGCGAGCCGGGCCTTCCGCGGGTCCACGGTCGGCGACTATGGCCGCCTGTCAATCGGGGAGCGACCCGAGAGCGCCATGCGGCCGGAGCCCGCCGAGGCCGGCTGAGGCCGAGGCGGCGCCGACGGCGCCGAGGTCCCGGTAGATGTCGAGCGTGCGGCGGACCACGCCCGCGAGCGAGAACTGCGCCTCCACGAGGGCCCGACCGGCGGCCCCCATGCGGCGCCGTCGCGCCGGATCGGCGAGCAGCGCCGCGATGGCGGCGACCAGGGCCGCGACGTCGCGGGGCGGCACGCAGAGGCCGTTGATGCCGTGCCGGCAGATCTCGCGGCAGCCGGGCATGTCGGTGGTCACGATCGGGCGACCGCAGGAGGCGGCCTCGATCAGCGCCTTGGGGACGCCCTCGCGATAGAAGCTCGGCAGGCAGACGATGCTGCTCTGGGCGTAGACCTGCGCCATGTCGCGGCGGTGGCCCCACCATTCCAGGACGCCCTCGGCCTGCCAGGCCTCGAGCGTCGCGGCGGGGACGGCGCTGCGATTGTGGACAGGCGGCTCGCCCACGATCACGAAGCGCGCCTCGATGCCGGCCGCCCGGAGCAGGCGTGCCGCCGCGGCGAACTCGGCGATGCCCTTGGCCCAGATGACGCGGCTCGAGATCAGGACGATCGGCGGCCCCGGCGGCTCCGGCGCGGCGCAAAAGACGGCCGGATCGACGCCCGACCCGTGGATCAGGGCCGTCCTGTCCGGGCGCACCAGCCCTCGGCCACGAACTCGGTCAGGTCGTCCTGGTTCTGGAAGACGATGCGGGCGTTCGGATGGGCCAGGGCCTGTCGGAACAGCGGTCGCACGAGGCCGCGGGCGAGCCGCGCCCGCAGGTCGCTCCCGCCCATCATCTGCCCGAGGCCCGTCACGGCCGCGACGAGGCCGGGGACACCGAGCGCGCGAGCGACGAGACCGCCATAGAGAACCGGCTTCATCGTGACGCAATGCAGGATCGTGGGCCGAAGCCGCCGGGCGAGCCCGGCGATCTGCGCGGCCAGACCGGCGTCGCGCCACGGCACCATGCCCGTCCGGTCGATGACGAGCGGATGGAAGGACAGGCCGTGGGCGCGGACGGCGGCGGCGTGGTCGTCCTCGAGGGCCAGGAGATGCACGTCGAGCCCGAGCTCGGAGGCCGCCAGCGCCAGGGGCAATCGATGCGAGACGAAGAATTGGGCATCGTTGACCACGAAGAGGAGGCGGCCCGCGGCATCGCGGGGCGGCCCCTTCCGTCCGGTGCGAGATGGAGGCTCGGCGAGCATGGCCGCTATTGCTGCCGCAGCGGCTTGGGCGTCGGGGACCCGGCCGGCGCCGGTCGACGCGACCAGAGGAGGATGCCGATATAGAGGGCGACGGTCATCAGGACGAGCTGGAAGGAGGCCTGGGGCCAGAGCAGCGCCAGAAAGCCCGGCGCGGCGGAGACGGCCAGATAGGTCGGCAAGGCCTGATGCCACGGCAGGCGACGGTTGAGATGGTGGTGGAGATGCTGGAGATCGGCGCTCCAGGGCGAGCGGCCCTGGCACAGGCGCACCACGAAGAGACGGAGACAGTCGAGCACCGGCACCAGGAGCCAGAGGGCGGCGGCGGCGGCGGGGAAGTCGGAGCGCGGGTCGTTGTAGAAGTAGATGGTCTGCAGGCCGAGCAGGGCGCCGAGCATATGGCTGCCCGAGTTCCCGAGAAAGAGCCGCCCGCTCCAGTTGTAGACCAGGGCGGTGACCAGGCAGACGATGAGGAAATAGAGATAGGGCTGCAGCAGGACGTGCGCATATTCGCTGAGGCCGTAGGCCCAGCAGATGGCGATGCCGAGAACCACGCCGTTCCTGCCGTCGGCCATGTTGATGGCGTTGGTCAGCCCGACCAGGCAGAGCAGGGTGAAGGGCACGGCCAGGACCCCGAGCTGGACGGTCCAGAGCGGCGGCCCGAAATAGAGTTGGGTCAGCACCATCTTGGGCTCGATGACGAGGATCAGCGCGAAGAGCAGGATGGCCGCCACGATGCGGTGGCGGGGCCGCAGGTCGTAGCGGTCGTCGGCGTAGCCCAGCAGCCAGAAGCCGGCCGTCGCGAGCAGCAGCCCCAGGAACAGTCGCTCCTGGCTGGGATGCGTGGCCAGCCAGGTGAGCTCCAGGACGATCAGCGGCAGCGCCAGCGCGAGACCACCGACCAGCGGGGTGGGCCCGACATGCTGTTTGCGCCCGCCGTCCGGCCGGTCGATGACCCCGAGCAGCCGGCCCAGGCGATCCGCGTTCTCGCAGCAGAGGATGGCCGCGAGGAAGGCGACCATTCCGGCAAAGCCGTGCATATCCCGCCTCCCGACCGCGCCCGGGTCAGAGATGAACGTCGAGCGCGACCAAGCCGTCCGGCCGTTCACGCCAGTGTCGAAGAAAGGTGCCGTTACGCCCGCACGCCCAGCGGCACTGCATCTATGCCATTTCCTGGCGGACCTATTCTTGTATCGCGCTGTCTACCGAGATCAAGGTTAAGACCAGTCCACGCCAGAGGTCAACTTTATTCAACGGTCGTCGAGTCATTATTCTGTTAACTACGATTGTGACTTGGATAGTACCATTGACGCCTTAGGGTTGCTCCCGCCGCATGCCGCCGAGCGCGCGGTCTGCGCCGCAGCGGCGGAGGACGGGCCCGCGGCCGGCGACTAGCGGGCAGCGTCCTCGAGAATGAGCTCCAGGCCTGCCGCCGACAGAGCATGATCCATGTGGGAGCCGTCGCTGAAGACCCGGAAGTCGCCGCCCAGCCCGACCTCGGTCACGGCCGCCGCCACGGCCGGCGCATAGGCCTTGCCGTCCTCGCCGAAGAAGCAGCAGGGATCGTACTTGTTCAGGATCTGGATGACGCGGCGGCCGCCGCCCGCCGACGCCATGACGTAGAGGTCGAGATAGTTGGCGAGCCGGTAGAAGTCCGGGAGGCGCTGCTCGTAGGCGCCCTCGCTGGTGAAGGTGTGGCTGACCGGGTGCTGGCGGAGAAGCGAGAAGGGCAGGGACCCCGCGATCGGATAGCTGGCGACGATCCGCGGGTCGAGGGCCGGATAGACCGTCGACGTCCAACCGCCGCCCGAGACCCCCAGCATGACGATCGCGTCGTAGTCGTAGGTCCTCTCGACATAGTCGATGCCCCGCAGCACAGGGTCGAGGAAGTATTGGAGCGGCTTGAAGGTGTCCGTCTCGAGGGGCCAGAGATTCCAGCCGGCGCCGCTGGCGAGCGAGATGGAGCCCAGCTCCGGAACGTCGATCCGCTCGGGCCAGCTGTTGACGCCCCGCATCGGCATGTCGAAGGCGAGGACGGCGAAACCGTGGGCCAGAAGGCCGGCCAGCGTCTCCTTGCCCAGGGTCCGGAAGCTGCCGATGTGGCCGCCATGGTAGATGGCGAGCCGGCCGTTGCCGTGCCGGGGAAGGAGGTGATAGGCGCGCGCGACGAAGTCGTGCGGCATCTCCATCTCGAGGAGGTCGATGCGCTCGAGGTTGGCGAGATCGGCGAGGCCGGGATCGTCGATGCCGTGGACGACGTCGCTGGGCTGGCGGTCGGTCGGCAGGGCGTCGGTGCCCCATACGTAGCGGATCAGCTTCTGCCGTCGCGACCACAGCTCCGTCAGGCTGGTCACGTGGACGAGCGAGGGGACCTCGGCGATCACGCCCTGCGGTAGATCCGAGGCACCGAAGCAGAAGTCCGCGAGCCGGGGCGAGTCGAGACGCCGGTAGAGCCGCGTGCGACAGAACAGGGTCTTGCCGACGACGGCCGCGTGGACGTCGAGATCGAGGTCCCAGAGCGGGAGCAGGCCCGCGGCCCCGATCAACAGCCCGCCGGCCGCCCAGAGAGGCCAGCGAGCCCGCGCGAGCGCTCTCCGAGCCATCGGTCGCTTCCTTCCCCGCCCAGCCGTCCAGGCTTCGTCGCGCTGCGCGGGCACGGACGGTGCCTCCGCCTCGCCGCGAGCCGGACGTCGACCCGTCGATAGGTCGTTCGGGCCGAGACTAGGAACGACATCAAGACCCGTCAAGCCGATCCGGCGGCGGGTCGCCGATGTCGATACACGAGTATGAATAATGGATGAATGGTAGCTTCAAAGAGATCCAATATGCGTGTTTGTTCTACCTAAAGTGATAAGAGTAATTGAAGACGCTCGGGCGTTGTCGCTTTCATTTCTTTGTGGGACTATGGAACGAGCGTCCGATCGCGGTCGCGATTTGGGGATCGAGGGCGTGGGCGGTCATCAATCGGTAGAAAGGGCCCGGCCCGCTGCGCGGTGCCGGACGGCAGCGTGCTCGCCCGGGGGCTGACCCGCCTGACCGGCGGGGTCCAAGCCTGGCAGCGGGCCGCCGTCAACAGGCAGGTCATGGCCGCGGCCCTGACCGTCGGCGCCATGACCTGCGTGCTCAAGCTGGTCGTCGCGGGACGCGAGCTGGCGGTCGCCTACAGGCTGGGCACCGGCGACAGTGTCGATGCCTTCATCATCGCCTTCCTGGCCCCCTCTTTCGCCATCAACGTGCAGATCGCCGCCCTTGCCGCGGCGCTGATGCCGACCTTCATCGGCGTGCGCGACCGCGAGGGCCACGAGGCCGCCCGCCGGCTCGGCGAGAGCGCGCTCCTGGCCGTCATCGTGATGCTCGCCGTCACCAGCGTCCTGCTCCTGCTCCTGGCCGACCCGCTCACCCGGGCCCTGGGCTCCGGCTTCGGGGCCGAGAAGCTGGCGCTCACACGGCACCTCTTCTACCTGCTCGTGCCCGTCGTCCTGCTGCAGGGGCTGGTGAGGTTCTGGGGCACCCTCATCAATGCCAGCCACCGCTTCGCCCTCGTCGCGGTGGCGCCCATGACGACGCCGCTCGTGACGATCCTCGCCGTGCTCCTCACCACGAGGCCGGGTGCCGGGCCGCTGGTCGTCGGCGTGGTGGGGGGATCCGCCCTCGAGCTCGCGCTCGTGCTGACGCTCGCCCGCCGGCTCGGGCTGCTCGTGCGTCCCCGCTGGCACGGCTTCGACGCGCCGACCCGCCGGGTCATCGGCCAGTATCTGCCGACGATGCTGGGCGCCCTGACCAGCGGCGCCTCGGTGATGGTGGACCAGAGCATGGCGGCGATGCTGGCGCCCGGAAGCGTGGCGTCGCTGACCTATGGCGGCAAGCTCGTGGCCCTGGTCCTGGCGCTGAGCGCCACCCCGATCAGCACGGCCATCCTGCCCTATCTGGCACGGCTCGCCGCGGCACGCGACGCGCGCCATCTCCGCCAGACCCTGATCGGCTGGCTGGGCATCGTGCTGCTCGTCTCCGTGCCGCTGGCCGGCCTCATGTTCCAGTTCTCGACCACCATCGTCCGGCTGTTCTTCGAGCGCGGCGCGTTCGACGCCCGGGACACGGCCCTGGTGAGCCAGATCCAGAGCTTCTACGCGCTCGAGATTCCCTTCTATCTGGCCGGCGTCCTCGGTGCCCGCGTGCTGAACGCGATGAGCCTCAACCAGGTGACCGCCATGGTGGGGGTCATGAATTTCACCGGCAACATCGTCTTCAACCTGATCTTCATGCGCTGGCTGGGGCTGCCCGGCATCGCGCTCGCCACGTCCGCCGTCTATCTGGTCTCCTCGGTCGTGATCCTGGCGGTCGTTCGCCTCCGCATCCGGCAGATGGGCTCGACGCCGGCCGTCCCGGTCGCCGTCCCGGCCGGTCCGGCACCGCCGGCGCTCCGCCGGCCGCGATGGTCGGCTCCGGGAGGCGGGCCGTGAGCGCCGCGCCGGTCCGCGTCGTCTACATCGCCGGGTACGGCCACAGCGGCTCGACCCTCCTCAACATCATCCTCGGCCAGCATCCGGCGGTCGTCGGCGCGGGCGAGCTCTTCCGCCTGGCCGGCGCCGCCTGGGCGAACCGGGAATATTGCTCGTGCGGGGAGCCCCTGCCGCGCTGCCCCGTCTGGAGCGAGATCGTCCGGCGCTGGGCCGCGCATGTCGGGGGCGACCCGATCGCCACCTATGCCCGGCTGCAGGCGACCTTCGAGGGCTGGCTCCCGAGACGGCGCGGCGATGCCGGCTGGTCGGCCTACGCGGCCCTCACGCGGGGCCTCTTCCACGCCACGAGCGAGGTCACCGGCCGGTCGATCGTCGTCGATGCGTCCAAGTTGCCCGGC
Organism: uncultured Alphaproteobacteria bacterium; assembly: GCA_963828215.1. GTDB lineage: Bacteria > Pseudomonadota > Alphaproteobacteria > Geminicoccales > Geminicoccaceae > CAVTJL01. Next base: position 60,033 of record CAWHFO010000047.1, on the reverse strand, counting down.
CGCGCCAGGGCCCTGGCGGCGGTCGGGGACATCGATCTCCGCCTCGTCCACCTGATCCGCGACGGGCGGGGCGTCGCCTGGTCCCTGCGTCGTCACCTGGCGTCGAACCCGCGCCTGGGCCTGCAGGTCGAGAAGCGGGAACGGTCCGTGGTGCGCACCGCGCTCATGTGGATGGCGACCAACCTCGCCGCCGAGCGCGTCGCCACCAAGTTGCCGGCGAGCCGGCGGCTGCGTCTCGGGTACGAGAGCCTGATGAGCGAGCCGGAGGCCGCGATGGCCGGGCTGGGCGAGCTCTGCGGCCTGGACCTCTCGGCCGTGGCACGGGACATCTCGGCCGGGGCGCCGATGGCCTCGGGGCACGTCATGGCGGGCAACCGGCTGCGGATGGGCGGCCAGCTCCGGCTCGCCCCCGATTTCGAGTGGCAGCGCCGGCTGCCGGCCAAGGATCGCCGGCTCCTCGATCGCCTCTGCCGTCCGCTTCTCGCCCGCTACGGCTATGCGCGGAGCTCGTCCCGATGAGGATCATGCTCCTGCTGCCCTCCCTCGATGCCGGAGGCGCCCAACGGCAGTTCGTGCAGCTGGCCCTGGGGCTGAGCGCCCGGGGGCACGCTCTCACCTGCGCGACGCTGGTCGAGGGCGGGGTCTATTGGGAGCGGCTCGAGGGGCGGGGCGATCTTCGCCTCGTCGCCCTCAATCGGCGCTACCGGCCGGGACGCCTCGACATCGCCCACCGGCTCCCGGGAACCGTCCTGCGACTGCGCCGCATGCTCCGGGCCGACGCGGTCGACGTCCTCTATTGCGCCCTTTCCATCGCCAATCTGGTGGGCTTGGCGGCGACCGCCGGCGGACGCCGCACGGCGCTCGTCTGGGGGCTGCGCTCGTCGCGGCAGAACCGGCAGTGGCGGCGCCGGCTGCCGTTCGAGCTGTGCGGGCTCCTCAGCGGCAGAGCCGACCTCATGATCGCCAACGCCGAGTCGGCGCTGGCCGCGCACCGGGACGCGGGCTTCCGGGCGCGCTCGGCGGCGGTCATCCCGAACGGGATCGACCTCGACCTTTTCCGGCCCGACGCGTCCGCGAGAGCCCGGACGCGGGCGCGGCTGGGCGTTCCGGCGGGGGCCGACCCTGATCGGCATCGTCGGCCGGCTGGCGCCCGTGAAGGACCATCCGACCTTCCTCGCGGCCGCGGCCCGGCTCCAGGCTGCGCACCCCGAGGCCGTGTTCGTCTGTGTCGGGGACGGCCCGCCCGAGCTGGCTTCGAGGCTGCGGCAGGCGGCCCGGGACATGGGGCTGGAGGGCCGGGTCGTCTGGGCGGGACAGCAGCGGGACGTCACGGGCATCTACAATGCCCTCGACCTTCTCTGCCTGACCTCGACGTCCGAGGCCTTCCCGAACGTCCTGGCCGAGGCGATGGCCTGCGGGCTGCCCTGCATCGCCACCGACGTGGGGGACGCGGCCCTCATCATGGGCGACACGGGCGAGGTGGTGCCGGTCGCCGATCCGGCGGCGCTGGCCGATCGCGTCGATCGCCTGCTGCGGACGGCGCCGAACGAGCGCCGGCGCCGGGGCGAGCGGGCCCGCTCGCGCATCGTCGAGCGTTTCAGTCTACCGGTCATGCTGACGAGCACGGAACGGGCGCTCGCCGGCGTCGCTGGCGCCCGCGCCGGAAGCCTCGCCGGCACGGCGCCCGAGCCGCGCCTGCGCGGGCGGGAGCATGTCGGATGAGTCAGGCTGCCCAGGCGCAGCGCATGAGCGCCCGTCTGACCGACGGTGTCCTGGCGGTCCACACCGTGCTGTTCCTGACCCTCTACGTCACCGATGCAGTCCTGGCGCTGCGCGACTGGCCGTGGATGCAGAACCAGCCCGTTGATGTCTTGCTGAGCCAGCCCGTCGAGCTCTTCGTCATCATGCTCGCGCCGATCGCCTTGCGGGTCCATCTGCCCGACTATCGCCGGCATCGGCTCGCCAGGACCTTCGATCTCTGGCGCGACAACGCCTCGGCGCTCCTGCCCTTCCTGCTGCTGGCCGTCTGGAACGCCATGACCGCGGCGCTGCCCGACGCCAATCTCGACTACGAGGACGGCAAGGCCGTCTACATCCTCGGCTACCGATTCCTCATGCTGTTCGGCGGCCTGACCACCGCCGTCCTGCTCGTGAGGCTGGGCTGGCGCTGGGTGATGATCCTCATTCTCCTGGTGCTGCTCTCGTCCACCTTCGTCGACCTCGCCTTTCCGGGTACCTTCTCCTCGGCGATCGGGCGTGCCGGCGGCTTCGAGGAGAACCCCAATCTGGCCGCGATAGCCATCGTCCTCATGCTCGCGCTGTCGGTCCGCTACGATCGCATTCACCTGCTCGATCTGGCCCTGATCCTCGCCGCCTTCACCGGAGTTTTCACCACCCTGTCGCGAGGCGGGATGATCCAGCTCCTGGTTTTCATCCTCAACTATCTCTGGCTGACCGGTCAGGGCCGTCGCGTCAGACAGCTCCTCATCCTGCCCGGCGCCGCGCTGACCATGGCCCTGTTCGCCGTCCTGATCGTGTCGAGCCTGACGAGCTCGTCGCAGATGTTCGACGCGGAGAATGCGCAACGCCGCCTGTCGACCTTCACCTTCGAGAACGATGCCGTCTACAGCAGCGACGAGGTGCGCCTGGATCTCATGCCCAAATATCTGGCGCTGATCGACGAGGCCGTCCTCGTCGGCCATGGCGCCGGCTACTTCCGCGCGATGCCGCTCGGACCCCACAATTCCTACCTCGCGGTCTGGGTCGACAACGGCCTGGTCGGTCTCGTTCTCTATGTATGGCTTCTCCTGGCCCTGCTGACCTTGTGCTGGGCCCGCCGGTTCTGGCCGGGCCTCGTCTTCGTCCAGGTCGCCATCGTCAGCGGGTTCTTCAGTCACAATACCCTCCACACGGCAGCGTTCGTCATCCCGGCCGGCCTCGTCCTCGGCATCGGCTGGATCGAGCGGCAGCGCGGGACGGTGCCCGAGACGGGCGACCAGGAGCCGGAGCCGGGGCTCGCAGGCGGTCGGCGGGAGGCCGCGCCGTGAGGATCGTCCATGTGACGACGGCGCTCGCCACCGGCGGCGCCCAGATGATGATGGCCAAGCTCCTCGAGGCGGACGGCGGCCGCCACAGCCAGATGGTGGTCTCGCTTCAGCCGGGCGGGGGGCTCTGGGGCCGCGTGGCCGCCACCGGCGTGGAGCTGCACCACCTGGGCCTGGCGCCGGGGCGGCTGAGCTTGAAGGCCGTGGCGCGGCTCAGGCAGCTGCTGCGCCGCTGGCGGCCGGACCTCGTGCATGGCTGGATGTATCACGGCAATCTGGCGGGGCTGGCCGGGGCCCGCCTCGCGTATCCCGGTCTGCCGGTGCTCTGGAACATCCGGCACTCGCTGCACGACCTGGGACTCGAGAAGCCGGCGACGCGGCGGGTCATTCGGATCGGGGCACCCCTCTCGCGCCTCGCGGCGGCGCTCGTCTACAATTCCTCCCTGAGCGCCGCCCAGCATCGGGGCCATGGCTACGGGGCGCGCCACGTCGAGGTCGTTCCCAACGGGTTCGACACGGATCTGTTCAGGCCCGACGCGGCTGCGGGAGCGGCGCTGCGGCAGGAGCTGGGCCTCGGCCCCGCCACCGCGCTCGTCGGGCTCGTCGCCCGCTACCATCCGATGAAGGATCACGGGACGATGCTGCGGGCGGCCGCCCGCCTGCTCGCTGCCGGGGCGGATTTTCGTCTCGTCCTGGTCGGCCCGGGCATGACGGCCGACAATGGAGACCTCGTGCGCCTGATCGGGGAGCAGGGCCTGGGCCGGCACGTGGCCCTGCTCGGGGAGCGGTCGGACATGCCGCGGCTGGTGGCCGGCCTCGACATCGCGACGCTCTGCTCGGCCTGGGGGGAGGGCTTTCCCAATGTGCTGGGCGAGGCCATGGCCGCCGGGGTTCCCTGCGTGGCGACCGCCATCGGCGACTGCCGCCCCCTGCTCGAGGGCGTCGGCGAGGTGGTGGCCCCCCAGGATCCCGAGGCGCTGGCCGGGGCGTTGGGCGTGCTGCTCCGCCTGTCGGGAGCCGAGCGGCGCGCGCGCGGGCTCTCGGGGCGCGAGCGCATCCTGCGGGACTACGCCCTGGCCGCGATCGTCCGGCGCTACGACAGGCTCTACGAGGCCGTCGCGGCTCCGCCCGCGGATCGGCGTCGGGCGCCCGCGGAGTCAGGATCGGGCCGTCGCGGCCTGCTCGACGAGCGCCGTCCAGCGCGCCATCACCCGCGGTAGCGCGAAGTCGCCGGCCCGCTGGCGGGCGCGCCCGCCGAGCCGCCGCCTCAGGTCCGGGCTCGTCATCAGCCGGACCATCGCCTCGGCCAGCCCGGCCTCGTCCTCGACGGGGACGAGCAGGCCATGGACCTCCGGGTCGATCATCGAGCGCGGCCCGCCCACCGGGCAGTCGGTTGCGACGACGGCCAGCCCGGCAGCCATCGCCTCGATCAGGGCATTCGGGAACCCCTCGTGGCGCGAGCTGAGGACGAAGATCGAGCCGGAGCCGAGCCAGCCGCCGGGCTGCTCGCTGCGTCCCGCCAGCCGTCGTCCGCGCGCCGATCCCGAGCTGTCCGGCCAGCCGCTCGAGCCCGTCGCGCGCCGGCCCCTCGCCCCAGATGATCAGCCGCCACCCGGGATGGTCGGAGGCGGAGCGCGCGAAGGCCCGGATGAGAACGTCGAAGCCCTTGACGGGGTCCAGATGGCCGGCGGCGACGATGGCCGGCGGCCCCCCGGAGAGAGGCTCGGGAGGCAGGACGACCGGGTTCGGGATGATCGTCCCGCGCCGCCGGATGGCTCCGGCAAACGGCTCCAGGGCATGGTCCGTCTGTGCCACGAGGCTGAAGGCGCGCCGGTAGGTCAGGGCCCGAAGGCCGCGCCAGACCGGGGGAAGGTTGCCCCGTCGGGGATCGCCCCGCTCGGAGACGATCACGGGCACCGACAGCCCGCGGGTCGCCAGGAGGGTCATGACGTTGGTGGTCGACAGAAAGGACAGCACGACCTCCGGAGCGCTCTCCCGGATGGCGCGGCGCAGCACCGCCACCCGCCTCGAGATTCTGTCGCATCGCGTGGCCGGTTCCCCGGGAGTCGCCGGCGGCGGCGAGATAGACGAGCCGGACCGCGGGGCTGACGGGAAAATACAACTCGACGCGCCGCTCGGCCACGGACAGGAGCGTGACCGGCCAGCCCCGCTCCGCCCAGTAGTTGGCCAGGGTGACGATCACCTTCTGCGCTCCGCCCCAGCCCAGATTGGCGACGACCAGGGTCAGCCGGCGAGGCCTTTCGGACCCGTGCCGTAGCGCCGGCGTTGCTCGTGGGGACGGCGCCGCCCGGAGGCCGACCTCGTGGCCGGTCTCGATCAGGGACCGACGCATCAGAGCGCCTGGGCGACGCCGCCGGGCAGAGCGTGCGCCGACCGCTCTCCCTCCCTGGCCTGCCGGTCGGCGGCCGGGCCTCGGCGGAGGGCGGGCGCCTCGCTGCGCGCGTCCTTGCGCGCATAGCCGAGCTCCGACCCCCACTTGGTCGCCATGCCCAGGGGCAGGCCCACCCCCGACCCCACGAAGCCGGGCGGCGCCTGCCCCAGGGTCTTCCACCACCAGGGCCCGTCGAAGAAGACGGCGACGAGGGGCAGGTTCCGCGCCTCGTGGACATAGGCCCGGCAGCCGTCCTGGAGCCTCGGCCACAGCCCGGCGAGGCAGGGCTTGAGCGAGTCGATCAGGTCGACGTCCAGGAACGCCATGACGACGGGCCGGTCGAGATCGCCCATGGTCTTGTCGAAGAAGCCGACCCGGAAGTCGCAGACGGAGAGGTCGCCGCAGCGGGCGAGGTTGCGCCTCACCACCTCGAGGGGGGCCGCGAACCGGCCCTTGTAGTAGGTGTCGACGTGCCCGCCGTGCACCGCCACGTGCACGCGGTCGTGCTCGTCGGGCTCCGGCAGGCCCTCGAACGAGTCGCAGATCAGGAGCCGCCGCCCGACCAACGCGCAGACGAGCGAGAGATTGACAGAGCTGCCGCCCACATAGCATCCGCACTCGACGACATCGCCCTCGACCGAGGGGGGCACGCGGAGGATCGCCGCGGCCAGCTCCATGTGCTCCCGGAAATCGCTCAGGGTGCTCACCCGCCGGATGTTCCGCCTGAAGCGGCCGAGCAGCTCGAGCTTGCGCCACGGGCCGACCCCGTAGGCGGCGCCGATCTCCCGGGTGCGCAGGAAGTCCACCACGACCGGGAGGGTGAGCAGGGCTCGTGAAAGACGACCTAGGTAGCTCATCGTGTCCTCGCCACGGAGGGCGCCCCGGGGCGCCGGCCTATGCGATGCGGCCCTGGCCGGGCCGCTCGGCAGAACGGGGTGGGCCGGCCAGGGCCGGCGTCGGGCGCTCGCCCCGGGATCGCCACGTGGCACCCCTCCGGAGCGCGCCCGAGGGCGAGGCGGCCGAGCCCGCCGGTCGGTGCCAGGGCCAGGTTGCAGATCCGCGTCCGCTCGCGCCACAGCGCCCCGATCACGGGGCGGCCCGGCGCCGTGCAGCTGTCGACGATGCCGATCGCCGGGGTCCTCGCGTGCAGATGCCTCACGGTCTCGGTCTCCAGCAGGATGCCGGGCGCCAGGTTGCGCAGCGTCTCGTCGTAGGCCGTCTTGAAGGCGAAGACACGGCGGTCGGGGCCGGAGGCGCACAGGAGTGAGTTCACGGCGATCCACCGCCCGTCGAGCTTGAGCCCGAGCATCGTGAGCCGGCCCTCCGCGTGCAGGCCGGTCGTGAGGGCGCGGAAGAACCGGGCGTGTCGGGGGTCGGAGGCCAGGGCGCTGCCCTGGGCCCCCTTCCAGCCCCGGGCCTCGAGGTCCAGGAACGCCTCCGTCCAGGGACCGCAATCCTCGTCGGGTCGCAGCGCCTGGACGGTGAGCTCGCCTCGCGCCTGGAGCAGGCGGCGTTGGCGCCCCAGCTCGCGCCGCCGGTCGCCGGACAGGGCCTTCCTCAGATAGAGGTCGCCGTCGCCGGTGGGGTCGGGGACGAGCGAGGGCCGCTCGTAGGCGTGGCGCTCGAGCCAGCTCAGGCCCCGGCTCCGCGCCCGCTCGGCCAGCAGCCGGAAGACGGGGCCATCCGCGCTGACCCGCTGGCAATGGAGGAGCACCGGCCGGCTGCTGGTCCCGGCCCAGCCGAGCCAGGCGTCGATGGCCGCCGGGGCGGCATCGCGGTGGACCAGCGGCGTATGCAGGAAGCTGTGGGGATGGCGGAGCAGCTCGAGCACGAGGCTAGTGCTGAAGTCGCCGATCGCCCGATGCTGCAGCGGCACGAGGCCGATCAGGCGGCCGCGCTGACGCAGGAGCAGGACCAGCCAGGAGCGCCCCCGGCTCAGATGCCGCAGCGCCAGAAGCAGCGGGGTCGCCTCGTAGAAGACGTTGCTCTCCAGCGCCTCGGACGCCAGCTCCCGCCATTCCGAGGCGTGAGCGGCGAGCTGGCCCTGATCGCGAACGACCGTGACGTCCACCCGGTCGTCGTCCCGGGTCGACCCTCGCATGGGCGGCACTCCCCGTGACATCGGCCGGCCTCAGGACGCCGGGGCCGGCGCCGGAGCGCCGGGCGACCAGGGGCGGGACGGCTCCGGCGACACGGCCGGCACGACCGTCCGCTCCTCGCGCAGCCAGGCCTCGAGCATGAGGATCGTCCAGAGATGGGCGTGCCAGTCCCGATGGCCGGCCTGGTGCTGGCGCCAGCGCTCGATGATCGGCCGGGGCTCGAGCAGGCCTTCCGCTCGCAGCCGGCGCGGGTCCAGCAGGTCCTCGGCCCAGTCGCGCAGCGGCCCGCGCAGCCAGCCCGCGAGCGGGACCGAGAAGCCGGCCTTGGGCCGGTCGACCAGGGCGTCCGGGACGTAGCGCCCGAGGACGCGGCGCAGCGCCCATTTGCCGACGCCGTCCCGCACCCGCAGCCGTCGCGGCAGCCGCAGCGCCAGCTCGACGACCCGATGGTCGAGCAGCGGCACCCGGGCCTCGAGCGCCACGGCCATCGTGGCACGGTCGACCTTGGTCAGCACGTCGTCGGGCAGATAGGCCTGGAGATCGGCCATCTGCATCTGGTCCAGAAGATCGCCGGGGCGGGCGCCCGCCGCCGGCTCGGCCCCCGCATCCGGGACCGCGCCCAGGAGAAGGGCTGCCGGATCCCGCCATTGCGCGCACCGATCCGTATAGAAGGTGCCGCCGTCCGGAGCCCCGGCGATCCGCCCCCAATAGTCCAGGCGCTCCCACATCGGCAGCAGGGCATCGGGCGTGACCGCCCGCGCCGTCGAAGAGGTCCGCAGGAGCGACGGCCAGAGAGGAAAAAGCCCGGCGGCGAGGCGCCGGCCGAGGGGCGGCACGCGGCAGAGCCGCCGCCAGGCCCGGGCGGCTTCCTGGTAGCGCCGGTAGCCGCCGAACAGCTCGTCGCCGCCGTCGCCGGAGAGGGCCACGGTGACGTGCCGGCGGGTCAGGGCGGCGAGAAGGGCCGTCGGGATCTGGGAGGCGTCCGCGAACGGCTCGTCGAACATCCGGGGCAGACGGGGGATCACCTCCTGGGCCTGCCCCGGCGTCACGTAGAGCTCCGTGTGGTCGGTGCCGAGGTGCGCCGCGACGGCCCGGGCATGGGGCGCCTCGTCGAAGCCGCCCTCGCGAAAGCCGATCGAGAAGGTCCGCACCGGCACCCGGCTCTGCGCCTGCATCAGCGCCGTCACGAGCGAGGAGTTGATGCCGCCGGAGAGGAAGCCGCCCAGCGGCACGTCGGCCACCATGCGGCGCCCCACGGCATCCCGAAGAAGCCCGTCGAGCCGGTCGACGGCCTCGTCGTCGTCGAGCTCGAGCGCGCCCCGGGCGGCGATCGCGACCGGGTCCCAATAGGGCCGGATGCGCACGCCCGTGCGCGGGCGCCACTCGAGAAGGTGCCCGGGGCGGAGCTTCTGGAGGCCGCGGTAGATGGTCCGCGGCGCCGGCACCGAGCGCCAGCGCAGATAGCTCGCCAGCGCCTCCGGGTCGATCTCGGGCGACCATCCGGGGTGCGCCCGGAGCGCCTTGATTTCCGAGGCGAAGAGGAGCCGGCCGCCGAAGCATCCCCAGTAGAGAGGCTTCTCGCCCAGCCGGTCGCGGGCCAGCGTCAGGCACCGGTCGGCCTCGTTCCAGAGGCCGAAGGCGAACATGCCGTTGGTCCGGTGGAGGCACGCCTCGACACCCCAGGCTACGCACCCGGCCAGGAGAACCTCGGTGTCGGCATGGCCCCGGAACCGATGGCCGAGGCCCTCCAGCTCGGCCCGCAGCTCGCCGGCGTTGTACAGCTCACCATTGTACGTCAGGACGAGCCGCCCGTCGGCAGAAACCATGGGTTGGTCGCCGGCCGCCGACAGGTCGACGATGGCGAGCCGGGTGTGGCCGAGGGCCACGCGCTGCTGCGGCCCCGTCCAGGTCGCCTGGCGGTCCGGGCCGCGATGGGCGAGGGCCGCGGTCATGCTCGCGATCGAACGAGCGAGGTCGGCCGTCCCTCGCGACCCGGTCGTCTCCACGATGCCTGCGATACCGCACATCACGCGCTCCGCCCGTCAGTTGCCGCCCGCCAAGAGAGTTGACCGCGCCGCTTTTCAGCTTGGAGATGAACGCTTGCCACGAGCATAGAATTTCAAGATGAACCACTCTGCGGCTTCGTTCGCCATAGTGGTTAACAATAACGAGCCACGTACCATCCAGATCTGCGTAGCATCTTTTCGGCCCGGTGCAATCGCCTATAATGCGGGCTCGGGCGATGGCACGGTTCGGCACCAAGGGCGGGCGTCATTCAATGAACGATATGTTTCCTCCCAAGCCCGGAAAGGCCGGGACGGACGAGGGCGGGCCGGAGCGTCCGGTCGCCAACCTCCGCGACCTCCTCCTCCTCTTCCGGCGTCGGCGCTGGCTGATCGGGGTCGGGACGGTGCTGGGCACCCTCGTGGCCGTCGCGATCGCGGTGAGCCGCGAGCCGCAATTCACGGCCCAGGCGGCCCTGATCATCGATCCCCGCAAGACGCCCATCGCCGGCATCAAGTCCGCGGCCCAGCCCCTGGACACGGACGCGGTGACGCTCACCACCCAGGTCAACGTCATCAAGTCGCGGGAGCAGATGGCCGATGTCGTCCAGGACCTGCATCTCGAGGACGATCCGGTGCTCGGCAAGTCGACCGACCGCTCGCCGCTGGATCGCTTCGTGCCGCCCTGGCTGAGCCAGACGATCAAGGACATCCCGACGCGATGGCTGACGGCCACGGGGTTCGCCGACGAGCTGCCCGAGATGCTCCACGCGGACACGGCCGAGCCCGATCCGGCGGCGGAGGAGCGGGCCCTCGACGAGTTCGCCCGGCGATTCGTGGTGCGCCAGGCGGATACCTCGCAGGTCATCAACATCAGCTTCACCTATCCCGACCCGACCAGGGCGGCCGAGGTGGCCAACCGGGCCGCCGACCTCTATGTGGCCGACCTCTTCCGGGCCAAGGTCGAGGACGCGGACCGCGTCGGGCGCTGGGTCAGCGGGCGCCTGGCCGACCTCGCGCGGATGGTCCACGCCTCGGAGCACAAGGTCGCCGAGTACCGGGTCGATCAGGGCCTGACCAAGATCGGGACCGGCCGGGCCGACGAAGATCAGCTGACCAACCTGCGCGGGCAGCTCGCCGACTCCACGGCGCAGCTCTCCGCCCTGCAGTCGAAGGCGGCGATCGTGGCCCAGCTGCAGAAGCGCTCCGACATCGACGCGTTGGTCGGCATGTTCTCCTCGCCGATGCTGATCACCCTTCGCGAGCAGGAGCTCGATCTCCAGCGCCGTCAGGCCGACCTCTCCGCCACCTACGGCCCGCGCCACCCGCAGATCCTGCTCCTGGAGAACGAGAAGGCCGGTCTGACGACCAAGATCGCGGAGGAGGTGAGCCGCCTGCGCTTCGACCTCGAGAGCCAGATGCACATCGAGCAGGCCAAGATCGCCAACATCCAGGAGCAGATGAAGTCGTTCGAGACGGATCAGCAGCGGCGGGACGTGACGGAGGTCGGGCTGAGCGAGCTCGAGACCGAGGCCGACTCCAATCGCCAGCTCGCCCAGATCTTCCGCGAGTACTACAAGGAGATCAGCGACCAGCAGGGCATCATCGAGCCGGACGCCCGCGTCCTCGCCTACGCCAAGCCGCCGTCGGAGCCCAGCTCGCTGAGCTCGCGCCTGTTCGCGTTTCTCGGGCTCACCGCGTCCTTCGCCGGCAGCACCCTCCTGGCGCTGGTCCTCGAGGGCATCGACCGTCGGGTGCGGAGCGCCCGCCAGCTCGAGCGCGCCTTCGGCGTGCGGGTCCTCGAGGCGGTGCCCCATGTGGCGGCCGGCGGCCGCTCGCGCCGCATCCTCCGCCATCTCTTCGAGCGGCCCCGCTCGGCCTATGCGGAGGGCATGCGGTCCGTCTACGCGACGCTCCGCCTGTCCCTGCCGTCCGATCGACCGCCGGTCGTGATGGTCGCGTCCGCCCTGGCCTCGGAGGGCAAGTCGACCTTCGTCGTGAGCCTCGCGGCGGTCGCCGCCCAATGGGGTCAGCGGGTCCTGGTCATCGATCTCGATCTCCGCCATCCGAGCGTGGCCGAGACGGTGCAGCAGCGGCTCCGCGCCGGCATCGCCGAGCTGGTCAACGAGGAGGTGGCGCTCGAGGAGGCGCTGGAGCGCACCGCGGCCGGCTTCGACCTCATCGGCGTGGTGAGGCGGCCGACCAACCCGTCCGGCCTGATCGGCGATCCCCGCGCCCGGCGCCTCGTCGAGACGTTGCGCGGCCGCTACGACCTGATCGTCATCGACAGCGCCCCGATCCTCGCGGTCAGCGACGGGCGGGTGGCGAGCCAGCTCGCGGACACCGTCGTCATCGCCACCCAGTGGCGGTGGACGCCGCTCTCGGCGGTGCGGCGGACGCTCCAGCTCCTGCGGGACGCGCACGCCCACATCGCCGGCTTCGTTCTCCTGCGCGTCGATCCCCGCTACTACATGTATTACGAGAACGAGGACGGCGCCAACTACTACAAGAACCTGAAGAAATACTACGTCAAATGAGCCGCCCGGCTCCTGCCGCCCGAGACGGGCCGGGCGGCAGGGCGGGCGAGGTCCGGCCGGGGAGGACTGAGGATCCGCCCTGGGCCGGCAGGCTGTTCAGGAACTCCTCGAGGTTCGTGTAGCCGTCCCCGTCCCGGTCGTCGTTGCGGTCGGCGGCCGAGGCGGGGTTGAGGCCATGGGCCAGCTCCCAGCTGTCGGACATGCCGTCCTGGTCGTTGTCGGGATAGGGCGAGCCGCTGGCGACGACCGGCCAGCCGCCGACGTCGGCGGGGCTGTCGATGATCCGGCCCTTGCCCTTGGCGATCTCGTCGAGGATGCGGAGGTCCACCGCGTCGTGCGGCAGGGCGCCCGCCTGGGCCGTCACGCTCGCATAGGCGGTCGCGGCCGCCTGGGTCGCGACCTGCGGGGCCGCGAAGCGGGCTCCCACCACATACTGCGTCTCGCGGACGGGCCCGACGCCGCCGGGCACGTCGTTGCCGGTCGCGAAGACCTCGATCCCGCCGCCGCCGGCCACGGGCACCGCCCGCACCGTATAGTTGCTCGACGGCGAGTTCATGCCCTTGCGGTAGGTATTGCCCACGAAATTGATCTGGGCATGGCCGAAATCGTCACCGATGATGACCGGCTCGGTGCCCGAGTTGTAGATGAGGTTGTTCACGATGTCGGCGATGCCGACCACCTTGACGCGGGGATTCCGCTCCTGGTTGTGGGCGAAGATGTTGTGGTGGACGGAGACGTTCTGGTCCTCGTAGAGCAGCACCCCCATGCTGTGGGGGCCCTTGGGGTGGTTGCTGTGATAGAGGCCTTCCGAGATGATCGACCATTGCACGGTGACGTTCGAGGAGTTGCCGAGCCCCAGGTCCTCGTCGACTCCCCAGCTCACCGAGACGTGGTCGAGCATGACGTTGGTCGCGTTCAGGAGCTGCAGGCTGTCGTTGGCGTCGGCGTCGGCCGCGCCCGAGGCGCCGCGCCGGAACCGCATGTAGCGGAGGATCACGTCGTTCCTGTTGATCCGTAGCAGGGCGCCCGGCGCCATGTTGCTGGCAGCGCGCAGCAGGATGCCGCCGCCCGGGGCGGTCTGGCCCGCGATCGTCAGGTAGCCCCCGCCCAGGGACATCTGGCTCTGGACCGTGATGCTGCCGCCGACGCGGAAGACGCAGGTCCGCGGCACGTTGGCGGCGACGCAGGCGCGGAGGCTTCCCGGCCCGCTGTCGGCGAGGGTCGTCACCTGCATGACGATGCCGCCGCGTCCACCGACGGCCTGGGCACCGAAACCCTCCGCCGTCGGGAAGGCCTTCACCGGGCCCGAGGCCGGGGCGGTAGTCCCGTCATCCCCCGCCGTCGAGCCCGCTCCCGTGCCGGAGTTCCGCCGGCGGGTCGGGGGCGGGGTCGGGAGCGGGTGCCGGGGGCGGGCTCGGGGTGCGGCATACCCACTGGCCGCTGCCGGAGCGGGTCCAGCTCCGGCAGGACGCGGCCTGGCTGCCCGTCCCGGGCGGCAGCACGAGCATGGCGGCCAAGGCCAAGGTGCCGAGGCCCGTTGCCGTGCCTGACCAACGCCGGGCGACATCCCTCGCGATCAGCATTTTTCTTCTCCCGCATGCTGAAGCCGGCCTGGCGAGCCGGCGCTGTGGGTTCGTCGAATGGAAGGGTCAACTATACCGGGGGATGAGGAAAGGCAATACCATATACCCGAGGTTGATCTCGGTCCCAGGCGGCGGGCGGCGGGCAGCTTCCCCGAGGTCGCCATCCGCGAACCCGACCAGCGCGGTCCGTGGCCCGACGACGCGCCGGCAGAGCGCCGCTCGGCGCCCGCCGATCCGTCTCCGGCGGCGATCCGCGCCTTGCCGGGAGCCGTATAACGAGAGGTCCGGGGGAATGCGCGCGCGTCTTCGCCTCATCGACGGATGGCTGCAGGGTCATGAAGCTCGACGATTTCGCGACCGGCAGCCCTTCCCTGCGGCCGGAGGCGTATTTTCAGGGGCGGACCCGGGCCTGGGGCCTGTTCGAGGATCGCTTCGGCCGCGTGCGCCGCCAGTTCAGGGTCGACATCGAGGGCAGGCTCGACGGTCGGGAGCTGACGCTGGTCGAGGACTTCGTCTACGCCGACGGCGAGGAGTCTCGCCGCGTCTGGCGGATCACGCGGGTCGGCGACGGGCGCTACGAAGGGCGCGCCGACGATGTTCTGGGCGTCGCCATCGGCGAGGCGCGCGGCAATGCCGTGCACTGGGCATACGACATGCGCCTCGCGATCGGCGATCGCACCTGGCGGGTCCACTTCGACGACTGGATGCTGCTGCAGGGCGACGGCGTGGTCATCAATCGCTCGACCGTCAGCAAGCTCGCCATCCTGCTCGGCCAGGTCACCCTGGTCTTCAGCAAGTCCTGATCGGCGACGGGCTCGCCTCGCGGCCGGCGGGCCGTCCTGCGGGGTCCGCACGGATCAGGGAGACCGCGGTCGGTCCCGCCAGCGGCGCCGGAGATCCGCCAGGTGGGCGAGGAGCGCTGCCAACAGGAGGAGGGCGATCCAGCCCCACCACGAGGCCACCAGCGCGCCGCGCAGGGCCAGGAGCAGAAGCGCCCCGGGCACGAGCCCGATCAGGAGATCGCCCGGAGCAGGGCCCCCGCCCGCCCTGGCGCCGCAGGCGAGCAGCGCGACCCCTTCGAGGACCATGAGCCCGAGGATCAGGTCGACGATGTGTCCGGTCGCGAAGAGATCGCTCACCGCTCATCCGGTGGTGCGAGGAGGCGACGCCCGCCCGCGGCTCGGCCCCTCGCCGGAACCGGCCGACCGGCGGGCTCCCCTCAGGCCTTGGGCGCGAACACGCCGCACCAGCCCTTGGGGCTGATGTCGCCGGCCACGACCTTGCAGGCGTTGGGCGGCTGGAAGTTGATGCAGAGATCGCACTCCTGACCGTTCTTGGGCTGGTCCTGGTAGAGCACCGACGCCTTGTCGATCTTGTCGTCCTGGGCCACGGCGCGCGTGGCGAGCCCGCCGGTCACCAGCCCGGCGGTGCCGAGCGCCGCACCGCCACGGAGAACGACCCGCCGGGAAATCTTGACACCATTGTCTTCGCTCACTGACGCCTGCTCCCGTATCCTTCAGATGACACCGACTATAGAGCCGTTCCAACCTCGATCAAGGCGTCGGGACCCGCCGCTGGCCGGGTTTTCCGGTGCCGAAGCCGCGTCGGGGGTCCCTCGCCGGATGCGGCGCGGCCTGCAGCCCGCCCTGCGCCGCAGCATCCCTGGCCTGGACGCCAGGCGCCCGAGCCGTGCCGGTCACGCCGCGATCAGGCCCGTCATGTGGCCGACGTTCTTGCAGAAGATGCGGAGGTGAGCCATCGGGTCGGTCATCGACAGCCGCTTGTTCATGTAGGCGTCCCAGGTCAGGCGCTGCACGTCCCGGTCGCCGCAGATGCTGACGAAGTGCTCGCGCCGCCGGTCGTTCCGGTACCAGTAGCGCTGCATCACGCCGAGGATCCAGAAGGCCTGCCCGTGCGCCCGCATGAAGCGCCGGCGCGGCGTGCGCAGGACGCGGGCATCGCCGGCACGGCAGAAGGCGTCGACCGCCTCGGCGGCGAGCCGCCCGGCGGTCATGGCATAGTAGATGCCCTCGCCCGAGGCGGGCGCCACCACGCCCGCCGCATCCCCGGCCAGCACGACGTCCCGGCCATTGTCCCAGCGCGGCAGCGGCCGGAGCGGAATCGGAGCGCCCTCGCGGCGGATGGTCTCGACCCCGGCGAGGCCGGCCGCCTCCCGCAATGCCGACACCGCGCCCCGCAGAGGAAAGCCCTTGAGCGCCGTGCCCATGCCGACGCTCGCGGTGGCGCCGTGAGGAAAGATCCAGCCGTAGAAGTCCGGCGAGATGGCGCCCTGATAGTAGACGTCGCAGCGGTCGCCGACGAAGCCGGCCTCGCTTCCGGTCGGCGTCCGCACGATCTCGTGGTAGGCGAAGACGAACGGCGTGCGAGCCTCCGGCAGCGCCAGTCGGGCGACCGCCGAGTTGGCACCGTCGGCGCCGATCACGACGCGGGCACGCACGGAGGCGGTCGCCCCCTCCCGGGCAGCCGAGCGCGCCCGGTAGCGCACGATCGGCCGGCCGGAGCGGTCGCGGTCGAGGCTCTCGAAGGTGCCGCGGCGGCGCACGGCACCCTCGCCGGCGGCACGCTCGCGCAGCCACTCGTCGAACACCTCCCGGTCGACCATCCCCACGAAGCCGTCCCCGATCGGCATGTGGACGGCGCGGGCGGACGGCGCGATCATCCTGGCGGACGTGACCCGGGCCACGAGCAGGGCGTCCGGTATCTCGAAATCCTCGATCAGGCGGGGCGGGATGGCGCCGCCGCAGGGCTTGATCCGGCCTCCCCGATCGAGCAGCAGCACGCTGCGGCCGCGGCGGGCCAGCTCCATGGCGGCCGTGGCCCCGGCCGGCCCGCCGCCGACGACCACCGCGTCGAACGTCTCGACCGGGTCGGTCGGGGTCATGCGGCGACGCCCATCCCTCGGGCGGGGGCACGCCGCGGCGGTGCCCGGGCTGGCGCGTCCCTCCTGGTCACGCGGGCTCCGGCCGACGTCCGCGGCGAGGCCCGCGGCGACCAGGAACATCAGCGCCTCGCCGGCGAACACCAGGGCATAGGCCGGGGCCGGGGCGGCGAGCAGACGCCCGGCGAGGTCGACCCCGACCGTGCCGAGCAGCCCGCCGAGACCGAAGGCGATCGCCTGGGCGGCCCCGAACAGGCCCATCCGCAGCCCCGGGCTCCGCGGTCCGCCGGCGCCGGCCAGGCCCATCATCGAGCCGATCGCGGCGACCGCGAAGGCACCGTTGGCGAGGCCGAGGACGAAGACCGACGCCCGCAGCGGCCAGGCCGGCGCCAGGAACCCGCCGATCGCGATGGCGCCGAGCGCGGCGGCCGACGCGATGCAGCCGCCGACCGCCCAGCCGCGCAGCGAGCCGAGCCGGGGGCCGCCGGCCGGGCCGGCGGCGACCGCGACCAGGATCATGCCGGCCAGGACGCCGCCGTGCTGGATGCCGCCGAGCCTCGTCGACCGGCCCGGGTCGAGGCCGAAGACCAGCCCGGCGAACGGCTCCAGGATCAGGTCCTGGGCGCTGTAGGCGAGCATCGAGACGAAGACGAAAATCGTGAAGCGCCGCGCCGTCGGATCGGCCCAGACCCGCCCCAGGGCGCGGCCGAAGGGGGCTGGCGGCGGCGCGGGGCGGGGGGCGGGCAGGGAGCGCCCGGCGTCGCCCTCGACCCCCCACACGGCGAGCAGCGCGAGCACGAAAGCGGCGCCGGCGACGGTCGCGGTCACCCCGACCAGGCGCATCGGCGAGAAGGGCTCGAGGAAGCCGCCGGCGAGCGTCGCGGTGATCGCCATGCCGGCGATCATCATCAGCCAGACGATGGTCGCGGCGGCGGCGCGCCGGGCGGGATCGACCCGCTCGGCCAGAAGGGCCAGGAGGGTCGTGCCCGAGGCGCCGACGCCGACGCCGATCAGGATGAAGGCCAGCGTCGCGAGCGCGATGCCGGCGGCGGGGGCGACGCCCATCCAGGCGGTGGCCAGGGCGGCGCCGATCCCGCCCGCGGCGAGCGCCGCCATGCCGCCCACGATCCAGCGCGTGGGGCGGCCGCCGACATCGGAGCCGTAGCCCAGGCGCGGCCGCAGCATCTGCACGGCGTAGTGCAGGGCCACCAGCGCGCCGGGCAGGGCGGCGGGCAGCGCCAGCTCGACCACCATCACCCGGTTCATGGTCGAGGTGGTCAACACCACGATCGCGCCGAGCGCGGTCTGGACCAGACCGAGGCGGACGATGCCCAGCCAGCCGAAAGGGGCGGTGGTGCCCATCAGGCCACCAGCGCGGCCAGGGCGAAGGCGCTGACCAGCATGCCGAGCACGTAGAGGCTGGTGCCGGTGGCGTTGTACCAGGGGGCCAGGTCGCGGGGGCGCCGGAGCAGGCGGACCATCAGCCCGAGCTGCGCCAGCAGCAGCAGGCCCACCGCCAGGGCGTGGAGGGGCCGGCCCCAGGCGGCCAGCAGCCCGACGACGACGATCTGCGGCACGGCCATGAAGACGCAGGCGACGCGCGCCGCGGGCTCGACGCCGAGCCGCGCCGGCAGCGAGCCGATCCCCGTGCGGAGATCGCCCTCGACCGACTTGAAGTCGTTGAGGGTCATGATGCCGTGGGCACCGGCGCTGTAGATCAGGGCGGTCAGGACGATGCGCCAGTCCGGCCGCGTGGCGGCCATCACCGCGGCCCCGGTGAACCAGGGCAGGCCCTCGTAGCAGGCGGCGACGGCGCTGTTGCCCCACCAGCCGTTGCGCTTGAGGCGGAGCGGCGGGGCGCTGTAGGCCCAGGCCAGCGCCAGGCCCAGGACGGCCGCGCCGAAGCCCCACGGCCCGAGCGCGGTCGCGACCAGCAGGGAGAGGACGGTCCAGCCGATCGCGATATGGAGGCCCCAGCGGCCGGGCACGCGCCCCGAGGGGATCGGCCGGCGCGGCTCGTTGATGGCGTCGACATGACGATCGAACCAGTCGTTGACCGCCTGGCTGGTCGCGCAGACCAGCGGCCCGGCCAGCAGCACGCCCGCGATCACGATGGGCCAGCGCCCTCCGATCGGAAGGCCGGAGGAGACCACGCCGCACCCGAACGCCCACATCGGCGGGAACCAGGTGATCGGCTTCAGCAGCTCGAGAACCGCCGCCCCTTCGGGCAGAGTCCGCTCTCGGCCGATCGACGCGACGGGTTCCATGCCGCGACGCTATTCTTGACAACCATGATCGTCAACAACGATTGACAGCTGCATCGACGACCGCGGGGCGCGGCCTGGACGAGGCCCCGGGACGAGCCATGTTGTTGCGACGATGAGGGATCGGATGGCGGGGCGGGTGGAGCAGCGGGTGATGAGGCGTGAGCGGGTCGGCGCGCTGGGCCGTGTGGCCGGCGTCTCGCTGTTGGCGACGGCCGCGGGAATCGGCTGCAGCGCGGTCGGGGTGCGCCAGCCGCCGCCCTTGCCGGCGGCGGTGTCGGGCGAGCGGCGCGAGACCGACCAGCGCGCCGGCCGGCTCAGCTACTATGTCGACGGCGCGGGCCCGCCGCTGCTCCTGATCCACAGCATCAACGCCGCCGGCTCGGCCTACGAGGTCCGGCCGATCTTCGAGCACGAGCGGGCGCGCCGCCGGGTCTTCGCGGTGGACCTGCCGGGCTTCGGCTTCTCGGATCGCTCGCCGCGCCGCTACGAGCCCCGCCTCTACGTCGACGCGATCCAGGACATGCTGGACGTGATCGCCGCCGACTGCGGGCCCGAGCCGGTGGATGCCCTGGCGCTCTCGCTGTCCTCGGAGTTCCTGGCGCGGGCGGCCGTGGAGCGGCCGGAGCGCTTTCGCACCCTGGCGCTGGTCACGCCGACCGGATTCGACCAGGCGTCCGTCCGGCGTCAGGGCCGCCCGGGCGAGACGCGGGAGGTGCCCGGGCTCTATGCCTTCTTCACCTTTCCCCTATGGAGCCAGGGGTTCTACGACCTGCTCGTGAGCAGGCCCAGCATCCGTTTCTTCCTGAAAAAGACCTGGGGCTCGAAGGAGATCGACGAGGGGCTGGCGAGCTACGACTACCTGACCACCCACCAGCCGGGTGCCAGGAACGCGCCCTATGCCTTCGTCTCCGGCCGCCTGTTCAGCACCGACATTCGCCAAGTCTACCAGGAGCTGAGGATGCCGGTGTGGCTGGCCTACGGCACGCGCGGGGATTTCGGCGACTTCAGCGGGGCCGGCTGGACGGCGGGGCGGGCGAACTGGACGGTCGAGGCCTACGAGACCGGCGCGCTGCCCTTCTTCGAGCAGCCGGACGCCTTTCTCCGGAGCTACGACCGGTTTCTGGCACGGGCTGCCCGAGGCGCGGACGGCTGCAGCTAGTGCTCTCGACTCCAACGAAAGCTTACCGTCGGGAGCGATTGGTGATAGTCTCTGCGTGGTCGGGGAGACACGCGGATGGAGCTTTCGGCGGAGAGCCTGGGACGGCTGGAGCGGATCGTGGCGGACCGCAACAGCCGACAAAAGCACGTCTATCGGGCGCGGATCGTCCTGCTGGCGGGCGAGGGGCTGGGCTCGACGCGGGTTGCCCGGGCGGTCGGCAAGTCGGAGCCGACGGTGCGGCGCTGGCTGGCGCGGTTTGCGGCTGAGGGGGTCGATGGGCTCTTGCACGACGCGACCCGGCCGTCGGGCAAGCCGCCCTTGCCCAAGCGCACGGTCGAGCGGGTGGTGGAGATGACGCTGCACGAGCTGCCGCCGGGCGCCACCCACTGGAGTGCGAGGCGGCTCGCCAAGGCGGTCGGGATCGGCCACGGCGCGGTGCAGAAGATCTGGGCGGCGCACGGCCTCGAGCCGCACCTGGTGCGCGGCTTCAAGCTCTCGAGCGATCCGCGGTTCGTCGAGAAGCTGCGCGATGTCGTCGGCCTGTACCTGAACCCACCGGAGCACGCGATCGTGCTCTCGGTCGACGAGAAGAGCCAGATCCAGCCGGCGCAGCAAGCGCCGGCTCCATCTCCGCAGGAGCCGATGTCAGGAGACATCGGCGGGGCCCTGGACCGCACCCAGCCCGGCCTGCCGATCAAGAAGGGCAAGGCCGGCACCATGACGCACGACTATAAGCGCCACGGCACGACGACCCTGTTCGCGGCGCTCGATAGTCTGGACGGAAGGGTCATCGGCCAATGCATGCTCCAGCACAGGAGCCAGGAGTTCATTCGCTTCCTGCGCCGGCTCGACCAGGAGATCGCAGCCGAGCTCGATCTGCACCTGATCCTCGACAACTATGGCGCGCACAAGTCGCCGCCGGTGACGCGCTGGCTGGCGCGCCATCCCCGCTTCCACCTGCACTTCACTCCGACCTCCGCTTCTTGGGCCAACGCCGTCGAAGGCTTCTTCTCCCGGCTCACCAGCCAGCGGCTCAGGCGCGGTGCTTTCCGCTCGATCCTCGAGCTGCACCGCGCCATCGACGACTACCTCCAGCAGCACAATGCCGACCCCAAGCCCTTCGTCTGGACCAAGCCCGTCAACACCATCCTCGACAACGTCAGGCGAGCCAAACGAGTGATGGAGTCACTGCACTAGAAAACGTCTACCCAGCACCGAGTTGGTGGGAGACGTTAGTCCTGGGGATCACACACGGCCTTGCTGCATGCCGTGCGAAGCGGGACGGTTCTCACTGCGCGCGAGGCGAATTGTCTGATCGATAGCGGATCCGCCTATGCTGCAGCCGATGTTGTCGAGGCCTCGGCCGGATAGGCGACTTCGACCGCTGCCGCAGAACTGTCTCGAGGGGGTCAGCCTGGGCAGATCCTCGGTCCGCATATATATGATATGGCTTATCCCCTTGACGACGCTCGAGCGAGATGGTGTGGTGCCGTGAGCGGCGACAGGGTGGATGGGGCAGATGGCGGTGTTTCCGAGGAGCCTGGTCGAGTTCCAGCGGCGTTTCCCGACGGATGAGGCGTGCGGCGAGTATCTCGTGGCAGTTCGCTGGCCGCAGGGCTTTCTGCTGCCCGGGCTGCGGCCATGATCGCGGCTGGCGGCTGGAGCGGCGGCTGCCGACCTTCGAGTGCGCCGGCTGCGACCGCCAGATCTCGGTGACGGCCGGCACGGTGATGCACCGCTCGCACCTGCCGCTGACCACCTGGTTTTGGGCTGCCTATCTGATGGCGACCCACTCGAACGGGATCTCGGCGCTGCAGCTGCAGGCGCAGCTCGGCATCGGCTCCTACAAGACGGCCTGGCTCCTGGCCCGCAAGCTGCGCCGCGCCATGGTCGATCCCGAGCGCCTGCCTTTGGCGGGGCTGGTCGAGGTCGACGAGACCAGCCTGCCGCAGCGGACGAAGGACGATCCGCCGGGCGGTGGCCACGGCCGCTCGGGCAAGGGCAGGATGAAGGTCGTCGCGGCGGTGGAGGTCGAGCGCCGCAGGCCCAGGCGGCTCCGGCTCGCAGCCCTCGCCGACTATTCGGCCAGGAGCCTGCACGCCTTCATCGCCAGGGCCATGGCCCCGGACGCCATCCTTCGGACGACGCCTGGAAGGGCTATCCGCGGCGCCCCGGTGGCCGATCACGATCCCAGAACCGTGGGCGCCATGGCAGCCCACCTCGTCCTGCCCTGGACCCACCGCGTCTTCAGCAACCTCAAGCGCTGGGCCTTGGGCACCTATCACGGCCTGCGTCGCCAGCACCTCCAGGCCTATCGAGTCGACGAGTTTACTTTCCGCTTCAACCGACGTCACGACCGCCACGCCGCCTTCCACCGCCTCCTCGGCCTCGCCACCGCCCTCCCGCACGCCAGCTACCAGATGTTGATCAGCCGTAGCTAACGGGATAAGCCATCGCCGGAATATTCTTCTCGGGGGCACGACGCTCGTCGCCTCGGCGATCGCGGCAGACAATGCCGTGCAGGTGGCACAGGCGCAGACCACGGCAGCCGCACCGCCCACTGGCCCCGACAAGCCGAACATCATCCTGATCGTGTCCGACGACTTCGGCTACGGCGACGCCGGCGCCTATCTGGGCGGCGAGGCCCGCGGCATGCCGACCCCCAACATCGATCGCCTGGCGGCCGAGGGCATGATGTTCACTTCCTTCTATGCCCAGCCGAGCTGCACGCCCGGCCGTGCCGCCATGCAGACCGGGCGCATCCCGAACCGCAGCGGCATGACCACGGTCGCCTTCCAAGGGCAAGGCGGCGGATTGCCGGCGGCCGAGTGGACGCTGGCCTCGGTGCTGAAGACCGCCGGCTACAAGACGTTCTTCACGGGCAAATGGCATCTCGGCGAGGCCGACTACGCGCTGCCGAACGCGCAGGGCTACGACGAGATGAAGTATTGCGGCCTCTATCATCTCAATGCCTACACCTACGCCGACCCGACCTGGTTCCCGGACATGTCGCCGGACCTGCGCGCCATGTTCTTGCGCGTGACGAAGGGTGCTCTGTCCGGCAATGCCGGCGAGACCCCGCACGAGGACTTCAAGATCAACGGACAGTACGTCAACACGCCGGACCAGGGGGTCGTCGGCATTCCATTCTTCGACGAATATGTCGAGAAGGCCTCGCTCGACTATCTCGAACGCAATGCCAAGGATCGGACACCGTTCTTCATGAGCGTCAACTTCATGAAGGTGCATCAGCCGAACATGCCGTCTCCGGAGTTCGAGCACAAGTCGCTGTCGAAAACCAAATTCGCGGATTCGGTGGTGGAGAACGACACGCGCATCGGCCGCATCATGGACAAGGTCCGCGAGCTCGGGCTCGACAAGAACACCTACGTGTTCTGGACCAGCGACAACGGCGCCTGGCAGGACGTCTATCCCGATGCGGGTTACACGCCGTTCCGCGGCACGAAAGGCACGGACCGCGAGGGCGGAAGCCGCGTGCCGTCGATCGCCTGGGGCCCGAAGATCAAGGCCGGCACGAAGAATGCCGAGATCATCGGCGGGCTCGACTACATGGCGACCTTTGCCGCACTCGGCGGTGCCGAGCTCCCGGAGAAGGATCGCGAAGGTCAGCCGATCATCTTCGACAGCTACGACATGACGCCGGTGCTGTTCGGCACCGGCAAGTCGCCGCGGAGCTCCTGGTTCTACTTCACGGAGAACGAGCTGACCCCGGGTGCTGCGCGTGTGGACAACTACAAGGCGGTCTTCAATCTGCGCGGTGATGACGGCGCAAAGACCGGCGGGCTGGCGGTGGATTCCAATCTCGGCTGGAAGGGCCCAGAATCTATGTTGCCACTGTCCCGCAGGTCTTCGACCTATGGCAGGACCCGCAGGAGCGCTACGACATCTTCATGAACAACTACACGGAGCACACCTGGGTCCTGGTCACGATCAGCGACGCGATCAAGGAGCTGATGAAGACTTACGTGCAATATCCGCCGCGCAAGCTCCAGAGCGAGGCGTACTCGGGACCGATCACGCTCACGGAGTATGAGCGCTTCAAGTTCGTCCGGGACGAGCTTGCCAGGGAAGGTATTTCCATACCGCTGCCGACTGGAAACTGACAGAACGACCGATTTGCAAGGCGGGCGCCCCGTCGGGCGTCCGCCGGGACGGTTCGAAGGTTCCGGGGCTCGCTGCCTTCGCGAGCGGCGCCCGTGTGAAGGCCCGCCTCAGCCCCGATGATCGCGGCTCGCCGCGGCCACGGCTACCCCTCGGCCTCCGAGGCGAGGTCGCCCAGGCCATAGCGGCGCAGCTTCACGTAGAGGCTCTGTGGGCTGAGGCCCAGCATGTCGGCCGCGGAGGCGCGCTTGTCGCCGCTGAGCTCGAGGGCGGCCTCGATGCACAGCCGCTCGATCGCGTCGGTGGTCTCGCGCACCAGCTCCTTGAGCGGCACGCGGCCGACCAGCTCGGTCAGCTGCTGGACCGAGCGCGGCAGCTCCCGGGCGGCCCGGGGCTCGGCGGGCAGGTGCCGGCTCCTGCGGTCTACAGTTCGATGAGACACCGCCTTGTGCTTAGTGAGGGAGTGCGGGGAGGTGGACATGACGGAGACGATGACAGGGGGCGCAGGCCCGGCGGGTCGGCGCGGCCGCCCGGGGCGACGGCACGCGCCTATCGCGCACGCCTATGCGCGCTATCTGGGCGACCTGTACGGCGGCCAGATCCTGCGCCGGCGGCGCGGCCCGTCGGCGCCCGGGCGGCTTCTATCTTCCTACTTCCTTTCCGGCGCCTCGCCTTCACTTAGCTCGGCCCGGGCTTCTACGACTTTCCGGCGATCGCCGATCCCGAGGCGTTCAAGGCCTTCTATCGGGAGGCGCTCGACCGCGCGGCGCTCGGGATCGGGACGCGCGGTGATCGAGGAGGCGGCGCTCGCCTTCGAGCTCAACATCGAGGTCTCGCTCGCGGTCCAGGAGCGGGCCGGCCCGCGCGGTGCCCTCTAGTCGCGGGCGTCCGACACGCGGCTCGCGTGCCAGACCAGGTGCTCCAGGAGCTCGGCCGTGCGGTCGACCGAGGCGCGGACGCTCTCGAGCTTGTCCGGCACGCCCGCGACGTCCATGCCGTCGATGATCTCGAGGGCCGCCAGCTGGGCGTTGCCGATCACGGACGACAGGAGGTTCCGGTAGAGCAGGTCGGCCTTGGAATCGAGCTGCGCCGGCACGACCCGGTGCGGGCCGATGATCCCTTCCTGGAACCGCCGTCGCGCGGCCTCGACCGCCTTGCGCTCGGTCAGATCGGTGAACAGCAGGACGTAGCCCAGGACCCGATCGGGGGCGGCGAGCACCGGATCGGCGCGCACCTGGAGTGGCCGCGCATCGCCGGTGGTGGTGTTCAGGCGCGCCTCGCCCCGCCAGAGCCGCCCCGCGCGCAGGAGGTCCTGCAGGCTGGCGCGGACCTCCTTGGCGTCGGTGAACAGCGGCGGCAGGTCGTCGACGCTCTGCAGGTGGCTGTGCACGGGCGGCAGGAGATGCTCGAGCGCCTCGTTGGTCAGCAGGATGCGGCCGCGCGAATCGAGCACGATCACCGGCTGGTCGGACTGGCGCACCTGGCGGCTGACCTGGGCCAGCTGATCCTGCACGATCAGCGTGCGCACCGAATGGAACTGGAGGACCACCTCCTTGACCGTGTCGCCGATCAGGCGCGCGGCGCCGAGGTCGGCCGCGGTCCAGGGCTCGGAGGTGCCCTCGACCAGCTGATGCCATTGCGCGAACGAGCGCCGCGGCGACAGGTCCGAGGGATCGGCGCCGGCCAGCACGGGGCTGAACGGGTTGCCGCCCCAGGTGACCGTGCGGATGCGCTCGGGCCGGAACCAGACCAGATAGTCGCCGGGCGAGCCCGACAGCTTGGCGGCCAGGACACCGCTCGCGACCGCGCCGAGGGGCGCGAACCGGGGCTCGTCGATGCCGAGCGCGGTGGTGGCGATCACCGGGCTCCCCGGCTGCAGGTCGAGCCAATGTCCGAGGTCGCGGAGCTGGCGCGTGCCGGGCACCTCGCCGGCGGTCAGGACCTGGCCCTCGTACAGCAAGGCGGCCCCGCCGGCATCGAGCGGCTGCAGCAGCGCCTGGGTGCTGTCGAACAGCGCGCTCCGCCAGTCGCCGTCGCGCGAGATCGCCTCGACCATGCGCCGCTCGAGGCGGCGCACCGAGAGCTCGGCCTGGCCCTGCGTGAAGCTCTCGAGCGCCGCGATCCGGGTCGCGACCACCTCCGCCAGCAGCTCGGCGACGGCCCGGAGCTCGTAGGGGACGAAGCGCGGCTCGTAGTGGTGGCAGGCGATCAGGCCCCAGAGACGGCCGCCCACGACCAGCGACGCGACCAGCGTCGCCGCCACGCCCATGTTCTTGAGGTACTGGACGTGGATCGGCGACATGGTGCGCAGGAAGCAGAACGACATGTCCAGGTCCTGGCCGGTGATCGGCGACAGGCGCGGGGTCAGGGCCTCGGGTGCCGCCTCGACGTCGACCAGCACCCGGACACGGTTGCGGACATAGAGCCGGCGGGCGATCTGCGGGATGTCGGAGGCGGGATAGCGGTTGCCGAGATAGGCCTCGAGGTCCGGCCGGCGGCGCTCGGCGAAGACCTCGCCGTGACCCTCGTCGTCGAAGCGGTAGACCATCACCCGGTCGTAGCCGGTCAGCGCCTCGAAGATCCGGGTGGTCTCGTCGGAGAGCGCCCGCAGGGAGGACGCGCCCAGGATCGTCTCGAGGGCGTTCTCGACGTGCTGGTTCAGATCGATCGGCGGCCCGTCGCGCTCGAGCTCGATGACCAGCCCGCCGCCCGGCGGCCGGTGCAGGAGACCGTCGAACGCCGCGGACGGCTCGCCGATCCGGCAGCGCACCGCCACCGGGATCGCGTGCAGCGGGTTGTCCAGATGCGGCCGGATCCGCTCCGACAGGTCGCCGGGGAGCCGGTCGAGCGGCCGCTCCAGGACGCCGTCCGCGAGGTTCAGGAACCGCGGGGCGTTGGCGCTCGCCTGGACCACGACGTGATCGGGCTCGCTGACCACGAGCAGCGCGCCGTGGGGCTGGATCGAGCCGGCGAGGTGGATCTGCTCGCGCTCGCAGTTCGAGAGATCCGCCTTCCCGAAGGCCGGCGTCGCGTGGAGGCGGGAGGCCACGCTGCGACCCTCACCCATCGGCTCAGCCGGGAGCGGCGCCGTTCTGGTGGTTGCCGTCCAGGCCGTAGCGGCTGAGCTTCGCGTAGAGGCTCTGGCGGCTGAGCCCGAGCAGGACGGCGGCGGCGGTCCGGTTCTCGCCGGTCAGCTCGAGCGCCGCCTCGATGTAGCGGCGCTCGACCGCGCCGACCGTGTCCTTGACCAGCTTCTGCAGCGGCGTCCGGCCGATCTGGTCGCCGAGCGCGTCCAGGGGCGACGGCAGCCGGTCCCGGGCGCCCGGTCGCGGCAGCCGCTGCCCGACGTCGCGCAGCAGCAGCGCGATCGGGCCGGAGTCGCCGGCGGCCTGGCTGGTGGCCGAGATCTCGACCTCGGTCTCGCTGCCGAGGTCCCCCTGCAGCGTGGTCGAGAACAGCCGGACGCTGCCGTGCCGCCGGACGGTGGCGAGCAGCACCTTGAGGTCGGCGCCGGGACGGCCGAGCCAGCGGCGCAGGCTCTCGCCGATCACCGATGCCTTGGCGCCGACCTGGGCGAGGGTCAGGAACGCCTCGTTCGCGTGGCGGATCACGCCGCTGCCGTCGACCACCAGGAAGGCGTCGGGGAGGCGCTCGATCAGCTCGCTGACGGAAAGCGCGTCGCCGTCCTCGGCCGGCCGGGTGGCCCCGACCGGCACCAGCTGGAGCAGATAGACCGGCCCCGGCTCGGAGCTCATCGAGGAGGCGCGGACCATCCAGGGCGTGGCCTCGGTCCCGAGATGGATCAGGATGGCCGGTGCCTTGCCCTGCTCGCGCACCCGCAGCAGCATCGCCTGGAACGGCTCCCGCTCGCGGGGCGGCAGCTCGGGCAGGAACTCGCGGCCGGCCGGCGCCAGACCGAGCGCCCGGATCGCCGCCGGGTTGGCCTCGACGATCCGGAGGTTGCCGGCGCGCAGCACGAGGACGGCCTCGTTCGAGGCGTCGAACAGCAGCCGGCAGCGGGTCTCGACCTCGCGCAGCTTCCAATAGTCGCGCTCCATCGCCTGCTGGGCCGCGATCAGGCGCCCCTGCAGCTCGGCGACCGCCCTCAGGCTCTTGCCGACCGCGACCAGGCCGTCCGTGCCGCCGAGCCGGACGGTCGTGTACTCGACCGGCAGCTCGAGGCCGCTCGGGAAGCGCTGATCGATCTGGCGGAAGGCCGATACGCCGCTCGCCCGCACGTTCTCGAGCAGGCGCTGCACCTTGTCGCCGGTGACGTCGTCGACGGTCTCGATCCAGGGGCGGCCGATCCAGGCGTCGGTCGGCTCGTCGGCCAACGCGTCCGAAAGGGTGACGTCCCGGATCACCCCTCCCAGATCGAGGTGGAGCATGATGTCCGGTCGGGCGACGTTCATGGCGACCATGGCCCTCTCACAGCGGTGGCCGACGGCCTGTCAGCAATCCTGACGCCGCCACACCGACCCATTGCCCTTACATAGGGGCCGCAAGCGGGATTGTCGCCCCCTGCGACGCTTCCCGGCTGTCAGGAGAGGGATCGGGCCATGCGAGGCTCAGGAAGGCGTCTCCCGGGCCGGGCCGGGGGCCTCGATGCCGCCCTGGAAGACGCGGCTCGCCCGAATCTCCTCCGCCTCGATCGTCGTCAGATCCTCGGCGCTGAGCCAGCGCTCGGGGCTCTCGAAAAGACGGATCGCCTGGCGGAGGCGGGCGCGGTCCAGCGCGTTCCTGACAGAGCGGGCATTGGCGAAGTGCGGCTGGCGCAGGCGGTGCAGGATATACTCGCGGAACGCGGGCTCGGCCGCCTCGCTCAGACGATAGTTCTGTTGGGCCAGCATCAGCCTGCCGATCTCGAACAGCTCCTCCGGCCCGTAGTCCGGGAAGTCGATATGGTGGGCGATGCGGGAGCGGAAGCCGGGATTGGACGCGAAGAAGCGGCTCATGCGGTCGGCATAGCCGGCCACGATCACCACCAGGTCCTCCCGCCGGTTCTCCATGACCTGAAGCAGGATCTCGATCGCCTCCTGGCCATAGTCGCGCTCGTTCTCCGGCCGGTACAGGTAATAGGCCTCGTCGATGAACAGCACGCCGCCCATCGCCTTCTTCAGGATCTCCTTGGTCTTGGGTGCCGTGTGCCCGATATACTGGCCGACGAGGTCGTCGCGGGTCGCGGCGACCAGATGGCTCGAGCGGATATAGCCGAGCCGGTGGAGGATGTCGGCCATCCTCACCGCGACGGTGGTCTTGCCGGTTCCCGGGTTGCCGGTGAAGGACATGTGCAGGGTCGGTGTCTCGCTGACCAGGCCCAGATCCTTGCGCAGCCTGTCGACCAGCAGGAGAACGGCGATCTCGCGGATGCGCGCCTTGACCGGCACCAGCCCGATCAGCTCGCGCTCGAGCTGATCCAGGATCTCGCGCACCCCCGACCCGTCGAAGGCCGACCGCAGATCGACCTTGCCGGCACCCGTCGCCGAGGCCTCGGCCGGCTCCACGCCGGCTCCTCCGGCCATCTGCCCGGAGAGCCCGGTCAGTAGCGGTCGCCCGTCGGCTCCAGGGTGGCGTAGGCCCGGAGCCTGTACTGGATGCGGCGCCCCGCCGTCTCGTGCCGCTCCAGATCGAAGCCCGGCTCCTCCTCGGGGCGGTTGACGATGAACGACAGGCGGAGCGATTCCCAGCCCGGCGTCGAGTCGGTGGCCGAGACCCGGATATAGCAGTTGCCGAACACCTTCCGGCACTCGCCGATCTCGAGCAGCACGCCGGCCGGATCCTTCAGGTCGAACATCGGCAGGCCCCACATCTCCCAGTAGGTGTTCCGCGGATGGGGATCGTCGGTGTACTCGATGTTGATCGCCCAGCCCTGGTCCAGGCAGTAGCGGATCTGGCGGGTGACCTGCTGCTCGGTGAGGTCGGGCAGGAACGAGAAAGTGCCTTGGGTCAGGCGCATGGCGGATCTCCGGATCAGGCGGGCGTCGGGGTCGGCACGAAGTCCGGGGTGTCGGTCGAGGTGTAGTCGAACGTCACCTCCCTCCAGAGATCGAGCGCCTGGGCGAGCGGCCGGCAGTGGCGGGCGGCGCGCTCCAGGATCTCCGGCCCCTCGGCGAAGGTGTCGCGGCCCTCGTTGCGGGCGAGCACCATGGCCTCGGTCGCGACCCGGTTGGCGGTAGCGCCGGCGGCGATGCCCGCCGGATGGCCGATCGTGCCGCCGCCGAACTGCAGCACCACGTCCTCGCCCAGATAGTGGAGGAGCTGGTGCATCTGGCCGGCGTGGATGCCCCCCGAGGCGACCGGCATCGTCCGGCGCAGCGACGCCCAGTCCTGATCGAAGAAGAGGCCGTGCTCGAGCGCCTTCGGATTGTAGGGCTCGCGCAGCGCGTCGTAGAAGCCCCGGACCGTGTTGGGGTCGCCCTCGAGCTTGCCGACCACGGTGCCGGCGTGGATGTGGTCGACGCCGGCGAGGCGCATCCACTTGGCGATGACCCGGAAGCTGACGCCGTGGCTCTTCTGCCGGGTGTAGGTGCCGTGGCCGGCGCGGTGCAGATGCAGGATCATGTCGTTGCGCCGCGCCCAGCGGCTCATCGACTGGATCGCGGTGTAGCCGATCACGAGGTCGATCATGACGATCACCGAGCCCAGCTCCTTGGCGAGCTCGGCGCGCTCGTACATGTCCTCCATGGTCGCGGCGGTGACGTTGAGATAGTGGCCCTTGACCTCGCCGGTCATCGCCTCGGCGCGCTTTACGGCCTCCATGCAGAAGAGGAACCGGTCGCGCCAGTGCATGAAGGGCTGCGAGTTGGTGTTCTCGTCGTCCTTGGTGAAGTCGAGCCCGCCCTTGAGCGCCTCGTACACCACCCGGCCGTAGTTGCGCCCCGAGAGGCCGAGCTTGGGCTTCACGGTGGCCCCCAGCAGCGGCCGGCCGAACTTGTCCAGGCGCTCGCGCTCGACCACGATGCCGGTCGGCGGCCCGTCGAAGGTTTTGACGTAGGCGACGGGCAGGCGCATGTCCTCGAGCCGCAGCGCCTTCAGGGGCTTGAAGCCGAACACGTTGCCGATGATCGAGGCGGTCAGGTTCGCGATCGAGCCCGGCTCGAACAGGTCGAGGTCGTAGGCGATGTAGGCGAAATGCTGCTCGGGGTTGCCGGGCACCGGATCGATCCGGAAGCACTTCGCCCGATATTTCTCGCAGGCCGTGAGCCGGTCGGTCCAGACGACGGTCCAGGTAGCGGTCGAGCTTTCGCCCGCGACGGCGGCGGCCGCCTCCTCCGGGTCGACGCCGTCCTGCGGCGTGATCCGAAAGCAGCAGATGACGTCGGTGTCCTTGGGCTCGTAGTCCAGATCGAAATAGCCCATCTGCCTGTAAGGCATGACTCCCGCCTTGTAGCGGTCGTCACGGGTGCGGGTCAGGGCTTCTGCCATGGGTGATCCTCCTGGGCGCCCGGGGCGCCGGTATCGGGGGCCTGCGCGTGGTGGCTCGTCACGTCCCGCTCAGATGGCGTGCACGCCCATGGCCGCCTTGACCATGTGATAGGCGATGAGCAGCTGGGTCAGGGCCAAGGGGTAGCTCCTGAACTCGTGGTTGGCGCGGTCAGCGAAGGTGCCGACCTGCCCCCTGAGATGGCTGGCCTCGGGGACGAGGTCCCAAAGGAGGTCCTCGACCCGCCGGGCGCCGCGCTCGTCGATGTGACCGCCGATCTCGAGCAGGTCGACGGGCTTGCCGTCCCGGTCGCGCACGAGCTCGAGGTGGATGCCGTTCCTGACGCCCTGCTCGAGGATCGCGGTCAGGTCGGGATGCGGCAGGGTCGGCCGCAGGATGTGCCGCACATCGAGGTGCGCGCCACTCTCCTCCAGATCCTCGGCCGGCGGCCGGAAGTTGATCACGATGTCCGCGAAGGTCCGCTGCGGATGGATGAAGGCCGGGCTGTCGGCGATGCGGTCCTGGAGCTGCTTTCGCACCTGGTCCGGGGTATAGCCGCGCTTGCCGGTGTCGCGCTGGATCTTCCAGCGGACGCGAAGCTCCTCGTCGGGGTCGAGATAGACCTTGACGTCGTAGCATTCGCGCATCGCACGCGTGGTATAGCCGAGCAGGCCCTCGACGATGATGTAGGGCTTGGCCTCGACATAGGTCGGCGGGTCGAGCTCGCCGGTGCTGTGATTGTAGATCGGCTTCAGGATCGGCTGGCCCTGGCGCAGCAGGCGCAGATGCTGCTCGATAATGTCGATGTAGTTGCAGCGCGGGTCGAGGGCGGTGATGCCCAGCTCGGCACGCTTCTTCCGTCCATGCTTGTGATAGTCGTCGGTGCAGATCTGGGTCACGCGGTCGGCGCCCAGGATCCCGGCGATGCCGGCCGCCAGCGTCGTCTTGCCGGCGGCCGAATCCCCGACGATGCCGAGGATGACATGCGGCTTGACGCGATTGGTGGGCATCTCTTCTCCTCCGCGACCGGCTAGGCCCTCGGGGCGTGGGGCTGGTACGAGGTCAGGATCTGCCGCTCGCCGGTTCGGCCGACGATCATCACCGTCTGGAGCCGATCCTGATCCGGGCCGCGAGCCACACCTTCGATCAGCAGCCCGGTGGTGATGCCGGTGGCACAGAAGAGGGTGTCCCGGCTGGCGACGAGCTCCTCGACGGGGTGCCAGCGGGTGGTGTCGAGCCCGGCACGCCGAACCGCGACCGTCTCGGTGTGGAGCTGCGGATCGAGACGCCAGTAGAGAGCCCCGCCGAGACCCTGCACGGCGCAGGCCGCGAGGGTGCCTTCCGGCGTGCCCCCGGTGCCCATCAGGGCGTCGATGCCCGAATCGGTTATGGCCGCCATCACCGCGCCGGCGACATCCCCGGCCGGGAACAGCGCGACCCTGGCACCGGCTTCCCGGATATCGGCGATCAGGCCCGCGTGTCGTGGCTTCTCCAGCACATAGATGGTCAGCTCGTGAACCGGCTTGCCGAGGGCGCCGGCGAGTTGGCGCAGCCGCTCGGCGGTCGGCGCCCCGGAGTCGATCCTGCCCCGGGCGGCGGGCGGTGCCGCGAGCTTCTCCATATAGAAGCACGGGCCGGGGTCGAGCATTGTGCCGCGAGGAGCGAGGACTATTACCGCCATGGCATTGGTCAGGCCCTCGACGACATAGGTCGTGCCTTCGACCGGGTCGACCGCGATGTCGAACGCCGGATCGGGCTCCCGCGTGCCCGAGCCGCTCACCCTTGTAGAGCTTCGGGGCCCGGTCCCCCGCAGGCTCGCCGATCGCCAGCACGCCGTCGATCGCGAGCCGTTCGAGCGCCGCGTGCGTGGCATGCGCGGCGGCGCCGCGGTCATCCTCCTTGCGGCCCCGCTCGATCCAGTCGTGGGCGGCCCGCGCCCCAGCCTCGCTCACCTGGCGGAGGGCGTGGACGAGCAGCGGTGAGATGGCGTTCAATATCCCTGAATCCGAAGTAAGTCTTCTCATGTGTGGAGCGAGGCTAGTGCCGGGCCGTCGGCGCGAGAACACTCGCCCGGAGGGGCGGCGGGACTCTTTGGGGTGGCGCAGCACCCACCCGGCCGGGTGGGCTCAGCGTGCCGGCAGATGGGAGAGATAGCGCGCCACGGCCTGGGCGCGGCTCGTGGCGCCCAGCTTCTGATAGACGTTCTTGAGATGGAATTTCAGCGTGTTGGACGAGATGCCCAGCTCGTGGGCGAGCTGGGCGGTGCTGCGGCCGGTGGCCAGGGACGTCAGGATCTCGCGCTCGCGCCCGGTCAGGCCGGCGAGCGGATCGTCCTGGCCCTGCGTCGCCTCGTAGGGAAACATCATGCGGCCCGAAGCGACGACCGCGACGCTGTCCAGCAGCTCTTCCGGCGGCTGCTGCTTCGAGCAGAAGGCGGCGCCGCCGAGCGCCATGACCCGGCGCGGCAGACCCGGGTCCTTCAAGCCCGAATAGACGACCACACGGGGCGCCCCGGGGCGCCCTTGCAGCCTCCTCAGAACGGCCTCGCCGTCGAGATAGGGCATCAGCCAGCCCATCACCACGACGTCGACCCGGAACCGCTCGATGGCGTCCAGCAGCCGCTCGCCGTCGCTCGCCGTCGCCACCACGCGAAACCGCTCGTCCTGGTCGAACAGCTGACGCATGCCGCGCAGCAGGAGAGGGTGGTCGTCGGCGAGCAGCAGGTCCACGACCTGCGTGCGCGCCGCCCTGCCGTCGGGCCGGGTCGCGGCCGGCGACGCAGGGAGCTTTGGGAAGAAAGCGCTCAAGCCACCCCCGGACGCCCGATCGATCGCCAGCATGGCGCACACTGCCGCCACGCCAGCGCGTATTTCGGCTCTGCCCTTTCGATACGATGCCGAGCCGGCACCGGTTCTGCGCCCGGCACGCCCGGGGCACCGCCGCCGACCATGGTGGGCGCCGCGCCGACGCCGCCGACGCTCTCGAGGCTCCGATACGCCGCCGCCACCGCGCCGGAGACGCCCGCCGCCTCTCGCGGCAACGACCGTCTCGCCGATCCGGTCGATGCCCTCCGTGGCCTCATCCCTCCTGACGTCGAAGAATGTAGACGCCGGCCAGGATGACCAGCACCGTGCCGATCGTGGTCCAGATGTCCGGCACGTCGCCGAACACCGCCGTGCCGAACACGACCGCGGTCACGATCTGGGCATAGGTGAAAGGCGTCAGCACCGCGGCCGGGGCCATCGCGAAAGCCCGGATCAGCAGGAAGTGGGCCATGCCGAAGAGCAGGCCGGACAGCGCCAGCAGCAGCCACTCGGTCGGGCTCACCGGCTGCCAGTAGGCCGGCAGGAGCGGGGTCGTCAGGACCAGCCCCACGAGGATGGTCCAGGCGAGCGTCACGATCGGCTCGTCCCCCCGGCTGACCAGCCTGGTCATGACCTGGTAGAGCGCGAAGAAGAACGCGGTGGCGAGGGGGAAGAGGGCGGCCCAGGCGATCGTGCCGGCACCGGGGCGGGCGATGAGCAGGACGCCGGCGAACCCGGTGGCGACCCCGATCCAGCTGTGGATCGTGACCGTCTCCCCCAGCAGCGGGACCGAGAGGGCGACCACGAGCAGGGGCGACGCGAAGCTGATCGCGGTGGCGTCCGCCAGCGGCATGAGGGCCAGCCCCAGAACCACGGTGACGCTCGCCAGGAGCGGCATCAGCGCGCGGACCACCTGCAGC
The DNA here is from genome assembly GCA_963828215.1 of uncultured Alphaproteobacteria bacterium. Taxonomy (GTDB): domain Bacteria; phylum Pseudomonadota; class Alphaproteobacteria; order Geminicoccales; family Geminicoccaceae; genus CAVTJL01. The sequence goes on along the minus strand of CAWHFO010000047.1, from coordinate 24,781 downwards.
GCCGGCCGCTCGCAGCGGAGGAGGCCCGGCCACGCCGCCGGCCGCGCGGCCGCCAGGATGACCGGCAGGGCGAACGCGTATCTCGCCCACACGACCTGGACGACCGAGTGCTGGCCGGCCAGGAACTTGGCGAGACCGTCCATGACGCCGAACAGGCTCACGCCGCCGACGACCAGCAGGATTGCCGATACGGCCTTCGTCGGGCTACGGGATGCGGAGATCATGGAGGATGGGTGCAGCTCTGCTCGTGGTCGGGACCTGCGCGCGAGCTACCGATCCGGGGCAAGCCCCGGTGCACCCGGCGGGCCCCTCGATGACACCATCGCGGCCCGCGGTCCAGACGAACGGCCGACGGCGACTGTGGGCTCCGGCCCGACCAGGATCGATCGTGGCGGGAACGTCGGACCGACAGTGGGTCGAGGCGGAGGTCCAGTCCGCCGCGCAGAGCGGCACGTCGCCTGCGCATCGCTCCCCATTGTGGGAGGCGGGCGCAGGCGACCGGCGACAGTTTGGTCTGCGACGCCGACCTACAGACTCGCCCCGTCGAACGGGGCCACCTTGACCGTCCCGAGGTCGAGGTCCTCGACGCAGCGCAGGTTGATCGCGACCATCCCCCGGCCGTCGGGGCCGGTGCCCTCCGCGAAGGGCGCGCAGCCGCACGTCTTGCAGAACTGGTGGCGGATGGCGTGGCTGCGGAACGTATAGACGGCGATGTCGTCACGCGGCGTCAGGAGATGAAAGTCGCCCGGTGACACGAAGGCGAGCACGGAGCCTTTTCGCCGACAGATCGAGCAGTTGCACTCGATCGCCTCGCTCGGCGGCTCCGCCTCGGCGCTGTAGGCGATCCTGCCGCAATGACAGCTTCCGCGGATGGTCATCTCTTTTTCCCTTCTCTTCTCAGGCCGCGCTCGCGGCACCGTGGCAGGCCTCGGCCGTCTCGTGGCCCGGCTCGTAGCGGTCGTGGTGGCGGACCCAGGCCATCGTCCAGGGCAGGTCGGCCTCATCGCGGCCCTTGGGCGCAATGTCGAGGTAATTGTAGACGCCCATCAGGGGCTCCAGGCCGCGGGCATAGGTGGAGTAGGTGTGGAAGAGGTTGCCGTCCGCGCCCTTGCAGAAGGCGCTGGCGCCCGGCGCCTCCTCGCTCGGGAATGGGCCCTCCTGGTAATTGTAGTGGACCTTGCCGCTGGTCATCTCGTCCGGCGTGAACGAGACGTGGAAGTCGTAGTTGAAGTCGCTGCCGTAGGAGGAGACCCACTTGAACCGCCAGCCCATCCGCCGCCTGAAGGGTTCGATCTCGGCCAGGGGTGCCCTGGACACGGCCAGCAGGGTGACGTCGCGGGCCGCCAGATGGACAGTGCTGCCGTCGATGTGATCGGCCAGGATCGAGCAGCTCGGGCAGCCCTCGGCCCAGCCCGGGCCGAACATGAAGTGATAGACCAGGAGCTGGCTGCGGCCGCCGAAGAGATCGGCCAGCGTCTCCTTGCCAGCCGGCCCGTCGAAGACATAGTCCTTCTCGACCGCGACCCAGGGCAGCTCGCGCCGCTCGGCGCTCAGCCGGTCCCGCGACCGGGTGAGCTCCTTCTCCTTCACGAGAAGCGCCTTGCGGGCCGCGACCCACGCCTCGCGCGACACGATCCTCGGCTCTTTCATCCTTTCCTCTCCTCTGGTCCGGCCGGTCGGGAACGTCCCGACGGGCGTCTCGTCAACGTTGGGGGCGCCGTATCGACGCCCCGGTCGATCACGCTGGGCCCCACTCGTGCGCAAAAGCCTGCACGGGCCGGGCGAAGCCCTTGAAGGTGCGGCGCCCGGCATCGGTGAAGGCGGCCGTCCGGCAGGCCTGGCGAACGGCGTCCGAGACGAGGATGTGGTCGGGGTCCGCGTCGGCGCACAGGCGGGCGGCGAGCTGCACGGCGCTGCCGAAGAGATCCTGACCGTCCTCGACCGCCTCGCCGGCGTGCAGGCCGACGCGGACATGGATCGGCTCCACCGCGCGCCGGTTGTGCAGGGCGAGCCCTCGCTGGATGGCGGCGGCGCAGGCCAGCGCCGGCACCACGGAGGAGAACGACGCCATGAATCCGTCGCCCGTGTGCTTGACCTCGCGTCCGCCCCAGGCCTCGAGCGCCCGGCGGATCAGCGCATCGTGGGCGCGCAGCACCTTGACCGCCCTGGCGTCGCCGAGGCGCGCCGTCATCTCCGTCGAGCCCACCATGTCGGTGAAGAGAATGGCCCGGAACGCCAGCGCCACCTCGGCCTGCGCCGTGGGCGGGTCGGCCCGAGCGGAGCCGGTCGGAAAGATCAGCCGGCGCACGGCGAACTGCTCGTGGGCCTCCAGAGCCTCCCAGCGCAGCGGGGCGATGTCGGCGGCCATGAATTGGGCCAGGCCCTGCTGGTCCATGGCGGCGGCGCTGCTGGTGAGTTCGGGGGCCATCACGATCTCCTTTCGCTGCCTTGTCGCAAGGCGGAGGGCCGGATCGACAGACGGGATGAAAAATTCGGGCGCCTCGTCCCGGGTCGGTGAGCGAGGCTCTTTCGTGCGGGGCGGGGCCGTGGTCGATTCGGGGCCGGCCCGCTCGACCAGGGAAGGGCCGGCCGGCCCACGAGGAGGACGCGATGAAGTTTCTCTGCCTGGTGTACAATGACGAGGAGGCGCTGGGCGCCATGCCCGAGGGCGAGTTCGAGGCCTTCGCCCACGCCCACATCACCGTCGACGAGGAGCTGAGAAGGAGCGGGCACTCCCTCCTCTCCGAGGCCCTCCAGCCCCCGCATACCGCCAGGACCGTCCGGGTCCGGGGCGGCCGGCTGTCGGCGACCGACGGGCCCTTCGCCGAGACCAAGGAGCAGCTGGGCGGCATCTACCTCATCGAGGCCGGGGACATGGACGAGGCCGTCCAGGCCGCCGCCAGGATCCCCTCCGCCCGCGTCGGCAGCATCGAGGTGCGGCCGGTCTGGGACCTGCGCGGGCACGAGCCCCGGGCATGGCGCTCCTGAGCCTCCGCAATCGACGGGCCTGCTGTCGATTCCGGCCTCGGCCGAACGACCATCCCATGTCCACCCGGCCGTCCGGCCACCATGCGGAGGAAGCCATGCGGTATCTGTGTCTCGTCTATCTCGAGGAAGAAAAGCTGAGCGCGCTGCCGAAAGCCGAGCTCGACGCCCTCGTGACCCAGTCCATCGCCTATGACGAGGAGCTGGAGGCGAGCGGCCATCTCGTGTCGGCGGACGCGCTCGAGAGCGCCGCCGCCTCGACCACGCTCCGGGTGCGCAACGGCCGGCTGTCCGTCACCGACGGGCCCTTCGCCGAGACCAAGGAGCAGCTCGGCGGTTTCGTGCTCATCGAGGCCCGGGACCTGAACGAGGCGATGCAGGTGGCGGCGAAAATCCCGCCGGCGCGCTATGGCAGCATCGTGGTGCGGCCCGTCAGGCATCTGACGCCGCCATCATAGCCGGGGGTCGGCAGGGTGAGCGAGGGCGCGGCCGGAGACGTGCAGGAGGTGGTGGAGGCGGTCTACCGGGCCGAGTCGCGCCGCGTCCTCGCCACCCTGATCCGCCTTCTCCGTGATTTCGACCGCGCCGAGGAGGCGCTGCACGACGCCTTCGCGGCGGCGGCCCGGCAATGGCCGCGGGACGGCGTGCCCGCCAACCCCCGGGCGTGGCTGGTCTCGGCCGGCCGCTTCCGGGCCATCGACGGGCTCCGCCGCCGCGCCCGCTTCGACGCCACGCTCCTGGAGCTCGCCGTGCAGCTCGACACCGAGACGGTCGACCCTTTCGACCAGGACGACGAGAGCATCCCGGACGATCGCCTGCGCCTCGTCTTCACCTGCTGCCATCCGGCTCTGTCGCCCGACGCCCGGGTGGCGCTGACGCTGCGCGAGGTCTGCGGCCTCACCACCGAGGAGATCGCCCGCGCCTTCCTCACCGCCGCGCCGACGGTGGCCCAGCGCATCGTCCGCGCAAAGACAAAAATCCGGGACGCGCACATCCCCTACCAGGTGCCCGAGCCGGCCGAGCTGCCGGACCGCCTCGACAGCGTGCTCCAGGTCGTCTACCTCGTCTTCAACGAGGGCTACTCCGCCTCCTCGGGCGCCTCGGTCACGCGCCACGATCTCTCCGGCGAGGCCATCCGCCTCGGCCGGCTCCTGGTCGACCTCCTGCCCGAGCCCGAGGCTTTTGGGCTCCTGGCGCTCATGCTGCTCCACGAATCCCGCCGCACCGCCCGCAGCTCGCCCGCGGGCGAGCTCGTCCTCCTCGCCGACCAGGACCGCGCGCTCTGGGACCGTCGAGCAGATCGCCGAGGGCGTCGCCCTGATCGAGCGGGCCTCTGGCCTCGCGCCGCTTCGGCGCCTACACCCTCCAGGCCGCGATCGCGGCCGTCCACGCCGAGGCGCCCGATGCCGCCCGGACCGACTGGGCCCGGATCGTCGGGCTCTACGACGTGCTGGCCCGCCTCGAGCCCTCGCCCGTGATCGAGCTGAACCGCGCCGCCGCCGTCGCCATGCGCGACGGCCCCGAGGCCGGCCTTCTCCTCGTCGACGCGATCCTGGCCAGGGGCGACCTCGAGACCTACCACCTCGCCCACTCGGCCCGCGCCGACCTCTGCCGCCGCCTCGGCCGCACGGCCGAGGCCCGGGCCTCCTACGAGCGCGCCCTCGCCCTCGCCCGCCAGGACCCCGAGCGCCGCTTCCTGGAGCGGAGGCTGGCCGAGTTGGGGGGCCGAGCCGGCGCCGCTCCCGCTAGTGCATGAGGCTCTCGTCGGTCTCGCGCCAGCTGCAGCGCTTGGTGACGATCGGCGCCACGTCGGGCGTGCCGGCGCCGTGCGCGATCAGGGCCCCGACCCGCTCGTCGGCGTCGTAGCCGACATGCGCGGTCAGCGGGTTCGCCGCGGTGCCGAGCCCCAGGAGCGAGCTCACCGGGGCCACGTTGATCGTCACGTTCGTGACCAGCGGGCAGAGCCGCGAATCGATGTAGCGCTCGGCGAAGAGATCGGGGATCGGGTAGCTCATCACGTCGTTCGGGTCGCTGAAGGCGATTAGCTCGGTCTGGGCGAAGAAGCGCTGATCGGCCTTGGGCGCGCCGGCGGGGCAATATTGCTTGTCCTCCCCCGTCACCGTCTGCGGCTCGCGGCCCGACTCGAGCAGCGGCAGCTGATTGGACATCATGAAGATCTCGACGTCGCGCTGCCGGAAGTTGGCGGCGAGGGCGTTCGTGCGGGGATCGTGGGGCAGGTTCAGGTTCGCCAGGCGCTCGAGGGCGTCGATCGTGGCCCTGCTGCCCAGGCTGTGGGTGATCAGCACGAAATCGTCGATGCCGGCGCGGCTGCCGAAGCCCGGCATGTCGGGCTGGCAGCTCCGGCCGGTCATCTCCTCGGGCAGATCGCTCCAGCTCGCCGACAGGACCCAGCACAGGCTCTGGCCGATGGACGACAGGATCTGCTCGCGCTTGTCCCCGTTGTAGGCGAGCGGGTCGGGCGCGATGTCGTTGATGAAGCTCCGCATCGACTGGTTCAGTGTCGCGCGCCGCAGCTCGTAGATCGGGTCCTTGTCGAAGGCGAGGATGTCCTTGTCCGGCTGGGTGATCGACGACCAGGTGAGCTCGAAGAACAGCATGTCCTGCTGCCGATGCTCGTCCGTCAGCCGGGTGATGCGCAGCTCGCCCAGGGTTTTGTTGGGGAACTGGGGCGCCGCCAGCACGATCCGCTTGGGTCGCGGCGACCGCACGTTCAAGGACAGCGCGTTGGCGAGATTGGTCATCAGCGCGGTGCCGTGCCCGGGCTCGTGGGTGCCGATCCCGTGGACGTAGAGAACCTTGACCTCGGGACGCTGGCCCACGCCCTCGCCGAACGGCGGCAGGGACTTCTGCTTGGCGAGGTAGGGCTCGATGCCGCCGAACGGCCGGCCCTCGACGTCGCACAGCCGCGTGTCCTCCCCGGGCTTGTTCGAGGCCTGCAGCACGGCCTCGGCGGCACCCCGCCCGAAGCTCTCGCAGCCCGCGAGGAAGAAGGTGGCCGCCAGAGCCGGCAACAGCAGCTTCCGGACAACGGTCATGGAGCCTCCCCGGGGCCGCGCCGCGGAATGCGAGCCTGCGGCCCGACGAGGCGCAGACGCGGCCGGCAGCGCCGATCGCAGGCACAACCGTCTACCGAGTGCTGTCAAGGACGACAAGGCCGCGGACGCGGCCACCGGCGGGCCCTCAAGGACCGATATCGCCGCAGTCCGTGAGAGGTCAGCGCATGGCTCGGCCTTCGATGCGGCTCAAGGCCGCCTCGACCGCCTCGACCTCGGCCAGCCGGCCCAGCGCCGTGCAGCGTGCCGCCTCGACCGTCGCGATCTTGACCGGACGCACCACCGAGGGCTTGCCGAGGCCGGCCCTGGCGAGGTCCCCGATCCTGATATCCTCTGGCCATGGCGGGTTGTCGGCGCTCGTGATCATCAAGACCCAGGCGAGCCCGTGCCGCCGGGCGAGCTCCGGGCCGGACACGACCACCGCCGGGCGCCGCCTGCGCGCCTCGCGCTCGACATAGGGAAAGGGCACCGCGACGACCGAAAAGCGGTCAAAGATCGCCATAGGCCTGCTCGTCGGCCTCGCCCGACCACTCGGTGAAGAGCGCGAACGGATCTTCGCCACCCTCCCGCGGCGCCGGCCGAATGACGACCTCTCCGTCTCGTTCCAGGAACAGCACTCGATCCCCCGGCCCGATCCCCAGCCGGTCACGAATCCTCTTCGGAATGACGAGCTGCGCCTTGGTGGAAAGACGGGCGCCGGAGACACGTGTCATGGCTGGCTCTCCAGAGGAGACCTACTTCCTACTTCCTACTTCCTACTTCCGACCTACTTACCATTCGGGCGTCAACCTCCCGAGCCTGGGCCCGGCCGGGAGCATCGCGCGACCCGTCGGCTACAGCCCGTTCATCGACGACCCCGAGGCCGCGACCGGCGCGCTCGCTCTGCCCCGGCACGCCTTGCGGTTGACGGGCGGCCCCGGGAGGCGCACTGTCCAGGCTCGGACAAAAGGCAGTTGGGGAGATCAGCAACCCGATTCATGGGAGCCGGGCTCATGTCCAGGATGCGCCACGCGATCGCCGGGCTCGCGGCTCTCGCAGCCCTTGCCGGGGCTCCGCCTGGCGGCGCCGCGGCCGCCGACGAGCAGCCCTTCTTCGTCGGCGACCAGCTCACCAGCACCGGCTACTCGGGCTGGGCCGGCACGGTCTCCTACGCCGACGCGCCGGTCCTGCCCGAGGGCGGCATGGGCGGCCTCTACGGCATCGACTGGTACGAGGACGGCGACCAGCCCTGCCATCTCGGCACTTACTGGCGCACGCTCACCCAGGGCACCGAGGTCTACACCAACGGCGACTTCGATCACTGCGCCGGCAGCCCCGGCAATCGCAAGGCGGTCCAGTTCTCCGACAATCCCCGCTACTTCATCCGCGGGATCGCGACCTGCTCCAGCAAGGTCGACAAGAACAAGCAGCGGATCAAGGGAATAAAGGTCTACGCCGCCAAGGTCTGGCTCGGCAAGCCCGAGGTCGAGGAGCTGACCACCGCGATCCAGGACGACCACAAGAACTGCGACACCTGGAACGCCGCCGTCTTCTGCCCCGCCGACCAGGCCGCGACCGGCCTCGTCATCCACCGCCTCGACCGCTCGATCAGCGCCCTCGGCCTCCGCTGCCGCCCGATCCTCTACCGATAGACCGCCCCGTCCGCGCCCGCCGCCTCGGGCACGGGGACGCTCTCCTCCGCGAGGGGGCGCCTCGCCGCCGCTGTCCCGTCCACCCCGGTGCCCAGGCCCGCCCCTGTCGGCGCCTGCCGCCCGGTGATAGCCTCGCCGTCCCCCCGGCCACCGAGCAGGCATCCCCATGACCGGCCTCTTTTTCGCTGGGACCTGGCGCCCCGTCCTGACGCTGACCTTGGCCTCCGCCGTCATCATGGGCAGCCCGGGCCCGTCGACCCTGAGCGCCACCGCCGTCGCCGCCGCCTACGGATTCCGCCGCTCGCTCGCCTACGCCTCCGGCCTCGTCCTCGGCACCACGGCCGTGCTCCTCGCCGTCGCCGCCGGCGTCGTGACGCTTCTCCTGTCGATCCCCCACGCCGCCCCCGTGCTCGTCGCCATCGCCACCCTCTACATTTTTCTTCTTGCCTTCAAGATCGCGACCGCCCCGCCCCTGGCGGGCCGGCGCCCCGAGGCCGCCGCCCCCGCCTTCGCCGGCGGCTTTTTGCTCGCCATCGCGAATCCCAAAGCCTACCTGGCAATCGCCGCCGTCTTCGCCGGAACCACCATCGTCGACGAAAGCCAGACCCTCGACGCCGCGGCCAAGATAGCCCTGCTCACCCTGATGATCCTGATCATCCACCTCTGCTGGCTCCTGGCGGGCGCCTCCCTCTCCCGCATCCTCCAGGACCCGACCAGCTCGCGCGTGGTCAATCTCGCGCTGGCGGCGAGCCTGATTGCCATGACAGTGGTTGCATTCTTAGGCTGAGGACTCCGGCGCCACCAGCCTCGGTGTCCCAAAGTCCCCACGATAACCGTCCCCCTTGCCGCTGTCCGACGACGACGGCAATATAAGCGCCAACAATCCGTTCATCCGGTGGATGCTGGCCAAAGGGAGCATAGGATGGCTTCCCGCCTTTCGAGCAAAACGCGCAATGTTCCGGGGTTCTGCCCGCTTTGTGTTTCGCGCTGTGGATCGATCGCGACCGTCGAGGACGGTCGTTTTGTCGGCCTTTCCGCCAATCCGGACCACCCGACTGGGAAGGCGCTTTGTATCAAAGGCAAAGTTGCGCCGGAGCTTGTCTATAGCCCACAGCGCCTGCGCAATCCCTTGAAGCGGACACGATCGAAGGGGGCCGCCGATCCAGGCTGGCAGGAGATCAGCTGGGACGAGGCACTCGACATCATTGCCGAGAGACTGGGGCAGATCGCAAACGAGCACGGGCCGGAATTTGTCGTATTCGCGACGGCGTCCCCGTCGACGGCAGCGACCTCGGACGTCATCCACTGGATCCAACGGCTGCAGCGGGCCTATGGCAGCCCGAACTTCATGGTTTCCATGGAGCTTTGCGGCTGGGGCCGGTATCTGGCGAGCCTCTACACCTACGGCGCCAGTGTTCCCGGCGCCTACATGCCGGACGTGGCGCGCGCCGGCTGCCTGCTCTACTGGGGCTACAATCCGACCGTCGCCAGAATAGCGCACGCCGTGGCCACGACCGAGGCGCTGACGCGCGGGGCAAAACTGGTGGTTGTCGATCCGCGCAATGTCGGCGGCGCGCGCCAGGCGAACGAATGGCTACGCGTTCGACCCGGAACCGACGGGGCGTTGGCGCTTGCGATCGCCGGCGTCATGATCGAGCGAGGCTGGTACGACCGCGAATTCGTTCGCGACTGGACCAATGGGCCGTTGCTGGTCCGCTGCGACAACGGTCGGCTCTTGGCGGCTCAAGACGTGAACCAGTCGAATGATGGCGGCTCGTATGTCGGCTGGGACGAGACCGTACAGAAGCCCGTCCACTACGAGCCGCGCACCCGGCGATTTACTGACAGTGATGTCGCGCCGGCGCTATTTGGCGAGTTCACCGTCGAGACTGCATCAGGGCCGGTCACCTGTGTCACCGCGTTCGAGATGACGCGACGTTTGTGTGCCCGCTATGCCAAGCCGGAGATCCGTGATTTCTGCGACGTGCCATTCGAGCAGGTCGAACGCACCGCCCGCCTGATCTGGGAATCGCGTCCGTTGGCGTACTATTCCTGGAGCGGCATCGAGCAGCATACCAACACGACCCAGACAATCCGCGCGATCGGAATTCTCTACGCACTTACCGGCGATCTCGACAGGCCCGGCGGCAATGTGCTGTTACCCGCCGTACCGGCCAATGACGTGTCGGGCGTCGAATTGCTCCTGGAAGGGCAGCGCAAGAAGTCGCTCGGCCTAAAGGCGCGACCGCTCGGTCCTGCGCAGTTCGGGTACACCTCCGCCGGCGAGTTCTACACGGCCGCTCTCGATGGCGAGCCTGTCCGGGCGCGCGGCCTCGTGGCCTTTGGCGCGAACATGCTGATGTCCAATGCGGACAGCGATCGCGGACGCAGCGCTCTTGGCGTGCTCGATTTCCATGTGCATGCCGACTTGTTCATGAACCCGACCGCCGAGCAGGCCGATATCGTGCTGCCGGTGGCGAGCGCGTTCGAGACGGAAGGCTTGCGGATCGGCTTTGAGGTGAGCGAGGACGCACAGTCCCTGGTGCAGCTTCGCCAGCCGGTCGTCGAGCCGCAGGGGCAGAGCCGTTCGGACAGGGATATCATTTTCGACCTGGCGGTTCGTTTGGGTCTGGGCGAGCACTTCTGGAATGGCGACACGGATGCCGCCTACCGCCATCAGCTTGCGCCGAGCGGGCTCTCGCTCGAGAAGCTGAGGGGCCGGCCCGAAGGGATTCGCGTTCCGCTCGAGACGCGCCACCGCAAATATGCCGATGACCGGGAAGGTGCGCCGCGCGGGTTCAACACGCCATCCGGCAGAATCGAGCTCTATTCCGAGACACTTCTGAACGCGGGCTACGATCCGCTGCCGGAGTTTCGCGAGCCCCTCGTCAGTCCCCGGTCCTCCGACGGGCTCGGCAGCCGCTTCCCCCTGGTTCTGACCTGTTCCAAAGGCACCTTGTTCTGCGAAAGTCAGCATCGGGCGCTGCCGTCCCTGCGCAGGCGCGCCATGGATCCCGAGGTCGAATTGCATCCCGATACCGCCGGAACCCGCGGAATTGCCGAAGGCGCCTGGGTTGAAATCGCAACACCGCATGGCAAGGCGAGGGCACGGGCGAAGTTCAACGCGCTGCTCGATCCGGACGTTGTTTGCGGACAACATGGCTGGTGGCAGGAATGCGTCCAGCTTCATGCACGCGGCTATGATCCCTTTGCCGACGAGGGAGCCAATTACAACCGACTTATTTCCCAAAAATTCGTCGATCCAATCAGCGGTTCCGCCCCTTTGCGATCCTATGCTTGCCAGGTAGAGCCGCTGGACAACTGATCGCCCTGGTCACGTGCGCCGACCTGCTTCCAACCAATCGGAACGAAAAGATTTTGGGGAGGAGTCGCCTTCAATGGGCTGAAACGGCGCGTTCTCCCCGTCGTCGCCGGGCCGGTGTTGGCATTCGGGGCGGACGGAGGCTCCCACGCGCTCGAGGCGCCACGGGTGCCGGAAGGTCGGCGCCTTGACGCGCCTTTCGGATCCTTCTTGACCCACGTCAACGCGCCATGCCCCCCGCCGGTGTCTTTCTTTTCCTCGTCTGGGGCCAAGCCCGATGGCGGCCCTCCTTGGAGAGGAAAAGAGCAGTGCGATATCTGAAACGGCATGTTCTCCCTGTCGTCGTCGGAGTTGTGCTCGCCTTCGGGGCGGGCGTGGCTTCCGCCGCCACGGTGGTGAACGTCGACCTCTGGGACAAGGGTGCGGACACGCCTATGGCGACCGGCCTCGGCTACGCGACGCCCGGTCTCGACATGTCCAAGGCCACGATGGGCATCAAGCTGTCACGCAACAGCGCCCCTGCCGGCCCCGTTACGTTCCACGTCGAGAATTCCTCGAAGGACCAGATCCACGAGATGATCGTCATGTATCTGGCGGACCCGACCAAGCCCTTGCCTTATATCGCGGGCGAGAGCCGGGTCGACGAGGACAAGGCGGGCGACAAGGGCGAGGTCTCGGAGCTCGACCCCGGCCAGTCGGGCTCGCTGACGGTCCCCCTCGGCGCCGGGAAGTATCTTCTCATCTGCAACGTCCCCGGCCACTACGAGGCCGGCATGTGGACCGAGTTCACGGTCACCAAGTAGGCCGCCGGGCGAAGAGGCGAGGGCCCAGCGATCCGGCTCGACGGCGGCGTGACAAAAGAAAAGAATCACTTTCCGGTTGACAGAAGGTTTTTGCTCCTAGTACAAGGAGAAATGCCTGCTCCCTACCCCTCCCGCTCGCCCGTCTCGCTGCCCGGCGCCCGTCGCTGCCGGCTGGCGCGGCGCCTCGCCGCCGGGCTCACCCCGGCCGAGGTCGCCGAGGTCGAGGCGACGACGGAGGAGGAAATCGAGGCGTTCGTCGCCGACCGCGAGTTTTCTCGTCTCGTCGCCCAGTACCGGGCCGCCCGCGAGCTGCCCTTCGACGAGCAGGAGCGGGTGCTGATCGAGACGGCGATGGCCGATCTCCAGCATCTGGTCGACATGGGCGACAGGCGGGCCCTGATGTTCATCGTCTACGAGGCCAATCGCGGCCGGAGCCCGGCCAAGCGGCTGGTCCAGCTCGTGCGGCGCAGCTTCGAGCAGGCGACGGAGCCCAGGGCCGTGCGCCCGGAGTCGACGGCGCCGCCCGAGCAGCATCGCGACTCGATGGCGGGCTACGGCCAGCATCCGCTTGGGCCCCGCCCACGCCGCCGCCCCCCGCCTCGCCGACTTCATCGGCGCCGAGGCCGGCCGGGCGGCGCTCCGCGAGGCCGCGCGCGAGGCGGCGGAGGCCTCGCCCGAGGCGCCCGTCGCCCCGAGCGAGCCTTCCGTCGCGTCGGCCGAGGCTCCGGCTCGTCCGGTCGTGCCGCCTCGGTCGGCGCCCTCGGACGCCGGCCGGCTCCGGGCACGGCTCCTCGGCGGAGCGAGCCTTTTCCCCGTGGCCGAGCGCCCCCGGAGAGCCGCCGGCCGCAATCCCCTCGGCCCCTGAAAAGCCAAAAAAGAAAAAAAGAGCCTGGCCTTCCCAGTCGGGATCGTCCGCGCTATGCCGCCTGTCCTCGGGGCGGGGCGGGGCGGAGGCCGGAGGATGGGCGACGCGGCGTTGCCGATCGTCGATGCGCATCAGCATTTCTGGGATCTGGGGCTCGGCCGGCATCCCTGGCTCCGGGACGAGCCGCCGATCCCGTTCCGCTATGGCGACTATCGGGCGATCCGGCGGAGCTACATGCCGGCGGACTATCGGCGGGACTGCGGGCCGCACCGGGTGGTGGGCTCGGTCTATGTCGAGACCGAGTGGGACCCCCTGGATCCCCTGGGCGAGAGCCGCTGGGCGCAGGCGCTGGCGGACCGTGAGGGGCTGCCCAGCGCGATCGTGGCCCAGGCCTGGCTCGACCGGGACGACGTCGAGGCGGTGCTGGAGGGCCATGCCCGGCTGCCGCTGGTGCGGGGCGTTCGCCACAAGCCCCGGGCGGCGGCCTCGCCCGACCGGGTCGAGAGGGGGGCCAGGGGCTCGATGGGCGATCCCGCCTGGCGCCGGGGGTTCAGGAAGCTCGCGGAGGTCGGCTTCGGTTTCGATCTCCAGACCCCCTGGTGGCATCTGGGCGAGGCGGCCGAGCTGGCGGAGGCCGTCCCGGAGGTGCCGATCGTCCTCAACCACACGGGCCTTCCCGCCGACCGCAGCCCGGAGGGTCTGGCCGGCTGGCGGGCCCTGCTCCGCCGCCTCGCCGAGGTGCCGCACGTCGCGCTGAAGATCTCGGGCCTGGGCCTGCCGGGGCGGCCCTGGACCGTGGCGGACAACGGGCCGATCGTCAGGGAGGCGATCGAGATCTTCGGGACGCGGCGCTGCATGCTGGCCTCGAACTTCCCCGTCGACAGCCTGGTCGCCGACCTGCCCACCATCTGGTCGGGCTTCCTCGAGATCACGGCCGGCCTCTCCCGGGACGACCGGCTCCGCCTCTTCCACGACAACGCCGTCCGGATCTATCGCCTCCCCGGCCTCGCCCCCCTGGCCCCGCCCTGAGCCCCGGCGCCGCCGCGGCGCCCGACGCTTGATCCTGGGCCGTCCTCTCGGGCATCCTGACCGCCCAGGAGGGAAGGAGCGCCGCCGATGATCCGCCGCCGCAGGAGCGACCCGTCGCCCCGTCGCCCGGGCGCTGGCCTGCCGCTGGCCCTCGGGCCTCGGCGCCTGCGCCGCCGACCGGTCCGCAGCGCCGGCCGCCCCGCGCCCGGCACCCGAGGCCGCCGCCCTCGACCGGCTCTATGCCGAGGCGATGCGCGAGCTGACCCCGGGCCTGCCCGAGGCGGACGTGGCGGCGGCGGTCCGGCGCCTGCAGGTGGCGGCGGCGCAGGGCCATGCGCCCAGCCAGTTCGCGCTGGCCCGCCTCTATGCCCAGGGCCGGGGCGTGCCGGCCGACCGGGCGCTGGCGGTGCGCTGGCTCGAGGCGGCGGCCGGGCAGGGCTACGCGCCGGCCCAGACCCAGCTCGGCTATGCCCGCCTCGCCGGCCTGGGCGGCCTCGCGGGCGATCCGGCCCTGGCCCTGGCCTGGTTCCGGCGGGCGGCGGCCCAGGGCGACCTCGAGGCCGGCTTCATGGTCGGCGCCCTGCTCGAGTCGGGGCCGGGGCTGCCGGCCGACCCGTCGGGCGCGCTGCGCGCCTATCGGGACGTCGCGGCGCGAGGCTACGCGCCCGCCCAGCGGCGGCTGGGCCTTCTCTATCTCGAGGGCCGGGGCGCCCCGCGCGACCCCGCCCAGGCGCTGGGCTGGCTCCTGACGGCCGCCCGCGCCGACGATGCGGAGGCCCTGTATCGGGCCGGCCTGCTCGTGGGCACCGGCGAGGTGGCGGGCGCCGACCCTGTCGCGGCCGAGCGCCTCCTCGGCCGGGCCGCCGACCAGGGCCATGTGCCGGCCCAGGCGGCGCTGGCGAGGCTGCTCGCGGAGGGCGACACGGCCGATCGCACCCAGGCGGCCCTCTGGCTCGCCATCGCCTTCCGCCTGAGCCCGCCCGGACCCGACCGCCGGTCCCTGGCGCGGACCCGGGACGCCCTGCTCGCCGGCCTGGCGCCGGCCGAGATCGCCCGCCTGCAGAGCCTTGCCGCGGTCTGGAAGCCGCGCCGCCCGGCCAGCACGCGAGCCACCGACGACAGCTGGAGCCCGGAGCTCTGAGCCGCCCTGCACGGCGCCCGTGCCGGCGTCGGCCTCGTGCGGCCGGCTTCGCCGGGCTGCTGCGCGAGGGAGCCCCCCCACCCCCCCGTCAGGGCGTGACGGTGGGCCTGGCGCCGAGGCGGCGGAGGGTGGCGGTGTCGAGGGGGGGCAGGGCGGCCAGGGCCTGGTCGAGCAGGTCCAGGTCCAGGGCGCCCCGATAGGCGGGCCAGTGCGGCCAGCGCAGCGCCAGGACCGCCTCGGCGAGGTCCTGCGCCTCGGGGGTGGCGGGGGTCGGGCCGGCGACGAGGTCCCGGAGGCGGTCGCGGAGCGCCGCCAGCGCCGCCTGCCGCTCCTCCCGGCGCCGGGCCGCGTCCCCGGCGGGGGTGCGCGGAACTCGGGCGGCAGCGTTATCGCCTCGTTAGGAGGTTCGCCGCTAAGCTCCTCGGGTGAGGCGGCCGGCACGGCCTCGCCGCGCATCGCCGCCTGGGCCCGCTCCCAGCGCACCCGGGCGGGGCCGACCGGCGGCTGGCGCGGCGGGTAGGGATTGTCCGGATAGGCGCAGTAGGCCTCGTAGTCGAGGTCGCAGAGCCCGGCCAGGAACAGGAGCTTGGCGGTGCCCTCGCGGTCGGGGGCGCCCGGATCGACCCGGTCCACCACCGTCGAGACCCCGGCCCCGCCCGTCACCTTGTGGCCGAGCCTGGCCTCGCGCATCATCCAGCCCAGCTTCTCGGCCGAGCCGGTCTCCAGCGCATGCGACAGCTCGTCGAGCAGAAACCCGTGGACCCGGCCCAGCCGCTCGGCCGCCGGCCGCGCCCGCTCGGCCTCGTAGACCCGCACCAGCCCGGCCAGCTCGTCGTCGTTGGCGACCCTCTCCCGCAGCGCCCGCAGCTCGATCCCGAGCGCCGCCGCGACCGCATAGAACGGCACCTCGGCCGCCACCCGCCGGGCGGCCCGACACCACTCCAGGGCCGTGGGCTCGGGGCGGAGGGAGGATGTGTCCATGGGAAGAGAGTGATAGGTATTTTTTCTTTTTCTGTCAATAGGGACCTGTAGGGACGCGGCGGAGGGCTCTGCCGACCGGCAGCGGGACGAATCCGCGGGGAGGAGCGGGAGCCCTGGGCGGTCCCGGCCGTTGGCTGCGGTGATGCGGCGCGCCGGGGCGGTCCCGGCACGCGCTTTCAGGAGCCCGCCGTGGCCAATCCCTGGACGAAAAAGAACCCCTTCATGAGCCTGTGGCTGAGCGGCGCCAACGCCGTGGCCGGCAAGGCCCGGGCGGCAGGCAGCGCCGAGCTCGGCCGCCAGCGGGCGAGCCTGACCCGGAACGCCACCCGCTTCTGGACCGGCGCCTGGCTCGCCGCCCTCAGCCCCAAGCCGAAGCCAACGAAAAAAAGACGGCGGCGCTGAAGCCGCCCGGCCTCAGGGCCCGAGCGGCCTGCGCCCGGCGGTCTTTTTCTCCGGTCGGCCCGACCGCGGCGCGGAGGCTCGTCCCGCCCAGCAGCCGCGCGCGGAGGGGATCGGCGCGCAGACGGGCCGGCCGGAGCACGGTGACGGGCGCCGCCGCTGCAGGCTTGTCGGTGGCAGGGGCGGGAGCGACAGGAATCTCATCCTCGGCCGCCTCGCGCGCGGCCTCGCGGAGCGCGGCCCGGCCGGCCTCGGCGCCGATGAAGTCGGCGAGGCGGGGGGCGGCGGCATGGGCCGGGCCCAGCGGATGCTGGCCGTAGCCCGCCATCGAGTTCGCGATGCTGCTCGGGCGGCGCGGTGGCGGCCGGCCGCACGGCCTTGGGCTCCGTCGCCTGCTCGAAGCTGCGCCGCACGAGCTGGACCAGCCGCCTGGCCGGGCTCCGGCCGCGGTTGGCCTCGTAGACGATGAACATCAGGGCGCGCCGGTCGCCCATGTCGACCAGATGCTGGAGATCGGCCATGGCCGTCTCGATCAGCAGCCGCTCCTGCTCGTCGAAGGGCAGCTCGCGGGCGGCCCGGTACTGCGCGACGAGCTCGGAAAACTCGCGGTCGGCGATGAACGCCTGGATCTCCTCCTCCGTCGCGGCCTCGACCTCGGCGACCTCGGCCGGGGTGAGCCCGGCGGCGAGGCGGCGGGCCAGCCGGCAGCGGCGGGCGCCGGGCAGCGAGACGGGCGAGCGGGAGGGGTAGGGAGCAGGCATTTCTCCTTGCTACTAGGATCTAACACCCTGCGTCAACCGAAAGTTGGTTCTTTTCTTTTGTCACGCCGCCGTCGGGACCGGTCGCGACGCCCGCCCCTTCGCCTGGCGCGCGTTCGCTGCTAGGCTGGGCCTCGAGGTAGTTTGATTGCCGTAGCGATGCGCGCGGCCGGTTTGGGCGACGCGGACGTCTCCGCGAGCACGGAGCATCAGGTGACGGCGAAGCTGAGGAGTTTGCTCAGACGATGCGTTGTTGCAAGACTTGACCCAGTGCCTGTCTCGTGGCCGCGCTTGGAAGTCCGAAAACGCGCCCGTCTTCAGCACGACGCGCGAGCCCCGGCGCATGCTTTCTCAGGTGAAGGCGAGTGTCTCGGCGTGGTGGCGCAGGCGGCGCGCCAAAGGATAGAGCCCTCGCCGTCCACCGCGCAGAAATGCGTGGCCTTCTCGCCCACATCCAGTCCCGCGTAAAGCGCCATCGGTCATCCTCCCTCGTGTCCCCGGCCCGCAACTTCGCGGTGCCTCGGAGGGAGACTAGCTCAATTACGGCACGTCACCGTAATTCCGGCCAACATGCCCCTCCCTACGCGAATTCTTCTATTAGCCCGGTGAGGACGATATAATGTGTCTCGCTGGTAGGAATTATGAACAATCACACGAACATCAATGAGCGACATTGTTGAGCGTCTGCGTGTCATGTCGATCGCTCCTTCGCGCGACAGCAATGCGTTCAGTACGTGGCTAGAGCCGAATGACGCGCTTGCCCTTCTTAAGGATAATCTCTCTGATACGGACTTCATTATCTATGCCGGCTTGCGCTTCACCTTTCTTTACGGGATTCCGGTGCCGGCCGCCTGACTGGAGCCGCCCGACGTCGATGACCTGCTCCATTGGAGCGGAAATCCATGGTCGTCGTGGAGCACCTGGTATTCGTTTGGAGAGCCACCGGCGATCGGCATCTCGCCGCCGCTCAATCACATTGGCTCGCGGACACTTGCAGGCGGCGAGCAGCTAATCTATGGGCGCCATTTTGATGGTCGGCAGGAGCAGACGTACTATTTCGAGGTTCTGCAAAAATTTGCGCATTTATTCGACCTCCACTATGTGCCCGAACGGTGGGCGTATTGTCGGTTCGATAAGCGCGGCGACGTTGAGGATGTGGTGCGTATCGTCCATCTGCACGAAGAGGGTGGAGGATTAGGCGGTACGATAATCACTACGAACCGTCACGTCCTTGACGAGTACTTGGCTTTAACCGATGCCGCAATGGTTCGAGTTTTTGACTTAACGAGGTACGATCCGGACCGGTTTGGTGGTTGGAGCGACAAGCGCGACGAACAATTCTTCACCGATGGCGATCTGCGCTATCGGAAAGTCGTCGAGGAGGGTCATGGCAGTTACACCAGAGGCTTTCAAGTCGTCCGACCTGGAGCTTCGAAGCATGACCTCTACGATCAATTCAATATTGGTAGTGATAATGAGAAGCAATATGTATCATTCATAGCTCAAGATTGGAAGAACAACATTGTGACAGAATTCTCTTGTGATCCGCGCTGCCTCGCAAATTATTTCGTCAAATCAGATCTTCCGTATGAGATAACGCCAACCTTCTTCCGGCCGGACGTTTTGTTGAAGTACAAGAAGTACCCGGAAAGTATCTACTCGATGAGCGGTCAATTAGCTGCCGCCACGCTTGGCATCTGGAGACTTATGACATCAACGATGCCGGTCAAGTACACAGCTATCTTATCTATCTTAGTCGGCTGCCCTACGAGGAACAACTGTACTGGAAGTCTTTCAACGAGGCACCGAAGGGTCCGATTTCACAACGAGCGTTCACTACCGACATTAAGGGCGATTTCTTTAGGGGAGAGGCACCGCTGAACGTCTCAAATCTCTCCTGCGCCAGCTGCACTCGCAAGAAGTGCCGTGGTGGAAGCTACGCTCGAAATCGCTTATAGAACGCGTCCATTATCCCGTGACCCCTTCCTCGGAGGAGTGGGCGGATGAGCTGATGGCACTTGATAAACTGCTCATCGAAGGATTTCAGCAGAAATGGCTTAGCAAGAAAGCGGCCGCATTGGGCAGCTCAGATGACACAACGGCGCGCTCGCTAAAGCTGATGGAGGAATGTCTGACAGGATTGGGTTTCGAGGATAAGCAGGCCAGAGAGATTATGGGGCCGTTTCACAATGTTCACAATCTTCGGAGCCAATTGAAGGGACATGCCACGGGCAGGGAGGCACAAAGGATCCGGGCTTCGGCGCTCTCAGAGCATCGGACCTATCGAAAGCACTTTGAGACGCTTTGCTCTCTCTGTGATGAGTCGATGCGGCAGATCGCCAGGGCTTTTGGCGTGTCACTGCGTGGCTAGGGGCGGCTGGTCTTGCAGGCGCGCATCGTTTCGCGCGGGATAGAAGGGAGGCTCGCGCCGCGTTCTTCTCAGTGGCGACCAACCGCAATCCCCAACCCAAACGTCTCCGCCAGCAGCTCGTACGACCGCCGCCTCGCCTCATGATCGAAGATGGCCGTCGTGATCATGATCTCGTCGGCGCCGCATCCCTCCGCGAAGGCCCCGAGGAAGTCGCGGACCCGGCCGGGGGAGCCGACGAAGAGGCGGGCGCGGTTGGCGCGGCGGGCGGCTTCCTCCGCGGGCGTTAGCGAACTGATAAAAATCTCGGAGGGGCTGGCCAGGGGGCCGTAGATGCCGTGGGAGCGGCGGACGTAGTTGAGGTCGATGGTGAGGGCGAGGTGCTCGGCTTCGGCATCGGTGTCGGCGACGACGCGGGTTCCGGCTCAGCGGTCGGCCAGGGCCAGCTTGGCGCCAAGGAGGAGAAAGGCGGCGGCGACGGTGCGGCGGAGCCAGGTCAGGACGCGGGGGCGGGAGATGACGTGGTCGCGGACCTTGGCGGCGAGGAGGCCGTAGCCGACGAAGACGAAAAAGGTCATGGCCATGAAGACGGCGCTGAGGGCGAGCATGCGGGAGAGGGGGTGGGGCTCGGCGGGGCTCACGAACTGGGGCAGGAAGGCGAGGAAAAAGACGGAAAGCTTGGGGTTGAGGAGGTTCACCGGACGGCCTTGAGGGTCACCTCGAGCGCTGTGCGGGTGGAGGGCTGGGGGTCGACCTGGAGGGCGCCCCGCTCGCGGAGCGTGCTCCAGGCCATGTAGAGCAGCCAGGCGACGCCCAGGTACTGGAAGACGCGGAAGGCGAGGCCGCTGGCGTGGAGGAGGGCGGCGAGGCCGAGGAGTGCTGCGGCCATGTGCGGGAGGATGCCGAGCGTGCAGCCGAGCGCGGCCACGACGCTGGCGCGGAAGCCGCGCGAGAGGCCGGCCGCGAGCGTGTAGAGGACGCCGGTGCCGGGTGCGACGACGACGATGAGCGAGGTGGCGAGGAAGTCGAGGCTCACGGGGCTTTTTTCACGTTGCACGGTTGGGGGTCGCGGGCCGCAGGATGTCCCGCCGGGGCGGCTCAGGCAAGCGCCACCGGTGTCCGGGCACCGGGCGCGGCATCTCCGGAACGTCGGGCGGCCGAGGGAAAGAGAAAAGAAATGCTGAGGCTCTACGACTATCTGCCGTCGGGCAACGGCTACAAGGTGCGGCTGGTGCTGCACCGGCTGGGGCTGCCGTTCGAGCTGGTGGAGCTCGACATCATGAAGGGGGAGACGCGCACGCCGGCGTTCCTGGCCAAGAACGCCAACGGCCGGGTGCCGGCGCTGCAGCTCGAGGACGGCACGGTGTCTGGCCGAATCCGACGCCATCCTCTTCTATCTGGCCGAGGGCACGCCTTGCTGCCGGCGAGCCGGCTCGGGCGGGCGCAGGCGCTGCAGTGGATGTTCTTCGAGCAGTACAGCCACGAGCCCTTCATCGCCGTGGCGCGCTTCTGCCGCCATTTGCTGCCGCCCGGCCACCCGCGCGAGGCCGAGCTGCCGCGGCTGATGGAGCGCGGCAACGCGGCGCTGGCGGTGATGGAGCGCCACCTCGACGGCCGGGCGTTCTTCGTGGGCGAGCGCTGCACGATCGCCGACATCGCCCTCTACGCCTACACCCACGTCGCCGACGAAGGCGGTTTTTTCCTCTCGTCCTTTCCGGCTGTGAGGGCCTGGCTGGACCGGGTGGCGGCGGAGCCGGGGCACGTGCCGATCGGGCAGCGCTGAGCCCCTTGCCGCTCAGCCGCCGGCCTGGGACGCGGCCCGGCGCTGCAGCTCGTCCGGGGCGACGTCCTCCTTGTGGGTCGAGACGTGCCAGATGTGGCCGAAGGGATCGAGGATGCTGCCCATCCGGTCGCCATAGAACTTGTCCTCGACCGGGCGCTGCAGCCTGGCCCCGGCCGCCACGGCCCTGGCGACGACGGCGTCGACATCGGGGATGTAGAGCATCAGGCTCACGGGCGAGCCGCCGATCGAGCGCGGGCCGCGAGCACCCATCTCGGGGTTCTCGTCGGCCAGCATGACGACGAAGTCGGCGATCCGGATCTCGGCGTGGCCGATCTTGCCGCCCGGCCCGTCGAGGCGCAGGGCGACTGTGGCGCCGAAGACCTTCTCGTAGAAGGCGATGGCCTTGGCGGCGCCGTCGACGATGAGGTAGGGGGTGACGCTGCGATAGCCGTCGGGGACGGGTTTGGCGGGCGTGCTCATCGCATCCTCCCTGTGCTGCCTGCGGCGGTGTAGTATGCCCCAGCTTAGTGTCTGCGCGGAAGCGCTCGATCGGTCGGGGCACGGTGCCATCAGGGCGACGGAGGCGCTATTCTCCCCGTGCTGGCCATCTCAGAGAGCGACGCGCGTTCGTCCAAAGTGAACTGGGTTGACACGTGCCTTGAGGTCGGCGCGCTACACGGTGAAGGGCCTCTTCGTGGGTGGTCCGCCCTCGACCGTATCCGGGCGAGCGACAATGGTGGCAATCGCTATCGCGGCCAGATACTGTTTGGCGGGCGACTTCCGGAGGCGCTCCCCGAGATGGCGCGTACACCGCTTGAGCAGTGGAAAATCTTCCATATGGCGGTAGCTGCGCTCGCTTCCGGAGTGGGCTTTACGATCGGATCTTGGCCCCTCGTCGCAACAAGCGACTGGTTCATACGCCTTGCGATGACTGTCGCTGTGATCGGATTCGTATATGGCATTGGGGCGGCTTGGCTTCAGCGACGATTGTCATATTGGATCGCCAAGCGTCTCATGGACGACCCACGGAGAGCCCAGCGTCTGCTGAACGCTATCCCTTGGGCCATTACGGCGTTCGTGTCGGCTTGGCTTGTCTTGACCTTTTCCACTCTGCCTCTTTGAGGAACCCGTCGCAGCTTCGCCTCCGCGATCCACGACCAACCCAGTGCCGCCCCCCGCGTTGGGGCACGTCGCGCCGATCGCACGCCAGCTATGATCCCACTCATAAGCAGGTGTCAACTCTTCGTGAGCTCTGGCCTTGGAACGCGGACCTCACGGATCTGCTCGACTGGTTCCGATCCAAACAGCATGCGGAATGCCTCGTCTTGCCGCGTAAGATCTCGGGGAAAAGTGCGTCGCACCGCAGCCAGGCCGCAGTCTTCTCTGGAGCGCTCGATGAGTATCCTAGGCGGCTTATCCCGTTAGCTACGGCTGATCAACATCTGGTGGCTGGCGTGCGGGAGGGTGGTGGCGAGGCCGAGGAGGCGATGGAACGCGGCGTGGCGGTCGTGCCGTCGGTTGAAGCGGAAGGTGAACTCGTCGAGGTAGGCCTGGAGGTGCTGTCGGCGCAGGCCGTGATAGGTGCCCAAGGCCCAGCGCTCGAGGTTGCTGAAGACGCGGTGGGTCCAGGGCAGGACGAGGTGGGCTGCCATGGGGCCCACGGTCCTGGGATCGTGGTCGGCCACCGGGGCGCCGCGATAGCCCTTCCAGGCGTCGCTCCGGAGGATCGCGTCCGGGGCCACGGCCCTGGCGATGAAGGCGTGCAGGCTCCTGGCCGAATAGTCGGCGAGGGTGGCGAGACGCAGCCGCCTGGGCTTGCGGCCCTCGATCTCCACGGCCGCGACGACCGGCATCCTGCCCTTGCCCGAGCGGCCATGGCCACCGCCCGGCGGATCGTCCTTCGTCCGCTGCGGCAGGCTGGTCTCGTCGATCTCGACCAGGCCGGCCAGGGGCAGCCGTCCGGGATCGACCATGGCGCGGCGCAGCTTGCGGGCCAGGAGCCAGGCCGTCTTGTACGAGCCGATGCCGAGCTGTGCCTGCAACTGCAGCGCCGAGATGCCGTTCGAGTGCGCCGTCATCAGATAGGCGGCCCAGAACCATCGTCGGTCAGCAGACCGCCGATCCATCCGCGCAGCGGCCGAGGCCAGGAGGCCTCGGCGGGGTGGTGAGCGGCAGGTGCGAGCGGTGCATCACCGTGCCGGCGGTCGCCGAGGTCTGCCGGTCGCAGCCGGCGCACTCGAAGGTCGGCAGCCGCCGCTCGAGCCGCCAGCCCCGATCATGACCGCAGGCCGGGCAGCAGAAGCCCCGCGGCCAGCGAACCGCCACGAGATACTCGGCGCACGCCTCGTCCGTCGGAAAGCGCCGCTGGAACTCGACCAGGCTCCTCGGAAACACCGCCATCTGTCCCATCCACCCTGTCGCCGCTCAGGGCACCACAACATCTCGCTCGAGCGTCGTCAAGGGGATAAGCCTTTTCCTAGACATCTTGTAGAGATCACGTGCCGTCGGATCAAGATATCTGCAATATTACTAGGGCCAGTGTCGCCATTCGACAAAGAATTATCTACTTCCGTGAAGAGATTAAGACCTTCCGCATTCCTTCGCGATAGTCGTCATTCCTGACATCGCTCAACCCCTCGCCAAAGAACCAGTTGAGCACTATTGTCGAGCCCATCGAGAAGTGAGAGGTACAGGAACCGGTGAACCCGTGGTCGCCCGTATGAGGCGAGGCCCACCCCCCATGGGGGGCGCCTCATCCGGATAGTCCTTCGTCCAAGGCAGTATGTGCTGCCATAGTCGCCCGATGTTCGGTGCGTCCGCCATTTTCCGTATCCTCTCGCGGGCCGTGTCGTGCCTCGACCTGCGTTCAGACCACCACCGCCGCCCGGCAACGACGATCGGGATGAGAAGAGCGAGCGCACCCGCAAAAGGTTTCAGAAATGTCGCAACACTTCCAAGGTGGCCTAGGGCGTGTTAACACTATTCGAGGATCTTGGCTTCGGCTATCTGATGACGATGATGAGCCTGAACGAAGACCAGTACGAGCTGATCCGCCCGTTGATGCCTGTTCAACGCGGGAACGTGCGGATCTCCAATGTTGATGTCATCAATGCGGTGCTCTACGTGACGGAGAACGGTTGCAAATGGCGGGCCTTGCCGGAGAGGTTCGGGAATTGGCATACGATTTATACCCGGCCGCGGCGCTGGGCCGAGGCCGGAGTTCTCGAGCGGCTCTTCCAGGCGTTGCAGGAGCATCGTCTGATCCGCATCCGGTTGGAATGCCCGAGCCTGGACAGCACCAGCGTGAAGGTTCACCCCGATGGCACGGGTGCCTTGAAAAAAACGGCCCGCAGGCCATCGGCAAGTCCCGCGGCGGCTGGACCACCAAGGTTCATCTGGTTGCCGCGAATGACCGGACGGCCCTGACCTTCGGCCTGTCGCCGGGACAGGCTCATGATGCCGTCGAAGGGCGCCGGCTGCTCGAAGCCTGGCCCAACCGGCCGAAGCGACTGCCGATGATCATGGATCGCGCCTATGCAGGCGACGAGACCCGGCAGCTGGTGCTGCAGCTCGGCTTCGAGCCGGTCGTGCCGCCCAAATCCACCCGCCTCCGCCCCTGGACCTACGATCGCCGGCTCTACC
>CAWHFO010000046.1:0-476077 GCA_963828215.1 uncultured Alphaproteobacteria bacterium | reverse complement strand
CTCCGCCGTCAAGAGCCCGTTGCCGCGCCGCGGCGACACCCGCCGGCCGTCGAGCACACCGTCCTCGCCTGCGCGCGGAAGCGCTGCAGCCAGATGTTCACTGTCTGGCGCTGGACGCCGACGAACTCGGCCGCCTGCGCTTGGCTCAGGCCCTGCTGCTCCATCAGGAACAGCGCCCGTTCGGCGCAACTCCTCCTGCGCCGACCGGCCGACGCTGCGAAAGTCCCGTGCGTCCATGCCCAGAGCATAGCAGGCTGCAAACGGCTTGTCAGGTATATCTATGGGCAATTAGTACTGCTACGCGAAGGGGATCTTTTCGAGCCGGCGGATCGAGCGGGCGAACCACCGGAATTCGGCGTGCGCTACGTGGCGGCGAACGAGATCCGGATCACGACACCATCGCGACCTTCCGGCGACGAACTTCCAGGCGGTGGCCGAGAGCTCCTGCAGGTCCTCCTCTTGGCCGGGGAGCGAAGTTGCTCAAGCTCGGCGTGGTCCGCGTCGACGGCAGCAAGCTCGACGCCAACGCCAACAAGCACCGCTCGGTGACGTACCAGTGGGCCGGCGAGCTTGTGGATCAGCTGAAGCTGGAGATCGCGGCACTCATGGTCGGGCCGAGGTGGCCGACACGGGCTCGGAGGCCGACCTTCAGGCCCCGCCCAAGGAGATCGGGCGCCTGGCGGCGTCGCGCGCCTGTCAAACGGCGTGCAATTTTGACCCCCGATCGGCGTCCAATCTTGGCTCTGTCGCAGTTTTGGTGATGGCGGCTACACGGGGCAGGTGATCCGCGCCTGAAGCATGTCGATCTTCCCCTGGCCGTACATCTGGCGTTTCACGAGCTTGAGCTTGGTGATCTGGCCCTCGGTCTGGCCGTTCGACCAGGGCAGACTGATCGCTGCCGCAACGGCCGCCAGGTCCTTGGTGACGCCGGCGGCGAACGACGCGACGAGGCTCGATCGAGCGCGCGCCAGCCAAGGGTCGAGCTCGTCCAATGACCTCTTGCGGACCATGCCTTGGAAGCCGGCGATGACCTCCCGCGCCTCGACCAGCAGCGGCACGCCGCCTTCGATCGCGGCGACGGTGACCGTCTCGGATCTGGACAGCCCGTCGCGGCCGATGGTCAAGAGACGGGCGATCGTCCGTGCTGAAGGCGTCCGGCCCAGGGCGCTGCTGTCCATCTTCTCCGCCTTCCGGCGGCGGGTCGCCCACTCCGTGACGACGCGGAGGGAGCCACGGAAACCATGCTTTCGCAGCCGCCGCCACAGTTCGGCGCCGTTACGCCAGCCCGCCGCCCATTGCTCCTCGAGCCACGGCAGGTGGACCTCCAGCGAGCTCTCCCGAACGCGGAAGACGTCCGAGCGCTGGCCGCGCAGGACTCTTGCGGACGAGGCCGCGGCTGTGCCCGGTACGGCGCATGATCTGCTTGATCGCAACACCGTCTTTGGCCAAGCCGAGGATGGCCTGGTTGGCCTCCTCGCGGCGCAGGTAGCCCTCGTATTGGATCCGCTCGGCGGCGGTGAGCAGCTCGGGGTCCAAGGTCGCGGCACCCACCACGCTGCGGATCTGCCGCATGGATTTGCGCACGGCATCGAGGAAGGCGCGGCTGGCATTCTCCATCAGGTGCCATCGATCGGCGACTTGGGTGGCGTGGGGCAAGGCCCTTGCCGCCGCCAGGGCATAACCGCCACTGCGGTCACGGGCCACGATGGCGACCTGCGGCTGGCCCGAGAACCAATCCTGTGCCGTCGCCGGCTCACGGTCAGGGAGCAAGGCAATGGTCCGGCGTCGCTCCAGATCGCAGATGATGGTCCCGTAGCGCCGGTTCCGACGCCATGCCCAGTCGTCGACGCCGACCACCGTCGGAGGGACCAGGTGCGGGCTGCCGCGCCGCCGCACGACGCGCAGGAGGGTGTCCTTGCCCACGGGCAACATCAGTCGCCGCGCCAGGCGCGCCGCCGGCCGCCCACCGAGCGCGATCCCCAGGTGGTGGACGACACCGCTGAGCCGGGCGGTCCGCCGCGCCCACGGCGCCAGAACGTCTGGGTCGAAGCGCTCGGTGAAGATGCGTCGGCCACAGCATAGCGCGTCGCAGCGAAAGCGCCTGGCCACGAGCAGCAGCCGGACCGGTCGACCAGCCATCGGCAGGTCCGCGAGGAGCCGCACGTAACGGCTATGGACCCGGCCCGACTTCGTCCCGCATCCTGGGCACAGTCCCCCTCTCGCCTGATGTCGAACGGTGATCCGCACCGCTGCGCCGTCACGGCTGGCCTGTTCTACGATGAAGCCGCGTGGGACGAGCGTCGAGGATGGCAGCTGGCGCATGGCTTGGCTCCCTTCACGAAACCAACGTCGTCGACTGCTCGGCGTCACCAAAACTGCGACAGAGCCAAAATTGCATGCCAATCCACAACCCGTTGCGCGCTTGCTCGGAACCAGCGGAGAGATCGCATTCCCCCCTCGGTTGTAGCTTTCACCTGGAGCGAGCTGCTCGCGACGGGAGCCGGCGGTGGCGTCCTTGGAGCAATGAGCTCGTGGGCCTCGTCTGATCGCAAATTCGGCGGCGTGGGCATGCGCAGCCATAGGCTAGAGCGGCTGGCCGAGCGGATCGGCTACGACCTCTGATCTGCCTCAGCCGCCGGGGCGTCGGGATCGGTGCAACCAGTTGCACGATCGGCCGCACTGAGTATGAGGCCGGCGGGAAATCGGTATCCTTTGGATGGCCGCAGCGAGCGTGCCAAGCGAATGTCCACTACCGTAGCGCCCGCCTTCGTTCGTCGGGGCGTGGCCGGTCAGCGCGTCATGCACATCCGCCGGGACGCCCGCATCGCGACAGCGATCCTTGAAGGGGTGGCGCCAGCTATGGTTCGGGACCTTGCGCCGGTCCCTGATCCCGAGCGAACGGATCAACCGCCCGGAGCGCTTGGAGTAAGCGGCGGAGCGGCCTCCAAAGGGACCAGGCTTCAGGTCAGGAAAGAGCGGCCCGTCAGGCTTCAGCCCGTCCACGTAGGCGAGGAAGCCCTCCTGGACGAGCGCGGAATGCAGCGGCACCTTTCTCCGGCTGCCGGCGTTCTTGAGGCTCTTGCCGGCATCGTCGTCATTGAGGTCGAGGATGAGGATGCCGGCCTCCTCGCGAACGTCCTTCACCAGCATCTGGCAGATTTCCTCCACGCGGGCGCCGCTGAAAGCCAACAACCATGGCACCCACCTATCAGCGCCGCGCTGGGCGCGCGCATGGCGTAACAGGAGAGAAGCCTCTTGATCACTGAACGGCAGGCGCCGCTCGTGCGGCTTCGCTCTCTTCGACACGACCGAGCGCAGGCCCTCGCCCGGATTCACCTTGAGATGGCCCGCGTCGTGAGCCCACCGTAGAAGCGTCTTCGCATCGTTGAGGTAGTTTTGCGCCGTCCTCGGGGTCAGACCTTGCTCCACAAGGGCCGAGCGCCACTTCTTGAGATCGTCACCGACGATTCGCGTAGCATCGTTGTGCCCAAGGAAGGCGCGGAAAAGTCGCGTCCGCACCCTCATTGTGTAGGCGGACTTCTCGCCCACCTTCCGATCGGCGGCCCAATTTTCGACGAGCTTGGCGAAGGAGATAGGTCGAGCCGGGGCGGCAGCGGCAGAAGAGGACGCCAGCTCGACGGGGTGGGCAGCGAAGATAGGGTCGAAATGCTTGTCGACCACAAGCTGGGTCAGCCTCTCACGATCGCGCCGCACATGCTCAAGTATCGCCCTCGCGGTCAATCTGAGCAGGAGCCTAAACTCGCGACTTGGTTGGACCACGCGTAGGGCGTGCTTGGCGACGATGGATCGCGCAACCCCGTACACGGACGGATTTTCGACCGCGTCGGGGTGCGCGAATTCCCACTCTTCGAAGTCCAGGCTCTCCGCGTATTGCTCTCGTTCATAGTCGTCGGCCGGCCCCCTCTCCGAGAGCGCATCCGTCTCCTCCTTCTGGAGCCAGAGCCGAACAGCGCGCGAAATCTCGGCGTCCGTAGACGGCTCGACCGCCTCGGCGACCGGCGCCAATGCCTTCCGGCGCGCCTCCGCGAACAGCGCGTCGACCTCAGCAGACGCCACGGTGAGGCGCTGGCAGGCAGTCCGATAGTTCGTGGTGCCCAGTGTCTTCGTGATCTCGCGTTTGCCGATCACCGACCGGAGATCGGCAGGGACCTTTGCCCGCAGAAAATAGGCGGAACCGCGACGCTGGAGGCGGGGAGGTTTGGACACGTCTGGCATAGCTCCAGTGTAGCACCGCAGTGGAGCAAGCGCCAGAAAAAGCCCATTCAAGTCAGCATCTTAGGGGAATATCAACGAGTTAGGAATGTATGGCGGAGGGAGCGGGATTTGAACCCGCGAGGAGTTGCCCCCAACACGCTTTCCAGGCGTGCGCCTTAAACCACTCGGCCATCCCTCCGGCGGGGGCGGACCTTAGAGAGGGCGGAAACGGCGCGCAACATCCGGTTGCGGCCCGCCGCCGCGTCCGTCAAGGTGCGGCCGCGGCGTGGTAGAGGGGCGCGGTCATGCGGGCGTTGGGCTTCGTCATCGGGGTGATCCTGCTCCTGGGCGCCGCGGCCACGGGCGTCGCCCAAATCTTCGCTTACGTCGCCCATGGCAGCTACCAGCCGATCGCGCTCGGCGGGATCTGGTACAGCATCAACGGCAACAGCCTCGTGGGCTTCCAGGCGCTGATCGAGAAGCGGCTCAGCCCCTCCCTCTGGCCGCCCGTCCTCACCCTGCTGACCCTGCCGGCCTGGCTCACCCTGGGCGTGCCCGGCCTCGTCCTCGTCCTTCTCTGCCACCGCCGGCGGCGCGGGCTCGACGCCTACTGAGCCCGCTCAGCTCATCTTCAGCGCCGCCAGAAAGGCCTCCTGAGGGATCTCGACGCTGCCGATGTTGCGCATGCGCTTCTTGCCCTCCTTCTGCTTCTCGAGGAGCTTGCGCTTCCTGGTGATGTCGCCGCCATAGCACTTGGCGAGGACGTCCTTCCGAAACGCCTTGACCGTCTCGCGGGCGACGATCTTGCCGCCGATCGCCGCCTGGATCGCCACCTGATACATCTGCCGCGGGATCAGCTCCTTCAGCTTCTCGCTCATGCCCCGGCCGCGCGCCTCGGCCATGGCCCGATGGACGATCAGCGCCAGCAAGTCGACCCGATCGCCATTGATCAGGATGTCGAGCTTGACGAGATCGCTCTCGCCATAGCCGTCCAGCCGGTAGTCGAAGCTGGCATAGCCCCGCGTCATCGACTTCAGGCGGTCGTAGAAATCGTAGACCACCTCGTTCAGCGGCAGGCGGTAGACCACCATCGCCCGGTTGCCGACATAGGTCAGGTCCTCCTGGATTCCCCGCTTCTCCTGGCAGAGCTGGAGGACGTTGCCCAGATACTCGTCGGGCACGAGGATCGTGGCCTTGATCCACGGCTCCTCGACATGGTCGATCTTGGTGGGGTCGGGATAGTCTGCGGGATTGTGCAGCTCCAGCACCTGGCCGTCGGTCGTGTGCACCCGGTAGACCACCGAGGGCGCGGTGATGACGAGGTCGAGGTTGAACTCGCGCTCCAGCCGCTCCTGCACGATCTCGAGATGCAGAAGGCCCAGGAAGCCGCAGCGGAAGCCGAGGCCCAGGGCGCCCGAGCTCTCGGGCTCGAACTCGAAGCTCGCATCGTTGAGGCGCAGCTTGCCGAGGCTGTCGCGGAGCTGGTCGTAGTCGTTGGCATCGGTCGGATACATGCCGCAGAAGACGACCGGCTGGCTCGGGCGGAAGCCCGGCAGCGGGGCCTGGGCGGGCCGGCGATCGTCGGTCACGGTGTCGCCCACCCGGGCGTCGGCGATCTCCTTGATCCCGGCGGTGATGAAGCCCACCTCGCCCGGCCCCAGCTCGTCGACCAGCAGCGGCTTCGGCGTGAAGACGCCGACCCGGTCCACCGGGTGGGCGGCACCCGTGCCCATGAAGCGGATCTTTTGGCCCTTGCGGATGCTGCCGTTGCGCACCCGGACGAGCGTGACGACGCCCAGATAGCTGTCGTACCAGCTGTCGACCACGAGCGCCTGGAGCGGCGCCTCCCGCTCGCCCTTGGGTGCCGGCAGGCGCGTCGACGATAGCCTCGAGAACCTCGTCGATGCCCAGGCCGGTCTTGGCCGAGATCAGCAGCGCATCGGACGCGTCGAGGCCGATGATGTCCTCGATCTGCTGCCTGATGCGCTCGGGCTCGGCCGCCGGCAGGTCGATCTTGTTCAGCACCGGCACGATCTCGAGATCGGCGTCGATCGCCTGATAGGCGTTGGCCAGCGTCTGCGCCTCGACCCCTTGGGTCGCGTCGACGAGCAGCAGCGCCCCCTCGCAGGCGCGCATCGACCGGCTGACCTCGTAGGAGAAATCGACATGGCCCGGCGTGTCGATGAGGTTCAGCTCGTACGCCTCGCCGCTCGCGGCGACGTAGCGGAGCCGCACGGTCTGCGCCTTGATGGTGATGCCGCGCTCGCGCTCGATGTCCATCGAATTCGAGCACCTGGCTCGTCATCTCGCGCGCCTCGAGCCCGCCGCAGCGCTCGATCAGGCGATCCGCGAGCGTCGACTTGCCATGGTCGATGTGCGCGACGATCGCGAAGTTGCGGATATGGGAGAGCTCGGTCATCGGCATGTCGCTCGGAGACGATGGGGCGGCGTCCGTTTAGCCCGGCCCGCGGGCGCTGTCTCGGGTCATCGGGTCGCGACCACGGGACGGCCAGCCGGACCGCCCGCCATCAGGTCTCTCGTGCGCCGGGCTGTCTGTTCAGAGCGCGCCGCCGTCTCTATGGATCGAAGCCCACACCGCGAACGGGGGGCAGGGCATGAAGCGCATCGGCTTCATCGGCGCCGCCGGCCTGATGGGCCACGGCATGGCAAAGAACATCCTGAAGAAGGGCTTTTCTCTCTCACTCGTCCTCCACCGCGAGCGCGAGCGGGTGGCCGACCTGATCGAGAGCGGAGCCACCTTGGCGGCGAGCCCGGCCGAGCTTGCGCGCACGTCGGACGCGGTCGTTCTCTGCGTGCCCTCCTCCGTCGAGGTCGAGAATTCCGTGCTCGGCCCGGCCGGCATCATCGAAGGCGCCCGCGAGGGGCTCGTCGTCATCGACACCACGACCGCCGAGCCGGCGTCGACCCTTCGTCTCGGCGAGGCCCTGGCCGCCAGGGGCGTGCGCCTCGCCGACGCGCCGCTCATGCGCACGCCCGTCCAGGCCGAGGAGGGTCGGCTGAACAGCGTGGTCGGCGCCGAAGGCGAGCTTTTCGCGCTGATCCGCCCGCTGCTCGCCGCCTATTGCGAGAACATCTGGCAGGTCGGGCCGCTCGGCGCCGGCCACGCCCTGAAGCTCGTCAACAACTTCATCAGCCAGGGCACCGCGGCCCTGATCGCCGAGGCCTGCACGACGGCCAGCAAGGCCGGCGTCGACCTCGAGAAGCTGTTCGCCGTGATCAGCGAGGGCGGCGCCAACAGCAGCGTGTTCCAGCGGATGATGCCCTGGGTCCTCGGCCGGTCCGAGGGCGGCATGCTCTTCAAGCTCAAGCATGCCCAGAAGGACGTCCGCTACTACACGCACCTCGCCGAGGCGGTCGGCTCGACGGCCTTCCTGGGCGAGATGGTGCATCAGACCTTTACCCTCGCCATGGCCCAGGGCGAGGCCGAGAGCTACGTCCCGGCGATCGCCCGCGGGCTCGCCGAGCCAACGGCGTCAAGCTCGGGCCCGCATGACGAGCCTCGGCCGGGACCGACGGCGGTCGCGACGAGCCTTGTGATCGCCCGCGCCGATCATAGCTTCAGCGGCGGCGAGGACGGGCTTCGGGGAGGTCGGAGATGGACAGATCGAGTGACGGATCGGCGCCCGGCGTCCGCCCGCTGACGCCGGCCGTCGGCGCCGAGATCACCGGCGTCGATCTGGCCGACCTCGACGAGGCGACCTTCGAGGTCATCCGCGAGGCCTGGCTCGAGCATGCGGCCCTGCTCTTCCGCGACCAGCGCCTGACCGACGAGAAGCTCGTCGCCTTCAGCCGCCGCTTCGGCGATCTCGACCATGCGCCGGTGATGGAGAACGGCCGTACCGCCGTCCCCGGCCTGCCCGAGGTCTATGTCGTCTCGAACGTGCTCGATGCCGAGGGCAAGCCCATCGGCAGCCTCGGCGCCGGCGAGGCCGTCTGGCACACCGACATGTCCTATCTGCCGATCCCGCCCGACGCCTCGATGCTCTACGCGCTCGAGGTCCCGCCCGAGGGCGGCGACACCTGGCTCTACGGCATGGCCGCGGCCTGGCAGCGCCTGCCGGAGGATCTGCGCCAGGCCGTTCGCGGCCGCCTGATCAAGCATGACGGCACCTACAACTCGGGCGGCTACCTCCGGGCCGGGGTCGAGGCCAGCGACGATCCGCGCCGCTCGGTCGGCCAGCCGCACCCGATCGTCTGCCGCCACCCGGAGAGCGGCCAGGAGCTGCTCTATCTCGGCCGGCGCCGCAACGCCTATGTGCTGGGCCTGCCGCTCGAGGAGTCGGAGGCGCTGCTGGACGCCCTCTGGCGCCACGTCGAGGACCATGCGGGCGAGCTCTCCTACGCCCATCGCTGGCGCGTCGGCGACCTGCTCCTCTGGGACAACCGCTCGACCCTGCACCGCCGCGACTCGTTCGATCCCGGGAGCCGCCGCGTCATGCACCGCACGCAGATCAAGGGCCGGGTGCCGCCTCAAGCGGCCTGACGTCCACCGCTCCAGCAGACGACATCTCCCTTCGGACCTTCGCGGCGGGCGTGAAGCCCGGGGAGCTGGCGACCTACCTAGCGGCGCTCGAGGCGTTCGACGGGAGCGAGCAGCTCCAGGAGCTCAAGGCGTTGGCGCACGAGGGACCGGGGTCGCGCCCGGCTCGGCCGTCCTCGACGTGGGCTGCGGCTTCGGGCTCGAGGCGCTGCGGCTGCGCGAGCGCGTCGGCCGGGACGGGCGCGTGGCAGGGGTCGACATCAGCGGCGCCTTCATCGCCGAGGCACGCAGACGCGCGGCTGCCGCCGGCCTGGCGATCGACTATCGCGAGGGGGCGGCCGACACGCTGCCGTTTCCCGTTGCCAGCTTCGATGTCGCGCGTGCCGAGCGGCTCTTGATCTACATCCCGGAGTTCCCGGAGCCCGAGCGCGTGCTGGCGGAGATGCGGCGCGTGAGCCGACCGGGCGGTGCCCTCGCCCTCATCGAGCCGGACCTCGGCACCACCAGCGTCAACCTTCCGGACCGACCCCTCGTCCGCCGCGTGATCGGCCACGGGCCGACGTGAACGTCGCGCAGGGCTGGCTGCCGACGCTGCTCGCAGCGGCCGGCTACGGCGACATCAGCCTTGCCACGCGCGTGCTCGTCTTCCCGCCGACCCTGGCCGCCGCCTACCTCGCCGAGACGGCCGCTCGGCCGCGCGTGGCGGCGTCATCGCCGACGCGGAGCCCCAGAGCTGGCTTGGCGGCATCGAGCAGCTGAGCCGACGGGATCGGCTCTTCTGCACCGTCGGCTACTTCCTGTTCACCACCCGACGGATGGCCGCTAGTCCGCATTTCTCACGACGAGTAGGTGCATCGGGGCTCTAAATCGGCGATAGTTCTTCTGTGACAAAGAGATACGGCGAAGCGGGAGCTCCCCGATGCCGGCACAGTGTAGCGCAGCGCCGTTCGATTTTGGAACAGTCGAGGGGCGTTCGGTGATTGCGGCGTTCGACGGCGGTGCGGTGACGTCGGATGCGGGCGCCTCGCTGCTCGGCGCCACGGACCGGGCGATCCGCTTGGTCGAGCGGTTCGCGGCGTGCTTCAGAGACGGCCGCGATCAGGCGCGTGTCGAGCATGAGGTGGCGACGCTGGTCGGCCAGCGCGTGATCGGGATCGCGTTGGGCGGAGCCCGCCCTCGGGCCGGCAAGGCCGGACCCGGGGGAGGATCTGGTCGACCATGATTGGTTGCGGCACGACCCGGCGATGGCGATCCTCGCCCGGATGCTGGAGGCGCGGCGTGCGACCTGCGCGCCTCTGGCCGGCAAGAGCACGCTCAACCGGCTCGAGCATGCTTCTTGGAAGTTGGACCGCTACCACAAGATCGGTCACGACGATGCGGCGATCGAGCGGCTGTTCGTGGACCTTTTCCTCAATGCGCACCGGCAACCGCCGGCCCGGATAGTTATCGACCTCATGCCACCGACGATCCCCTGCACGGTCATCAAGAGGGCATTCTTTCACGGCTACTACGATTGCTTCTGCTATCTGCCGTTGTACGTGTTCTGCGGTCGGCATCTGCTCGCCGCCAAGCTCGGCGCTCGACATCGACCCCCTGCCGGTGCGCTCTACGAGATAGCGCGGATCACCGCCCAGATCCGCGCCCCCGCGATGGTCTCCTGACCATCGCCGCTCGCGTGGTCGTCCGCCTCCTGCGGATCATGGCCGCGCGTTCGGATCCTGCTGCGCGCCGACAGCGGCTTCGCCCGCGACGCTCTATGGCCCTCGCGGCCTCCTGGCCCGCGTCGTTTCACATCGGATCGATGGCCTCTGGCCATCGATGGTGCGGGCAACCGCGTCGACTACGTCTTCGGCTCGCCCGCAACGCCAGCTCAGACCGCGATCGCTCCCGACTGGCCCGGCCGAGGCCATGAGCCGACAGACCGGCAGCGCCGCGCGGCTTTTCAAGGAGCTGCGTTGGACACGCTGGACAGCTGGCGCCGCAAACGTCGGTCATCGCCCCTCCACGGCTGCTGCCCGTGTCCGCTCCGCGGATCGGATCGATCGTCTCCTACGGTCGATGGCCGAGTGGACGCACGGCGGCCCCAACCCCCGCTTCATCGTTACCTCGCTCAAGCCGGCGAGATCGACCGCCGCCCAGCTCTACGAGGTCATCTACGCGCCCGTGCGAGCCGCCGCGGTCTCCTGACCGCGGTCCCTTCGCATGGCCTCGATCGCTTGCTGCGATCGAGGAGAACGGATCAAGGAATGCCAGCTTGATCTCGGAGCCTGTCCTCTGGCCGCCAAAGGCCGACCCGGCCGACCGCACCTCGCGGCAACGAGCGAGCCAACCAGCTCCGCTCTGGTTCGCCTCCGCCGCCTATGTGCTGCTCTGCGCGCTGCGCCGCGTCGGCCTCCCTCACACCCAGCTCGCGCAGGCGACCTGTGGCACCATTCGCTCCGCTGCTCAAGATCGCGCTCTCGTCCGCGTCAGCTGCCGCCGCGTCAAGTCGCTATGTCCTCCGCCTTTCCCTGCCAATCAGAATACGCACTTGCCCATCTCCGCCTCGCCCGCGCCATCTTCACCCGTCCTGCATAAGCCCAAACGCCTGCTCCAAAGGCCGGCGAGGACGTCGCACGCCCACGCGCCACCAGTGCTCCCTAAAAACCTCCTCTGGGACACCCCAAGGTCGCACCCCGCCCCCACAGCGCCGATCTCAATGACCCGGTGAGAAATGCGGACTAGAGAGCCGCCTCACCCCTCAGAGCCCGAAGATCGAGGAGAGCCCGGCGCGGCCGCTGAGCTGCGCCATGAGGGCGTCGGGAGGCTGGGCCACATGCTCCTCGGCGGCGCGCAGGACGGCCGGCAAAAGCCCCACATCGCCCACCGAGTTGAGGAAGATGCCGGGCCGCCCGAGCACCCAATGGACCGCGGTCCTGATGTCCGCCTCGTCCTCGAGCGGCTGGTACCAGGTGGTCCGGTCCCTGGTGACGCCGGCCGCCCATGGCCCCCGGGCGATCGCCTTGATCGTCTGGACGGCGACCTCGCGCTCCTCGCATAGGGCCGACCACGGCCTCGAAATCGGGCCGATAGGTCTGGTGCTCGGCGCAAAACCAGTTCCAGGGCAGGAGAATGGAGTTGAAGTCGAATCGCTGGAGGCTGCGCCGGTGCATGGCGGCGACGTTCCAGCCGTGCCCGGTGACGCCGATGAAGCGCACGAGGCCCTGCTGCCTCGCCTCGACCGCCGCCTCGAGCGCCCCGCCGGACCCCAGCGCCCGCTCCCACTCGTCGGGATGGATCAGCGCGTGGAGCTGGATGAGGTCGACCCGGTCGGTGCGCAGCCGCTCGAGCGAGCGGTGGATCTCGTCCCGGGCGCCCGCATAGTCGCGCTGCCCGGTCTTGCGTGGCGAGAAAGAAGTCTTTTCGGTGTTTCGCCATCCAGGGGCCGATGCGAAGCTCCGCATCGCCGTAGCTCGCCGCAACGTCGATGTGGTTGACGCCGTGCTCGAGCAGGAGGTCGAGCACCCGGTCGGCCGTCGCCTGGTCGACCTTGCCGAGTGCTGCGGCGCCAAAGATCACCGCCGAGCTCATGTGCCCGGTGCGGCCGAAGGGTCGTCGCTCGATCGTCATGGGGCGTCTCCCGTGGTCTCGTCCGTCAGGGGAGACATGTAGCAGAGGGTACGGAACGTCCAGCCTCGGGCGACGGGTCAGCGTGCTCCCTTCGTGGCCTCCAGCGCCTGGAGCAGGCCCCCTATGTAGCCATAGACGAAGGCGAAGGCCACGCGCTCGCCCTTAGGCCCGCTCAGCTCGGGCCCATGGTCGGGCAGGAGGTTTTGCGTTGATACGCACTGGTTTGTTGGTGCTCGGGTGCACCATGCTCCCGCCCTGATCTGGAGGCTTATCCACGAGTGGCGGCAGTCCGTTGCCTGCGGTAGAGGAGCACCTCCCTCAGCGAGCTACTAGCTGTACGCGCCAGCGCCCTCCACCACCTTGAGCGAGAGCGCCTCGTCCT
This sequence comes from uncultured Alphaproteobacteria bacterium, assembly GCA_963828215.1. Taxonomy (GTDB): domain Bacteria; phylum Pseudomonadota; class Alphaproteobacteria; order Geminicoccales; family Geminicoccaceae; genus CAVTJL01. The sequence continues at coordinate 463,370 of CAWHFO010000046.1, read as the reverse complement.
TCAATCGCGGATCGACCGGCTGGCCGCGATCGCTGTGGTCCGCCGGACTCGCCACCGCCGCGCTCAGCCGGTCGGGATGGTCAGTACCGGGAGCTGGAGGGGCTTGCCGCTCTGCGCCAGCGAGTAGAGCAGCATGCAGAGCGTGAAGAGCTGCCTCGAGCGCAGGTCGTCGTTCGCGATGTAGTACCAATCTCCTTGGTAGCGCACCACGACGAAGGCGGCGCCGGGCGGCTCGGGCGAGGTGCGGACCTTGACCTCGGGAGCGAACAGCCGGATCGCGCCGCCTCGCTGCTCGGCCATGGCCGCATCGGGCACGTCGACCGCGCCGGCGAGGTCGCCCAGAATCTCGATCAGCGAGCGCGTGCGGAAGGCGATCTTCTCCGGGTCCTCGGACGGGCCCAGCCCGAAGATAAGCTCGAACTCGTTCCGCTTGGGATCGAGCCGGAGCAGCTCGCGCGCTCTCGCCACCTTCGCCTGCACCCCGGGCTCGGGCCGCCCGGCCCGGAATAGGAGGTAGGTCGGCCTCTTGCCGTCCTTGGCCTTCTCGTCGAGCCTGCCCTTGGCCTCGCGGTCCGCGGGCGCCGTGGTCGTCAACGCGATCCATCCCCCTCTCGTGAGCTCGTCGATGAGCCCCACCAGCTCGATGAACTGCGGATCGGCCTGCGCGTTGGGCAGTGTGCCCCAGATCTCGTTGTGGTAGTCGCCCAGCGAATGAAGGCCGACGCCGAGCGCGAGCCGTATCGGAACTCCGGCGAGCACGAGGCCCACAATGTCCGCCGGATCCAGCGGGGCCAGGAGCGTGTCAGCGAACTCCACACCCGTCAGCGGCGTGTAGGTGACGGTGGGATTGTCGCTGAACGTGCCGCCCAATGTGACCGCCGCCTGGTTGCCCGCCTGCAGGCTGAGGTTCCCGAAATTGGAGACCTGCGCCGCGAGGCTCGCATTGCCGCTCAGCTGGTAGCCGGCCACCACTTGGCTCGCCGAGACGAAGGACGGCAGGTCGCTGAAGCGCAGCTTCACTACGTTGAGCAGGACCTGCTGCTTCGAGGCCTCGCCGATCGCGTTCGAGTAATCGATCTGGTCCGCCGGAATCCTTCGCGGCCCGAGCCCGCCGCACCCGCCCAGTAGGAACGCAATCGCCACTACGGCCACTCGGACCGGCTCACCAAGCCGTCGTTTTAAGCCGAAAGTCTCCGTGTGCTGGCCCCGAGCGCTCATCACGCTTCGGTTCGCCGCATGAGACAGGCGTCCGACAACTCCAACCAGACCGCGGCGCTGCGCGGAACCGGCGTTCTGAGGCTTGCGCCCCACGTTGCCGCAGCGTTCCGCGGCTCTCGGTCGATCATAGGACACACCTCGCCCGCTCGGTTGCCATCGATCATTGCGCTCCGGCCTCACGAGCGGCGGCCTTGGCCGAAGGTGATCGATTCGGCGAAAGATCTCGGCGAACAGGGTGCACGGCACCGCCACCTCGGCTAGCTGGAACACGACGTGGCGCCCTGCCGGACGATCCGGGCGCCGATCTTGACCAGCTTCTCGCGTAAGGTCGTACCACGTCTCTCGCGTGCGATTGTTATTTGGTTGCTGGCTGGCTATGCTCCTTACAGTCGACACCAGTCTTCCCCTGGTGCGCCCGGCCGGACTCGAACCAGCACGCCCTTGCGGACGGCGCAACACCGGGGTCCGCGGCCTCTCTGGCGAAGCATTGACCTCGCCGGCCGATGGGCGGCTGGCTACCGTCCGTCCCTGGAACGAACAAGAACACCGGCCCGCGTTACGCGATCCGCCGGGGCGCCTCCGAGGCTGGCACGTCGTCACTGCCGTTTGTGACCGTTGCCGCCGACCACCAACCTCAATCCCTGGTTGCTACGAAGCGGACGGCCCGACTGGACCCAACCCTGCGGCGGCATTGTCGGCGACAGGTGCCTACGCACGAACGGTAACTGTTGTCGGCCCGTCTTCACTGGCCGCAAGCAAGGACCAGAGCGAACAGCCAACGCCGGCGCCAACAGAACGGTGCAGTCAATATAACGGCCCCATTGCTGCAATTTCTACTGTGCTCCCGGCTCGCTATGGGCCCGCATGTTCCCCCGGTGCCGCTGGGGGGATATCGCCAGTCAGCAGGCTTGTCAGCCGGCGCCAGTGCTCGCCATGCGCTTTCTAGCGTGCTCCCTTCGTGGCCTCCAGCGCCTGGAGCAGGCCCCTTATGTAGCCGTAGACGAAGGCGAAGGCCACGCCCTCGCCGTTCGGGCCCGCTCAGCTCGGGCACATGGTCGGGCATGAGCATGTAGGGATAGCCGACCTCCCGGTAGACCTGCGAGGCTGGCCCACATGTCCATGTCGCCCTCCTCGGGGAAGGCCTCCATGAAGTCGAGCTTGCGGCCGCGGATGTTGCGGAAGTGGACGTTGAAGATCTTGCCGCGCTCGCCGAACCAGCGGATCACGTCGAAGATCTCGCGGCCCGGGTCGTCCAGCATCTCGCCGACCGTGCCCTGGCAGAAATTGAGGCCGTGCCAGGGGCTCTCGCGCATGCTCGACGAACTTCTTCAGCCCCTCGACGGTGCCCAGGACCCGCGTGACGCCCCGATAGCCGGGCGGCGTGTAGGGATCGTGCGGGTGGCAGGCGAGCCGGACCTTGTGCTCCTCGGCCACCGGCACCACGCGCTCGAGGAAATAGTCGATGCGCTCCCAGTTGGTGTCGGGATCGAGCAGGCCGGCGAGACCGGGCGGCGCATCCTGGGCCGCCTTGTCCCAGCGGAACGACGCATTGAGCGAGCCGCCGCGGCCGCGCTCCTTGGGCGTGCGGGGGATGCCGATGATGTTGAGGTTGTACTTGGCGGCCGGGATGCCCGCCAGGGCGAGGTTGCGGATGAGCTGGCAGATGCTGTCGATCTGCCGGTCGCGGTCCGGCCCGGCCAGCAGAATGTCCGGGCTCTGGCTCTCCTCGATCGGCCGGCTGCCGAGCGGCAGCTGGACCATGTCGAGGCTGAGACCGAAGCTTCCGAGCTTCTCCTTGTGACGCTCGAGGGTCTCGCAGCGTCCAGCCGTGCGGGTTGCCCGGGGGATCGGCGCAGACATGCTCCACGCCGAGCTGCGCCCAGACCTCGTAGTCGCTGTCGTCCCGCGCCCGCATTTGCGTGCCCAGATGCACCGCCCTAGCCTCCCTCGCCGTCGAACACGCGCCGGCGCGCGTTCTCGATATGCTCGCTCATCAGCCGCTCGGCCGCTGCCGCATCGCGCACGCGGACGGCCTCGACGACGCCGGCGATGCTCGTCCTGAATCAGCTGCTGCCGCGCCGTCGGACGCCGCAGGCTGAGATTGCGCGACAACGTTCATGGCCGTGCGGATCTGGCCCTCGAGCATGGCCAACGTCGCGGCGAAGAAGTGGTTGCGCGCCGCAGCCGCCACGGCGAGATGGAGCCGGTAGTCGGCATCGACGCCCAGCTCGGGCGTGCCCACGACCTCGTCGAGGGAAAGGAGCGCCGCCTCGATCCGCGCCAAGGCCGGCGGGTCGTGCCGCTCGGCCGCGAGCGCGGCCGCCCGCCCCTCGAAGGCCACGCGGAACTCGAAGCAGCGCTGGATGTCGGCGATGCTGCCGACCGGCGCGAAGGTCAGCACCGCCTGGTCGGGCCGCCGCCGGACATACGAGCCCGAGCCCTGCCGCGAGTGGATCAGGCCATGGTCCCGGAGCCGCGCCAGGGCCTCGCGCACGACCGGCCGCGACACGGCGAACCGGTTGGCCAGCGTCGCCTCGCTCGGCAGCCGGCTCTCGGGCGGAAACTCGCCCGCGGCGATCCGCTCGAAGATCTGGCTGTAGAGACGGTCGCCGAGCTTCGCCTCGGCAGGCTCGCGAGCACCGCCGATTCCGGCAGCGCCGCCGCCACGGGGCGTCATGATCGGGGTCGGCTCGCTCATCGGCTCCAGCGTCACTTTCCGGACGACCCTAGCCGAGGTTCGACAGGCCGACAAGCTGTATTACAACTCTGCTCGCCGAAGGGCCGGACTGGCGTAGTTGGGAAAAATTTGTTTGACAAGTCCAGCGCAGGCGGGGATGGTCCGTGCCAGCCACGGACAACGCAGAGGGAGGTTCTGAGGCATGTCTTTGTCGGGCACGATCGGTCGTCGGGACTTCCTGATGCTCTCTGCGGCGACCGTCGTCGCGACGGCCGCGCCGCGCGCCTTCGCGGCAGGACCCGGCGCGGCGTCCAAGGAGGCGCCCGAGCTTGCGGACCTCGTGAAGGCAGGCAAGCTGCCGGCGCTGGCGGATCGGCTGCCGCAGCAGCCCCTGGTCGTCGACACCATCGAGTCGGTCGGCCAGTATGGCGGCCAGCTCAGGCGGGCGCTCAGGGGCGACGCCGATCACAACTCGCTGCTGCGCATCGTCGGCAATCAGGGCCTGACCCGCTGGAGCCCCGATTTCTCCACGGTTCTTCCGAACGTCGCCGAGAGCTGGGAGATCAACCCCGAGGCCACGGAATACACGTTCAAGCTCCGCAAGGGCATGAAGTGGTCCGACGGCCATCCGCTCACCGCGGACGATCTGGTGTTCTGGGTCAACGACCTCCTCCACGACAGCGACTTCTACCCGGCTCGTCCGGAAGCCTACGTCATCAACGGCAAGCCGCTCGACATCGAGAAGATCGACGACTTCACCGTCAAGTATATCTTCTCCGGCTCCTACGGCCACTTCAACGAGCAGCTCGCCACACCGCTCGGGCAGCATCCGGTCCTCTACGCCAAGCACTACTGCCAGCAGTTCCACCCCAAGTACAATCCGGACATCGCGACGCTGCTGAAGCAGTACAACATGACGTCGTGGACTGATCTGTTCCGCCTCAAGTGCGGGGACATCGAGACGCCGGCGCGCTGGGCCAATCTCGACCGGCCGACGCTCGATCCCTGGCTCGTCGAGACGCCCTACGGCGGCGGCGTCACCGCGGTCACCATGCGGCGCAATCCGTTCTTCTGGCAGGTCGACAGCCAGGGCAAGCAGCTGCCCTACATCGACAAGATCCAGAACAACGTGATCTCGGACATCGAGACCATCATCCTGTCGGCCGTCAAGGGCGACCTCGACCTGCAGATGCGGCACATCTACGATATCGGCAACAAGCCGGTCTTCGTGCAGCACATGAAGGAGGGCCACTACGTCCTCCAGGAGCTCGTCTCGACCGATACCAACATGATGGGCTTCTTCTTCAACCAGACGCACAAGGATCCGGCGATGCGCAAGCTGATGCGGGACAAGGACTTCCGCATCGGCCTCTCGCATGCCCTCAACCGCCCGGAAATGATCGAGATCGTCTGGCTCGGCCAGAGCAAGCCCTGGCAGGTGGGCCCGCTGCCGCAGCATCGGCTCTACAATGAGCAGCTCGGCACCCAGTATCTCGAGTACGATGTCGACAAGGCCAACAGCATCCTCGACAAGGCTGGCTACGACAAGCGCGACGGCAGCAATTTTCGTCTCTTGCCCGACGGGACGAAAATCTTCCTCAATGTCGACGTCATGCTGCCCCACAAGGAGATCATCGACGCTCTGGAGCTGGTCAAGGGCTATTGGGCGGACGTCGGCATCGACATGAACATCAACACGCTGGAGCGCTCGATCTTCTACAATCGCGCGCAGACCAACGACTACACGATCGGCATGTACCCGCTGCCGGGCGGGCTCGATCCGGAGCTCGAGCCGCGGGTCTACGTGGCCGTGCACCAGCTCGAACTCGCGGCAGAGCATCGAGTGGGCGAAGTGGTATGCCTCGCACGGCAAGCTCGGCGAGGAGCCGACGCCCAGCATGAGGAAGCGCATGGAGCTCCTCGATCAGTGGAAGACCGTCGCCGACGAGGCCAAGGCCGACGCGATCTTCAAGGAGATCCTGCAGATGGCGGCCGACGCCTTCGAGGTCGTGGGCGTCACCATGCCGCCGCATCTCTTCGGCGTGAAGAACGAGCACCTGAAGAACGTGATCGCGCCCATGACCCAGAGCTGGTCCTACGCGACGCCGGGACCGGCCTTGCCGCAGCAGTTCTTCTACGACAACATCTGAGCTTGGCGGCTCGGCACCGGGCATAGGGCGGCGTTCCGGCCGGCCGATCCCGGTGCCGGGCTGCTGCGCGCAGCGTCCGGACCTGACCGCCCGAGGGAAGCGCTCATGCTGGGTTTCATCGTCCGCCGCCTGCTCGCGATGATCCCCTATCTCTTCGCCCTCTCGGTCGTCATCTTCGTCCTGATCGAGCTGCCGCCGGGGGACTTCGCGACGACCTACGCGGCCCAGCTCAGCGCTTCCGGCGAGCCCGTCGATGCGGCGACGGTCGAGAGCCTGCGCCACCGATTCGGCCTCGACCAGCCGGTCTATGTCCAGTACTGGCGCTGGATCTCCGGCGTCGCGCGCGGCGACTTCGGCTATTCCTTCCAGTGGCAGGAGCCCGTCAGCAAGCTGATCTGGGGCAACATGGCCCTGACCCTGCTGGTGACGCTCTCCACCCTGCTGTTCACCTGGGCGCTCGCCTTCCCGATCGGCGTCTACTCGGCCGTCCGAAAATACTCGGTCGGTGACATCGTCACGACCTTCCTGGGCTATCTCGGCCTCGCCACGCCCAACTTCCTGATGGCGCTCGTGCTCATGTACATCGGCGTCGTCTATTTCGGCCAGGACGTGGGCGGCCTCTTCTCCCAGCAATATCAGCATGCCCCCTGGAGCTGGGCCAAGTTCGGGGACCTCATGGCCCATCTGTGGGTGCCGGTCGTCGTGCTGGGCACCTCCGGCACGGCCAGCCTGATCCGCATCATGCGCGCGAACCTCCTGGACGAGCTCAACAAGCCCTACGTGACGACCGCCCGCGCCAAGGGCATGAGCGAGCTCGGCCTGCTGCTCAAATATCCCGTCACGGATGGCGCTGAACCCCTTCGTCAGCACGGTCGGCTGGGTGCTGCCGCACCTCATCTCGGGCCTCATCATCACCGCGGTCGTCCTCAATCTCCCGGTCGCAGGGCCCGCTCTTCCTCCAGTCCCTCCTCTCGCAGGACATGTACCTCGCCGGCGCGTTCCTCCTTCTCCTCTGCCTCCTGACCATGGTCGGCACGCTGATCTCGGACGTGCTCCTGGCCCTCCTCGATCCGCGCATCCGGTACGGCCGATGAGCGAGCCCACGGCCCTCACCGTGGACGAGGCGGCAGCGCCCGCCCGCGACCGCCACTTCGAGGCGGCCTCGCAGTGGCAGCTCATGTGGTGGCAGTTCCGCCGCCACCGGGTCGCCATGGTCGGCCTCGTCGTCACCGCCATCATCTACGCGATCGCCCTCTTCGCCGGCTTTCTCGCCCCCTTCGACCCGCTCGAGGCCAATCCCCGCACCGTCTACCATCCCCCTCAGGGTCTGCACTTCATCGACCGGACCCAGGACGGCTGGCGCTTCCATCCCTTCGTCTACCGCTACACCCTCAAGCGCGACCCGGTCTCGCTGGCCGCGGTCTACGTGCCGGACGTGGGGCGCAGGATCGATCTCGAGTTCTTCGGCAAGGGCGAGCCCTACCGCTTCTGGGGCCTGTTCCCGACGACGCGTCATCTGCTCGTGCCCGAAGAACCCGCGCGACCGCTTTTTTCTCCTGGGCGCCGACCGGCTCGGGCGGGACATGCTGAGCCGGCTCATCTACGGAACCCGCATCTCCATGTCGATCGGCCTCGTCGGCGTCGGCCTCAGCCTCATCCTCGGCGTCGTCCTGGGCGGCATCTCCGGCTACTATGGCGGCTGGATCGACTACGTCATCCAGCGCGTCGTCGAGTTCATCCTCTCGCTGCCGACCATCCCGATCTGGCTGGCGCTGGCGGCGGCGCTGCCGGCCGACTGGCCGCCGCTCCTCAACTACTTCGCCATCACCATCATCCTCTCGCTCGTCGGCTGGACGCAGCTCGCCCGCGTCGTGCGCGGCAAGTTCCTGTCCCTCAGGACCGAGGACTTCGTCATGGCGGCGCGGCTCGACGGGGCGGGCGAGATGCGGCTCATCTTCCGCCACATGCTGCCCTCCTTCGCGAGCCACCTCATCGCCTCGGTGACGCTCGCCATCCCGCTGATGATCCTGGCCGAGACCGGCCTCAGCTTCCTCGGCCTCGGCCTCCAGCCGCCCACCATCAGCTGGGGCGTGCTCCTGAAAGAGGCCCAGAACATCCGCTCGATCGCCACGGCGCCCTGGCTCTTCTTCCCGGGCATCGCCGTCATCGTCGCCGTCCTCGCCCTCAACTTCCTGGGCGACGGGCTCAGGGACGCGGCCGACCCCTATGAGCACTGAGCGCGAGATGGCCGTGCCGGCACCCCGCCTCGCCGAGCCCGCAGTAGCCGCCCGGCCGGCCGAGGCGGACGTCGTGCTCGAGATCCAGGGCCTGCGCACCTGGTTCCAGCTCCGCCACACCGTGCTCAAGGCGGTCGACGACGTCAGCCTGTCGCTGGCCCGCGGCAGGACGCTCTGCGTCGTCGGCGAGAGCGGCAGCGGCAAGAGCATCACGGCGCGCTCGATCCTGCAGATCGTCGACCCGCCGGGCCGGATCGTCGAGGGCCGGATCCTCCTCCACCGCCATCGCACCGCCAAGGGCAGCGGCGAGGAGGAGACGATCGACCTCGCCGCCCTGCCGCCGCGCTCGCGCGCCATCCGGGCCATCCGCGGCCGCGACATCGCCATGATCTTCCAGGAGCCGATGAGCTCCCTCTCGCCCGTCCACACCATCGGCAACCAGGTCGGCGAGGCGATCCGCCTGCACGAGCCGATGAGCCGCAAGCAGGCCCGCGAGCGGACCGTCGAGCTGCTGCGCCGGGTCGAGATCCCGCGCCCCGAGCAGGCGATCGACCGCTATCCGTTCGAGTATTCGGGCGGCATGCGCCAGCGCGCCGTGATCGCCATGGCGCTGGCCTGCAACCCGACCGTGCTGATCGCCGACGAGCCGACCACCGCGCTCGACGTCACGACGCAGGCCGAGATCCTGGACCTCATCAAGCGGCTCCAGGCCGAGCACGGCATGGCCGTCATGTTCATCACCCACGACATGGGCGTGGTGGCCGAGATCGCCGACGAGATCGCCGTCATGCGCTACGGCAAGCTGGTCGAGCAGGGCGACGTCCACGCCATCTTCGACCGACCGCGGCACCCCTACACCAAGATGCTGCTGCAGGCCGTGGTCGAGCTCGACAAGCCCTCGATCCGCCGCCTCGCCATGCGCGAGCGCCGGCCGCTCGGGGCACCGATCCTCCGCCTCGAGATGCTGAGAAAAGAATTCCACAGCACGAGCGGCTGGCTCAGGCGCCGCAAGGACACGCTGGCCGCCGTCGCCGACGTCGATCTCACCCTCAGGGAGGGCGAGAACCTGGGCATCGTCGGCGAGAGCGGCTCGGGCAAGACGACGCTCGGCCGCTGCCTGCTCCGGGTCTACGACGCCTCGGGCGGCCAGATGCTCTACCAGGCCGCCGACGGCCGGGAGCACGACCTCGCGACCGTGCAGGGGGCCGAGCTGAAGCGCATGCGCCGCGAGCTGCGCATGGTGTTCCAGGACCCCTTCGCCTCGCTCAATCCCCGCATGACCGTGGGCCAGATCGTGGGCGAGCCCCTGCTCGTCAACGGCATCGCCCAGGGCGCCGCCCTGCGCGAGCGGGTGACGAAGCTTCTGGAGCTCGTCGACCTCCCGCCCTCGGCGGTCGAGCGCTATCCCCACGCCTTCTCGGGCGGCCAGCGCCAGCGCATCAGCGTCGCCCGCGCCATCGCCCTCGAGCCCCGGATCGTCGTCGCCGACGAGGCGACCTCGGCCCTCGACGTCAGCCTCCGGACCCAGGTCCTGGACCTGCTGCTCGACCTCCAGGAGCGCCTCGGCCTCAGCTTCATCTTCATCAGCCACGACATCGCGGTGATCCGCTATTTCTGCGACCGGATCGCCGTCATGTATCGCGGGCGCATCGTCGAGCAGGGCGAGACCGAGGAGGTCTGCACCCAGCCGCAGCATCCCTACACCCAGGCCCTCCTCTCGGCCGTGCCCCGCCCGGACCCGAGCGAGCGCGGCACCCGCCGACGCCACCGCTACCAGGACCCGTCATGAGCGCCGATCTCGTCCTGCCGGCGGTACGCGCCCGCCTCGCCCCCGGCATGGCCGAGGCGATGGGCCACGAGCTGGCGGTGGCCAACAGCCTGCCGCCACCCCGTGACCTTGCCGAGCAGCGCGCCCGCGGCATCGCCGCCGCTGCCTTCTGGAACGAGGGCCTGTCGGCCCTCCCGGCAATCGAGGATCACCGGGCGCCCGGCCCGAACGGCGACGTGCCGGTGCGCCTCTTCCGGGCAGCCGCCCGCAGCAGCGGCGCCCCCACGCCTGTGCTCCTCTACATCCACGGCGGCGGTTGGGCGCAGGGCAGCGTGCTCCAGAACGAGCCGGCGATCCGGGCACTCGCGAGCGCCAGCGGCTGGAGCGTCGCCGCCCTCTCCTACCGACTGGCGCCCGAAGACCCCTACCCGGCCGGCCTCGAGGACTGCGTCGCGGCCGTAGCCTGGCTTAGGGCGACAGGCGCGGAACTCGGTCTCGACCCCACGCGGATCGCGCTCGGCGGCGCCTCGGCCGGTGCCAACCTCGCCCTCGCCACGGCCCTGGCCCTCCGCGACCGGGCCGAGGCCGCGGCCACCCTCCTCCTCTTCTACGGCATCTACGGCCACGACCTCGACACGCCGTCCTACCGCGAGTTCGCCGATGGCAGCTTCGGCCTCTCCCGGGCCTCCATGGCCCAGTATTTCGACTGGTACGACCCGACCGGCCGCCGCCGCAGCGATCCCTTGATTTCCCCCCTCCTGGCCGACCTCCGGGGCCTCCCGCGCAGCTTCCTCGTCGCCGCCGAGCTCGACGTGCTGCGCGACGACACCCTCCAGCTCCACGAGCGCCTCCAGGAAGCGGGCGTTCCCTCCCGCCTTCGTCAGGAGCCCGGCCTCGTCCACGGCTTCATCAACCGTGCCCGCCTCGTTCCCGCCGCCGGCGAGACGCTCGCAGCCACGTCAGCGTTCCTCGGGGGCGACTGAGCTCGTTCGTGCACCTCTCCCTCCTCACAGTATGATAGACTACCGCTCGAAATCGTCGGAACGCTGGTATATCCTCATCTCCGATGTGGCGTCACCGCAAGCCCTCCGTCAATGCGGACGGAGCAGTGAATTTGGTGGCCTGCCGACGGCAAGGGGCGGTTACTGATGGCGTCGATCTCCTGGCTTCACGTCTCCGACTGGCATCAAAAGGGAGCTGACTTCGACCGTGACGTGGTGCTCGACGGCCTTCTAGGGCCTGTTTTCAAAGTGGGTTAGCTCGGTGTATTGCCCTGCCACATGAGCAGACACGAGCTGACGGATGCGGCATGGCGGCGCTTGGCGCCGCTGCTGCCGCCGCAACGGCCGCGGACGGGGCGACCCGCCCGGGACCACCGCACCATGATCAACGCCATGCTGTGGCTGAGCAAGACGGGCGTGCCGTGGCGCGATCTGCCGGAGCGCTACGGGCCGTGGCGGACGGTGGCGACGCGCTTCTACCGCTGGACCAGGAGCGGGCTGTGGCAACGGATCCTGGCCGGGCTCCAGCAGGCGGGCGACGCCGCGGGCCGGCTCGACTGGAGCGTCCATATGATCGATGGCACCAGCATCCGCGCCCATCGTCACGCCGCCGGCGCCAAAGGGGGCAGGAGAGCCAGGCGCTCGGCCGCTCGCCCCCTCGGCCGTCTCCTGACGGCCGCAGCTGCGCTGACGGATGATCGGCTGCTGCCGATCATGGCTTCGGCAGCAAGCTCCATGTGCGCTGCGAGCGGAACGGGCGACCCATCGCCTTCGTCCTGACCGCCGGCGAGCGCCACGAGCAGACCGCGTTCCAGCCCCTGATGGCGGCTGGTGCGGTCAGGCGATCGGGCCCCGGCCGGCCGCGCCGTCGACCACAAGCCCTGCTGGCCGATCGTGGCTACACCGGCCGGCCGGTCCGCGAGCACCTCCGTCGTCGCGGCATCACCGCCATCATCCCGCAGCTCGCTACCGAGACCCGGCCCTGCCTGATGGACTGGCGCATCTATCGCGAGCGCAACGTCGTCGAACGGCTGGTCGGGCGTCTGAAAGAGCACCGCCATCTCGCCACCAGATACGACAAGCTCGCCAGCTCCTATCTCGCCTTCGTTCACCTCGCCGCCATCCTCATGTGGCTTTGAAAACAGGACCTAGTGGAGAGCCCAAGCGCGGCCTGAGTTGGGGCGACGCCGCAGGGATTGTAGCCACCAAGACTATCTGCAATCAGATGTATGCACGGCCAGCGCGGCCAATCTGGACCACCGAGCCCGGCACGACCGAGGAATGCTCTTATTTCCAGACGCGCCTCGCCCGGCGCCGAAGCTGCGCCGGAGCGGCTGACCGATCAGCTCGGCCACTCCACGTCGTCCTCGCTGACGAGGTCGCCGCGCATCGAGGGCCCGTGCGTGTGCACCCGCTCGGGATCGCCGCAGATCAGGTGATGCCAGGCCGGCAGGTCATGGCCGAAGGCTACGAGCCGATAGGCGCAGCTGTGCGGCAACCAGTCGAGGCTCAGGACGTTCTCGGGCGTGACCTTGACACAGTCCGGCACGTTGGCTTGGCGGTTCGCATAATCCCGGCAGCGATGCGTGCAGAGGTCCAGAAGGCGGCAGGCGGCATCGGTGAGCGCCAGCTCGCCCGTGTCGTCGTCCTCCACCCGGATCTGGCAGCAGAGCGCACAGCCGTCGCAGAGCGACTCCCACTCGGCCGGGCTCATCTCGGCCATCGCCTTGGTGCGCCAGAAGCGCCCGCTCTGTCCCTTGGTCCGTGCCATCACGGTCGAGAGTGGCGCAGAGCCGGGCCCTTGGCCAGAGGGCCGTCGCGTGTCGGCCCTTGAGCGGCCCCGCGACCGCCCTATGCTCGGCGCCTCGACCGAGGGAGGAAGCAGGGCGCATGGCCCGATCCATCGAGACGCTTCTGCTGGCCGCGTCGCTTTTGACGCTCGTGGCCGGGTCGGCGGTCGCCGCCGATCCGGCGCAGACGGCGCAGGCCACGCCAGCCGCCACGCCGCCCCCTGCCGCCGGCTCGGCATCGTCAACGGCCGCAACACCTCCAGCGCCCGCGGGCTCCGCGGGCGCGACGGCGGGTGCCCCGAGCTTCGACGAGGTCGAGGCACTGGTCCGCAAGATGCAGGATCAGCTGGCTCGGATGAGCGACGCCGAGGCGAAGCGAAACCAGTCCCTGCAATATCTGCAGAAGCAGGTCGACGCCGCGACCAACCAGCTCAAGACGAAGACCGAGACCGCGGAGTCCCTCAAGGCCAAGACCGACGCGCTCGGCTCGACCGTCCAGACCCTGCAGCAGGACCGCCAGCAGCTCTCGACCCAGCTCCAGACCGTCCAGGACGAGCGGGACGTCCGTATCAAGGATCTCGAGCAGAAGCTCGCCGCCCTCGATGCGACCCTGAGCGGCAGCGAGACCAAGGCCCAGACGGCCACGAGCGAGCTCGAGAAGACCCAGGACGCCCTGAAGGCCAGCCAGGCTCGGGCCGGCCAGCTCGAGCGGCAGGGCCAGGATCAGGCGGCCAAGCTCCAGGCCACGACCGCGCAGGTCGAGCGCCTGACCGACCTCCTGACCAGGGCCACGACCCAGCTCCAGGCGGTCAGCACTGTGCTCGACACCACCTCGGCCCAGGTCAAGAGCCAGCAGGTGACGATCGCCGATCTCGGCCAGAAGCTGAACGAGGCGCTGGCCAAGAAGGTCGAGGAGCTGCAGCAGTACCGCTCGGAGTTCTTCGGCCGTCTCAAGCAGATCCTCGGCAACCGGGACGACATCCGCATCGTCGGCGACCGTTTTGTCTTTCAGTCGGAGGTGCTCTTCAGCTCGGGCTCGGCCGACATCGGTGACCAGGGCCAGCAGAAGCTGACCGAGCTCGCGGACACGCTGAAGCAGGTGGCGGCCGACATCCCGAGCGACATCGGCTGGGTGCTCCAGGTCGACGGCTACACCGACAAGGTGCCGGTCCGCGCCAACACCTACTTCGCCTCGAACTGGGATCTCTCGACGGCGCGAGCGGTCGCCGTGGTCAAGTTCCTGATCGCCCAGGGAATCCCGCCCGACCGGCTGGCCGCGGCGGGCTTCGGGGAGTATCACCCGCTCGATCCCGGCGACACGCCGGAGGCCTACCAGCGCAACCGGCGGATCGAGTTCAAGCTGACCCAGGGCTAGCCAGGGAGCTCTCCTTGTCACCGCGCAGCATCATCATCGACTGCGATCCCGGCCAGGACGACGCCGTGGCTCTCCTCATGGCGCTGGCCAGCCCCGAGCAGCTCGAGGTCCTGGCCGTCACGACGGTCGCCGGCAACGTGCCGCTCGCCCGCATCGTCGGCAATGCCCGGCGCATCGTCGAGCTCAGTGGGCGCACGGACGTGCCGGTACACGCCGGCTGCCCCCGGCCGATCCTGGGCCCGCTGGTCACGGCCGAGGAGGTCCACGGCGAGACCGGCCTGAATGGCGTGATGCTGCCGGAGCCGACGCTGCCGCTGGCCCCGACCCACGCCGTCCAGGCGATCATCGACATCGTCATGGCGCGGCCCGAAGGCAGCGTCACCCTCGTCCCCACGGGTCCCCTCACCAACGTCGCCCTGGCCATTATCGAGGAGCCACGGATCGTCCCGAGGCTTGCCGAGATCGTGCTGATGGGGGTGCCCGCGAGCCTCGGCAACGTCACCGCCTCGGCCGAGTTCAATTTCTACGTCGATCCGCACGCCGCCAGGGTCGTCCTCGAGTCCGGCGCACCCATCGTGATGTTCGACCTGGACGTCACCCACACGGTGCTGACCACCAGCGAGCGGCTGGACCGCATCCGCGATCTCGGCACGCCCGTGGCGACGACCGTCGCCGCCATCCTCGACTTCTACGGCCGCCACGACATCGAGCGCCACGGCCTCGCCGGAGCCCCGCTCCACGATCCCTGCACGATCGCCTGGCTGCTGAGGCCGGCGCTCTTCTCGGGCAAGGCCTCTCATGTGGCGATCGAGACCGAGGGCCTCTGCCGCGGCCGCTCGGTGGTGGACTGGTTCGGCAAGTCCGGCAGGCCCGCGAACGCGACCCTGATGGCCGAGGCCGACGCCCCGGGCTTTTTTGATCTTCTGATCGAGCGGCTGGCTCGTCTCTGACGCGCGTCAGGGCGGCAGAGCGTTGGAACGGAACACCCGGCTGAGGAAATCGAACGACGCCTTGGGAGTGCGGTCCAGCGTCTCCCGATCGACGCGGACGATCCCGAACCGCTGCGTGTACCCCTCGGTCCATTCGAAATTGTCGAGCAACGTCCAGACCAGGTAGCCCCGGACGGCGCAGCCCCGATCGATCGCCCCGGCGAGCGCAGCTAGATAGCCGCGGAAGTATGCGACGCGCTCGACATCGTCCACGCGGCCCCGACCATCCGGCCGGTCCGGGAAGGTCGCACCGTTCTCCGTCACATAAACCCTGGGATTGCCATAGCGGTCCTTGAGCTCGAGAAGCTGCTCCCGGAAAGCCTCCGGATCAACCTCCCAGCCGATCGCGGTGACCCCCCGGCCGGCGGGCGGCGGCGCCTGCTGCACGCCCAGCCGGGCACCTGCGCCGATGCCCGCCTTGATTCGGGCGCGGCTGTAGTGGTTGAGCCCGAGATAGTCGCGGCCGCCGGCGATCTGCTGCCATGTCCCCCGGCCGGACGAAGGGGGCGATCAGCGGCCTCAGCCGGCGCGGGTAGCGCCCCAGCAGCAGCGGCTCGAGGAGCGCGCGGCGCCAGACGAGATTGACGAGGGACCTGGCCGCACGGTCGCGAAGCGTCCGTGACGCCGCCGTGACCGGGCCCAGCGACAGAATGGGCCCGATCTCGAGCCCGGGCGCCGACGCCCGTAGCGCCGCCGCGGCGGCGCCATGGCCCAGCGCCAGATGGTGCGTGGCGCGCAGCCAGTCGACAGGCGGCCGTCGTCCCGGCGGGTGGAGCCCGAGGACGTAGCCGGAACAGAGGACGATGTTGGGCTCGTTGATGGTGGCGAATCGCCTGACCCGATCGCCGAGGCGCCGCCCGACAGCGTCCGCGTACTCGCCGAGGCGGAGCGCCGTGTCGCGGCTGCGCCAGCCGCCGGCCTCCTCGAGCGCCTGCGGCAGGTCGAAATGATAGAGGCAGGCCCAGGGCTCGATGCCGGCGGCCAAAAGCGCGTCGACGAGGCGATCGTAGAAGTCGAGACCCCTGGCATTGGGCGGCCCGCGCCCTTCCGGCATCACCCGCGGCCAGGCGATCGAGAAGCGATAGGCGCCGGCGCCCAGCCGGCCGAGAAGGTCGATATCCTCGGGCCAGCGATGATAGTGGTCGCAGGCCACCTCAGCCGTGGCGCCGTCGGCGATCCGCCCGGGCTGGCGCATCCAGGCGTCCCAGACGCTGGGCCCGCGGCCGTCCTCGCCGAGCGCTCCCTCGATCTGGAAGGCCGAGGTCGAGACCCCCCAGAGAAAGCCCTCCGGAAACCGGCCGGCCGACGCCGGCTCGCTCACCAGAGCGTATAGCCGCCGTCGATCACCAGCGCGGCTCCGGTCATGTAGCGGGAGGCGTCCGAGGCGAGATAGACGGCGAGCGGCCCCAGGTCCTCGGGCTCGCCGAACTGGCCCATCGGCGTGCGCGCCCGGATGCCCTCGATCATCTCGGGGTGGAGGCTCTGCCAGCGCTTGTTGGGCTCGGTCATGAAGAGCCCGGGACAGATGGCATTGACGGTGACGCCGGCCGCCGCCCAATCGGCCGCCACGGCACGGGTGAATTGCAGGACCGCCGCCTTGCTGGCCTCGTAGTGCCGGCCGCCGATGTCGCGGCCGGCCACCAGCGCGTTGATCGAGGCGATGTTGATGATCCGCCCGCCCTGCCCGCCCCGCACCATCGCCCCGCCGATGAGCTTGGTGCAGACGAAGCAGCTCGTCAGATTGAGGTCCACGAGCCTGCGCCACGTCTCGGTCGGCATGTCCTCGGTGGCGATATTCTCGCGCCGGCCGCCCACATTATTGATCAGGATCTGGATCGGCCCGAGCCGCGCCAGGACCTCCTCGCAGATCCGCTCGCAGGATTCCGGCTCGGCCATGTCGCCCCTGACTGCCACCGCCTGCCGTCCGAGCGCGCGGATCTCGCCGGCGGTGCGCTCGAGGCTCTCCTCGTCCCGCCCGCTCAGGACGACGTCGGCGCCCGCCTCGGCGATGGCCAGCGCCATGGCCCGCCCCAGCCCGCGGCTGCCGCCGCTGATGAAAAGGCGCTTGCCGTCGAGCCGGAACCGATCGAGCACCGTCATGGCGGACCTCCATGGGATGGGCTGCCCGGGTCTATAGAGGCTCGGGCAGGCGGCTGCCAGGACCAGCGCCGGCCCGCGGGGCGATCGCCCGAGCGGAGCGACGGCGCCTGCCGCGCCTCACGCCGCCTGCTGCTGGAACACCTCCCGAGGCGTGGCGGCGAGCGTCGCGAGGTTCTCGTCGATCGCACGGAACAGGCCCCACGTCTCGCCATAGTTCAGCGGATAGCCCGGACACCCGGCGTCGACGTCCTGTTGCCGGGCATGAATGTAGCTCGTCCATTGGTTTCCGGCGGGCCGGCGATGGTGAAAATCGTGGCAGGGCGCATCACCGACCAGGACGAAGACGCGCACGAAGAGCTGCACGGTCAGCATGTTGAGCCACCAGCCGATCCAGAGGCCGAGCCCGCGGAGCGTGTCCGCCGCCTCTTCGGGCGTGGCGACGCCGGGAAAGACCCCGGCCGTGGCCCGGCAGACGAACTCGCGGCCGCGCGCGGCGATCAGCGCCGGCTCGGGGAACCGATGCTCGCCGAGAATGCGGCCCACCGTCGCCATCTGCAGGAGCATGGTGAGCGGCAGCACCCAGACGACCAGGAACGGGACAAGGCAGCCGGTAGCGGCGGCGGCGCCGGTCGCCGCGAGCCAGGCGGTGATGCCGATGGCGTTGTGGGTTTTGTCCGGCGACATCAGGGCGGCCCGGACCCGCCGTTGCAGAAACCTCAGGTGGAAGGCGGGTGAGAAGACGACCCCCAGCAATACTCGCCTCCAGAGGTAGGCCTTGGGCACCTCCGGCTCGAGGCGGCACATGTTGAGGACGAAGTCCGCGAACTCGTCCTCCTCGGTCAGCAGCTTGCGGGCGTTGTGGTGCTGCATGTGCTCCTGCTTGTAGGCGTCGAAGTGCTTGAAGAGCAGCAGGGCCGAGGTCAGCCGCCCGACAAGCCGGTTGTGCTCGCGCCGCGCGAAGACGGTGCCGTGCGAGCAGTGATGGAAGACGACGACCTGGAACAGCCCCAGGCCGCAGCTCGTCGCCAGGAGGGAGACCGGGAGCAGCAGGCAGGCGAGCGGCAGGCCGACCTGGAGCGCCAGCACGCCCAGGGACACCCCGACCGCGATCCAGAGCAGGGCTTGGCTGACGAAGGTCCAGCCCGGCCGCTCGCGCGCGCTCTCGCCGGGTGCCGGGCGAGCGGTCAGCCAGGTGAGGAACGGCTGGACCACGCCCGGCAGCCGGGCCGCCATCTGCGCTCGATGGTCGACGCGTCCCCGGGCAGGCGTGGCGGCGTCGGACTCCATCGACAGAGTCGCGGTCATCATTGTGTGTTCCCTTCCTTGTGACCAAACGTCAGAACGTGGCTGCCGGACCGATGACCGATCGGCGATCACGGGGCTCGACACCTGCGGTAAGGATGACCTTGGCGGTCATTCACCACATGGTTCAGGTTCGCTCTTATCATGAACCTGCCCGTTTCATGGACGGGTCTTGACCTGCGGTTATGCAAGCCCCGTCTCGATCTCGAGGGGCGGGACACAGGTCGTGGCCGATGGCGCGGACCGCTTGGGCCCACCCGGTCGGTGGCGAATTCTCTCGCGCGAGGTGCTCGCTCGACAGGCGAGCAGGTGCCGGGGAGGCAGGTCTTCCCCGATACGGCATGAAAGCTGCTGCTCGCCGCTCTCGCTGATTGCCCGGCCGGTCGAGGCGGGGCGCCGGCGCGCGGCGCCTTCGCGGTGGCCCGATTCACCTCGCTCGGGCAGCGAGGTCGAGCGGCCCGCGAGGGCTCCTGCTCAGGAGCCGGTCCGTTTCCTGCCGAGGCTGCGTCCGGCGGCGACGTCTGCCAGAACGGCGAGCAGATCCGGCCACACGACGGGCTTGGTGAGGATCATGTCCATCCCGGCACTGACGTAGCGCTGGTGCTCGTCCTCCATGATGTTCGCCGTCAGGCCGAGGATCGGCACGGCCGATGCCGGGGCAGCCATGCCGCGGATGCGGCGGGTGGCCTCCACGCCGTCGAGCACGGGCATCCGAACGTCCATCAGCACGACATCCAGGCGCTCGTCCCCGACGACGCGGACGGCATCGAGGCCGTCCTCGGCGAACAGCACCTCGTGACCGTGCTCACCGAGCATCGCCCCCAACAGCTCGCGATTGACCCAGACGTCGTCCACGACGAGCACTCGAAGGGGAGCGACCTCGGCCCCGTTGAGGGCCACCGGACCAGCGCCGGGCACGGCATCGCAGACCTCGAGCGGCAGCTCGAACCAGAAGACGCTGCCGGCCCCGGGTGTGCTCTCGAGGCCGATGGCGCCGCCCATCGCCTCGGCCAGCCGCTTGCAGATGGCGAGCCCGAGGCCGGTGCCGCCATAGTTGCGCGTGGTCGAGGTCTCGGCCTGGCTGAAGGGCTCGAACAGGGCCGCCTGCCGCTCGGCCGGAATGCCGATCCCGGTATCCCGCACCTCGACCCGCAGGCGCACCTGCCGCTCCCCCGCCGGCGTGCCGGTCACGCTGACCCGGACGCCGCCTTCGCGCGTGAACTTCAGGGCATTGCCGACGAGGTTCAGCAGCATCTGCCGGATGCGCGTCGGATCGCCGCGGACCATCGGCGGCAAGGCCTCGGCGACCTCCACGTCGAGGCCGAGGGCGCGATCGAGCGCCTGCTGCTCCAGCAGCGAGCGAAGCTCGGCAAACAGGTCCCGGAGGGAAAAGTCGATGTGCTCGAGGTCGAGCCGGCCCGAACTCGATGCGCGAGAAGTCGAGAATGTCGTTGATGACGGCGAGGAGGTGACGGCCGGACGAGCGGATCGTCCTCACAAAGCCCTGATGGCGCTCCGACAGCTTCTCGTTGGCGAGCAGGTCGGCCATGCCGAGGACACCCGTCATCGGCGTGCGGATCTCATGGCTCATCGCCGCCAGGAACTCGGACTTCGCCCGCGCCGCCTGCTCGGCCACGGCCCGCGCCTCCTCCGCTTCGTGGCGTGCCGCCTCGGCGGCCTCCTTGGCCTCGCGCAGCTGCATCTCGCCGCGCTTGCGCGCCATCACGTCGAGATAGACGGAGAGCGCTCCCTCGATGAGCTCCTGGTCGCCGCGCTCGAAGGGGCGGCTGACATTGGCCTCCGACCGGTTGCCGATGACCAGGGCCTGGCCGCTCGGGCGATCGTAGGCCCAGAGGATATAGGGCATCCGCAGGATGCCGGTGAGCTCGTAGGCGGGCGGCTCCAGCGGGGTCTGCGCCGTGGTCAGAAAAAAGGCCGGCGGGCTCGGAACCACCGTCGGCTCGACCGGAGTCTCGCTCAGCCCGATCGCGTTGCTCACGATGAAGGAGCCGCTGCCGGGCGGCTCCTCGACGAGAATGGCGGCGCCATCGCACAGGGCGTTGTCGACGATGACCTCGAGGATCGGGCCGCCGAGCTCGTCCGGGCCGAGCCCGCTGTCGGCGAGACGGTGGATCTCGCGGATCAGCTTCGCCACCGTCCGGCTGCGCCGTGCCTCGCGAAACGCCTGGCTCTGCTCCTCCTGGAGGCGGAGCAGCCGGGCACCGAGGTCGTTGCATTCCCGCCGGTAGTAGGCGAGCTCCCGCTCCGGTTGGCCCGGTATGGGAGCGCGCGGCGATCGGTCGATACCGCTCATCCGCGATGCTCTAGCACCGTCAGGACGCCGGTCCAGTCCAACGGCCGGCTATAGCCCGCAAAGGGGGCGATCTCGACACCCGAGTAGAAACCGATAAGTGGCACGGAAGGATCCAAGGATCGCTGCACGATCTCCGCTTCCTCGATCGCGGCCCCGCTGCGGGCGCTCGCCCGGCCGGCACAGTCGATATAGAGGCCCAGCAAGGCTTGACGACCGGCGATGCGTCGGTTGATCGAGGCCACACCGTCACGGACGCTGTCGAGCATGAGCGAGTTGTCGCGGCTCATGATCTGAACACGCGTGCCGAGCTGGAAATCCGGCTCGAAGAGAGTGATCGAGCCGGTGGCGTGATTGGTATGCAGGATGAGGCGGTTGACGTAGCTGTTCTCGTCGTAGGGAGCGAAGGGGTCGCCCTGCTTCTCGCCGAGCGTGGCGATGAGCGACAGCTCCTGCGTCTTGGCGTTTCCCGGGCGAACACCGATCATCCGCTCGATCACGCCGAGCGCCGGCTCGCCATCGAGCTCGAAGACCTCGGCACCATCGATCCGCGTGATGTCCATGAACGTGCTGACGGGGCGACAGCCATGGAAGATGGCCGTCTCCTCCGCCACGGTCGGCGGGAAGACGAGCGCCACTGCCGCATGCTTGACCACATCGCGGCCGTCGAAGATCCAGGCATCGAACAGGTTCATGTCGGTCAGCGTGCCGCCGCCGATCAAGCGGACCGAGCGTCCGCCGAGGCCGGCCTCGAGGCCCTCGACGAGGGCGCTCGCGGGATGGAGGCGCAGAGGCGCCTGGCTCGCGACGCTGTCGTAAAAGAAGAGCACCACCGATCCGTCGGCCGCGACCCCGGCGATGCGCTCGCCCAGGATTCGGCCCGCCGCCTGCTCCCCTTTCTGGAGATCGTGGGTGACGACGATCTTCGGCGCGAGGTCCTGACTGACGAAGGCGGCGATGCCGAGCTCGAGCCCGCTATAGCCGAAGCCTTCGCGCCAGATCACGCCCGCGGCCGAGCCGCCCACGATCGGCACGTCCTTTCCGAACGCGCCGCGCAGGGCGGCGAGGATCGTCTTCGGATCGTGCTTTCCGCCGCAGAAGGCGAGGAGCAGGTGCGGCTCGATCGCATCCAGCGAGGAGAGACATTGCCTCACCACCTCGGCGGCCGCCGAATGCTTCCCGTAGGCGACGCGGACCATTGCGGCACTCCCGAACCCGACCGCCCACTATTGCAAGGATGCCCCTTGCGTGCAACGGGCCCCTGGAGGGGCATGGGCACCTTCTGGGTCGGGCAGCCCGATCGCGGCACGCAGGACCGTCTCGACCGGGGCTCCCGCCCGACGCCCCATCGCGCCGGTCGCCGCGACCGGCGGACTCGTGCAGCCGCCCCTCCGGCACTGCTCCCCACTCTGGGATCAGCCGACGACCTTGAGCATCCCGCCATCCACGAAATAGGTCGAGCCCACGCTGTAGGTCGCCCGCTCGGAGCAGAGAAAGACGAAGAAGCTCGCGACCTCCTCGGGCGAGGCGAAGCGGCCGATCGGCGCCTGCGCCGTGGCGATCTCCTGGATGTAGTCCTGCCAGCTGCGCTCGGTTCCCTTGGTCAGCTCGGTCGCCGTCTTGACCCAGTCCGGGGTCAGCACGAAGCCGAGGTTGATCGCGTTGACCCTTATGTTCTTCGGGACCAGCTCGTTCGCGAGGTTCTTCGAGAGCATGACGAGCGCCGCCTTGGTGACGTTGTAGATCGGCTCGTACCAGAGCGGCTGGGCCGCACAGATCGAGCCGTTGTTGAGGATCACCCCGCCGCCGCGCCGCTCCATTCCCGGGGCGAGGCCTCGCGCCAGGCGTACGGCCGCCATCACATGCAAGTCCCAGTAATGCTGCCACTTCTCGTCCGGCGCCTCGAGGATCGTCTCGTTGCTGCCGGAGCCCGCATTGTTGATGAGGATGTCGCAGCCGTCGAAGGCCGTCCGGGTCGCCTCGACCACGGCAGCGCAACCCTCGGTCGTCCCGACGTCGGCTGCGAGCCCCACGGCCCGCACGCCGTGGGCCGCGGCGATCCCCTCGGCCTCCCGGCGTGCCCGCTCGCCGTCCCGGGCGGCGATGACGAGATCCACGCCCTCGGCGGCGAGTCCCTTGGCGACCGCCAGCCCGATGCCGACGCTGCCGCCGGTGATGACCGCAACCTTGCCTTTCAACCCGAGGTCCATCTCAGCTCCCTTTCTTGATCTTCGTCGGGGCGGAGCCGCCCCGCCTCGCGGCAGACGCGCCTGTTCCTACGCGAGCCTCGGACGTTCGGCCATCGTCTCCGCACGGGCCGGGGATCGCGGCGCGCGTCGGCCGTTGTGGCCCAGAAAAATGCTCGGGACGTTGGCCTGGCAGCCTTTCGCCGCTGGTGGATCGTGGCTAGTATCCGCTCCGGTCGCGGTGCGGCATCGCGCAACCGAGCCTGCATCGCACCCGCAACGGGTCAAGCCCGCGAAGGCTTGCGGAAACGCCCCACGGATCACGGGAAGGCACGAAGATGACCACGAGAGCTCGAAGCCTCGGATTAGGTGCGCTGGCAGCGGGTGCATCGCTCGCGGCGGCCGTCGGCCTTTGCGCCGGTGGGGCGGCGGCGGCCGACATGAAGCCCTTCACCATGGGCTACTCGGTCGGATTCCTGACCGACCCCTTCCAGGCCATCCAGGTCGACCTGACCATGGCGGCCGCCAAGAAGGCCGGGCTCAAGACCCTGCCCGTCGCCAACGCCAACGGCGACGCCGGCAAGCAGATCACCGACTTCCACAACATCATCGCCCAGGGGGCGCAGGGCATCATCGTCGTGCCCACCGACAGCGACGCCATCGTCCCGGCCCTCGCCTTCGCGGAGACGAAGAAGATACCGGTCGTCTCGATCGACATAGCACCGGCACGCGGCAAGCTCGCGATGATCGTCCGCGCCGACAATGTCCGGATGGGCGAGGATGCCTGCCAGGCCATGGGCAAGGCCCTGGGCGGCAAGGGCACCGTGCTGTCGCTGATGGGCGACCAGGCCACGACCAACGGCCGCGACCGGACCACCGGTTTCGACGACTGCATGAAGAAGAGCTTCCCCGACATGAAGCTCATCGAGCGGCCGACCTACTGGAAGACGGACAAGGCGACGTCCGTGGCGCAGACGATCGTGACCTCCACGCCCGATCTGGCCGGCATCTACATGCAGAGCGACTCGGTCATGCTGGCCGGCGTCCTCAACGTCCTCAAGAGCGCCGGCAAGCTCAAGAATGTCGGCGAGCCCGGCCAGATCTACCTCATCAGCATCGACGGCACGCCGCTGGCGCTGCAGAGGATCCGGGACGGCATGCTCAATGCCGCCATCTCGCAGCCGCTCGACCTCTATGTGAAGTACGGCCTCTCCTATCTCGAGGCGGCCGTCGCCGGCGAGACCTTCAAGCAGGGGCCTACCGACCACAACAGCCGGATCGCCGAGCTCAACGGCAACCCGATGGACCTCCTGCCGGCGCCGATGGTCACCAAGGCCAACGTCGACGACAAGACCCTCTGGGGCAACCAGGTGAAGTAGGGGCCCAGCGGCACGAGCAACGCAGGTCCGGAGGCGATGGCAGGCGCCGGTGTCGGCGCGGCGGCGGGCACGGCCGTCGCCGAGGCGATCGGGATCTCCAAGAGCTTCGGCGCGAGCCGGGCGCTCACGGACGTCTCGATCGCCATCCCGGCCGGCGACTCGCGGGCCCTGGTCGGCCGGAACGGGGCCGGCAAGTCGACCCTGGTCGGCATCCTCACCGGCCTCCTCGCCCCCGACACGGGCCGCGTGCGCCTCGCGGGAGCGGCGGCGCCCGGCCTCGCCGAGCGGGCGGCCTGGCGCGAGCGCGTGGCCTGCGTCTATCAGCGCTCGACCGTGATCCCCACCCTCACGGTGGCCGAGAACCTCTTTCTCAATGCCCACCCGACCGGCACCGGCGGCTGGATCAGCTGGGCCGCCCTGCGCCGGCGGGCCGAGCAGGTGCTCGAGGAGTGGGGGCTCGAGATCGACGTCACCCGGGACGCCCAGGACCTGAGCGTCGAGCAGCGCCAGATCGTCGAGATCGCCAGAGCCCTCCTGCAGGGCACCCGCTTCATCATCCTGGACGAGCCCACGGCCCAGCTCGAGGGCCGCGAGGTGGCGCGGCTGTTCGAGCGCATCCACCGGCTGCAGGCGGGCGGCGTCACATTTCTCTATATCTCCCACCATCTCGAGGAGATCTACGAGGTCTGCGGCAGCGTCACCGTGCTGCGCGACGGCGAGGTCGTGGCCAACGGGCCGCTCGCGCCAGATGCCCAAGGAGCGCGTCGTGGCGGCGATGGTCGGCGACGCGGCGGCGGCCGGCAGCGAGCGTGGCGCGAGACAGGCCATGGCGGCACCGTCCCGCGTCGGCCGGCCCTGCCTCGAGGTCAAGGGCGTCAGCCTCGACCGGCTCGTCGAGGGCGTGAGCTTCTCCATCGCGGCCGGCGAGTGCGTGGGCCTGGCCGGCCTCGCGGGCTCGGGCAAGGAGGAGATCGGGGACGCCATCGCCGGGCTGCTCGTGCCCAGTGCCGGGGAGATCCTGGTCGACGGTGCGGCGCTGCGTTTCGGGGATGTGGCGCTGGCGCGGCAGCGGGGCATCGGCTACGTGCCGCGCGACCGCCACGGGCGCGGCATCGTCCCCCATCTCTCGGTCGCCGAGAACCTGACCATGACGATCGTCGAGCGGCTGGGCCCGCTGGGCCTGGTCCTGCCGGCGGCGCGCGAGCGCGAGGCCGAGCGCCTGATCGGCGCGCTCGAGATCAAGGCCTCGTCGCCCGAGCAGCCGATCATCGAGCTGAGCGGCGGCAACCAGCAGAAGGCGGTGATGGGGCGGGCGCTCGCCTCCGAGCCCAAGGTCCTGGTCCTGATCGCCCCGACCCAGGGGGTCGACATCGCCTCCAAGGCGGCGCTGTTCGGGATCGTCGAGAAGGCCCGAGCGGGCGGCACGGGCGTGCTCGTCGTCTCGGACGAGCTGGACGAGCTGGGGGTCTGCGACCGCGTGCTGGTGATCTTCAAGGGACGGCTCGTGGCCGAGCTGGGCAGTGACTGGCAGGACCACGAGCTGGTCGCGGCGATCGAGGGGGTAAGGGCAGGGTGAGCGATCGGGCGGCCGGAGCGGCCATGGAACGGGCGACGCCGGGCGGCGCGCTGCGGCGGCGGGTCTCCGCCTTCCGCTTCCGCGAGCTCACCCTCGTCCCGGCGATCCTCCTCGCCATCGTCGCCGGCTACTTCGTCAGCGACGCTTTCCTCACGACCGACAACTTCCTCAATATCCTCCAGCAGTCCTCCGAGCTCTCGGTCCTGGTGATCGCCGAATCGCTGATCCTGATCACCGGCAAGTTCGACCTGTCGCTCGAATCGATCGTGGGCCTCGGCCCCATGCTCGGCGCCTGGCTGATCCTCACCGACACGACCTATGGCGGCTCGGGCTTCGGCCTCAACGTCTATCTGGCGATCGCCGTCGTGCTGGCCGTCGGCGTGGCCATCGGCCTCATCAACGGCTTTCTCGTCGTCCGCCTGCGCCTCAACGCCTTCATCGTCACCCTGGCCATGCTCATCCTGCTGCGCGGCGTGACGCTCGGCATCACGAACGGAAAGACCCTCTTCGACCTGCCCGCGCCCTTCCTCTATCTCGGCACCGCCAAATGGCTGGGCGTGCCGGTCTCGATCTGGGTGGCCGGGCTCCTCTATCTGCTGTTCGGCCTTTTTCTTCGCTACCACCGGATCGGGCGCGCCCTCTACGCGATCGGCGGCAGCGCCGAGGCGGCACGTGCCGCCGGCATCCGGGTCGAGCGGGTGACCTGGGGCATCTACATCGTCGGCGGCTTCCTGGCCGCCCTCGCCGGCCTCATGCTCACCGGCCGCATCGCCTCGGCCGTCGCCAGCCAGGGCCAGAACATGATCTTCTACGTGTTCGCGGCGGCGGTGATCGGCGGCATCAGCCTCAACGGCGGGCGGGGCCGCCTGCTGGGCGCCCTGACCGGCGTCCTCCTCCTCGGCATCCTCCAGAACGTCCTCACCCTCTCGCAGATCGCCGCCTTCTGGATCGACGCCGCCTACGGCGCCATCATCCTCGTGGCCCTCATCCTGGCCCGCGATGACCAGCGGGCCCGGCAAGGAAGCGTAGCCGGGCCGACTGCAGATCCGTCTTCTGCCCCTCCGGCTCCGCAGCATCCTCGGACCTGCCGAGGTCGCGATGCCACGCTCGCGACATCCTCGAGGTCGCTGAGACCATGCGCCCTCGGATGCGAGCCGAGTGGTGAGCCCCAGAAGCAGAGGAAAAGGCTCATGTCTGTCTTCTTCTACGGCCCGAGGGGCTTCCGCCCCGCGCTCCTCTGGGGGCGGTCCGGCTCGGGCGCGGCCTTGGCCAGCTCGGCCAGGCGCTGCTCGCCGCGGCGGATGAACCAGTCGGCGAAGTCGGGAAAATCGTGGGCGAGCCGGGCGATCGGGGAGAGCGGCAGCTCGTCGGGCAGGTCGGGGACGCCCGGGTGGCGGGGCACCCAGACGATGCGGTAGCCGGGCGGCGCGATGGGCTCGCCCGAGGCGGACCAGGTCAGGGCGGGAAGCTCGGCCTCGGCGGCGGGAGCGGGCTCGCTCGGGGCGACGGGCGCCTCGGGCGTCGGCTGCCGCCGCCTCGCGCGCCGCCTCGCGCAGCGCGGCCCGGCCGGCCTCGGCGCCGATGAAGTCGGCGAGGCGCGGGGCGGCGGCATGGGCCGGGCCCAGCGGATGCTGGCCGTAGCCCGCCATCGAGTCGCGATGCTGCTCGGGCGGCGCGGTCGGCTCCGGCCGCATGGCCTTGGGCTCGGTCGCCTGCTCGAAGGTGCGCCGCACGAGCTGGACCAGCCGCTGCGGCCGGGCTCCGGCCGCGGTTGGCCTCGTAGACAATGAACATCAGGGCGCGGCGGTCGCCCATGTCGACGAGATGCTGGAGATCGGCCATGGCCGTCTCGATCAGCAGCCGCTCCTGCTCGTCGAAGGGCAGCTCGCGGGCGGCCCGGTACTGGGCGACGAGACGAGAAAACTCGCGGTCGGCGATGAACGCCTGGATTTCTTCCTCCGTGGTGGCCTCGACCTCGGCGACCTCGGCCGGGGTGAGCCCGGCGGCGAGGCGGCGTGCCAGCCGGCAGCGACGGGCGCCGGGCAGCGAGACGGGCGAGCGGGAGGGGTAGGGAGAAGGCATTTCTCCTTGTACTAGGAGTTTAAGACCTTCTGTCAACCGAAAAGTGATTCTTTTCTTTTGTCACGCCGCCGTCTGGCCTGATCGCACGCCCCTCACCTTCCCGCCCACGGCACGTCACCGGGGAGGTCGCAGTGAGCGGGCGATTCGCCGACGTGACTCCAGCTAGGCTTGGCCCTACCCTTCGGAGCACGACAGGAGAGTAGGGAGCACGAGAGGAGAGTAGAGTGCCCCGTCACCGTCACCGTCGAATTGATCTCTGAATGTTCGTTTTGCGTCTCGGATTGCACACCAAAGGTGTATCAAAGCGTTTAGAGTTGGACTCCGGCTTCGGCGTTCAATCAGAAGCGCTGAGCGTGGCGAGAGGACGGTTCGCAGGCAAGTACCCACTGTCGTCGTTGACCCTACCCTTCCTGACCAAACCAAGGGGAGTTGAGTTCGCTGCCACCGCAACTGCTCAAGGCGCCGGCTCGCCTAGGCAGAAAGACAATAGACACTGCGGACCGCTCTCCTGCACAGTGCGGCTGCAGGGTCATCGTCGTCATTTATCGCGCGATGCGCACAGGCGGCTGAGTTCCCTGGCAGGCTGATCAACGAGGATCATGATGGCGGCCATCGCCGCATTCTTCGCAGGCGTCTTCCAAGAACTCGCGGCGTCCACCATCGCAGCAGCGGCGAGGGGAGTAGGGATCCGGCTGTGGCTGCGCTTCCGCGGGCGAGCGGGCCCGGCGAGCCGAAAGCCGGGGAATGACAGTTCGCCCGTCGCAGGCGGCGCGTCAGACGTCTCGACGGGTCACGACGGCGGTGCGGGGCATCGAGGCGCTGCTGACCCTGACCAACTCAGAGACTCAACCGTCTTTTTCTCGCAGCGCTTCGCTGCAGCATTCCCGGGGTGCCGGGGGCTGTGCGAATTCGATAATCCACGTGAGGCGCTTCATCGGCTGGACGTGCTGTTGCAAGATCCGATTAGCGTAAAGACCCGCGGGGCAACACTCACGCCCGTGTGGTGGTTCCGCGGCTCAAGCGCCCTCCCTGTGACAAGCTACAAACGTGAGCGCATCCTCTCTTTTGGGAGGCTCAATTTCTACTTTAGTGAGACAGAATATTATAGGATGCGGCGAGTTGTAGCCGTGAATAGAGGGTCGTACTTCCGAAATTTTGTCTACGTCGAGGTCGACCCGATGCCGCCGACCGGGCTCTATCCGGTGGACGTGGCCCGGAGCATCGAGCGACTCGGATGCGCCCGAGAGGAGTACGGCGAGTATGGCCGCTTGTGGAAGCGTCACGTCACTCGAGAGGAGTACGACGACGGAGCCACGACCGTGAACGGTCGCGTAAAGGACCTTGCCGGAAAGGTAAAGTTACGGATACGGATGCTGAGTTGGTACAATTTTATATTGGCGCCACACTTCTCCCCTATCAACTCAAGGGATGCTGAAGATATGATCGAGAATTTGCTAGACAGCATCTTGAAGGGTCAGACCACTGTGCACGATCTGGCGGACCTAACGCTCAGGCTTCCGAGGCACGGACGCGACGATTAGCGACCGCCATACATCGGTCCGTCGAACGGAATTGCTGTGACAGTCCACCCAACTCCCCTTGCCGCGATCGGCCAGAAGCTTCGGGCCGCGCTGCCGAGCCTGCGTGAGTGTCCGGTCTGGGCTTTTAAGTCGCCCCTCGATCGGGCACGCCCGAGCGGCCGGACGTCGAGGCAACGTTTTGTGGGGAAGTAGGCCGCCCAGCCGAGTTCGGGCATGAAGGGGAACGTCCGGTGGTGGCAAAGCTCCTTGCCGACGATCCGATTCCTCGAGAATGGGGCTCATGCCCTGTTGACCGACACGATTCGGCGCCACAATATGGACCACTTTATCGGTCCACATCTTCGAGGTCCCCGATGACAGCGCGGATCAATGTCACCGCATTCAAGAGCCGCTGCCTCGGCTTCATCGACGCGGTCGCGTCGGGCCGGCAGGATCGTGTGATCCTGACGCGGCATGGTCGCGCCGTGGCCGAGCTGCGGCCGTTGAGCGAGCCCGAGGTGCTGCCGGCGGTCGAGCTGCATGGCGCGATGCGCGGCAGCGTGCGGGTGCCGCCGGACGTCGATCTCACCGAGCCGACGGGAGAGGTCTGGGAAGCGGAGGGTTGAGCGCCGTCCTGCTCGACACCTGCGCCGTGCTGTGGCTCGCCAACGGCGACCCCATGCACGAGACGGCGCGCGGCACCATCCGGGCGGCCCAGGCGGTGGACGCCGTCTTCGTCTCGCCGATGACCGCCTGGGAGATCGGCACCAAGACGGCGAAAGGAAAGCTCGACCTGGACGATGAGGCGGAAGCGTGGTTCTCGCGGTTCCTGGCCCTGCCGGGCCTTCGCCTCGCGGCGCTCACGCCGGCCATCCTGATCGCCTCGACCCGCCTCCCCGGCACACCGCCCACCGATCCGGTCGACCGCATCATCATCGCCACGGCGCGCGCCCTCGACGCGCCTGTGGTCACCCGTGACGCCAGGATTCTCCCCTACGCCGATGCGGGCCACGCGCGGGCAGTACGCTGCTAGCGAGAGTAAAGGAGCCTTGCCTTCTCTCTACGGCGTCGCCGCCGAGGCCATGGCCCGCAGCGCGTCCTCGAGGATGACGGCGGCGGCGTAGTGGTCGAGGGGCGTGCCGGGGCGGGGCCGGGGCAGGCGGCCTTCCTCGATGGCGAAGCCGACGGCGGCGGTGGTCAGGCGCTCGTCCTGGAGGAGGGCCGGCAGGTCCAGGGCCTGCGAGAAGGCCTTGGCCCAGTCCTGGCAGGCCTGGGCGCGGGGGCCGATGCTGCCGTCCATGTTGAGGGGCCAGCCGATCACGAGGCCCACGACCTGCCGCTCGCGGACGAGATGCTGGAGCCGGGCCACGTCGGCGGCGAGGCCGCGGCGCTCGAGGGTCAGGAGCGGGGTGACCAGACGGCGGCCGGCGTCGGTGCCGGCGAGGCCGATGCGGCGCTTCGAGAGGTCGAGGGCCAGCAGCGATCCCGTGGGCGGCAGGGAAATCGAGAAAAGGTCGGATGGCGGGGGTGGGCGGCACGGCGGATCGCCTGCCAGCGACCGGCCCGCCCGTCAAGCGAGGCGGGGCGTCGAGGAGATCGACGCCAGGGGTCACTCCGCCGCGTGGAGCGCCGGTGCCGCGCCGCGGAAGTCGTCCAGTAGCCTTTTTTTCTTTGCCTCGGCGCGCGCGAGGTTTTCTTCTTTCACGTGGCCGAAGCCGCGGATCTCGGCGGGCAGGCTCGCCAGAGCAACGGCCGGCGCGTGGCTCGCGGGCGTGAGCGAGGAAAGAATCTCGTCGAGGAGGGACTCGTAGTCGGCGATGAGCTGGCGTTCCATGCGCCGCTCGGCGGTTCGGCCGAAGATGTCGAAGGGCGTGCCGCGCAGCTTCCTGAAGCGCGCCACAAGACGAAAAGCCCGGAGCATCCAGGGGCCGAAGCGGCGTTTCTTGAGATGCCCGGAGGTGGGATCGCGGTCGGCCAGCAGCGGCGGGGCCAGATGCACCTCGAGGCGGTCCCAGCTCTCGAAGTCGGCCCGGAGCTGGCGCTCGAAGGCGCCGTCCGTGTAGAGCCGGGCCACCTCGTACTCGTCCTTGTAGGCCATGAGCCTGAAGAGGTTGCGGGCGACGGCCTCGGTGAGCGTCCGGGTGCCGGGGAGGACGGCCGCCTCGCCCGCCCGCACGCGCTCGACCGTCTGCCCGGTAGCGGGCGGCCCAGGCGGCGTCCTGGTAGTCCGCCGAGAAAGGCCGCGCGCTGGTCGATCAGCTCGTCGAGCGAGCGCGTGCGCGGCCGGGGGGCCTCGCCGGCGCGGGCCACCGCCTCGACGGCCGCCTGGTCGTGGGCGGCGCGGCGGCCCCAGAGAAAGGCCTGCTTGTTGAAGGCGACGGCCACGCCGTTGATCTCGATGGCGCGCTCGATGGCCTCGCGGGAGAGCGGCAGAAGGCCCTTCTGCCAGGCGAAGCCGACCATGAGGAGGTTGGCGCCGATGGCGTCGCCCAGGAGCTGGCGGGCGAGGCGGCTGGCATCGAGCTGGTCGACCGCCTCCGGGCCGGCGGCGCGGGCGATCTCGCCCAGGATCGCCTCGGCCGGGAAGGCGAGGTCGGGGTCGTGGGTGAAGGCGCCGGTCATGGTCTGCTCGAGATTGAGGACCACGCGGGTCCGGCCCCGGCCCACGGTCGGGAGCGCGCTCCTGCCGGCCGCCACCACCATGTCGCAGCCGAGGAGCAGCCGGGCGGTGCCGGCGGCGATGCGCGGCGAGCCCGTGCCGGCGGCGGTGGGGGCGAGGCGCAGATGCGAGAGGACGGCGCCGCCCTTCTGGGCCAGGCCCAGCATGTCGAGCGCGCTGCAGCCCTTGCCCTCGAGATGCGCCGCCATGCCGAGGAGGGCGGCGATGGTGATGACGCCCGTGCCGCCGATGCCGGTGACGACGATGCCGTAGGGCTCGGCGAGCTCGGGCAAAGTGGGCTCGGGCAGCACCGGGAAGGGCGCCTTGCGGGCCGTCTCGCTGCCCCGCCGGAGTTTTCCTCCTTTGACCGTGACGAACGACGGACAGAACCCTTTGAGACAAGAAAAATCCTTGTTGCAGGCGGACTGGTCGATGCGGCGCTTGCGGCCGAGCTCGGTCTCGACGGGCTGGATGGCGACGCAGTTGGACTGGACGCCGCAGTCGCCGCAGCCCTCGCAGACCAGCTCGTTGATGACCACGCGCTCGTCCGGGTCGGGATAGGTGCCGCGCTTGCGGCGGCGGCGCTTCTCGGCGGCGCAGGTCTGGTCGTAGATGATCGCGGTGACGCCCGGTACGTCGCGCAGGCGGCGCTGGATGCCGTCCATCTCGTCCCGGTGGTGGATGCGCACGCCGTGCGGGAAGCCGGCGCCGATCGGATATTTCCCGGGCTCGTCGGTGACGACGACGATCTCGCCGATCCCCTCCGCCTCCAGCAGCCGGGCGATCTGCGGCACCGTGAGGTTGGCCGTCTCCATCTTCTGCCCGCCGGTCATGGCGACGGCGTCGTTGAAGAGGATCTTGAAGGTGATGTTGGCGCCGGCGGCCTTGGCGGCGCGGATCGCCAGCGAGCCCGAATGATAGAAGGTGCCGTCGCCGAGGTTCTGGAAGATGTGCGGGCGGCTGACGAAGGGGGCCATGCCGATCCAGGAGGCGCCCTCCCCGCCCATCTGGGTGAAGCCCAGGGTCTGGCGGTCCATCCAGGTGGCCATGAAGTGGCAGCCGATGCCGGCCACGGCCATGCTGCCCTCGGGCACCTTGGTCGAGCTGTTGTGCGGGCAGCCGGGGCAGAACCAGGGCAGGCGCACGAGCCCCGGCGCCAGGTGGCGGGCGGCCTCGGCCCGGGCCTCGAGCTCGCCGATGCGGGATCTCAGCTCCGGATCATCGGTGCGCTCGACGAGGCGCCGGGCGATGGCGAGGGCGATGGCGTTGCTGTCCAGCGAGCCGTGCGAGGGAAAGAGGGGAAGCCCCTGCTCGTCCTGCTTGCCGATGACCTCGGGGCGGTGCGGCCCGGCATAGAGCAGCTCTTTTATCTGTCCTTCGATCAGCGGGCGCTTTTCCTCGATCACCATGACCTGGTCGAGGCCCGCCACCGCCTGCTCGAGCATGCGCGGCTCGAGCGGCCAGGTCAGCGCCGGCTTGTAGACGCGGAGCCCGAGGGCCCGGGCGCGGGCCTCGTCGATGCCGAGCTCGTCGAGCGCGGTGACCACGTCCATCCAGGCCTTGCCGGCCGTGACGATGCCGAGCCAGGCGCCCTCGCCGCCGAGGACGATGCGGTCGAGCCCGTTGGCATGGGCAAAGGCTTTTGCGGCTTCGAGCTTGTGGACGTGCAGCAGGCGCTCGACCTCCAGCGCCATGGGCGGCCAGGGGACCTCGGGCGGAATCCGGATGTTGAGGCCGCCCTCGGGCATGGAAAAATCCTCGGGCAGCCGCATCGCCACGCGGGCCGGGTCGATCTCGATCGAGGCCGTGCTCTCGACCGTGTCGTGGATGCACTTCAGCGCCACCCAGGCCCCCGAGAACCGGGACATGGCGATCCCGAAGAGGCCGAATTCCAGAATCTCCTGGACGCCGGAGGGGTTCAGGATCGGCACCATCGCGTCGACCATGGCGTACTCGCTCTGGTGCGCCGTGGTGCTCGATTTGCAGATATGGTCGTCGCCGAGGAGGAGAAGCACGCCGCCCAGGGGGTGCGTGCCGAAGAGGTTGCCGTGGCGGATGGCGTCGCCGGAGCGGTCGACGCCCGGCCCCTTGCCGTACCAGATGGAAAAAACGCCGTCATACTTCGCCCTGCCCTGGAGCCCCACCTGCTGGGTGCCCTGGCAGGCGGTGGCGGCCAGGTCCTCGTTGACGGCCGGCTGGTGGACGATGTGGTGCAGGTCGAGCAGCGCCTTCGCCCGCTCGAGCTGCTGGTCGTAGCCGCCGAGAGGAGAACCCCGGTAGCCCGTGACGAGCCCGGCCGTGTTCCGCCCGGCCGCCTCGTCCAGCCGGCGCTGCATCATCGGCAGGCGCACCAGGGCCTGGATGCCGGTCATGAAGACCGGCCCCTCTGCCCGGGTGTACTTGTCGTCGAGGGTGACCTCGCGGAGCCCTGTCACGTCGGGGCTGCCTCCCTGCTCGGGACCGCCTGTCCTCCCCTCAAATAGACCCTGAGCCGGCGGGTGGCGAGGCCCCTGGGGCGGGTGGTCTCGGTCGCGCACCGCCTGATCGTGGAACGTTGCGCACGCTTCGCCGGCCTCGACCAGAAGCTTGGAGGTCCTGTTGATCGACACTCCGACCAAACGGGAGGCGACCGCACGAATGACACCTCCGCACCCCCGGAAGGAACGGCATCATTGACGGAGCCGGCTTTAAGCTTTATTGTTGAATGTGCAATCAAGGAAAAACGTTGAAGGCAGATCCCTCGCATGGACTGGCATCATCGCACGCGCTCGACTATCGTCTCTACGGTTGTCCGGGACACCCCTCGGGCGTTCTGGGAGGATATTCGAGCGGGGCGCGCGGCGCACATATGCAGACGCCTTCGAACAGGTACGAAATGAGGTGGGCACCCTCAGCGAGCAGCGGCTCGACAAGTTGTACCAGGATCGCCATTTTGGCATGGAATTCCTTCGGCGAACGTCGCGAGAGAGCATGGTTTTGCGTGTTCGACGACGATCTTAGCCGAGAACAACAGGACCTATGTCTACATCACGAAGGGTGCCATCGGGCTCACTCAGTCCTATGTCCCCGCCATCGGCGCCATGCCTAAGCCGGCCCGGTTCCGGGAGCGACATGCCGCCCTGAACGCTATTCCCGCGTGGCCTCGCCTGGATCTGGGGGACGAGCCGCCCGAGGTTCTGCTCGGAAAGGAATTCTACGGCCTGATCGCCCACAATCCGGTAGGCAAGAGCTTCGGCTCTGGCGAACAACACCTAGGGATGATCCAGTTCTGCGTGCCTTATCCCGACATGCACGATTGGGCCGTCCAACTGACGGTCGAGGAGATTGTTATCGCGTATGCGGACATGGCACCGAGCAGGAAGCCCGATCGGCGGCTGCCGTGGAAGAAGGGCAAGGACAAGGGAGAGGGGAAGGCATGAGTGCGACGACACCGGGTTTCGTAGGGGAGCGACTTACGGAAGCGCGGCGGGCGCGGGGCATCAGTGCGACGGACCTCGCCGGTCTGATAGGCGTGAGCGTGCAGTCTATATCTAAGTACGAGAACGGCCACCAGACGCCGAAGCTCGACGTTCTGCACGCGATAGCGTCCAAGTTGACCGTGTCGTGACCGTATTTCTTCTGGCTGCCGCTAGGGCAGGATAACGCCCCCTAGTTTTGGCGCGCGAAGCTGTCCGCTCCGCCCGTCATGCGGGAGCGTGCCGCTGTCCGCTTAGGATGGCTGAAGGAGCTAGTCGACTATATAGCGGGTTACTTTGAACTCCCCGCGCTCAATGTTCCCGAGGAAAGATTTTCAAATATCCCCGACTTAATAAACTCCGACGATCTTGGGGTAATTTCTGAACGTATTCGAGAACATTGGGGTATTCGTCCCGGGCCGATGCCAGATGTTATCGAGAAAGTCTGCAAACGAACGGCATTCTTCGTCGTTCGGCATACACGTCAACGCAGAGAAGCTTGACGCGTTCTCGCAGTGGTCCGACCGCTTCGAGTTGCCGTTCATCATCCTCTCCCGCGACAAAGCAAGCGCAGCCCGTCAGCGGTTCGATGCTCTCCACGAGCTTGCGCACATCGTCCTGCATCGGCACATTCCCGCCAAGCGGCTCAATGATCGAGCGTTCTACAAGATGGTGGAAAGGCAGGCGGACCTACTGGCTGGATTTTCGCCACTTCCTGCCCGAGAGTTCGCGGATGAACTCTACGCGCCTTCGCTGGACGGCTTTCTGGCGATCAAGGAGCGCTGGGGCACATCGGTCGGTGCGATGATTATGCGGTGCGTCTCGCTCGACATCCTCAGTGAGGAGGCGGCTCGCCGCATGTGGATCAACTACAATCGACGCGGTTGGCGCAACGGTGAACCTCTCGACGGGCGGATGGAGAAGGAAGCCCCTTGGCTGATCCGACGCAGCTTGGAGCTACTCATGTCGGAGGGCGTGCAATCGGCGGCCGAGATCTTGACAGCCTTGCCGTTCCCGCCCGCAGATTTGGAGGAAATCGGCGACCTGGAACCCGGCACGCTGACGGGCGCTGTATCGGCCCGGCCCGAGCCAATCCTGAAGCCCGAGTTTCGGGGCGAGGCGACTTCAACGTGGTTCAGATGTTCGGCGGCAATAAGGGTTAGTCGCCAATCTTACCCCACTGCTTGGCGGCCGCCACGACCGCGGATTGAGTGGCGGCTCCCGCTGGCCTAGGAAGGCCTGACCCTGTCCGAACGATCCTTCCGGAGAGAGCCCGCCCCATGACCGATCCGAGGCCAGTCGCTGGCCTGGCCGCCCTCGCCGGCGACTATGCAGGCTTCGTCATCGATCAGTGGGGCGTGCTGCATGACGGACAGGCGCCCTATCCGGGGGCGCTCGAGGCGTTGGCCGAGCTGCACCGGCGGGGCAAGCGCATTCTTCTTCTCTCCAACTCGGGGCGGCGGGCCGATCACAGCCGGCGGCATCTGGCGGGGCTGGGTTTTGATCTCGCCATGTTCGACGGGGTCGTCACCTCGGGCGAGGCCGCCTGGCTGCACATGCGGCAACGCGCCCGGCCGCCCTTCGACAGGCTGGGCCGGCGCTGCCTGCTGCTGACCCGGGACGGCGACCGGGGCGTGGTCGAGGGCCTCGACATCGTGGT
Source organism: uncultured Alphaproteobacteria bacterium (assembly GCA_963828215.1). GTDB lineage: Bacteria > Pseudomonadota > Alphaproteobacteria > Geminicoccales > Geminicoccaceae > CAVTJL01. Next base: position 425,935 of record CAWHFO010000046.1, on the reverse strand, counting down.
CGTGGAGAAGGCGAAGGACGCGGATTTTCTGTTTCTGTCTGGCGTCGACAGCCCGCGCCTCGGCGTCGAGGACTACCGGCCGGTCCTCGAGGAGGCTGCCCGCCTGGGGCTGCCCGCGATCTGCTCCAATCCCGACCACCGCGCCCCCACCCCCGGCCAGCTCGTGATAGCGCCGGGCGTGCTGGCCAAGCTCTACGAGGGTCTCGGGGGCGAGGTCGCCTATGTGGGAAAACCGCATCGGCCGATCTACGACACCTGCCTGGAGGCGCTTCCCGGGCTGGCGCCGGGGGAGATCGTCGGGATCGGCGATTCGCTCGAGCACGACATCAAGGGCGCCACCGACGCCGGCCTCGCCACGGCCTTCGTCACGGGCGGCCTCCATGCGGACGAGCTGGACGCAATTCCGGACGAGGCGACGCTGCAGGAGGTCCTGCAGGCGCTGGCCCGGCGTTACGAGTGTCGGATCGACTGGGTGCTGCCGCGGCTGGTCTGGTGAGCGGCCGAGAAGGCGAGCCCCCTGGCCCGTTGCGACCACGGTCGGGATCAATCGGCCGATCTCGACAAGCTTAGGCAAGAACTGATCAAATCGACACCAAGGTGGTAACTTTGGCCACCTGGTCGCCTCCAGATTGTTGAGATTGCGGTGCAGAAGACGCCGCTCGCCCAAGAGCCTCAGGGTGATAGCGGGTCTGCGGCGACGATCGCCGTGCCGACGCAACAGCGACCCTCGAGAGCTCGGATCTTCGCCTTTACTTGCTCACCCGCGCTCGCCGCAAGTAGAAGTCTTGACCTTCGGCGGAAGCAGGTTGAATATGGAGACATAAGCGCACGTAGGGCGGGAGGAAACGCAATGGCTGCCATCTTCCAAAGAGGAAAAATCCTCCTCCGCGCGATGGCAGCGGGGGCCATCACCGTAGTTGCTCTGCCGCTGGGTCTCCGGGCCGCAGAGCCCCCGCCCCTGACCCCGATCCAGGCCCTGGGCAAGAACGTCTTCTTCGATGACAGCCTGTCACGGCCCAGCAACAAGCAGGCTTGCGCCTCGTGCCACGACCCGGGCCGTGGCTGGGTGCTGCCGGATGCGGGGATCAATCGCACGACCGTCGTGGCACCGGGTGCTGCACCGCACGCCATCGGCAACATCAAGACGCCGCCGAACGCCTATGCCAGCTTCAGCCCGCCCTTCGCCCCGAGCACGGTGCCGTTCGTGCCGTTCCAGGGCGGCAATTTCTGGGATGGCCGTGCCGAGGGCTGCGGCGCCACCCTGGGCCCCTGTCCTGTTGCCCCGCCGGGTGGGCACGTCAGCGAGACGATCACGGCCGCCGATCTGCCGATCCAGAAGCAGGCCGCCTACGCGAAGTATCTCGGCCCGACGGCCGATCAGGCGCTGAACCCCTTCCCGAACACGGTCGAGCAGAACATTCGCGAGAAGAACGTCTGCCAGGCGGTCAAGACCGCCAAGTACAAGCAGCTCTACCAGCAGGCGTTCGGCGAGGCCATCGACTGCGGCCCGAATCCCAAGTCCGATCCTGCCTATCACACCAGCTTCAAGCGACTGGCGGTAGCCGTGTCGGCCTGGCAGTCCTCCGGCGAGGTGAACTCGTTCAGCTCGCGGCGCGACGCGGCGCTGGCGGCGGGGGGCCATTTCCCGTTGGCTGGATTCACCCAGCAGGAGAATTGGGGCCATGACCTGTTCTACGGCATCACATCCTCGCTGAACCCCTCGGGCAGGAACGCCCAATGCAGCGGCTGCCACAATGGCGTGCCGAAAGGCGAGACGCCCGATCCCGTTCGGGGCGAGGCGCCGCACGAGCTCTACACCGACGAGGGCTTTCACAACATCGGCGTGCCCTACAACCGCGAGGTCCCCGGCCTGGCGAACGGCGAGAAGGTCGGGCTGAGCGCTCATTACCCCAGTGTCCCGGGCCAGGACTTTCGCGGCTTCTTCCGCACCTCGACCCTGCGCAACGTCGCCAAGGGCCTGGATGGCGGCTTCGTCAAGGCCTACGCGCACAATGGCTGGTTCAAGAGCCTGGCCAGCATCGTCCATTTCTACAACACGCGCGATGTCCTCCCCTCGTGCGACACCTTCGGCATCGCCGAGGCCACCGAGGCGGAGGCCCTGGCCCACAACTGCTGGCCGAAATCCGAATTTCCCAATCAGGCCGCGTTCGTCATCGGCAATCTGCACCTCACCAGCGACGAGGAGGCGGCGATCGTGGCGTATCTGGGAACACTGTCGGACCAGTACACGCCGAAGGCCCCGTAGGCGACGTCCGCCGGCATCGTGACGGAGCGGTCCACCGGCTCGGCCAAGGCCGAGAGGTCGGATGGGCCGCTCCAGTCGGGTATGGCCGGGCCAGGCTGACACCTGGTGCCGGGACCGAGGTCCCGGCACCGCTCTACTCTAGCCCTTGATGAAGGCCAGCAGGTCGGCGTTGATGGTCTCGGCCTCGGTCGTCGGCATGCCGTGCGGGAAGCCCTTGTAGGTTTTCAGGGTGCCGTTTTTCAGCAACTTGGCGGAGAGCGGCCCGGCGGCGACGTAGGGCACGATCTGGTCGTCCTCGCTGTGCATGACCAGCACCGGCACGGTGATCTTCTTCAGGTCCTCGGTGAAATCGGTCTGCGAGAACGCGACGATGCCGTCGTAGTGCGCCTTGGCGCCGCCCATCATGCCCTGCCGCCACCAGTTCCAGATGGTGGCCTGCGACGGCTTGGCACCGGGCCGGTTGTAGCCATAGAACGGCCCGGCCGGCACGTCGTAGTAGAATTGCGCGCGGTTGGCCGCTAGCGCCACCTGGAAATCGTCGAACACCTTCTTGGGCAGGCCGTTCGGATTGGCGTCCGTCTTCACCATCAGCGGCGGCACGGCGCTGATGATCGCCGCCTTGGCCACGCGGCTCTCGCCATGGCGGGCGATGTAGTGCACGACCTCGCCGCCGCCGGTGGAATGGCCGACATGCATGGCGTTCTGGAGGTCGAGATGCGTCGTCAGCGCCGCGAGGTCGTCGGCGTAGTGGTCCATGTCGTGGCCGCCGCCGGGCTGGGCCGAGCGGCCATGGCCGCGACGGTCATGGGCGATGACGCGGAAGCCGCGGTTCAGGAAGAACAGCATCTGCGCATCCCAGTCGTCGGCGGACAACGGCCAGCCGTGACTGAAGACGATCGGCTGACCCGAGCCCCAGTCCTTGTAGAAGATCTCGACGCCGTCCTTGGTGGTTATCCTAGGCATGTTCCTGCTCCTATCGTTGAATTCGAAGACGAACGCCTCTGACCCGAGATGCTTCGAATGGCACCGCTTGCCGGCAGGATGATCGCCTTCGAGGGCGCGGAGGTCCAACGGAACGCCCGTCGGCATGGCGGCAAAGCACGGCCTGAACGGTTGGAGGCCGCTCCATGAGGCCGAGCGGCTCGTGCCAGGCTCGGCCTGCGTGACCGTTCCAGGCCGAGCCCTTGGCTACGCCGTACGTCGGGCTCTCCGAGCTGTCAATGTCGAGGGCATCTTGTCCGGGACAGGCTGGCTCAGGCGCGACGGGCCGCCAGAGCGCGGCGGACCTTGTCGGCCACGAGGCTGGATACCCGGACGTTGCTCTCGACGGTGACGCCGGCGATATGCGGCGTCAGGAGGAGATTGGCGAGGCCGGCGAAGCCTGCCCCGGCCTCGGCCGTCAGCGGCTCGGTCTCGAAGACGTCGAGGGCGGCACCCCCGAGACGCCCGGCCCGGAGCGCCAGGGCCAGCGCCGCCTCGTCGACGACGCCGCCGCGCGCGGCATTGATCAGCACGGCGTCGCTCTTCATCGCCGCGAGCGCCCGGGCGTCGATCAGATGGTGCGTCTGGCTGGTCAGAGGCACATGCAGGCTGACGACGTCCGCGGCCATGAGCAGCGGCTCGAGCTCGAGCCGCTCGACCTCGTTCCAGATCGGGTTTTCCGCGGGCACATAGGGGTCGTAGGCCGCGAGCCGCATGCCGAGCGCGGCCACCCGGGTCGCCACGTTCCGCGCGATGCTGCCGAGCCCCACCAGCCCCATCGTCTTCCCGGCGAGCTCGCGACCCATGAGCCGGCCGCGGGGCCACCCGCCCGCGATCATCTCCGCCCGGGCGAGCCAGGCGCCGCGCAGCAGCATCAGGGCGGCGGTGAGGACATACTCCGCGACCGAGAGATCGTTCGCGCCGCTGGCCGGAAAAACCTCGATGCCGCGGGCGCCGCAGGCGGCCACGTCGATATTGTCGAGCCCGACGCCCAGCCGACCCACCACCTCCAGACGCGGCGCCGCCGCCAGCAGCGGGCCCCGCACCTGGGTGCGATTGCGGACGATCAGGGCGCGGCAGTCGGCCAGCGCCGCCAGCAGCCTTTCCGGCTGATCCACGAGGCCCGGCTCGAAGAGCACCTCGTGATCGGCCGCGAGCCCGGCCACGGCCGGCGCATCCATGAACTCGGAGACGACGATCTCGGCCAAGATGCTCCCTCCCTGCCGGCCACGGCGGCACCGGCGACCCGGCATGGCCGTCCGTCGCCGGCCGGGCGCCGACGCCGCGTCAGGATAGGGCATCCGGGCGTGCCGCGTCATGCCTGCGCCGGAGCATGGGGAGCCGGTGCCGCGCTCTCCGGGCCGGCCGAGGGGGGCCGGTGCCGGCGGCCTCGCGGCTGCCAGCTCCGGCCCTCGGCTCAGCTCACTGCGGTGCGGCGGGCTTGGCGGGCTCCGTCGTCGCCGGCGGCGTGGCGGGCTCCGTCGTGGCGGGCGGCGTGGCGGGCGCGGTCGTTGCAGCCGGCGGCGTGGCGGGCTCCGTCGTCGCGGGCGGCGTGGCGGGCGCGGTCGTTGCGGCCGGCGGTGTGGCGGGCTCCGTCGTCGCGGGCGGTGTGGCGGGTGCGGTCGACGCCGGCGGCGTGGCGGGCGCCTCGGTCGTCATCGGCTCCTTGTGGCCGAACCAACCGAGGCCGTAGCCGATGATGACGATGACGACGACGACGACGGCGATCCAGATCCAGTTGCGAGACGACATGCGCGATTTCTCCCGAGCGTTGTCCGAGATTCCTGGGGCCTCGGTCGAGGCCCAGGGTCCCCCATCTAGGGACGCCTGCGAGCGCCGGATGTTCCCCGGCAGCTTACAACACGCCGCCGCGCCGCCCAACACTTGCTTGGGCAGGCCCGTCAGCCTGGGGCAGGAGGGCCCGCTAGGTCGGGCGGGCGGGGCCGGTCATCGAGATCACCTGCGGCCCCGCGCTGGATTTGAAGAAGGTGAAGTAGCGGTCCGCCGCCCCCTGGCACACGGTCGTGCCATCGGGGGCGAACTGGGTGAAGGTGTACGTGCCGCGCATCCGGACGGTATGCGTCTGCGTGAAGGAGTCCAGGAGGGAGAGCGCGGTGAAGGCCACGATCTGCGGCTTGGGGCAACCGGGCTCGGCCGCGTGCAGGTTGTAGTAGCCCGTCATGGCCCTGAGATAGAGCGGGTCGATGGCCGGCCGCCGGCTGTTGGCCGGCGGCAGGCAGCCCGCGAGAAGCGCCGGCAGGCTCAGGAGGAGCAGCGCTGCAAGAAGCTGGCGCCTCGATCTCTGGAGCATGGTCCCCCGCGTCCGGCCGTCGTTCGACTGCGCCGGACCATACCGGCGGTCCGCCCGCAGGGACAAGCGCCCCGCGCTCCGCCGAGCCTCCATCGCCGCACCCGGCCGCTGGGCGGGCGGCCCGGACTCCGCTATCTGTCGGCGGCGACCCAAGCGACCGGGGAGATCCCTCCTGCAGCGATCGAGATGCGGTGGCCGGCCTCTGCTCGCGCTCCTGCTCGGCATCCTCCTCCTCGGCGGAAGCGCGTGGGCCGGCGACGGCGAGCCGGCCGCCGGGACGCCCTCGGCACCCCGGACGAGCAAGACCCCGGCTCCGGGTCTCGACGAGCTGATCGCCCTGCATCGGCTCGCCGGCGCCCGCATCAGCCTCCTGATCGTCGATGCCCGTTCCGGCGCCGTGATCGCCGCCCGGGCACCGGACGACCCGCTGCCGCCCGCGTCGACCGCCAAGCTGCTGACCGCCGAGGCGGCGCTGGAGGTGCTGGGGCCCGAGCATCGCTTCACCACCGAGCTCCTGACGACGGGCCCGGTCGTCAACGGCGTGCTGCGGGGCGATGTCGTGCTGCGCGGCGGCGGCGATCCGGACCTGCAGGTGCCCGATCTCCTGGAGCTGGCGACCGCCCTCCCCCGGGCCGGGATCAAGCGGATCGAGGGGCGGCTCGTCGTCGACGACAGCCTGCTTCCGCACCCCTCCTCGATCGGCGCGGACGACTTCCCGCCGGACGATGCCTACAATGCGGGCATCGGCGCCCTGACCGTCGGATTCGACCGCGTCAGGCTGCGCTGGCGACGCGATCCGGACGGGAGCGGCGCCGTCGAGGCCTGGACCATCCCGCCGCTCGCCGAGGCCGGGATCGCCCTGGCCCCGCCTCGGGCGCTGCCGCGAGGCGCCGTCGCCTCGGAGGTCGACCCCAGGGGCCGGTCGACCTGGCTCCTGGCCCATGAGCGCCCGGCCGCGGGCTCGATCGACCTGCCGGTGCGCGACAGCGGCCTTCAGGCCGGCGCCCTCTTCCGGGCCTTCTCGGCCCGCCTGGGCGCCAGGCTGCCGCCGCCGGTCCGCGGCACGCCGGCCGGCCCCCTGCAGCGCCTCGCCGCGCACGAGAGCCGCCCCCTGGTGGGGATGGTCGGCGACATGCTGCGCTACAGCAACAATCAGATGGCCGAGCTGATCGGCCTCGCGACCAGCCGCCGGCTCGCGGGGCACGGCCTCGATCTCGAGGCGTCGGCCGCTGCCGTGCTGGGCTATCTCGAGGCCGAGATCCCTGCCCTGAAGGCGCCGGCAGCGATCCTGCCGAACCATTCGGGGCTGGCCGGCGGGGCACGGCTCACCGCCCGGCAGCTCGTGGCCCTCCTGGCCCACGGCCTCGGGGACCGGCCCGACGTGCCGTCCCTGGCGCCGCTCCTGCCGACCGGCGGGTTCGACGGCACGCTCGACCGTCGCTTCGACGGCGCCGCCCAGGTCCTCGACGTCTGGGCCAAGACCGGCACGCTGGACGGTGTCAGCACGCTCGCCGGCTATCTGCTCGACCCGGACCGGCCAGCCGCGCGTCTTCGCCATCATGGCCGCCATCGGGAGCGGACCTGGCGGCGGCGGCAGGGAGGAGCCCTTCGTCCTCCGCGCCCGGGCCCTCGAGGACGATATCGTCGGGGGCTGGCTGGCGGCCGGCCCTCGCTGACCTATTCGGGGATCGCGTTCAGGAGGTAGAGGGCCTTGATGACATCCGTCATCTCGGCGCCGGGGAACGACGCCTTGAACAGCTGGTCGCCGCCGCCGGCCCGATAGAAGCGGGCGATCGCGCGGTCGACCGCGACGCGGAACGCATCGTCTCCCTTGGGGATCGCCAGCGCATAGGGCTCGAGGCTGATGGTGACGGCCGCGAGCTTGAGCTCGTCCTGATGCTTGCTGTTGAGGTAGAGGTAGACGAGGATCGCCCGGTCGGAGAAGTAGGCCGAGATCGCGTTGTCCTCGAGCTTCTTCAGCCCGTCCTCGTGACTCGTCACCGGGACGATCTGGGCGTTGATGCCGGCCTTCTTCAGCTCCCTGGTGAGCAGGGCCTCGGTGGTCGTCCCGGGCAGCACGCCGACCTTCTTGCCGTCCAGCTCCTTGAAGCTCGCGGGGCCGTTGGCGCGATAGAGGAGCGAGCCGCCGGTGATGAAGGTCGGCAGGGAGAAGTCGACCTTGTCCATGCGCCCCAGCGTCATGGTCGTCGCCTCGCAGAGAAGGTCGATCTTGTGGGCCTGGACCGCGTCGAAGCGGTCGGTGGCGCTGACCTTGACGTAGTCGACCTTGATCTGGTCGAGGCCGAGCTCGGCCTTCAGCCCCGAGGCCACAGCACGGCAGAGATTGACCGAGTAGCCGGTCGGCTCGCCCAGGTCGTCGATGAACGAGAACGGCAGCGCATCGGACCGATACCCGATGCGGATCGTCTTCGACGACTTGATATCGTCCAGGGTCGCCGCCTGCACGCCGAAGGCCAAGCTCAGAATGAGCGCCAGGGCGCCCGCTGCCAGTCTCGCCACCGTCTTCCCCCCAAGCTCTCCGGCACGACCTCGATGCCGTGCGAGGTCAGGTTAGACGAAGGCTCCACCGGCGACGAGCCGGCAGGATGTCGAGATCGTCGGAATCAGCTCTTCGAAGGGCGATCCGGCCCGTCGTCCTCGTGGCGCGGCAGCCGGTCGGCGGTCTCGAGCCAGGGGATCCGGCTCATGCGCCAGATATGATACTGCGGCGCCACCTGCCCCGGATCGTCCAGGCTCGCCAGGGTCACGTCGATCGAGCCGGGGGCATCCTCGGTGAAGAAGAAAAGCTGCGTGCCACAGGTCGGGCAGAAGCGCCGCTCGGCCCTGGCCGAGGAGCGGAAGGCTCGGGGCTCGCCCCCGAGCAGGCGCAGGCGCTCGATGGGCCAGGTGCCCCAGGCCACCACGGGCGCTCCCGAGGCGCGCTGGCACATGCGGCAATGGCAGAAGCCGGCGTTGTCGGGCGGCCCGTCGAGCTCGTAGGCGACGGACCCGCAGAGGCAGGCCCCGCGCAACGGCGCGCTCACCCGTCGAGCTCCACGAGGACGGGCGTGTGGTCCGACGCCCTGGGCTGCCCGCGGGGGGCCTTGTCGATGCGGCAGTCCACCAGCCGGTCGACCGCCTGCGGCGAGAGCAGCAGATGGTCGATGCGGATGCCGTCGTCGGCCTGCCAGGCGCCGCCCTGATAGTCCCAGAAGGTATAGGCGCCGGCCTTGTCGGGGTATTTCGTGCGGAAGGCGTCGTGCAGCCCGAGATTGAGGAGGGATCTGAATGCCCGGCGCGACTGGGGCTGGTAGAGGGCGTCCCCCACCCAGGCGGTCGGGTCGCGGCAATCGATCGGCTCGGGGATGACGTTGTAGTCGCCGCCCAGGACCAAGGTCGCCTCCGTCTCGAGCAGGGTCGCGGCATGGGCCCGCAGGCGGTCGAGCCAGGCGAGCTTGTAGGGAAACTTCTCGGTGCCGACGGGGTTGCCGTTGGGCAGGTAGATGGAGGCCACCCGGAGGTCGCCCACCGTGCCCTCGATGTAGCGGGCATGCGCGTCGGCCTCGTCGCCCGGCAGGCCGCAGCGGACGTCGGCGATCGGCGCCTTCGCCAGGATGGCCACGCCATTGTAGCTCTTCTGCCCGTGCGCCTCCGCTCGGTAGCCCGCCGCCATGCAGCTCGAGCCGCGGGAAGGCGTCGTCGACGCATTTGGTCTCCTGGAGCAGAACGATGTCCGGCTGCGCCTCGCCGAGCCAGGCCAGAAGGTTCGGCAGGCGCGCGTTGATCGAGTTGACGTTCCAGGTGGCGACGGTGGGCATGCGGCGTCCTTCTCGGGCCCGGGCGTCAGGCGAAGACCAGCAGCACCTGATCGGCGGCGACGGCGTCCCGCGGCTTGACCCGCACCTCGGCGACCCGCCCGTCGCGCTCGGCCTTGAGCACGTTCTCCATCTTCATGGCCTCGAGGATGCAGAGGTCCTGGCCGACCTTGACCTCGTCGCCCTCGGCCACCGCGAGCCGCACGATCAGGCCGGGCATGGGCGAGCGCACCTGCCTCGACGTGTCCGGCAGAATTTTTTCCGGCATCTCCGAGGCATAGTCGGCGGCCTGCCGGGTCTGCACCAGCGCCCTGAGCCTGGCACCGCCGTGCCGCACCAGGAATCCCTCGCTCACCGGATCGGCCTGCAGCGTCAGCGCCACCTCGCCCACCCGGGCGCGCACGAGAAGCAGCCCGGGCCGCCAGTCGAGCTCGACCGGCAGCGCCCGCCCGCCGACCAGGAGCCGCGTCTCGCCCTCGCTGCGGGGCGGCTCGACCTCGACCGGGACCACGATCCTGCCGAAGGTCACGGACCAGGCCCGCTCCGGCTGGGGGCGCCAGCCGGAGAGCCGGCCCTCGATCCGGGCCGCGCGCCCGGCCTCCAGCACCCGCATCGCGACGAGGACGGCCGCGATCTCCTCGAGCCGCCTCGGGGGAGGCTCCGAGCCTTCGAACCGATCGCCATACTCCTCGGCGATGAGCGCGGTCGAGAGCTGCCCGGCCGCGAAGCGCGGGCTCGCCAGCACCGCGGCAAGGAACAAGAGATTGTCGGCCGGGCCACGGATGACGAACGAGTCGAGCGCCTCCCGGGCCCGGCCGATGGCCGTGTCGCGATCCGGCCCCCGCGCGCAGAGCTTGGCGATCATCGGATCGTAGAAGATCGAGACCTCGCCGCCCTCGACCACGCCGGCATCCACCCGCACGCCCTCGCCGCCGGGCTCCGCGTAGCGCACCAGTCGGCCGCTCGACGGCAGGAACCCGCGCCTCGGGTCCTCGGCGTAGACGCGGGCCTCGACGGCCCAGCCGTCGAGGCGGACATCCTCCTGGCGAAGATCCAGCCGCTCGCCGGCCGCGACCCTGATCATCAGCTCGACGAGGTCGAGGCCGGTCACCAGCTCCGTCACCGGGTGCTCGACCTGGAGGCGGGTGTTCATCTCGAGGAAATAGAAGCTTCTGTCCTTGTCGACGATGAACTCGACCGTGCCGGCCGAGTGGTAGCCCACCGCCCGGGCCAGGGCCACGGCCTGCTCGCCCATCGCCCGCCGCGTCGCCGCGTCCAGGAAGGGCGAGGGCGCCTCCTCGATGACCTTCTGATGCCGCCGCTGGATCGAGCATTCGCGCTCGTTGAGATGGAGCAGGTTGCCGTGGCGGTCGCCCAGGACCTGGATCTCGATGTGGCGCGGCACCTCGATGAGCTTCTCGAGAAAGACCCGGTCGTCGCCGAAGGAGGAGCGGGCCTCGGAGCGGGCCCGCTCGATGCCCTCGGCCAGGTCGGCCTCGCCCGTGGCGATCCGCATGCCCTTGCCGCCGCCGCCGGCCGAGGCCTTGACCATCACCGGAAAGCCGATCTCGCGGGCGATCCTGCAGCGCCTCCGCCGGATCGCCGATCGCGTCGAGCGAGCCCGGCACGGTGCTGACGCCGGCCTGACGGGCCAGTCGCTTGCTCTCGATCTTGTCGCCCATCGCCAGGATCGCGCCGACGGGCGGCCCGATGAAGACGATGCCGGCCTCCTCGAGGGCCCGCGCGAAAGCCGCCCGCTCCGAGAGAAAGCCGTAGCCCGGATGGACCGCCTGGGCACCGGTCGCCCGGCAGGCCTCGAGAATGCGGTCGACGACGAGATAGCTCTCCGCGGCCGGCGCCGGCCCGATCGCCACCGCCTCGTCGGCCATCCGGACGTGGAGGGCGTCGGCGTCGGCCTCGGAGAACACCGCCACCGTCCGGATGCCCAGCCTCCGGCAGGTGCGCATGACCCGGCAGGCGATCTCGCCCCGATTGGCGATGAGAATCGTCTCGAACATTCCGGTGCCCCGACCCGCCGGCTACGGCGCCCTCGTTAGCATCGGGCACCGTCGGCGAACAGCGCCGCGGCATCCGGGGCGGGCTCGGCGCTCGGGCTATGCCGACGGCGCCGCCGCCATCGGGGCCGGAAACACGCGTGTCAGGCGAATCGCCGTGCCAGGGGCGCTATCCGCGCCCCGGGGTGGGTCGCCAGGACAAGGGCGATCTTTCGCGGCTCGACCAGGATGTAGCACACACCCGGCGCCACGACCCGGACCGCACGCCGGTACGGTCCTCGATCGTCGTCAGCCGGCTCGCCGGAGACGCGGGCGCGACCCTGCTGCGCTGAAACCTGCATAGCGAAATCCTCTCGCCTTCTCGTTCACGCGCACAGCCTGCCCTGCTGAGGGCCCGGCGGCTGTGCGTCTTGTCACACGTCGATCGGAAGCCGAACCTGCTGTGGCGGCCCGAGGGGGCATGCCCCGTACCGCGGCCGCCATCGACACCCACCGATCTCGCGCGCCCATTGAAACCCTTTGCCTCGGGAAGGGGTTCCGGCCGCGTCCGGCGGGCTCGAGCATCCGTCAGCCAATGCCCCAACGGACGCATCCCATCGACGAACGTTCCACGGGCACGTCCGGAAAGGCGCAACTCGTCTCTCTAGGGACACCGATCCCAGGCCTCGCATCGGTCCAGCAGCCGGGCCGAGACGGGCCTCCGCCCGTCCCGCGACACCGCGCTTTCGCTGAGTCTACGCGCTGATCCGGCCACAGATGCAGCCGAACCCGCAGCCGGCATGCGGGCCGATCGGGACACAATGCCACGCCTCCCGTCGTCGCTCGACGGGAGCGGCCTCCGTCGCCCGGAGCGCTCGCCGCTCCGGGAGCCCTTCGGCTACTTCTTGGTCGGTGGGGTCTCGCCGGCCTTCGTCTTCGCCATCGTGCTGGCGACGGTCGAGGCGCCGGTCGCGAGCTTCTTCTTGTCGGCCTTCGGCTTCTTGGCCTCGCGATTGCTCCGCTTCTGACCCTTTGCCACAACCATTCTCCCACCGGACCGCGTTCACGCGACACCCGATGATAGGCCGAGGACCGATGTCCCGGCAATGGACAGGTGGCCGCGCTCGGGCGATCAGCCCGGCGGGAACGCCTTCCTGACGTCGGCCACCTGCTCCTCGGTCAGCGGGCGGATGGCTTCGGCCGTGCAGCAGAAGGTAGAGCCTGGCGGTCTCCTCGAGCTCCTCGGTGGCGTAGGCCGCGGCCTCGAGCGACGTGCCGGCGACGACGGGGCCGTGATTGGCGAGCAGCACGGCATGGTGCCGGTCGGCCAGCGCCTCGACGGCCGGGCCCAGCGCCGGGTCGCCGGGGCGGTAGTAGGGCACCAGCGGCAGCCGGCCGACGCGCATCACGTAGTAGGCGGTGATCGGCGGGATCACGTCGGCGGGGTCGATGTCGTCGAGGACGCTGACCGCCACGGAATGGGTCGAGTGAAGGTGGACGACGGCTGCGGCAGTCGCGCGCCGCCGATACATGCCGAGGTGCAGAAAGGTCTCCTTGGTCGGCTTGTCGCCGGCGATGTGGCTCCCGTCGCGGTCGAGCTTGCTCAGCCGCGCCGGATCGAGGTCGCCCATGGCGACGTTGGTCGGCGTCATCAGCCAGCCGTCCTCGAGCCGGACGCTGATATTGCCGGAGCTGCCGAAGGTCAGGCCGCGCTCGAAGATCGAGCGGCCGAGCTTGCAGATCCGCTCGCGGAGCCGGCTCTCCTCGGTCATGGCATGGCCCTCAGCGCCTTCATGAAGAAATCGGGAGCCCCGAAATTGCCGGACTTCAGGGCGAGCGCGAACGGCTCGGCGCCGAGGCTCACGGTCGCCGGCACGCCCGGGTCGATCTGCGGGCCGATCCTCAGCCCCGTCACGCCCAGCGCCTGGACCACCGCCCCGGAGGTCTCGCCGCCGGCGACGACGAGGCGCCGCACGCCGGCTGCCGCCAGCCCCCGGGCGATCGCCGCCATCGCTTCCTCGACCATCGCCCCGGCGCGCTCGCGGCCGAAGCGATCCTGCATCGCCTCGACCTCCTCGGGCGGGGCGCTGGCGTAGATCAGCACCGGGCCGAGGGCGAGGCGCTCCCCGGCCCAGGCGAGCGCCCGCTCGACGGCGGCGGGCTCGGCCAGCTCGGCCGGCCGGAGCTTGAGGGCCGGGCGCTCCTCGGCCATCCGCTCGATCTGGCCGAGCGTCGCAACCGAGCAGGAGCCGGCCAGGACCGCCTCGAGGCCTTTGACCGCCGGCAGCGAGGCCGCCTCCTGCACGGCGGGCAGCAGCCCGCGTCGGCGAAAGTTCTCGGGCAGGCCCATGGCGATGCCGGAGCCGCCGGTCACGAGCGGCAGGTCGGCCGAGGCGGCGCCGAGATGAAGAAGATGCTCGTCGTCGATGGCGTCGGCGACGGCGTGGCGAACGCCCTCCCGGCGCAGGGCGGCATAGCGCTCGGCGATGGCCTCTGGGCCCTGGCGCACCGTCTCGAAGGCGACGAGGCCGACCTTGTGCGGCGTCTGGCGGGCGAGCACGCGGACGAGGCTCGCGTCGGTCATCGGCGTCAGCGGGTGGTGCCGCATGGGGCTGTCGGAAAGCAGCACGTCGCCGACGAAGAGATGGCCCTTGTAGATCGTCCGGCCGGCCAGGGGAAAGGCCGGGCAGGCGATGGTGAGGTCGCCGCCCAGGGCCTCGAGCAGGGCGTCGGCGACCGGCCCGATATTGCCCCGATCGGTGCTGTCGAAGGTCGAGCAGTATTTGAAGATGATCTGCTTCGCCCCGGCCCGCCGCAGCCAGGCCAGGGCGGCCAGCGACTGGCGGACCGCCCCGTCGGGCGGGATGGTGCGCGACTTGAGCGCCACGGTCACCGCGTCCGCGTCGGGCACGGGCAGATCGTCCGGCGGCACGTCGATGAGCTGGACCGTGCGCATGCCCTGGCGGACCAACGTGTTGCAGAGATCGGTGGCGCCGGTGAAGTCGTCGGCGATCGTGCCCAGCAAAATGCCCATGGGACCCTGTCTCCGAAGGCCAGCCCTCCGGCAACACCTCTAGACGAAGAGCCTCCGGGGCGCACGCCGCTTGAACGGCCTCCTTCCATCCCCATCTCAGGAAAGCCGGAGACCCCATGGTTCCGGCGGCTTTTTTGGAAGGCGCGTCCAGCGGGAGCGCCGATTTCTCTATCGCTTCGTGCGGAGGATAGGATGACCAGCTTTCAACTCGTTCCCACCCATCGGACGGTTCCGACCCTCGACGGCCTGATGAGCGCCCTCGTCAGCGGCGCCATCTACGGCGAGGCCGGCCCGGCATACGACATCGCCTCGCTCGGCGAGGACCGGCACGAGGTCGCCCTCGCGGTGCCGGGCTACACCGACGATCAGCTCGAGATCACCGTCGAGAACGGCACGCTCCTGGTGCGCGGCAAGCCCGCGAGCCCGGGCGCCGAGATCCGCTACGTGCGCCAGGGCATCGCCCGCGGCGGCTTCGAGCGGCGCTTTGCTCTGGCCGAGCACGTCCTGGTCAAGGGCGCCAGGCTCGAGCACGGGGTGCTCCATGTCGAGCTCGCCCGCGAGGTCCCGGAGGCCCTGAAGCCCAGGACCATCAGGATCGGCGGGGATTCCGTGCCGCAGGTCGAGTCCAAGGCCGCTTGACGTCGTCCCCCGATTGGGGCTCGGTTGACTGAGCATCGTGTCGGCGCGGGCGCCTCTGGTGCCCGCGCCATCATCTTGATCGGGTCATGAGCAAGCCGCTTTACACCGTCCTGGGGGTTCCCCGCACCGCGAGCGAGGCCGAGATCACCAAGGCCTACCGGAAGCTCGCGAAGACCTGCCATCCCGACCTGCATCCGGGCGACAAGAAGGCCGAGGAGCGCTTCAAGCAGATCTCCGCCGCCTACGACGTGCTGGGCGACAAGGACAAGCGCGCCCGCTACGACCGGGGCGAGATCGACGAGCAGGGCAAGGAGCGCGGCTTCGATCCCGGCGCCTATTGGCAGCAGCGCCACGGCGGGACGCCCGGCGGCGGACGCTTCGAGCAGCGGGTCCATACCGGCCGGGCCGGCGCCACCTTCGGCTTCGACGACATCCTGAGCGACCTTTTCGGCGCGGGAAGCCGGCGCGGCCAGCGCGGCGGCCCGACGGGGCCGGTGACCGGCGAGGATCTGCGCCTCGCCCTCTCGCTCGACTTCCTCGAGGCGGCGCGCGGCGGCAGCCGGCGCGTCACGCTGCCCACCGGCTCCACCATCGACGTCACCGTCCCGGCCGGCATCGAGAGCGGCACGGTGCTGAGATTGCGCGGCAAGGGCCAGCGCGGCCCGGGTGGCGCCGGCGACGCGCTGGTCGAGGTCACCGTCCTGCCGCACCCCCGCTTCAGCCGCAAAGGGACGGACATCCAGCTCGACCAGCCGGTGCCGCTCGCCACCGCGGTCCTGGGCGGCAAGGTCCGGGTGCCGACGATCGACGGCGAGGTCAGCCTCTCGATCCCGAAAGGCTCGAGCTCGGGCCGGACCCTGCGCCTCAAGGGCAAGGGCATCAGCGACGCCAAGACCGGGGCGGTCGGCGACCAGCTCGTCCGCCTGATGGTCGAGCTGCCGGACCCGGCCGACACCGAGCTCGTCCGGGCCCTCGAGAGCTGGGCCAAGACCCGGAGCCCGGCCGCCGCCTGACCTCTTGGGTCGGGCCTAGGCCCGCGACGCGGCAGGATCAGGAATAACGCGGCCGGCCGAGATCGGCCAGCGAGGCCAGCGCGGCGCCGCCGACGATGAGGAGGCAGGCCGCCGCCGTCCGCCAGCCGGCCTCCTGGCCGCCGACCGTGACCAGAAGCAGGGTCGAGAGCAGCGGTGCCAGGTAGGAGAGCGCCCCGAGCAGGGCGAGCCGCCCGTGCTTGGCGGCGATGTCCCAGAGAAAGAAGGCGCCTCCGGTCGGCCCGAGGCCGAGGAGCAGGATTGCCGTCAGCTCCCGGCCGTCGGGCCGGATCGTGGTCTCGAAGGCGAGGCTGGCGGCCGCACCCAGAAGCGCCACCGTGCCGCAGACCAGCACCATGGGCGTGGGGCTGCCGGCGCACAGGCGGCGGTTGAGCACCGAGTAGCCGGCCCAGACCATGGCCGAGCCGAAGGCGCAGAGATAGCCGGCCCAGGCCAAGGGCAAGCCGCCTCCCTCGGCGCCGCCGCCCGCAAAGAGGAGAAGCACGCCGCCGAAGCCGAGGGCGGCGCCCAGGAGGTGCGACGGCCGCAGGCGGGCACCCGGGAGCCGGCTCGCCAGGAGCACGATCAGCAGCGGCCACAGATAATTGACGAGGCTGGCGGCGACCGGCGGCGCCAGCCGGAGGCTCGTGAAGAAAAGAGCGTGGAAGCCGAAGATGCCGACGGTCGCGAGGACGAAGGGCAAGGCGGCGCCCCGCCCCGGCCGGGCAGGTCGCCGCCGCATCGCGGCGCGAAAGAGGAGGCCGGCCAGGAACGCCACGGAGAGCGCCAGCGCCAGCGTCTCGAAGGGCGGCAGCCGCCGGGTCAGGGTCGTGAGCCAGGCGAGAGTGGCCCAGGAGAGGATGGCGGCCAGCCCCATCGAGGTCGCCCGCCCGGACCCCGGATCGCCCCCGTCGCTCGTGGCAATGAGGCTCTGCGGGCTCATCCCCCCAAATTGGGGGCGGAGGATGATCTGCGGGCTCGTGACCCCAAGTCGAGCGAGCCGCTACTTGGCGAGGCCGAGCTTGTGCAGGACGTCCGAGACGCTCGTCGCGAAGTGGTCGGCGAAGTCGACAAAGTCCTGGCGGTTGGTGTCCCAGACCGGCGTCACGCCGCGATCCTTCAGCGCCTTCTGGACTTCCGGGCGGGCCTGGGCCTTGGCGCCCTCCTTCTCGAGCGTCGCGACGACGTCGTCGGGCAGGCCCTTGGGTCCGACCAGGGCGAACCAGTTCGCGTAGGTCCAGTCCGAGCCGACCGCCTCCTCGAGCGTCGGCACATCCGGGAAGGTGGGCGAGCGCTGCTCGACCATCACGGCGAGCGTCCGGACCTTGCCGGCCTCGATGAGCGAGCGCGCCTCGACGGGCGAGCCGGTGAACATGGTGATGCCGCCGGCCATGACGTCCTGGAGCGCCGGCGCCCCGCCCTGGCTCGGGACCCAGCGGACCTGATCGGCCGGCAGGCCGAGGCTCGCCAGCATGCCGGCCAGCGCGATGTGCCAGGCGCCGCCCTGGCCGCTGCCGGAGGCGGTGTAGGTGCCGGCCGGGTGGCTCTTGAGGTCGGCGACCAGGTCGGCCAGCGTCTTCCAGGGCGCATCGGCGGCGACCGTGACCCCCGCCGGGATCACCCCGAGCCGCGAGATGAGCGTGAACTTGTCGACCGAGACGTCCCCGAGGCCGACCGTCTTCAGGAAGGTGAGCTCCGGCGATCCGACGCCCAGCGTGTAGCCGTCGGGCGTGGCCGCCGCGATGGCGGCGTGGCCCACGACGCCGCTGCCGCCGGTCCGGTTCACCACGTTGACCGGCACGCCGACCTCCTCGTGCAGGCCGGCCGAGAAGATGCGGGCGATGATGTCGGTCCCGCCGCCCGCCGCCCAGGGCACGATCATGGTGATCGGTCGCTCGGGATACGCCGCCTCGGCCTTGATGGTCGGGGCCGCCAGAGCCACCATGGCAGCGGTGAGAAAAATGCGAGCCCGCATCGTCACGCCTCCCCAGGTTTCGCCCCGGATGGCATACCAGAGCGACGCCTGTCAATCCTGGAGGCATCTCGCGACGGCCAGAGCAGTGCCCCGAGTGGTATGCCGAGGCCGCTGCCGGTCGACGGACAGTCATAGCGGCTGACCGGCGCGACCCGATCCGCGAGCGGAACGCAAGCGCCCGGTGCAGCGTCGCCAGCGGCGGACGGCAGCGGGCTGCCTGCCTCAGGGTGGATCGAGCCCGGCGAGCAGGCGTTCCAGGCCGCCGATGAACCTCTGCCAGCCGCCCTTGGCGCCCTGGTAGGCCTGCTGCTGATCCGGCCGGAAGCCCGACTGCTCCATGCGCAGGCAGGTCCCCGTGCTCGTAGGGACGAGAGTCCACGTGACGACACTCTCGAGACCGTAGGCCGCCCACGTGTAGGACAGCGTTTTGCTCGGCTCGACTGCCACGACCCGACAGTCGACAGCGCCCCAGTCTGCGCGAAGATTGAAACGGTGGTCCACGACAGGCTCGAAGTCGTTCTTCATGAGCCACGCCTCGATCAGGTGTGGTTCTGTGAGCGCGCGCCAGATCTTCTCCGGCGGATAAGGCATCTGACGTTCGATAACGACAGAGCGCGTCTCGGTCGACGTCTCGTTCATTGGTCCATCCTTGTCAGCAGGTCTTCGAGGCGGTCGAGCGCGACTCTGCCAGAACCCGGTCATCTGGCTCGTCCAGTCGACCAGGGGTGCCAGAGCCTGCGGCTGGGCGCTGTAGTGGCTCTCGCGCCCCTCCCGCCGCAGGCCCACCAGGCCGGCGAGCCTGAGGACGCCCAGATGCTTGGAGACCGCGGGCTGCGAGACACCCGCGTGGAGGGTCAGCGCCCGCACGGTCTGCTCGCCGTCGCGGCTCAGCCGCTCGAAGATCCCGCGGCGGGTCGGATCCGCCATGGCCTTGAACAGAAGATCGGGCGCCATGCTCATGCAGAGACCGATAGCTCATGGGCTATGCGACAATCCATAACTCGATGGCTATGAGTTGGTCAAGGGGAGTCGGCGCGCGGACCTGCTGCGACTTGCGCCGGCGACGCGATTGGGCTTGATGCCGGCGCAGCCGATCCCGCTCCGACGAAGGATGCCGCCCGATGGCAGCCAGCGACCCGACCACCATCCGTGAGATCCTCGGCCGCGGCCTGGACCCCGATCCGGCGCTGATGGCACCGGAGCGGCAGACGCTGAGCTTCGCCGGCCTGCGCCGCCAGATCGACGCCACGGTCGCCCGCCTGAACGGGCTCGGCATCGGCCGCAACGACCGGGTGGCCATCGTGCTGCCGAACGGGCCGGAGATGGCCGGGGCGTTCCTGGCCGTGGCCTGCGGCGCGACCACGGCCCCCCTCAATCCCGCCTATCGGGCCGAGGAGCTCGATTTCTATCTGGGCGACCTCGGGGCCAGGGCGCTGATCGTCGGCGAGCGGGAGGACGGCCCCGCCGTCGCGGCCGCCCGGCGGCACGGCGCCCGGGTCATCCGCCTGAGCGTCGGGCCGACCGATCCGTCCGGCGGCTTCACCCTCGAGGCCGAGGATACCGGCATCGCCGCCGCGGAATCGGGCGGCCCCGCCGAACCCGACGACGTGGCGCTGGTCCTGCACACCTCGGGCACGACCTCGCGACCGAAGATCGTGCCCCTCAGCCAGAAGAATCTCCTGGCCTCCGCCCGCCACATCGGCGCCACGCTGGCCCTCTCCCCCGCCGACCGCTGCCTCAACATCATGCCGCTCTTCCACATTCACGGCCTCATCGCGGCCGTCTTGTCCTCGCTCGCGGCCGGCGCCTCCGTCTCCTGCACCCCCGGCTTCAACGCCCTCCGCTTCTTCGCCTGGCTCGATGAGGCGAGGCCCACCTGGTACACGGCCGTGCCGACCATGCATCAGGCGATCCTGGCCCGCGCCGAGCGCAACCGGGCGAGCCTCGAGGCCGCGCGTTTGCGCTTCATCCGCTCCAGCTCCTCCTCGCTGCCGCCGCAGGTCATGAAGGCGCTCGAGGAGACCTTCGGCTGCCCCGTGATCGAGAGCTACGGCATGACCGAGGCCACCCACCAGATGGCGAGCAACCCTCTGCCGCCGGCGCCCCGGAAGCCCGGCTCGGTCGGCATCGCCGCCGGGCCGCTGGTGCGGGTCGCCGACGAGGCGGATCGGCCTCCTGCCGGCCGAGACCGAGGGCGAGGTGGTGATCTCCGGCCCCAACGTCACCATGGGCTACGAGGCCAATCCCGAGGCCAACGCCAAGAGCTTCTTCATGGCCGAGGGAAAACGCTGGTTCCGCACCGGCGACCAGGGCCGGCTCGATCCCGAGGGCTATCTGCGCCTGACCGGCCGGCTCAAGGAGATCATCAATCGCGGCGGCGAGAAGATCTCGCCGCTCGAGGTCGACGAGGTCCTGATGGACCATCCGGCGGTCCAGCAGGTCGTGACCTTCGCCATGCCGCACGAGAAGCTGGGCGAGGAGGTGGCGGCGGCCGTGGTGCTGCGCGAGGGCCTGTCGGCGAGCGAGCGGGAGATCCGGGACTTCGCAGCCGGCCGGCTCGCCGACTTCAAGTGCCCCCGCAAGGTCGTCATCCTCAAGGAGATCCCGAAGGGCGCCACCGGCAAGCTGCAGCGCATCGGCCTCGCCCAGAAGCTCGGGCTCGGTTGATGCGGATCTGCATCTACGGGGCGGGTGCCATCGGCGGCTATCTCGGCGCCCGCCTCGCGGTCGCCGGGGAGGAGGTGAGCCTCGTGGCGCGCGGCCCGCACCTGAAGGCGATCCAGGAGCGCGGCCTCGAGCTCAGGACCGCCGAGGCCGTCGTCCTGACGGACCCCCGGGCCACCGACAACCCCGCCGAGCTCGGGCCGCAGGACTATGTGATCGTGGCGCTGAAGGCCCATTCGGCCCCGGCGGCGGTGCCGCTGATGCGCCCGCTGCTCGGGCCGGAGACGGCCGTCGTCACCGCCGTCAACGGCGTCCCCTGGTGGTATTTCTATCGGTTGCCGGGACCGTACGAGGGCCGGCGCCTGGAGAGCGTCGATCCGGGCGGCGTGCAGTGGGACGGCATCGGCCCCGAGCGGGCCATCGGCTGCGTGGTCTATCCGGCCGCCGAGGTGCCGGAGCCGGGCGTGATCCAGGTCATCGAGGGCGACCGCTTCAGCCTGGGCGAGCCCTCGGGCGAGCGCTCCGCCCGGATCGAGAGGCTGGCCGGGACGCTCGTCGGGGCCGGGCTCAAGGCGCCTGTACGGCCGCGCATCCGTGACGAGATCTGGCTCAAGCTCTGGGGCAATCTCAGCTTCAACCCGATCAGCGCCTTGACCGGGGCCACGCTCGAGAAGATCGCCGGCGACCCCGGGACGCGGTCGGTCGCCCGGGCGATGATGGTCGAGGCGCGGGCGATCGCCGAGCGGCTCGGCGTCCGCTTCGCCATCGACGTCGAGAAGCGCATCGATGGTGCCGGCGCGATCGGCGCCCACAAGACCTCGATGCTCCAGGACCTCGAGCGTGGCCGGCCCATGGAGATCGATGCCCTCGTGGCGGCGGTGAAGGAGCTGGGCCTCATCGTCGGGCTGCCGACGCCGACGATCGACCTGGTGCTGGCGATGGTCCGCCTGCGGGCCCGCTCGGCCGGCTGCTGACGGGCCTGGACGAAGCGGCGGGCCCGACAAACAAAGAGCGCCCCGACCGGAGGTCGGAGCGCCTAGCTGCGGGGGAAACTTGCGCGACGGATCACGTCGCTCTCGACAAACTGTGGCGGCCAGCGCGCAGTTCAAGCCCCATCGCGATCTGCGCCTCGGTCAACTTGTCGCAGGCCCGTCGAGGGTCGGGCGGCCGCCTCAATGAAAGTTCGAGTGTGTGACAAGTGTCACTGCCGGCGTGGCGCAGGCGATCCATATAGACGGTGCCTCCCTGACTTGTGAGTCAGCTTTGCCGGGCCTTCGGGCCCGGCAGCCCTTTCCTGGCGCGCGGCTGTCCCGGCTTCCCGACTGTGGTATGGGTCGGTCGGGCCAGCGGCGGGGAGACGAGGCTTGGGGACGGCGGCGGAACGCGCGATCGACGCGGCATTGGCCTCTGGCCTCGAGCTCTGCCTGGCCAATCCGGGCACCACCGAGATTCCGCTCGTCCAGGCGCTCGAGACGCGGCCGGCGATGCGGGCCGTCCTGGCCCTGCACGAGAATGTCTGCACCGGTGCCGCCGACGGCTATGCGCGGATCGCCGGCAAGCCGGCCCTGACGCTTCTCCATCTCGGCCCCGGCCTCGCCAACGGCACCAGCAACCTGCACAACGCCCGGCGCGCCAACAGCCCCGTCGTCAACCTGATCGGCGAGCACGCCACCTGGCACATCAGCGCGGACGCGCCGCTCGCCATGGACATCGACCAGCTCGCCGGCACCTTTTCCCGTTGGGTCGGCCGGGTGATCGACCCGGACGAGGCCGGGCGCCTCACCACCGAGGCGATCGCCGGGGCCATGGACGGCGGCGGCGGCGTCGCGACGCTGATCTTCCCGCACGACCTGCAGATGGCGGCGAGCGAGGCGGCGGTGGTGGCCCCGCGGCCGACAGCGCTCCCGCCGGTCGCCGGGGCCACCGTCGAGCGGGCCGCGGCCCTGCTTCGCGAGCACCGTCCGGCGGCGCTCTTCCTGGGCGGCCGGGCCCTCTTCGGCCGGGGCCTGGAGCTGGCCGGGCGCATCGCGCAGCGGACCGGCTGCACGCTGCTGAACGAGGTCGGCTATGCCCGGCTCGAGGCCGGGCTGGGCCTGCCGCCGCTGCAGCGCCTGCCCTATCTGCCGGAGGCGGCCAAGGCCGAGCTCGACCGGCACAGCGCCGTGGTCGGCATCGGCGCCAAGCCGCCCGTCTCGTTCTTCGGCTGGCCGGGCCACCCGAACCGCTATCTCGAGGGCCGCGAGGACGTGGTCTGGCTGGCCGACCGGAGCGGCGACGCCCTGGCGGCGCTCGAGGCGCTCGCCGATGCGCTGGACGCGGAAGAGCCGTACCGGGCCCCTGCCGCAGAGCCCCTGGACCTGCCGAGCGGCCCGCTCGATGCCGCGAAGACGGGAGCCGTTCTGGCGGCCCTTCAGCCCGAGGGGGCGATCATCGTCCCGACGGCCGTGACGAGCAGCTTCCCCTACGGCCTGATGTCGGCGCGGGCGCGCCCGCACACGCAGCTGGCGCTCACCGGCGGCGCCATCGGCGAGGGGCCGGCGCTGGCGGTGGGGGCGGCCCTCGCCGCCCCCGACCGCAGGATCATCAATCTCGAGGCCGACGGCAGCGGCGCCTATGCGGTCCAGGCGTTCTGGACCCAGGCCCGCGAGGGCCTCGACGTGACGACCATCATCTGCTCCAACCGCGCCTACAAGATCCTCAGGATCGAGCTCGAGCGGGCCGGCGTGCCGACGCCCGGGCCCGTCGCGTCCAGCCTGACGGATCTCGGCCGGCCCCCGATCGACTGGCCCTCGGTGGCCCGGGGCTTCGGCGTGCCGGGCGAGCGCGTCCTGACGGCCGAGGCGCTGGCGACGGCGCTGCGGCGCAGCCTCGCCGAGCGCGGCCCTCGTCTCATCGAGGCCGTGTTCGCAGGCAGCTAGGCCGGCCGGCGGCCCGGGAGGGGAGCACGCGCGCCATCGGCAAGGCGGCACTGCAGTCCTGGGCGAGCCTGCCCGGGGCGACCCGTGGCCTCTGCTACATCGTCCTCGCCGCCCTCGCCTCGTCCTCGATGAACGGCCTGATCCGCTTCCTGTCCTCCGACCTGCACGCCTTCGAGATCGCCTTCTTCCGCAACCTCTTCGGGTTCGCGGTCCTGGTGCCGCTCGTGCTGCGGGCCGGCGTCCGCTCGCTGGCGACGGCCAAGATGCATCTCCACCTCGTCCGCGGCGTGATGAACGCAGTGACGATGCTGACCTTCTTCGTCGCGGTCGGCATCACGCCGCTGGCCACGGTCGCGGCCCTGGGGTTCACCTCGCCTCTGTTCGCCACGCTCTTCGCGGCGCTCATGCTCGGCGAGACGGTCGGGCCGCGCCGTGTGGCCGGGCTGGCGGTCGGGGTGGTGGGCGGGCTCGTCATTCTCCGGCCGGGCATCGCCACCGTCGGCCTGGGCGAGCTTCTGCTGCTCGTCTCGTCCATCGTCTGGGCCGTGACGCTGATCGACATCAAGATCCTGGCGCGAACCGAGACGAGCCTCACCACCACGGTCTACGGCGCCCTCTTCCTGATCCCCATCACGTTCGCCGCAGCGCTCCTCTTCTGGAGGGCGCCGGAGCCGGCCGAGCTCCTCGTCCTGCTCGGCGTCGGCGCCCTCGGCAGCATCGGCCAGGTCGCGGTGGCGCAGGCCTTCCACGAGGCCGAGGCCGCCCAGGTCATGCCGGGCGACTTCACCAAGCTCCTGTTCGGCTCGCTCATCGGTTTTCTGTTCTTTGCCGAGCGGCCCGACATCTGGACGTCTGGTGGGCGGCTCGCTGGTCTTCGGCAGCGTCGTCTACATCGCCTACCGCGACGCCCGGCAACATCAGGCCGCCCACCCGGCCAAGGCGCGGCTGACTGGTGGAGGGCCCGGCCGCCGTCTATGTTGAGGCGATGGAAGATCGATCCATCGCGGCCCCGGGCCCGGGCAGGAGCGGCGCCGGCAGCGGCGAGGGCCACGACCATGGCCGCTGCGTCGACACGGCGCTCGACCGGGCGGAGCGTCTCTGCGAGGCGCGCAGCGTCCGGCTGACCGATCTGCGCCGCCGCGTCCTGGAGCTGGTCTGGCAGAGCCACAGGCCGATCGGGGCCTACGACATCCTGGAGCGGCTCGCCGCCGAGCGGGGCCGCGTCGGGCCGCCCACGGTCTATCGGGCCCTCGACTTCCTGGCCGAGCAGGGGCTGGTCCATCGCCTCGACAGCCTCAACGCCTTCATCGGCTGCAGCGCGCCGGCCGAGGGCCACAAGGCCTATTTTCTGATCTGCCGGGGGTGCCGGACGGTGATCGAGCTGGACGACGCCGACGTGGCCGGCGCTCTGGCCGAGGCGGCGGCCCAGGCCGGCTTCGCGATCGAGAGCGAGACCGTCGAGGTGGCCGGGCTCTGCGCCCATTGTCGCGGCCTCCTGTCCTGAGCGGGACGGACGCAAAGGCCGGGCGGCGGCTCGTCGTCGGCATCTCCGGCGCCTCGGGCGTGATCTACGGCGTGCGGGCGCTCGAGCTTCTGGCTGCCGCAGGGGTCGAGACGCACCTCGTGCTGACCCGGCCGGCGGCGCTGACCATCGGCTACGAGCTCGAGCGCCGCCTCGAGGAGATCAAGGCCCTGGCGAGCGTCGTCCACCCCGTGGCCGACCTCGGCGCCGCCATCGCCAGCGGCAGCTTCCGGACCGCGGGGATGCTCGTGGCCCCCTGCTCGGTCAGCACGCTCGCGGCGATCGCCAACGGCATCTGCGACAATCTCCTGACCCGCGCCGCCGACGTCGCGCTCAAGGAGCGCCGCCGCCTGGTCCTCATGGTCCGCGAGGCGCCGCTGCATCTGGGCCATCTCCGGAACATGGTGGCCGCGACCGAGATGGGCGCGATCATCGTGCCGCCGGTGCCGGGCTTCTACGCGAAGCCGACGAGCATCGAGGAGATGGTCGACCACACGATCGGCCGGACCCTCGACCTCTTCGGGATCGAGACGCCCGGCGTCACCCGCTGGCGCGCCGGGGAGATGCCCGGCGGCGACTGACGATCACATCGTCGGCATCTTGAATTCGGCGCCGGCGCGGATGCCGGTCGGCCACCGCGAGGTGATGGCCTTGAGCCGGGTGAAGAAGCGCACCCCCTCGGGCCCGTGCATGTGATGGTCGCCGAAGAGGGAGCGCTTCCAGCCGCCGAAGCTGTGGAAGGCCATCGGCACCGGGATCGGCACGTTGACGCCGACCATGCCGATATTGACCGCGTTCGAGAAGGTCCGGGCGGCATCGCCGTCGCGGGTGAAGATCGCGACACCGTTGCCGAACTCGTGCTCGTTGATGATCTTCACCGCCCCGTCGAAATCGTCCTTGCGCACCACCGACAGCACCGGCCCGAATATTTCTTCCTTGTAGATCCGCATGTCGGTGGTGACGTCGTCGAAGAGGCACCCGCCGATGAAGAAGCCGTTCTCGTAGCCCTGCATCCTGAAGTCGCGGCCGTCGACCACGAGCTTCGCGCCCTCCTCGATGCCGAGATCGACATAGCCCCGGACCTTGGCCAGATGCTCGGCCGTGACCAGCGGGCCCATCTCGGCACCGGGCTCGCTGCCCGGCCCGATCTTGAGCTGGCGGACCCGGGGGGCCAGCTTCTCGATCAGCGTGTCGGCCGTCTTCTTGCCCACCGGCACGGCCACCGAGATCGCCATGCAGCGCTCGCCGGCCGAGCCGTAGCCGGCGCCCATCAGCGCGTCGACCGCCTGGTCCATGTCGGCATCGGGCATGATGACCATGTGGTTCTTGGCGCCGCCCAGGGCCTGGACGCGCTTGTTGGAGGCCGTGCCCGTCCTGAAGATGTACTCGGCCGTCGGCGTGGCGCCGACGAAGCTGATGGCCGCGACGTCGGGATGGCGAAGCAGCGCGTTGACCGCGTCCTTGCCGCCGTTGACGACGTTGAGCACGCCCACCGGCAGGCCGGCCTCGAGACCCAGCTCGCCCAGCAGCAGCGGGCAGGACGGGTCCTTCTCCGAGGGCTTGAGCACGAAGGTGTTGCCGCAGGCGATGGCGATCGGGGCCATCCACATCGGGATCATGGCCGGGAAGTTGAAGGGCGTGATGCCGACGCAGACGCCGAGCGGGAAGCGCAGCGAGAGAAGGTCCACCCCCGTCCCGACATTGTGGTTGAACTCGCCCTTCATGAGCTGCGGGATGCCGCAGGCGAACTCGACCACCTCGAGGCCGCGGATGACCTCGCCCTTGGCGTCGTCCAGGGTCTTGCCGTGCTCGTCGCTGACCAGCGCGGCCAGCCGGTCGACATTCTGCTCGACCAGCTCCTTCAGCCGGAAGATCGCCCGCTGGCGGCGCACGATCGAGGTGGCGGCCCAGCCGGGAAACGCGGCCTTGGCCGCCTTGACCGCCGTGTCGACGTCCGCCGCGTCCGCATAGGCGACGGTGCCGCTCTGCTCGCCGGTGGCGGGGTTGAAGACGGGACCCGTCAGACCGCTCCTGCCGGTGACGAGCTCGCCGTTGATGAGATGGCCCAGCTCCTTCATCGTCCCTTCCTCCCTGGCGCTCCGGACAGCTTCATAGGTCCGGCCCGCCACCGCCGTCCAGCCCGGGCTAGCCCAGGCTCTTGCTCGCGATCTCGTAGCAGTCCCGGGACAGGCCCGGGGCCGCCAGGACCCGCTGCAGCTCGGCCTGCATCAGCCGCTGGCGGGCCGCGTCGAAACGCCGCCAGCGGCCGAACGCGGTGAGCAGCCGGGCGGCGACCTGCGGGTTGGCGCCGTCCAGCTCCAGCACCCGGTCGGCGACGAGCGCATAGCCCTGGCCGTCCGGCCGGTGGAAGCCCAGCATGTTGGCGGCGGCGAAGGTGCCGAACAGCGCCCGCACCCGGTTGGGATTGCCCATGGTGAAGGCCGGGTGGCGCGCCAGCTCCCGGACCCGCTCGACCGTCCCCTCCTCCTCGATCGCGGCCTGCAGCGCGAACCATTTGTTGACCACCAGCGGCTCGCCCTGCCAGGCGGCCCAGAAATCCCCGAGCAGCGCGTCGCGCTCCGGCCGGCCGCTCTCCGCCAGCAGCCTCAAGGCCGCCAGCCGGTTGGTCATGGTGGCGGCGTTCCGATACTGGGCCTGGGCCAGCGCCGCCTCCTCGTCGCCGCCGCCCCAGACCAGATAGGCGAGGCAGACGTTGCCGAGGGCCCGGCGGCCCATGGACGCCGTGTCGATCACCGTGTTGTCGGCCAGGCGCTGGGCCAGGTAGACGCGGCGCCAGCGGCCGCGGAGCCGAGCGCCCAGCTCCTGCTGGAAGGTCTTGAAGGTGGCGTGCAGCGCCTCGACGTCGATCGTGTCGAGCTGCTGGGCCACGAAGGACCGGCCCGGCAGCGACAGCGCCCGGGCCAGGAAGGCCGGATCGTCCATGGGCCCGTCGAGCAGGGCCGCGAAGGCCTCGACCAGGGTCCGGTCGAGGGCGACCGTCCCCTGCTCCCGGAACTGGCGGACCTGATCGAGCGCCAGGCCCGTGGCCAGGATCTGCGCCGCCTCCCAGCGGGCGAAGGGGTCGCTGTCGTGCTTCATCAGCACGCCCAGCTCGTCCCGGCTGTAGCCGGCATCGAGGCGCACCGGGGCCGAGAAGCCGCGCAGCAGCGAGGGCACGGGCTCCGCCTCGACGTTGACGAAGACAAAACTCTGCTTTTCGTCGGTCAGCTCGAGCAGCCGGGTCGTGCCTTTGGGCTCGTTCTCGCCCTGGAGCTGCAGCGGCAGCTCGCCGCCGCCCCGGCCCACGAGGCCCATGCTGACCGGGATGTGGAGCGGCAGCTTTTCCGGCTGGCCCGGCGTCGGCGGCGTCGACTGGGCGAGCTCGAGAGTAAAAGTCTGCCGCTCGGGGTCGTAGTGGCGCTCGACCTTGATCTCGGGCGTCCCGGCCTGGCCGTACCAGCGCTTGAACGAGGAAAAATCGCGGCCCGAGGCGTCGGCCATGGCCTGCAGAAAATCCTCGCAGGTGACGGCCTTGCCGTCGTGGCGCTCGATATAGAGGTCCATGCCCTTGCGGAACGCCTCGGCGCCGATCAGGGTGTGGATCATGCGGATGACCTCGGCACCCTTGTCGTAGACGGTGCGGGTGTAGAAATTGTTGATCTCGACATAGGAAGAGGGTCGGATCGGGTGGGCCAGCGGGCCGGCGTCCTCGGCGAACTGGCCGTCCCGCAGCGCCGCCACCTCGCCGATGCGCTTGACCGCGGCCGAGTGCATGTCGGCCGAGAACTGCTGGTCGCGGAAGACGGTCAGCCCCTCCTTGAGGGTGAGCTGGAACCAGTCCCGGCAGGTGACCCGGTCGCCCGTCCAGTTGTGAAAATACTCGTGCGCGATGATCCGCTCGACCTGCTGGAAATCGACGTCGGTCGAGGTGTCGGAGCGGGCCAGCATGGCCGAGGTGTTGAAGATGTTGAGGCCCTTGTTCTCCATGGCGCCGAAGTTGAAGTCGGCGACGCCGACGATCTGGAAGAGGTCGAGATCGTATTCGAGACCGTAGACGTCCTCGTCCCACCTCATCGCCCGCTTCAGCGAGTCCATGGCGTGGCCGCACTGGCCGATGGCCTCCTGCCCGGCATGGATCCTGAGCGCCACCTTGCGGCCCGAGCGCGTCATGAAAGCTGTCCTCGAGGCAGGCGAGGTTGCCGGCCACCAGCGCGAAGAGGTAGGCGGGCTTGGGGAACGGGTCCTCCCACTGCGCGAAGTGCCGGCCGCCTTCGAGATCGCCCGTCTCGAGCAGGTTGCCGTTCGACAGCAGAACCGGGCAGGTCGCCTTGTCGGCCTCGATGCGCACCCGGTAGCGGGCCATCACGTCCGGCCGGTCGGGAAACCAGGTGATGCGCCGGAAGCCCTGCGCCTCGCACTGCGTGCAGAACATCCCGTTGGAGACATAGAGGCCCATCAGGGTGGTGTTGGCCGCCGGCGCGATTTTGTTCTGTATCGTCAGCGTGAACGCGCGCGGCACCTCCGGGATGGTCAGGCGCTCGGCATCGACGCTGTAGGCCTCGGCCGGCAGCGCCCGACCGTCGATGGCGACGGCCAAAAGCTCCATCGCCCGCCCGTCCAGCACCAGCGGCGCCGGCCCGTCCCCATTGCGCCGCATCGTCAGCGTCGAGTCGACGATAGTCGCCTGGGGATCGAGCGCGAAACGCAGCTCGACCTGGTCGACCAGATAGGCCGGCGGCCGATAGTCCTCGAGCTTCACAGGCTGCGGCGTCGTCGTCTCGGCCATACGGCTTTTTCCTCTACGCGGCTGGTGACGGGGGCACCCCATCTTGGCAGGGCGGGGCCGGATGGTCCAGGAAGGGCGAGATAGAACATCGGCTCGGTCGGCCGCCGAGCCAAGCGTAGGAGCGACCCGAGCGTGCTACCCCGGTCAGTGGTGCAACGGAAGGCCGTCTTCCCGTGCGATCCGCACGGATGAGACGGCCAAAGCTTGGGCTCTCCGCCGTCCGAAGCTTCATCTGCGGAGTTCGCCCTCAGCGCGCTCTTCGAGCCCCTTGCCCGTAGCATCCGCGTCGTTCATCATCCCGCATCGGTTGATGGCGAGCTGGAGCCCATGCAGTTGCCGATCTGCTTACACCTCGCCAATTCGCAATCGCTCTGCTCGCCCCGCATGCTCAAAGGCCAAGTCCATGAAGGCCATCGATCGCCCCTTCACCAGCATCATCACCGGTACCTCGCAATTCGTCATTCCCGTCTTTCAGCGGGACTACACTTGGCAGGCGGAGCCTCAATGTGCCCAGCTCTGGCGCGACGTACTTCGAGCGGCTCGCACAGGGACGCAGCGTCATTTTCTTGGGTCCGTCGTCTATATAGCGACGGGCGATAGCTCGGCGGCGTTTACCCGTTGGCTGCTAATAGATGGGCAGCGACGTCTCACGACGCTCACCATTCTCTTGATCGCACTGCGCGATCAAATTCGCAGCAGCGGCTGGACCGGCGGGGACGATGACCCTACCCCTAGGCGCATCGACGCGTATTTTTTGAAGAACGTGCTGGAGGAGGGTGATCGTGAGCAAAAGCTCGTTCTCCGCCGCCATGACCAGGCGACCCTCCGTGCCCTGATCGACGGAAGAGAGTTGCCCCCGGAAATTTCCGAACGGATTCGTGACAACTACAATTATTTCCGCGATCAACTATCTGAGACAAATCCCTCAGATATATATCGTGGAATAGGTCATCTTGTAATAGTTGATGTCACGCTTGATCGTCTATTCGATGATCCACAGCTAATATTCGAAAGCCTGAATTCCACTGGTGTCGATCTCAGTCAATCCGACCTCATTCGGAATTTCATCTTATTGCGGCTACTCAAGAAAGAGCAAACTTCGCTATACGAAATCTACTGGAGCAAGATTGAAGCCCTATTCAAAGGGTCCGAACGGACCTTTGACGCATTTGCACGCGACTATGTAGCACTGAAGACTCAGGCCAGCAAGCAGGACAAGGCCACCGAGATCTATTATTCATTCCGCGAGTTCTTCCCGGAACTTCATAAGGAATTCGGGACGCTGGAGGAAGCGCTCGCGAATGTGTTGAGGTATGCGCGATACTATGCCGCATTCGCCCTCGGCCGCGGCGTCGCGGGAGAACGGGCGCGGAGCCTGGCAAAGCTGCGGCATCTTGTGGATGTTCCCGCCATTCTTCTAATGCGACTGCTCGAATGCCGCGACCATCTGGGCACGCTCGAGGAGGCGGAGCTTCTCGAGGCGCTCGCACTGATCGAAAGCTATGTGCTGCGACGCGCCATCTGCGGCTATCAAACCAGGGGCTACTGGCAGATCTTCGCTGGCCTCGCCTACAAGATTGGCGCCGAAAGTCCGTTGACTCTGTCTTGCCGCCACGAGAAACTATCGATTTCCTCGGGCTAGGAAGGCGTGAATTAGATAGGTCCAGGCGATTATCGGTCGGCGCAATGAAAATTTCTGCCTGAAATAGCTGGAGGGGCTTGTTGAAAGCTAGGACAACGAACAGCACAGCCTCGAGCGCCTTATTAATAGCACGTGATGCGACCAAGTGAAATCCGGTGGCGCGTCGATGTCGGGGATGCGCGCCAGAAAGACCGAAGCTCTTCCTGTCTCGCAATCGATTGCTGGACAAAGCGTCGCGCAGCCTTGGACTTGGCTCACCGTGCATCGCCGTGCGGATCTCGACGAGACGGGCAGGATTGATGGATCGGCCCGGTCGCGTGAAATAAGCTAGGATTTCCTGGGCGGCATCCTTGCGCTCACGATGGCTGGAACTCGCGGAACCGAGATCCGTCAGCTATCACGGCCCTGCATTCTTCCTCGAAATCTTGCCCCGGCGGTACAGCCTGACCTTGCTGCTAGCCCTCGATTTCAACGAAATCGACGATCCGTCGGGGCTGGCGCAGGACGCGACACAATCTGAGTTCTTCATCTATGCGCGACACGAAGGGGGCGTCTGGCTGAGCGTGCGTGACGCGGGCTCAGTTGAAAGTGCATTGCCGCTCATCCGGCAAGCGCATGCGGCTTCCTGCGAGTAGGCTCACCAGCGAAAGCTGCACGTGACGAGCCGCGCTTGAGACTCTTTGAGCGTCCAGGACATTGAGCGATGGCATCGAACGTCACGGCCAGAAGCCCGCGTCCTCGACCTCCTGCAGCGCATAGGGGCAGCGCTCCGGGAACCTCTCCAGCGCCAACCCGGTCTCGTCGGCGGCGTCCTCACGGGCGGCGGGGTAGGCGTCGTCCAGCTCGGCCTGGCGCTTGGGCTTCAGGCCGGGGCTCAGGCGTAGCAGTCGGGCGATCTCGTCGCGTTGGGTGCGGATCGTCGTGCGCCAGCTCGGGGTGCGGTGATCGGGCTGGTGCTGCCATTTCAGCAGGTGGGCGAGGAGCACGCGATAGCGCGAATAGAGCTCGCGGAGCTGCGAGATGCCCAAGCTCTCGATCTCCTCGGCAACGTTCGCGAAGTCGACGGGGGACGGCAGGTCGACGCGCGAGGCGGCGGCCTTGCGCAGCGCTTGCGCCTGCTCTCGGGTCCAGGTGAAGAAGTCGTCCTCGTAGGGGACGGTGGCACGGCGGGTCATGGGTCGATGTCTCCTCGGCCGCGCACCCTAGCACGACCCCGGCGGGGGCGGCAGATGGTCCTGCCGCCGGTGGCCCGCCATGCCTTGTTCGGCTGCCGTCACGCGCCTAGCTTCCCGGCAGCGCGCTGCGGCAATCCAAAGGTTTGAGGAGGAAAAAGATGGCAAAGACCGCGTTCGTCGGCCTCGGGGTGATGGGCCTGCCGATGGCCGGCCATCTGGCCGCCAAGGGGCACCAGGTGACCGTCTACAATCGCAGCGCCGACAAGGCCGAGGCGTGGCGGGCCAAGCATGGCGGCGCCGTCGCCAGGACGCCGCGCGAGGCGGCGGCGGCGGCCGAGATCGTCTTCTCGATGGTGGGCGACGACCCCGACCTCCGGGCCGTGGCCTATGGCGAGGACGGCGTCCTGGCGGGTCTCGCCAAGGGGTCTGTTTTTGTCGACCACACCACGACCTCGGCCGATGTGGCCCGGGAGCTGGCCGCGGCGGCGGCCGAGCGGGGGGCGAGCTTCATCGACGCGCCGGTCTCGGGCGGCGAGGCGGGGGCCGTCAACGGGGCGCTCACGGTGATGTGCGGCGGCGAGCCGGCGGCGTTCGCCAAGGCCGAGCCGGCCATGAAGGCCTACGGCAAGGCGGTGACGCTGCTGGGCCCGGCGGGCTCCGGCCAACTGACGAAGATGGTCAACCAGATCTGCATCGCCGGGCTCGTCCAGGGCCTCTCCGAGGCGGTCAACTTCGCGATGAAGGCCGGCCTCGACACCGATCAGGTGCTGGCCACCATCTCCAAGGGGGCGGCCCAGTCCTGGCAGATGGAGAACCGCTGGAAGACCATGGCGGCCGGAAAGTTCGACTTCGGATTCGCCGGTCGACTGGATGCGGAAGGATTTGCGGATCTGCCTGCAGGAGGCCCGCAACAACGGGGCGCCGCTGCCGGTGACGGCCCTGGTCGACCAGATGTACCGGCTGGTCCAGCAGAAAGGCGGCAGCCGCTTCGACACGTCGAGCCTGATTCTCAACCTGAAGGACGGCTGAGCGGTACGCGGGGCAACACCGTCCCCCTTTCGTTCCCGTCCCGCCCCGAGCACCCTTGCCCGGAACGCCGGCCGGCCCCCATATGTTGGCAGGACGGGTGCCAGGATGGGCCCGTGCCGGGATCGTGACCAGGGCGTGCCGCAGGGTCGGGCGCCGGGAACGAGGTGGAACATGCAGAACAGATCAGCGAAGTTCAGCATCGGCCAGGTCGTGAAGCACCGGTTCTTTCCGTTCCGGGGCGTGGTCTTCGACGTCGATCCGGAGTTCGCGAACAGCGACGAGTGGTACGAGGCCATCCCCAAGGAGATCCGGCCGCCCAAGGACCAGCCCTTCTATCATCTGCTCGCGGAGAACGCGGAGAGCTACTACGTGGCCTACGTGTCGGAGCAGAACCTCCTGATGGACGCCAGCGACGAGCCGGTGGAGCATCCGCAGCTCCACGAGCTGTTCGGCGCCCTCAAGGACGGCCGCTATCAGCCCAAGCGCCACATGGGCCATTGACCGGCGCCGTCGACGGGCCCGCCGCCGGCGCCCGAGGAAAGGAACATCGGCATGAAGTTCTTCATCGACACGGCTGACATCGCCGAGATCCGGGATCTCGCCGCCACCGGCATGGTCGACGGCGTCACGACCAACCCCTCGCTCGTCGCCAAGTCCGGCCGGCAGTTTCTGGACGTGCTGGCGGAGATCTGCGAGGTGGTGCAGGGCCCCGTCAGCGCCGAGGTGACGGCGACCGACACCGAGGGCATGCTGGCCGAGGGCCACAAGCTCGCCAAGGTGGCCTCCAACGTCACCATCAAGGTGCCGCTCACCTGGGACGGGCTCAAGGCCTGCCGGATCTTCTCCAGCGAGGGCACCAAGGTCAACGTCACCTTGTGCTTCTCGGCGGCCCAGGCGCTGCTGGCGGCCAAGGCCGGCGCCACCTTCATCTCGCCCTTCGTCGGCCGGCTCGACGATATCGGCTCCGACGGCATGCATCTCATCAGCGAGATCGTCGAGATCTACCGGAACTATCCGGACACGCTCAAGACCGAGGTCCTGGTGGCGTCGGTGCGCGGCCCCAACCACATCATCGAGGCCGCCCGCCTCGGCGCCCACGTGGCGACGGTGCCGCCGGCGGTGCTTCGCCAGCTCACCTCGCACCCGCTGACCGACAAGGGCCTGGCGGCGTTCCTCAAGGACTGGGAGCGCACCGGCCAGCGGATCGCCTGAGGATGCAGCGGGCCCGCCGGCGGCGGGCGGGCCTCGTCGCCGGCGGCGGCATCGCCCTGGCGCTGGCCGCTTGGCTGGCGCCCGTCGGGGCGTCGGCGAACGGCCTCGCCGATCTGCTCTCGACCCTCGGGCCGGCACCCGCCGGGCCCACGGGAACGGTCGACGTGACCGCCTGGGTGGAGCGCTCCGGCAGCGGCAGCGAGCTCGTGATCAGCCTCGTCCCGGTCGGCGACGTCAAGCTCGTCGCCGATCCGGGGATCACGGTCGACCCGGTTCCCTCGGCCAATGTCCAGTGGAAGACGGGCGGTCCGGTGAAGCTCGCCCAGGACGGGGCGCACTATTTCGCGGCCCCGCCGACGCTGCGCCTGCCTTTCGCGGCCGAGGACGGCAAGGTCGGCGCCACGGTCCAGTATGCCTACTGCATCGTCGACCAGAAATGCCTCTTCGGCGAGGCGTCGGTCTCGGTGCCGGTCACGTCCAAGGCGGGCGGCTGAGCCCGGCGCGTCGGCTCAGCCGATGGCGCCCAGGTGGTGGATGACGGCGCTGCCGATCCGCCGCACATGGTCGTAGTCCGCGGCCAGCGGCCGGAAGATCGTGGCGTGCTCCTGGCCGTAGGCCTGGGCCGAGTCCTCGGCATAGGTCGCGGGCTCGCCATAGTCGAGGTCGGGCTGGGCCTCCTCGATCATCGGGAAGATCGAGCCCAGCATCTGCAGTGCCGGCTCGATCTCGAGCTGCATCACCGCGACCACCAGCCCGTCATGGGTGACGCCGTGGCGGTCGCTGAAATCCGGGATGTTGACCGCCCGGTGCATGATCCGCTCGATCAGGGCGATCCGGAGCGCATGCAGCATGTGAAGGTTGTCGCGGGTCGCCTGGTCGACGGCGATCGGCTGGTCGCCGGTCTCCCGGGTCAGGCGGCGATGCGCCCTCAGCGCCGAGGCGAGCTGCATGTAGTCCCGCTGCAGGACGCGAAAGATCCGCATCAGCCGGTCGAAGAGCGCCAGATGCTCGACATAATCGGCGATGCGCCTCGCCTCGGCGCGCGCCGCCCGATCGCGCAGCGTGTCCGCGCGCTGCAGCCAGAAGGCCGGATCGAAGAGGTCGAGATAGGCCCGGACCACGTGCAGGTCGGTGAACTTGAAGGCGTGCTCGACCACGACCATGAGCCGGCGGAAGCGGGCGCTGGTCCGATAGAGATCCTGGAAGCGGTCCGGGTCCTTGGCGATCGCCTGGCCGAGGCCGC
This sequence comes from uncultured Alphaproteobacteria bacterium, assembly GCA_963828215.1. Taxonomy (GTDB): domain Bacteria; phylum Pseudomonadota; class Alphaproteobacteria; order Geminicoccales; family Geminicoccaceae; genus CAVTJL01. The sequence continues at coordinate 389,698 of CAWHFO010000046.1, read as the reverse complement.
CGATGGTGTTCGCCAGCACGCCCAGCTGCTGGAGGATGCTGTTGTGCGGGATGGCGCGGATCTGCGAGGGGTGCTCGAGCACGTGCTTGACCGCGCCGGAGTCGAGCTGCCGCTTCACCGAGCGCGAGCCGGAGGGATAGAGAAAGCTCGTGCCGTAGGCGCCGAGCAGGGCCGCGTAGCAGGGATCGTCGATGACCCGGGTGTTGAACTGCTTGACGGCGGCGAAGAACTCCTTGGTGTAGGTCTCGTCCCGATAGAAGGGGTCGTCCGGCTCCTGCCGCGGCTCGAGAAAGTGCTCGAGGACGCGGGTCGCGACCGCAGAGCGCGCTGGTCTCGCTGGCCAGCAGCAGATAGCCGTCGCCGCCCTGGAAGCTCGTCTCCTCGCGGACGCGCACGCCGACCGCCTCGAACCGCCGGCGGCTCTCGGGCGTGTCCAGGTAGAGGAGCCGGTCGGCGAAGCTCGCCGGATGGCCGCCGCGGCCGATGCTCTCCCCATGCGTGTCGAAGATGAGGAGGTCGATGTCGCCGAGGCCGTGGCGGGCCATGAGGTCGACGAGCGACAGGCGCAGCCGCTCGATCGCCACCGCGGCCGCGAGCTGCCCGAGATAGCGGCCCGCGTCGGAGAAGCCGGTCTGGATGCAGAGCCGGCCGCGCGTCCTGAGATAGTCCCGGTAGGCGGGCGATCCCAGCGCCTCCTCGAGCAGGGTCGCCCCGCGCTCCAGCGCCTTCTCGGTCTCGAACAGCGGCGACAGGTCGACCCGGTCGGCGACGTCGAAGAGCCTCGCGAAGTAGAGCGCGGTCAGGAGCGTGAAGCCCGTGTCGCACTCGGCGATCAGGAAGCGCACGGGCTCGGCCGAATCGATCAGCTTGAGCATCTGCGCCAGGGTCATGAAGACGCGCCGCGCCGTCGCCCGCTCGCTGTGGATCGACCCGAAATTGATGTGCACGGGCTCGACGCCGGCGATCAGCTCGCCGATCGCCTCGAGATAGCTCAGGCGGTAGCTCGGATCGTCGGGCGGATGATCCAGGCCGATCCGCTTGCGGATGGCGTTGTGGAGCTGGACCGCGTTGATGCGGAGATGGGTGCGGGCCAGTGCCAGGCCGTGGCTTCGGACCTCGGCCCGAAGGACCAGCAGGGCCCGGGCCATCCCCTCGTCGGCGGCGAGACGAAGGGCCCTGTCCAGCAGCTCGATGATCTGCTTGCCGTGCGTGAGCCGCCCGCCGCCCGCGACCATCTGGCGCGAGATCCGGGCCAGGTCCTCCGCACCGACGCTGCCGGCGCTGGTCGGCCGGTCGAACGTCGAGAGCTCGTCGCCGGTGGCGCGGATGGCGAGGGACAGGCGCGCCTCGAGAAGCTCGAGGACCGAGCCCAGCTCGCTCTCGGCGACGGAGCGCCCGCGCAGGTCCAGGACACGCGCCCGGTAGCGCTCGAGCTGGGCCAGCTTGACGCTCAGCCGCTTGGCGAAGATGGCCGTCCAGGCGATGTCGGAGCGGCCGTCCGTGTCGTAGCCCACCCAGCTCGCGACGGTGAAAAGCCTGGGCGTCAGCGAGCGCCAGTCCTCGGGGTAGAGCTCGGCCGCCACCTCGAGCACGATGTCGTAGACGCGGGCCACCGCCGCCTGGAGGTTCCTCAGCGCGTCCAGCGACTGGCGATGCTCCAGGGCCAGGTCGATCGGCGCGTCGGGCACATGGGCCGCCGCCTCGAGGCGGGCCAGCAGCTCGGCCCGGCGGCCGCTCCGGTCGTCCTCTGGGATCTCGACCAGGGCCATCAGGTCCTGACGCAGCGCCTGCGTGATCGAGAAGGTCGGATGGGCCGTGACGACGAAGCCGTAATAGGCGCGCTCGACGCGCTCGCGGAAGGCGCCGAAGGGCAGGAGGCCGCCCTCTCCATCGGCGGCCTGGGCCCGGATGAGCGCCCCGATCCGCGCCACGTTGGCGGCCGGGTCCAGCTCGCCCAGATAGCGGCGCAGATGGCCGGCGCGGCCGGCCGCGGCATTGACCGTCAGCCGTTGGATCAGCCGCCCCAGCGCCTCCTCGTCGAGGGTGCCGGCGAGCTGCCGGCCGAGATCGAGGGCCAGGAGCCGGATCGGGTTGGTGAAGGGGTCCTGCGTGGCCCGCTCGCGAAGATCGCCGAGCTGGCGGACGAGATAGGCCTCGGGCTCCGGGACCGGGTCGGCCCGCTTCGGGACCGCGAGCGCCCCGCCATTCTGCGGATGCTCCCGGACCGGGCGGGCGCGTGCGCTCATCTTGGCGTCTCCTCGGGCTCGACTGGGAGGAGCAGACACCATCCGATGCTGCAACGCAACACGGAACAGCATCGCCGGCGACGCTCGACAAGATCGCCGCTCCGGGCATAGTCGGGCCCGGGCTGTCTGCTCCGGGAAGCAGGACGATGGCCACGGTCGGGATCATGGGCGGGGGGGCCTGGGGCACGGCGCTGGCATTGGCGGCCGTGCGCGCCGGCCATGACGCCGTCCTCTGGCTGCGCGACGGCGACCGGGCCGCCGCGATCGCGGCCCAGCGCCTGAGCCCGGGCCGGCTGCCGGGCATTCGGCTGCCAGAGACCATCCTCGTCTCGAGCGACCTCGGAGCGCTCCGCGCGGCCGACCCGATCCTCCTGGCCGTGCCGGCGCAGGCGATCCGCGAGGCCTGCGGGCGCCTCGGCGACGTCGAGCGGCGGCTCGTCGTCTGCGCCAAGGGCATCGAGCGGAGCACGGGCCAACGGCTGAGCGGCGTGGTCGCCGCCTCCTGCCCCCGAGCCGGCGTCGCCGTCCTGTCGGGACCGTCCTTCGCGCGGGAGGTGGCCCTGGAGCTGCCGACCGCGCTCGCCCTCGCCGCCCCGACGCTCTCGGCCGCCGCCGAGCTCGCCGATCTCCTCGCCAGCCGGATGCTGCGGATCTATCCGACCGACGACGTGGCCGGCGTCGAGCTCGGGGGCGCCCTCAAGAACGTCATCGCCATCGCCGCCGGCGTCGTCATGGGCAGGGGCCTCGGCGAGAACGCCCGGGCGGCGGTCGTCACGCGGGGCCTGGCCGAGCTGGCGCGCCTCGCCCGCGCCCTGGGCGCCCGGCCGGAGACGCTGATGGGCCTCTCCGGCCTCGGCGACCTGGTGCTGACCGCCTCGAGCCTCACCTCGCGCAACACGGCCTTCGGGGAGGCCCTCGGGCGGGGCGAGCCTCTGGCCAGGCTCACCGCCCCGGGAGCGCCCCTCGCGGAGGGCGTCTGGACGGCCGGTGCCGCCTGCGCCCTGGCCCGCCGGCACGGCGTCGAGCTGCCGCTGAGCGAGGCCGTCCGCGCCGTCCTGGCCGGCGAGCTTCCGCTCGAGGGCGCGATCGAGGGCCTGCTCGCCCGGCCGGTGCCCGGGAGCGAATGAGGCCCGTCGCCCGAGCCGCCGGCGACGAGGCGGCTTACCCGCCCGTCTTGCCGGCGAGCGTCTCACGCTCGCTCAGAAGGGCAGCCCTCGCCGACGAGCCGGCCGGCAGCTGGGCCAGCTTGGCCTCGATCGCCTTGAGCCGCTGCGCCGCCGGCGAGCGTGCGGAGGCGCCCGCGGGGGCTCCGCCGCCGCGACCGCCGGCGTTCCGCCGGGGCGTGGTGGTGCCGCCGGGGCCGCCGCTCCCGCCGCGGAGGTGGCCGCGACCGCGCGCCCCTTGCCCTTGACGGGCGGCTTGACCGCCCGCCCCTCGGCTGCGGCAGCCGCCTTCGAGCGGGCGGGCGCCAAGGCCGCATCGGCCTCCCCGATCCGCTTCTCGAGAGCCGTGTGCTCGAGCTGGAGGGCGATCAGGCGCTCCTTGGTCTCCTGGTGCGCGCGATCGGCCTGGAAGGCATCGTCCTGCGCATGGCGGAGCTTGGCCTCGAAGCCCTTCTCGATCTCGGCGGCGCGCTCGTCACTCTTGCGGCTCAGCAGCAGCCAGAGGCCGGCGGCCCCGACGACGAGGCCAAGGACGAACCACAAGACTCCCATGCACGCCTCCTGACCGCCCACCGACGGCCCAGGGCGCAAAGGCGCGCCCGCCGACGATGACCCTAAGATCGGCCGCGATCATCCTTGCCCGGAGGCGAGTTGGCAACCCGAGCGGCGTCGGAGGCTGCCCGGGCGTCAGGCGGAGCGTGCGTCCTCGAGGATCATGTCGCTCGCCTTCTCGGCGATCATGATGGTGGGCGCGTTGGTGTTGCCCGAGGTGATGGTCGGCATGATCGAGGCGTCGACGACCCGCAGGCGGTCGATGCCGCGCACCCTGAGCCGCTCGTCGACGACCGCCATGGCGTCGCCCGCCGGCCCCATCCGGCAGGTGCCGACCGGATGGAAGATGGTCGTGCCGATGGCACCCGCGGCCTCTGCCAGCTCCTCCTCGCTCTGCAGGCCCGCGCCGGGCTTCAGCTCCTCGGGCCGGAAGCGGGCCAGCGCCGGTGCCGAGGCGACGCGGCGCGTCAGACGGATGGCGTCGGCCGCCACGTGCCGGTCCTCCTCGGTCGCGAGATAGCCCGGAGCGATGGCCGGAGCCTGGCGCGGATCGGCGGCCTTGAGCCCGATCCGGCCGCGGCTGGTCGGGCGCAGGTTGCAGACCGAGGCCGTGAACGCCGGGAAGGCATGGAGCGGGTCGCCGAACTTGTCGAGCGAGAGCGGCTGCACGTGATATTCGAGATTGGGCGTGTCGAAGCTCGGGTCGCTCTTGGCGAATGCGCCGAGCTGCGAAGGCGCCATGGTCAGCGGGCCCCTGCGCCAGAGCGCGTATTCGAGCCCCATCATCGCCTTGCCGATCAGCGAGTTGGCGCGCTCGTTCAGGGTGATGGTGCCCTCGACCCGATAGACGAGCCGGAGCTGCAGATGGTCCTGCAGGTTGCGGCCGACGCCGGGCAGCTCGTGGCGGACGTCGATCCCCTGGGCGCCGAGCTCCTCGCCCGGGCCGATGCCCGAGACCATCAGGAGATGCGGCGAGCCGACGGCGCCCGCCGCCAGCACGACCTCGCCGGCACCTGCCCGCCTCACCTCGCCACCCTGCCAGAACTCGACGCCGGCGCAGCGTCCCTCCTCGAGGATCAGCGCCTTGGCCTGGGCACCCGTCAGCACGACGAGGTTGGGCCGCTCCCGCGCCGGGCGCAGAAAGGCCTTGGCCGTGCTCCAGCGCACGCCCCGGCGCTGATTGACGTGGAAATAGCCGCAGCCCTCGTTGTCGCCGCGATTGAAGTCGTCCGTTTTGGGGATGCCGACCTCGGCCGCCGCCGCCTGGAAGGCGTCGAGGATCTCCCAGGACAGGCGCTGCTCCTCGACCCGCCATTCGCCGCCGGCACCGTGGTGCTGGTCGGCGCCCCGCCAGTGGTCCTCCGACAGCCGGAAATAAGGCAGCACGTCGTCCCAGGACCAGCCGGCATTGCCGTGCTGGCGCCAGAGGTCGTAGTCGCGCGCCTGGCCGCGCATGTAGATCATGCCGTTGATCGAGGAGCAGCCGCCCAGCACCCGGCCGCGCGGATAGTTGAGCGCCCGGCCGCCCAGGCCCGGCTCGGGCTCGGTCCGAAAGCACCAGTCGGTGCGCGGATCGTTCTGGGTGTAGAGATAGCCGACCGGGATGTGGATCCAGATCCAGCTGTCCTTGCCGCCCGCCTCGAGCAGGAGGACCCGGCGCCTCGGGTCGGCCGACAGGCGGTTCGCCAGCACGCAGCCGGCCGAGCCCGCGCCGACGATCACATGGTCGAAGCTGCCGATCTCCTCGCTCACGACGTCCTCCCCGAGCCTCCTGGCGCTCCGCGGCGCCTGCTCCGGTCCTCCAGCATGGCCCCGAAGCCACGGCCGGCACCACGCCGGGCCGCGGCCGGATGGCGCCCACGGGCCGGCGATACCATCTAGCGGGCCATGATACCCCTCGACCTCGCATCGAGACAGCGCCGAGGGCGCCGGCTGGAGCCGTCTGCTGGCCCTCGTCCTGCCCCATCTCTGGCCCGAGGGCGAGCCCGGCCTCAGGGCCCGCGTGGCGATCGGCGCGCCTGCCTGATCGCCGCCAAGCTCGTCAACATCTCCGTGCCGTTCTTCCTCAAGGCGGTCGTCGACCGGCTGAGCGTCCACGGCGTGATCGCCCTGCCGCTGGCGGCGCTCCTGGCCTATGGCGCCGCCCGGCTCGGCGCCTCCGTCTTCGCCGAGCTCCGGGACGCCGTCTTCGCCCGCGTCGGCGAGCGGGCCGGGCGCCGGATCGCCCTTGCCGTCTACGAGCACCTCTTCTCCCTGTCGCTCCGCTACCATCTCGAGCGGCGCACCGGCGAGCTCGCCCGCTCGATCGGCCGCGGCGTCGAATCGGTCAGCTTCGTGCTGGAGACGGCACTCTTCAGCCTGCTGCCGACGATCGTCGAGTTCATGCTCGTGCTGGGCATCCTCTTCTGGCGCTATCCGCCGGTCTTCGCCCTCCTGACCTTCGCCACCATAGCCGCCTACGCCACCTTCACCATCGTCACGACCAACTGGCGTACCCGCTTCCGGCGCGAGATGAACGCCCGCCAGGACGAGTTCAGCGGCCAGGCCATCGACGGGCTCATCAACTACGAGACCGTCAAGGCCTTCGGCAACGAGGCCTGGGAAGCCGCCCGGCTCGACCGCACGCTCGAAGGCTACGAGAACGCCGCGGTGCGCTCGCAGGCCAGCCTCTCGCTCCTCAATGCCGGCCAGGCGGGCATCATCGCGATCGGCATCACGGCGCTCATGATCGCTGCCGCCCGGGGGGTCGTCGCGGGCACGCTGACGGTCGGCGACGTCGTGCTCGTCAACGCCTTCGTCCTCCAGCTCTACACCCCCCTCTCCTTCCTGGGCGTCGTCTACCGCCAGCTGCGCCAGGCCCTGATCGACCTCGAGGGCATCGGCCGGCTCAGGAGCCAGGTGCCCGAGATCGCCGACGCCCCGGACGCCCGGGTCCTCGCGCCCAAGGGCGGCGGCGTCACCTTCGACCGGGTCCGCTTCGCCTACGACCCGCGCCGCCCGATCCTCGAGGAGCTGAGCTTCTTTCTCCCGCCGGGCCGGAAGCTCGCCATCGTCGGGCCCTCGGGCTCGGGCAAGTCGACCATCGTCCGCCTGCTCTTCCGCTTCTACGAGGTGACCGGTGGCGCCGTGCTGGTCGACGGCCAGGACGCGCGCGGCCTCACCCAGGCGAGCCTCAGGGCCGCCATCGGCATGGTGCCGCAGGACACCGTGCTCTTCAACGACACCATCGCCGCCAACATCGCCTATGGCCGGCCGGGCGCCAGCCAGGCCGAGATCGAGGCCGCGGCCCACGTGGCCCAGATTCACGATTTCATTCGCAGCATGCCCGAGGGCTACGACACGGTCGTGGGCGAGCGCGGCCTCAAGCTCTCGGGCGGCGAGAAGCAGCGGGTGGCCATCGCCCGCGTGGTCCTCAAGAACCCCGAGATTCTCGTCCTCGACGAGGCGACCTCGGCCCTGGACTCGCGGACCGAGCGCTCGCTCCAGGAGGCGCTTCTCCGGGTCGCCAGGGGCCGCACCACCCTGGTCATCGCGCACCGCCTCTCGACCGTGGTCGATGCCGACGAGATCATCGTCCTCGACCGCGGCCGGGTGGTCGAGCGGGGCTCCCATGGCCGCCTCCTGGCCCAGCCCGGCCTCTATGCCGAGATGTGGCGCCGCCAGGAGGAGACGCCGGCCGCGGCCGAGGTTCCGGCCTAGGACTCGCGCGGGATCGTCAGGCCGCGCCGAGCGCTCCGGCCTCGATCAGGCCGGCCAGGGCCTCGATCTCGCCGCCGAGCGGCCGGTCCTCGGCGAGGAACGGGCTCACCTTCCGGATCTTTGCCAGGGCGTCCTCCAGCGGGGTGCTGCTGCGGAGCGGGCGGCGCAGCTCGATACCCTGACCGGCGCACAAAAGCTCGATCGCCAGGATGCGGGCCAAATTGGCCGCCATGGTGTGAAGCCGGCGGGCGGCGTAGGTCGCCATGCTCACATGGTCTTCCTGGTTGGCCGAGGTCGGCAGGCTCTCGGTCGCGACCGGGTTGGCCAGATGCTTGTTCTCGGCCTGCAGCGCCGCCGCCGTCACCTGGGCGATCATCATCCCCGAGTTCAGGCCCGGCTCGGGCGTCAGGAAGGCGGGCAGGCTCGACATGGCTGGGTCCGTGAGGAGGGCTATGCGCCGCTCGCTGATGGAGCCGATCTCGGCCAGCGCCAGAGCGATGCGCTCGGCTGCAAGCGCAACAGGCTCGGCGTGGAAGTTGCCGCCCGAGAGGATTTCGTTCGTGTCGGCAAAGACAAGAGGATTGTCGGAGACGCCGTTGGCCTCGCGCTCGAGGACGGCGCCCGCCTCAAGCAGCAGGTCGAGGCAGGCGCCCATCACCTGGGGCTGGCAGCGCAGGCAATAGGGGTCCTGGACCCGCTCGCAGTCGAGATGCGAGGCGCGGATGGCGCTGCCTTCGAGCAGCCGGGCCAGACGTGCCGCCACCTCGGCCTGCCCCGGCTGGCGCCGAAGCCGGTGGAGGCGGGCGTCGAACGGCACGTCGGAGCCGAGCGCCGCGTCGACGCTCATGGCCCCGGCCACGAGGGCCGCGTCGAAGGCGCGCATGGCCCCGTGCCAGCCCCGGATCGCCAGCGCGGTCGAGACCTGGGTGCCGTTGAGGAGCGCAAGGCCCTCCTTGGGGCCGAGGGTGAGCGGGGCCTGGCCGATGCGAGAGAGGGCCTGGCCGGCGGGCAGCCGCTCGCCGGCCAGGCGGATCTCGCCGAGGCCGACCAGGGCGCCCGCGAGATGGGCCAGGGGGGCGAGGTCGCCCGAGGCGCCGACCGAGCCCTGCGAGGGGACGACAGGCAGGGCGTCGTGGGCGAGGAGGAGAAGCAGGGCCTCGATGGTCGGGCGGCGGACGCCCGAATGGCCCAATGAGAGCGAGGCGGCCTTGAGCAGCAGGACGAGCCGGACGGTGGCGTCGTCGAGCGGCGGCCCGACGCCGCACATATGCGACAGCACGAGGCGCCGCTGCAGCTCCTCGATGCGGGCGGCCTCGATCCGCACCCGGGCCAGCTTGCCGAAGCCGGTATTGATCCCGTAGACGGGCTCCTCGCCGGCGGCGGCTTTCTGGACGGTGGCCGCGGCGGCCACGACGCCGGGCCAGAAGGCGGGGTCGAGCCGAAGCCGGACGGGGGGCGTGCTGAGCCAGGCCCCGAGCGTGCCGAGGTCGAGCCGCCCCGGCACGAGGGTGAGGGCGCCGGCGTCCGGGCCGTCGCCGCTCACGGCCGGGTCCGCCTGAGGGCCGCGCCGAGGTGCGATAGCGGGAACGAGAGAGGCATGGCCGCTGATCCTGATCGGGCGGCCTCAGCATGCCCGAATCGCGGTCCGAGGTCGACGCCCCCGCGCTACGCCCCCGGCCGGCCGTCGGCGCCGCCTTTGCCGCGCTGCCAGGCCAGCTCGCTCGCCACCGCCGTCTGGATCTGCCGGATCTCCTCGGCCGTCAGCTCGTTCAGCCACGCCCAGGCGTCCGTCGCCGACTGTTTCTTCAGGGTCCGGTAGGTCGAGAGCAGCGTGACCGTGTCGTCCCGGGGCTCCTCGGGCGGCGGCGGGGCGGGGGCAGGGAATTCGTTCGTGCAGAATCGGCCTCGGCGGGTGCGGGCTCGGGCAGCGGCGGCGGGCGGGGCGTTCTCGTTGGCGAATTCGTTCGTGCACGGAGCGGGCGTCTCGGCCGGGGCGACCCCGACCTCGGCCTCCTCCCCCTCCTCGAGCAGCCCCGCGAGCCGTGCCTTCCTGTGGCGCCAGAAGAGGTCGGTGGCGCGCCTCAGCTCCATCTGGGCCTGGGTGCGGTAGCGGAGCGCGGTCGTCAGCGAGGCTCGCTCGTCGTGGCGATAGAGGTCGGTGCCGTGGCTCTGGCCCGGGGGGCCCGGCTTGTTGCGGACCATCACCTCGCCCTCGATGCGGTCGGCGCGGATCTCCCGCCACATGGCGACGAGGATGGCCTCGACATGGCCCGCCTCGACCGCGTCGGTCGGCCGGTAGGCGGCCCGGATGTCGGCGGCGAACGCAGAGAATTCCTCGGAGTCCTCCTCGGGGAGGAGCAGAAAACGCTTCGCGCGGAGGCCGTGCCTGAGCGCGTTCATCGAGGAGCGCGCCTTGCCCTCGGGCGTCTTCGGGCCGCGTTTCTTGGCTGCGGCGGGGGTGGGATCGGGCATGGCTACCGAAAAATACGGGGCTTAGCCGGAAGGCGGCGGGCGCGGCGTAAATGTCTCAGTTCGTGTATGTTTCTGGTGCTGAAGCAGAGACAGCACGGCTCGACGGAGTACCGCGCCCGCCATGGCAGAGAATGCCTCGCTCCTCCCCGGCTTGTCACCGGTCGGCGGCAAGCCGGTGCACATCACCTTCGATGGCGGTCGGCTGACCTCGGACGTGGGCGTGCTGCTGCTGGCCGAGACCGAACGTCGGCTCGGGATCGCGCAGCGCTTGGCGCGCTGCCTCACCGACCCGCGGTCGCCGGAGCGGGTGCGGCACACGCTCACCGACATGATCCGCTTCCGGATGCTGCTGATCGCGGCCGGCTATCCGGACGCGAACGACTGCGACGCGCTGCGCCTCGACCCGGCGTTCAAGATGGCGGTCGGGCGGCTGCCCGAGAGCGGCGACGATCTGTGCTCGCAGCCGACCATGTGTCGGCTGGAGAACTTGCCCGGCGCCATCGCGCTCAAGCGGATGATGGCGGCCATGGTCGAGCTGTTCTGCGATAGCTTCACCGTGGTGCCGAACCGGATCGTGCTCGACATCGACGATACCTGCGATCCCGCCCACGGTCGGCAGCAGCTCTCCCTCTTCCACACCTACCATGACGAACGCTGCTTCCTGCCGATCCACGTCTACGAGGCGACCACGGGCAAGCCGGTGGCGGTGATTCTGCGGCCCGGCAAGACCCCCGACGGGGCCGAGGTCGCGCTCGTCCTGCGTCACGTCATTGGCGCCATCCGCCGGCGCTGGCCCCGTGTCGACATCCTGGTCCGCGGCGACAGCCACTACGGGCGCCACGAGGCCATGAGCTGGTGCGAGCGCAACCGGGTCGCCTACGCCTTCGGCCTCGCCGGCAACAAGGTCCTGCTCGCCCGTGTGACGGCCCTCGCCGAGGAGGCGGCCCTTCGTCGGATCGAGGGCGAGGCCGAGAAGGTCCGCCGCTACGACGAGTTCCGCTACGCCGCCAAGACCTGGAGCGTCGAGCGCCGGGTCATCGTCCGGTTGGAGGCGTCGGACCGGTGCAGCGACAGCCGGTTCATCGCCACCAACCTCGCCGGCGCGCCCCGTTGGCTGTACGAGGACGTCTACTCAAGAATGAAGGCAAGCGCCACCTCGCCTCCGAACTCCTGCACCAAAATCAAAATTCCGACGTGCTCACCCCGCCTATTGGCGAAGATCCTGCTTCGGTCTAGAGAGAAGAAAACCGGAAAGCTTATGCCGGAGCACGGGCTCAAGGTCAAGGATTATACTCCTGCATCACCGCCGCCCTGCCTGGGTCCCCGCCTGCGCGGGGACGAACGGGTGGGAGGGGCGCCACCGGTCCCCGCTCATTCCGATATCCCGACTTATCCCGGTGCCCCTCCCGCCCATCGCCGGCCACCTTCCGCTCATCCCCGCGCAGGGTGGAATCCAGCCCCCGCGAGGATTGGTCGGAGCGAGCGTCGGGTCTTGGCTCCGAGATCGCTGACCAGACGCTCACCGCCGATGCGACCCGGAGGCAAAAGCGCCGCGGTCACGCGCGCCGCAGCGTCATCCAACCTACGCTGCCCAGACGGCCAAACGTCGATGCGGTCTCGTCACGCTCCGCCCGCCAAGTGCTCACTTTAAAAGCGACAAGAGTCATGCCGTCCATTGGCGAGGAGAAGACTAGATCGGGGAGCGTCGGCCATGAAGCTTCTCTTCGGCGGTGATATGCCCCTCCCTGACGCTCCTACAAACAAGATTATTATTGTTGAGAGACAAAATAGGCTGTACGGTCTAAGTTTCCCCACAGGTTAGCAACGAACCCTCGCGAATATTATAAGGAAATATCTTGATGATTGTAAATTGAAGGAAGATAACTTCGGATATCTAATAGATCTTCCGTCAAACGCGCTTATTTATAAGCGCCTGGACTATCTTTAGGCGCCAATACCAGTACTCTCTATTGCCGCGCGCCCGCGAGCCTCACCGTGGCGAGGCCGGCGCCGATCAGGAGGGTGCCGCCGATGCGGTTGACGAGACGCAGCACTTTCGGGCTGCGGACGGTGCGCCGCGCGCGGGCGGCGAGGAGGGCGTAGGCGACCGCGTTGATGAAGGCGAGGGTCAGGAAGGTGGCCTCGAGGAGGATTGCCTGGGTGAGGAAGTCGGCCCGAGGGTCGAGGAACTGGGGGAGGAAGGCGATAAAGAAAGTAATGCCTTTGGGGTTGAGGGCGGTGACGAGCCAGGCGTGGGCGAGCATGCGGGCGGGCGAGACGGCGTCGGTGCGCGGACTGGCGTCGAGCCTGTCGCCGGCGCGCCAGAGCTTGATGCCCAGCCAGACGAGGTAGGCGGCACCGATCCATTTGAGCACGGTGAAGACCGTGGCCGAGGTGGCGAGCAGCGCGCCGAGGCCGGCAAGCGAAAGAGTCATGGCGGTGAAGTCGCCCAAGGCCACGCCGACCGCCATCGGCAGCGCGACGCGCCAGCCCTGGCCCAGGGCGTAGGAGACGATGAGAAGCACGGTGGGCCCCGGGATCACCAGGAGGATCGAGGAGGCGGCGACGAAGGCGAGCCAGGTGTGGAGGAGCATGGGCAGTCCCGGCGGGTGAGCTTCCCGGACCACCCAGCCACGGGAGGACGCGCTTGTCGAGGGGCGAACGCTGCGCCCGGCGGGCCATCGGGGAATATCTGGCGACCGAGGAGGAGTGACGGTGCCGGTGCGCAGCCCGATGCGTCTTGTATGGAGCTGTCACCATCTCGGCCGCCAGACGCGCCTCAGCCGCTCGGCTCGTCGGTCGAACTCGAGGCGGCGCTCGATACGGGCGGGCCGGTGGTCGAGATGGGCGGGCACCTCCTGCTCCGGGGGGCGCCGGGCCGTCGGGCTTGCCTCGGGCGGGTGGGTGCTCGATGGTCGGCCGGGCTGGCGGGGGCGGGAGGCTCGATTGGCGGTCGTGCGGGGGGTTCTCCGGGTGGTGCGGGCGCGGCCGCGCCTGCTGGGCTGTGTCGCGCTCGGGCTCTTGGTCTTCGCGGCGATCCCCGGCCACTATCTGCTGAGCGCTCGCACCGCGATCGCCTGGGACACAGGCGCCACCCTCTATATCGTCCTGGCGCTGCTGATGATGGCGCGCACCGACGTGGCGCAGATGCGGCGGAAGGCGGACGCCCAGGATCTCGGGGCCGGCGCTAACCTGCTGATCGCGCTCGCGGCGGCGCTGGTGAGCCTCGTCGCCATCGCGGCGGTGATGACCGCGGCACCGGCCGACTGGGACCAGCGCCTGGTGCGCCTGGTCGCCGGCGGCGCCACGATCCTCATCTCCTGGACGGTCGTGCACACCATCTTCGCGGTGCACTATGCGCAGGAATATTACGGCGACGGCGAGCCCGGCCCAGGCCGCACGGAGCGCGGCGGGCTCGACTTCCCGAGCGACCCCGCGCCGGACTATTGGGACTTCATGTACTTCTCGTTCGTGATCGGCATGACGGCCCAGGTCTCGGACGTGGGGGTGACGAGCAAGACGATGCGCCGCCTGTCGCTGGTCCAGGGCATCGTGGCCTTCGTCTTCAACACGGTGATCCTGGCGCTCACGATCAACATCGCGGCCAGCCTGCTTTGATGGTTGCCTACCGGCCTTCGGCCTGCTTGAGGCGGGCTTTACCGTCGCCTACCGGCCTTCGGCCTGCTTGAGGCGGGTCGGCTCGGGAATCAGCGGGGGAAGTCGAGGCCGGCCTCGCGGTAGCGCTCGGGGTCGTCGGTCCAGCGCTCGCGCACCTTGACGAAGAGGAAAAGGTGGACGCGGACGCCGAGGGTGGCCTCGAGCTCCTTGCGGGCCGTCTCGCCGATGGCCTTTATCTGGCGGCCGCCCTTGCCCGAGGACGATGGCTTTCTGGCCGGGGCGCTGGACGTAGATGGTCTGGTCGATGCGGATCTCGCCGCCGTCCGGGCTCGCCAGCCACTGCTCGGTCTCGACGGTGGTGCTGTAGGGCAGCTCCTGCTCGAGCTGCAGGAAGAGCTGCTCGCGGGTGACCTCGGCGGCCATGGCGCGGTCGGAGAGGTCGGAGAGCTGGTCCTCGGGGAAGAGCCAGGGGCCTTCGGGCAGCCGTGCCGCGAGATCGGCCAGGAGGTCGTCGCAGCCGTCGCCCGCGAGGGCCGAGACCAGGAAGGTCGCGGCGAACGGCAGGAGGCCGTTGGCCTCCTTGATGAGCGGCAGCAGGCGGGCCGGCGGCACGAGGTCGATCTTGTTGATCGCCAGCACCGCCTGGCGGCGGGCTTTTTTGACACCCTCGATGACGCGGCGGCTGTCGCCATCGAGGCCGCGCCTGGCGTCCAGAAGGACGAGGACGAGATCGGCATCGGCGGCCCCGCCCCAGGCCGCGTCGACCATCGCCCGCTCGAGCCGCTTGCCGGGCTCGAAGATGCCGGGCGTATCGACGAACATCACCTGGACCGCGCCTCGGATGGTGATGCCGATGATGCGTCGGCGGGTGGTCTGGACCTTGGGCGAGACGATCGAGACCTTGGCACCGACGAGGCGGTTGAGGAGGCTCGACTTGCCGACGTTGGGGGCGCCCAGGATGGCGATGAAGCCGGCCCGGGTCGGCGGGCCCGGAGGAGTCGGGCTCGGGGGCTCAGGGCCCACCGGCGCTCTCGATCGCGACGAGCAGGCGGCGGGCGGCATCCTGCTCGGCGGCGCGCTTCGAGCCGCCCTCGGCCGAGGCCGGGGGATAGCCCTCGATCGCGACGTCGACGCGGAAGACCGGCGCGTGGGCCGGCCCCTCGGTCGCGGCGACGCTGTAGGTCGGCAGCGGCAGGCCGCGGCCCTGTGCCCATTCCTGGAGCGCCATCTTGGGATCGTGGGGCGGGGTCGCCATGGCCGCCACGCGCCCGGCCCAGCGCTCGCGGACGAAGGCGGCGGCGGCATCGAGGCCGCCGTCGAGATAGAGCGCGCCGATCAGCGCCTCGCAGGCGTCGGCCCGCATGCGCCGGCTGGGCGGCCCAATGGAGCCCCGCTCGCCCGCCACCCTGAGGGCCCCCTCGACGCCGAGCTCCTGGGCGACCGCCGAGAGGGTCTCGCCGCTGACCAGCACGGCCAGGCGCTTGCTCAGGGCACCCTCGGGCTCCTTGGGGTAGCGGTCGATCAGCATCCCGGCCACGATCAGCGCCAGGACCCGGTCGCCCAGGAACTCGAGCCGCTGGTTGCTGAGGGCGCCCTGCCGCCGGCTGCCACGGCTGCCGGTGCTGCTGGCGTGGGTGAGGGCCTCGGCGAGCAGCCCGGGCTCGGCGAAGCGATAGCCGAGGGCGGCCTCGAGAGCCCGATGCCCGGTCGGGACAGGGGTGGCGGCCAGGGCCCCGCTCACCGGATCAGATTCAAAATCCGGTTCCACCGGATCGCCGTCGGCCAAGTCCAGGGCTCGGCCAGGCGGGCCGTGTCGTCGATCGAGAAGAACAGGATCTGGGCGCGGCCGATGAGGTTCTCGACCGGGATGAAGCCGACCTGGGTCGTGCGCGAATTCGAGCGAGTTGTCGCGATTGTCCCCCATGGCGAAGACATGGCCGGGCGGCACCTCGTAGACCGGGGTGCTGTCGAGCGGCCCGGTCTTGGTGAGGTCGATGATGAAATGGGTGGCGCCGCCCGGCAGGGTCTCGCGGAAGAGCGGCTCCATGACGGCCTCGCCGCCCTCCTCGTCCCTGAACTCGCCCGCCGGCTGCTCGTCCACCGCCTTGCCGTTGATGTAGAGGACGTCGTCGATCATCTGGATCTTGTCGCCGGGCAGACCGATGATCCGCTTGATGTAGTCGGTCTTGTTGTCCGACGGCAGCTTGAAGACCACGACGTCGCCGCGGTCGGGCAGACGGCCGAAGAGGCGGCCCTCGAACAGCGGCAGGCCGAACGGGAAGGAGAACTTGCTGTAGCCGTAGGAGAATTTGGAGACGAACAGGTAGTCGCCGACCAGCAGCGTCGGCTTCATCGAGCCCGAAGGGATATTGAAGGGCTCGAAGAGAAAGGTGCGCACGCCGAGCGCGATCAGGACGGCGTAGACGAGCGTCTTGAGCGTCTCCCAGACGCCGCCGGTCTTGCGCTCTGTCATTGCTACGGGCTCGTGCATCAGGACGCTCGGTCAGGGGCGTGGTCCGAAGACCGTGCCGATTGGTGGACAGCTTTCCGGCTGGGTGCGCGCCGGCCGGCTGGCGGAGCGCCGACCGGTCGCCAAAAGGTCGGGCGACACTAGCGAAGGGACGTGGGCAGGACAAGCGACCGGTGCGCCCCGACCCGAGAGCCGCGGGCGGCGTGCAGCGCCTCTTGCGCGCCGGGGGCGGGCGCGTCAAGCCTGGGTCGCCGCCGCGCCCCCGGTGGCGCCCGAGACGGCTTCGTCCATGAGCTCGCGCATCCGCCGCACGGCGGGGACGAATCCCGAAAAGATCGCCTCGCCGATCAGGAAGTGGCCGATATTGAGCTCGACCAGCTCGGGCAGAGCCGCGACCGGCCCGACGCTGTCGTAGCCGAGGCCGTGGCCGGCATGGCATTCCAGGCCGAGGCTCCGGGCATGGGCGGCAGCGGCGGCGAGCCGGCCGAGCTCCTTGGCCTGCGCCTCGCCCTGGGCCTCGCAATAGGCTCCGGTGTGGAGCTCGACGATGTCGGCGCCCACCGCCTTTGCCGCCTCGAGCTGGGCCGGTGCCGGGTCGACGAACAGCGAGACGCGGATCCCGGCAGCGCGCAGCTCCTGGGCCAGACGGGCCAGACGGTCGCGATTGCCGGCGACGTCGAGCCCGTTCTCGGTGGTCCGCTCCTCCCGCCGCTCCGGGACGATGCAGCAGGCATGCGGGCGCACCGCCTTGGCGATGCCTTCCATGGCCTCCGTGGCGGCCATCTCGAGGTTGAGCGGCAGATCGCACTCGCCGACCAGGCGGGCGATGTCGCGGTCGCCGATGTGGCGGCGGTCCTCGCGGAGATGGGCCGTGATCCCGTCGCCGCCGGCGGCCTTGACGAGCTGGGCCGCCCGGATCGGGTCGGGATGCGGGCCACCCCGGGCGTTCCGCAGGGTCGCCACATGGTCGATATTGACGCCGAGCCTCAGCCGCCGCATCGCCTGGTCCACTCTTCCGATCGCCTGTCGCTGCCGACTTTCGCGCCCCGGGCCATCGGCCGCCAGCGCCAATAGCGGCGCGGCGGGCGGGACCGGAGGCTGTCGGAGCCACTCCTTGTCGAAACGAAGGCTCCGCCGGCGAGAGCCATGCGACCGCAACCCGGTCGGGCACCGTCGGCGCCGCTGGTGCCTCGGGGGTCCTGATGCTAGATGCGGCCCGTTCAAGGGTCCACCGGCTCCCGGCGACCGGTCTCTGGCGCTCCGCCAATCAGCGGCGCGGCGCCAGCTCAAAATCCAGAAGGAGGCTCCTCACCATGATTGGACGACTTCTCGCCCCGGCGCTCATGCTGGGCACGGCGCTCTCCCTCGTCGGCATGGCCGCCGCCGGACCGGCGGCCGCCGCCGACACCGCCAAGATGGGCATCGCGCTCAGCAACTCCTACGCCGGCAACACTTGGCGCCAGCAGATGCTGAAGACCTGGGACGCGGCCACGAAGATCGCCCTCAAGGAGCACCAGATCGCCAAGACGAAGGTCGTCAACTCCGACAACTCCGCCCCCCAGCAGGCCCAGCAGATCGGCAACCTGATCCTCCAGGGCTGGCAGGCGATCGTCATCGACGCGGCCTCGCCGACGGCGCTGAACGGCGTCATCGAGCAGGCCTGCAAGGCCAAGATCGTGGTGGTCGTCTACGACAGCCTCGCCACCGCTCCCTGCGCCTACAAGGTCGCCTACAACTATGTCGACATGGGCACCTACGAGTCCGATTTCGTCGCCAAGAAGCTCAATGGCAAAGGCAACGTCCTCGAGATCCGCGGCATCGCCGGCACCTCGGTCGACGACGACATCCACAAGGGCATCACCGAGGCCTTCGCCAAGACCCCGGACCTGAAGCTCGTGGGCTCCGTCCACGGCAACTGGACCCAGAATATCGCCCAGAAGGAGGTGGCGGGCGTCCTGCCGACGCTGCCCGAGGTCGATGCGATCGTGACCCAGGGCGGCGACGGCTGGGGCGCCTACCAGGCGTTCAAGGCGGCCGGCCGCAAGACGCCGCTCATCATCATGGGCAACCGCCAGGACGAGCTGGCGCTGTGGAAGGACCTGACCAAGGAGCCGGGCGGATACGACACGGTCTCGCTCTCCTCCGCTCCGGGCGTGGCCTCCATCGCCTTCTGGGTGGCGCAGCAGATCCTGGCCGGCAAGGAGGTCCCCAAGACCGTCAACGTGCCGCTCCTGATCATCCAGGCGAACGAGCTCGACGGCTGGCTCGCGGCCACGCCCAAGGGCGGCGTCGCCACCCCGGTCTATACGCAGAAGTGGACCGAGGGGCTGATCGAGGCCAACGCGCAGGGCAAGCCGTTGCCGGCCTCGCCCGCACCGGTGGCGAACTGAGCCCCGGAAGGATGCTCGAAGGGACGACGGCGGCGGGTCCACGCCCGCCGCTCGTCGAGCTGAAGGGCGTGGCGCGGCGGTTCGGGGCGGTGCAGGCGCTCCGGACCGCCGACCTCGAGGTCAGGCCCGGCGAGGTCCTCAGCCTCGTCGGGCACAATGGCGCCGGCAAGACGACGCTCATGAACGTGCTGGCCGGCACGCTGGCCCCGGACGAGGGTGCCATCCGGGTCGATGGCCAGGACCTGACCGGCGGCTACGATGTGCGCGTCGCCAACGCCCGGGGCATCCGCTGCGTCTTCCAGGAGCTTTCTCTCTGCGCCAACCTGACGGTGGTCGAGAACCTCCGGCTGATGCACGCCTCGCTGCGCGGCCCCGGCTGGCGGCGCCGGGCGGCGGCGCTGATCGGCGGCACCCTCGACAAGGTGTTTCCCGGCCACGGCATCGATCTCCACCAGCCGGTCGGCCTGCTCCCGATCGGCCAGCGCCAGATGGTCGAGATCGCCCGCGCCTTCACGGGCACCGGCCAGCCGCTCCGGCTCGTGATCCTGGACGAGCCCACCTCCTCGCTCGACGCCCGGGCGGCCCGCCAGCTGCTCGAGCACACCCGCCGGGAGGCGGCCCAGGGGCTGGCCTGCGTCTTCATCTCCCACCGCCTGGCCGAGGTCCTGGAGCACAGCGACCGGACGGTCGTGATGCGCGACGGCAGCACGGTCGCGAGCGCGGTGACCGCCGATCTGAGCCGCGACCAGCTCGTCGAGCTCATGGGCAGCGAGGCGGGGCTCGGGCCCGAGGAGGCCGCGGCCGCCGCGCAGGAGGCCGGCCCCGCGACCCTGCGGGTGCGGCTCGAAGGCCGCGGGGGCGAGGTGCCGATCGAGGTTCGGGCCGGCGAGGTCGTGGGCCTGGCCGGTCTCGCGGGGCACGGCCAGCGCCGGGCGCTGCAGGCGATCTTCGCGGCCGCCGGGCGCCGGACCGCCCATCTCGAGGTCCAGGGCAGCGTCGCCTATGTCAGCGGCGACCGCCAGACCGACGGCGTCTTTCCGCTCTGGTCGGTGGGCGAGAACACCACGATCAGCCTGTTGGCGCGGGTGGCGCGGCTGGGTGTGGTCGACGGACGGCGGGCCCGGGAAATCGCGGAAACCTGGTGGCGGCGCCTCGCCATCCGCAGCCCCAGCGTCGAGACGCCGATCATGGCGCTCTCCGGCGGCAACCAGCAGAAGGTCCTGGTGGCCCGTGCCTTCGCCAGCGGCGCCGACATCGTCCTGCTCGACGACCCGCTGCGCGGGGTCGACGTCGGTACCAAGAACGAGCTCTTCGAGCATGTCCGCCACGAGGCGCGGCAGGGCCGCTGCTTCGTCTGGTACACGACCGAGAACGAGGAGCTCGTGCACTGCGACCGCGTCTACGTCTTCTATGACGGCAGCATCACCGACCGGATCCCGCGCCGCGAGCTGACCGAGGAGCGGGTCCTGCGCTCCTCCTTCGCGACCTCCTTGCCCACGCCTGCGGAGAGCCTCGCGCATGGCGGCTGAGGCGGCCACGGCCGGAGGGCGGCCTGCCCGGCGTGTCGGCCGCCTGATCGGCCGCCTCGAGCCCCGCGTCGCCCTGCCGGCGCTGGCGCTGGCCCTGATGCTGGCCGTCCTGCTGTGGCTCCAGCCCAATGTGCTCAGCTATTTCGGGCTGAGCATCCTCCTCGCCTTCGCGATGCCGCTGGTGCTGGCGGCCATGGCGCAGATGTGCATCATCGCCGCCAGCGACATCGACCTTTCCATCGGCACCTTCATCGCGCTCGTAAGCTGCATCGCCGCGACATTCCTCGACGACACGCCGCTACTCGGCTGGGCGGCTCTGGCGCTCTGCGTCCTCGCCTACATGGCGATGGGGGCGCTGATCCATCTCCGCCGCCTGCCCTCGATCGTCGTGACGCTCGGCGCCTCCTTCATCTGGCTGGGATGCGCGCTGCTCGTCCTGCCCATCCCCGGCGGTGCCGTGCCCGGCTGGCTCTCGGCCGCCGCGGGCTGGCAGCCGCCGCTGGTGCCGCTGCCGATCCTGGTCGCGGTGGTGGCAGCGCTGGTCGGCCGCTGGCTCCTGATGCGCAGCGCCTTCGGGGTCGTGCTGCGCGGCCTCGGCGCCAATCCCGCGGCCCTGCGGCGGGCCGGCTGGTCGCTGCTCTGGCCGCGCGTGACGCTCTATGGCCTGGCCGGCCTCTTCGGCGTGGCCGCGGGCCTCGCCCAGGCGGCGCTCAACACCTCGGGCGACGCCACCGTGGGGGCCTCCTACACGCTGCGTCTCGATCGCCGCGGTGATCGTCGGCGGCGGCGAGTTCGTGGGCGGCGTCGTCTCCCCGACCGGGGCCGTGATCGGTGCCGTGATCATGCTCCTCACCGGTGCCCTTCTGTCGTTCTTCGACGTCTCCACCGACTGGCAGCTCAGCGTCCAGGGAGCGATCCTGATCCTCGTCCTCGCCACCCGCGCCTTCGGCAGGCGCAGGCCATGAGCCCGGCCGCCCTGCTGCGCTGGCTCGGCTCCCGCTCCTGGTTCTGGGTCTATGCGGGCGTCCTGATCGTCTGGCTCGTCCTTTTGGCGGCGGCCTCCGGGCGGGGTGCCGGCGGCGTGCTCTCGGCCTCGCTCCAGTTCGCGACCTTCTACGTGATCATCGGCCTCGGCCAGATGCTGGTCATCGCCATCGGCCCGGGCAATATCGACCTCTCGATCCCGGCCGTCATGACCCTGGCCGGCTATCTCGGCATGGGCCTGATGGGCGGCAGCGACGCCGGCCTTCTGCCGGGCATCCTCGTCGGGCTGGGCGTCGGGCTCGCCGCCGGCATCGCCAACGTCGTCCTGATCCAGGCGCTGCGCATCCCGCCGATGATCGCCACGCTGGCGGCCGGCTTCATCCTGCAGTCGATGGCGATCGCCTATTCCAGCGGCTCGACGGCACCGCCCGGCGCCGAGCCTGATGGCCTTCGCCACCGTGCGCATCCTGGGCGTGCCGCTGATCGCCCTCATCTTCATCGCCGTGGCCGGGATCGTGGCGCTGCTCGTCCGCTACACCGTCTTCGGGCGCGCCATCCTCGCGATCGGCCAGAACCGCCGCGCCGCCTATCTGGCCGGCATCCGCCTCAATCTCGTGAGCGGCGCCGTCTTCGTCCTCTCGGCCCTCTTCGCAGCACTCTGCGGCCTGCTCCTCGCCGCCTCCTCGGGCGGCGCCTCGCTCGACATGGGCGAGGGCTATCTCCTGATGTCGATCGCCGTCGTCGTGCTGGGCGGCACCGCCATCACCGGCGGCCGCATCGCCATCCCCGGCGTCTGGGGTGCCGCCCTGCTCCTCTATCTGATCGTCAGCCTCCTCAACGTGCTGGGCGTCAGCTCCGGCGTCCGCTACCTCGTGATCGGCCTCGTCATCATCGGCGTGCTGGCGGTCGGCCACGCCGGCACGGCGGCGGAGAGCCGGTGAGCGGCGTGCGTCAGTCTCCCCACGACATTTCCCAGCCACTCACCTGCAGCCGGCGTTTCCATCATTGACCGCGCCGAGACGAGAATGCGATACATTAACATTGGCAACATTCTCGGGAGCGGAACATTCCGGAAGCCGAGAGGGGGATTTTGCCTATGGCAGCAGTCAGCATCGACCCCGCGGACCCGACGACCTGGGATCCGAAGCTCGATGCGGTTGCAGCGGCTCCGCAAAACCACCGCGTGCTCTACGAGGACGACACTATCCGTGTCCTGTCCGTGAGCATCGAGCCCGGCGAGACGGAGCCCGTCCACCACCATCGCTGGCCGTCGGTTTTTGTCATTGATCGCCTGGTGAAGCTCCGCAACTTCGACGCCGAAGGGCGGAGATTCCGCTGCCCACCTCCGAGAAGGCCGAGCTGCCGCTTACGCTCAAAGTTCCGCCGCGATCCCTGCATGCGTGCGGAACGAGGATACGGAGGCCTTCCACGGCACCCGCATCGAGTTCAAGCGGGCTTTCCACCCAGGCTTCGTCGACGAGGGGATGACGTTCGAGGTGTGCTGACCGCAAGGCGCGGTCATTCCGGCAACCCTGCTCGCCGCAGGCCGTCCGCGAGCGTGGCAAGATCCTCGGGCCGGCGGATCGGGAGCCACTCCCCGAGATTGGAAACGCGCAGCGCGGGATCGAGCTGCCGCAGGCGCCGCATCGCTCGCCGCGCTTCCCCGATCCGGCCGGCAAGCGCGTGGCTCGCCGCGATGATGCCGACCACCATCAGGAAGCTCGGCAAATCCCTGAACGCCCTCTCCGCCCATGACGACGCCGTGTCGAAGCGCCCTGCGAACAGATGAGCCACCGCCATGCCGGCCTGCATCCGATACATTTCCGGGTCCAGAGGGCTCAGGCGCATCGCCCGCGTGAAATGCTCGATGGCGCTCTCCGGCTCGCCGCGCCAGGCGCGCAGAAAGCCGCCGAGGAACCAGGCCGCCGCCAGGTTGGGATTGAGCATCAGCGCCCTGTCGAGCAGGGCGATGCCGCCATCGAGGTCGCCTGCGAGATGGCCGAGCGCGTGGCCGCTTCTGGCGAGCGCGACCGCATCGTCCTTGCCCAGCTCCACCGCTCGCCTCGCCAATCGGGCACCCTCGGCGGCCTCCTGCGCGACATCGGTCATCCAACCGTTGGCCTTGCGCCAGAAGTGGCACCACGCCGCCATGCCGTAGGCCGACGCGAAGCCGGGATCGAGCTCGATCGCCCTGTGGAACAACGGCAGCGCCTCGTCGATGGCCTCCCTGGTTCCCCGATGGAGGTGTTCCATGCCCGCGCAGATAGCAGTCGTAGGCGTCGAGGCTTTCGGTCGGCTTCCGCTTCGCGCGCTCGATCTCCGAGCGCTCCAGCTGCGGGGCGATGGCGCCGACGACGCTCGTGGCGATCTGGTCCTGCAGCTCGAAAACGTCGTCGAGGGTGCCTTCGAAACGGTCCGCCCAGAGATGCGCGCCGGTCGTCGCATCGATGAGCTGGCCCGTGATGCGGACCCGGCTCGCTGCCTTGCGCACGCTGCCTTCCAGCACGTAGCGCACGCCGAGCTCGCGGCCCACCTGCCTCACGTCCACGGGTCGGCCCTTGTAGGTGAAGCTCGAGTTGCGCGCGATGACGAACAACCAGCGATTCCGCGACAATGCCGCGATGATGTCTTCCACCACGCCGTCGGCGAAATAGTCCTGCTCGGGATCTCCGCTCAGGTTCACGAACGGCAAGGCAGCAATAGAGGGCTTGTCGGGAAGGGCCGGCGCGGATGCCGCAGGCTTCAGTCGACGTGGCGGGCTCCGGGCCCGGGGGACCGAAGCCATCCGATGATGGGGCTTCCCTGACGTCGCCGACGAACCGGAATCCCTTGCGGGCGACCGTTCGGATCAGGCGCTGCTCCTGGCCGCTGTCGCCGACCGCCCTGCGCACCGCATTGATATGGCTGGTCATCGTCGATTCGGAGACGGTCCGCCCGCCCCACACGGCATCCAGCAGGGCCTCCTTGCTGACGACGCGCTCACGGTTCTGAACCAGGTAGACCAGGAGGTCGAAGACTTGCGGCCCGACGGAGATCGCCTCGGATCCCCGGGTGAGCTCCCGCCGGTCCGGGTCGAGCACGCAATCTCCGAACGCGAATGGCACGTCGGCGCTCCCTGACCTCGTGCGCCCATGGCGAGCGTCTGGCCGAGGCGGCCGGGTTGACCCTGTCCGTTCGAGCAGGCCGTTGATAGCACGACAGCCATCGTCGGGCACGGGCCGCTGGGCGACCCTCGTGGACAGGACGCCGCTGCGTCGCTGCCGACTTGGACAAAGAATCGAGCCAGCCTCAACGGGAATTCAAGGGAAGCGCAAGGACTTCCGACCAGATGGCGGCCACTCTCCACTCACACCGATCGCGGTGGACGCGCTCGATATCGAATGGAGAGCTGGACATGAAGATCGTCATCATCGGAGGCAGCGGCCTCATCGGGACGAAGCTCGCGAGCAGGCTCCGTCAGAATGGCCATGAGGTCCTGGCGGCGTCGCCCAATTCGGGCGTCAATACCATCACGGGCGAGGGCTTGGCCGAGGCGCTGGCCGGCGCTCAGGTCGTCGTCGACGTGGCGAACTCGCCATCGTTCGAGGACAAGGCGGTCCTCGAGTTCTTCGAGACGTCCGGCCGCAACCTCCTTGCCGCGGAAGCGGCCGCCGGTGTCGGACATCACCTCGCGCTGTCCGTCGTCGGCACCGACAGCCTTCCGGAGTGCGGCTATTTCCGCGCCAAGCTGGCGCAGGAGACGCTCGTCAAGGCCTCGGGGATTCCCTACACGATTCTCCGTTCGACGCAGTTCTTCGAGTTCATCGACGGCATCATCGAGTCGGGGGCCGACGGCGACGTGTTTCGCCTGTCGCCCGCCCTCGTGCAGCCGGTCGCGTCGGATGACGTCGCCGCCGCGCTGGCCGATCTCGCCGTCGGGGCGCCGGTGAACGGCACGGTCGAGCTGGCCGGCCCCGAGCTGCTTCCTCTCGACCAGCTCGCCAGCAAGGTCCTGGCCGCGATCGACGACAGACGACAGGTGATCGCCGACGTTCACGCCCGCTATTTCGGCGCCGAGCTGAGCGATCGATCGCTGACCCCCCGCGGCAGCCCGCGCATCGGCTCGATCCGTTTCCAGGACTGGCTCCGCCACGCCCTGGCGCAGGGGCAGATCCGCAGATCACGGTCGGCGACGGCCTGATGCGGCTCGCCGGATCGGCGCCGACATCGGCAATCTCTCCAGCTCGAGACAGGAGACCACACATGATCGGGAAGCTCGTCCTCGCAGCGGCGCTGATGGCGATTTCTCTGACCGCTGCGTCGGCCGACGAAGCCTCCGGCCACGCGTCGAAGGTGACGCTCGTCTACGACCAGGTGCTTCCGAACGTGCCCGGCAAGAGCATCAGGGGCGTTCTCGTCGAGTACGGGCCGGGCGGCTTCTCGCCCGCGCATACGCATCCAAGCTCCGCCTTCATCTATGCGACGGTGCTGGAGGGGGCGATCCGAAGCCAGGTCAACGATGGACCGGTGAGGACGTATCGCGCCGGCGAGAGCTTTTCCGAGTTTCCGGGTGATCGTCATGGTGTCAGCGAGAACGCGAGCGACACCGAACCCGCACGGCTGCTCGCCGTGTTCGTCGTCGATACCGACCAGACGATCCTGACGACGCCTTACGAGAAATAAGGTCGAAGGCTCGGTGGAATGACCGGGGTGGGCCGCTCGGCCGCGTGGTCTAGACGAGCCAGCCCTGGCTCACGAAGATCGGGCGGAGCTGGCCCACGATGACCTTGGCCGCGGCCTCGGCCCCGTGGCTCAGCCGGGACGACTGGGCGGGCGAGAGGCCCTGCACGCCGCCGGCCTCGTCCAGGATCAGGCCCGGGAGCAGCGAGGTCGGCACGGGCTGGGGACCACGGGTGATGCTGGTCTCGAGCCCCTCGAGCAGCGATCCGCCGCTGGCGATGCGGTCGAAGACCTGGACGTCGACGAGGACGTCCGGGTAGCCGGCCCGGAAGCCGACGATCTCGGGCTCCCCCGACGGGCCGGCGGCGACCGAGACGAAGGCGCCCACGATGATCACCGGATGGCCGGTGCCGGACATCCCGGACACGGCCGGCTCGGCGGGCAGGCCGAGGGCGCCGAGCTGGGCCACCATGGCCGCCTTGACGTCCCGGGTGAAGGCGTGGCCGATCTCGAGCTCCCTTTGGGTGCGGGGCGTGCCCTGCGCGAGCCTGCCCGCGGTGGTGCCGGCGACCTGACGCGCATCCACCTCGCCCGGCGCCGCGGCGAAGTCCGTGACCAGGAGCACCGTCGGCAAGGTGGGGCGCTCCGCCTTGATCTCGGCCTTGGTCGCCTTGCTGCTCCCCCCGCAGCCGGCGAGCCCGGCAGCGCCAAGGCCGGCCAGTGCCCCGCGGCGCGTCAGATAGGCAAGCTTCTGTACCCCGTGCATCGCCTCCGCCCCGGAAAATTCCCCCGCGCGGACTGTGGCCGGGCACCTGCCGGAGGTCAATCGCGGTCGTCCGCGGGGCGGGGCCGAGCGGCCGGCGAGCCGCGTCAAGCGGCCGGCGTCTCACGGCCGTGGCGCCAGACCTTGAAGGCCGAGACGAGCAGGATGGCGACCAGCAGCGGCAGGAGGAGGCTGCTCGGGACCGTCCCGAGCAGACGGCCACCGATCCAGGTGCCGGCGATCGACCCCGCCGCCATCATCAGCACGAAGGCACGGTTCCGGCCGAGGACGGCGAAGCTGCGGTCGCGGCTGTACCGGGCGAAGCCGACGAGCATCGTCGGCAGGCTGACGACGAGCGACAGGCTGCCGGCGAGCTTGATGTCGACGCCGAAGAGGAGAAGGAGCGTCGGGATCAGCAGCTCGCCCCCGGCGACGCCGATCAGTGCCGCCACCCCCCCGATCACGAGCCCGGCGGCGACACCGGCGAGGACCCGGAATGCGCCGTCCAGGCCCGGCCGCATGGCCGAGGCAGCGTCGTGCCCGATCAGCAGCACGATCGCGATGGCGACCAGCAGGAGGGCGATGACCCGGTAGAGGATGGCGGACCGCAGCCGGGTCGCCCAGCCGGCGGCGAGCCAGGCACCGAGCAGGCTGCCCGCAAGCAGGTTGACGATGGCCGGCCAGTGTGCCGCCACGGCGACGAGCGGCACCGCCGTCGCCCGGGACGGCAGGGCCGTCGCCACCACCACGAGGCTCATCGCCTTGTTGAGGATGATGGCCTCGAGCTCGGCGAAGCGGAACAGGCCGATGAGCAGCGGCAGCCGGAACTCGGCGCCGCCGAGGCCGACCAGCCCGCCCAGCATGCCGATGGCGGCACCGCCGCCGAATGCCGCCGCCGTGCTGCCTACCCCGCCGCGGCCCGTACCGATCCGAGCAGCCATGTTGCGCTACCGTTATGGTTGAATTACCATAACGGTAGCCGGGAATGCCGAACCGCGCCAGAGCGGATGCGTTGCCGCTCAGACCTTGGGGCCGGCCTCGGGCCGGGCGCGGGCCTCGAGCGCGGCCAGATCCTCGGCGGCGAGCCCGGCCGCCGACGCCTCGAGCCGCCGGTAGCGGGCGAGCAGCTCCGCGCCGAACGGGGCCAGAGTGGCGCCGCCGCCGCCGGCGCCACCCGTGGCGCGCTCGACCACGGGCCGGTCGAAGGCCCGGTTCAGGCTGTCGACGAGGAGCCAGGCGCGTTTGTAGTCCATGCCCATGGCGCGCGCCGACGCGGCGATCGAGCCCGTGGCGCGGACGCTCTCGAGCAACGCGGCCTTGCCGGGCCCGATGCGGGCGCCGGAGGCGAGGACGAGGCTGAGCTTGAGACGGGCCATGCGGCACAGCCTGCCACCTCAGGCGGCGCCTGTCGCCTGCCGGCGCGCCCGTCTGGCTGGGCCGCCGGCAGCACCCTCAGCCTTGGGGCGGGCGGTAGGCCGTCTTGGTGTCGTGGGCGCGGCGCATCGCGGCCGTGGCCTCGGCGCTGGTGATGAGGGGCGTCGTCGTCGTGCCGGCCACGCCCGCCGCCGCGTTGAGCGCCATCAGGGAGGCCATGGCATGCTCATTGTCCGGGAACTCGCTGATCACCAGCCCGTCATGCTCGCCATAGGCGAAGTAGAAGCAGTGCATCTTGCCGCCAAAGCCCTCGATGGAGGCGCGCGCCGCGGCCTCGCGGTCCTGCGGCTTGTCGACCATCGCCTTCATCGCCGCTGCGCTGTAGCGGAACTGAATGAGGTAGTGGGGCATCTTTTCGGCCTCCCATGGCTCAGAGCTGTGACAACACTGCAATGTACAGCATCGACGGTGACGGGTCGATATGGGGCCGGGTCGACCGCGGGGCGATCAGCCCCGGTCGGGAGGGAGCATCTCCCGTGGGTCTTCGACGAGGGAGGGATCATGGCGCTCGAGCTGAGGCCGAACTGCGAGTATTGCGACAAGGACCTGCCGCCGGCTTCGACGGAGGCGCGCATCTGCAGCTACGAGTGCACGTTCTGCGCGGACTGCGTCGAGACGAGGCTGAAAAATGTCTGCCCGAACTGCGGCGGCGGCTTCGTGCCGCGACCGATCCGACCGGCCACGGAATGGCGCCCCGGACTCTCGGTCGCGAAGCGGCCTCCGTCGACGAGGCGAGTCCATCTCTCCTACAGCGAGGAAGAGATCGCTCGGCACGCGGGGGCGATCCGGGGGATTCCTCCGGAGCGACGCTGAGCGGGACGGACGGCGCTCCGGCACGCCAGCGGCCCATGACGTGCGCCAAGTCCTGTCGGCTCCCCGGCTCACCCCTTGCCGGGCTGGCGGCGGCGGAGGCCGATGGCTTCGGCGATGTGGGGCTTGGCGATCGCCTCGGCGCCGTCGAGGTCGGCGATGGTGCGGGCGACGCGGAGGACCCGGTGCCAGCCGCGGGCCGAGAGGTGCAGAAGGTCGGCGGCGCGGCGCAGGAGCTGGCGGCTGGCCGGGTCGATCGGGGCGATGGCCTCCAGGATCTCGCCGTCGGCCTCGGCGTTGGTGCGCAGCTCCGGCCGGCCGGCGGCGGCGAAGCGCTCGGACTGGACGGCGCGGGCTGCGGCGACGCGGGCGGCGACCTCGAGCGAGCCCTCGGCGGGTGCGGGGAGATCGAGATCGCCCGGTGCCACGGCCGGCACGTCGACGTGCAGGTCGATGCGGTCGAGGAGCGGCCCCGAGATGCGGCCCTGATAGTCGCCGGCGCAGCGCGGCGCCTTCGGGCAGGCGAGCGCGGGCGTGTCGAGATGGCCGCAGCGGCAGGGGTTCATGGCGGCCACGAGCTGGAAGCGCGCCGGGTAGGTGACGTGGAAGTTGGCGCGCGCCACCGTCACCCGCCCGGTCTCGACCGGCTGGCGCAGCGCCTCCAGCACCTGCCGGCCGAACTCCGGCAACTCGTCGAGAAAGAGGACGCCCTTGTGGGCAAGGGACACTTCGCCCGGCCGGGCGTGGGTGCCGCCGCCCACCATGGCCGCCATGGAGGCCGCGTGGTGCGGGCTGCGGAAGGGCCGGCGCCGGCCGAGACGGCCGCCCAGGAGGCGCCCGCCGATGCTCTGGATCATCCCGACCTCGAGGGCCTCGGCCGGATCGAGCGGCGGCAGGATGCCCGGCAGCCGCGCCGCCAGCATCGACTTGCCCGAGCCGGGCGGGCCGATCATCAGGAGGTTGTGGGCGCCGGCGGCGGCGATCTCGAGGGCGCGCTTCGCGGTCTCCTGGCCCTTGACCTCGCGCAGGTCGGGGACGGGCCTCTCCTCGTCCAGGAGCCGCGGCGTCGGCGCCTCGAGCGGGCGGAGGCCGCGGGCGTGGTCGACCAGGGCCATCAGGCTGGGGGCGGCCAGGATCGGGACCTCGTCGGCCAGCCAGGCGGCCTCGGGGCCGCTGGCCTCCGGGCAGATCAGGCCGACCTTGCGCTCGGCCGCGGCGATCGTGGCGGGCAGGACGCCGGCCACCGCCTGGAGCCCGCCGTCGAGCGCCAGCTCGCCCAGGGCGAGGCGCCCCTCGACCAGGTCGGCCGGCAGGACACCCATGACGATCAGCAGGGCGAGGGCGATCGGCAGGTCGTAGTGGCTGCCTTCCTTGGCGAGGTCGGCCGGGGCGAGGTTGACGGTGACGCGCCGCGGCGGCAGGGCCAGGCCCATGGTGGTGAGGGCACCCCTGACCCGCTCGCGGCTTTCGGCCACGGCCTTGTCGGGCAGCCCGACGATGGCGAAGGCCGGCAGGCCGGGGCTGACCTGGACCTGGACGTCGATCTCCGCGATCTCGAGCCCGACGAACGCGACGCTCCTGACGCGCGCGATGGTCAGCGTTCCCGCCTTGCGCCGCTCTCCGCTCATCACCCCGCCGCCCCTGGTTGGACGGCGCGAGTCTAAGTATTAACAGTTGAAATTTCTATAACGGACTTCGCCTGTGTCGCTAGGCCGGCCAGAACCTAGTCGGGCACCATGTGGACCTCGGCAGGGGCGGCCCGACGACGCTCGCGGCGGACCCGGCGGGCGTGCTGGAAGGCCGCGACCACGCGGACCGTCACGGCATAAAAGGCGATCCAGGTGACCAGGGCCATCGGCAGCGAGCCGAGCGTCATCGGCCAGAGCAGCATCTCGATGCGGTGGAACAAGGCGGAGAGGCTGAGCTGGTCGAAGGGCGGCAGCGATCTCAGCCGATTGCCGAGCAGGAAGCTGCCGATGCGGTAGCTGCCGGTCCAGATGAAGGGGAAGGTCCAGGGATTGCCGAGCGCCGTGCCGATCGCGGCGGCGATGTAGTTGCCACGCACCAGGAACGCGAGGGCAAAGGCGATGATGAAATGGAAGCCCATGAAGGGCGTCATCGAGACGGCGGCGCCGCTGGCGAGCCCGGCCGCGATGCTATGCGGCGTGCCCGGGAGGCGCTTCACCCGGAGCAGCACATAACGACTCGCACGCCGCCATCCGCCCGCTGGCCAAAGCAGCCCGCGAAGGCGTTGGCCGAGCGTCGGCGTCTGCCTGCTCCGGAAGACCATACCCTCCCCTCGGGGCCGGGCCTGTCGGCAGAGCCCGGAACCGGCCCGCCCCACCCGGCCGAGGACGACATTTGCCGCGCGGGTGGCGGCAGTCAACCCTCGGCGCGCTCGACCGAGCAGACGCTGCCGCCGGCCCTGAGCGCCGCCATGATACGGTGCAGCTGCTCGAGGCCGTCGACCTCGACGTCCAGGACCATTTCCTGGAGCTCGGACTGCCGGCGCCCGAACTTCAGGTCGGTGATGTTGCCGTCCTGGCGGCCGATGATCGTCGAGACCGCACCCAGCACGCCGGGCTCGTTGAGGACCATCACGACGATCCGGGCGGCGGCCCGGGGTGCCGCCCCCTGATCGTTCCAGCCGATGTCGAGCGCCCGCTCCTGGGCCACGGGATCGCGCGTCACGGTCGGGCAGTCGCTCCGGTGGATCGTCACGCTGCGGCCGGTCCGCACGATGCCCACGATCGGGTCGCCCGGCACCGGATGGCAGCAGCCCGCATAGGTGAAGGCCACGCCGTCCGGCAGACCGAGGATCGGCGCCTTCCGCGCCGCCTCGGGCTCGGCCGACGGGCGGCGCAGCGGCAGGATCTTGGCGCCCGGCGGCCGGACCCGCGCCCGCTCCCGGCTCCTGCGCTCGGGGAAGGCGGCGTCGAGCACCAGCTTCGGGCCGATGGTGCCCTCGCCCAGCGCCGCCAGCAGGTCCTCGACCGTCTTCTGCGGCAGGGTCTCGAGCGCCTTCTCGAGCTGCTTCTCGCCGATCTGCAGCCGGTCGGCCTTGGCCTGCCGCTGCAAGAGGTCGCGGCCCTGCTCGATGAAGTCGCCGCGCTGGCGGGTGCGGAGATGGCGGCGGATGCGGGCACGGGCCTTGCCGGTGGCGACGAAGCGCTCCCAGGCGGGGCTGGGGACGGAGCTCTTGCTCGTGATGATCTCGACCTGGGCACCGTTCTCGAGCGGCGTGCGGAGCTGCACCAGCCGGCCGTCGACCTTGGCGCCGACGCAGTGGTCGCCGACCTCGCTGTGGACGGCATAGGCGAAGTCGACGGGCGTGGCCCCCCGCGGCAGAGCGATCAGGTCGCCCTTGGGCGTGAAGCAGAACACCTGATCCTGGTACATCTGGAGCTTGGTGTGGGCGAGGAAGTCGGCGGGGTCGGCGGTGTGCTCCAGGATGTCGAGGAGCTCGCGTATCCAGCGGAGCCGCTTGCCCTCGGTGACCCGCTCGGCGTCCTTGTAGGCCCAGTGCGCGGCGACGCCGAACTCGGCCACCTCGTGCATCTCGCGGGTGCGGATCTGCACCTCGATCTTGCGCCGCTCGGGCCCGATGATCGTCGTGTGGAGCGAGCGGTAGCCGTTCGGCTTGGGGGTGCTGATATAGTCCTTGATGCGCCAGAAGAGCGCCTGATAGGCGCCGTGGATGTAGCCGAGCGCGGCGTAGCAGTCGGCCACGCTCTCGACCGTCACGCGGAACGCCATGATGTCCGAGAGCTGCTCGAAGCTGATGTCCTTGTGCTCCATCTTGCGCCAGATGGAGAAGGCCGACTTCTCGCGGCCGGTGATCTCGGCGGCGATGCCTTCCTTGGTCAGGGTCGCGGCGAGGCCGGCGATGATGCGGTCGACCAGATCCGTGTCGTCGCGGCGCAGCTGGCTGAGCCGATGGACGATGCTGGCCCGCTCCTCCGGCCGAAGCTCGGCGAAGGCCAGATCCTCGAGCTCGGCACGCATCCGGTCCATGCCGATGCGCCCGGCCAGGGGCGCATAGATCTCCATCGTCTCGGCGGCGATGCGCCGGGCCTTGGCCGGATCCTTCTTCCTGATGGACCCCAGCGTCCGCATGTTGTGCAGGCGGTCCGCGAGCTTCACCAGCAGGACGCGGATGTCCTCCGACGTGGCCAGCAGCAGCTTTCTGAGATTCTCGGCCTGCGCGGTCTCCGCCGACTGCAGCTCGAGCTTGTTGAGCTTGGTGACCCCGTCGACCAGGCGGGCCACCACCGGTCCGAAGAGACGGGTGATCTCCTCGATCGTGGCGCCCGTGTCCTCGACCGTGTCGTGGAGCAGGGCGGTGGCGATCGAGGCGCTGTCGAGCCTCAGGCCCGTCAGGATGCCGGCCACCTCGACCGGGTGGTGGAAGTAGGGATCGCCCGACACTCTGAGCTGGGGCCCGTGCGCCTTCATGGCGAATACGTAGGCGCGGTTCAGAAGATCCTCGTCGGCATCGGGGTCGTAAGCCTTGACCCGCTCGACGAGCTCGTACTGCCGCATGACCGGGCGGCGGACCGTCGGCATCAGCGTCGCGGGCGGCGGGGCCGCATCGGGCGCCGGCGCCACCGCGGGCAGCGGCGGGATCGTGGCGGGCAGGGTCTCGGCCGCGGGCTCCATCGACGTCTGGCCCGACCCCGCCTCGCGCTCGATCTCAGTCCTCGTCGGCCACGTCGTGCTCGCCATAGCTGACGCCGGACGGCATCGGCGCCACCGCGCCCACGTCCTGGGGCGGCATCAGGGCGTCCAGCTCCTCCTGCAGATCGGTCGGCTCGTCCGAATCGAGCTCCACATGCCGGCGGAGCCCATGGACCAGCTCGTAGCGGAGATGGTCGAGGTCGATCGACTCGTCGGCGATCTCGCGAAGCGCCACGACCGGGTTCTTGTCGTTGTCCCGGTCGAGCGTCACGGCCGAGCCGGCGGAGATGTCGCGGGCCCGCTGCGCCGCGAGCATCACGAGCTCGAAGCGGGAGGGGACACGAAGGACGCAATCCTCGACGGTGATGCGGGCCATGCGGCGATACCCCTAGAAGCGGAACTTTCTGGTCCCCAAGATAGACATTCCCCGGGCGAGAAGCAAACGGCGGACCCGATCCCGCCGGCCGTGCGCCAAGAGGTCGCTCCGGGCTCTTGCGGCAGCGGCCCTTTGCTATAAAATCACGAGTGCGGTGGACGTCGAATCCTTGCGCCAAATTTGAGAAATCGTTCGCCGCGGTGATTTCCGGCTCGACAATTGGACCCCGGCCCCGACGACGGGAGGCCAGAGAAAGACCGAAGCCCATTTTGCCACCCTGGCCTTGCCGGCCTCGCCGTCGAACCGAGAGTCCCGGAAAGGCATGTGCGGGGCGGCATCGTCTGTTGCACAGGCCGAACGGCCCCCACTCAGCAACCTCGGAGACTCCATCATGGCTGCGGCATCGCCGACACGATGGTTCCATCCCCAGGATCGCGTGGCCGTCTTCATCGACGGTGCCAACCTCTATCAGGCGGCCCGCGCCCTCGGCTTCGACATCGACTACAAGCGGCTGCTGGCGGCATTGTCCGCCGACTGCCGCTTCGTCCGCGCCTATTATTACACGGCCCTGCTCGACGAGCAGGAATACTCGCCCATCCGGCCGCTGGTCGACTGGCTCGACTACAATGGCTACACGATGGTGACGAAGCCCTTGAAGGAGTTCACGCAGCCGACCGGGCGGCGCAAGCTCAAGGGCAACATGGATGTCGAGATCACCGTCGACATCATGGAGGTCAGCCGGAGCGTCGATCACGTCGTCCTGCTTTCGGGCGACGGCGACTTCCGCCGGCTGGTCGAGGCGGTGCAGCGGCGGGGCGTGCGCGTGACCGTGATCAGCACGATCCGCACGCAGCCCCCGATGATCGCCGACGAGCTGCGACGGCAGGCCGACACCTTCGTCGATCTGGTCGACCTCCAGCCGACCATCAGCCGGGCGCACGGCCCGCGATCGCCCGAGGCCGGGCGCAGCCCGCCGGAGGACGAGCTCGACGACGACCTGGACGACGAGTTGGAGGACGAGCTCGACGACGCCGAGCCCGAGTGAGCCGTTGCGCCGGACGCCGTCGCTGGACTGCGCGCTCTGCCCGCGGCTGGCCCTGTTCCGTGACGAGCAGCGGCAGCGCTTCCCCGCGTGGCACAACGCGCCGGTGGCCTCCTTCGGGCCGGCCGACGCACCTCTCCTCATCGTCGGCCTGGCGCCCGGCCTCAAAGGCGCCAACCGGACCGGCCGGCCCTTCACCGGCGACTATGCGGGCCTGGTGCTCTACCCCTGCCTCCTCGCCGCGGGGCTGGCCCGGGGCCGCTTCGAGGCGCGGCCGGACGACGGCCTCGAGCTGATCGGCTGCCGGATCACCAATGCCGTGCGCTGCGTGCCGCCGGCCAACAAGCCCGAGACCGGGGAGATCGAGCGCTGCCGCGCCTTTCTCAGGGACGAGCTGGTGGCCCTGCCGGCGCCGCGGGTGGTCCTGGCGCTCGGGCGGATCGCCCACGCATCGGTGCTCCGCGTCTTCGGGGCCAGCCCCGGCCGCCACCCGTTCGCGCACGGCGCCGTCCAGGAGCTGGAAGAGGGGCCGACCCTGATCGCGAGCTATCACTGCTCCCGATACAACATCAACACGAACCGCGTGACCCCGGCGATGATCCGCCAGGCGATCGACCTGGCCCTCAGCCGGCTGCGGCGCTGAGCGGCCGACCGTCCACCCCGCCCGGGTCGAGGCAGACGCCGAGAAAGCCGGTGATCTCGCCGATCACCCGGTCGCGCACCGGCGCAGCTTCCCACAGCAGGTCGTGGCGCGCGGCCGGCAGCCGCACGAGACGTCCCCGCGGCAGGCGGGCCACGAGGACGTCCTGGGCCCGGTTGCTGACCACGCTCTCCGCTCCGGCCTGAAGGATCAGCACGGGCAGGTCGATGCCCTCCGCCCAGCCATGGCCCGCCAGGGCGCCGATCGAGCGCAGGCTGGCGTCGAGCCAGCCGAAGGTGACGCCGCCCAGGGCGAGGTCGGGGTGGCGTCCCTGCAGCGCCTGCCAGGCGGCGTAGCGCTCGGGCGAGCCGGTCAGCACGTTGCCCGCGAAGCGGCAGCGGCCCGGCCGAGGGTCGCCCTGGCCGAAGGCGTAGCGCTCGGCCTGGCCGAGCCGCACGGCGAGGCGCGCCATGCGGCGGACGAGCCCAGGCGGGAGCCGGCCGAAATTGATGTCGATCATCGGCGCGATCAGGGCAGCGCCCCGAAAGCCGGCCGGCCGCTCGGCCAGATGGCGGAGCCCGATATGCCCGCCCATGGAGGTGGCGACCATCAGGCGGGGGGCCGGCAGACCCTCTCGGGCGGCCGCCTCGAGGAGGACGTCCAGATCGTCCAGATAGTGGCGGTAGTCGGCGACATGGCCGCAGGCCCGCGTGCCCCGGACGAGCCGGGACGAGCCACCCTGGCCCCGCCAGTCGAGCGCCGCCACGGCGAAGCCCGAGGCCGTCAGGTCCGCGATGGTCTCGGCGTATTTCTCGAGGAACTCGGCCCGGCCGGTCAGCAGGACCACGGTGGCCCGCGGCGCCACGGACGGCGGTCGCGCGAATGCCGCCCGGAGCCGGACGCCGCCCGCGGCCGGCAAGAGGATGGTGGGGAGCGGCGGCGAAGGCATCCGGTCGGATCCGGCCTCGGCGCCGAGCCTGGCGTCCACGGGCCGGTGAAGCGTGAGCGCCGCCATCCCCGGCCTCTAAAGGGCCGACGGCGGCTCGAGGCCGACGCTGGTCAGGCGCCGGCGGATCTCGGCCTTCAGCCGCTCGAGCGCCTGCGGGCTGTCGGCCTCGGCGCGCGCGACCAGGACCGCCTGGGTGTTCGAGGCGCGCAGCAGCCACCATCCCTCGGGCGTGGTGACGCGCACGCCGTCGACCAGGCTCACCTCCTGCCCCTCGGCGCGGAGCTGCTCCTTGAGCCGGCGTATCGCCTCGAACTTCTGATCCTCGGCGCAGTCGAAGCGCAGCTCCGGCGTGTTGAAGGTCTCGGGCATGGCGTCCCGGATCTGGGCCAGCGTCCGGTCGCCGCGCGCCAGGATGTCGAGGAGGCGCACGGCCACGTAGAGCGCGTCGTCGTGGCCGTAGAAGCCGTCCTTGTAGAAGATGTGGCCCGACATCTCGCCCGAGAGCGGGGCCCCCGTCTCGACCATCTTGGCCTTGATGAGCGAGTGGCCGGTCTTCCACATCAGGGGCACGCCGCCCAGGCGCCGGACCTCGTCGAACAGCACCTTGCTCGCCTTGACGTCGGCGATGATCGTGGAGCCCGGCCGCCGGGCCAAGAGGTCCGCCGCCAGGATCTGGAGGATCTGGTCCCCATAGATGATCCGCCCCTGCCCGTCGACGACGCCGATGCGGTCGCCGTCGCCGTCGAAGGCGACGCCGATCTCGGCCCCGTCCTCCTTCACCCGGGCGATCAGGTCCTCGAGGTTCTCCGGCACCGTCGGATCGGGATGGTGGTTGGGGAAGCGCCCGTCGATCTCGGCGAAGAGACAGCGGTGCCGGCCCGGCAGCCGGGCGGCGAGCGCCTCCATGGCCGGGCCCGCGGCGCCGTTCCCGGCGTCCCAGACGACGCTGAGCGGCCGGGTGCCGTGGAAGTCACGGCGCAGCCGCGCCACATAGGGCTCGAAGAGGTCGATGGCCTCGAGCCCGCCGGCGCCGGAGGCGAGATCGCCCAGGGCGACGCGGCGCCCGATCTCCTGGATGCCGTCGCCGAAAAAGGGGCTCGTCCCGAGCATCATCTTGAAGCCGTTGTGGCTCGGCGGATTGTGCGAGCCGGTGACCTGGATGCCGCCCGCCGCACCCAGCTCGTGGACGCCGAAATAGAGCATCGGGGTCGGGCCGAGACCGAGCTCCTGGACGTCGGCGCCGGCCGCCCGCACGCCCCGGACCACCGCCGCCTCGAGCTCGGGCGAGCTCAGCCGGCCGTCACGCCCGACGCAGATCCGCCGGCCGCCCGGGCCAGCACGACGGTCGCGAAGGCCCGGCCGATCGCCAGGGCATCGGCCGGAAAGAGCGTCTCGCCGACGATGCCGCGAATGTCGTACTCGCGCAGGATGGTGGGATGGAACCGATGGCCCTGGACGCTCGCCAATACCGTGCTTCCCCCTGCTCGCTCACCACGTCGATCTCATCGCCCGGCGGGCGGTCCGGCCCCGGCCTCAGATCGCGCTCGGCAGCGAGGGGCGCCCGATGCTGGCATAGGCGAAGCCGGCCCGCGCCACCTCGGCCGGATCGAAGACGTTCCGAAGATCGACGATCAGCGGCGTCCGCATGATCTCGTGGGCCCGGCCGAGGTCGAGCGCCCGGAAGACGTTCCATTCGGTCAGCAGGACAAGCGCGTCGGCCTTCTCCATGACGGCGTAGGAGTCGGCGCACCAGACCACGTCCGGCATCAGCTTCTCCGCCTCCTTCATCCCCTCGGGATCGAAGGCGCGGACGGTGGCGCCCTCCCCCTGCAGCGCCGGCACGATGACGAGGCTCGGGCTTTCGCGCATGTCGTCGGTATTGGGCTTGAAGGTGACGCCCAGGATGCCGATCGTCTTGCCGGCGACGCTGCCGCCGCAGGCATCGACGATCTTGCGGACCATCCGGCGCTTGCGCCCCTCGTTGACGCTGACCACCGTCTCGACGATCCGCAGCGGCGCGTTGTAGTGCTCGCCGGTTCGAAGCAGCGCCAGCGTGTCCTTGGGGAAGCAGGAGCCGCCATAGCCGGGGCCGGCGTGGAGGAACTTGCGGCCGATGCGGCCGTCGAGGCCGATGCCCTTGGCGACCTGCTGGACGTCGGCGCCGACCTGCTCGCAGAGGTCCGCCATCTCGTTGATGAAGGTGATCTTGGTCGCGAGGAAGCTGTTGGTCGCGTACTTGATGAGCTCGGCCGTCTCGAGGGTCGTGAAGAGGATCGGCGTCTCGATCAGGTTGAGGGGTCGGTAGAGCGCCGAGATGAGCGCCCGCGCCTCGTCGCTCTCGGCGCCGCAGACGACCCGGTCGGGCCTGAGGAAGTCCTCGATGGCCGAGCCCTCGCGCAGGAACTCGGGGTTCGAGGCGACCTCGAGGTCGAGGTCCGGGCGGCGGGTTCGGAAGAACTTCAGCAGCTTCCTGCCGGTGCCGACCGGCACGGTCGATTTCGTGACGATGAGCGTCGGGGCCTTGAGATGCAGGGCGATCTCCTCGGCCGCCGCGAAGACGTAGGTGAGGTCGGCGTGGCCGTCGCCGCGCCGGGTCGGCGTGCCGACGGCGATGAAGACGGCGTCGACCCCCTGGAGCGCCTCGGCGAGGTCGGTCGTGAAGCTCGAGCCGGCCGGCGCTGTGATGGCGCTCGACCAGGGCCTCGAGGCCGGGCTCGTAGATCGGGATCTCGCCCCGCCGCAGCTTGTCGATCTTCTCGGCGGCCTTGTCGACGCAGGCCACCTCGACGCCGAACTCGGCGAAGCAGGCCCCGGAGACCAGCCCCACATAGCCGCTGCCGATCATCGCGATACGCATCGAAACTCCCCCTTCAGAAACGATGCCGGGCGGCGTCAGCCATAGCGGCGGAGAATGTCCTTCATGCCCTGGGCGAGATCCGGGCGGCGGCTGGCGAGGGCGACGATGGCCTCGAGATAGCCGAGCTTGTCGCCGCAGTCGAAGCGCTCGCCCTCGAAGCGCAGGCCGTGGAACGGCGATCTTCCGATCATCGCCGCCATCGCGTCGGTGAGCTGGATCTCGCCGCCGGCGCCGACCTCGTGGCGGTCGAGATGGCGGAAGACCTCGGGCAGCAGGACGTAGCGGCCGATCACGGCGAGACGCGAGGGCGCAACCTCGGGCGCCGGCTTCTCGACAAGGCCCCGGACCTCGACCAGCCGGCCCTCGACGGCGCCCGGATCGAGCACGCCGTAGCGCGCGGTGTGCTCGGCCGGCACCTCCATGACGGCCACGACGTTGCCGCCCGTTTGGCGGTGCGCCTCGGCCATCTGGGCGAGGCAGGGCACCTCGGCGTCGATCAGATCGTCGACCAGGACGACGGCGAAGGGCTCGTCGCCGACGATGTGGCGGGCGCACCAGACGGCGTGGCCCAGCCCCCTGGCCTGCTGCTGGCGGAGATAGACCATCTCGCCCGGCACCGGCAGCCCGCCCTCGAGGTTCTCGAGGTCGCTGTCCTTGCGGCGCCTGGCCAGAGTGTCGAAGAGCTCGACGGCACGGTCGAAATGATCCTCCATGATCACCTTGCCGCGGCCGGTGATGAAGATGAAGGTCTCGACCCCGGCGGCGGCGGCCTCTTCCACGGCGTACTGCACGATCGGCTTGTCGACGACCGGCAGCATTTCCTTGGGCAGCACCTTGGTGGCCGGCAGCATGCGCGTGCCGAGGCCGGCGACCGGAAAGACGACCTTACGAATTTGACGCATCCACTCCATCCTGGGTATGCCGCCGGTGCCCGAAACGCGGCACGACGAGGCCGGACGACGAAAAAATGGGCAACGGCGCGGCCGAGCAAGAATGAGACGCCTTGTACCGGCTGGGCGTTGTGCCATGCAACACCAGGGCGCGTCCGATGCCGGACGACCCGATCCTTGCATACCGAGGGACATGCACGGCGTTAAGCCCTCGACCCCCATCGGCACCCGGAAGGCAACTGCGGCGGCCGATCGCCCGTGCCAGCGGCGGATCGTCGCGCGGACGGCTTGGCCTGGGTGGCGTTGGTCGCCCGTCCCGGCGGGCGGCCTCCGCTCAGTGGGCGAGGATGTTGACGAGGCGGCCGAAGGGGTCGCGAACGAAGAACCGGCGGACGCCCCAGGGCTCGTCCTGGAGGTCGCGCTCGATCCGCAGCCCCAGCGCGATCGCGCGGCGATGGACCGAGTCGACGTCGTCGACCTCGACGGAGAGATCGGGCACGGCGGCCCCGGAGCCGCCTTCCGTGGCGATGCTGATCTGGGGCGCGGCCGAGGCGTCGGCGGCGAAGGTCAGTATCCAGCCATGATCCATTACCAGGCGGAGGCCGAGCAGGTCACCGTAGAAGGCCCGGGCCTTCGCGACATCGTCGGCCCTGATGTTCGCCACGATACGCTTCACGGCCACGGCAGGTCCTTCACCGCGCGGGCGCCCGCGCGCGGCCAGCCCGGCTTTCCGAGGCGCCCGAGCCTATCCGATTCCGCTCGTGTCCGACAGCTGGACGGCCGAATCGGCGGATCGGCTCTCCATGACGACGAGCATCGGCCGTGTGGGTTGCCCTGGCGGCCCGCGGCGCCGCGCCGGAGCCGCCAGGGCCAGGGCCTGGTCCAGCTCCTCGCGGGTCCGGAACAGTCGGCAGCTGCCGTCGGGCAGGGCCATGCTGCCGAGCCTGAGCAGCAGAAGGCCCGGCCCCCGGAGGTCGCTGCCCTCGAGCGCCTCGATGATGGCGAGCTCTCCGGCGGTGCCGACGATCCGGCCCACCAGCCGGCCGGCGGACACGCTCGCCAGGATCAACAGGCCGACGAGCGGCGAGGCCGACGGTCCGGGGCGGGAGGCTCTATCAACCATAAAGTGTACTCCGAGAAAACGCAGGACCTTATAGCAGACGAGTTGCCGGGACGATGGCTAATTCTTAAAGGGGCCAGGCGCACGATTCAATCGAATCGCCGACTGTGATCGGCGCGCCGCGCGAGTTTATTCCCGTCTCCAGCATCGATCACGAAGATTTGATCGGGCCGGCGGGCGCCGCCGAAGGACCGATGCCGGCGACGGCGGGCCGGGCATCGGCCGGCATGTGGTCC
Organism: uncultured Alphaproteobacteria bacterium; assembly: GCA_963828215.1. GTDB lineage: Bacteria > Pseudomonadota > Alphaproteobacteria > Geminicoccales > Geminicoccaceae > CAVTJL01. The sequence continues at coordinate 348,122 of CAWHFO010000046.1, read as the reverse complement.
CCCGGGCTCCGGCGCGCCTCGACGAAGATGCGCGTGACCTGCGGGTAGGCCCGCTTGATCCGCGCGTCGAGCCCGGCCACGGCGGCCTCCACCTCGGCGCTGTCCAGGCCATCGGCGAAATCGAGGCTGGCGGCGAGCAGGATGTCGCGCGGCCCGAGATGGGTCGTCAGGATCGCATTGACGGCGGCCACGGCGGGATCGTCGCCGGCCAGACGGCGGAGCCCGGCCACGACGGCCGGGTGGGCCGCCTCGCCGGTCAGGAGGCTCCTGGTCTCGTTGGCGAGGAAGGCGGCGACGGCGAGCAGCAGGAGGCCGATCAGCACGGCCGCCACACCGTCGAGGATCGGCAGGTCGAGGGCTTGGCCGAGCGCGGTGCCGAGGAGCGCCAGCACGAGGCCCAGGATCGCGGCGCTGTCCTCGAGCAGGACCGTGAACAGGGTCGGGTCCTTGCTGCGGCGGACGGCGCGCAGCCAGCCACGGTCGCCCTTCTCCTTGCGAAACTCCAGGATCGCGGCCCGCAGCGACCAGCCCTCGAAGCAGAAGGCCAGGGCCAGGACCCCGTAGCTCACGAGGAGGTGGCTCAGCGGCTCCGGCCGCAGCAGCTTCCGGACCCCCTCGTAGATCGAGACGCCGCCGCCCAGGGAGAAGATCAGGATCGCGACGACGAACGACCAGAAATAGAGCTCCCGGCCGTGGCCGAAGGGATGCTGCTCGTCGGCCGGCCGCTCCGCCCGGCGCATGCCGAGCAGGAGAAGGCCCTGGTCGCCGGTGTCGACCAGGGAGTGGATCGCCTCGCTGAGCATGGCCGAGCTGCCGGTGACGACGCTGGCGACGAGCTTGGTGAGGGCGATCAGGAGGTTGCCGGCGAGCGCTGCATAGACGACCCGGCGCGAGGACGCGTGTGGCATGAAGGTTCCCGGCTCCGATTTCCATCAATCGGCGGCCGGGGACGGTCGTTCCGTCCCGCGCCGGCCGGGATGCGGATCAGCCCGGGAGCAGAAGGATCGAGCCCGTCGTCCGGCCCGACTCGAGCGCACGATGGGCCTCCGCTGCGGCGGCCAGCGGCCAGGTGCCGCCCAGCCCGGCCGAAAGTCCCCGGGCGGCCATGTCCAGCACGGCCCGAGCCGCCTCCCGGTAGGCGTCGGGGTCGGCAGTGAGCCGCAACACGCTCGGCCGGGCCAAGGCGAGCGAGCGGGCCGGCCCGATCTGGTCGACGTCGAGCGGCGGGATCGGGCCACCGGCCTGGCCGATGCTCGCCACCATGCCGAAAGGGCGAACCGCTCCGAGCGTTCTCGTCAGTGTCTCGCCACCAATGCCGTCGATCGCGTAGTCGACGCCCCGCCCGTCGGTGAGGCGGCGGACCTCGCCGACGAAATCCCGCTCGCGATGGAGGATCGCGTGGTCGAGGCCGTGGGCCCGTGCCGTCTGGGCCTTGGCGGCGCTGCCGACCGTGCCGATGACCGAGGCGCCCCGGCGCTTCGCCCACTGGGTGAGGATCAGGCCCAGGCCGCCGGCGGCCGCATGGACGAGCAGCACATCGCCCGGCCGGACGGGCCGGACCCGATCGAGCAGCATGAAGGCGGTGATCCCTCGAAGAAAAAGCGCAGCCATGGCGACCGGATCGGCACCGTCCGGCAGCGGCACGAGCCGCCAGGCCGGGAGGTTGCGGGCCAGGGCGTAGCTGCCGACGGGCAGGCCGCCATAGACGACCCGGTCACCGACGGCGAGGCCGGCGACGTCGGCTCCGATCGCCTCGATGAGGCCGACCCCCTCGACGCCGAGGCCGGACGGCAGGGCCGGCAGCGGATAGAGGCCGGAACGCTGATAGACGTCGACGAAGTTGACCCCGATCGCGAGGTGGCGGACCCGCGCCTCGCCGGGGCCCGGGGGAGGAAGCTCGACATCCTCGACCCGCAGCACCTCGGGACCGCCGGGCTCGTGGAGGCGCACCGTCTGGACCATGTCCGTCTCCCTTGTTCGGCTCCAACCAGGAACGGGGCGGAAGATCGCTTGCGCGCCGCTCCACGGAAATTGCAGAAAGACGCACCCCTGTCGTGCAGGAATCCACCGAGACCATGGATTGGGACGATCTCAGGCACTTTCTGGCCCTCGCCGGCGCCGGCACCCTGTCCGGTGCGGCGCGGCGGCTCGGGGTCGACCATACGACCGTGGCGCGTCGCGTCGACGCGCTCGAGGCGGCGCTCGGCGTGCGGCTGGTCGACCGCCTCGCGCGCGGCTGGCGGCTGACGCCCGAGGGCGAGGTGCTGGCTGGGAATGCCGGCCGCGTCGAGGACGAGATCCTGGGGCTCGAGCGCCGGGCGCGCGGCGCGGCGAGCGTGGCCGGGACCGTGCGCCTCTCGGCACCCCCGGTGCTCCTGAGCCGCTTCGTCGCCCCCCGCCTCGGCACGCTGCGCGCCACCCATCCGAGCATCGAGCTCGAGCTGATCGGCGAGCCCCGGGCGACCAGCCTCGGCCGGCGCGAGGCCGACATCGCCATGCGCCTCAGCCGGCCCGAGGATGGCGCCCTGGTTGCCCGCCGGCTGGCCCGGCTCGCCTTCGGGCTCTACGCCGCCGTCTCCTATGCGCAGCGCACGCCGCCAGCCCAGCGGGTCTTTCTGGGCTATGACGACAGCCTGGGCGAGGTGGCGCAGCAGCGCTGGCTGGAGCGCCTCGCCGCCGGCCGGCCGCTCGTGATTCGGGCCAACGATCTGGCGACGATCCACGAGGCGGCCCGGGCCGGGCTCGGCGTCGCGGCCCTTCCCCGCTTTCTGGCCGACCCCGATCCGGCGCTGGCCGAGCTCGAGACGCCGGAGCCGCCGATCAGCCGCGAGATCTGGCTCCTCGTCCACCCCGACCTCCGCCGCTCGCCGCGCGTACGGGCGGTGATGGACGGGCTCGTGGCGATCGTCGAGAGCGACCGGGCGCTGCTCGAGGGAGCTTCTATTCCCTGAGAGCGCAGCCGGCGGCGGCGCTCCTACGACCGGCCGAGCGGCGGCGACGGAACAGCCGGAGACGCCGGCTCAGTCGTGACCCGGCACTGTCTGGTCGATCTCGAAAATCCGCGTGCTGCCGCTGGTCACGAAATTGACCACGAGCAGCGGTCGGAAGGTCGGGCTGAGGATGGCCGGGATGAAGAGGAGACCTTCCGGCCCGAGGTCGCTCTGCTCCCCTGGCGCGCCTGCCTCGACCGCGCAGTTGATGGTCGTGTCGGTAGAGTTCGTGGTCTGATCGAACAGTCGCGTGCTTTCGTAGCCCATCGGCCCTGGGGCGTTGGGATCGGTCACGTCGGCGAAGAGGATTCCGCCCTGCTTCCTGAGGCCGACGAAGACATAGTTCCGGCCGCCAACCGACCCGATCGCCAGTTGCTCCGGCTCGGGGCCGCGCCGCGGGCTGCGCATGTCGAAAGTGGTGTTGTCGTCGTCAGTGGCGTTGAAGATGGTCGGTGCCTCGTCTCTCCGTTTTCGTCTCCATCTGGTCGCCGCTGTCGAAGACGGGCGGGACGGGCGCGCTCGACGTGAACGCGGATGCATCCCAGATCGCGAACGATCGTGCTCCGAAGCTCACGATCCTGTGGATGGTGCCATCGCCGACACCGTTCGGATCCGCGTCCTGCGGCAGCTTCGACACCTCGAGCCGCCCGAGCTTGGCCTTGTCCTGGAGGCCGACCAAAGTTGGATCCACGGTGAGGTTGCGCAGGTCGTCCGACTCCTTGATGTCGCTGCGAGGGTCGCCGGCGTTGGCGGTAACGATGAATGTTCGGCCCGATTTCTCGAGCGTGCCGATCCCGTTCGGCTCATAGGCCCCGAGGACAGACCACGGGTTGATGTGTATTCCCCCATCGTCCCTGCTGGGGTCCAGCCCGTTCCCCGCCTGGCTGTGGTCCTTGTACCCGAACGGCAAAACGGCCGTGACCTTGGCACTCTTGAGATCGACGACCGCAAGGGCATTGTTGTGCTCGAGGGTCACGTAGCCAGTCTTGTTCGTCAGGGCGAGCCAAGTGGGCTCCAGGTCCTGGGCGACGGTGGCGGCGGCCGGGTTGATGCGGACGGTGGCCGCGATGAGCGCCGCGCGCTGGCCGTTGAAGGCCTGGAAGTCGGCGACCGCGACCCGCGCCCCGTAGATCCCGTGGGCGAGGTCGACGACGGCGATCTGGCCCTCCGGATCGTCGGCCGCCGCCGCCTCCTCCGCCCGTGGCGTCGAGGAGGTACCGGCCGTCCGGCGCGAAGGCGACGCTGCCCTGTCCAGGCCGACATGATCGGCGGATGCAACGGCTTGCCGTCGAGGCCGAGAAGCAGGACCTGGCCGGGTGCCGTCATCGGGCTGGTGACCTCCAGCGCGAGGCCACGACACCTGGCCGTGCCGCGACGCCGGTCGGCCGGAACGCCGGCGCCGCGAGCGCCGACAGGTCCACATCCTTGAACAGCTTCGGCGTCTTGGGATCGCCGGATGTCGACGATGTCGATCTTGTTGTCGGCGTAGTGGGTGACGAACAGCCGGCGGGAGAAGACGTCGTAGGCGCTGAACTGGGAGATGCCTTTCAGGCACACGCCCTGCGACTGCTCCACCCGGTAGCTGCCCAATGGCTTCAGGCTGATGGCGGGTGGCCCCGCCGCTCCTTCTGCTTGCGAGACCCCGAGACCGAGCACGGATACTGTGGCGACGGCGAAAAGACTTGAAACGCGCATCTTTCAGTCCCCCTGTTTCGTGTTCGGCCGCCAAAGGGACTTGACGCGAATTCAGTAAGCGATGGCCCTCAGCGGCCGTCACTCTCGACTCTACACGATGATCTTGAGCAATTTTTCAGTCAATCCTCCGTCATATGAAATTTTCTTAATGATCTTGTCTTGTCGAGCAGACCGTAGAGCGCGGCACAGACCAGGCGGCGCCATCGCCGCAGGGACCGGAGCCGGCGACGCCAGCGCAGACCGGCGACGCCAGAAGATGTTCCCCAGCGACTATCTGAGCCTCTGGTTCGGAAGTCTCGGAACCGAAAAGGACAGGCCGGCTAGAACGACTTGTCCGCTCTCGCTCGCCTATCGCCCGGTCCAGCGGGCGGCGAGGGCGGTCATGCGGGCGGTTTCGGGGTCATCGGAGGGCTCGGTCGCCTCGTCGTGCAGGCGGAGATGGTTCAGGACGAGGAGCAGGCCGAGCACGCTCATCATGGCGGGCGGGACCCAGATGACGAAGCCGCCCACGAACTGGTCGTGCATCGGGTCGATCGAGGGGTAGAGGCGGCCGCAGAAGGTATAGTAGGGGTAGAGATCGTGCGGCGCGAAGACGATCAGGGCGCCGATCAGGATCTGCGGGAAGATGACGCCCGTGGCCAGGGCCGCCCGGATGCCGTAGCGGAGCCGCGCGGGCGGGCTGGGCCTGGGGTCCAGCACGAGACACCAGAACAAAAGCCCGTCCAGGACCATGCTCCAGTTCATGATCCAGAAGAGGCGCTGGTCGATCATGGCGCGGAAGTGGACGGCCGGGATCAGCCAGAGCGCCACGAGGCCGACGAAGAGGAAGGCGGCGAGCAGCGGCTGCTGGAGGATGGCCGTGACGCGCTGGACCGGACGGGAGTCGATCAGCCGGATCGCGGCCCGGGGCATGGCCCTCCGCAGCGGTGCCCCCGCGACGCCGAGCGCCACCAGGAACGGGCCCAGATGGTGCATGGCCACATGCTGGAGGCGATTGAGGAAGAAAAGATGCTCGGCCAGATAGAGAAAGCGCGTCTGCAGCACGGTGTAGATGAGGAACACGCCGAGCAGGAAGGCCGCGCGCCGGCAGGGGTGCGGCCGCTCCGCCGCCGGCATGAGGGCGATGCCGCGCCCGTACCACCAGATCGAGAGCGTGGTGCCGAGCCAGGCGAGCCACGAGAACTCCCAGGGCATCCACACCGGCATCGCCGTCGGGAACGCCTCGACCAGCCAGGCGATCGGGGCGCCCGCTGCCACGAGGGCGAGCGGGACGGCCACGTCGACGGACGCCCCGGCGGCGGCGAGGCGCTGGACGATGAGCATGACCTCGGCGGCAGGCCGCGAGGAGGAAAGGCCCGCGGTCATCGGGCATCCAGTCCGGCGGCGGCCGTCAGAAGAGGCGGCCCGGCAGGCCGCTCTTTTGTTCGTCGAGCAGGCCTTTCAGCGCGCCCGTGACGCTCGACAGGTCCGCATCGGGGCTGGCCAGCGAGGGCACCAGGATCTGCGGGTCGCCGTTGCGGTCGAAGACGTAGACCGCCGAGGAGTGGGTGACCTCGTAGGGGTGGCCGTCGGCGGCGGGCGTCGCCGAGTAGCCGATGCGATAGCGCCGGGCGAGCCGGGCGAGGTCGTCGGCGCTGCCCCTCAGGCCGACGATCTCGGGCGCGAAGATGGCGGTGTACTGCTTCAGGATGGGCAGCGTGTCGCGGCCGGGATCGACGGTGACGAAGAGCACCCGGACGTCGGCCGCGGCCTTGCCGAGCTGCCCGAGGATGGTGCCGATGTTCTGGAGCGTCAGCGGGCAGACGTCGGGGCATTGCGTGTAGCCGAAATAGAGCATCACGACCTTGCCCTTGAAGTCGGCCGCGGTGACGGGCTGCCCGGTCGTCGCGTCCGTCATGGCGAGCTCGAGCGGCGGAACCGCCCCGGCCACGCCGACGAGGTCGGGCTGCGAGGCCCCGGCCCGCCCGACGGGGAAAAGGCCGGCCAGAAGCGCCAGGGCGAAGGCGAGGCGGCGCCACGGGCGTCCAGGCCTGGCATGTCTGCAGCGACCTCGGGCTCATGCAGCTTCTCCTCGCCGATCCCGACCCGACGCCGTCGAGGTGGGTCGGGCCGGCGAGCCGGGCAACCCCTTCGGGCCTCCGCGCCCCGGGCCTAGGGGTCGTTCGGCGCCTCGTTGCCGGCATAGACGCGGAACGAGGCGGTGACCTCCCGGCCGTCCCGGAAGGTCAACGTGACCGGCACGCTCAGGCCGGGCTTCATCCTCGGCTGCATGCACATCAGATGGTAGCCGCCCGGCGCGAAGGCGAGCGTGCCGCCCGCCGGTACCGTGACCGTCTCGAGCATCACCATGCGCTCGGTCCCGCCGTTGCTCTCCGTCCGGTGCAGCATCATCGTGCCGCAGGCCGGCGAGGCGGCTCCGGTCAGCACGGCCGGCTGGTCGCCGCCATTCCGGAGAGTCATGTAGCCGCCGGCCGGGACCTGCGGCAGCAGGTAGCGGAACCAGGGCTCGGCGACCGTGATCGCGTCTGCGGCCCAGGCCGGCGACGGCAGGAGCAGGACCAGGCCGAGCAGGGCAGCGACGGCCGAGGCCCCTTGGCGCGTCGAGGCATTCATGAGGGCGTTTTACGCGTGCTTACGCGTCAGGGGACGCGACGGCTTGACGCGCGCCTGCCCTCGACGCCGAGCCGCTCAGTCCGGCGGGAGGAAGTCGACGTCGTGAAGCTTCGAGAGGCGGACCGCCTCGCCCAGATCGGCCAAGTTGTGGAGCTGGTCGAAGAGCTGGCGCAGGCGGCCGGCCGGCGTCACCCAGAAGAGGGCGCGAGTCGGCTTTTCGGTGTTGTTGTAGTAGGCGTGCGGCAGGCCCCTGGGCATGCGGACGAGAGCACCCGGCCCGGCGGCGAGCCGCTCCTCGCCCAGCCGCAGGTCGAGGCTGCCCTCGAGAACATAGATGAATTCGTCCTGGTGGGGGTGGATGTGCGGCGGGACGAAGGTGCCGGGCGGGTCCAGGGTCTCGAAGCAGAAGCAGTCCTCGGATTCGGCCTTGAGCCAGTAGGTGTGGCCGAGGACGTTCCAGACGACGCCGCCCTGACCCTGGCCGGCCGACGTGATTCCAGGCGCTAGCAGCATGATACGACCTCCCCCTGTGGGCCCGCCAATTGGCATCTGTCGCCGCCGACGCTCTATCCCACCGGCACTCACTCGCTGGCTGAGCAGCCCGCCCGACGCGAAACGCGACGGCAGCGATGCCGCCGGCCGCCGCCCGAACCCGCGACCGGCACCGCCCTGCCGCGGCGAGCGTCAAGTATGCGCAGGAGATGGTTGGCGAGAAAGATGATCTCGATTGCCTCAATCGGGTCTGGAAGCTCGACGTGACGATGGGAGTGTGGATTTGTAGGAACCTATCGCGCCCGAAAAAAGTGCCGATACAGCTTCCTGCTCGGCCTCTTCGGTCGACTGGTCTGCGAGAGGCCCGGTCTTTGGGGCGAACGCCTTCCGCATCAGTCGGACCCCGATTTCGCTTATTGGAAGCGGCAAGGCATCTTTGACCGCGACCTCGACAGCCTTCATTGCTTGAAACACCGCAACGTCGAGTTCGCCACGCATGAATGCCGCCCATACGCTTGTAGCAAGCTTGGGATGCAGGGCCTCCTTCGGAAGCATTCTAGTCACGGCGTACTTTGCGAACTCTGCCTCGTTCTCAAACTTTTGGGCACGCCGGCTGAGGCGACGGTACCCATTCACGCCGTTACCACCTTCCTCTGGAATAATAAGCCCTTGGGCTTCGAGCCACGCCCAAGCTTCTGTAAAGGCGAGATCAACCTCACGCCAGCGTGCCCCAGGATACGCAGATTGCGCCGCGGGGCCCCCGCTCGGACTACGCAGCTCCTCTTTCAGGCTCTCGCGGAAATACATCCCCTTACCGCGACGCCGTAACGCAAAAAGGATCTTCGCCCCCAGCTCTTCCGGCGCCAGAGCAAGAAACCCCTCAACCTCCGGAATCATGCCGAGCAGCTCTTTCATCTATCTCTCACTTAGCTAGTGCACGGATGCGCTCATTGGTTCTGATGCCATCGACCGCACAGCATCTATCCGGTCCCGCGGGAACCGGTCATCGAGGCTGGCCGGTGGTGGCTTGATCCGGCGCCTTCCTCCCAGCCCCCGTCTCAACGCGGCGACGAGCGGGGACTTGTCCTCTGCGCCGAGGCGATCGTCGCCGAGGCGCAGATCGAGGCTGCCCTCGAGAACGTAGATGAGCTCGCCCTGGCAGGGATGGATGTGCGGCGGGACGAAAGTGCCGGGCGAGTCCAGCGTCTCGAAGCAGAAGCAGTCATCGGCCCTGGGACTTGAGCCAGGAGGTATGGCCGAGGACGTTCCAGACGACCCCGCCCTGACCTTGACCGGCCGGCGTGATTCCGGGCGCCAGCAGCATGAGACGACCTCCTGTAGTTGGGCCAGCGAGAAGGAATGGGCCACCGCCGGCCTTCTATCCCACTGGTCGGCACTCGCTGGCGAGACCACAGAGATCCGCGTCGGCAAGGAGATCAAAGATTTCCGCCTCGAATGGCGGTCGGCAAGGCCCATGAGCCATGGTGATCCCGATAGAACGGCGCGAGCTGCGCTTCTCACTCCGCCGCCCGCGCCTCCTCCTCCAGAACCAGCCTTGCGATCAGCTCTCGTTTCGCCGAGGCTGCTGGATATCGTAGCCGACCGGTTGTCCGTCCTGCCGACATCGAGCACCACATCCTCCTCGATCTCGACGCTGCGCTTTGCGGGCAGCGGGCGGAGCTCGATGTAGAGACTGTCGGTGGTGCGGTCGTATCGTGTGTTCATGGAACAAAGTCCTCATCGGGAAAGGCATTGTGCACCGTCTGGCAGTCCGGCAACAGCACGACGCGCAGGTAGCCGCCGATGCTGGACGCGTAGCCGTAGAGGCGTATCCGCCCGTCCTTTTGAACGACGCGGCGCTCCGGCCGGCGAAGGATGCGCAAGATCTCCAGCGGGTCGAGATAGGGCCGGCGTGGCAGCACGTCAAAGGCGAAATAGCGCGTCCGCCAGAAGGGCGGCGGTGCAAGACGGTCCGGGTCGGTCACACGGCTGCACCTCGGGAGGTCCATCCTCCATGCCGACCGTCGGCTTTCTCTCCCTACCCTCAATGCTGAGCGACGGTTCACCAGCACAGCTTGGGGTGGATTGTCCACTCTCCAGCAATTCCAACGCAGCGACGGATCTTCGTCTGCAAGGGCTCGGGACACACCGGTGACCGCCGGGCAGGCCCCCGCACTCGGCCGCCCAGAGCCCGGAGCACCTCGCCCGAGTCGCAATGAGCGTTATCCGCCCCTACCCCGCCACCATCAGCTTGACGATCTCGTCGTGGGTGGTCTCGGCGGGGCGGCGCTCGCCGGCCTTCTGGCCGCGGCGGAGGACCATGATGCGGTCGGCGACGTCGAAGATGTCGATCAGGTTGTGGCTGATGAAGAGGATGGCGACGTTCTGCTGCTTGAGGCGGAGGATCAGCTCCTTGACCTTCCTTTGCTCCGGCACGCCCAGGGCCGCCGTGGGCTCGTCCATGATCAGGAGCTCGGCGTTCCAATAGATGGCGCGGCCGATGGCGACGGCCTGGCGCTGGCCGCCCGAGAGCTGGCGGACCGGGCGGGCGAGCTTGGCCGGGGCGATGTCGATCTCGAGCGTGTCCAGCACCTCGCTGGCCGCGGCTCGCATCCGCTTGCGGTCGACCATCGGCAGGAGGCCGAGGACGCGGCGCATCGGCTCGCGGCCGAGGAAGACGTTGGCGCCGACGTCGAGGTTATCGGCCAGGGCCAGATCCTGGTAGATCGTCTCGATGCCGGCCTCGCGGGCGGCGCGGGGGTTGGCGAAGCTGACCTCGGTGCCCTTGAACCAGATGGTCCCGTCGCTCGGGGCATGGACGCCCGAGATCGCCTTGATGAGCGTCGACTTGCCGGCCCCGTTGTCGCCGGCGAGGGCCAGAACCTCGCCCTTGGCGAGGTCGAAGCTGACGTTCTGGAGGGCGTGGACGCCGCCGAAGCGTTTGGAGACCCCCTCGCAGCGCAGGATCGCCTCAGCCATCGGTCTTGGCCTCGCCGGTGAGCCGGTCGCGCGACTGGTCGATCAGCACCGAGACGATGATGACGATGCCGACGGCGACGAACTGCCAGAACGGCTCGACGTTGATGAAGACGAGCCCGTACTGGATGACGGCGATGATGAGGGCGCCGATGACGGTGCCGATGATCGTGCCGGAGCCGCCGAAGAGCGAGGCGCCGCCGATGACGACGGCGGCGATGCTGTCCAGGAGCAGCGGCTCGCCGGCCTGGGCGGCACCGGCCGAGAAGCGGGCCGTGTAGACCATCCCGGCGACGCCCGCCGAGGCGGCCGACAGCATATAGAGCAGAAGCGTGTGGCGGCGGACGTTGATGCCGGCGCGGATGGCGGCGATGCGGTTGCCGCCGAGCGCATAGGTGTACTGGCCGAAGCGGCTCTGCGAGAGCACCCAGTGGACCGCGAGGACGAGGACGATCGTGATGACGACGGGGACCGGCACGCCCAGGAGCTTGCCGTTGCCCATGGCGAAGAGCCAGGGATTGTTGACGGGCACGGTGGTGCCGTTGGCGGCGAGGAAGCCGGCGCCGCGGGCGACGCCGTACATGCCGAGCGTGCCGATGAAGGGGGGCACGTTGAGCCGCGAGATGAGCACGCCGTTGATCACGCCGGGGATCAGGCTGACGAGGAAGGCGAAGGCGATGCCGGCCGCGAGCGCCAGGCCCGGATCGACGGGCGTGAGCGTCTGCATCAGCCGCGCCATCACGACCGCCGGCGAGGCCCATGACGAAGCCGGTCGAGAGGTCGATGCCGCCCGAGATGATGACGAAGGTCTGGCCCAGCGCCAGCAGCAGCGGCATCGCCGCGAAGAGCGCGATGCTCTGCAGGTTGTAGGGGTTGACGAGGAACGAGATGCCATAGGCGAGCCGCGCCCAGCTCTCGAAGAAGACGAGGAGGAGGGCGAGGAAGAGCCAGGGCCAGAAGACCGCGAGGAAGGCCAGCGCCGGATGGCGGCGCGCCGCCTCTGTCGGAAGCTCGAGCGTTGCGTGCATGGCTATCGCCGATTCGGGGCGGCCGGTGGCGCGGAGGCTCTGCCTGCCGCCCCGTCTGCGCGATCAGTCGGAGTAGACGAACTTACGGATGTCCGGGTCGTCGATATTGTCCTTCGTCATGATCGTGGCGCCGGTGCCGATGTGCGGCGGCACCGACTGGTGGTTGATCACGGCGAAGGCGGTCATCACGCCGTAATAGCCGATCTCGGCCGGATGCTGGGCCACGGCGAGGTCGATCAGGCCCGACTTCAGGTCGTCCACGATGCGGGTCGGCGCGTCGAACGCCACGACCCGGATCTTGCCGCTCTGGCCCAGCGCCTTGACGCCGTCGGCGGCGCCGATGGCCGAGAACAGGTTGGCGCCGAAGATGCCGGCCAGGTCCTGGTTGCGGGCATAGACCGCCTGCACCTGGGCCGACGCCTTGTTGGCGTCGTCGTCGTTGAACTGGGTGTCGAGCACGGTGATGTTCGGATACTGGCGCATGGCCAGCTTGAAGCCCTCCTCGCGCTGATCGGTCGTCGAGATGCCGGGCTTCACGTTGGAGACGTAGACCTTGCCGCGCTGGTCGATGGTCTGCGCCAGCGCCACGCCGGCGAGAAAGCCGCCCAGGACATTGTCGGTGGCGATGTAGGAGAGCGGGAAGTCGCCCGGGCCGCTGCCGTCCTGATACTTGCCGTCGTCGATGAAGGTATCGACGGTGATCACCGGGATGCCGGCGTCGACGGCCTGCTTCAGGGGGGCGATCAGCTGCTGCTTGTCGGTGGGGGCGATCAGGATCGCGTCGGGCTTCCGGGCGATCACCGCCTGCAGCACCGGCACCTGGGTCACCGGGTTGAAGTCCGGAGCGCCCTGGAACAGGAGCTCGCAGCCCACCGCCTTGGCGGCGAACTCGGCCCCCTTGCGCATGGTGATGTAGAAGGCGTCCGTCGTCAGGCCCGGGATCAGCGCGATCGTGCACTTCTTGTCCTGAGCCGCTGCCGGGGACGGCTTCAGGGCCGTCACCGCCGACACCGCCACCGCGAGGGCAACGGCACCAGCCATCAGATGTCGCATCATCGAGCCTCCCTGCTCGCTCGACCGGCCGTCCGGCGGCGCCGCCGGCAGGTCACGGGCGGAGCGTAGCAACCGCCCGGGCCGGGCTCAAGCGCGGCCCTCGGCCGGTGAGGGGCGGGTCGAGCCACCGACGCGGCCCTGCCCTTCGATTTTAAGGGCGGATCGCCCGCAAATCGGCTATGGTCATCTCATCACGCCACGGGCGGCGTCCGACCCTGCTCTCCTGACGGCGCCCATGCCAGTCACCCGCCAGCGCGAAGCCGACCACCCCATGCTCCGAACCACCGAATCAGAGGCTGCTCCCATGCGGGCGCCCCACATCGCCAACGGGCCGTCCCGTGGTGCCCGTGCCTGGGCCCAGATGCTCGAGTGCTACCGCAAGCCACGCCCGGGGCGGGGTCTCGGAGAGCTGCTGGTGACGGCGGTGCCGTTCGTCCTGCTCTGGGCCGGCGCCTGGGCCAGCCTGCGCTTCCACCTCTGGGCCGGCCTCGTGCTGATCGTGCCGGCCGCGGCCTTTCTCGTCCGCCTCTTCATGATCCAGCACGATTGCGGTCACGGCTCGTTCTTCGGCCGCAAGCGCCTGGACGACTGGGTCGGGCGGGTGATCGCCGTGTTCACGCTGACCCCCTACGACTATTGGCGCCGCACCCATGCCCGTCACCATGCGACCTCCGGCCATCTCGAGCGGCGTGGCATCGGCGACATCCATACGCTGACGGTGCGTGAATACCGGTCGCTGTCGCTGCTCGGGCGCTTGGGCTACAGGCTGATGCGGCATCCCATCGTCATGTTCGTGCTGGGCCCCATCTATATCTTCGGGCTCTGCAATCGGCTGCCGCTCGGCCTCCCCAACGCCGGCTGGGAGTCCTGGCTCAGCACGCTCGGGACCAACCTCGCAATCGGCGGCGTCGGCGTCCTGTTGAGCTTCGTCCTCGGCACCCGCGACTTTCTCCTCGTGCACATGCCGATCATGCTGCTCGGCGGGGCCGCCGGCATCTGGCTCTTCTATGTCCAGCACCAGTTCGAGGGGACCTATTGGGCGAAGGGCGAGAGCTGGAGCTTTCACGACAGCGCGCTGCACGGCAGCTCCTACTATGCCCTGCCGCCGGTGCTGCGCTGGCTTACCCTCAATATCGGCGTCCACCACGTCCATCACCTCTGCAGCCGCATCCCGAGCTACCGCCTGCCCGAGGCGCTGCGCGACCATCCGGAGCTGGCGGCGCTCGGCCGGGTGACCCTGCGTCAGAGCCTGCGCTGCATGTGGCTGGCGCTCTGGGACGAGGACGGCAGCCGGCTCGTGAGCTTCCGCCAGGCGCGCGCGATTCCCTGACGCCGGGCCTCGTCGCGGGGCACCGCCAACACCCTCGGCCGGACTCGACATCCCCGGAGCAGGCCGCCACCTAGAGCCTGGAGCTGGCCCGAGGTCGAGGGGATCCCGATGACCGCTGCCGAGGCACTGATCGAGACCGGGAGGGCGTGGGCGGACCGACGGCTGGCCGGGCTGGACGTCGTGGTGCCGCCGGCGCCCAAGCCCTGGACGACACCGCAGCCGATGTGGCGCCGCCTGCTTCAGATCCGGCGCAACGCTCTGGTGACCTGGGGGCCGCCCGCCTACGAGGAGGACGTGCTGGCCGGCCCCTTCCTCGGCCGCAAATCGTTCCTCCTGAACGCGCCCTGGGCGATCCGCCGGGTGCTGGTCGACAATCACGAGGCCTACGGCCGGACGCCGGCCACGATCCGCATCCTGAAGCCGATGATCGGCGAGGGCCTGTTCATCAGCGAAGGTGCCGCGTGGCGGCGTCAGCGGCGGACCAGCGCTCCGGCCTTCGCGCCGCGCAGCCTCGAGATCGTGGCGGCGGTCGCGGCGCGCCGCACCGATGAGACGCTGGCCGGCCTCCGCCCCGAGGCGCTCGGCGCAGTGGATCTCCTGCGCCTGGTCCAGCGGCTGACCCTCGAGGTGGCCGGCGAGGCGCTCTTCTCCCAGGCCATGGGGCCGCACGCGGCGTCGCTGCGGGCGGCGGTGGAGCGCTACGGCAACTCCTTCGCCCGCCCCTATCTTCTCGACTTCGTGCTGCCGCCCTGGATGCCGTCGCCCCACGAGTATCTCAGGCGCTGGGCCGGCCGCGACTTCCATGCCGCGATCGGGCGGATCATCGCCGAGCGCCGGGCCATGCCGCCGGCCGATCCGCCGCGGGACCTGTTCGATGCGCTCGTGACGGCGCGCGACCCCGTGAGCGGCGAAGGCTTCAGCGAGAGCGCGCTCCGGGACCAGGTGGCGACGCTGATCATCGCCGGCCACGAGACGACGGCTCTTTCCCTCTTTTGGGCGCTCTACCTGCTGACGCTGGCCCCGGGGGTCGCAGGAGGCGGTGGCCGAGGAGGCGGCGGCAGCGGGCGCGCTGGACGCGAGCACGGCCTCGGCCGCCCTGCCGCGGCTCGAGCTGACAAAGGCCGTCGTCCAGGAGGCGCTCCGCCTCTATCCGCCCGCCTTCTCGATCGTCCGCGAGGCGCGGCAGGAGGACCGCATCGGCGAGGAGACGGTGCCGAAGGGCTCGCTGATGATCGTCTCGCCCTGGGTCCTGCATCGCCACAAGAAGCTCTGGCGGGAGCCGGAGCGCTTCGATCCGACCCGCTTCCTGCCCGGCGCTGCGCCGCCCGACCGCTACGCCTACCTGCCCTTCGGCACGGGCCCCCGCGTCTGCATCGGCGCCCAGTTCGCGCTGAGCGAGGCGACGCTCGTGCTGGCCAAGCTGGTCCGGCGGTTCCGCATCGAGATCGTCGGCAATCGGACGGTGATGCCGGTGGGCGTCGTCACGACCTACCCCGAGCGCTCGCCGCCGTTCCGGCTCAGGGAGCGGTAAGGAACCACGGCCCGCATTGATCCTGGCCGGCGGCTCAGCCGGTCAGGGTCACGCCGATCTCGCCCAGGCCGTCGATGCCGGCGCGCATCCGGCTGCCGGGGCCGACCCGGCCGACGCCGGCCGGCGTGCCTGTGAAGATCAGGTCGCCCGGCAGCAGCTCATCGAGGCGCGAGAGGTGCGCCAGGACCTCCTCGACGGTCCAGATCATCTCGCCGAGGTCGCCCTTCTGGCGCGTCTGGCCGTCGACCTCGAGCCAGATGGCGCCCGACCGCGGATGACCGACCTGCTCGGCCAGATGGAGCGGCCCCATCGGTGCGGCGCCGATGAAGGATTTCGACAGAAACCAGGGCCGCGCCAGCTTCTTGGCCTCGGCCTGGAGATCGCGGCGGGTGAGGTCGATGCCGACCGCGTAGGCCAGGATGCGCTGCCGTGCGTCCTCGGCCGGAATGTCCTTGCCGCCCGCGCGGAGCGCCACCACCAGCTCGACCTCGTGGTGCAGGTCCTGCGTCGCCGGCGGATACGGAACCTCGCTCGCCAGGGTCACGGCCTCGGGCGACTTGCCGAAGAAGAAGGGCGCTTCGCGCGCGTCGAATGGCCCATCTCGCGGGCATGCTCGGCATAGTTGCGGCCGACGCAGAAGATCCGGCGGATCGGGAAGGCGGCGGCTGCTGCCGGCGACCGGCAGCTCCGGCCGGGGCCAGGACGGAATGATGTGGCTCACGGAAGCACTCCTCGTGCGGGCTCCACCGGCTGGCTCATAGCCGGTCGGTGCGGCCGCCGCCAGCCGCGGCGGCGCGGCCCTTGACCGATCGCGGCGCCCGGGCGTCTCTGGGACGGCCAGCAGCCCGCGACGAGGAGGCTCCCACGATGGCAGCGCACCACGATCCTTCGATCCTGCCGGCCGGAATTCCGGCGCCGGTCGACGACGGGGCGGCGGACCATCTGACCGGGAGCCGGGTGCCGCGAATGGCGCTGCCTGCGACGTCAGGTGCCGGCGTGGACCTGGGCGGGCTCCCAGGGCTGGTCGCCGTTTTTGTCTTTCCGCGTACCGGACGGCCGGGCGAGCCGCCGCTGGTGGCGGACTGGGACGAGATCCCCGGTGCCCGGGGCTGCACGGTCCAGACCTGCGCCTTTCGCGACCTCGCCAATGATTTTGCGGCCCTCGATTGCCGCGTCTTCGGGCTCAGCGCCCAGGAGACGGACTATCAGCGGGAGATGGCGGGCCGGCTCCATCTGCCGTTCCCGGTGCTGAGCGACGCGGAGCTGAAGCTCGCGGATGCGATGCGCCTGCCGAGGATGGAGGTGGCCGGGCTGACGCTGCTGAAGCGCCTGGGCTGGATCGCCCGGGACGGGCGGATCATCGCCCATTTCTATCCGGTCTTCCCGCCGGACGGGCACGCCCAGGTCATGCTCGACTGGCTGCGCGCGCACCGGCCGGGGACGTGACGCGGCAGCGCAGCTCCTGTCAGGCGGCCGAGAGGACGCGGGCGTAGAGGGCCGGGTCGACATTGCCGCCCGAGAGGACCACGGCGACCGTGCGGCCGCGGCAGTCGAGGCGGCCGGTGAGGGCCGCCGCCAGCGCCACGGCACCGCCCGGCTCGACCACCAGCTTCAGGTGGCGAAAGGCCTGGCGCATCGCCTCCTCGACCTCGGCGTCGCTGACGACGAGGCCGCCGGCCAAGAGGCGGCGGTTGACCGCGAACGTCAGCTCGCCCGGGGTCGGCGCCAGGAGAGCATCGCAGATCGAGCGGCTGTCCGGCCGGTTCTGGACGCGCTCGCCGGCCCGGAGCGAGCGGGCGGTGTCGTCCAGGCCTTCGGGCTCGCAGGCATGGATCGCGATGCCGGGAACGAGATGGGCCAGTGCCGTCGCGCAGCCGGCGGTGAGGCCCCCGCCGCCGCAGCAGACCAGCGCCGCGTCGAGCACGACGTCGAGCCGTTGGGCCTGCTCGGCGATCTCGAGCCCGCAGGTGCCCTGCCCCGCCATCACGCGCGGGTCGTCATAGGGCTTTATCAGCGCAGCACCGGTCTCGGCGGCGATGCGGGCGCCGATCTCCTCGCGCACCTCGCGGTCGCGGTCGTAGGCCACGACCGTGGCACCCTGGGCCTCGGTGGCGGCGCGCTTGATCGCCGGCGCATCGGCCGGCATCACGATGGTGGCCGCCTTGCCCAGGAGGCGCGCCGCCATGGCTACGCCCTGCGCGTGATTGCCGGAGGAGAAGGCGACCACGGCCGGGGCCGCGGTCTGGGCGATGGCATTGTAGGCGCCGCGGAACTTGAAGGTGCCGGTGCGCTGCAGCGGCTCGGCCTTCAGCAGCAGGCGGCCGCCGACGAGGCGGTTCAGCGCCTCGCTCTCGAGCAGCGGCGTGTGGACGGCGACACCGGCAAGACGAGCGGCCGCGGCCTCGATGTCGGCAAAGCGCAGCGCCGGCGTGCCGTCTTCCGTTCCGCCCCCCGTCGTCATCCGAGCAGCAGGTGCGGCAGGGCGGTGAGGTCGGCCATCTCGGCGGCGAGCTCGCCGGGCAGTCGCCTCGCGCGGCGCCCGGGCGCGATTGGCCCAGAAGACGCGGAAGCCGAACCAGGCAGCGCCGTGGGCGTCCCAGCCATTGGAGGAGACGAAGGCGACCTCGCGGGCCGGCAGGCCGAGGCGCTGCGTCGCAAGGAGATAGGCCTCTGCGGCGGGCTTGAAGACGCCGACCTCCTCGACCGAGAGGATGTGATCGAGGAGCCCGTCGATCTTGGCGCTGGCGGCGCCGTCGCGGAGCATGCCGGGCTCGCCGTTCGAGAGGATGGCGGTCGCGAGGCCGGCGCCGCGCAGGCGCTCGAGCACGGCCGGAACCTCGGGGTAGGCCCTGAGGGACCGGTAGCCGGCGAGCAGGCGGTCGCGGTCGACCCGGCCCTTCAGGCCCCTCGCCTCGAGGGCGTAGTCGAGCGCGTCGCCGGTGATCGCCCAGAAATCCCGGTGGCCGCGCATCAGCGAGCGCAGCCAGGAATATTCGAGCTGCTTGCGCCGCCAGAGCTCGCCGAGGGCGGTCGCCTCGTCGCCGCAGCTCGGCCAGCAGCGGGGCCACGGCGGACATCACGTCGAGCAGGGTCCCGTAGGCGTCGAAGACGCAGGCCTTGACCCTGCCCTGGTCGCCGGCGCTCACGACGGGTTCTTCGCGGCCGGCGCCTCGGCCGGGCCGCCGCCCGCGGCGGCCCGCTGGATCTGCGTCGTCGGCGCGGCGTCCTTCGCCAGCAGCGCCCGGTAGACCTGCATCGCCTCCATCACGCGTTGCACATAGTTGCGGGTCTCCGAGAACGGGATCAGCTCGATCCAGTCGATCATGTCGTACTCGGTGCGACCGCGCGGATCGCCGTTGGCCTGAAGCCACTGGCCGACGCGCGCGGGTCCGGCATTGTAGGCGGCGAGCGCCAGCGGCGCCAGACCGCCGAACTGGTCGAGCTGCTGGCGGAGATACCAGCTGCCGAGGCGGGCGTTGTAGTCCGGATCGGTGAGCGACGCGGGGTCGTACTGGACGCCGAGGGCACCCGCGACGATGCGCGCGGTCGAGGGCATGAGCTGCATGAGCCCCTGGGCGCCGGCGGGGCTCGTGGCATCGGGGTCGAAGAGGCTCTCCTGGCGCGCCACGGCCAGCAGCAGGGCCGGCTCGGGCATGCCGGGGGTGGGCCGGACGAGGCTCCCGACGTCGGGCACGGGAAAGCTCGCGACCCCATCGATCGCGCCGTCGCGCTCGGCCGCCTTGGCGACGCTGACGACGAGGTCGGGGCGACCGCAGCGATTCGCGAGGTCGAGGACCAGACCGAGGCCCGGCCGGCTGCCCGCGGCCTCGCCCGCCAGCTGGCGGACCAGCGGCCCGCCGCCGTGGAAGACGCCGGCGGCGCAGAGGCGCTGGGTGACCTGGACCATGTCGTTGGCGGCGAAGGCCTGGCGCAGCGCGTCGCTCGCCACCGGCGCCTGGAACAGGCCGTAGGTCAGCGACCGGCCGAGCTCGTGCGAGGCGAGCTGGCCGTAGAAGGTCGTGGGATAGGCCTCGGCGCGGGCATACCAAGCGGCGGCGCTGTCGGTGCGGTGGCGGGCGGCCTCGGCACGGCCTGCCCAGTAGGCGGCACGGGCCCGGCTGATCGGCGAGCCGACGCCGTCGTAGAGCCGCTCGAAGTGGCGGGCAGCCTCCACCGGACGCTTCAGGAAGCGGAGCGCCACCCAGCCGGCCAGCCACTCGGCGTCGGCGAAGGGGACGCCCGCGGCCTGGCGGTGGGTCGCGGCCAGCCGGTAGGCCAAAGCGAAGCGGCCGCTGTTGATCGCCTCGCGGATCTGATAGGCGCGCTCCTGCCACCAGGCGGAGGGGCGCCCGCGCTCGTAGCGGAGCCCGAGCAGGAGCTGTTGCGCCTCGTCGTCGAGCCCCTTGCGCCGACGCCACTGGAGGCGATCGAAGACCAGCCCCGGGTCGTTGCGCAACGCCGCCGGCACGGCACGCAGGGCACCGTCGACATTGGGCCCGACCGCCTGCAGCCGCAGGCGCGCCTGGGCCAGGGCGCGATGCCCGGGATCGACCAGGCCGAGCATCCGGCCGACCTGCTGGCTCTTGCCGTCCCAGAGCAGCCGGTCGAGGCGTGCCAGGTGGTCCTGGGGCCGAAGAATGGATCCGTAGTTGGCGAGAACGAACTGCTCCTCGTCCGGGCCGTAGTCGTCCTCGATCCAGCTTTTGCGGACGAGCGTGGCGGCCTCGGCAGCCCGACCGCTGCGGAGGCAGGCTCCGGCAAGCTGGAGGCGGCCCTGCCGGGTGCGGGGCACGCGATCGGCGAAGAAGCCGAGAATCGCGTCGGGCGGAACCGTGCTGTCGATGGCGCTCTCGGCGCGGACCTGGAGAATGACGGCGTCCGGCCAGCGCGGATGGCGATCCAGAAAGTCCCGGTAGGCCGCGAACGGAGCGGGATCGCCCTCGCGCAGCTGCCGCCAAGTCGCATAGGTGAGGAGCGGCGGATCGCCGAGGCTTCGGGCGAGGTCGAGGGCCTCGGGAAAGCGGTCGGCGTCGAGCAGCTGGGCCAGGGTGCGCACCTGGTCCTGCCCGCTCGGTGCGCCAGCGAGCGCGGGCAACGGCAGGAGCAGCAGGCCGAGGCAAAGGAAGGCGGTCCGGCAGATCAGCCGGGCCGACCTCGGAGGCAGCGACGCTTGTCGGCCGAAACACCAAACACTATGGTGCGCGTTCGTCAGTACGGGCCAATCGTCGGGAGAGCGGAAACGATGTTCGACGGCTCCATAGTGGCGCTGGTCACGCCGTTTCGCAACGGCAGCATCGACGAGCGCGCCTTCCAGGACCTCGTGGAGTGGCATGTCCGCGAGGGCACCGACGGCCTCGTGCCGGTCGGCACGACCGGCGAGAGCCCGACGCTGAGCCACGCCGAGCACGAGCGGGTGGTCGAGCTCTGCGTCGAGGTGGCCGCCCACCGCCTGCCGGTCATCGCCGGCACCGGCTCGAACTCGACCGAGGAGGCGATCAGCCTGACTCGCCACGCGAAGGCCGCGGGCGCCGACGCCGCGCTGATCGTGACGCCCTATTACAACAAGCCGACGCAGGAGGGCCTCTATCAGCATTACCGGGCGATCCACGATGCGGTCGACCTGCCGATCGTCATCTACAACATCCCCGGCCGCTCGGTGGTCGACATGACGCCAGAGACGATGGGCCGGCTGGCCAGGCTGCCCAACATCGTGGGCGTGAAGGACGCGACCGCCGACATCGTCCGCCCGCTGCTCACGACCGAGGCCTGCGGCGCGGACTTCTGCCAGCTGACCGGCGAGGACGGCAATGTGGTGGCCTTCCTGGCCCATGGCGGCACGGGCTGCATCTCGGTGACGGCCAATGTGGCGCCGGGCCTGTGCGCCCAGCTCCACGACGCCTGGCGCCAGGGACGCCCCGACGAGGCGCTGGCGATCCACCGCCGGTTGCTGCCGCTGCACAAGGCGCTCTTCTGCGAGACCAGCCCTTCGCCCGCCAAATATGCCCTGGCCCGCCTCGGCCGTTGCGAGGCCACGGTGCGGCTGCCGCTGGTCGAGCCGAGCGAGCGCGCACGGGCGCAGATCGACGCGGCGCTGGCGGCGGTCGGCGTCAATCACTGAAGCCCCATGGCGAAGAAGGCCCCGGACCGGAAGGTCGTGGCGCAGAACCGCCGCGCCTTCCACGAATACGCCATCGAGGAGCGCTTCGAGGCAGGCATCGTGCTGACCGGCAGCGAGGTGAAGTCGCTGCGCGAGGGCCGCGCCACGATCGGCGAGGCGCATGCCGGCGAGATGGGCGGCGAGCTTTTTCTCTTCAACGCCTATATTCCCGAGTATGGGGGGGCGAACCGATTCAACCATGAGGTGAGGCGACCGCGCAAGCTCCTGATGCGCCGGCGCGAGGCCGGCCGCCTGATGGGCGCGGTCCAGCGCCAGGGCATGACGCTCGTGCCGCTCTCCCTCTACTTCAGCTCGCGCGGCTGGGCGAAGATCGAGCTGGCCCTGGCCAAGGGCAAGCAGCTCCACGACAAGCGCCAATCGATCAAGGAGCGCGACTGGCAGCGCGAGCGCGAGCGGGTTCTGCGCGACAGCCACCGCGAAGGCTGAGGCAGCCGGGGTTCAGCGTTCCTTAAGCCCGGTGGTTTAAGCCGTTCCCGAGGGCGCGACTTTCGGGCGTGGCATGCTGTCCATCGTGGGATTCGTCTTGGTGATCGTGATGGTGTTCGGCGGCTACGTCCTGGCCGGCGGCAAGTTCGCGATCATCATGCACGCTTTGCCCTTCGAGGGGATGATGATCCTCGGGGCGGCCGTGGGGACGTTCCTGGTCGCCAACGGCAGCCACGTCGTCAAGGGCACGCTGGGCGACCTCAAGCGGGTCGTGTCCGGCCCGCATTGGCGCCGGCAGGACTATCAGGACCTGCTGACCCTCATGTACCTGATCGTCAGGCTGCTCAAGACCCGGGGCGTGCTGGCGCTGGAGGCGCATGTCGAGCAGCCGGAGGAGAGCGCCCTCTTCGGCCGCTTCCCGCGTATCCGCGCCGACCATTTCGCGCTCGCCTTCATCGCCGACACGATCCGCATGATGACGATGAACCTGGACGACCCGTTCCAGGTCGAGGAGTGCATGCAGCGCCAGATCAAGAAGCACCATGCCGAGCTGCATGCCCGGGCGGGGGCGCTGCAGGCCATCGCCGACGCGATGCCGGCGCTGGGCATCGTCGCCGCGGTGCTGGGCGTGGTGAAGACCATGGCGTCGATCAACGCGCCGGTCGAGGTTCTGGGTGCCATGATCGGCGGGGCCCTGGTCGGGACCTTTCTCGGCGTCTTCCTCGCCTACGGCTTCGTCGGCCCGATCGCGGGGCGGCTGGTCGAGACCTACGACCAGGACGGCCAGTTCTACGCCATCATCCGGGACTGTCTGGTCGCCTACCTTCAGGGGCACTCGGCCCCGGTCGCGGTCGAGCTGGCGCGGGGCAACGCGCCCACCATCATGCAGCCCAGCTTCCAGCAGATGGACGAGACCCTGAGCCGCCTGTCGGCCGATCCGCTCGCGGCCTGAGCCCCTTGGCCCGGGCGAACCGTCCCCTCATCGTCCGGCGGGTCATCGAGGGCCCGCCGCATCGCTCTCACGGCGGCGCCTGGAAGGTCGCCTATGCCGACTTCGTCACGGCGATGATGGCCTTCTTTCTATTGCTCTGGCTCCTCAGCACCTCGAGCGAGGACACGCTCAAGGGTCTGGCCGAGTATTTCAGCGACGCCTCGACCAACAACGGCACGCCTTCGGGCCAGGGCGGGCAGCTCGGCATCACCTTCGGCGCCAGCCCCGAGCAGGCCCAGCACCCCAATCCGCTCCTGATCGAGTCGCCGCTGGCGCATGCCGGGCGCGGCGATGGCGAGGCCGAAGCCGGGGCTCCCGCGGTCACTCCGACGGTGGGCGGGCAGCCGACGATCGTGGACGGGCACATGAGCGACGAGGCCTTCGAGCAGGAGCTGAAGCGCCGCGAGGACGCGCGGTTCGAGACGGCGAAGGCGGCCATCGTCAAGGCGCTGGCCGATTCGGCCGGGCTCCAGGTGCTCAAGGACAATCTCGTCATCGACCAGACGCAGGAGGGCCTGCGCATCCAGATCATCGACCAGGACCGCGTGGCGATGTTCCCGCTCGGCAGCGACGTGATGTATCCGCACACGCGCGAGCTTCTGGGGATCGTCGCCAAGGCCATCGCCGGTCTGCCGAACCGGATCTCGATCCGCGGCCACACCGATGCCCTGCCCTTCCCGCCCGGGGCCGCCTACGACAATTGGCGGCTGTCGAGCGACCGCGCCGACGCCACCCGGGTGGCGCTGGTCGAGCTGGGCCTCGATCCGGCGCGGGTGGCCGAGGTGGTCGGCCGGGGGAATTCCGAGAACCTCGTCAGGACCGATCCGACCGATCCGCGCAACCGGCGGATCTCGCTCGTGCTGCTGCACGAGCCGCGGCCCGCGGCGGCTCCTCCCCCGGGCCCCGAGCCGACGGCTCAGTGATTGCGCAGGCCGAGGATGCGGAGGCGCAGCGCGTTGAGCTTGATGAACCCTTCGGCGTCGCGCTGGTCGTAGACCTTGTCGGCCTCGAAGGTCGCGAACTCCTGGCGGTAGAGGCTGAGGGGGCTGCGTCGGCCGACCACCGAGACATTGCCCTTGAGGAGCTTGAGGCGGACCGTGCCGCTGACGCTCTCCTGGCTCTTGTCGATCAGCGCCTGCAGCATCTCGCGCTCGGGGCTGTACCAGTAGCCGTTGTAGATGAGCTCGGCGTAGCGCGGCATGAGCTCGTCCTTGAGGTGCGCCGCACCCCGGTCGAGGGTCAGGCTCTCGATGCCGCGATGGGCGGTGAGGAGAACCGTGCCGCCCGGCGTCTCGTAGACCCCGCGGCTCTTCATGCCGACATAGCGGTTCTCGACGAGGTCGAGGCGGCCGATGCCGTTGGCCCCGGCCAGATCGTTGAGCCGCCGCAGAAGCGCTGCCGGCGAGAGCCGCTCGCCGTCGAGGGCCACGGCATCGCCGCGCTCGAAGCCGAGCTCCACATAGGTGGGCTTGTCCGGCGCCAGCTCCGGCGCGATCGAGCGGGTGAACATCTCCTCGTCGGGCTCGATCCACGGGTCCTCGAGCGCCTGGCCCTCGTACGAGATGTGCAGGAGGTTGGCGTCGGTGGAGTAGGGCGGCGCGCCGCGCTTGCCGCGCGGGATCGGGATCTGCCGGCTCTCGGCGTACTGGATCAGCTTCTCGCGCGAATCGAGGTCCCACTCGCGCCAGGGCGCGATGACCCGGATGCTCGGGTTCAAGGCGTAGCAGGTGAGCTCGAAGCGCACCTGATCGTTGCCCTTGCCGGTGGCGCCGTGGGCTACGGCATCGGCACCCACCTCGGCCGCGATCTCGATCAGCCGCTTGGCGATCAGCGGCCGCGCGATCGAGGTGCCGAGCAGGTAGGCGCCCTCGTAGACCGTGTTCGCCCGGAACATCGGAAAGACGAAGTCGCGGACGAACTCCTCCTGCAGATCCTCGACGAAGATCCGGGTGGCCCCCATGATCTCGGCCTTGGCGCGGGCCGGCTCGAGCTCCTCGCCCTGGCCGAGATCGGCCGTGAAGGTCACCACCTCGCAGCCGTAATTGTCCTGCAGCCAGCGCAGGATGACCGAAGTGTCGAGGCCTCCCGAGTAGGCCAGCACCACCCGCTTCACGCCACCTTCCATCGCACCCCCCGAGGGATCTTCTGCTCGTTCAGTTGACGGGGCCCGCGCCTCTCGGCCCCGGCCCCGCCGCATCAGGCGGTCGTGTCGACCCGGCTGCCGACATCCCCCGGGGACGATCCCTCCTGCGGGCTTCCGGCAGGCCGCGGGGAGGCCTTGACGACCCCGACCAGGGCCGGGCGCAGCAGGCGGTCGGCGATGACATAGCCCGGTTGGAGGACCTCGGCGACGCTGCCCGGCGGGAGGTCGTCGCTGGGCAGCTCGAACATCGCCTGGTGGCGGTTATGGTCGAACCGCTCGCCCTTGGCCGGCAGCACCTTCTGGACATTGTGGCGCTCGAGCATGGCGAGAAGGGAGCGCTCCGTCATCTCGATGCCGGTGACGAGGTTGCGCATGGGATCGCTCTCGGCGCGGGCCTCCGCCGGCACGCTGGCCAGGGCGCGGGAGAGATTGTCCGCGACCTCGAGAAGGTCGCGGGCAAAGCCGGTCATGGCGTATTTGCGCGCCTCCTCGACCTCGCGGCCGGTGCGGCGCCGAAGATTCTCCATGTCCGCCAGCGACCGCAGCAACCTGTCCCTGAGCTCGGCCACCTCTTCCGCAGAGGGCGCAGCCGTCTCGTCGGGCCCCTGGCCCTTTCCGGCCATCGCCTCGGCCGCCCCGGGCTGTCCCGCCTTCGCATCGCCCGCGGTCTCGTTGTCGATCTTGTCGATCTCGTCGCTCATCACCTAGCCTCGTTGTCGGGGCTGCCCAGCAAACGGCTCACCACGCGCGCCGTATAATCGACGATCGGAATGATCCGCGCGTAGTTCATGCGGGTCGGGCCGATCACGCCGATCGCGCCGACCACGGTCGGATCCGAGCCGTTGCCGGCCCGGTACGGTGCCACCACCATCGAGCAGCCGGAGAGCCCGAAGAGCTCGTTCTCCCGGCCGATGAACATCTGAACGCCCTCTGCCCGCTGCGCCAGCTCGAGCAGCTTCAGGAGGCTGCGCTTGGTCTCGATGGTCTCGAAGAGGACCCGCACCCGCTCGAGATCGGCGAGGTTCGTGACGTCCTCGAGAAGATGCGCCTGCCCGCGCACGAGCAGGAAGCCGCCGTCGCGCTCGCGGTCGCCGGCCCAGGTCGCGAGGCCGGTCGAGATGAGCCGCTCGGCCAACCCGTCCAGCTGGGTCCGCCGCTCGTCGATCTCCTGCCGTATCGCCTGATGCGCCTCGCTGAAGTTCTTGCCGAACAGCCGGGCCGTCAGGTAGTTGCCGGCCTCGACCAGCGTGCTGGCCGACATGCCGAGCGGGATCTCGATGATCCGGTTCTCGACCATGCCATTGTCGGCCACGACCACGACCAGCGCCCGGCCCGGGCTCAGCGGCACGAACTCGACATGCCGGAAGGGCCGCTCGACCGGCGGCGCCATGACCAGGCCCGCATAGCGGGACAGGCCCGACAGGGTCTCGGACGCGTCGCGCAGCACCGATTCGACGCTGCGGCCGGAGCCGGCGCACTGCGCCTCGATGGTGCTGCGCTCGGCCTCGCTGATTTTCCCGACCTCGAGAAGGCCGTCGACATAGACCCTCAACCCCGCCTCGGTCGGCAGCCGGCCGGCCGAGGTGTGCGGCGAGAACAGGAGGCCCTGCTCCTCGAGATCGGCCATGATGTTGCGGATCGTGGCCGGCGAGAGCTGCTCCTCGAGGCGACGCGACAGGGTCCGCGATCCCACCGGCTCCCCGGTGGCGACGTAGGCGTCGACGATCTTGCGGAAAACGTCGCGGGATCGGGCGTTGAGCTCGACGATCATCCGAATCTGGTACTGTGTCCTTGAACTGCGCCCAATGTAGGCGAGGGGCCATGAGCGTTCAACGTGGCCCGCGCCGTTAGGGCACGGGCGCCCTATCGAGGCGGGACCGGGTCATGCGAATCACCGAGATCAGAGTCCACCGCGTGCTCCTGCCGCTGGCCGAGGGCCGCTACGCCTGGTCGGGCGGCAAGTCGGTCGACGTCTTCGACAGCACCATCGTGGCGCTCGCCACCGATGCCGGCCTGACGGGGCACGGCGAGGCCTGCCCGCTGGGCGCCGCCTATCTGCCGGCCCACGCTCTGGGCGTGCGTAGCGCCCTCGTGGAGATCGCTCCGGTCGTGCTGGGCGCCGATCCAGCCCGCCTCGGCGACCTCCACGAGCGCATGGACGGCGCCCTCAAGGGCCAGAGCTTCGCGAAGTCGGCGATCGACATGGCCTGCCTCGACCTTGTCGGCCAGGGGGCGGAGCTGCCGGTCGCAGCGCTGCTCGGCGGCGTGCGCGGCGAGGCGGTAGCGCTCTACCGGGCGATCTCCCAGGAGGCGCCCGAGGCGATGGCCGCCAAAGTCGAGAGCTATCGGGCGGAAGGCTATGCGCGGTTCCAGCTCAAGGTAGGCGGCGATCCGGACACGGACATCGAGCGCATCCAGGCCGTCCGGGCCGTGCTCGGCCCCCGCGACGTGCTCGTCGCCGACGCCAACACGGGCTGGCTGCCGCATCAGGCGCTGCGCGTCGTGCGCGCCGTCCGGGACCTCGACGTCTATATCGAGCAGCCCTGCGCCACCTACGAGGCGTGCCTCGTGGTGCGGCGCGCGACCGACCTCCCCTTCATTCTCGATGAGAGCATCCAGGATCTGCCGAGCCTCGTGCGGGCCCATGGCGACGGGGCGATCGATGTCGTCAACCTCAAGATCGGCAAGGTCGGCGGCCTGAGCCGCGCCCGGCTGATGCGCGACCTCTGCGCCGAGCTCGGCATCGCCATGACCATCGAGGACAGCTGGGGCGGCGACATCGCGACGGCGGCGATAGCGCATCTGGCCCACAGCACACCGGAGGCGCTCCGGTTCTCCGCCACCGACTTCAACAGCTACGGGACCCGCCGCGTCGCCGACGGCGCGCCCAAGCGCGAGCAAGGCACCTTCCGTGCCGCGACCGAGCCGGGCCTGGGGATCACGCCGCTCGCCGAGACCCTCGGCGAGCCGGTGCTGGTCCGTCGTTGAGGGGTTTCGCGCCCGCCGTCAGACGCAGGGCGCCATCGGCCGGGGGCCGCGTGGGCCGCGCGGGCCGCCGAATCCGCCGCCCGGGCCACCGCCGCCGCCGCCGAAGCCGCCACGGTCCGGCCGTGGCCCGCGTGGTCCGCGCATGCCGCCGCCCGGACCGCCGCCACCGCCCGGACCACCGCGATCCTCGGCGATGCGCACGGCCAGCGGCCGCCCACCCATCTGGAACCCGTCCAGCTCGCGGATGGCGTTCTGGGCCTGATCCGGCGAGCCCATCTCGACGAAGCCGAAGCCGCGCGAGCGTCCGGTCTCCCGGTCGGTCGCGATCTTGGCGTAAACGACCTCACCATGCGAGCCGAACAGGTCCTGCAGCTGCTCGACCGTGGTGGTGAAGGGGAAGTTGGCGACGAAGAGCTTGCGCGACATCAGGCCTATCCAGGGTACGTTGCGAAGAGCGAGGCCCTGCCGCCCGGCTGGCGACCCGCATTCCCGCCCTGCACCTGTCCGTCCGGCGAGATGAGACGACGACGCACCCCGACGATTGTCGACGTCGCGCAATCATTTACCGAATCAGAAGGCTGCCGGTACATGCCCGACAACCCCGTTGAGGCGAGCAGGAGCGGAATGCGACGTCGTTCCTTGAACGGTGGTTTCCTCGGGTAGCATTATAGCCAAGACCCGGTTGAGGCGCGAGGGCAAAGTTCTGCGCCCCGCGGTATCAGGCCGGGCTTTCCACGGACTGCCTCTCGCCCCGGATCTCGCTTGGGCTCTGGGCCACGGCAGCCTCCTGGGCGATCGCCGTGGCCACCGGCGTGGCGCTCGACGACACGGTGATCGTCGGACCCTGCAGGGCGAGCGGTTTGGCGGCGCGGCGCGTCATCCGCCAGAGGGCGAAGACGCCGATCAGCGCATGGATGGCGCCGATGAAGAGAGGAAAGCCCCAGGGCCCGATCGCCTGCATGATGCTCGAGCTGAGGATCGGGCCGAGGATCGCGCCGGCGCCGTTGGCGAGCAGCAGGGCGCCGCTGGCGCCGACCATCTGATCCGGGGTCATGAAGTCGTTCGCGTGCGCCACGCACATGGAATACATCGGCAGGGACAGTCCTGCCCAAAGGAAGAAGAGAACGAACAGCGGCCAGGGCGGCGTGCCGGACGCGAAAGCCGCCGCGAACCCGACCAGGGCGGCGAGGAACGTCGTGACGGCGATGACCCGGCGCCGGTCGAAGCGATCCGAGAGGACGCCCAGCGGCCACTGGAACAGCATCCCGCCCAGGACCGCGAGCGCCATGAAGAGCGAGATGCCGGCGACCGAGAGGCCGATGTTGCGGGCATAGACGGGGCCGATGCCGTAGAGGCCACCCTGGGCAACGCCGATGCTGAAGATGGCCATGGCGCCCAGCGGCGAGGACCGATAGAGCTCGCGCAGCCCCACGCGACGGGACGCGCTGATGGTGGGTGCCGGTGTCGCCGTCAGCAGCATCGGGATCACGCCGAGCGACAGCAGGACCGAGACCAAGACGAAGAGCTGAAAGCCACCCGGCGAGGCGAGGTTCAGCAGGAACTGGCCGCCCGCCACGCCGCCCAGCTGGATCACCATGTAGGCCGAGAGGATCTGCCCCCTGAACTCGTTCGTGGCCTTGCTATTCAGCCAGCTCTCGGCGGTGAGGAAGATGCCGCACAGCGCCACGCCGGTCCCGAAGCGCATGAGAAACCAGGTGACGGGATCGACCTCGACCGACTGGACGAGGATCGTGCAGGAGGCGAGCGAGCTCAGGGCCGCGAAGACGCGGACATGGCCGACGCGCCGGATCAGCGCCGGCACCAGCGTTGAGCCGCCGAGGAAGCCGATGTAATAGCCGGACATCACGATGCCCGTGACGGCCGTGGGAAAGTCCGCCATCGCGGCGCGCACGCCGGTCAGCGAGCCCTGCAGGCCATGGCCCAGCATGAGCACCAGGATGCCGATGAAGAGCGCCCAGTTGGCGCGCAAGGCGTAGAGCATGGGTTGGGCCTCGCCCGGCCGGCCCGGCGGCCGGAAACGACGACCACCCGCTTCTAGGCGTTTCGCCGGTCCCTGTCTCCCGAGGGGCCGGCGGGCTTGAGCTTTTCTCTCGGCATCGACACCGGCGGGACCTACACCGATGCCGTCCTGCTCGACAATGAGCGGCGCATCGTCCGGGCCGCCAAGGCGTTGACGACGCACGGCGACCTCGCCCAGGGCATCGGTGATGCGGTGGCCCAAGTCCTCCCCGGCCCGGCGGTCGACCTGGCCTTCGTCGGAGTCTCGACCACGCTCGCCACCAACGCCCTGGTCGAGGGCCGGGGCGCCCCCGTGGGCCTGCTGCTGATCGGCGCTGGAGCCGATCTGCTCGAGCGCGGCGGGCTCAAAGTGGCGCTCGGCGGCGATCCGGTGCGGCTGATTGCCGGCGGCCACGAAGCGACCGGGCGCGAGCGGGCGCCCCTCGACCGCGCGGCTGCGGCGCAGGCGATCCGCGAGCTCTCCCCAACCGTCGAGGCGCTGGCCGTCGTCGGCCGCTTCGCCGTCCGCAATCCGGCCCACGAGCTGGCGGTGGCGGCGCTCGCAGGAGAGCTTTCCGGGCTCCCCTGCACCGCCTCCCACGAGCTGTCGGCGCGGCTCGACGCGCCCCGCCGGGCCGTCACGACGCTCCTCAACGCCCGGCTGATCCCGGAGATCCGCCGCCTGATCCTGGCGGTCCGGCGCCTGCTGGCGGAGCGGGGCATCCTGGCCCCGCTGATGGTGATGAAGGGCGACGGCTCGCTCGTCGCCGCCGGTCTGGCCGCCACCCGACCGGTCGAGACCATTCTCTCCGGGCCCGCCGCCAGCCTCGTGGGCGCCAGCTTCCTGTCGGGACGGCGGGATGCGGTGGTCGTCGACGTCGGCGGCACCACGACGGATGTGGCGATCCTTCGGGACGGCATGCCGAGGCTCGATCCCGAGGGCGCCTCGGTCGGCGGCCATCGCACGATGGTCGAGGCGATCGCGCTCAGGACCCGCGGCCTCGGCGGGGACAGCGACATCCGGATCGTGGGCGGCCAGGCTCCTGCTCGGGCCGCGGCGCGCCGTTCCCGCTCAGCCTGCTCGCCGCGCGGCATCCGGAAATTCTCGAGGCGCTGCAGGCCCAGATCGCACGGCCGGACGCCCGACCGCAGGACGGCCGTTTTTTTCTGCTGCGGGCGGACCGCGAGCGAGCCGGCCGGGCTCGGCGACAGCCGGCGGCGGTTGCTCGAGAGCCTCGCCGGCGGCCCTGTCGCGATGGAGACGATCGAGGCGCGGCACGGGCTGGGGCGCTCGCTCGACCGCCTGATCGGTCGCGGGCTGGTGGCCGTGAGCGCCTTCACCCCGAGCGACGCGGCGCATGTGCTCGGCCGCCAGCGCACCTGGTCGACGCCGGCGGCCGAGGCCGGCGCCGAGCTTCTGGCACGGCAGCTCGGCCTGCCCTCGGGCGCGGAGGCGGCAGAGCAGGTGATCGAGCTCGCCTGGCGGCAGAGCGCCGAGACGGTGGCCCTGTCGGCGCTGGACGCCGAGACCGAGGATGGTATCGTCGACCCTGCCCGCTCCGCTCGCCCGCGCCCTGGCCCGGCCGCTGCCCGCCGGACGCCTCCTCGAGCTGCGCTTCGGGCTCACGCTGCCGCTGGTGGCGCTGGGCGGGCCGGCGCCCATTCTCTATCCCGCGGTAGCCGAGCGGCTCGGCGCCGAGCTCGTGCTCCCCGAGCACTACGATGTGGGCAACGCGGTCGGTGCCGTGGTGGCCGAGGTCGTGCAGCGGGCGACGGTGCTGGTGGCGCCCGTCGGTGACGCCGGCTTCCGCGTCCATCTGCCCGAGGGACCACAGGATCGGGACGCCCTCGAGCCGGCGCTGGCCCTAGCCGAGCGACGGGCCCGCGAGCTGGCCCTCTCCCGGGCCGCGTCGGCCGGTGCGGAGGCGCCGCGTGTCGAGGTGATGCGCGACCTGAGGACGGCGATCCTCGATGGGCACACGGAGACCGTCATCGAGGCGATCGTCATGGCCGTCGCGATTGGCAGAGCGGCCGGCGGTGCGGGCCCCTAGCCGAACGGGGCGCCGCTCTACTTCTGCAGCGGCCAGACGATCAGGAGCATCGGCAGCGCGACCAGGGCGACGACGGCGGCCAGAGGCAGGCCCATGCGCCAATAGTCGCCGAACCGGTAGCCGCCGGGCGCCATGACGAGCGTGTTGCTCTGGTGGGCGACGGGCGAGAGGAAGGCTGCGGAGCTGCCGATGGCGATGGCCATCAGGAAGGCCTCGGGACGGAGATGCAGCTCGGCCGCGAGCCCGAGCGCGATCGGCGCCATCACGACGACGGTGGCCGCGTGATTGAGCACGTTGGTGAGCAGCATGGTCAGGACCAGGAGGAGGCCGAGCAGGGCCCAGGCCGGCAGGACCGTGTGGAGCATGGCCCAGCCAGCCGCCGATGACGCCCGCCATGCCGGTCGTCTCGAGGGCGCCACCGACCGGGATCAGGCCGCCCAGAAGGACGATCACCGGCCAGTCGATGGACTCCGTGGACGTCGCGGGCGGGGAGGAGGCCGGTCAGGAGCATGACCACCACGGCGACGCCGAAGGCGATGGTGATCGGCAGCAGGCCGAAGCCGGCGAGCAGCACGGCGCCGGCGAAGACGCCGAGCGTCGGCAGGGCTTTTCCCCGCGGCCGAGCTGGACCCGCCGCCCGGCCAGCGGCAGCAGCCCCATGAGCCGGCCGACCTCGGCGAGGCGCTCGCCCTCGCCGCGCAGCAGGAGGACGTCGCCGCCCCTGAGGGCGAGCGAGCCGACGCGGCTGCGGATCCGGGCACCCTCGCGGGCCACGCCGAGCAGAGCCACCTCGTAGCGCCGGGCGAGGTCGAGGCTGGCGACGGTGCGGCCGTCGAGGGCGCCGCCGGGCTTGACCACGACCTCGATCACCTGGACCTCGTCCTGGGTCAGCGGCGGCGGCTCGTCGGCGGCATGCTCGGGCAGTGCCAGCCCGAATCCCTTGCTCAGCTTGTCGATCGCCGCGGGCGGCGATTCGACCAGGAGAAGGTCGCCCACGGCGAGCTCCAGCCACTGCGGCGGCACGACGAAGCGGCGCTGGCCGCGCACCAGCCCCAGGACCGTGCCGTCCTCGGCCGCGAGCTCGCTCATCGCGGCGCCGAGCCGCCGCCCGGCGAGCGGGCTGCCCTCGTGGATCTCGAGCTCGATCAGATAGTCGGCGATCTTGAAGAAATCCGCGGCCGAGACCGCGCGGCGGCGGGCCGTCGGCAGCAGGCGCCAGCCGATGAGCGTGATGAAGGCGAGGCCGGCCACGGCGACCGGCACGCCCACATAGGCGAAGTCGAGAAGACGGAAGGGATGGCCGCCGGCCCGGCCCTCGAAGCCCGCGACGATGAGGTTGGGCGGCGTGCCGATCAGGGTCGTCATGCCGCCCAGCAGGCTGGCGAAGGCGAGCGGCATCAGCAGCAGCGAGGGCGAGCGGTCGCTCTTGGCGGCCGTCTGCATCGCGACCGGCATCATCAGCGCCAGGGCGCCCACGTCGTTCATGAAGCCCGAGAGGACGGCGCAGGTGCCGCCCAGGGCCGCGATGTGGGCGCGGCGGCTGCCCGCGAGGCGCATCACCGGGCTGGCGACGAGGTCGACGGCGCCCGAGTCGGCGAGCGCCCGGCTCAGGACGAGGACGAGCGCCACGGTGATCGTCGCGGGATGGGAAAAGCCGGAGAAGGCATGATCCTGCGGCACGAGCCCCAGCAGCACGGCGACCATGAGGCCGGTGAAGGCCACCACGTCGTGGCGCCAACGCCCCCAGACGAAGACGCCGACCAGGGCAACCAGGAGGACGCTTATCTCGATCTGCGGCGTCGTCATCCCGGCTCCACCCCCGCCCGCCCGGGTTCAGGAACGGACGATTGTCGCCCAGGTTGCCGCACGCTGCCCGCCCGTCGGGAGCCGACGAGCGATGCCGCTCACTCCGGCAGGGCGACCGGGGCCAGATCGGCGAAGCGGTCGCCCGGGCCGGGATTGGCCGGATCGGTGCTGCCGCCCAGGTGGTGGACGATGCCCCAGACCGCGTTGAGGGCGGTCTGCACGGCCCCCTCGGCCCAGCCGGGCGTCCAGGAGACGTCGTCGCCGGCGAGGAAGACGCCCCGCTGCTCGGGCGGCAGCCGGTCCTGGACGAAGTGACAGAACATGCGCCGGTGATAGCGGTAGTGGCCGGGCAGGGCACCCTTGAAGGCGCCGAGAAAGTTCGGGTCCGACTCCCAGGAGACGGTGATCGGGTCGCCCACGATGTGCGAGGCGATGTCGACGCCCGGGTAGATCTTCTGGAGCGCGTCCAGCATCAGGCCGACCCGCCGGTCGACCGGCAGCGTCAGCATCTTCAAGGCGTCGCCCATCCAGGAATAGGAGAGGCAGATGACGCCCGGCCGGTCGGATCCGTTGTCGAAGAGGTAGGTGCCGCGGGTCACACGGTCGGAGAGGGTCATGCTCATGACCCGGCGGCCGGTCCTGGGATCGCGATCGTTCCAGAAGGGCCGGTCGACCATGACGAAGGTCTTCGAGGACTGCATGTAGCGGGTGCGGTCGAGGGCCATCCACAGCTTCTGGCCGAACAGGCTCTCGTCGCAGGCGATGTGGGTGGTGAGCAGCCAGGACTGGCAGGTGGCGAGGACCGCCTCGTAGCGGCGGGTGTCGCCCCAGCGGTCCGTGATCCCGAGGCGGCCGTCGGGCTCGCGGGCGATGCGCGCGACGCCGGGCCGCGGGGCGCCCTGGTGGAGCAGGCTCGAGCGAGGTGCCGGCCGGCCAGTGGGCCATGGCCTCGGGTGCGAGGCGCCAGAGACGGCGCGGCAGCTGCTCGGCCCCGCCCAGGACCAGCCGCTGCCCCTCGTCCAGGTTGGTGTAGACGACGCGCAGGATCTCCAGCATCGAGTTCGGGAAATCGGTGTCCCAGCCGCCGGTGCCGAAGCCCACCTGGCCGAACGCCTCGATATGGCGGAACGAGCGGCGAACGAACGCGTCCGAGCCGGCGACGAAGCCATAGAAGCTCCGGTCGTCCAGGACCGGCACCAGCGGGTTCCAGATGGCCTTGATCCGCGCGGTGTCGCGGGCCCGGATGGCCTCCTGCATGGCGCCGAGGCTCGCCCCCTGCTCGAGCGCCTCCCGCCAGGCCGCCGCCACCTCCTTGAGCAGCGGCGGCAGGTCCTCGGGCTTCTCGACGTAGACGGGCTCGCCCTCGAGGTCGATCACGGTGCTGGGCGTGTCCGGCGCCAGGGGATTGGGGAACGGCCCGGTGGTCAGGCCCAGCCAGCTCCAGATAGTGGAAAAAGGCGGTGGCGGAGATCGGGAAGCGCATGCCGCCCAGCTCCGCCACGACACCGTCGCCGCCCTCGAAGGGCTGCGAGCGCAGCCGGCCGCCGAGCCGGCCGGCCTCGTAGATCACGGGCCGGAGGCCGAGCTTCATGAGCTCGAAGGCGGCGACGAGGCCGGCGAGGCCGGCGCCGACGATCGCGACCTCGGCCCCGTGCCGCTCGGCGGGCAGGCGGCCCAGGCCGGCCGGGTGGCCGATCCAGTCGTCGAAGGCGAAGGGAAAATCCGGGCCGAAGGTGGTGACGGGCCGCACCCGGCTGTCGGGGCCGGTGATCGGCTCGTGCGAGGCGGTCACGGGGACGCGTTCCCCAGGTCCGAGGCATCGGCCAGCGGGCCATAGAGCTCGGGCCGCCGATCGCGGAGATAGGTGTTGATCCGCCTGGAGGCCGCGAATGCCGCCGGGTCGAGGTCGGCGAGGATCAGCTCCTGGCCCGAGCCGGCGCGGGCGAGGTCCCGGCCGTCGGGGCCGACGATGCAGCTCGCCCCCTCGTAGACGAGATCGGCCTCGCGGCCGCAGCGGTTGGCGTAGGCGAGGAACACCTGGTTCTCGTACGCGCGCGCCGCCGTCAGGCCGTGCGGGATGAAGGCGTAGGGCTGCATGAGCGCGGTCGGGACGGCGATGAGGTCGACGCCCGCCAGGGCCAGAAGACGAGCGCTCTCGGGGAACTCGACATCGTAGCAGATGAGGAGTCCCATCCGCAGGCCATCGAGCTCGGCGATGGTCGTCGCGGACTCGCCGGCGGCGAAGGCGCTGCGGTCGAGATCGCCGAACAGATGGGTCTTGCGGTGGTTGGCGAGCCGGCGCCCGTCCCGATCGATCAGCAGGGCGGCATTGAAGACGCGGCCGTCGGGCGAGCGCTCGGGATAGCCGTAGAGGAGGGCCAGGCCGGACGTCCTGGCGATTGCCCCTGCCCGCTGCGCCGAGGGGCCATCGACGGACTCGGCGAAGCGCGCTGTCGCCTCGGCGCCGATGGCGTAGCCGGTGAGGAACATCTCGGGGCAGATGAGCAGCCCCGCACCACGGCCGGCGGCGTCCTGCGCGACAGAGTCCAAGAGATCGAGATTGCGAGCGACCTCGCCGCTGCCCGGTGGCCCCTGGAAGATCCCGACACGCATCGTGCCTCCCCTGCCCCCGCGGCGGGCGATCGCTCAGACGTTCAGGAGCAGATGCTCGCGCTCCCAGGAGCTGATGACCCGCTGGTAGGCGTCGTGCTCGGTCTCCTTCACCGCCAGCAGCACCTCCACGAACTTCTCGCCCAGCACCTCCTTGAGCTTGCCGCTGAGCTGCAGCTTGCGGAGCCCCTCGGGCATCTGCTGCGGCAGGGTCTGGGCCATGCGATAGGCGCTGCCCTTGATCGGCTCGGTCGGCTCGAGCCGGTCGACCATGCCGAGATAGCCGCAGGCGAGCGAGGCGGCGATCGCCAGATAGGGATTGGCGTCGGCCCCGGCGATGCGGTTCTCGATGCGCCGCGACTCGGGGCCCGACATCGGCACCCGGAGCCCGACCGTGCGGTTCTCGAGGCCCCAATGCACGTTGATGGGCGCCGTCGAGTAGCGCCTGCAGCCGGCGGTAGGAGTTGATGTTCGGGGCGAGCAGCGGCATCGCTGCCGGCAGGTGCTTCTGCAGGCCCGCGATGAAGTTGAGGAAGAGCGCGGTGTTCTCGCCGCCCGGCTCGGCGAAGAGGTTCCGGCCCGTCTCGAGGTCGTAGACCGACTGGTGGATGTGCATCGAGCTGCCGGGCTCGCCCTCCATGGGCTTGGCCATGAAGGTGCCGTAGATGCCGTGCTTGAGGGCGGCCTGGCGGACCGTGCGCTTGAAGAGGAACGCCTGGTCGGCGAGGTCGAGCGGGTCGCCGTGGTTGAAGTTGATCTCCATCTGGGCGGCGCCGGCCTCGTGGCTCAGGGTGTCGACGTCGATGGCCTGCTTCTCGCACCAGTCGTAGACGTCCTCGAAGACGGGATCGAACTCGTTGACGGCGTCGATGCCGTAGCTCTGACGCGCCGTCTCCTGGCGCCGCGAGCGGCCGATCGGGGGCACCAGCGGGTAGTCAGGGTCCTCGTTGACCTTGGTGAGGAAGAACTCGAGCTCGGGCGACACGACCGGGCGCCAGCCGCGCGCCCGATAGAGGTCCACGACCCGCCGCAACACATGGCGGCACGAGATCTCGACCGGGCCGCCATCGTGATAGAAGCAGTCGGCGATGACGAGCGCGGTCGGCTCCTCGTACCAGGGCACGAGGCGGATCGTGGCCAGGTCCGGGTGCAGGCGGACGTCCCGATCGATCGGGTCGATCACGTCCTCCTCGGGGTAGTCGCCGGTCACCGTCTGGATGAAGATGCTCTCCGGCAGGCGCAGGACATCCTCCTGGATCGAGCGGAGGAACTTCTCGCCGGGGAGGATCTTGCCACGCGCCACGCCGTTGATGTCGGCGACCACGCACTCGACCTCGGTGACCCGGTTCGACCTAAGCCACTCTTGGAACGCTTGCATCCCGCATTCTCGCGGCCGCGCGCGTCCGGGCCGCGTCGGCGAACGCGGCGAAGAGGCGGAGCGACCAGGGGTTCTCGGCGACCCGCCATTCGGGATGCCACTGGACACCGAGGACGAAGCCCGGCGCATCGCGGACCGTGACCGCCTCGATGGTGCCGTCCTCGGCCCGGGCCTCGACCACCAGTCTGTCGGCCAGCCGATCGATGCCCTGGCCGTGCAGGGAGTTGACCTCGAGCGTCCTGGCGCCGCCCAGAATCGCCTGCAGCTTGCCGTTCGGCGCGATGTCGATCGTGTGCGCGGGCCCGTACCGCTCGTACCAGGGCTTCGATTTGTCGGAGCGATGATCGCGACGGCCGGGCACCTCGTGGACGTGCTGATGCAGCGAGCCGCCAAGGGCGACGTTCAGCTCCTGGATGCCTCGGCAGATGGCCAGAAGCGGAACGCCGATCTCCACGGCGCGTCGGATCAGCGGCAGAGTGGTGGCGTCGCGGACCGGATCGGCGAGGTTGTCCTCGCGGGGCGGCGGCCCGCCATAGTGAGCCGGATCGAC
Source organism: uncultured Alphaproteobacteria bacterium (assembly GCA_963828215.1). Taxonomy (GTDB): domain Bacteria; phylum Pseudomonadota; class Alphaproteobacteria; order Geminicoccales; family Geminicoccaceae; genus CAVTJL01. The sequence goes on along the minus strand of CAWHFO010000046.1, from coordinate 309,274 downwards.
GTTCGACGGGCTGCCGGTGAGGATCACGCCGTCCAGCCGGTCCAGAAGCTCGTCGATGCGCTGACGGGCGGCGGTCGCCGGGATGAGGACCGGGACGCCATCGGTGCCGTCGAGCACGGCATCCACGTACCGTTCACCGACACTGTGAAAGATGAAATTGTCGCGCGCCTTGAGGCAGGCGGTAACGCCGATCAGGGGTCGAATTGTTGCGGCAGTCATGAACAAACCCGTCCTGGTCGACCTATAGCCCCCATCCCGCGGCGCAACAAGGCGTCGGCGGCGAAGCCGGGCGGGCGCCGGAGCAAGGCAGCCATGAACATGCGAAGGGGGCCTTTCGGCCCCCTTCCTCCATCCTCATCGCCGACCGGCGCCTCAGGCAGCCTTGTCGGTCACGCTCTCGATCGTCTTGGGTGCCGCCGAGCCACCGATCTCGATCTTGCGGGGCTTGGCGGCCTCGGGCACGGCCCGCTCGAGCTCGACGCTCAGGAGGCCCTTGTCCAGGCTGGCGTCGACCACGCGGACGTGGTCGGCGAGCTGGAAGCGGTGCTCGAAGGCGCGCTGGGCGATCCCGCGATGGAGGTACTCGACCTCGCGCTCGGGCTCCTTCAGCTGGCCCTTCACGTTCAGCACGTTCTCCTGGACGACGATCTCGAGATCGGCCTCGCCGAAGCCGGCGACCGCCATCGTAATCCGGTACTGGTCCTGACCGGTCTTGACGATGTTGTAGGGCGGATAGCTCACGTCGCGCGACGCCTCGCGGAAGGCCGCGTCGAAGAGCTTGTCCAGCCGGTCGAAGCCGACCGATGAGCGAAAGAGGGGAGAGAGATCGAAGCTGCGCATGATGGTCCTCCGATGAGCGACTTGATGGACGGGCCCCTCAGCGAAGCCGAGGCTCGTCCGCCTGCGTGATCACCGGACCCGTAACGGCGCCCGGTGATCCGGATTTAAGCACCGGCCGGGACCGTTCAAGAGGCTGCCGAGAGGGCGGTTTCAGCCCGCCGCCCCGGCCATGCGACGCTCGGTGCGGAGATAGAAAAGCCCCAGAATGAGCCCGCGCGCCGCGAGAAAGATCAAAAAGGCCTGCCAGAGGCCGTGATTGCCCAGCGCCGCGGTCATCGGCCAGGCGAGCCCGCAAAAGACGAGCAGCGACAGGAACATGCCGTTGCGGAGCTCGGCCGTGCGGGTGGCGCCGAAGAAGATGCCGTCGAAGACGAAAGCCCAGACCGAGACCGCGGGCAAGGCCACCGCGTAGGGCAGATAGATGCCGGCGGCGGCGCGGACGGCCTCGAGGCTGGTGATCAGCCGCACCAGCAGCGGACCCGCGGTCCCGAAGGCGAGGGTCATGAGCACTGCGAGGATCGCCGCATTGACGAAGCTCGCCTTCACGACCGCCCTGAAGCCCGCCTCGTCGCGAGCGCCGACGGTGCGCCCGACGAGAGCCTCCGCGGCGTGGGCGAAGCCGTCCAGACCATAGGCGGCCAGCGTGAAGAAGGTCTGCAGCACGGCATTGGCCGCGAGCACCAGCTCGCCCTGACGCGAGCCCAGGGCGGTGAACAGCAGGAAGGCCGCCTCGAGGAAGAGGCTGCGCAGGAAGATGTCGCGATTGACGACCAGGAGCCGGCGGAAGCGGTCGGCCCGCAACAGCTCGGGCCAGGACGGGAGTCGGCCGCCCAGCCGGCGCCAGCCCGGCCGGACCAGGAGGAGACCGATGAAGAGGCCCGAATAGTCGGCGATCACGGTGGCGAGGGCCACCCCGTCGGCGGCCATGCCGACCCCGAAGACCAGCAGCAGATCGAGGATCGCATTGATGCCGTTGGTGGCGATCATGAGGACGAGCGGACCGCGCGCGTTCTGCAGCCCGAGCAGCCAGCCGAGCAGGACGAAGCTGGCGAGCGCCGCCGGTGCCCCGAAGAGGCGGATCTCGAGATAAAGGCGGAACTCGCGGTCGATCGCCGGCGGGGGTGCGAACAGGCGCTCGGCCGCGCCGATCACCAGCCTGCCGAGGACCAGGACGAGGAGGCCCAGGACCGCCGCGACCATGAGGCCCCTCAGGAGCGCGGTCTGGGTATCGACGTCATGGCCGCCGCCGAAGGCCTGGGCGGTCAGCGCCGTCGTCCCCATGCGCAGGAAGCCGAAGGCGAAATAGAGGACGCTCATGACCGTGGCGCCGAGCGCCACGGCACCCAGATGCGCCGGGTCCGGCAGATGGCCGACCACGCCGACATCGACCATGCCGAGCAGCGGCACGGACAGGTTCGAGAGAATGAGCGGCCAGGCGAGCCGCAGGGAGTCGCGGAAGGCTTGCATGCGCGGACGCTGCCGCGCATTGGGCCGGCCACGCCGGAGAGCGCCCTAGCCGCACTCCGGCCGGCTGGCAAGTCGCATGAGAGGCCGGCCCCTCGGGGGCCGGCCCGCCCCGGGCGCTAGCTCAGACGACCCAGACGATGGCGCTGAAGACCCCGACCCAGAGCACGATCGAGGCGAGGCTGACGAGAGCCATGGCCTGCGGCGCCGCCAGTCGGTCGCCCTCGCCCGTCGGCTCGTCCCAGGTGGCACCCGCACCATCGTCGAGGCCGCTCGCTAGGCTGCGCATCGCGTTCTCCCCGGACCTGAACGGCGAGCACCGCCGTCGCACCGATCGAGCCTAGGGAGGGCCCGTTAACACCGGGTAAAGGCGGTTGGCCTCAACCGCGCGCCCGGTACGGCTCCACCCCCTGATCGGGAATCCAGAGCCCGGCCGGTGGCTCGCCCGACTGATAGAAGACGTCGATCGGGATGCCGCCGCGCGGGTACCAGTAGCCGCCGATTCTGAGCCAGGTCGGCGCCGCCGCCTCCTCGAGCCGCTTGGCGATCCTGATCGTGCAGGCCTCGTGGAAGTCGCCGTGGTTGCGGAAGGAGGCGAGGAAGAGCCGCAGGGACTTGCTCTCCACCAGCCGGTCCCGCGGCACATAGTCGATCACGAGCCTGGCGAAGTCGGGCTGGCCCGTGACCGGGCAGAGGCTCGTGAACTCCGGACAGGTGAAGCGCACGAGGTAGGGCGTTTCCGGGTACGGGTTGGGGACGGTCTCGAGCACGGCCTCGTCCGGGCTCGCCGGCAGGCGCGCGGGGCCGCCCAGCTGGACGAGCCCGCCATAGATGGTCTCCTGCATCGTAGCGCTCCGGCGGGAGGGGACATGGCGGCCGATCTAGGGAACGGGCCGGGCGCCGTCGAGGGCGGATGCTTGTAGCACCTCGACGCCGCCGCTAGACCGGCCGGGCCGGCAGCGAGCACGGGACCTGGATGGGCATCATCGTCGACATCATCGTGCCGGTCTTCGGCGTCGTGGCATTCGGCTATGCGGCGACCTTCACCAGGATCTTCGACGAGGCGGCGGCCCGCGGCCTTTCCGTCTTCGTCTTCTGGTTCGCGCTGCCGGTGACCCTGTTCCGGACTATGGCGACGACCCGGCTGCCGGACCTCTCGGCCGCCGGCTTCCTCGCCGCCTACTATCTCGCGACCGGCGTGCTGCTCGTCTTCGGGCTCCTGGTCGTCGCCCGCGGACCCCTCGAGCGCCGGACCATGCTGGGGTTCGGCGGGGCCTACAGCAATACGGTGCTGCTGGGCGTGCCGCTGATCGTGACGGCGCTGGGCCCGGCCTCGAGCGTGCCGCTTTTCCTGCTCATCGCCTTCCACAGCCCGATCTATTTCACCCTCGTCACGATCCTGATCGAGATCGGCCGGGGCGGCGGGGCCGGGCTGGCGCGGGTGCCCGTGAATCTCGTCAAGGGGCTCGCCACCAACGTCATCCTGATGGCCGTGGTCGGCGGACTCGTGTTTCACGAGGTCGGGCTCACCATCCCGGGGCCTCTCGACCGGGTGGGCGAGCTGCTCGGCCGTGCCGCATTCCCGGGTGCGCTCTTCGCCATGGGCGCCTCGCTGCGGCGCTACCACATCGCCGGCGCGCTCGGCCCGGCGTTCGCCATGGTGGTCCTGAAGCTCGTCGTCCACCCGGCCCTCGTGGCGGTCCTCGTGCTCTTCGTGTTCCAGGTGCCGCCGCTCTGGGCCAAGACGGCAATCCTGGCGGCGTCCCTGCCGACGGGGATCAACGTCTACCTCTTCGCCACCCGCTACGGGGTCGCCGAGGCCGAGAGCGCCACGGCCATCCTGCTCTCCAACGTCGGCTCGATCGCCACTATCGGAATCGTGATCGCGCTGGCCAGCCGCATCGTCTCCTGAGGGTCGGACCCCGAGTGGCCGTCGGCGGACGCCGGTCTACCTCATGCGTGTCCTTGCCGCCGGAGCCTTCCGCGATGAGCGCCCACGCCGTCACCGGCTCGACCTCGCCCGCCAGTCGTCTGCTCCTGGGATTCGTCGCCGGCTTCCTGGCCGTGCCCGCCTTCCATCAGGTGATGGTGCTGGCTCTGCACGGGGTCGGCCTGATCGGCGGCTGGCCCTATCAGATGAGCCCGGTGCCACCCTTCGGTGTCCCGAAGGTCATCGACGCCTCGTTCTGGGGCGGAGTCTGGGGCATCGTCTTCGCCTCCATCGAGCGCTGGTTTCCGCGCGGCGCCGCCTATTGGGTGGCGAGCTTCCTGTTCGGCGGCGTGGCGCTCACCCTCGTCGCCTGGCTGGTGGTCATGCCGCTCAAGGGCGCGCCCGTGATCGGCGACTTCCACTGGTCCCGCGCGGCGACGGGGCTGCTGGTCAACGGCGCCTGGGCCTGGGTACCGCGATCTTCCTGAGCATCGGCCTCGCGCTCATCGCCGGGAGCGACCGTCGCTCATGAGGCCGGGCGGCCGGTGCCGAGGCGCTCCAGCTCCTCGACGGTACGCGGCCAGTCGGCCTTGAGCAGGCGGGACAGGCTGCGGTCGGCCAGGACGCGGTCCTCGGTCTGGCAGTGCGGGCAATAGTTGGTCTCGTTGTCGGCATAGCGGATCCGCTGCACGGGCGTGCCGCACACCGGGCAGGGCTTGCCGTAGCGGCCGTGGACCGCCATGCCGGGGTGAAAGGCCGTGACCTTCCCCGGCCAGGCGTCGCCGGCCTCGGCGATGAGGCGCGCGGTCCAGCCGCGCAGCGTCGTTCCCGTCGCCTCGTACAGCCGGCCCATCTGCGCGTCGTCGAGCTTCAGGGTCATGGCGATGGGCGACAGGCGGGCGGCGTGGAGGATCTCGTCCGAATAGGCGTTGCCGATGCCGGCCAGGAGCCGCGGGTCGGTGAGCGCCCGCTTGAGGGTGTGGTTGGCGCTCCGCAGACGCTCGGAAAAGCTCGCCCGGTCGATCTCGAGCGGCTCGAGGCCGCCCGGGTCGTGCGCCGCCAACCCGGCCTCGCTCCCGACGACGTGGAGCGAGGCGCGCTTCTTGGGCCCCGCCTCGGTCAGCACGAGCGAGCCCGCGTCGAAATCGAAGGCGGCCAGGCCGAGGCGCCCGACGATCGTCGCGGCGGGCTCGCGCCAGTGCAGGCGGCCGGCGATCATCAGGTGGAGGACGAGCCAGAGATCGCCCTCGAGCCCGATGGCGATGCGCTTGCCGATGCGGCGGAAGCGCTCGACCTTGAGGCCCGAGGCGAGCGCGATCGCCGGGTCGACGGTGCGGAGCAGGAACGGGCTGGCGCGCCGGATGCCGCGCAGCACCTCGCCGCCGACGCGACGCCGCAGGGCGCTCAGATAGAGCTCTATGTCCGGCAGTTCGGGCATTTTCTGCTCTTGCACGGGAACGGCTGGCGGGACGGCGTTCCGTTTAGAGCAGCGGGGTCGCGCACGCTCCTATGGAGCCCTGCCGACCGGGTAAGAGTCCGGATCCGCGATCGTCGCCATGGACGGCCAGTCTCAGGGTGCTATGCGGCCAACATCGCCGCAGACAATCCCTTCTTCAGGTCGTCAGCATTCATGACCGGCTGTATCTCAACGATCGCATTGAGGCTTGCGAACAACGGCTCCATAAAGGCAGGAATATCCGCCGAGTTCGTCAGGTCGAAGAACGGCATGGCGCACCGACAGCCCTGGTCGGCGAGAAAATAGGCCGCCTCGGGCTTCAGCTTGGCCATCGTGGAGTCCATGGCCTTCTGGAACGAGCCGTCCTTCATGGCGCGGTTGGCGGCTTCCGTCGGGAATGTGAGCTTCAGCATCATGCGCATGACCGGCCTCCCTCCATGTCTTGCGGGGCCTGCTCGAAGACAAGGAGCGGAACCCAAGGCAGCCGTCAAGAGCACCCCAGCTGAAGCCGCGACACGGCAGCTGGCCCGCGAGCTGATGGCGTTTCAAATCCGCAGACCGGCCTTCATGGCGCTCGGCGGCGCCACGATCCTACCGCTCGCCGGTTCTGATGTCGCGAGAGCGCTCGGAGAGGCTCGATTGGACCGTTGCGCGAGGCGACCGAGGAGACGCTGCTCTGCGGGATGGCGGGCTACGCGGATGCCGTCGGCTACATCCTCCTGGGCTCGATCTTCGCCGCCAACATGACCGGCAACACCGTGCTGCTCGCGATCGCGGTGACGCAGGGAGCAACAGACGCGATCCTGGGTCACGGTGCCGCGATCGCCGGCTTCTTCGCGGGTGCCCTGGTGGGCCGCAGCCTCGCCCTCGTCGCGCCGACACGAGCCCCTGAGCTCCTTCTTCAGGCGGCGCTGCTGGGCCTTCTCGTGGCCGTGTCCCTGCCGACCTTCGCCAAGCTCGCGCTTCTCGCCCTTGCCATGGGCATCCAGGCCAGCGCGCGGGTCCAGGTCGGCGCGCCAAGCCGAGAAGGGGACAGAGTCCCGAGAGGCGGTTCTGCCCTATGCCCTCGCCTGGACGGCCTATGGGCTTGGCGCCGCGGCTTGGCGCCCTGGCCGTGCGCATGATGCACCGGCCGCTCCTCGTGCCTCTGGCTCGCTGCTGCTCCCGCTGGCGGCGCTGGAGCTCGTCCGCTGGCGTCGCGCTTGCAGCGACGGCGGCCGGGGAGGCAAAATGAGCACCTCCGGAGAGGGGGAGCGAGCCATGAGCACGAATCTGCGCCGCCATCACGACATGGGCGGGCTCGAGGCCGGGCCCGTGGAGCGCCAGGAGCACGACTACGCGCCCTGGGAGAAGAAGGTCGATGCGATCCTCCGCCTCCTGAGCGCCAAGGGCCTCATCGGCGTCGACGAGCTGCGGCGCGGCATCGAGGCGATCGGCCCCGGCGCCTATGACGAGATGAGCTACTACGAGCGATGGATCACCTCGATCACCGACATTCTGCTGGAGAAGCGCGTGCTCGGCGTGAGCGAGCTGGGCGAGGCGATCGCCCGCGCCCACGAGCGGCATGGGGCGCCGCGGTCGTGACCGGCGCCCGCTTCGCGCCTGCCGATGCCGTTCGTGTGAAGGCGCTCTTTCCGCCGGGTCACGTCCGGGCGCCGTTCTTCACCCGGGGCAAGCGCGGGCAGATCGTCGAGGTCGTCGGCACCTTCGGCGATCCCGAGCGGCTGGCCTATGGCGAGCGCGACGCGCCGCCGGTGGCGCTCTACCGCGTCCGCTTCGACCAGACAGAGCTCTGGCCGGGCTATGACGGCCCGGAAAGCGACACCCTCGTCGTCGATGTCTACGAGACCTGGCTCGAGCCCGCCCAGGAGCCCCGCCCATGAGCCACACGCACGATCATGCGCATCACGACCACGCCCCGCATCCCAGGCAGCCGGACCTCGAGGATTCGCCGCTCACCCATCACATGGCGCTGACCGAGGCGGTGGCCGAGCTGCTGATCCTCGAAGGGCATCCTCACCGGCGACGAGCTGCGCCGCACGATCGAGTCGATCGACGCCAAGAGCCCGGCCGACGGGGCGCGCGTGGTCGCCCGAGCCTGGGTCGACGCGGGCTTCAGGCAGCGACTGCTGGCGAGCGTGAACGGCGCGGCCGGCGAGCTGGGGATCGATGCCGGACACATCCCGATCCGCGCGATCGAGAACACGGCCGACGCTCCACAATCTCATCGTCTGCACGCTCTGCTCCTGCTATCCGCGCCTGCTGATCGGCCTGCCGCCGGACTGGTACAAGGCGAGAGCGTACCGCTCGCGGGCGGTGCGCGAGCCGCGGGCGGTCCTGCGCGAGCTCGGGCTCGATCTGCCGGATGACGTCCGGGTCGAGGTGCACGATTCGACCGCCGATCTCCGCTACATCGTCCTGCCGATGCGACCGGCCGGCACCGAGGGCTGGAGCGAGGAGCGGCTGGCCGCGACGGTTACCCGCGACTGCATGATCGGCACCGCCCTGCCGCACGCTTGAGCGGGCGATCGGCAGGTATCTCTCGGAAGGGTGCGAGGATGAGCCGCCGCCTCATTTTTTCCTTTCTGTTGGTGCTCGCGGCCGTGGCCTGGAGCGTACCGGCGCCGGCGACGCAGAAGGACCCGAAGCTCGATGTGCTGTTCGCCGCTTTGAAGAGGGCGGACGATCCGGCCTCCGCCCAGCTCCTGGAGCAGCAGATCTGGGCGCTCTGGATGCAGATCGACGATACCGAGTCCAGCCGCCTGCTCGATGTCGGGACCGCCGCCATGGCCAATCGCCAATACGGCGCGGCGCTCAGCAGCTTCACCGCCCTCATCGCCCGGGCGCCCGACTTCGCGGAGGCCTGGAACAAGCGGGCTACGGTCTATTGGCTGCTCGATGACGCCGAGTCCTCGATGCGCGACATCCAGCAGACCCTGGCCCTCGAGCCGCGCCACTTCGGCGCCCTCTCGGGCATGGCGCTGATCTTCACCGAGCGCGACCGCCCGGCCGAAGCCATCAAGGCCTACGAGGCGGCCCTCGCGATCGATCCGTTTCTGCCGGGTATCAAGGACGATATCGAGATGTTGAAGCAGCGGCTGAAGGGCGAGCCGCTTTGACGCGCTCTTAGCGTACTCGAGCGCACGGGTAGGAGGCAGAGATCCTTTAAATCAGCCTCACTTACGGACAGCCGGTCGAAACCTCGCACATGCAACATCCGAGAGCGAGAATGGCGATGTATTCTGAGTGGGAATCGGCCGGCGGCTACAGCATGCACGGGCCCGACTTGGATAAAGACCTCAGCATGGGGGTCTGCTCTGCGTCGCGCCAGCGGCGGCGAGAGGGGCAACCAGCCAATAAATCCTGACCGAGTTAGCCTCTGACTCCGTTCGCCTCGCTTAGTTCGTGTGAATGGCTGCCAGGAGCAGAGCGTCGAAGGCGGCCGGATCCTGTATCGGCCAAGTGTGGCGCGCCCCATCGATTACTAGTCGTTTGGAGCCATGGATGCACGCCGCGGCCGCATCGGCGGCAACGCGATAGAAGGTGCGGGTCAACGCACCGCGCGCGATCGTCACCGGCACGTCCAGCTTGCCCAGTTGTTCGCAAGTAATGGCCGGTGGGGGCGGGGCCGCGATCGTCAGCACGCGCGCATTCTCGCGCATGGACGCCTGCACCACCGCCGGAGAGAATCAAAGGTACCCGGGACAGCGGTGACCTGATCCGGGACGAGCCTTGCCGCAGCCTCCAGATTGCCGGCCTTCGCTGCCGCCATCACGGGTGCCATCATGTTCTTTCGGTCGTCGGCGGCAGCCTTGGCATCTGCTGGGTCGGTAACGAATGTCGCCAGTGCCGGCTCGTACAGAAACAGCCCTGCAACCAGCTCCGGATGGCGAACGGCGGCGACGAGCGCGACGGAGCCCCCAAACGACCACCCGACCAGCTCGACCGGACCGGAATTGAGCCCTTTGACAAACGACGCCAGGGCCTCGGCCTCGTTCGCAATGGAGAAGCCCACGCCATCATCGGGCCACGGAGCGGTGCCGAAATAAGGCAGATCGACGGCAATGTACCGGACGCCTGAACCACCATCATCAAGAATGCCATTCCAAACTCGATGATCGGATGGCTGACCGTGCACGAGGACTACGGGCAGCCCTTGGCCTGTTTCGACATAACGCATGGTTAGCGTGCCCGCAGGGGCCTCTTTCAAGGGTCCCGTTCCTGCGGCATGCGCCGGGAAGACGGCCGAGGTCAGCGCGATCGAAATGAGTATGCCAAAACATGAGACGGACCAGTCGCGTGTCATCGACCCATTCCCATACACCTGCGGTTGGATTGCCGCAGCGTCTTGGAAAGACGCACTTGAGTTTCCGCCTAACCCACGAACGCCATTATATTATCTCTAACGATGCTGCATTGCGTTCGTAATTTTCAGCCTACACGCTACCCGTCGCAAGAGCCGAAGTCAATCATCAAGTTCGACTTTATAACAGCTATAAACCGAGATTCCCCGGATACCGGCTTCCGAGGGCGACCTTGCTCCGTTCCAGCACGCCGGGCGAGGCGACAGGGCCGGAACGTGGGTTGGCGAGAGGCGCGAGGTGGCGCGGACGCAGCTTTTCGGGGCTGCGCCCCGCATTTGGCGAGCATTGAGCGGTTCCCCTGTCGATCATGGCCGCACCTCGCCCGTTGGGTTGTCATCGTTCATCGCTCCCGATCCTCATGCCGGGAGCGGCGGCGGCTGTGGTCTGAGCCGGTCGACAGCGCGAGAGCAGACGGTTCCACCTATGGTCTGCAAATCGGATGTAAATAGGAGGCGAGATTCGGGATCAACGTGGCGGCAACTGCCCAACGGTCTTTGTGCCAGAGGCGACCGGCACGGCGACAACGGCGATTATCTGATGCCCGAGACGTGAGCTTCGAGACCAAGCATTCTCAGACTTGTGGAAGTCTCGACATCTAGGTAAGGCGTCTTCACCTCCGCAAGTGACCTTTGGTAGCTCAACCGGACAGAGCGCCGGCCTTGGAAGCCGGAGGTCGTGGGTTCGAGTCCCGCCGGGAGATTTGAAGCGGAGCCCCCTGGACGCCCCTTTGCCCATCCAAATTCTACCGCGATAGCGCCTCGGCGATCATTCAATGCTGGCGAGCAGCAATTCCGCCTTCGCTGTGCTCGGGATCAGTCCCTTGAACCTATAGGCGATTTCGGCCATGCCCCGGCGCACCTCGACTGCCCATGCTGGGGTTGCCCCGAGGTCTCCTCACTTCCAGACCCGCCCCGCCAGTGCCAGCATGTTGAGGCCGAGGATGGCTCGGATGTCGGGCTCGGCGTAGCCGCGGGCCAGGAGGCCCTCGGTGATCTCGGGGAGCTGCTCGGGGGCGGCTATCTTGATGTCGCCGATGCCGCCGCCGTAGCCGTGCTCGGGCGGCCACCAGAAATCCTTGTCGAGGCCGGGCGGGCTCTCGTCGAGGCCATTGGCGGGATAGCAGTAGTCGATGCCGAGGCCGATCCGCGCCGGCCCGATGCGGTCGGCCAGGTAGTCGATGCAGTCGAGGATGGCGTCCGTCCCGCCCCGGGGATCGGTGAGGAAGCGGCCGACGCCGTTGACGCAGACGAGCCCACCAGTGGCGACACAGGCATCTATTTGCTCGTCGGTGACGTTTCGTTGGTCGTGCTTGATGGCCCGCGGGTTGGCGTGGCTGAAGATAACCGGGCCGAGGCCGAGGCCCATGATGTCGAGGCTGGTGCGGTGGCCGGTGTGCGAGCAGTCCATCAGGATGCCCGCCGCATGGATCGCCTCGACAACGCGCCGGCCGAGCGGCGACAGGGAGATGTCGTCGTCATAGCAGCCGCCGCCGATGCTGTTGTTGCGGTTGTAAGCGAGGTGGATCTGTCGGACGCCCAGATCCTTGAACAAAAAAGCCATCTCTGGGCGCTCGCGGAGCGGGAGGCCGCCTTCGAGGTCGAAGGCCACCGCGAGCTTTTTTTCGTTCTTTGGCCCGCAGAACGTCGGCCACGCCCTGGACCGGGACGAAGAGATCGGGCTGGGCCCGGAGCTGCGCCCGGAAGCTCGCGATCACCGGCAGGATCTGGTCCAGCGGGTTCATGTCCATGCCGATATTGACCGAGACGAAGGTGGCACCGGCAAGGAGGTGCCGCCGCAAGGCGCCGAGGTCGGCGTCCGGGTGGAGCGGCATGCAGGCGTGGGCATCCCAGATCAGGGCGTCCCGATGCAGCGTGGCGGCAGCGCTGTCCGACGTCATGCGATTGGCAGCCCTCGACGGTGATCCGGGCGGAGGCTAGACGGCGGGCTCGGTCCCGTCGAGCGCCGCTCGACCGGCAACGGAGGCGGCGATGCTGGCGTGGCGACAGGAGAAGCCGGGAGGTAGCTTCGCCCCGGCGCAGCTGGAAGAGCCTGAGATCCGTGCGTGCCGCCTCCCGGGTGCGTGACCTCGACGCTAGGGTCGTGACGATGGACGGCTGACGCTGGCCGGGAGCCGCCGACCCGCCTAGTTGCCCGGCGCCGCCGCGGGCGGCGTGGGACCCGTCGACCAGAAGTCGTTGCGGACCTCGCGGTAGTGGTCCTCCGGGTCGTAGCGCTTGACGGGCAGCTTCAGGTCCTTGGCGTCGAGCCGGCCGACCGCCGCGAGCAGCTGGAAGGCGGCGGCGCGGGCGTCCCGCTGCGCGCCGACGAGTCCGACCTCCGCATTGGTGACCTGGATCTCGGCATCGAGAACGTCGGTCGTCGTCCGCAGCCCCTGGCCGCTGCTCGCGGCGGATGCCGGCCGCGGTCTCGGTCGCCGTCCTGACCTGGGTCTGATAGGCGTCGGTGGCCGCCCTGGCGGTCTCCAAGGCCTGGAACGCGGTCATGGCCTGCTGGCGGGCGGCCCGCTGCTCGTTCTCGCGATCATAGACGCGCTGCTGGACGGCGTCCTTGGCGGTGCGGATCTGCGAGCGCGCGACCCCGCCGTCGTAGAGCGGCCAGACCACCTCGGCCAACGCGTCGCTCCGGTCGAAGACGATGTCGGCGCGGGCCTGGACCGAGGGCCGCAGCGCCCCTTCCGCAGCGTCGACACCCGAGTCGGCGGCGTCCTGCGCGTAGGCGGCGCCGACGACGCCCGGATTGTCGACCGAGAGGGCGCGGGCCTCGTCCATCGTGCTCGGCAGGCCGCCCGGCAGGGGCGGCATGACCACCTGACCCGGCTCCTCCCCTACCGTCTCCGCATAAGTCGTCCGGGCGGCGGCCAGGGCGCCCTCCGCCTGGATCCGCTGCGCATCGGCGCCGCCAGCCGGCTCTGGACCTCGCTCACGTCGATCGGCCGCAGCTCGCCCGCGGCGAGGCGGCGCTTGGTCGAGGCCAGATCCTCCTCGAGCGCATGGACGTGCTGCTCGTTGGAGCGTGCCACGGTGTCGGCGCGCACGAGATCGAGATAGGCGATCGCGGCTTTGAGCAGGACGTCCTCCTCCACGCCCTGGAGCCGGGCGCGCTTGGCCGCGACCTCGCTTTCCGCCTGCGAGAGCTTGCCCAGGGCCCGGGGCTCGTAGAGCGGCTGGCGTATCTGGGCGCCGCCCGAGGGGGCGAGGCCCTTGTTCTTCGACGTAGCCGGCACCGACGCCGACCTGGACGCTGGGCAGCCACAGCGACTTCGCCTGCGGAACGAGCTCGTCGGTCTGGCGGAGATCCCAGCGTGCCGATTGGAGGGCCGGGTCGTGCGCATAGGCGGACGCCATCGCGTCCTGGATGGTCTCGGCCGCGGCCGCACCCGGCGCGAGGCCCAGAAGAAGGGTGATGAAGGATCTCGACCCGCAGCCCGCCGGGGTCGACGGGGGAGAGCATCGGGTGTCTCCAGGACAGTCGGATCGCCGGCCGTCGGGGGCCGCCTGATTTCTTGCCGGCCACTCCTATTCGTGCCGCAGCGCCTCGATCGGGTCCAGATGCGCGGCCCGGCGGGCGGGATAGAAGCCGAACACGATCCCCGACCGTGACGCTGAAGCCGACGGCGAGGAGGAGCGCCCTCAGGCTGATGATCCAGGGCCAGCCGGCAAAGAGGGCGAGCAGCCCGGCGCCGAGGATGCCGAGGGCGACGCCGATGGCACCGCCGATGCCGGACAGCGTCGTGGCCTCGACCAGGAACTGCGAGAGGATGTCGCGGCGCCGGGCGCCGACGGCGATGCGGATGCCGATCTCGCGGGTCCGCTCGACCACCGAGACGAGCATGATGTTCATGATGCCGATCCCGCCGACCAGGAGCGAGACGGAGGCCACGGCAGCGACCAGCGTCGCCAGCGCCTGGGTCGATCGCTCCTTGAGCTGCTGGACCTCGGCCAGGTTCTTGATCGCGAAGTCGTCCCCTGACCGTCCTGGAGCCGGTGCCGCTGGCGCAGGAGCTGGCCGACGTCCTGCTCGGCGCCGCCCATCGACTGGCCGTCGGCGACCCGCACGAGCAGCGTGTCGACGCCCGTTGCCGACCGTCGCCGTGCCGAGCACCCGCGTCCGCACGGTCCGGATCGGGGCGATCACGACATCGTCCTGGTCCTGGCCGCTGCTGGTCTGGCCCTTCGGCGCCAGGACGCCGATCACCGTGAGGGGCACGCGCTGCACGCATGATCACGGCGCCGACGGGTCTCGATCGCCGAAGAGCATGTGCGCGACGCTGTCGCCGAGCAGCGCCACCTTGGCCGCGTCGTGCTCCTCCTCGGGCGCGAAGTCCCGACCGGAGGCGATGGGCCAGTCGTGGGCGGTCAGAAAGTCGTTCGTCGTGCCGTAGAGGATGCTGAGCCAGCTCACGTTGCCGCTGACCAGCTGCACATTGCCGTGGATGACCGGCACGGCGAGCTGGACCGACGGGCACCTCCTGGAGAATGGCGGCGCCGTCGGCCTCGGTCAGCGTGCTCGTGCCGCGCCGCTGGCCCGGGCGTGATGGCGGTGTGCGGCTCGACGATCAGGAGGTTCGAGCCGAGGCTCTGGATCTGGGCGACGACGAGCTCGCGGGCACCGGTGCCGATCGCCACGACGAGGATGACGGCGGCGACGCCGATGACGATGCCGAGCATCGTGAGCGCGCTGCGCAGCAGGTTGGCGCGCAGCGCGTCGAGCGCCGCGCCGAGGCCGTCGACGAACCTCATGCCGCCCTCCGTCGCGACCGCGCACGACCGCCGGTGCTGGCGCCGGTCGTCGACGAGACGGCCGTCGCGGAGCTGGATCAGACGCCGCGCATAAGCCGCGACCTCGGGCTCGTGGGTGACGATGATGATGGTGATGCCGCTCGGCGTTGAGGCGCTCGAAGAGGGCCATGATCTCGCGGCCGGTGCGGCTGTCGAGCCCGCCGGTCGGCTCGTCGGCGAGGATGAGCGACGGCCGGTTGACGAGCGCCCGGGCGATCGCGACCCGCTGCTGCTGGCCGCCCGAAAGCTGCGTCGGGCGATGGTGGAAGCCGATCGCCGAGGCCGACGGCGGCCAGGACCTCGCTGCGCCCGCTCGCGACGCTGACGCGGCGGCAACGCCGGCATAGACGAGCGGCAGCTCGACATTGGCCAGCGCCGTCGCGCGCGGCAGCAGGTTGAAGGACTGGAAGCAGAATCCGATGCGGCGGTTGCGGAGCGTCGCCAGGGCATCGGCATCGAGATGGGCGACGTCGACCCCGTCGAGGCGATAGCTGCCGGAGGTCGGCCGGTCGAGGCAGCCGACGAGGTTCATGAAGGTCGACTTGCCGGAGCCCGACGGCCCCATGACGGCGACGAGCTCGCCGGTCTCGATCGCGAGCGACAGACTCGTCGAGCGCCACGATCTCCTGCCCGCCCAGAAGGTAGATCTTCCTCAGGCGGTCGAGGGCGACGACCGGCGTCGCCATCTCAGAGGCGGAGCGGGCCGATGCTGCGGTTCCGCTCCTCCTTGGGCAAGAAGCCGATGATGACCTTCTGCTCCGGCGACGATGTCGCCGCCGATCACCTGCGTGAAGCTGCCGTCGGTGGCACCCAGGCGCACCGCCACGCGCTCGGGCTTGCCCCCGTCGACCCCGGACGCCAGACGCCCGGTCCGCCGGCGAGCTCGGCGGCATCGGCAACGCTGGTCGCCGTGGGATGCCGCCCTCCGGCCGGAAGCGCAGCGCCGCGTTCGGCACCCTGAGCACGTCGGCGCGCCTGTCGACGGTGATCCGGACGTCGGCCGTCATCCCGGGCAACAGCTCCTGCGTCGGATTGGCCGCCGTGATGACGACGGTATAGGTGACGACGCCCTGGATCACGTCCGGTGCCCGATGGATCTCCTTGACGCTGCCCGTGAAGGTCCGCCCGGGAAAGGCGGCGAAGCTGAAGCTCGCCGGTTGGCCCGCGCGCGACCCGGCCGATATCGGCCTCGTCGACATTGGCGTAGACCTCGAGATTGCGGAGATCGGTCGAGATCGTGAACAGCAGCGGGCTGCCGCCGCCGGTGCCCACCGGCTGGCCGACGGCCACGTTCCGCTCGATGACGATGCCGTCGACAGGTGCGCGGATCACCGTGTGGTCCAGCTCCTGCTGCGCGTCCTCGAGCGCCGCCTGGCGCGCGGTGACGGTGGCCTGGGCGTTGGCCAGCTGGGCGCGGGCGATGTCGAGCGCGGCCTGGGCGGCGCTGACGGCGCTCTCGGCACCCTGGGCCCGCGCCTGCGAGCCGGCGACGGCGGCGTTGGCCGCCTCGGCGGCGGTCTGCGCATGCTGCATCTGGGCCCGGGCGGCATCACCGGTCGAGGCGAGGTTCTGCATGCGCTTGAAGTCGCGCTCCGCATCGGCGGCATCGAGCTCGGCATGCTGCAGGTCGGCCTGCGCGCCCGCGACGCTCGCCTGGGCGTTGGCGAGCTCGCTCTGGGCGCGCCGCACCTGGCCGTCGGCGATGTCGACGCTGCTCTTGGCGACCGCGAGATCGGCCTCGCGCCAGCTTGAGCCGCGTCTGGACAGCCGGCGCTCTCGAGGCGGGCCAGAACCTGCCCGGCCTTGACCTCGCTGTTGTAGTCGACGTCGACCTCGCGAACGATGCCCGGCGTCTGGGCGATCACCGGCACGATGCTGAGGGAGTGAACCGTTCCGGACGCCATCACCTGCGTGACGACGTCGCCCCGATCGACCGTCGCCAGTCGATACCGCGACGGGCTCGCCTGAGGCGAGACAAAAAAATAGCCGCCGACGCCAAGGATGACGACGGCGGCGAGCGGGAGAAGCATCCGTCGCATCTCCGGATGCTGCGCCGTTTCGAGATGAATAGACCAATTAACAAATGTTATTCTAGGCGCGGGGCCGGGCGGCCGTGAGCGCTCGGGCGCGTGCGGCGAGAAGGCCCAGCGCCGCCGGCTCAGGCCGCCTCGACCTCGCTGGCCGCGGCGAGGCGCACGATGTCCGCCATGATCTCGTGCACCGCGAAGTCCTTGGGCGTGTAGACGCGGGCGACGCCGGCGGCGATCAGGGCCCGCGCATCCTCGGGCGGGACGATGCCGCCCACGACGACCGGCACCGCGCCGAGGCCGAGTCGGCGCATCCGCTCCAGCACGTCCCCGACAAGAGCCATGTGGGAGCCGGAGAGGATCGAGAGGCCGACGAGATGAACGCCCTCCTCGAGGGCGGTGTTGACGATGCGCGCGGGCGTCAGGCGGATTCCTTCATAGACGACCTCCATGCCGGAATCGCGCGCCGCCACGGCGATCTGCTCGGCACCGTTCGAATGGCCGTCGAGGCCCGGCTTGCCGACCAGGATCTTCAATCGCCGCCCGAGCCGGGCGGAGGCGCGCTCGACCTCGGCCCGGACCGGCGCCAGCAGGTCGTCGGCGGTCGCCCGGGCGGCGCCCACGCCGGTCGGCGCCCGATACTCGCCGAAGACCCGTCGCAGCGTATCGGCCCACTCGCCCGTCGTGACCCCCGAGCGGGCACAGGCGACCGAGGGCTCCATGATGTTTCGGCCTTCCCGGGCCGCCTCGCCGAGCGCGGCCAGCGCGGCCGCGGCGGCCGCACCGTCGCGGACAGCCCGATGCGCCTCGAGCCGCCCGATCTGCTCGGCTTCCGCTGCCGGGTCGACGGCCATGAAGCCGCCATCGGCGCCCGCCGTGAGAGGTGACGGCGCGCTGTCGGTGAAGGCATTCACGCCGACCACCAGCCGATCCCCCGAGGCGATCGCCTCAACACGTCTCGTGTTGCTCTCCACCAGGCGGGCCTTCATGTAGCCACTCTCGACCGCCGCCAGGGCGCCGCCCATGGCCTCGATCCGCGCCAGCTCCTGCCGCGCCGCCGCCGCCAGCTCCTCGACCTTCGCCTCGATGACGTGGCTGCCGTCGAGAATGTCCTCGTGCTCGAGAAGGTCGGTCTCGTAGGCCAGGATCTGCTGCATCCGGAGCGACCATTGCTGGTCCCAGGGGCGCGGCAATCCCAGCGCCTCGTTCCAGGCCGGGAGCTGCACCGCCCGGGCCCGGGCTCCCTTCGAGAGCGTCACCGCCAGCATCTCCAGAAGGATGCGGTAGACATTGTTCTCGGGCTGCTGCTCGGTCAGACCCAGCGAGTTGACCTGGACGCCGTATCGGAAGCGGCGGTGCTTCGCGTCCAGGACGCCGTAACGCTCGCGGCAGATCTCGTCCCAGAGCCGGGTGAAGGCCCGCATCTTGGCGAGCTCGGTGACGAGGCGCAGCCCGGCGTTGACGAAGAAGCTGATGCGCCCGACGACGGCCGGAAAGGCGGCCTCGGGCACCTGCCCGCCGGCCCGGACGGCGTCGAGCACGGCAGTGGCGGTCGCGAGCGCGTAGGCCAGCTCCTGCACCGGCGTGGCACCTGCCTCCTGCAGGTGATAGCTGCAGACGTTCATGGGGTTCCAACGCGGCATCTCGCGGCTCGTGAAGGCTACCACGTCGGAAACCAGCCGAAGCGAGGGGACCGGCGGAAATATATAGGTCCCGCGCGAGAGATATTCCTTGATGATGTCGTTCTGGATGGTGCCCTGCAGCTCGGAGCGGGCGGCGCCCTGACGCTCGGCAGCGGCGATGTAGAGGGCCAAAAGCCAGGGTGCCGTCGCGTTGATGGTCATCGAGGTGTTCATGCCGGCGAGCGGGATTCCCTCGACCAACACCTCCATGTCGGCCAGCGAGCAGACCGGCACGCCGACCTTGCCGACCTCGCCCCGGGCCAGCGGGTGGTCGCTGTCGTAGCCGGTCTGCGTCGGCAGGTCGAAGGCCACGGACAGCCCCGTCTGGCCGCGGGCGAGATTGGTCCGGTACAGCTCGTTGCTGGCCGCAGCCGAGCTGTGACCGGCATAGGTACGGAACAGCCAGGGCTCGTCGCGGGCGGGGGACGAGGTCATCGCTCAACACCTCCGGTGCGGAAGCGAGCATGTCTAACAGCTGTCAACACACCACGTCAACGCGATTTCGTGTTGACAGCCAACATCTCCCGTGTGAAGCTTCGGGCATCGCGAAACGGGAACCGCCATGACGAAAAACAATGTCGAGCGCATCATCGCCCGATTCGGCTCGCAGCAGCGGGTCGCCGAGCTTCTCGGCATCTGGCAGACGGCGGTGTCCGGCTGGGTCCGCCGCGGTGCCATCCCGACGCGTCGCCAGGAGGAGCTGCTGGCGATCGCCCGGCGCGAGGGCATCGCCCTGGCGCCGGAGGATTTTTTCGGCCTGGCCGAGGCGGAGATGGAGCCCGCGCGCGCCTTCGGCACGAACGGCGCGGCCCCGAGCCACATGCGCCCCGATGCGGCGGACCATGCGGCCGGGACGCCTGCGGCCGCCCTCCCCCCGCGCCCGGCGCCCAGGTCATCTCGCTCGCCAGGCAGGCACCAGCCCTGGCCGTCCGGCGGCCCGGGCGGGACCTCTACGAGGTGGGCGAGATCCCGCCTCTGGGCCATGTGCCGCGCAACATGTACGCCTGGGCGATCCGCAAGGAGCGGCACGGCGAGCCGATCACCGCGATGCAGCAGGAGGTCGTTCCCACTCCCACCCTCGACAGCGACGAGGTGTTGGTGATGGTGATGGCCGCGGGCGTCAACTACAACGGAGTCTGGGCGGCGCTCGGCAAGCCGATCTCGCCCCTGGACGTTCATAAGCAGCCCTACCACGTCGCCGGCTCCGACGCGTCCGGGGTCGTCTGGGCGGTCGGCGCCCGGGTGCGGCGCTGGGAGGTTGGCGACGAGGTCGTCATCCACTGCAACCAGGACGACGGCGACGACGAGGAGTGCAACGGCGGCGACCCGATGAACTCGCCCTCGCAGCGCATCTGGGGCTACGAGACCTCGGACGGCAGCTTCGCCCAGTTCTGCAAGGTCCAGTCCCGCCAGCTCATGCCACGGCCCAAGCACCTCACCTGGGAGGAGGCGGGCTGCTACGTGCTGACCGAGGCCACGGCTTATCGGATGCTGTTCGGTCACCCGCCGCACACGCTGAAGCCCGGCGACAACGTGCTCGTCTGGGGCGGCGCCGGCGGCCTGGGTGCCATGGCGACCCAGATCATCGCGGCCTCGGGTGGCAACGCCATCGCCGTGATCTCCGACGAGGACAAGCGGGACTTCGTCCTCTCCTTGGGTGCCCGGGGCGCCATCAACCGCAAGCAGTTCGACTGCTGGGGCGAGATGCCCGATCCGGCGGACAAGGACTCCTATGGCCGCTGGACCGCCGAGGCGCGCAAGTTCGGCAAGGCCATCTGGGAGATCACCGGCAAGGGCAACGATGTCGACATCGTCTTCGAGCATCCCGGTGCCCAGACCTTCCCGGTCTCGGCCCTGGTGGTGAAGCGTGGCGGCATGGTGGTCATCTGCGCCGGCACCACCGGCTACAAGCTGACGCTCGACGCGCGCTATCTCTGGATGCGGCAGAAGCGGGTGCAGGGCAGCCACTTCGCCAACCTCAAGCAGGCCGCGGCCGCCAACCGCTTCGTCCTCAACCGCCAGGTCGATCCCTGCATGAGCGAGGTCTTCTCGTGGGCCGACATCCCGCGAGCGCACATGAAGATGCTCAAGAACGAGCACCGGCCGGGCAACATGGCGGTGCTCGTCCAGGCCCCGCGGCCGGGCCTCAGGACGCTCGAGCAGGCGGCGGAGGTCTAGGAGATAAAAAAATGTCGGATCTGGGCTCGCCGGCAAAGCTGCTCTGCACCGCCAAGCTGGCGGCCCGGGCGGCGGACGATTTCCTGGCGCTGGCGACCCGTGCGGTAGCCCGTGCCGTCGCCTCGGACGGACGCCTGGATCCCCTGCTTCTCGATCGGGAGCAGCATCGCTGTCACGGCCTCGCTTGGCTCAAGGCCTATGTGGTGGCCCTCGATGCCATGGAGGGCTGGGGTCAGCGGTTGAGGCTGCTGGGTCGTTTCGGGGAGCGCGAGCAGCTGATCCTCGCCTGGGCGTGCGCCGAGTATCTGGCCCGGATCGTCGGCGGCATTCCGATGAGCCAAGGCGAGATCGTCCGGCCCCGCGATCTGGGGCTGGGTGAGGGTGCGCTGGCAGCGCTGGCCAGCGCGGAGGTCCAGGCCCTGATCGCCGAGGGCGGCACGCCGGAGCGGCGCGCGCGCCTCGCGACCCTGATCGCCGACGGCGAGCTCGGCGACTGGGGCCAGGCCGAGGACAGCCTCGAGATGGTCAAAGGCCAGTTCGAGCGTTTCGCGGCCCAGGAAATTCAGCCGTTTGCCCAGGACTGGCACCGCCAGGACCTGCTCATTCCCATGGCGCTCATCGAGAAGCTGGGCATGCTCGGCGTGTTCGGGCTGACCCTGCCCGAGGAGCATGGCGGCCTCGGGATGGGCAAGGAGGCGATGTGCATCGTCACCGAGGAGCTCTCGCGCGGCTATATCGGCGTGGGCTCGCTGCCCACCCGCTCGGAGATCGCGGGCGAGCTCATCCGCCAGGGCGGCACGGACGCGCAGAAGCGCCGCTGGCTGCCCGGCCTCGCCTCGGGCGCCACCATCCCGACCGCCGTCTTCACCGAGCCCGACACCGGCTCCGACCTCGCGAGCATAAAGGCGCGGGCCGTGCTGGAGGGCGGCTTCTGGCGGGTCAGCGGCGCCAAGACCTGGATCACCCATGCCGCCCGCGCCGACCTCATGACGATGCTGGTGCGCACCGACCCGGCCCAGCCCGGCTATCGCGGCCTCTCGATCCTGCTGGCCGAAAAGCCGCGTGGCACCGACGCCGAGCCATTTCCGCCGGCCGGGCTCACCGGCTCGGAGATCCCGGTCCTGGGCTATCGGGGCATGAAGGAATACACGCTGGCCTTCGACGGCTTCCGGGTGCCGGAGGAGAATCTCCTGGGCGGCGTGCCCGGCCAGGGCTTCAAGCAGCTCATGGCCACCTTCGAGACGGCCCGCATCCAGACCGCGGCGCGGGCGCTCGGGGTGGCCCGCAACGCGCTCGAGCTCGGCCTCGCCTATGCCCGCGACCGACGCCAGTTCGGCAAGCCGCTCATGGCCTTTCGCCGGTGATAATCCAGGGATCGCCGGCCTTGGCATGCGCCAGTGCCAGTCCCCAGCCGCAGGCCTTTGCCGTAGATCCTCCTGCTCTCGGCATCGAAGGTCTCGACCAGCGGCTTGATTTTCGCGTCGCGCAACTGTCTCACCTAGAGGTGACGACCATAGGGGCCGGTGAACCAGCCCAGAAAGATGTCCGAGGACGGGCTGCATCAGGCGCTGACCGATCACAACGCGCTGTCCGTGATGCGGATGGGCGCTGGCACCGGCATAAGGCTCCAGCACCGAGGCCACCGTCTCCTTGACCTGCAGGAACAGCGGATCGATTCGAGGTCGATATGAATAGCGTGACCCAGCAGCGCCGCCCGACACTGTCGGTGCCTACGACCTTGATCGCGGCATACATCAGGCGATAGCGGTCGAGCAGCGCTCGCCGTTCCTCGGGCAGCGTCTCGCGGTAGTCGGCGAAAGCCTTCTCCACCCCAGCCCGGAATTCGGGAGAGCGCGCGCCTTCGGGATGGAAGATCAGCGGCGGCTCGTCCTTGATGTGGATCTGGCCGCCGACGACCTGGGCCAGCTTGGGATAGTCGATCTCCGAGCCTCTCTCGTCTCATCGCCTTGGCGATCCGCCGCTCCATCAGTGCCTCGCGCGCCTCCGGGACGATCGCCATGAAGTCGGCGGCGTCGAGACGCGCATACCAGCGCTCGAGCGGCGACATCTTGGCGAGCACTCGCATGCGCTTGCGATAGCTGCGCGCACAGGTCACTGCTCGGCGTCGTCAGCCGCTTGACATCCCACCCCCGGGGTGCCCGGCAGCGTCTCGTAGAAATCGTTGATGTCGAACAGGTTGTCGCGCTCGGCCGTGGCGAAGCCGCCGAGGTTCATAAGATGGCAGTCGCCGCAGGCCTGGACCCGGATGCCGGTGACGGGTGTTGTGGCGAGGTCGGCGGCCATGACCGCCGCGGAGCCGCCGATAAAAGGTGACGGCGACCGCCATCATGCGGCCGTAGCGGATCGGCACAGGCGCGGGTGCACGGCAAGCTCGCCTGGATGGCGGTCGAGATCATGATCGCGCGCCAGCTGACCCTCGCCGCTGCGCGGGAGAAGGACGCCGGCCGGCGCTGCGACCTCGAGGCCGGGCTGGCCAAGCTCCTGGCGGCGCAGGTGGCCTGGAGCTGCGCCGACAATGCCCTCCAGGTCCACGGCGGCAACGGCTATGCCACGGAGTATCCCATCAGCCGTGTGCTGTGCGATGCGCGCATCCTCAACATCTTCGAGGGCGCCGCCGAGATCCAGGCGCAGGTGATCGCAAGGCGGCTCCTGGAGGGGTAGGGGTCCGGTGGAGACTGGCGGCGCTTCGTCATGAATTCATCAGTCGGAGCGTGCACCGGGCAAGGACGTCCACGCCGCTTCCAAAGGCGCCGCCTGAATTCCTGCTCTTCGCTCGTCTCGCGGAGCCGTTTGGCGACGCGTTCCGTTGCGCCCTGCAAAGTTAATGCGCCGCTGGCCGACATTGCCTTGCAGGCTCCCTGCGGGCACAGCTATGGTCTAGCCTACCCTGCGAGCCGAGCGATGCGTGATGCCTGTGTGCTCGACATGTTCGGGCGTGTCCTGGGGTCAGGCGCAGGCGATCGTCGGTCGGCTTTTGTCCGAGTAGAGGGGGGAGGCTCGCCCGGAGGCGGTGCCGTCCGAGGCGTGGTTCGAGGGAGGGGGAGCGGCAGGGGCTCCCCCTTTCGATTTCGGGCGGGACGTTTCGAGGCTTCCAACGGCGTCCTCGCCGCCCTATGAGGGCGCGCTCGTCGAGGCAATCACTGGAGACGTCCCCATGGCGGAGGCAGGCGGCATCGCCGGCGACCGGCTGCGGCAGCTCATCGACAAGATCGAGCGGCTCGAGGACGAGAAGCGCGAGGTCGGCGATCAGGTCAAGGAGGTGTTCGCCGAGGCCAAGGGCGAGGGCTTCGACCTGAAGGTCCTGCGCCAGATCCTGAGGCTGCGGCGCATGAAGCCGCACGACCGGACCGAGCAGGAGGAGCTGCTGGAGCTCTACAAGGCCGCCATCGGCATGGCTTGAGGCGGCGGACGCTCGGCCGTTCAGGCAGCCGCGAGCGCCGCCAGGATCTCCTCGCTCGATCGCACCCGGGCCACGCGGGGCAGGATGCGCTCGATCGAGAAACGATGCAGGTCCTCGCCGAGGCTCGTGCAGGCATCCTCGGCGATCAGGACCGCGTAGCCGTGCTGGTACGCCTCGCGCGCCGTCTGCTCGACGCCGAAATTGGTGGCGATTCCGGCGAGCACGACGGTCCCGACGCCGCGTCGGCGGAGCTGCAGGTCGAGCTCGGTGCCATGGAAGGCACCCTGTTGCCGCTTGGTGATCCTGACCTGCGCCGCGAGCCCGTCGAGCTCGGGTGCGAGATCGGCCCAGTCGGCTGGCAGGCCGCCCGGCGGCAGCCGCATGGGCACATCGGTCGGCTGGCTCAGCCTGTCGGCCTGGTCGTCGGCGAAGGCGACGCGCACGAGCGCCACCGTCGTCCCCGCCGCGAGGCAGCTCTCGGCGAGATGCGCCGTGCGCGCGACGATCTCAGTCGCGGAATAGGGCGCCAAAGGCATCGCCAGCACGCCCTTCTGGACGTCGACCAGCACGAGAGCGGTCCGGCGGGGGTCGAGGTCCAGCATATTTCCTCCAGGGGCAACGCCTGATCCGCGAGCGTCGCCCGGCAGAGCCGGTCAAATCGGCCAGGCCTCCAGCCGGTAGGCGCTATCCCAGAACATCCATTCGAGCCGGCTCGCCATGAGGTAGGCGTCGCGCATCGCCTGGCGGTCGACGGCCGATGCCGTCTCGCGCGCGGCGTCGGTGAATGACAGAACCTCGGCGACGCTGCGGCCGAACTCTTCATCGGCATAGGTGTCGATCCAGCGCTGGTACGGATTGGGCCGGACGGCGGTCCGAAGCAGATGGCGCCCGACCTCCCAGTAGATCTGGAAGCAGGGCAGCACGGCGGCGAGGCCGACCGCGAACGGCTCGAGCGCGGTCGTCGCGAGCAGGGTCTTGTTGTAGAGCGCACAGGTCGGCGAGGGCGGCGTCGCCCGCCAGGCGGCCTCGTCGACTCCGAACGCCTCGAAGAAGCCCTCGTGCAGCGCCCGCTCGACCACGATCGCGTCATGGGCGCTCCTGGCGAATTTTATCTGCGCGTCGGCCGAGGGCGCCTTGGCCGCGACCAGGGCCAGCGCCCGGGCGAACTGGCCCAGATAGTGCGCGTCCTGGATCATGTAGAAGGTGAAGCGCTCGCGGGAGAGCGTGCCGGCGGCGAGCTCGCGGTTGAACGGCAGGTCGAGGATCGACCGGTAGAGGGATCCGATCTCGGCCCAGAGGCCGTCCGTGAACCGCGTCGTCATGGTCGTCCAACGCCCTGCATCCGTCACACAGTCGAGATAGGCTCGGCACGCCGCCGGCCCAGGGCGGCGCGTCGGCCCCCTCGGGATCGACGTGCCCTCGTCCAGGGCGATATCATCGTGGCCGCGCGGAAGCTCGGGAGAACAGGCATGATGCGGCGGCGGGACTTGCTGGGCGGTGCGGCGGCGGGCTCGGTCATGGCGCTGGGCGGCCGGCGGGCCCGGGCCGAGGCGGTCACGATCACCTTCCTCCATTGCAACGACGTGTACGAGATCAGCCCGAAGCCGGGAAAGGGCGGCGGATTCGCGCCCTTCATGTCGCTGCTCGAGGTCGAGCGGCGCGGCGCCATCCATAGCGTCACCACCTTCGGCGGCGACCTCATCTCGCCGTCGCTGCTCTCTGGCCTCACCAAGGGCCGGCAGATGATCGAGCTGACGAACGCGATCGGCATAGAGGTGGCGGTCCTGGGCAATCACGAGTTCGATTTCGGGCCGGAGCTGGCGCAGGAGCGAATCGGCCAGTCCCGGTACCCCTGGCTCGCCACCAACGTGCTGGGCAAGGACGGCGATCCGGCCGTGGGCAGCCAGGATCTGAAGCTCATCCCGATCGCCGGCTACAAGATCGGCTTCTTCGGCCTGCTGACGCCGGCGACGGTGCAGCTGTCCTCGCCCGGGCCCGACATCACCTTCGCCGATCCGGTCAAGACGGCGACCAAGGCCGTGGCCGACCTCAAGAAGATGGGCGCCGACCTGATCGTCGCGATGACGCACCAGGACATCGCCGACGACCGGGCGCTGGCGGCCAGGGTCAAGGGCATCGACCTCATCCTGGGCGGCCACGACCACGAGCCGATCACCTTCGACGAGGGCAGCACGCTCATCCTCAAGGCCGGCTACGACCTCCACTATCTGGCCGTCATCGAGATCACGATCGAGAAGGTGGAGCAGAAGGGCAAGGAGGTCGTGGTCTGGCGGCCGGCCTGGCGCTACGTGCCGACCGAGGGCGTCAAGCCTCAGGCGCAGGTGGAGACGATCGTCGCCCGGTGGGAGCAGAAGCTCGACCAGGATCTGGGCCAGCCGGTCGGGATCACGACGGTCGAGCTCGACACGCGACGCTCGAGCGTCCGCACCGAGGAGACGAATTTCGGCGACCTCGTTGCCGACGCGATCCGGCTCGCGACCAACTCCGACGTCGCCATCACCAATGGCGGCGGCATCCGCGGCGATCGAACCTATGGCGCCGGAGCGCAGCTCACCCGGAAGGACATCCTGACCGAGCTGCCCTTCGGCAATGTCACCGTGGTGACGGACCTCAAAGGCTTCGACCTCCGGGCGGCGCTCGACAATGGCGTCAGCCAGGTCGAGGACACGGCCGGGCGCTTCCCGCAGGTGTCCGGCCTGCGCTTCACCTGGGATCCCCGGAAGCCGGCGGGCAGCCGCGTCGTCGAGGTCGAGGTGGGCGGTCAGCCGCTCGATCCGGAGAGGATGTATCGGGTCGCGACCAACGACTACATGCTGACCGGCGGCGACGGCTACACGGCGCTGGGCCAGGGCAAGGTGGTCGTCGATCCCTCGGCCGGGACACTCATGGCCTCGACCGTCATGAGCTACATCACGGCCCAGGGAGGCAAGGTCTCGCTCGAGACCGACGGCCGCATCGCCAGGGTCGACTGAGGCGGGCACCGCGCCGCCACGGCCGGCGACCCGCTGCCTACCAAAGGAGCAGGACGAGGCCGATGATGACGGCCCAGGCGATCAGGGACAGGCCGATCGTCAGCCCACTCAGCGGATTCCTGCGAAAACGCAGCCGGCCGATGCGGAAGCTGTCTTCGGCTGGGAGGCTATCGGGCGCGCCCGCCCACGCGGCCGATTCCGCCGCCTGCTCTTCGGCGTCCGTCCGTATCGCCGGGTCGATGCTCTCGATCATGAGCCCGAGCTCTGTTGTCCCGAAGGCCGCCGGCTCGCTGGCGGCGGCTCCAACAGACAATCTAGCATCGAAGGCCCGGCGGGGGAGGGCCGACGATGCGCCCGAGCCCCGCGAGCTGCGGCAGCGCATATTGGGGCGCGTCTGGGCGTCCCTGCCGAAGCCGCCGGGCGCGGCCGGCCTGCAACGGTCACGCCCGGCCGCGCTATCGTGGGTGGAAGGGTTTGACCTGATCGGCCGGTATCGCTAACCGGAGCCGAGGCGGAATGGTGTCCGCCGCTTCACGGGTTCGGAGGTCCGGATGCGCCGCTTCTCCAGGACGATCGTCATGCTGACGTGCCTCGGCGCCCTGCTGGCCGGCTGCGGCATCAACCTTCCCGACCACACGCCAGCGGCCAAGCCCGCGCCATCGGACACGATGAAGGCCGGCTGACCGTCGGACGCTCGCCCGCCGGCCGGCTCAGCCGGTCACCTTCTCGATCATCCGTCCGAGCGGGGCGCCCGCGAAGATGTGCATGTGGAGGTGCGGCACCTCCTGGTTCGCGTCGGCCCCGCAATTGGCTAGGACGCGGTAGCCGCGCTCGACGACCCCCAGAATCTCGGCGGTCCTGCCGATCGCCCGGCAGAAGCCGGTGATCTCGTCGGCGCTGGCCGCGGCCGCGAAGTCGCTCATCGAGACATAGGCGCCCTTGGGGATCACCAGCGCGTGCACCGGCGCCTGCGGGTTGATGTCGTGGAAGGCCAGCGCCCATTCGTCCTCGTAGATCTTTCGGGCGGGGATCTCGCCGCGCAGGATCCTGGCGAATATGTTGCTCGGGTCGTAAGCCATCGAGGGCGCTCCAGGACGGGGGCTCGGACGCGGCCGGATCAAGGCGTCGGGCCCGGGCCTTGTCAAGCCGCGGCCGGCGATGCGAAAGACCCTCCGCGCCCGCAACGCAGGAACCGCTCATGTCGCTCGCCGTCGCCATCCAGATGGACCCGCTCGAGACCCTGAACATCCACGGCGACAGCACCTTCGTGCTGGCGCTCGAGGCGCAGCGCCGCGGCCACGGGCTCTATCACTATCTGCCGCGCCACCTGACCTATCGCCACGGGCGGATCGTGGCGTCCGTGCGGCCCTTCGAGGTGCGCCGCGTCGAGGGTGACCACTTCACCGCAGGGTCGCCGGAGCCGGTCGATCTCGCGACCATGGACGTGATCCTGATGCGCCAGGACCCGCCCTTCAACCTGGCCTACATCTCGGCCACGCACCTCCTCGACCGCATCACCTCGGAGACGCTCGTCGTCAACGATCCGACGAGCGTCCGGAACGCGCCCGAGAAGCTCTTCGTCACCGAGTTCCACGAGCTCATGCCGCCCACCCTGATCACCTACGAGCTCGAGGAGATCAAGGCGTTCCGCCGCGAGCACGGCGACATCATCGTCAAGCCCGTCTACGGCAATGGCGGGGCCGGCGTGTTCCACATCCGGAAGGACGACACCAACCTCGCGAGCCTGCTCGAGCTGTTCCGGAGCTTTCTCAACGAGCCGCTGATGGTGCAGCGCTACCTTCCCGAGATCCGCAAGGGGGACAAGCGCATCGTCCTGATCGACGGCCGCCCGGCCGGCGCCGTCAATCGCGTGCCCGCGACAGACGAGACCCGCGCCAACCTCCATGTCGGCGGCCGGGCCGAGAAGGCGCCGCTCGACCAAGCGCGACCACGAGATCTGCGAGGCGATCGGCCCGGCCCTCGAGGCCAAGGGCCTCGTCTTCGTCGGCATCGACGTGATCGGCGACTATCTGACCGAGATCAACGTCACTTCGCCCACCGGCCTGCAGGAGATCAACCGCTTCGACGGCGTCACCCTGGAGCGTGACATCTGGGACGTCATCGAGGCCAAGATGACCGAGCACCGGGCGCCGGCAGCTTAGGCGACACCCGCTGCTCGCCGGCCCGCAGGGCAAAAGGGGCGGCTCGTCGCCGCCCCTCGACCGGATCGGCCCCAGCGGTCAGGCGGCCTGGAGCAGCACCTTCTCGAGCCGCCGGGTGGCCTCGGCCTCGTCGACGCGGTCGATGGCCGCGACCTCGCGGGCGAGGCGCTCCAGGGCTGCCCTGTACATCTGCCGCTCGCTGTAGGACTGCTCGGCGTCCTCGGCCTTGTGCAGCTCGCGCACGACCTCGGCGATCGACACGGGGTCGCCGGAGTTGATCTTGGCCTCGTATTCCTGGGCGCGACGGCTCCACATGACATTGCGGCGCGGTCGGGTGCGGATCTTGAGCGCGTCCAGGGCCGACTGGATCTTCTCGCGCGAGCTGAGCTTGCGCATGCCGGAGCGCGGCGCCTTGTCGACCGGAACGCGTAAGATCAGCCGCTCGTTCTCGAACGACACCACATACATCTCGAGTTGGATGCCGGCGATGCTCTGGGTCTCGATGCCGGTGATCCGCCCGACCCCGTGCGAGGGATAGACGATGTAGTCCCCGGCATCGAAGGAAAGCTTCTTGCCCATGTCGCTCCTTCTCCCGACAACGGCCTGCGGCGATCCGCCGCCCCTGTCACGAAGCCCCGAGGCGAGAGAAGACGACACACGTACCGCCGCGTCGACGGCAGCTCGACTAAGACGAGAGCCATGAGAGCACGCTGGGCAGGCGGACCGCGAGGTCTCAGCGGGTACGTATGTGTTCCCTACACCTCAACTTCGCTCAAATTACCACAAATGCCGCGCGAATGCCAGTCCCGCGCACGAAATCGCCGGCATGGGCCCTGAGCGGACGGCTTCGTTCACCTGAGGACGGTAGCCCCGGGTCAGCTGCCGCCGCCAGGCTCGGCGCTGAAGTGCGTCTCGAACTTGCCCTGAACGCCCTTGAACTCGTCGGCGTCGGCCGGCGCCTCACCCTTGCGGGTGATGTTGGGCCAAGCGCTCGCATACTCTCGGTTCAGCTCGAGCCACTTCTCGGCCTCGTCCTCCGTGTCGGGCAGGATCGCCTCGACCGGACATTCGGGCTCGCACACGCCGCAGTCGATGCACTCGTCGGGATTGATGACGAGCATGTTCTCGCCCTCGTAGAAGCAGTCGACGGGGCAGACCTCGACACAGTCCATGTACTTGCAGCGGATGCATGCCTCGGTGACCACATAGGTCATCGTCGTCTCCGTTCGCCTGAGCCGTTTCCCCGCCGGGGCGGCCGGACCATATCGCCCCTGGCCGTCGGCCGGAAGAGGGTCGGGATGAGCCTCAACGCCGCCCGAAAAGGCGCTCGATGTCCTCGATCCCGAGCTCGATATAGGTGGGCCGGCCGTGGTTGCACTGGCCCGTGAACGGGGTCTGCTCCATCGCCCGCAGGAGCCCGTCCATCTCGGCCAGGCCGAGGCGGCGCCCGGCCCGCACGCTGCCGTGGCAGGCCATCGTGGCCGCGATCCGCTCGAGCGCCTCCCGGAGGCTCTGCGCGTCGCCGACCTCGAGCAGGTCGTTCGCCAGATCCCGGACCAAGGGCCCGACCGCGGCGGTGCCGAGCATCGCCGGCGTCTCCCGGACGATGATCGCGGCCCCGCCGAAGCCCTCGACCGCGAGCCCGAGCTCCAGAAGATCGGCCGCCCGCTCGAGCACGAGCCGCCGCTCGGCCGGGTCGAGCTCGACGATCTCGGGGAGCAGCAGGGCCTGGCGCCGCACGCCGCCGTCCCGCATCTCGGCCTTGAGGCGCTCGTAGACGATGCGCTCGTGGGCGGCGTGCTGATCGACGACGACCAGCCCTCTCCCGGTTTGGGCCACGATATAGCTGTCGTGGAGCTGGGCCCGGGCGGCGCCCAGCGGGTGCGCGTCGTCGTGCACCACGTCATCGGCGGGTGCAGGCTCGGCGCGCGCCATGGGCGACGCGGCGAGAAGCAGCTCGCTGCCGGGCGCTTGCCAGTCTGCGGCCGCCTCCGCCAGTCCTGGGCGCGGGGCCGGGCCGGGCCGGCCGGGATTCGCGGAGCCCGGCCGGAAGGCGCCGAGGGCGGAGGTGCCGATGCTCGTCGCGGCTCGGTGGCCATGCTCCGCCAGAGCCCGCCTGAGGCCGCCGACCACGAGCCCCCGGACGACGCCCGGCTCGCGAAAGCGAACCTCGGCCTTGGTCGGATGGACGTTGACGTCGACCGCCTCGGCCGGAACCTCGAGAAAGAGAGCCGCGACCGGCTGGCGGTCATGGAACAGGAGGTCGCTGTAGGCGGCTCTGAGGGCACCCTTGAGGAGCCTGTCCTGAACGGGTCGGCGATTGACGGCCAGATACTGGTGCCGGGCGTGGTTGCGGGACAGGGTCGGCAGGCCGGCGAAGCCGACCAATCTGGCCCCGTCGCGCTCGGCCTCGATCAGCAGCGCATCGGCGCGGAAGTCGCGGCCGATCACCGCCGCCGCGCGCTCGAGCCCCGCCTCGGCGAAAAGCCCCGTCAGCGGCTCCAGGCGCAACACCTCGCGGCCGTCGGCCACAAGGGAAAAGCCGAGGTCCGGGCGCGCCAGCGCCAGGCGGCGCACCGTATCGGCCACGGCCTCGAGCTCGGTGCGGGGCGTCCTCAGGAACTTGAGCCGGGCCGGGGTCTTGTAGAAGAGGTCCCTGACCTCGACGCGGGTTCCGCGCCCAGCCGCGGCGGGGCGGGGGCCATCCGCCACACCGCCGCTGACGAGAAGCTCCGCGCCGCTCGGGGCGTCCGCAGGACGCGAGACGATGCGCAGACGGCTGACGGCGCCGATCGAGGGCAGCGCCTCGCCGCGGAAGCCCAGGCTCGTGATGCGCACGAGCTGATCGTCGGCGAGCTTGGAGGTCGCGTGCCGCTCGACCGCGAGCGGCAGCTCCTCGGCCGTCATGCCGGCGCCGTCGTCCACGACCTGGATCAGCAGGAGACCGCCACCGTCGACGGCGACGTCGATCCTCTCGGCGCCGGCGTCGATCGCGTTCTCGACCAGCTCCTTGACGACCGAGGCCGGTCGTTCGACCACCTCGCCCGCGGCGATGCGGTTGACGATCCCTTCGGGCAGCCTGCGGATGCTGGCCATGGAGGCTAGGCGCCGAGGCCCTCCGGCTCGCCGACGATGGCGACCAGGAGCGGCCTGTCGAAGAGTCGGGCAGCGGCACGCCGGAGGTCGTCGAGCGTCACGGCCGAGACGTAGTCGTTGCGGCGGTCGAGAAAGTCCTGGCCCAGCCGGTGCACCAGCATGCCCATCAGCATCTTCGCGACCTGATCGTTGCTGGTCAGGCGGAGCGGGAAGGAGCCCGTGAGATAGGTCCTGGCGTCGGTGAGCTCGACCTCGCCCACCTCGCCCGCGGCCATTCGGGCGAGCTCCGCGCGAAGCAGGGCGATCGACTGGCCGACCAGCTCGTTCTTGGTGGCGACGTTGCCGACCCAGAGAGGCGCCAGCAGGGTGTCGTAGAGCTGGGAATGAACTCCGTAGGCGAGCCCCCGCTTCTCCCGGATCTCCTCCATCAGCCGCGAGCTGAAGCCGCCGCCGCCCAGGATGTGGTTGGCGATCTGGGCCGCGTAATAGTCCGGGTCGTGACGCTCGATGCCGGCATGGCCGAACAGGACGACGCTCTGCGGCTGCTGCCGGCGGACGACCACCGTGTCGCTGCCGAGCGGGCCCGGAGCGCCGAGCTCGGGCCGGATCGCCTTCGCCGGCAGCCCGCCGAAGGTCCGATCGAGCAGCGACGCCAGCTCCGCCGCCGTGATGTCCCCGGCCACGCCGATCTGGAGATTGTCCCGGGCGAGGCGCTGGCCCGTGAAGCCCTTGAGATCGTCGATACCGATCACCCCCAGGGTCTCGCGGGTGCCGTAGGTGGGCCGTCCGTAGGGATGGCCGGGAAAGGCGGCGGCGAACCAGGCCTTGGATGCCAGCGAGTTCGGGATCCGTGTCGCGGCGCCTGAGATCCGCCTGCATCTGGCTCCGCACGCGCTCGACCGGCTCCTTGTCGAAGCGCGGCTCCTGGAGCGCCAGCCGCAGCAGCTCGAAGGCGTGCTCGCGCGCCGTGTTCAGGGTCCTGAGCTCGCCCAAGAGCCCGTCGCGGTCGACGTCGAACGAGAGGTGGATGGCGTTGTCATCCAGCTCGGCGCGGAAGGCCAAGCTGTCATAGGGTCCCGCCCCCTCGTCGAGCAGGCCGGCGGCCAGCCGGGCGAGGCCCAGGCGATCGGCCGGGTCGGTCGCCGCCCCGCCCTCGAAGTCCAGGGACAGCGAGATCGCCGGAACCCAGGGCTCGCTGAGCAGGTAGGCACGCACGCCGCCCGGGCTGACGACCTCCTCGACGCGGCCCTTCGCCAGCGCCCCGACCTCGCCGGTCACGAGCGCGCCGTCCGACGCTGCCTCATGCCTCCGCTCCCTCCACGCTGTTGCGGACGGGCAGATCCGACGGCAGGAGGCGCCCGGTGACCGACTGCGCGGGCCTCAATACCATCCGCGCTGCAGCGTCGACCGCCTCGACCGTCACGGCCGCGATCCGCTCGGGCCATCCCTCGACGTCCTCGACCCGGCGGCCCGTGGTGAGCGCCGAGCCGATGACGCGCGCCGCGCCGCTCAGCGAGTTCCCGGGCGAAGACGGCCTCGGCCATCATCCGCCGCTGGACCCGGGCCACCTCCTCGGGCGTGACTCCGCCCTCGAGCAGCCGCCGCAGCTCCTCCTCGAGAGCGGCCTCCAGACGGTCCATCCCGCCCGGGTCGCGGGGCGACAGATAGATCTGGAAGCTCGTCCCGTCGAGGCTGGTGCCACGGTAGAAGCTCATGGCCGAGGCCGCGATGCCCCGCTCGAGCACGAGCGATCGGAACAGCCGCGAGGTGGCCCCGCCGCCCAGCAGCTCCGCCAGGACCTCCAGCGCATGCGCGTGCTCGCCGCCGACCGAGCCGAAGCTCGGCGCCAGATAAGAGCGGAGCAGCGCCGGCTGCTGCACCCGGTGATCGGCGAGCGAGATGCGCCGCTCGGCCACCTGGGGCGGCTCGGTCACCCGACGGCGCTCCGGCACGGCCCGGCGGCCGACCTTGCCGTAGGTCCTCTCGGCCAGCGGCCGGAGCGCCTCGGCGGTGA
Organism: uncultured Alphaproteobacteria bacterium; assembly: GCA_963828215.1. Taxonomy (GTDB): domain Bacteria; phylum Pseudomonadota; class Alphaproteobacteria; order Geminicoccales; family Geminicoccaceae; genus CAVTJL01. The sequence continues at coordinate 274,848 of CAWHFO010000046.1, read as the reverse complement.
CGTCGCCGGTGACGATCAGGACGGCGTTGTTGGGCGCGTACCAACGGTCATAGAAGTCGATCGCGTCGGCGCGCGTATAGGAGGCGATCTCGCTCTGCCAGCCGATCACCGGCAGTCTGTACGGGTGGTGCAGCCACTGCGCGGCTTGGACCTGCTCGCCCAGGAGCGCACCCGGATCGTTGTCGACGCGCTGGCTCCGCTCCTCGAGAACCACGTCGCGCTCGGACAGGACGTGCTCCTCGGCGAGCCGCAGATTGGCCATCCGATCGGCCTCCATGCCCATGACGAGCTCGAGCCGGTCGCGCGCGATCATCTGGAAATAGGCCGTGAAGTCGTGCGAGGTGAAGGCGTTGTCGTTGCCGCCGTTCTTGGCCACGAGCTTCGAGAAGGTGCCGGGCGGGATCTTCTCGGTGCCCTTGAACATCAGATGCTCGAGGAAGTGGGGCAGGCCGGACTTGCCGAACGGGCTGTCGGCGGTGCCGACCCGATACCAGACCCAGTGGGCCACGACCGCCGCCCTGTGGTTCGGGACGACGACCACCTCCATGCCGTTCTCGAGGTCGAACAGCTCGGGGTTGAAGATGGCGGTCGGCACACTGCCGCCGCCCTGGATCAGCTCTTCCGACACGGGTGGCGTCATAGGTGGATGGAGCCTTTCACGCTCTATGTCTCAACCGCCCGCCGAGGGGGTCAGCAGGGTCGTGCCGGTGCGGGTCGTGCTGACGAGTCCCTCGGCCGCGAGCCGCCGGCTCTCGGCGACCGGATCGATGACATTGGGCTGTGGCTGCTGACGCTCGACCTGCCAGCCCAGGATCGCCAGGAAGGTGCCGCGATCGAGCACCGTGAGCTGGGTGTTCTCCTCGGTGATCACCGTGCGGATGTCCGGCAGCGCCGTGATCTTGGCGTCGCCGACGATGGCCGCCTCGCCCGCGCTCTGGGTGTTGTCCGTCGCCGGCACCTGGCTCGCCGCCCCGCCCAGGAGCACGTCCCGCGCGGCGACCGACGGGGCCACCTCGGCGGTGGGCGGCGCTCCGGGCTGGGGCGGCCGGAGCGTCGAATCGGGCGGAATCACGAGCGGTGCCCGACGGACCACCGCGAACTCGTCCGGGGACCGCTTGCCGAAGCCGAATGTCTGCTGGGTCGAGCTGCAGGCGCCGAGCCCCAGGGCCGACGCGAGCAGCAACAGCAGGAGCGCTGAACGGGAGAGCCTCATCAACCCTTTTCCTCAGCCTTATTGGGTCCCGGTCGCGCGAGGACGAGCCCATCGAGCAGGAGGACCGCGGCGCCGACGACGATCGCGCTGTCCGCGACGTTGAAGGCCGGCCAGTGATAGCCCATCGCATGGGCATCGAGGAAGTCGACGACGGCACCGAAGCGTATGCGGTCGATCAGATTGCCGATGGCACCGCCCAGGATGAGGTGGATGGCGAGGCGCGGCACCGGCCGCCGCTCGCGACGCAGCCAGTAGACGAGGACGGCGCCGATGGCGAGCGTCACCAGCACCAGGATCCAGCGCCCCTGGGCGGCATCCCGGAACATGCCGAAGCTGACCCCGGTGTTCCAGACCAGCACGAGGTTGAAAAAAGGGCCGAGCCGGACGCCGTCCGGCGGCAGCCCATGCAGGATCAGGAGCTTCGTCGCCTGATCGAGCATGATCACGAGGGCGAGGAGCAAAAGCTCGGGCCGGCGCGAGATCGGCATGGGCGGCACGGGCGCCGGGCCCGGGTCAGGCCGCGGCCGCGTGGTCGACGGCATCGGTGCAGCGCCTGCAGAGCCCCGGGGCCTCGATCCCGACCTCGGGCAGGACCCGCCAGCAGCGCTCGCACTTGTCGCCCGTCGCCAGGTCCGGCAGCACGCCCACGCCCGTCACGTCGTCGAGGGTGAAGGCGCCCTCGGGAGGCGGGCCGACCTCGAGGCGAAGGGCGCTCGTGATGGCGAGCTCGGCCATGTCGGCGCCCTCGATCGCCGCCCGGTCCGCCGCGGTGACGAAGACGGTCGGAGCCGCCTGCAGGCTGGCGCCGATGCGCTTCTCGCGCCGCTCGACCTCGAGGGCGCCCGTGACGACGCGCCGCACACGGCGGACATGCTCGAACCGCGCCGCCAGCGCCTCGTCCAGCCAGGCATCCGGGAGATCCGGGAAGAGCTCGAGGTGGACGCTGCCCTCCTCGGCCGGATAGCGAGTCCGCCAGGCCTCCTCGGCCGTGAAGACGAGGACCGGGGCCAGCCACACGGTGAGGCATCGGAAGAGCGTGTCCAGCACGGTGCGGGCGGCGCGGCGCCGCAGGCTGTCCGGCCGGTCGCAGTAAAGAGAATCCTTGCGGACGTCGAAGTAGAAGGCGGAAAGCTCCGTGGCGCAGAAGCCGTGCAGGGCGCCGTAGAGACGGGGGAAGTCGAACTCGGCGTTGCAGCTCCTGACGAGGCCGTCCAGCTCCTTCAGGCGGTGAAGGACCCAGCGCTCGAGCTCCGGCATGCGCCGGGCCGGAAGGCGCTCCGCCTCGCTGAAGCCGGCAAGGGCGCCCAGCATGTAGCGGAGCGTGTTCCTGAGCCGCCGGTAGGCGTCGGCCTGGCCCTTGAGGATCTCGTCGCCGATGCGGACGTCCTCGGCATAGTCGGCGCTGACGGTCCAGAGGCGCAGGATGTCGGCGCCGTGGGTGCGCATGAGGTCCATGGGCGAGAGGGTGTTGCCCAGCGACTTCGACATCTTGCGACCCTCGGCGTCGACGACGAAGCCGTGGGTCAGGACGCTGTCATAGGGTGCACGGCCGCGCGTGCCGCAGCTCTCGAGCAGGCTCGAGTGGAACCAGCCCCGATGCTGGTCCGAGCCCTCGAGATAGAGCGAGGCCGGCCATTGCAGCTCGGGACGCTGCTCCAGGACGATGGCGTGGGTCGAGCCCGAATCGAACCAGACGTCCAGGATGTCGTCGACCTTCTCGTAGTCTTCGGCGCGGTAGCCGTCGCCGAGGAAGGTCTGGGGGTCGCGGGTCCACCAGGCATCGGCACCCTCCTCCTCGAAGGCAGCCGCGATGCGCTCGCAGACGGCGGGATCGCGCAGCACCTCGCCCGTGCTCTTGTGCACGAAGACGGCGATCGGCACGCCCCAGGCACGCTGCCGGGAGACGCACCAGTCGGGGCGCGTCTCGACCATCGAGCGGATGCGGTTCCGGCCGCGCGCCGGAACCCAGCGGGTGGCGTCGATCGCGGCCAGCGCCTTCTCGCGCAGCCGGTCGGGCCCGTCCATCGGGATGAACCACTGGGCGGTGGCACGGAAGATCAGCGGCGCCTTGGAGCGCCAGGAATGCGGATAGCTGTGGACCAGCGTGCCGCGCGCGAGCAGCGCGCCCTTGGCGACAAGCGCCTCGATGACCGGCTCGGCCGCCTTGAAGACATGAATGCCCACGAAGCCCGGCGCCGCTGCCGTGTAGGTGCCGTCCTCGGCCACCGTGTCCGGCACCTCGAGCCCGTGCTTCTGGCCCAGCTCGAAATCGTCCTCGCCATGCGAGGGGGCGATGTGCACGAGCCCGGTGCCCTGCTCGGTGGTTACGAATGGCGCTTCAAAGTAGAGGCACGTCGAAGTCGTAGCCGTCCGCCAGACCCTGAAGCGGATGACGACATGTGATTAGGAAGAGCGCGCCCGTATCGAACTCGTGAAGGAGCTTCAGGCCAGCGATTTTCGCGTCGGCGCGCAGCGCATCCGCCCGTTCGATCGCAACGACCAAGCGCTCGCCCGCTGTTGCGGAGCTCCCCTCCTCAACGTCCGTGACTTGGAAGAGCCCGTACCGGATGTGCGGACCGAACGCGATCGCTCGATTTGCTGGGATGGTCCAAGGTGTCGTCGTCCAGACAATGACGGAGGCATCCCCGTCATCGGGCATGCCGTCAGGATATGTCTCGATCGGAAACCGCACCCAGATCGTCGTGCTGGTATGGTCGTGATACTCGACCTCGGCCTCGGCCAGGGCCGTCTTCTCGACGACCGACCACATCACCGACCGCTTGCCGCGATAGAGGGCGCCCGAGAGCAGAAACTTCGAGAGCTCGCGGAAGATGCCGGCCTCGGACTTGAAGTCCATGGTGGTGTAAGGGTCGTCCCAGTCGCCGACGACGCCCAGGCGCTTGAACTCGGTGCGCTGCACGTCGATCCAGCGGCTGGCATGGTCGCGGCATTCCTTGCGGAACGCGGCGATCGGCACGGCGTCCTTGTCCCTGCCCTTCTTCCGGTACTCCTGCTCGATCTGCCATTCGATCGGCAGGCCGTGGCAGTCCCAGCCGGGCACGTAGGCGGCATCCTTGCCCAGCATCTGCTGGCTGCGGTTGATGACGTCCTTCAGGATCTTGTTGAGCGCCGTCCCCATGTGGAGATGGCCGTTGGCATAGGGCGGGCCATCGTGGAGGATGAACTTCTCGCGGCCGGCGGCGGACCGGCGCAGGCGCCGGTACATGTCGAGCCTGTCCCAGCGCTCGAGGAGCGTGGGCTCGCGCTTCGGCAGGTCCCCGCGCATCGGGAACTCGGTCGCGGGGAGGAAGACGGTGTCGCGATAGTCTCGGGTCATCGATCTGATCAGGCGGGGAACGGGTGGATAGATAGGCGCGATCCGCCGCTCACGCGAGGGCTGCCGCGTGGATCGCGCGGGCGTCGACGCAGTCTCTCGCGATCTGCTCCTGCAGCTCGGCGATGCCAGGGAATCTCTGCTCGCCGCGCAGCCGCTCGAGGAAGGCGACCCGTATCCGTCGCCCGTAGAGTGTCCGCTCGCCGTCCAGGAGATGGACCTCGAGCAGCACGCCCTGGCCGTCGAAGGTCGGGCGGCGGCCGAGATTGGCGACGGCGGGATGCCATTCGGTCGCCGGTCCTTCGCGCAGGCCCGCCCGCACGGCGTAGACGCCGATGCCGGGCAGCAGCGGCCTCGCCCCCAGGGGATGCACGTTGGCGGTCGGGAAGCCGATCGTCCGGCCGCGCGCGTCGCCGGGGCGGACGATGCCGTCGAACTCGAAGGGATGGCCGAGCAGCCGGGCCGCATCGGCTACGTCGCCGGCGGCGAGCCGCTCGCGGATGACGGTCGAGGAGCAGACCACGCCGTCCACCTTCAAGGGCGGCACCGCCTGAACCTCGAAGCCGAGCCTCCGGCCGAGCTCCTCGAGCACGGCCAGGTCGCCGCTCCGCTTGTGGCCGAAGCGGAACGTGCTCCCCGCCGCCACGCTCCGGACACCGAGGCGCGCCGCCAGGATCTCTCGGGCGAAGGCCTCCGGCGAGAGCCGCATCAGCTCCGGCCCGAAAGGCAGGGCGACGCACAGGCCGACCCCGAGCTTGCGCAGCCGGTCGGCCTTGGTGCGGAACAGGGTCAGGCGGCGGGGTGCCGTCTCCGGCTGGAGGATCTCGCGAGGGTGCGGCTCGAACGTGACGATGCCGAGCGGGCCACACAGCCGCAGCGCCGCATCGGCCGCGGCCTCGAGCACAGCGACATGGCCGCGGTGCAGGCCGTCGAAATTGCCGATGGCCACCGACGCGCCGCGAAGTGCGGGCGGCAGCTCGCGGAAACGCCGAAAGACGCGCATGGCCGGCTTTCTTCCATGCGACCCAGGGGCTGTAAAGCGCAAAACCCGGCGGCGCTCCGCCTTCCGGGAGCAAGGTTGACCTCGGCATCAACGTCTCTCGTGCCGACTGCTTGCGCATCGGATCCGCGGGTTGATGCAGGTCAAGGCGCAGCAGGTCCGGCGGCACTTCATGACGAGATCGTCGCTTTGCCTCGGGACGTCTCTCATGCTCAAGCACGCCGCTATCCTCGCCGCGCTCCTGGCCCCGCCCTTCGCGCCGGGCGCGGTTGCAGCCACCGCGCCGGACTCCGTCGTCAAGGTGGCGCTCCTCGACATGTCCGCCATCGCAGGCGGCGCTTGGGGCGCGATGACCGAGCCGGGGACGGCGCCGCAGAGCGGCGGGCCTCGTGGCCAAGGCCCTGCCGGCTGGATGATGGGGCCCAATATGATGGGTCGGGGCGGCGGGATGATGGGACCGAACATGATGCGCGGCCCGATGATGGGCATGATGTCGATCCGGATCGACCACTCAACGGTCAAGACCGGCAAAGTGGAGCTCGACGTCACCAACTGGTCGAGGAGCGTCCTGCACGAGGTCCTCGTGGTGCCCGTCGACAGCCCCGATGCGTCCCTGCCGTACGACTACGGCACCGGCCGGGTCATTGAGGACCAGGTGCGTGTGCTGGCCGACAGCTCGGAGCTGCAGCCGAACCAGTCTAAGGTCTTGGACGTCGACCTGCAGCCCGGCTCCTATCTCCTCCTCTGCAACGTGCAGGGCCACTACGCATCGGGCATGGTGACATCGTTGACCGTGACGCCCTGAGACTCTGCCGGGCTCGGGCTCGGATCGTCTGGGCCGCTCGGTGCGGCCGTGCCCCAGCCGGGGATCGGTAATGGGCAGGCGTTGCCCCGCGCCTCCATCGGGAAGAGACGTCAAAGAGCACAGGCGATCCCGGGATCTCCTGCCCCCCGCGCTCGAAGCCGTCGCCACGGCGTCCGGCGGCATCCGCGATCTCGCAGCCGGCGAGCCGCTCTTCTATCGGGGCGACCGTGCAGCGGCCATCTACAGGGTCGAGAGTGGCCGTTTGCGCCTGCTCCGACCCGCCGTCGATGGGCGCCTCGGCGTGCTCCACACCGCCCGCGCCGGCGATCTTTTCGCCGAGGCGGCGCTATTTTCCGACGCCTACCACTACGACGCCGTGGCGGCCGTACCGTCTCGTGTCCGGCTCTACCCGAAGGACGCCTTACTCGCCGCGTTACGGGCAGATCCGGCGCTCCTCGAGGCATTCACGGCCGAGCTCGCCCGGCGTCTCCAAGCGCTCCGCAGCCGGCTGGAGCTCCGCGACGTCCCCTCGGCGCGAGAGCGGGTGTTGCAGCATCTCGCTCTGGCCGCTGCCGAGACCGGTGGCTGCAGAATTCCGATTGAGGGCCAACTGCAAGACATTGCCGCCGACCTCGGGCTGACGCGCGAGGCGTTCTACCGGACGCTGGCGGCGCTCGAAGCCGAAGGCGCGATCATCCGCACCGACGCCTTGATCGTGCTCAAAAGAATTGGCAGCGTATGATCTGGATCATGCGAGTGCGAGAGCGACAGCGGTAGAATATGCGGCTTCATTCGCATGATGCCGGAGCTTGGTCATGTCCCGCGCTCGCCGCATTCTGCTGTCCGTCACCGTCCTTGCTGCGACGGTATCGGCCAGCGCTCTCGCCGGAAACGCTCTTGGGCCCAATGGTGCCGTCGACACCCTGTCCGACGCGCACTCGGCCATGCATCCACTGCAGCCAGGGACGATGCCGATGGCTGGGCATCACGCCGACAGCGCGGAAGGATCAGGCGTGCCCACGCTGCCCGGCCAGGACGCCTTCGGCGCCATGCAGGAGATCGTCCGCATCCTCGAGGCCGACCCCAAGACCGACTGGTCGAAGGTGAACCTGGAGGCGCTGCGCCAGCATCTCATCGACATGAACGACGTGACGCTGAAGGCCGACGCCGTGGCAGAGCCGATCGACGGCGGTATCGAGATCGCGGTCGCCGGAACCGGACGGACGGTTGAGGCGATCCAGCGCATGGTCCCTGCCCACGCCCACGAGATCGACCAGACGCATCTCTATGGCTGGAGCGCCAAGACCGACACGTTGCCGAACGGGGTGCTGCTGACAGTCACCGCTAGCGATCCGAAAGAAGTGCAGCACATTCGTGGCCTCGGCTTTATCGGCATCATGGTCAGCGGAGACCATCATCAGCCGCATCACCTCGCCATGGCCAAGGGCGAGCTCATGGACACGCGCTGAGGGCGATCTGCTCCTTTAGGGATCCTATATTCGACCGCTGGCGGCCCTCGTGGCTGCCGTGCGCAAGCTCCCCACCATCCTCAACTACCTCCTGAAATGCCGAACGCCATGGCAAAGCGCTTGACCAGAGCCACCCTGGCTCAAGCCGCGGGCGCCTCGACCTGGGGGCGCGTGGAGACGACCAGGACCGCCTCGCCGGAGAGGACGTCCTGACCGCTGACCCGGCATACCGTCTCGAGCCGGACACGCCGCCTCTCGAGGTCGACCTCCTTGACCGTCACCACGGCGCGAACGGTCTCGCCGGCGCGAACGGGCGCCAGAAACCGCATCGTCTGGCTCAGATAGACGCAGCCCGGCCCGGGCAGCTTGGTGCCGAGCACGGTCGAGATCAGGCTGGCGGTCAGCATGCCGTGCGCGATGCGACCCTTGAAGGGCGTGTCGAAGGCGAACTCCTCGTTCAGATGCACAGGATTGGTGTCACCCGGAGACTCCCGCGAACATCAGGATGTCGGCTTCGGTTATGGTCTTGCCGAACATCGCCGTCATGCCCGGCTCGATGTCCTCGATGAAATAGCCGTGCTCCATGCTTCCCGCCTTCTGGCCGACCCGTATGTTCTCGTTCACGCAGCGCACAATGGGGCTCTCGCACTGCGTCATCAAGTCCGAAAAGAGGTTAACATTCTTGAAGCAACCTGAAGTACCGCAGCGCAGCAACAAACTCGCCGGCCGGCATGCCGTTCCGTGTTGACCGCCGGCCTCCGGTCCCCGAGTTCTGGGGTCGGACGCGGAGAGGAGCTCGAGCAGCATGGATGCCATCGAGGCGATATTGACGCGGCGGACCGTGCCGCAGGTGAAGATGGCGCCGCCCGGCCCCGATGCCGACCAGCTGCGGCTCGTCCTCGAGGCCGGCGCGGCCGCGCCCGACCACGGCAAGCTGCGTCCCTGGCGCTTCCTGGTGGTCCAGGGCGAGGCGCGCGAGCGGCTGGGCACCCTCTTCGCCGAGGCCCTGCTCCAGGCCCGGCCGGACGCGGTCGAGGCGGAGGTCGCGAAGCAGCGCACGGCGCCGCTGCGGGCGCCGGTCGTGATCGTGGTCGCCCTCCATACCGTGGAGGCGCGCGGCAAGATCCCGCCGGTCGAGCAGCTCCTCTCGGCCGGCGCCGCGGCGCAGAACATGCTCCTCGCGGCCCACGCCCTGGGCTTCGCCGCCAAATGGTCGACCGGCCTGAACGCGTACGACCCGACCATCAAGGCGGGCCTCGGGCTGGCCGCGGAGGATCAGATCGTGGGCTTCCTCTATGTCGGCAGCTACGGCGGAGCACAGGAACCGTCGTCGCGGCCGGCCCTCGGTGAGGTGACGAGATCGTGGCCCGCCTGACGCCCCTCCTCCTGCCCCTCGTCCTCGCCTGCGCGGCCTGCGTCCCGCAGGAGGAGATCGAGCAGCAGCTGGTCCAGCAGCAGCACGAGCGCTGCAACGCGGCGGGCTTCCGGCCGACCAGCGAGAGCTACAAGCTCTGCCTCCTGATCGAGGCCCAGAACCAGCGGATCGAGGCGCTGCAGCGTCAGGTGCAGTTCCTGCAGACTGATGTCCGCCAGCTCAACGCGCTGCGACCCGGCTTCTTCGGCTTCCCGAACTGACCCGCGGGGTCAAAGCACGGCCAGGAGGCGGCGGAGGATAGTCGCCGAGCTCGCCGCGACCTCCTCGACAAAAGCCCTGAAGTCGAAGACGGACTCCTGGCCGGCGAGATCGGAGAGGGCCCGGACGTCGAGCCAGGGCAGGTCGAAGGCGGCGCAGACCTGGGCCAGCGCTCCGCCCTCCATCTCGATGGCTCGGCCGCGCAGCTCCTGAAACAGCCGCGCCCGCGTCGCCTCGCAGTTCAGATACTGATCGCCGGTGAGGATGGGCCCGTAGACGATGCGCGGGCGCCCCCCACCGCCGCCGGCCCCGCGGGAGAGCGGCGGCAGGACGAGGTCGCCCAGCGCCGCCTGGACGCGCGCCAGCAGCGCGGGCTCGACCGCCCAGCCGAGCTCGCGGGTGGGGTTGAAGAACGGCACGTGGCCGGCCTGATAGGTCTGGATGCGCCCGGCCTGGATAACGCCCGCATCGTGCTGGATGGCCCGGTCGGCAATGACGACGTCGCCGATATGGAGGTCGGGGTCGAGGCCGCCGGCGACGCCCGTGAAGACGATCGGCCGCGCGCCGAAGCGCTCGGCCAGGAGGGTGGCGACCAGGGCCGTGCTCACTTTGCCGATGCCGGCACCGACCAGCACGACCTCCCGGCCGTCGAGCGTGCCGCGATCGAAGCGCAGGCCCGCGATCGTCTCGGTGCCGCCCGGCACCAGCGCCGCCTGCAGGTGGTCCAGCTCCTGGGGAATGGCGCAGAGCAGGCCGACCGTCACGCGGCCAGATCCGGGTAGAGTCCGGCCAGCCCCTCGGCCGAGGCGGCGCAGCTGCCGCGCTCGGTGACGAGCGCCGTGACGTAGCGGGAGGGCGTGACGTCGAACGCCCAGTTGGCCGCCGGGCTGCCGGCCGGGGTGATCCGCACGGTCTCGAGGCGGCCGTCCTCCGTCAGCCCGCGCATCCGCGTGAGCTCCCGGGCGTCCCGCTGCTCGATCGGGATCTCCCGCCCGTCGCCGATCCGCCAGTCGATCGTGGTCGACGGCAGCGCCACGTAGAACGGCACGCCGTTGTCGTGGGCGGCCAGGGCCTTGAGGTAGGTGCCGATCTTGTTGCAGACGTCGCCGGTGCGCGTGGTGCGGTCGGTGCCGACGAGGCAGAGGTCGACCATGCCGCGCTGCATCAGATGGCCGCCGACATTGTCCGCGACGACGGTGTGCGGGACGCCCTGATGCAGCAGCTCGAAGGCGGTGATCGAGGCGCCCTGGTTGCGCGGGCGCGTCTCGTCCACCCAGACATGGACCGGTATGCCGGCCGCCTGGGCCCTGTAGATCGGGGCCGTGGCGGTGCCCCAGTCGATGGTGGCGAGCCAGCCGGCGTTGCAGTGGGTGAGGATGTTGACCGGCTCGCCAGGCGCCTTTCGGGCAGCGGCGGCCTCGATCAGCGGAAGTCCATGCTCGCCGATGGCACGGCAGATCAGGACGTCCTCCTCGCAGATCCGTCCGGCCTCGGCATAGGCGAGATCCACCCGGCGCTCATGCGGCTGGTTCAGGAGGGCTCCCCGCATCCGCTCGAGCGCCCAGCGGAGATTGACCGCCGTGGGCCGCGTCCGGGCCAGACGCGCGACGGCCGCGTCGAGGCCGGCGTCCGAGGCGTCGGCCAGCATGGCCAGGCAGACGCCGTAGGCGGCCGTGGCGCCGATCAGCGGGGCGCCCCGCACCTGCATCGTCTCGATGGCGCGTGCCGCATCCTCGGCTGCCCCGAGACCGACCACCTCGAGCTCGTGCGGCAGGCGCGTCTGGTCGAGGATGCGCACGGTCCGGCCGTCCTCGGCCACCCAGATCGTCCGCCTGGCCTTTCCGTCGACGAGCATGTCTTTGCTGTTCCCTTCGCCTGGCGAGCCGACGCCCGATCGGCCCATGCTCCTGGCCGCGGCCTAGCACCCGACCGCGACCGGGGCCAGGGTCGGCACCGCACGAGAGCCTTCAGGCCGGCAAGGACGCCTCGAAGCGGAGGCGCACATAGTCTGCCGTCCACTGTCCCCGCTCGTCCCGCAGCGCCGGGGCGAGCAGCCCGATCGTCGCCCGAAGGGCCGGGCCCCGCTCCGCCTCGGGCAAGTGCTTCAGGAACGGCCCGCCGAAGGTCTCGAGCCAGGCCTCGATGCCGGCCGCGAGCGGCGTCGGCCTCGGAACGAGCTCGATCCGCGACACGAGAAAGCCCGCCTTCTCCAGGCGCGCCCGGTAGCCCTCGGGCGTAGGGAAATACCAGGGGTTGGCGGCGGCACCGTCGATCCCGTAGCGTTCGAGCACGGAGGCGAGGGCGACGGTGATGGCCGCAACATTGCCGTGCCCACCCATCTCGCCGACGAAGCGCCCCTTTGGCCTCAGCGCCCGGGCCACGCACCGAATCACGGCGTCGGGGTCCCGGCTCATCCAGTGGAGGGCCGCGTTGGAGAAGACGGCGTCGAACTCGTGCTGGAAGGTCAGGGCGGCCCCGTCGGCGACCCGCGCGTCGAGCCCCAGCTCCCGGGCCCGGCGGACCATGTCAGGGGCACCGTCGACGCCCACGACCACGGCCCCGAGCCGCTGGAGCTCGAGGGTCAGGGCACCATCGCCGCAGCCCAGGTCGAGGACCCGCTCGCCGGCCCTGGGAGCCAGAAGCTCGACGACCGGCATGCCGAGATCGGAGACGAACCGGGCGGATCGGGCGTAGCCCTCCGCGTTCCATTCCTGGAGAGGGCCCGGCGTCGGCATGAGCGACCTCCCTGATCAGTGAAAGATAGGGCAGGACCGCCTCAGCCCCGGCCGAGCCCCTCTCCGCGCGGGCCGGCGACGAAGGACAGAAACTCGCGGCGGGTGTCCGGATTGGTCTTGAACTCGCCGAGCAGCCGGCTCGTCACCATGAGCGAGCCGGGCTTGCGGACGCCACGGCTGGTCATGCAATGGTGGGTCGCCTCGATCACGACGCCGACGCCGCGCGGATCGAGCACGTCCTGGATGGCGTCGGCGATCTGCGACGTCATGCGCTCCTGGATTTGCAGACGCTTGGCGAAGGCCTCGACGACCCGGGCCAGCTTGCTGATCCCGACGACCCGATGGGTCGGCAGGTAAGCCACATGCGCCCGGCCGATGATCGGTGCCAGATGGTGCTCGCAGTGCAACTCGAAGCCGATGTCCCGCAGCACGACCATCTCGTCATAGCCTTCGACCTCCTCGAAGGTGCGACGCAGGATATCGGTGGGGTCGAGACGGTAGCCGGCCGAATATTCCTCGAACGCTTTCACCACCCGGGCGGGGGTGTCGGCCAGACCCTCGCGCGTCGCCTCCTCGCCGATCCAGCGCAACAGGGTTCGGACGGCGCTCTCGGCCTCCTCGCGCGATGGACGCGGCCGCGTCGTCGCGGGTGCCTCGCCATCGGCTCTCACAGATGCCAGCCCCCGTGTGGGCAGGACCGGACTCATGGGTTCTTCCTCCCTCGAGAGCGGCATATCGGCGGCCGCGCCCGCCTTATACATGGGGTCGTGAGGTCCGGACCGTCGTTTGTCCGCCTTCTGCGCGAGATCGTCATGTCGATCAACCGGTCCCGCGCCCATCCGCGGCCGCCGCGTCGAGCTGTCGCGCCCGCGCCGTGACCGCCTCGATCCCGCCGATCGCGCCGGCGCCGACCACGATCTCCCGAGCCAGTCGAAGGTTGCGGCGCTCGCAGGCGGCGCGGCGCTCGGGATCCGCGATATGCTCCATATCGATATTGTGGGCGAGGCCGAGGGTGCGTCTGATCATCGCGCAGCCGCCGAAGCCGAGGCTGTCGACGAAGATATGGCGCAGAAGCTGCTCCTGGGCCAGCTCGAGCGACCGCCGCCCGTCGGGGCCTTCGAAGAGGGCTCGGGGATAAGCCGCACCGGTCGGATGGGTGTCCCAGAGCTCCTTGAATTTCCGCTCGAAGCCACGCCAGACGCCGACCACCGAGTCCAGGATCCAGGCGCGATAGGCATCGCGCTCGCCGCAGGCCCGCTCGTGGCCGCGCTGGCTGAAGAAGCTGAGCAGCAGCTCGCCGATCAGCTTGCCCACGTCGAAGCCCATCGGCCCGACGAAGGCGAACTCCGGATCGATGACCCGTGTGTCCTCGGCCGTCACCATGATCGAGCCCGTGTGCAGATCGCCGTGCAGGAGCGCCTGCGCCTCGCTCATGAATTTGAGCTTGAGCGCCGAGACGGCCCGCTTGAGCGCCGCGTCGCCGCGGATCGCCTCGGCCGCGTCGTCCAGCCACGGGCTGGTCCAACGGTTGAGCTCCGCGATCCGGTAGGGATCGGTGAAGATCAGGTCCTCGGATATCCGGCAGAGCTCGGTGTTGGGGCAGAAGCGGGCGATCATCGCCTTCTTGTCCGCGGCCGGCATGGCGAGATCGGAGGTGAAGAAGAGGGTTCGCGCCAGATAGTCCGTGATGTGCTCGACGAAGTGGCCATAGACGATGCCCTCGATCATGCCGCGGCGCATGATGACGTGCGGGCTCAGGCGCTCCATGACGATCAGGTAGAGGGCCGGGTCGTAGTGGTGGATGATGGGGACCAGCCCGGGCGCGTGGCCGGCCTGGATGACGCTCGCGGCATGCTCGAACGTGGCGCGATCGAGCGGCAGCGGCCAGCTCTCGCCGACCAGCCGGACATAGGGCAGGGCCTGCTTGACGCAGAGGCTGCCGGCCGGGCCGTCGACGATGAAGACGAGGTTGAGATTGCCGTCGCCCACCTCGCCGACGGTCCAGTCCTCGGCTCGGCCACCGAGGCGTCGCGCCAGATCCGGATGCGCCTGGAGATAGGCGCCGAGCGTGTCCTCGCCGAGCGCGCGGTACCCGCTGGGGGTCGGTATCGCCAAAGCCCGTCTCCTGGCCGCACGTGACCTCGAGCGCCCTATCTGGCAGAGGCCTCGGCCCACCGCAAATGGCTCGGCACGAGCGGGCCGGGCTGGACAAAACGACACGAGCTTCCATCCTACCCGCTGCTCGGACTCAACGCGGAAGCCTCTCGATGGTGCTGCGCCAAGCATGGTTGCCGCTGGCCCTGGCGGCCTTCCTCGGCACCGCGGCCGGCGTCGGCGCCGTCGCTCAGGTGGACCAGAGCGACTACCAGAAGGGTGTGGCCCTGCTTCAGCAGCAGCGCTACGAGGAGGCTCTGCCCTTTTTTCAGCGGACGCTCGCCGAGGCCGAGAAGACCTACGGCCACGACGACCCGCGTGTCGGCGTGGAGGTCGGCAATCTCGGCGAGGTCTATCGCCGACTCGGCCGGGTCGACGAGGCCGAGCCCCTTCTCCGCCGCTCTGTCGACCTGGCCCGGAAGCAGGGCGACCGCGATCCCGCCGGAACTCGCCGCCAGCCTCAACAACCTGGCCCTGCTCTACCGCTCCCAGGGTCGGCTCGCCGAGGCGGAGCCGCTCTACGTTCAGTCCCTGGCCCTGTTGCAGAAGGCCGTCGGCGCGAGCTCGCCCGAAGCGGCGAAGGGCCTGAACAACCTGGCGATGCTCTACATGCAGGAGGGCAAGCCCGACCAGGCCATTCCGCTGCTCGAGCGCGGCTCGGCCGTGGCGCAGGACACGTTGGGCAAGGACAATCCGACAACCCAGGCGATCGTCGCCAATCTCGCCAAGGCCCGGAGCGATCTAGCGGCCCGTGGCGGCATCACCGAGAGCGAGACGCCACCGCCACCGCCGGTGATCCCGCCGCAGCCCGGCAAGAGTGCCCTTCCGCCGCCGGAGATCATGGCGGAGGCACGGGCCGCGGCCGCTTCTGCGGCATCGCCCAATGACGGACAGGCGGCGAGCCGGAATCCGGCCGGGCCGACGGCTCGGCGGTCGGCCTCGTCGCGGACGGCTCGGGCGGCACCGGAGCCCGGTCGACCGGGCGCGTCCTCTGCCGGCGGGACCAGCGGCTACGCCATCCATCTGGCGTCGATGAGCAGCCTCGAGGCGGCCCACGCGGCATGGGGCAGGCTTCTCCAGAGATACCCGAGCCTCGCTGCGATCCACCCCCTGCCCCCGCCCTCGGTCGAGGTGCCGGGCAAGGGCGTCTTCTATCGGGTTCTGGGCGGCGGGTTCGCCACCCGGGGAGCCGCCGAGAAGGCCTGCCGGCCTATCCTCGCCGCGGGCGGGGAGTGCGCCGTCATCGCTCGCTCGAACGGCCCCTGACGGGCATGTCCGGCGCGGCCTCACTCGTCCGGATCGGCCTCCGGCGCGTCGGGCAGCAATCCCGGATGTGCGAGCACGGTGTCGAGCGACCAGGCGCGGCCCTGGACCATGCCCTGCAGGGTATCCACGCACTTGCAAGGCTCGCCTTCGGGGTGCGGCCCCCCGACGGGACAGAAACCGCGCGGCGTAACGCAAAGCTGGAGCTGCTCGGCGGTGGCCGTCGGCATCGGCCGCGCCGCCTCCTCGGGCACCGGCCTCCGCTGCGTGACCGCGCCGCCTAGGACGACGAGAAATGCCGCAGCCAGCCCCAGGCCCAACAGGGCCGGCATCGCGATCCTCGTGTCGAGGTGCCAAGGGCTCATGTGCGATTGCTCGAGGCGTTGTCCATTCCCCCGAAATCCTAGTCTGAACGGAGCCGGCGACCCGTGATGTCCGTCACAGATCGGCCGGTGAAACGCGATCGTGATCAACCAGAAGGCGAGAACTCCACAGGAGATCGCCAAATAGTTGCCTTCTGACCTCCAGCTTGCTATCAAATGGCGAGCGAGCGCCGGGAGCGGCTCGGCACCGGCATCGGGCCGGCTGGCAGCAATCGGTGGTGCCGAGCCGATCCATGATCCCTGCCGTGGACGCTACCCTCGAGAGGCGAGATCGTGCGCGGGACGATGAATCCGGTCGGCTGGACACTCTGATTCCGCTGGCGGTCGTCGCGGGCTGCCTGCGTATCCTCGACGCGGCAGTGGTGGGGGCGGTGCCGGTGGCCGCGGCGCTGCTCGCCCAGGCCTCCGCAGGGCCGGCGTCAGGTCTAGTCCAGGATGCGCTGATCTGGACGTTGCTGGCGCTTCGGGCCTTCGAGCTGGCGGGCGTCTATCGAGCCGGGCGGCTCACGGCGCCGATGGATCAGCTCGGCCGCCTCGCGCTGTGCTGGACGTTGGCGCTCCTGGCGGTTCTGGGCGTCAGGTCGGCCCTGACGGGGGCCGCGTCGCCGGCTCTGCAGCCCTTCCTCCTCGCGCTCGTCCTCGGCGTCGCCGGCGTCGCCCTGACCCGGCTCGGGCTGCACCTGGCGATCGCCCGGTGGAACCGCGCCGGCCGGCTGCGGCGCAACCTCGTGATCGTCGGCGCGGGCGAGCTCGGCCAGCGCCTCGTCGAGCAGCTCGAGGGCCAAGTCGAGGAGGTGAGGCTGATCGGCATCTTCGACGATCGGCGGGCTCGGGTGCCCCACTATCTGGGCGGCTACCCGGTGCTCGGCACGATCGACGACCTAGTCACCTTCGCGCGGCGTCATCGCGTCGATCTCGTCGTGGTAGCCCTGCCGTGGAGTGCCGAGGGCCGGCTGCTCGACTGCATGCGCAAGCTGAGAAACCTGCCGGTCGACGTCCGGCTCTGCCCGGACCTGATCGGCTTCCATCTGCGCGGCCGGGGCGTAGCCCAGCTAGCGGGCGTGCCCCTGCTCGCCGTGTACGGCCGCCCGCTCGAGGGCTGGGGGGGCGTGCTGAAGGAGATCGAGGACCGCGTCATCGCCGGGCTCGCCCTGCTGCTCCTCGCACCCTTGATGCTGGCGGTGGCGCTGGCCGTCCGCCTCGAGTTCGCCCGGGCCGGCGCTCTACCGGCAGAAGCGGAACGGCTTTCGGAACGAGATCATCGAGGTGCTCAAGTTCCGCACCATGTATGTCGAGCGCTGCGCCGACGGCACCGAGCAGGAGCTTCCCCAGGCGGCGCCGCACGATCCGCGCGTGACGAGGCTCGGCCGCCTGCTGCGCCGCCTCAGCATCGACGAGCTGCCGCAGCTCCTGAACGTGCTCAAGGGCGAGATGTCGATCGTCGGCCCCCGGCCCCACGCCATCACCCACAACCGCCACTACGAGCCGCTCATCGACGGCTACCTCGCCCGGCATCGGGTCAAGCCGGGCATCACCGGCTGGGCGCAGATCAACGGGCTGCGCGGCGCCACCGAGACCGTCGAGACCATGCGGCGCCGGGTCGAGCTCGACCTCCACTACATCCGCAACTGGTCGCTGCTGCTCGACCTCCGGATCATCGCTGCGACGCTCATGGGCGGCTTCACCGGCCGCGGCGCCTATTGAGCGTGCAGCCCGGCCTCAGGCCCGCAGCGCCTCTGCCGTCGCCGTGACGGCGCGATCCACGCCGGCCTCGTCGACGTCGAGATGCGTCACGGCGCGGACGCGCCGGGGCCCCATGGCACCCATGCGCACGCCCCGGCGCCGCAGCGCCGCCACCAGCCCCGCGGCATCGAGATCGTCTCGGACGATCTCGAACAGGACGATGTTGGTCTCGACGGTCTCCGCATCGAGCACGATGCCGGGGAGCGTCGCGAGGCCCCGGGCCAGCCGCCGCGCGTTCGCGTGATCGACGGCCAGCCGATCGACATGGTGGCGGAGCGAATAGCGGCAGGCTGCCGCCAGGATGCCGGCTTGGCGCATCGCCCCGCCTATCATCTGCTTGAAGCGCCAGGCCTCGTCGATGAAGGGTCGGGAGCCGGCGAGCACGGCGCCCACCGGGGCACCGAGCCCCTTGCTGAAATCGATCCAGGCGCTGTCCACCGGAGCGCAGAAGTCGCGCGCGGCGACGCCGCTGGCGACAACGGCGTTCATCAGGCGGGCGCCGTCCATGTGCGTGACGAGCCCATGGCGCCGGGCGACGTCGGTCACGGCCTGGATCTGGGCCAAGGACCAGACCGTGCCGCCGCCGAGATTGCTCGTCTGCTCGACCGAGACGAGGCGGGAGCGCGGCGCATGGCGGTTGGTGGTCCGAATGCGCGCCTCGAGGGCGGCGGGCCCGAAGATGCCGCGGGCGCCCGGCAGCGGAGTCAGCACGACCCGCGCCAGCGCCGCGGGCCCGCCGGCCTCGGCGTGGATCGGATGCGCCGTCTCGTGGACGAGCACCTCCTCCCCCGGGCGGCACTGCACGGCGAGCGCGATCTCGTTGCACATGGTGCCGGAGGGGAGGAAGACCGCCGCCTCCTTGCCCAGGAGATCCGCGACCTCGGCGCAGAGGTCGTTGACCTCGGGGTCCTCGTGCTGCTGCTCGTCGCCGACCAGGGCCTCGGCCATCGCCCGCCGCATCGCCGGGGTCGGGCGGGTCTGCGTGTCGCTGTAGAGCTCGACCTCGATCGGCGGCGACGTCATGGGCGAACCTCCCGGGCAGGGCCGCGACCCTACGCCGCCCGGCCGGCCGGCGGGAAGAGCCTGGACCCGCGGGTTACGCGGCGATTGCCGGGCCGTCGGTCAGCGCCTGGGCAGCCTCCCAGGCCAGCATCGCCCGCTTCATCGTCAGCCCCCATCGGTAGCCACCGAGTGCCCCGGTCTCCCGGATGACCCGATGGCAGGGCACGAGGAAGCCGATGCGGTTCTGGCCGCAGGCGGTGCCGACGGCGCGCGCGGCGCCCTCGTGGCCGAGCGCCCGCGCGAGGCCGCCATAGGTGACGGTGCTGCCGGATGGGATCCGGAGCAGCGCCCGCCAGACCTGCATCTGGAACGGCGTTCCCCTGATGAGGACGCGGAGCGGCGCGTCCTCGGCGGCCGGCTGGAAGATGCGGCGGGCGAGCGGCAGCGTCGCCGCCGGGTCGGCGTGGAACCGCGACAGCGGCCACGCCGCCTTGGCCTCCTCGAGCACGTCCTGCAGCGGCTCGCCGGCGACGAAGGCGAGCCGCGAGAGGCCGCGATCGCTCAGGACGAGCAGCGCGTCGCCGAAGGGCGTGGGATGGACGCCCCAGCGCATCTCGAGGCTCTTGCCCATCGCCTTGTACTCGCCGGGCGTCACGCCCTCGAGCTTGACGAAGAGGTCGTGCAGGCGCGACGGCCCGGAGAGCCCGACATCGAGGGCCACGCCGAGCACGCTCTCCGCGTCGCGAAGCCGTGCCTTCGCATCCTCGATCGTCAGCAGCGCCAGGAACTGCTTCGGGCTGACGCCGGCCCAGCGCGTGAAGACACGCTGGGCATGGAACGGGCCGAGGCCCATCGCGCGCGCCACCTCCTCGAGGCCCGGCTGCTCCTCGCGGTGGGCGTCGATGTAGCGGATCGCCCGCTCGACCCGCTCGTAGGTGACGGCACATTCGGCCGCATCGAACGTCGCCATGCTCGCTCTCCCGATCTGGCCGGATTGTCCTAAGCCACCGGCCGATCCAGGCGACACCCGATTCTTGCGATGCCGCATCGCAAAAGAAGGCAGGATGCCGGCGCCGGTACAGGTCCACCGGCGATCCGGGCATGGCACCACCGGGCGGGCAGGCGGGCAGGCCCGGCCCTTGCCGGACGTCGGCAGCCTAAGGTAGGGAAGGCCCGGATCGCGGCCATGGCCGGCCTGGAAGGATGGAACCCGTTGCACGCGCCTCGCCACCTCGTCGTACCGCTCGCCTTCTCGCTGCTCGCGGGGCCGCCTGCGCTCGCCGCCGACAAGGCCGGCTCGTTCGCGCCCAAGGGCATGGGATTCGACACTTGCAAATCCCTGAGCCAGGCGATCCAGCAGAAGGACCAGAAGGGCCTCGTCGTATTCGCCGGCTGGCTGGACGGCTTTCTCACCGGCCTGAACATGCTCCAGGCGGGAATCTACGACATAGCGCCCTGGCAGAGCCCGGACACGCTCCTCAAGATGGTCGCCTCGCACTGCGAGCGTAATCCCGACGAGCATCTGGCCGAGGTCGCCTTGAAGCTGGCCGAGTATCTGGGCCGGGACCGCCTCACCGAGCGCTCGCAGGTGGAGGAGGCGAAGGTCGGCGACAACACGGTCCCGATCTACACCGAGGTCCTGCGCCGGGTGCAGCAGCGTCTGGTCGATGGAGGCTTTCTCAGCGGCACGCCCGACGGCAATTTCGGGCCCAAGACGCAGAGCGCGCTCGAGGCGTACCAGGCCAAGGAGAAGCTGCCCAAGACCGGCCTGCCCGATCAGGCGACGCTGGTGCAGCTGTTCGTTCGGGAGGCCCCCCAGGGGGCGCCGCAGGCAGCCCAGCCCGGCGCAGCGCCGTCGTCCAAGGCGGCTGCGCCCGCGGCCGCGGCCAAGCCCGCTTCCCCGGCCGGCGGCCCCGCCAAGCT
Organism: uncultured Alphaproteobacteria bacterium; assembly: GCA_963828215.1. GTDB lineage: Bacteria > Pseudomonadota > Alphaproteobacteria > Geminicoccales > Geminicoccaceae > CAVTJL01. Next base: position 254,191 of record CAWHFO010000046.1, on the reverse strand, counting down.
CGATCTCAACCTGGGCTCGGGGCTCCAGGGGCTCCAGCAGCCGCAATAGAGGCGGCTCCGTCCTTGGCCGGCCGCCAGCTCGGACCAGGCACCGGCGAAGACGGCCGCCGTGCGGGCGACATCGGCCGGCGTCATTCCGGGCCTGTAGAGGGCCGAGCCCAGGCCGAACCCGTCGGCTCCGGCCGCCACGTAGGCCGCCATCGTCCCGGGCGTGATGCCGCCCACCGGGAACAGCCGCGTGGCCGGCGGCAGGACCGCCCCCAGCGCCTTGAGGACCGGCGGCCCGATCAGCTCGCCGGGAAACAGCTTCAGCCCGTCGGCGCCCGCGGCCAGCGCCGCGAAGGCCTCGGTCGGCGTGGCGACCCCCGGGAGGCAGAGCAGGCCCAGCCGCTTGGCCTCGCCGATGACGGCCGGGTCGGCGTGCGGCATGACGACGAGCCGGCCCCCGGCCACCGCGAGCCGAGCCACATCCCCGGCGGCGAGCACCGTGCCGGCGCCGATCAGCGTGCGCTCCCCGAAAGCCTCGACGAGCCTGCCGATGCTGACGAACGGCTCCGGGGAGTTCAGGGGGACCTCGATGATCCTGAAGCCGGCGTCGAGGAGGGCCCGGCCGATGCCCACCGCCTCGTCCGGCCGCACGCCTCGAAGGATCGCCACCAGCGGCAGCGGCGCCAGCCAGTCGCCCAGAGATGCCCTGCTCATTCGAGGAGCCCCGCCGTCTCTGCCAGAAGATGCTGGCCGCGCGCCGCCGCATCCGGGGTCGAGCTCTGCGCCGCCACGCCCGCCAGCTGCAGCGCCACGGTGTAGCGCGCCACGAGATCGCTGCCGCCGACGAGGACCACGCCGCTCGCCCGGGCGGCGCCGTCGACGCAGCCGAGCGCCTCGCGGATCTCGCTTCCGATCAGGAGGCCGGAGAGGTACGAGGCGACGGCCGGGCCCTCGAGATCGGAGACGAGGCCGAGGGTGCGGGCGCTGAAGATCCGGCGCAGCAGGCCGCCAGCAGCCGGCGACCGGTCCAACCCCACCCGGGCGCCGCGGACGAAGGCCGGCTCGTCGAAGGCCTCCCCGGTCATGAGGCGGCCGAGGATCGAGTGCTGACGCAGCACCGCATAGAGCTCGCCGGTCATGAAGGTGGCGAACCAGACGACCCGGCCGCCCTCCACCCGCGCCCATTTGCAGTGCGTGCCGGGCAGGAGGAAGACCGCGGCACCGGGGTGATCGGCCAAGGCACCCACGATCTGCGTCTCCTCGCCGCGGATCACGTCGGGAAGGGCGCCCTCGACCAGGAGGCCCGGGACGAAGCGCACCTTCCGGCCGCGCCCGGAGGTGTGCAGATGGAGCCCGTGCGCGAGCTCCTCGATGCCGGCCGGGCAGCGCAGGTAAGGCACCTCGACCCAGCCCTGGCGGCTGCCGATCATGCCCGAGGCGATGATCGGCAGATCGGGCTGGCTGGCCAGCCAGTCCCCGAGCTGCCGCTCGAGCACGGCTTCGAAGGCATTGGCCTCGACCTGCAGGATGCCCAGGGGCGAGGTGATGCGGTCTTGGATCCCGCCGAGCGCGTCCATCAGATAGGCGCGAAAGCTCGTGGTGCCCCAATCGAGGCCGACGAGGGCGGGGGTCATCGGCGGGTCTCCTCGGCGAGAAGGGCCTCGACCGCGGCCCGGGTCGGCAGCGGCGCCACCGCGCCGAAGCCGGTGGTGGCCAGGGCGGCGGCGGCATTGGCGAAGCGGCCGGCCGCGAACGCGTCGCCGGTGCGGAGATACTCGACCAGAAAGGCACCGTCGAAGGCATCGCCCGCCCCGGTGGCGTCGACGGCCGCCACCGCATGGGCGGGATAACGCTGACGCCGCTGCGGCGTCGCCACCAGGACCCCGGCGGGCCCGAGCGTCAGCGCGACGATGCCCGGACCCAGCCGCAGAAAATGGTCAGCGATGCCGTCGGCATCCTCGAGCCCGGTCAGGGTCCGCGCGTCGTCGAGGCCGGGCAGCGCCAGGTCGGCCTGCCTGAGGGCCTCGTTGATCACCGCCCGCGCCCGTGCCACGGGCCAGAGGCGCAGGCGCAGATTGGTGTCGTAGGCGACCAGGGTGCCGGCGCCCCGCGCGATCTCGATCGCCCGGAAGACGGCATCGCAGGCGCTCTCGGAGATCGCCTGGCTGATCCCGGACGCATGCAGAATCCGCGCCCCCTCGACATAGGCCGCGGGAACGAAGGCGGGCGTCATGCGGCTCGCTGCGGAGCCTTTCCGATAGTAGCTGAACTCATGGCCGCCCGGCCCGTGCGTGACGAAGTAGATGCCGGTCGGCGCCTGCTCGTCCCGCTCGATCTCGCCGGTGTCGACCCCTTCCCCGGCCCAGAGCTCGAGGAAGCCGTCACCGAAGCTGTCGGCGCCCACTCGCGTCAGATAGCCGACCCGGCCGCCGACCCGGGCCGCGGCGATGGCGCAGTTCGAGGTGTCGCCGCCATGGCCGGCCAGGAAGCGGGCGAGGCCCCGCTCCGTCTGGTTGAGCTCGGCCAGCGGCTCGCCGAGGCAGACGATGTCGGGCTGCATCGACAGTCAGCCTGTCGGCCCGAGGAGCCGCGCCAGCGCCGCCTCGTGCAGGGCGGTCGAGCGTCGCCCGAAGCAGCAGAGCACGACGAGGGCCACCGCCTCGTCCTGCCCGAGGAAGCTCGCCACGGTGCCGACCGCTATCCCGGCGGCGCGCTCCGGCGGGAACCCGTAGATGCCGGTCGAGATGGCGGGGAACGCGATGGTCCCGAGCCCATGCTCCCGGAGCAGCTCGAGCGAGCGGCGGTAGCAGCCGGCCAGGGCCTCGTCCTCGCCCGATCCGCCACCCTCCCAGACCGGGCCCACCGCGTGGATCACATAGCGGGCCGGCAGCCGGAAGCCCGGCGTCAGCCTGGCGTCGCCCGTGCGGCAGCCGCCGAGCGCCGCGCAGGCCTCGGCGAGCTCCGGCCCCGCCGCCCGATGGATGGCGCCGCAGACCCCGCCGCCGGGGGCCAGCCGCTCATTGGCCGCGTTGACGATCGCATCCAGGTCGAGCTCCGTGATGTCGCCGTCCATGATGCGTATGCGCGCGGCCGACCCCTTGCCGGCCCCAGCCATCGCAGAGACCTCCCCGTTGCGAGCGGCCCTGGGGCGGGGCAGGCCCCGCCGCGGGGCAGGAGGCTCCTTAGCACGGGGGCGACCAGCCCGACGAGATATGACGAATGCCCGCGCCGACTCCGAGCGGGGGTCCGGGCCGCCGGCAGGTCAGGCGGGGACGGCCGTCAGCAGCGACGTCTCGGCCGGGTCCTTGATGTGCCGCAGGAGGGCGGCCTTCAGCTTCAGCAGGGCCCGATGCTCGATCTGCCGCACGCGCTCCTTGCTGATCCCGAGGCGCACGCCCAGCTCCTCGAGGGTCCGCCCGTCCTCGCGCAGCCGCCGCTCGCGGATGATCGTTCGCTCCCGGTCGTTGAGCTCGGCCAGCGACGAGGCGAGCCAGCGCGACCGGGTCCGCGAATTGTGCGAGTTGCCGACGACCTCCTCGGGCGTCGGCCGCTCGTCGGCGAGAAAGTCCTGCCACGCATCCTCGCCCTGCGCGCTGATGGTGGCGTTGAGCGACTGGTCGCCGCCGGTCAGCCTGGTCTCCATGGCCTCGACGTCGCGGACATTGACCCCCAGCTCCTCGGCGATCCAGACGCGACCCTCGTGGCCGAGCATGGCGTTGCGGCCGTCGTCGAGCTTGGCGCGCAGGCGGCGGAGGTTGAAGAACAGGGACTTCTGCGCGGCCGTCGTCCCGGTGCGCACGACGGACCAATTGCGGAGGATGAAATCCTGCATGGCCGACCTGATCCACCAGGCCGCATAGGTCGAGAACCGGACGTCGCGCTCCGGCTCGAAGCGGGCGGCCGCCTGCATGAGGCCGACCACGCCTTCCTGCACGAGGTCACCCATCGGCAGGCCGTAGTTCTTGAAGCGCCCCGCCGTGCTGATGACGAGCCGCATATAGGCCGTGACGAGCTCGTGCAGCGCGTTCTCGTCCTGGTCGTGGCGCCAGCGCCGGGCGAGAGCCAGCTCATGCTCTCGGGTGAGAAGCGGCGCGCTCATCGACTCGCGAACGAGCCGCCGGTTGGCGCGGTAGGTATCCATGGTCTCCGAGACAGCCACCATCGTGCCTCTGCCCCTCATTGACGGCCGAACGTGCCCCATCTCCAGGGTGCATGATCTCGACCGACGGCGCCTGTCCTGATCCCTTGCCAAGTATACGCCCGGCAGGTGAGGGTCGATCAACCGGCCTTCGGTGAAATTACCGTGATCGATCAGGCCCGACCGACGCCCCTCTGCCACCAAATCCTGGAAAGCAAAGGATGTTCCCTGAAACACGGCTGATCAAATGACGTTCTTTTAACCCACTGGCCAGAAAGCAGAAGTACCGCCACGACCCGCCCTGATCGCGCCTTGTGTCAGCCCGTCTTTTCCCTCCTATGCTTGGCGCGCGCGGCGGCGCTGCGCCGGACGCAGGGCTCAGGCGAGGTCGAAGAGCAGAATCTCGGCCTCTTCGATGCCGGCGAGCGTCACGAGGCCCGCATTCTCGATGGCGGCCCCGTCGCCCTCGTCGAGCCGGATGCCGTCGGCCTCGACGGCACCCCGCGCCACCTGCAGCCAGCCGCGGCGGCCGGCTGCGAAGGGATGGCTGCAGCGGCTGCCGGGGCCCAGCAGCCCGGCATAGAGGTCGACGTCCTGATGGATGGTCAGGGCGCCGTCCCGCCCGTCACGGGCACCGACCAACAGGAGGCGGTCCTGTCGGTCGGCGGCGGGAAAGGCCTTCTGCTCGTAGCCCGGTGCCAGACCCTGGCGCTCCGGGACGACCCAGATCTGCAGGAAGTGAACGGGCAGGGTCGCCGATGCGTTGTGCTCGCTGTGGCGGACACCGGTACCGGCGGTCATCCGCTGAAGCTCGCCGGGTCGGATCACCGAGTGGGTGCCCGTGCTGTCCTTGTGCTCGAGCGCTCCCTCGAGCGGATAGGTGAGGATCTCCATGTCGCGATGCCCGTGGGTGCCGAAGCCCCGGCCGGGCGCGACGCGGTCGTCGTTCACCACCCGCAGCGCCCCGAACCCCATATGGGCCGGGTCGTGATAGTCGCCGAAGCTGAAGCTGTGCCGGCTGTCCAGCCAGTCGAGCTTGGCACGGCCGCGCCGGGCGGCGGGTCTCACCGTGATCATCGACGTCTCTCCCGATTGCTCCCAGCCCCGTAGATGGGCGTCGCGAGCCTCCTTTCTCAGGCGGCCCACCCGCGCCGGCCGGGGCATCGGCTTCCCGGCCCTCTGCCAGGGCACGCCGCTCGAGCTCGAGGAGGCCTCGATCGCCTCACCGGCCCACCTGCGGCGCTTCGGCACGCCCCGGGACACAGGGCACCCCGGACACAGCCGATTTCGCGACCGCCGGCGGCCTGCACCAGGCCGCGGCGCGGCGGACATGCGCCAGCAGGCTCAGAGCCCGTAGGGCCAGATCACCGTCGAGCTGCCTGTCGTCTCTTTCGCCGGCAATGCCGACGCGCTGGGCGATGGCCGCCCAATTCAGCATCTGCCCGAGACGGAGCCACCCGGGATCGCGCTCAACGCCACGCGGGTCGGCGGAGGCCTGCCGGCAAAGCTCCGTCGCTTGGTGGATTTCATGGCGGCACGTCTCACCAACCCACCGCCCTGGGACCACGGCCTCGCCTGAAAAGGCCGATCCGCCGGGATGATGCCCGCCGGCCGGCCATTCCCGGACCGCTCTCTAGGCGGCCTTGCTCTCGTCCTGGGTCTTGGTGATCGCGGGCTTGGCGCCCTCGTCCTCGTCGTCGCGCATCCCGGCCTTGAACTGCTTGATGCCTTTGGCGAGGTCGCCCATGACGTGCGGCAGCTTGCCGGCGCCGAAGACGATGAGGATGACCGCCAGAACGATCATCCAGTGCCACATGCTGAACGAACCCATAGGGCTGCTCCCGTCGAGATCTCGGATCGAGCCGACAACCTAGCCCCTGGGGCCAGCGGTGCCAAGCCCACGCGGTAGGACTGCAGGACGTTAGATGCTACGCCCGACCACCGATTTCCACCCTGTGGAGAGGGCAATCTGGCGCGGGCGACGAAGAGGGGGATCGGGGCAGACGCTCTTCTCCCGCCCAGGGAGCGCCAGCATCGACCCGCCGACCGACAATGTGTTCCCCCAGGAGCCTGATGCCTTGTTGGTCTTCTCCCGTGCCTCCATCGTTCGGATAGGCTATTTCTGGCAAGTGACACGCAGGATGACGCTTGGGGCCGTGCCATGGCCGCTACCAGGGTCGATCGCAGGCTGGCCGCGATTCTCGCGGCGGACGTTGTCGGCTACTCGCGCCTCATGGAGCAGGACGAGATCGGCACCCTCGATCGGCTGAAGGCGCATCACAAGGACTGCGTCGAGCCGCTCATCACCGACTATCACGGTCGGATCGTCAAGCTCATGGGCGATGGCACGCTGTGCGAGTTCGGTAGCGTGATCGACGCCGTCGGCTGCGCTGCCGCCATCCAGCGCGGCATGGCGGAGCGTGAGGCTGCGCTGCCCGTGGATCAGCGCCTGCGCTTCCGGATCGGGATCAATCTGGGCGACGTCATCATCGACGGTGACGACATCCACGGCGAAGGCGTGAACATCGCCGCCCGCCTCCAGGCGCTGGCCGAGCCCGGCGGCATCTGGATTTCCGGCAAGGTCCGTGAGGAGGTCTGCAAGAAGCTCGATCTGGCGCTTGCCCCCATGGGGCCGCAGCGGGTGAAGAATCTGGCGGAGCCGGTCGAGGTCTGGCGGGCACTGCTCGACGGCGTCGGTGCGGAGGTGCCGGTCGCAGCACCGGCGAGGCCGGCCAGAGCGCGGCCGATGCTCGCCGCGGCATTCGTGGGCCTCCTCACCATCGGGGTCGGGACAGCCTCGTGGTACTGGACGCATCGGGGCGCCGGACCCGGCGATACTGCGACCTCCACCAAGCCCTCGATAGCCGTCATGCCGTTCACCAGCTTGGACGGGCCCGTCGCGCACGACGATTTCGCGAGCGGGCTGACGGACGACCTGATCACCGACCTCTCGAAGGTCTCGGGCCTGTTCGTGATCGCTCGCAACTCGGTCTTCGCCTATCGCGACGGGCCTCGGGACAACCGCCACGTGGCCGAGGAGCTGGGCGTCGCCTTCCTCCTCGAGGGCAGCGTGCGCCGTGCGGACGGGCGGGTGCGGATCAATGCCCAGCTCGTCGACGGCCGCACCGGCAGCCAGCTCTGGGCGGAGCGCTACGAGCGACCGGATGCCGACATGTTCGCGGTCCAGGACGACGTCATCGAAAAGATCGTCGCAGCGTTGGCCATCCGCCTTACCGAGGCCGAGCGCACCCAGATCACAAGGCTGCCAACTACGAATCTCGAGGCCTACGACTATTATCTGCGTGCAGAGCAGAAGGTGTACAACGCGGAGCCGAAGTCGGTCAGCGATGCGGTAGACTTCTATCGGCGGGCCATCAGTCTGGATCCAAGCTTCGCCGACGCCTATGCCGGCTACGCGCGGGCCCTCGTCGACACCTTCGCGTTCAGCTACACTCGCGTCCTGCCGAGCGCCATCGTGCGCAAGCGGGCCTACGATGCCGCCAGCCGCGCCCTCGCGCTCAACCCCGACACCCCCCGGGCGTTCTCGGTACTGGCGCTGCTCCAGATGCTCGACGGGGAGCACGACGCGGCCATCGAGTCGGCCAATAAGGCCGTGGCGCTCGATCCCAACAGCGCAGAGGGCTACCTCAACCTCGCCATCGTCCTCACCTATGCCGGCCGGCCGGCCGAGGCCTTGGCAGCCATGGACACGGTTCGCCGGCTCAATCCAAGGCCGCCGCCCTACGTGCACGGCTATCGGGGCTTCGTCCTCTATATGAACAGACGCTATCAGGAGGCCGTGGCGGCGCTACGGCAAGTCGACGATTCCGCGCAGAGCGACTTCGGGCTGGAGACCCTCGCGATGGCCTACGCCCGGCTCGGACAGCTGGCGGAGGCCAAGGCAACGGTGAAGATCCTGCTCGGGCGCTGGCCGAACGATTCCATCGAGGGGCTCCGAATGGTCTATGCCCATCATCGGCGGCCGGAAGATCTCGCGCAGCGCCTGGACGCGCTCCGCGAGGCGGGCCTGCCGGAGTGGCCCTATGGCTTCGTGGGCCGGCCCGAGGACCGTCTCAAAGGTGATGCGATCAGGAGCCTGACCTTCGGCCGAACCTGGAGCGGGCATCTCGCCGAGGGACCGCCCTTCTTCCAGCAGACCGATATCAGCGGGAACGTTGTCCATCGTCGCCCGGGCGGCATGCTCGTCGGCGCCGCCACGGTGGAGGACGATGCGCTCTGCGTGCAATCGCCGGCCATCGCGATGGACCGCAAGAGGTGTGGCCCGGTTTACCGGGTCTCCGACGGCTCACACGGTACGGACGCGTTCGCCTGGCCAAACGGTGAGACGGTTCTCTACTTCTCGCCTATGCCCTGAGGCCCGGCCCGAGCGCGGCGTCCGTCATTGGCCGGCGAGCTTGGTCTCGATCGCGGGCCAGTTGGCACTGGCACTTGGCGACGACCCCGGCCGGATCGGCGTTCCAATCCTCCTCGAAGGGCGGGGAGAAGAGGTAGAGCTTACCGTCCAGGATGCGCCAAGCGATATCGGGGCGCACCTCCGGATCCACATGGCCCAGCGCTATCCCGAGCGCGCAGAAACCGCCGAACTGCGGAGCGTACCTGATCGGGTTGGCGGCGAAGAGGTCTGCGGTGCTCGGCACTGGCGAAATACCAGTTCTCCCCGAGCCATTCGTAGCTGATGCTCGGGCGAGCCCTTCATCGGTCGGCCATCGGTGAAATAGGCGACGGTATCGTAGCCCTTGATCGCCACGCCATCGAGCTTGCCGGCGTTGACGGCGCTTCCCGCCTGGGCGCGGTCGACGCCGATCGCACCCAGCCCCCATGCGCCGAGCGCCATCGCGGCCAACAGGGACCTTCTGGTCGTTCCTACCGTTTGCGGTCTCATCCCGGATCCTCCGGGCGCCGGATGCGGCCGATCCTCACGGCTCCGCAGAGCCTCATGGGCCACGGCCGACCCGCCGCCTGCTCGCGACATACAGTTCTACGCAGATTCAGTATGCCGTAGTCCTGCGTGCCCGGCAATCGGATCGCGAGCCAAGAGCTTCCAGCCCGCTCATGGCGCCTACCTCGGAGGCCTCGCGAATGCCGCCTGGCCCGCAACCGTCAGCTCTTGGGTGGGCCGAAGAGCTTCGGGTCGTGCCAGCGGAAGAGCTCGGGGTCGAGGGGCAGGTTGGTCTGGAGGCCCTCGAGCAGGATCTGCGTCGTCAGGCCCTGGGCGTCGGTCACGGTCCAGCGGCGCAGCTCCATCGGCTTCTGCGCGAGGAAGAGAACGACCCGGCCCTGGTCGGGGGCGGCCGTGCGGCGGACCGTGATCGCGATCTCCTGGGGCGGGAAGGCGACGCTGGTGACCTCGACGTCGCCCGACAGGCTGACATGCTCGTCGAGGAGAAAGCCCAGCGGAGTCTGGGCGATCGGGATGACGTTCTCCTGGTCGATGCTACCGTCCCAGTAGATGAGCCGCCAGTCCGTCGTGACGATCAGGATCTTCGAGGGCGGGTCGTAGTCGAAGCGCAGCCGGCCCGGGCGCTGCAGATAGACCTTGCCGGTCGAGACGGCACCGTTGGGCGCCACCTGCTGGAAGGCGGCCTCGAGCGTGCGGATTCCGTTCAGGTATTGCTCGACCTCGGCGATCGCCTCGGCGCCGGGCGGCGGCAACGCCGCACGCGCCGCTCGGGCGGCCGGCAGTGCTGCCAAGCCCGCGATGCCGGCCAGCAGCGCCCGGCGCGTCGTGCCGGCACCCTCAATAGTCCTGCGTGACCTCGTTGCCATCCACTCCACCACGGCCCATGAGCACCTGCCGCCGGCCGACATGGTCGGCATGGCTGATCAGGCCCTCGGCCTCCATCCGCTCGATCAGCTTGGCGGCGCTGTTGTAGCCGATCGCGAGCTTGCGCTGCAGGTAGCTGGTCGACGCCTTGCCGTCGCGGGCGACGATCTGCACCGCCTGATCGTAGACCGCGTCGCCCCCGCTTCCAGGCCCCTCGGCGAGAAGGGAGGGCATATCCTCGGGACCGTCCTCGCCGTCGCCCTCGCTGGTGATGTCCTCCAGATAGTCGGGCATTCCCTGGGCCTTGAGGTGGCGGACCGCCGCCTCGACCTCGCCGTCGGTGACGAGGGCCCCGTGGACGCGGGCGATGCGGTCGCCGGGCATGAGGTAGAGCATGTCGCCCTGGCCCAGGAGCTGCTCGGCGCCGGCGTCGCCCAGCACGGTGCGGCTGTCGATCTTGGAGCTCACGCGGAAGCTGATGCGGGAGGGCAGGTTCGCCTTGATGACGCCGGTGATGACGTCGACCGAGGGGCGCTGGGTCGCGACGATCAGGTGGATGCCGGCGGCGCGGGCCTTCTGCGAGAGCCGCTGGATCGCGTTCTCGATCTCCTTGCCGGCCGTCAGCATGAGGTCGGCCACCTCGTCGACGACCACCACGATGAGCGGCAGCGGCGTCGTGTCGATCGGCTGCTCCTCGATGATCGGTGAGCCGGTGCCGGGCTCGAAGCCGACCCGCACGCGCCGGGTCGGCTGCTCGCCCCGCGTGCGCGCCTGGAGGACGCGCCGGTTGAAGGCGAAGATATCGCGCACGCCCAGATGCGACATGAGGCGGTAGCGCTCGTCCATCTGGCGGACGACCCATTTCAGGGCCACCACGGCCTTGTGCGGCTCGGTGACCACCGGCGCCAGGAGATGGGGGATGTCCTCGTAGACGCTGAGCTCGATGACCTTGGGGTCGATCATGATGATCCGGCACTGCTCCGGAGTCAGCCGGTAGAGCAGCGAGAGGATCATGGCGTTGATGGCGACGGACTTGCCCGAGCCCGTGGTCCCGGCGATCAGGAGATGCGGCATGCGCGAGAGGTCGACGATGACCGGCCGGCCGCTGATGTCCTTGCCCAGCGCCAGGGCGAGCCGCGCCTCGCTCGCGCGCCACGAGTTGTTCTCGAGGATGTCCCGGAGATAGACCGTCTCGCGCCGCTCGTTCGGCAGCTCGATGCCGATGACGTTGCGGCCCGGGACGGTCGCGACGCGGACCGAGAGGGCGCAGAGCGAGCGGGCGATGTCGTCGGCCAGGCTGATGACCCGCTGCGAGCGCGTGCCGGGCGCCGGCTGCAGCTCGAAGAGGGTCACGACCGGACCCGGCTTGGCATCGACGATCTCGCCTTTGACGCCGAAATCGTCGAGCACGGTCTCGAGCTGGCGGGCGGTCTCGTCGAGCGCCTCCTTGCTCAGCCGCGCCTGGTTGAGGCGGAGCGGCGGCGCGAGCAGCTCGAGGCCGGGCAAGATGTAGCCGGGCGCCGCGGCGGCCGGCACAGGAGCCAGGGCCGGCGCCGGTGCCGGCGAAGCCACCGAGGCTGGCGCCCCGGCTGGCCGCTTCGGCCGCCGCGCGAACGACAGAGTGCGGGACGGCGATGTGTCGGCCGCGCCGCGGTCGCCCTCGCCCTCGCCCTCGGGCTGACGCCCGGTCGTCAGGGGCGCACCCCCCTCGCCCGCGACGTGGCGCGGCTGGACACGACGCAGCGTCGGCTCGGTCGGCGGCCGGGTCTCGTCGTCGCCGAGGATCCAGCGGCCGAGCCGCGCCAGGGGTCCGCCCGGCCGATCCTCGCCCTCGACCGGCCCCGGGCGGACGACCCGCGGCGGGGTCGGGGGGGGTGCGGCCTCCTCCGCCGCCGGTCGGCTCAGCAGAGTGCCCGATACGCGGGCGGCCCGCCCGGCGAGGCCGCCCACCTGCCGCCCGGCCCAGGCCGACGAATCGGCGACGCGGCCGAGCGCCCAGGCGCTCTCGCCCCAGCGCAGCCCGAGGGCGCCGACCCCGAAAACGATGGCGGCGCTTCCGGAGAGCCAAGCATAGAGCGCGTCGCCCGGTCGCGGCTGAAAGCGGGCGAAGAGAAAATCGCCGACCAGCCCGCCCAGCCCGACCCGGAACGGCCAGATGCTGCGGGTCGGCAGGGGGTGCAGCGTGGCGAGCCAGCCGCTGGCGGCCAGGAGGGCGAGCGGCAGGCAGACGAGGGGCAGCCACGGCCAGGCGAGCGGGCGGTTGAGGGCCATTCTCAGGCCCCCGGCCAGGAGGACCGCAGCCAGCACCCAGATGGCAAGGCCGAGGATCTGGAGGAGGAGATCGGCCGTCGCCGCTCCGGCTGTCCCCATCGGATTCTGGGCGACGGCGCCGGTCGCATGGTCGAAGGACGGGTCGCCGGGATGGAAGCCCCAGAGCGCGGCCGCGAGCCACAGCCCGAGGATCAGGAGCAGGAGACCCAGCGTCCGCCGAGCCGCGCCCTGCAGCCATCCGAGGGCCGGGCGCTCGATCTGGGCTTCGAGAGCTCGCGAGGCCATTTTTTCGTCTCTCCTCCGTCTCCGCCGTCGTTCGGGCCGGGCGCTCCGGGCGCCCCGTCCACCACCTGCAGCCTCGGTCAGCCGAGCACCTCCGCCAGTCGCCCGAGCGCCCGATCGACGAGCGCCTCCTCGTGGACCATGGCGACCCGGATGTAGCTCGCCCCCGGATTTCCGGCGCCATTCCCGTCGATGGCGAGATAGCCGCCGGGCAGGACCCGCACGCCTGCCTGGCTCCACAGCCGCCGAGCCGCCTTCTCGCCGTCACCGACGTCGAGCCAGAGAAAGAAGCCGCCGGCGGGGCGGTAGAAGCCGAACCGGTTGCCGAGCCGGCGCTCGGCCAGATCGTACTTGCGCCGATAGAGCTCGCGGTTGCGCTGCACATGCGCCTCGTCGGCATAGAGCGCTGCGGCTGCGGCCTGGAGCGGCATGGGCTGGGTCGGCCCGCCATAGGAGCGGAGCCGGGCGAAGCGGGCCAGCACCTCGGCATCGCCGGCCACGAAGCCGACGCGGAGGCCGGCGGCGTTCGAGCGCTTGGAAAGCGAGTGGAGCACGACCACCCGGTCGAACGATCCGCCCTCGGCGAGCGCGGCCTCGAGCCCGCCGTGCGGCGGGTCGCCGTAGTAGAGCTCGGCGTAGCACTCATCGAGGATGAGCAGGAAGCCGTGCTCGCGGGCCAGCCGGACGAGGCGACGGAGATAGCCGAGATCGGCCGTGGCACCCTGCGGGTTGGCGGGCGTGCAGAGATAGAAGGCAGCCGTCCGCGCCAGCAGGCCCGGGGCCAGGGTGTCGAGATCGGGGAGGAAGCCCGTCGCCGCCTCGGCCGGCAGATAGATCGGCTCGGCGCCGGCCATGACGGCGGCCCCGACATAGGTCGAGTAGACGGGGTTGGGGACGAGGATGGCCGGCGGCGCCCCGTCCCGAGCGCCCGGCGTCACGATCTGCGGCAGCAGATAGAGGGCCTCCTTGGTCCCGGACACGGTGACGACGTGGCGCTCGGGGTCGAGGGACGCAGGCGGCAGGTCATAGCGGCGGCTCAGCCAGGCGACCACCGCGCGGCGGAGCTCGGGCGTCCCGTTGACCGGCGGGTAGCGGTTCCAGAGATGGGCGTTGGCGGCGACCGTCTCGGCCAGGAGCGCCGGCGGCGCGTGCTTGGGCTCGCCCAGGGCGAGGTCGACGGTCTCGACGCCAGCCGGCGGCGCCAGCGGCTCGAGCAGCCGGGCGAGGCGGCGAAAGGGAAAGTCGGTCAGTCGGTCGAGCCGCTCGTTCCACATGGATCGCACGAGAGATTCCGGCGACCCTCGCGGCCACCATTCGGCGCAACTTTAACACCCAGGCGCAAGGCGCTTCAATGGCGAGGAAGATGGACGGCCACAAAGGACCCGCCCTGTGCCCGGCAGATTTGCGTCCGGGCGCCCGCCACGGCGCTGCCATGTCACGCCCGGCCTGCAGGCTCGGGGCAGCGCTTCGAAGAGGGCCATGGACCGCCGGTCAGCGCTTCGACCGGGCGCTCAGGAAGTCCATGAGAGCCAGGAACACGCCCGAGACGACGAAGGCCATGTGGATCGCGACCTGCCAGGCGACGTCGGTCTTGTCCACGGCCGAGACGTTCATGAAGGTGCGCAGGAGATGGATGCCCGAGATGGCCACCATCGAGGCGATGAGCTTGAGCTTCATGCCGCTGAAGTCGACGCTCCCCATCCAGGCCGGCCGATCCTCGGCAGGCACCGAGTTGATCCGCGAGACGGTGCTCTCGTAGCCCGCGAAGACGATGATCAGGAGGAGGTTGCCGGCGAGCGTGAGATCGACCAGCGACAGCATCGCCAGGATAACGTCCGTCTCCTTGAGATCGAGGACGTTGGGGATGACGTGCAGGAGCTCCTGGACGAACTTGACCATCAGGAGGGCCAGCGTGATCACCAGGCCCACGTAGAAGGGCGCCATCAGCCAGCGGCTGGCGAAAAGCCCCTGCTCGAGCCGTCTCTCGATCATTGGTCCGCGATCCCCCGCTGCCTAGCTGGGCCCTCATCTAGCCTGAGGAAGGCCGACGCGCAGCGGCCCCGATGCCGCGGCAGTGGCGCCCCTTCGCGAGGATCCGCGCCGGACTCGGTCTCGTCGCTCACCCCGCGGAGGCGCCCGACCCGGGAGGGCGGCGAGGCCCGAACGCGGCGCCGCTCGGTCCTCGCCGGGCAGGGCCGGCTCTCTGTCGACGGGGCGCGCCCTGCGCCTATCCAGCCCCGGACATCATCGGATGGCGCCATTGAGGCCATCGGGGAAGAAACCGCCCGAGCCGGTGCCGCCGAGATAGACGATGCTCAGCACCTGGCTCGTCGTGCGGCTGAAGGCGATGCCGTTCCCGTCCGTCGGGACGATGTTGGGCACACCGTCGAGGGTGATGCCCTGGTCATCGTCGCTGCTGCCGTCGACGGCGTCGCGCACATCCGAGATCTTGTTGGCCTCCTCGTCGAGGCCCATGCCGAGGAGGAGCGTGCGGATCTCGGCCGCATGATAGGCTTCGACGGCCAGGATGCCGGCGGCGGCGCCGAGATAGGTCGGATTGGAGATGAGGCTTGCGGCGCCGTGATAGGCCGTGACACCGACGTCCTCGAAGACGAACGCGCCGAGGAGAAAGTTCCTGGCGTTGGCGAAGGGGTCGAACTTGCCGGCCTTCTTCAGCGACGCCGCGGCGGCCAGCGTCCGGAAGCTCCGGTCGAAATCGATCGCCGGCCGGGCGACCGCGGCACTGCCGAGAGCGTTTCTCAGGAACTTGACATGGGCCTCCTCGTCCATGGCGATCTCCTCGGCATAAGCCTGGAGATACTTGTTGCCGAACTTGACCTGGCCGCCGCCGGTGACCGGGCCGAGCGCACCCTGGCCGGCCGTGTCGCCGTCGGCGAGACCGCGGCCGAAAGCGGCGCGCAGATAGAACTCGGCCTCGAGATATTCGAGGTTGAGGGCGAAGTTGAGAACGTCGGCATCGCCTGCCGCCATGGCCGGAGTCGCGGTGGCGGCGCCCAGGGCCGACACGGCCGCCGCCCCCGCCGCCAGGTGGACGCCCCGCCGGAACAGCCGGCGCCGCGTCGACTGCTGTCGCATCCTATCCAGGTCGCTCGCCTGCTCGATCATCGTGATGGCTCCCGCTCGCTGCCTCGGAAGTGCCGGCCCCGAGCACACCTCCCCCGACCCGAAGGCGCCCGCACCATGCCCCTACGCCTCACCCCCGTCCCCCGGATGCAGCGGGTCCACGGAAGACCGGGACGGCCGCGCGGGGGGCCGTCCTTCCGTCGGCGCGCGCCCTGGGCTAGGGTCCGCTCCTCGCGCCCACGAGGTCGGACGGAACGATGCGCTGCCCATTCTGCGGCTCGGAGGACACGCAGGTTAAGGACTCGCGCCCCATCGAGGACGCCACGGTCATTCGTCGGCGGCGTCAGTGCACGAGCTGTGGTGCCCGGTTCACGACGGTCGAGCGCGTGCAGCTCCGCGACCTCGTGGTCGTCAAGAAGGATGGCCGCCGGGTTCCCTTCGACCGCGACAAGCTCGCCCGCTCGATCCGCATCGCCACGCGCAAGCGCGGCATCGGCGAGGATCAGATCGAGCGCATCGTGAACGGCATCGTCCGGCGCATCGAGACCTCGGGCGAGAGCGAGGCGCCCTCGACCATGGTCGGCGCGCTGGCGATGGAGCGGCTGGCCGAGCTCGACGAGGTCGCCTATGTGCGCTTCGCCTCGGTCTATCGCGACTTCGGGACGGTCCGGGATTTCGAGGAGTTCATCCGCACCCTGCCGGAGACCGAGGAGGCGGGCGTCAAGGTGCCATGACCCAGGGCGACGAGCGCTTCATGCGCATGGCGCTGGCCCTGGGCGGACGCAATCTCGGCCGCGTCTGGCCCAATCCGGCCGTCGGCTGCGTCATCGTCCGCGAGGGCCTCGTCGTCGGCCGGGGCTGGACCCAGCCGGGCGGGCGGCCGCACGCCGAGACGGAGGCTCTGGCCCGCGCCGGAGAGGCCGCGCGCGGCGCCACCGCCTACGTCACCCTCGAGCCCTGCGCCAATTGGGGGCGCACGCCACCTTGCGCCAAGGCCCTGATCGAGGCCGGCATCCGCCGGGTCGTCACGGGCTGCCTCGATCCCGATCCCAGGGTCGACGGCAAAGGGGTCGCCTGGCTGCGGGACGCCGGCGTCGAGGTCGTCCTGGGCTGCCTCGAGCGGGCCTGCCGCAACGCCCATGCGGGCCTCTACCGGCGGATCTGCGACGCCCGCCCCTTCGTCAGCCTGAAGCTCGCCCAGACCCTGGACGGCCGGATCGCGACCCGCACCGGGGCCAGCCAGTGGATCACCGGCGAGCCGGCCCGCGGCTTCGCCCATTGGCTCCGTGCCACGCACGACGCGATCCTCGTCGGCAGCGGCACTGCCCTTGCCGACGACCCGGCGCTGACCTGCCGCCTCCCCGGGCTGGACGGACGCTCGCCCGTCCGCGTCGTGGTCGACCGGCGTCTGCGCCTTTCCGCCCGGAGCGCTCTCGTCGGTACGGCCCGCGAGGTCCCGGTCTGGGTCCTGACGAGCGAGGAGCAGGCGGCGCAGGCCGATCCCCGCCTCGCGGCGAGCGGCGTGGAGATCGTCGCCCTGCCGCAGCCGGCGGGTCCGAGCGAGGCCTTGAGGGCACTCGCCGGACGCGGTATCACCCGGGCTCTCGTCGAGGGCGGGGCGGGGCTCGCCTCGGCGTTGCTGCGCGAGGGGCTGGTCGACGAGCTCCTGCTCGCCACCGCCCCCGCCATCATCGGCGGGGACGGTCGGCCGGCCGTCGAGGCCCTGGGTGTGGCCACGATGGCCGAGATCAAGCGCTTCACCATCGTCGAGGAGCGCCGCCTGGGGGCGGACCGCCTGACGGCGCTGCGGCCCGCAGGCTGAGGACCGATCGGATGTTCAGCGGCATCGTCACCCATATCGGCACCATCCGCGGCGTGCGCGGCAGCAGCGAGCGCGAGCTCGAGATCGAGCCGGGGTTCGCCACCGACGACCTCGCCATCGGCGCCTCCGTCGCTCATTCCGGCATCTGCCTCACGGTCACCGACAAGACCGCCACGACCTATCGCGTGCAGGCCTCGCAGGAGACGCTCGCCCGCACCACGCTCGGCCGATGGCAGCAGGGCGACCGCGTCAATCTCGAGCGCTCCTTGAGACTGGGCGACGAGCTCGGCGGCCACTTCGCCTTCGGCCACGTGGACGGGCTGGGCGAGATCAGGGCGATCCTGCCCCAGGGCGACGGGCATCGGATCGAGGTCGGGCTGCCGGCCGGGTTGGCGCCCATGGTGGCGGTCAAGGGCTCGATCGCCGTGGACGGCATCTCGCTGACCATCACCGAGGCTCTGGACGACCGCTTCGCCGTCGCCGTCATTCCGCATACCTGGACCCACACGACGCTCTCCGGCCGGCGCGTCGGCGATCCCGTCAACCTCGAGGTCGACATGCTCGCCCGCTACGTCTTCCGCCAGCTGGCCCTCACGGCCGGGGCGCGGAGCTGATGGCCGGCACCGCCTCCGCTCCCTTTGCGCTCGGTGATGTCCTGGGTGCCCGCGTGCTGATCGTCGAGGCGCGCTACCATGTCAGAATCAACGATCTTCTGCTCGCGGGCGCCACGGCCGCGCTCGGGCGGGCGGGTGCCTCGATCGAGACGGCGACCGTGCCGGGCGCGCTCGAGATTCCGCCGGCGATCGCCCTGGCCGGACGCAGCGACCGGTTCGATGCGTTCGTCGCGCTGGGCTGCGTCATTCGTGGCGAGACGACCCACTACGAGCTGGTCGCAGGCGAGAGCGCCCGCGGCCTCATGGATCTGGGGGTGCGGACCGGCCTGCTGGTCGGCAACGGCATCCTGACGGTCGAGAACGAGCCGCAGGCGCTGGAGCGAGCCGATCCGCGCCGGCAGGACAAGGGCGGCGCGGCCGCCGTGGCGGCCTTGGCCCTGCTGGGCCTCCGCCGCCGCCTCGGGCCAGACGGCCCATGAGCCGAGGACCCGCGCGGCCGGTCCTGAACAAGCGCCGGGCCGCCCGGCTCGCCGCGGTCCAGGCGCTCTACCAGCTCGAGCTCGGCGGCGGCGATGCGGGTGCCGTGGTCCGCGAGTTCGGATCCCACCGGCTGGCCGAGCTATTCGAGCCGTTCGAGGTCGAGCTGCCCTCGCCGGCCGTCGACCGCGGCTGGTTCGAGCGCGTCGTCATCGGCGCCTGGGCCGCCCGAGATCGCCTCGACCCGGCCATCGGCGAGGCGCTGGCCCAGGGCTGGAGCCTCGAGCGCTGCGGATTCCTGCTGCGGGCCTGCCTCAGAGCCGGCGCCTTCGAGCTGGCGGACTGCGCGGACGTGCCGCTCAAGGTCGTCATCAACGAGTATATCGAGGTCGCTCACCTCTTCTTCGGCGGCGGCGAGGCGGCGTTCGTCAACGCCGCGCTGGATCGCCTGGCCCACCGCCTCAGGGTCGGCGAGACCGTGCCTTGAGCCTCGGCGAGTTCGATTTGATCCGGACGCTGCTGAGGCCCCTCGCGGCCGGCTTCCCGGGCGCCCTCGACCTCGAGGACGACGCGGCGCTGATCACGGTCGCGGCCGGGCGCGAGCTGGTGGTGGCCAAGGACGCCATGGTGGCGGGCATCCACTTCCTGCCGGACGACCCGGCCGCGCTCGTCGCCGGCAAGCTGCTGCGCGTCAATCTCTCCGATCTGGCGGCGATGGGTAGCGAGCCTCTGGCCTACCTCACCGTGATCGCCCGTCCCCGCTCGCTCGACGACCCCTATCTCGAAGGGCTGGCCCGTGGCCTCGCCGACGATCAGGGACGCTTCGGCCTTCATCTGGTCGGCGGCGACACGGTCTCGACCGAGGGCCCGCTCCTCCTCTCGCTGACCATCCTCGGCACCGTGCCGACGGGCCAGGCGCTGCGCCGCCGAGGCGCCCGGCCGGGCGACCGGCTGTTCGTCTCCGGCACCCTCGGTGACGCCGCCATGGGTCTCAGGGTGCTGCGCGGACTCGCGACCTCCGAGGACGAGGCGCTGCCGCTGATCGACCGCTACCGGACCCCCCAGCCCCGCCTGGCGCTCGGCAGCGCGCTGCGCGGGATCGCCAGCGCTGCGATCGACGTCTCCGACGGCCTGCTGGCCGACCTCGGCCATATACTGGAGGCGTCCGAGGTCGGGGCGGTGCTGCAAGCCGACCGCTTGCCGCGATCAGCCGCCGCCGCCGGCCTGCCGGGGTCGCTCGAGGCGGCCCTCTCCGGTGGCGATGACTACGAGCTGCTCTTCACGGTGCCGGCGGAGCGATGCGGGCTGATGCCCGGGATCGCCTTGAGCACGGAGACTCCCGTCAGCGAGATCGGCCGAATCGTGGCGGAGCGCCGGCTCTTCGTCCTCGATCACGAAGGACGCGAGATTCGCACCTCGGCGACAGGCTGGCGGCATTTCTGAGAGCGCCGAGCGCATCGGGCCGCCGCAAGAAGGCCCGCGAGGATCAGGGCAGACTCAGTTGCTGGCGACGGTGCGGCCGGCGACCTTCACGACCAGGCAGTCTTGCCGCTTCGCCTTCAGCGTCGCACAGGCGGTCAACGCGTCGTCCTCGGTCAGGCCGCTGAGGCGGGCGAGATACATGATCCGGCGATGGCGGACGGAGCGCGTGACCGACACGTCCGAGCCGCCCAGCACGTCGGGCATCCGCGCGAGAACACGCTGTGCCACGTCCTGGGCGACCCCGCGGGCGCTGAAGGCGCCGACCTGGACCGCGTAGACGTCGGTGCCCCCGTCGCCTTCGGCCTCGCCTTCGCTGTCGCCCGAAGTCTGGGCCGACGCCACGGCGGTTGCCGTCGGGATCACCGCCTCGGCGGGGAGGCGCGCCACCACCTTCGACCGGAGTCCGGACGGCGCCGCCCGGCTGGCCACCACCGGCTCGGAGCGCAACGCCGCGAAGCCCGAATCGAGAACCTGCGCCATCTCGCGATTGCGCGCCGGGGAGGTCGGGCCGCCGAGGACGACGGCGACCAGACGCCGGCCGTTCCGGACCGCCGACGCCGCCAGATTATAGCCCGCGGCTCGGATGTAGCCGGTCTTGAGCCCGTCCATCCCCGCATAGCTCAGCATGAGGCGGTTGTGTGTGGGAATGATCCGGCCGCGATAGGCAAAGCTGCGCTGGCCGAAATAATGATAGTACTCGGGAAAGTCGTCCACCAGATGATGGGCGAGAATAACGAGGTCGCGGGCGGTGCTCTGCTGGCCGGGATTGGGCAGGCCGGAAGCGTTGAGGAAGGTGGTGCGCGTCATCCCGAGCTGGCGGGCCTTGCGGGTCATCAGGCTCGCGAAGCGCGATTCGCTGCCGCCCAGCCCCTCACCGAGGACGACGGCGACGTCGTTCGCCGACTTGATGACGATCGCCTGGATCGCGTCGCTGACGCGGATGGAGGTGCCGGCCCGGAGGCCGAGCCGCGTCGGCGGCATGCTGGCGGCACGGGCCGACACGCGAAATGGCGTTCGCAGCCCGATGCGGTGATCCCGGAGCGCCTCGAAGGTCAGATAGAGTGTCATCATCTTCGTCAGCGAGGCCGGGAAGTTCAGCCGATCGGGGCCGTCGGCCGAGATCACGTTGCCGGTCGCGTCGTCGATCACGATCGAGGTGATCGCGGCCGAGGCCGGCGTCGCCGCGCCGACGGCCAGCCCTCCCGCGACGAGCGCGAGGGCCAAGCGATACGCCATCCGACCGCCGACGCTCATGCTCATCCGATCCCCCGCGCCCAGGCCTGCTACACTCCGACGCATCGATGGCTCCTTTCGCCATGGATCACCAGAGGTTAGCGGCAAGGGTTAAAAATTTCCCTAAGCTGTCTCCTTTCTACAGCAGCTTTCTCCGCGTTCTCAATCGAAAGTCGATATGAAGGATCTAAGATAATAATCCTTTCAGTTGGCTTCCTCCAGGAAGGTCTTATAGATGTAGGCGAACTGCCCATCATCTAGGACAATCTTCATCCAGCCCAATTTCTCGTCGACCACGTCGACGATCTTGCCGGCCGGCATCACGCCCAGGGCCCTGGCAGTGTTGGCCGGTGCGGCCCGATAGTTCACCGCCACGCGGACGCGATAGGAGTGACCGCTGGCCGTCCCGGACGGCTGCTCCTCGGTCCGGGGCGGGGTCACGCTGCCCTCGGGTGCCGCGGACGGCGGCGGCGGTGCCGCTGCCGGCTGACCGGCCACCTCGGGCTTGGGAGGCGCAACGGGAGTGGCGGGCGGCGCAGGCTTCTCGGTGACCTCCGGAGCGGCCGGCGGAGCGGCCGGCGGCGTGACCGCCGGCTCACCGGAGGATGGGCTCGAGCCGGTCGCCGGCGCCGGGGCGGCGGGGCCGGGCATGGGCGCCTGCGGCGTCGTCTCGGTCGTGGCGGATCCGGCCGGCGGTGCCGAAGGGGCGGTGACGGTGGGTGCGTGGGCCTGGCTCGACCCGGCCGACGACGGGGCCTCGGCCGGCGCCGTGGCCGGACTTGGCGCGACGGCGGGAGCGGCCAAAGGAGGCGTCGCGGGCTCGGCGCCCGTGGCGGGCGACGGCTGCGCGGGCCCCATGCCGCCGGCGGACGCTGCGCCGGTGGCGGGCGCCGACCCGGCGGGCGCGGGCGCCGGATGTGCCTGGGCCGGCCCGGCCTGCGGCTGCTGGTCGGTCGGATTGGCGATCGCGAGCCGCTGACGGATGGCCGCCAGCTGATCCCGCACGTCGGGATTGCCCGGATCGGACCGCTCCGCCTGCTCGAGGTCGGCCAGGGCTTTCTCGAACGCACCTTCCTGCGTGTAGAGCTGCGCGCGGCGCAGCAGCGTCGCCGAGCTCTCGGGATCGATCTGCAGCGCCCGGTCATAGTCGGCGAGAGCCGACTTGTCGTTGCCGGCATCGGCGCTCGCGCCGCCGCGCCGGGTCAGGGCGACCCGCAGGTTCTTGAGCGTGGTCTCGTCCTCGGGCTTGAGCTTCAGCGCCGCCTCGTAGTCGGCGATGGCCCGGCCGAAGTCGCCGAGCTCGCCATAGGTGACGCCGCGATTGTTGTAGGTGATCGCCAGGGCCGTATCGCTGAGCTGGCCCGAGGCGATGGCCTTGCCGAAATCGCCGATGGCCTCCTCGTACTGCTTCTGCCGGAAGGCGTCGTTGCCGGCCCGGACGTCGTCCAGAGCGCCGGCCCGGGCCGGCTGCGCGAGGCAGATGAGGGCGAGCAGCCCTATGGCGAAGGCTCGAGACATCGGCTCTTGTACTCCTGTGCTCGCGATCGCTGTCGCCTGCGTCCGCGCCGGCCGGGCCCGGGGGCCGGGCTCAGCTGCGCCGACGCCGCTCGCGCAACCGCTCCCTGATCGCCGGGGCGCGCCCCGGGCGATTCTCCTGCCGTGCGCGAGCCACCACCAGGGCCTCGTCGGGCACGTCCCGATTGACGGTGCTGCCGGCGGCGACGATGGCGCCGTCACCGATCCGCAGCGGCGCCACGAGCGCGCTGTTCGAGCCCACGAAGACGCCGGCACCGATCTCGGTCCGGTATTTGCCGAACCCGTCATAGTTGCAGGTGATGGACCCGGCGCCGATGTTGCTCGCCCGGCCTACCGTGGCGTCGCCGATATAGGCGAGGTGGTTCGCCTTGGCGCCCTCGTCGAGGCGGGCGTTCTTGATCTCGACGAAATTGCCGACCTTGGCGCCGCCGGCGATCGAGGCCCCGGGGCGAAGCCGCGCGAACGGCCCGATCTCGGCGCCCGCCTCCACGCTCGCCTGCTCGAGATGGCAGAAGGAATGGATGACGGCGCCGGCGCCTATGCGCACGCCCGGCCGGATGACCACGTAGGGCTCGACCACGGCGCCCGGCTCGATATGGGTGTCCAGGGACAGATGCACCGTGTCCGGCGCCGGCATGATCACCCCCGCCTCGAGCAGCTCGGCCCGCCGCCGCTCCTGGAACAGGCGCTCGGCCTCGGCGAGCTGGCGCTGGGAGTTGACGCCGACGCCTTCCTGCCATGCGCCCTCGATGGCCCGGCAGCGCCAGCCCTGCGCGCAGGCGATCCCCACCGTATCGGTGAGATAGTACTCGCCGCGATCCTGGCGGAGGGGCATGGCGTCGAGCAGTGCCGGCAGACGTGCCGCGTCGAACGCCATGATGCCGGCATTGCAGAGGCCCTCGCGCCTGAGGCGCTCGTCGGCGTGCCGCTCCTCGACGATCTCGACCAGATCCTCGCCCTCGAAGCGGAGACGGCCGTAGCCGCGCGGATCGGCCGGCGCCATGCCGAGCACCGCGGCGGCGGCGTCGACCTCCCGCCGTCGAGCTATGAGGCGAGCCAGCGTGGCCGCGCGGATCAACGGCGTGTCGCCGAACAGGACGACCACATCCCCCGACCGGCCGACCGCGCCCTGCGCCACCGCCAGCGCATGACCGGTGCCCTGCGGAGGATCCTGGATGACGACGACCGCGTCCGGCAGGGCCTTCTCGACTTCCCGGGCGACATCCTCCATGCTCGGCCCGAGCACGGTCACGACCGAGGTGGCGCCGAGCCGCCTCGCCACATCGAGGACATGGGCGACGAGCGGCTGCCCGCCGAGCGGGTGGAGGACCTTGGCCACGCCGTTGCGCATGCGCGTGCCGCGACCGGCCGCCAGCACGACCACGCTGACATCATCCGGCATTGCCGGGACCTCCGAGACATCCTGAGCGGCCATAGCGAAGGGAACCCTCTTGACGACACCGAGTCTCCCGCACGCGCAGACTTCTACCCGATCGGGAGCGCTCCGCACGATCGACAAGGCGCACGATACCCGATGATGCGCGCAATCGTCTTCGATCTCGACGGGACGCTGGTCGAGACCGCGCCCGACCTCCAGGCCGTGCTCGCCGCCGTTCTGGCCGAGATCGGCGTGCCCGCGCCGAGCCTCGACGAGGTCCGCCAGATGGTCGGCGACGGGGCCCGGACGCTGGTTCGCCGAGGGCTTGAATCGGCGGCGGTGTCGTTCGACGAGCGCCTCCTCGATCGGCTGTTCGACCGCTTCCTCGAGATCTACACAGCCCGGCCCTGCCAGTCGAGCCATGTCTATCCAGGGGTGCACGAGGCCCTCGGCCGGCTCGCCGCCCGTGGCCTCCGGCTCGCCATCTGCACCAACAAGCCGCAGCGCCCGGCCGAGACGCTGGCACTGATGCTGGACCTGATCCCGCCGATCGAGGTGATCCTCGGCGGCGACGCCCTGGCCTTCCGCAAGCCGGATCCCCGACATCTGGGAGCGATTCTCGAGCGGCTCGGCGCCGGCCCCGACGACGCCGTGATGGTCGGCGACAGCCGCACGGACCTCCTGACGGCGCGCGCGGCCGGGGTCCGCTGCCTCCTCGTCAGCTTCGGCTATACGAGCGTGCCCGCGCGGGAGCTCGGCGCCGACGGCGTGATCGACCGCTTCGAGCAGCTCGACGGCGCGCTGGCGGCGCTCGGCCCGTCGCCTTGACAACCCCGCCCGCCCCCACCTACACCCCGCGCGGTCGGGCGCTTAGCTCAGCGGTAGAGCACTGTCTTCACACGGCAGGGGTCGCTGGTTCGAACCCAGCAGCGCCCACCATCCGGTCCGGACCTCAGCTCGCCTCGCGCTCGGCATCCGAGGTGCGGTCGCCACCGGCCTCGAGAAAGCGGCGGATGCCGGCGTCGACGATGCGCGTGCCGGCCGCCGCGACCGCCTCGTCCGGCACCCGGGCGAGCGGCGTGTAGCGCGGGTGATGGTGCTCCTTGAAGGGGTCGTTGGTGGCCTTGTTGTAGCAGCAGATCAGGAGATTGCGCGGCTGGTCGGAGCGGTTGGCGGCCGAGCAATGGAGCGTGTTGGCGTGAAAGAAGAGGGCGTCGCCCGGCGCCATCTCGCAATAGACCAGGTCCAGGAGCTTCCGGGCCTGCTCGACCCGCTCGGGATCGGCGCCCGTCTGGCCGGCGAGGCGCCCGTGCTCGATCCTGCCGAGCTTGTGGCTGCCGCGCAGAACCTGCATGCAGCCATTCTCGCGCGTGGCCGGGTCGAGGGCGATCGCGACAGAGAGCATGTCGGGGAAAAGGCAGCCGTTCTGGTACCAGTAGCCATAGTCCTGATGCCACTCCCAACGACCGCCACCACCGGGCCGCTTCATGGTCAGCTTCGAATGGTAGTGGTAGACCTCACCGCCGAGCAGGCGCTCGGCTCCGCCAGCGACCCGCTCGGAGCGCGCGAGCATGCCGAAGACGTCGTCGCCGGGATGGTTCCAGAGGGCCAGGGCCGTGGCACCGCCCTCGCTGTCCGCCAGGCGGAGCGCATTGCCTCGGATCGCAGGGTCGGTCTCGACCACCGTCTCGAGCAGCTGCACCTCGATCGGCATCAGATAGCCGCGTTTGAACAGGAACCCGTCCTCGTCGAAGGCCCGGACGTCGTCGTCGGTGACCCGCGCAAATCCAGCCATGGCCGAAGCCTCCCTCGCTCCCATCCCCGACAATCTAGAGGAGGACGGCGGCCCGGACGACCCGCGACGTGGACGCCTTGACCGGCGCCGCGGACGAGCGTCCCACGCGAGCGTGGCCCCATCCATGAGCCTCCGTCGATGGCGATAGGCGCCCGGCCAGCCGGAACCCAGGTTCCGCGCTCCGGCGTGCAGCTCGCGCCAGTCGCCCATTTCGTCGGCACGATCATCTGCGGGCTCGGCGCCTTCATGGTCCTTCCGGCCCTGCTCGATCTCTCCCGGGGCAACAAGGACTACCGAGCCTTTCTCGGAGCCGGCGCCATAGCCCTTTTCGCCGGCGTCGTGCTGATCCTCAGCTATCGCCAGGCCAACCTCAAGATCGGCTCGCGCGAAAGCATCCTCGCGGTGGTCCTGACTTGGGTCGGCGCCACCGTCGTCGGCGCCCTGCCGTTCATGCTGACCGCGAAGTCGCTGGATCTCACCGATGCGCTGTTCGAGACCGTCTCCGGGCTGACCGCCACCGGGTCGACCGTGTTCACGAACCTCGACACGACGCCGCAGGGCATCCTGCTCTGGCGGTTCATCCTGATCTGGCTCGGCGGGTTCGGGCTCGTCACCTTCGCGACGCTGGCGCTGCCCTACCTTCGGGTCGGCGGGCTGCAGCTCTTCATGCTGGACCTCTCGGCCAGACCCGGCAAGTTCGTGCCCAAGACCACGGAGGTGGTGACCCAGATCGGTCTCGTCTATCTCCTCCTTACGATCTTCTGCGGGACGGCCTTCTATGTGGCCGGCATGAGCGGCTTCGACGCCATGGGCCACGCCATGGCGGCCGTCGCGACCGGCGGATTCTCCTCGCACGATGCGGGCATAGGCTACTTCAAGAGCCCGGCCATCGAGTGGATCGCCACCCTATTCATGATGGCGAGCGCCATGCCTTTCGCTCTCTATCTCCACGTCCTGCGAGGCAGGCCCGGCCCGCTTTTCCGGGAATCGCAGGTCCGCCTCTTCCTCGTCGTGATCGGAGGCGCCGTCCTCCTGATGACGCTATGGCGCGCACGGACGGGACATGTGCCATGGGCACAGGCGCTGCGCGAGGCGGCGTTCAATGTGGTCTCGATCGTGAGCACCACGGGGTTCACGTCCCAGGACTTCGGCCAGTGGGGCGGCTTCGTCGTCCTCCTGCTGCTGTGCCTGATGCTGCTCGGCGGATGTACCGGCTCGACGGCCGGCGGGATCAAGATGTTTCGTCTCTGGATCCTCATCCAGGCGCTGGTGGCCCAGGTCCGCCGCCAGCTCTATCCGAGCGGCATCTTCTCGTTGACCTACAACAGCCAACCCGTCCCGCCGCCGGTGCTGTCGGGCGTTGTCGTCTATTTCTTCCTCTATATCCTGACCTTCACGCTCCTGTCGCTGGCGCTCTCGCTGACCGGCCTCACGCTGGCCGAGAGCCTCGGGGGGGCGGCGACCTCGCTGGGCGGCGTGGGCCCCGGTTTCGGCAGCATCGGGCCCTGTTGCACCTTCGCCGGAGTGCCGACCCCGGGCAAATGGCTCTTGATGCTCGGCATGCTCGCCGGCCGCCTCGAGATCCTCCTGCTGGTCATGCCCTTCACCCGGATGTTCTGGCGCGAATGAGCCTCAGAGGCCCTCGAAGAGCGCCGTCGTGATGTAGCGCTCGGCAAAGGAGGGTATGATGGCCACGACGGTCCTGCCCTCCATCGCCGGCCGAGCCGCGACCTCGATCGCCGCGGCGACGGCGGCACCCGAGGAGATCCCACCCGGAATCCCCTCGAGAGCGGCCAGCCGCCTGGAGGTCGCGAAGGCCGTCTCGTTGGCGATCTTGATGACCTCGTCGATCAGCGCCCGGTCCAGGATCTCGGGCACGAAGCCGGCGCCGATGCCCTGGATCAGATGTGGCCCGGCAGCGCCACCGGACAGGACCGGGCTGCCCTCGGGCTCGACGGCGACGAGCCAGAGCCCGGGCTTGCGCTCCTTGAGCACCTGACCGCAGCCGGTCAGTGTCCCGCCGGTGCCGACGCCGCATACGATGACGTCGACGCGGCCCTCGGTGTCGACCCAGATCTCCTCGGCCGTGGTCCGTCTGTGAATCGCCGGGTTGGCGGGATTGTCGAACTGCCCGGGCATGACCGCTCCCGGGATCCGGCGCAGGAGCTCCTGTGCCCGCTCGATGGCGCCCCGCATGCCGCGCTCGCGCGGCGTCAGCTCGAGCTCGGCACCGAGCAGGCGGAGCATCTTGCGCCGCTCGGCCGACATTCCCTCGGGCATGGTCAGGATCAGATGGTAGCCGCGCGAGGCACAGACGAAGGCGAGGGCGATGCCGGTGTTGCCCGAGGTCGGCTCGACGATCGTGGCACCCGCAGCGAGCAGCCCCTGGCGCTCGAGCGCCTCGATCATGCCGACTCCGATGCGATCCTTGACGCTCGCCAGCGGGTTGAAGAACTCGAGCTTCAGGAGCAGGTCGGCGCCCAGCCGCTCCTCGGCTCTCAGCCTCGGCACCCGAACGAGCGGCGTGTTGCCAATGGTCTCGACGATCGAGTCGTAGATGCGCCCACGCCCCGGCCGATCCAGCCGCAGCGGTGGTTGCTGGCTGCCCGCCTCCATCCTGCTCCCCCTCCCTGTCCCAGAGCCTGTTCCATCGCCGCCCCGCCATCCTGGCCTCGCCACCCGCGGGCTTCAATGGCGGATGCCGTGCCCCATGCCTCCGAAGGCCCGTGCGTGACAAAGGCGGACCTTCGGATAAGTATTCGCCGTCGCATGTGTCGTCGTCGGCAGGCGCGCCGGATGGCGGAGGCAGAAGATGGCGTCCAATGAGAGTCGCCGCGGTCTCATTCTCGATCGGGTCCGCCGGACCGGCTATGCTACCGTCGAGGCGCTCGCCGCCGAGTTCGGCGTGACGCCACAGACCATCCGCCGGGACATCAACGACCTCTGCGACCAGCAGCTCCTGCAGCGCCATCACGGCGGCGCCGGCCTGCCGTCGACGGTCGAGAACGTCGCCTATCCTGATCGGCAGGTCATGATGCACGAGGAGAAGCGCCGGATCGGAAAGCTTGTCGCGCGTCACATTCCGAACCGCTCATCACTCTTTTTGAACATCGGCACCACCACCGAGGAGGTCGCCCGCTGCCTGCTCGAGCACGAGGAGCTGCGGGTGGTGACCAACAACCTGCACGTCGCGGCCCTGCTCGCCGAGAATCCGGGCTTCGAGGTGATCGTCACGGGCGGCGTCGTTCGCGCGCGCGATCGGGGCATCGTCGGCGAGGCGACGCTCGATCTCATCCGCCAGTTCAGGGTCGACCTCGGCGTGATCGGCATCAGCGGCATCGACCCCGACGGCTCGCTGCTCGATTTCGACTATCGCGAGGTCAGGGTAGCCCAGGCGATCATCGAGAACTCGCGCGAGGTCCTCTTATGCGCCGATCACACGAAGTTCGGCCGCAACGCCATGGTGCGGCTCGGCCATGTCGACCAGATCGACGCGCTCTTCACCGACGCCGAGCCGCCGCCTCCCTTCGGCGGTCTCCTCGCCGACTCGGGGGTGACCGTGCATGTCGCCCGAGCGGACGAGATGCCCGAGGACAGCGTTCTATCGAGCGTCTAATTTTCGCTTGCGAACAGTTCCCGGCACGCTACAGTCGCGATCGGACATTGTCGATCGTTCATGCTTGCTCGGCGACGGCGATCGGGGACGGCACGTTGGCAGAAAGCGAGACCTTCGATCTCCTGGTCGTCGGCGGCGGCATCAACGGCGCCGGGATCGCCCGCGACGCGGCCGGGCGTGGATTGCGGGTCCTTCTCGTCGAGCGTGACGATCTGGCCAGCCACACCTCGAGCTGGTCCTCCAAGCTGATCCATGGTGGGCTCCGCTATCTCGAGCACTACGAGTTCCGCCTCGTCCGCGAGGCGCTGGTCGAGCGCGAGGTCCTGCTCAGGGCCGCCCCCCACATCATCCGGCCACTGACCTTCGTCCTGCCGCACCTCGCCGACCAGCGCCCCGCCTGGATGATCCGCCTCGGACTCTTTCTTTACGACCATCTGGGCGGCCGGCGAGTTCTCGCCGGCTCGCGAGCGGTGCGCCTCGGCGGTGTCGGCCCGCTCGGATCGCCCCTCGACCCCACGATCGCCAAGGGCTTCACCTACAGCGACTGCAGCGTCGACGACAGCCGGCTGGTGGTGCTCAACGCCATGGACGCCGTCGAGCGCGGCGCCACCGTGCTGACCCGCACCGCTTGCCATGCAGCGCACCGCGACCAGGGCTTCTGGGAGGCCGAGATCGGCGGCGTGGATGCTGCCGTCCGTCCGGTCCGGGCCCGGGCCCTGGTCAACGCCGCCGGCCCCTGGGTCTCGCAGTTTCTCGAGGAGGGCCTCGGGCTGCGGACCCGAAGCCGGGTCCGGCTGGTCAAGGGCTCGCACATCGTCGTGCCGCGCCTCCACGACGGGCCGCACGCCTACATTCTGCAGAACGACGACAAGCGGATCGTCTTCGTCATCCCCTATCGGGGCCGCTTCAGCCTGATCGGCACCACCGACGTCGCCTTCGACGGCGATCCGGCGAGCGTGCGGATCAGCGCCGAGGAGACCGACTATCTCTGCGGCGTGGTCAACCGCTACTTCCGCAGCCGCACCGGCCCCTCGGACGTGGTCTGGTCCTACGCCGGCGTGCGGCCGCTCTACGACGACGCCAGCGCCGACGTCTCGGCGGTGACGCGCGACTATGTCTTCGACCTCGACGGCGCCGACGGCCGGGCTCCACTGCTCTCGGTCTTCGGAGGCAAGCTCACGACCTATCGCCGGCTGGCCGAGCATGCGCTGGAGAAGCTCCAGCCGCTCCTCGGCTTCAGCCGAGGCCCTTGGACGGCCACCGCCCGACTGCCCGGGGGCGACATCCCCGGCGCCGACCTCGACGGCTTCCTCGACCGGCTCAAGGCCTCCCGCCCGTGGCTGCCGGCGGCCGTCGCCGAGCGCTACGGCCGGGCCTACGGCACGCGCGCCGAGCGCATCCTGGGCCGGGCCGCCAAGCCCGCCGATCTCGGCCAGAGCCTGGGCGACGGGATCTTCGAGGCGGAGCTGGACTATCTCGTCGCCCATGAATGGGCGCGGACGGCCGAGGACGTGCTGTGGCGCCGCAGCAAGCTCGGCCTCGAGGTCCGCCCCCAGGCCCGGGCGGCGCTCGAGCGCTGGCTCGAAGGCGCCCGGGTGACCGCCGCACGGCCGCTGACGGGCGTGCCATGAGCCTGCGTCTCGAGAACGTCGTCAAGACCGTGGGCAAGGAGACCCACATCGACGGGCTCGACATCGATCTCGGCGACGGCACGCTCAACGTGCTCTTGGGCCCGACCCTCGCCGGCAAGACCACCGCCATGCGGCTCATGGCCGGCCTCGAGGCGCCCGACCGCGGGCCGGGTCCTGGTCGACGGCGAGGATGTCACGGGCCGCTCGGTCCGTCGTCGCAACGTGGCGATGGTCTATCAGCAGTTCATCAACTACCCGTCGTTCAAGGTGTACGACAATATCGCCTCGCCGCTGCGCATCGCCGGGCTCGACAAGGCCGCCGTCGACGACAAGGTCCGGCACACCGCGCGCCTGCTGCGGATCGATCATCTCCTCGACCGCCTGCCGGCCGAGCTGTCGGGCGGGCAGCAGCAGCGCTGCGCCATCGCCCGGGCCCTCGTCAAGGAGGCGCCGCTCCTCCTCCTCGACGAGCCCCTGGTCAATCTCGACTACAAGCTCCGCGAGGAGCTGCGGGCCGAGCTGCAAGGCGCTCTTCCGCTCGAGCGCCACCACCGTGGTGTACGCCACGACCGAGCCGCTGGAGGCTCTCGTCATCGGCGGCGAGGTGATCGTCCTGCACGAGGGCCGCCTGCTGCAGAAGGGCCCGGCGCTCGAGGTCTACCACCGCCCCGCCTCGGCGCAGGTGGCCGAGGTGTTCAGCGACCCGCCCATGAACATGATCGACGTGGTGATCGGCGACGGCAAGGCCCGGCGGCCGGAGGGTTCAGCCTGCCGCTCAGGGAGAGCCTGGCGCGGCTGCGGCCCGGCGCCTATCGCCTCGGCCTGCGCGCCAGCCATCTCTCGACCCGGCGCCGCCATGCGGGCGATCTCGCCTTCGACGCCACGGTCGAGCTCGCCGAGGTCAACGGCTCCGAGACCTTCCTCCACGTCGTCCACAGCGGCGTCGCCTGGGTCGTCCAGGAGGAGGGCGTCCACCTGCACCCCCTGGGCGGCACGGTCCGCGTCTTCCTCGACCCCGCCCATCTCTTCGTCTTCAGCGAGCGCGGCGCGCTCGAGGTGGCGCCGGCAAACCGCGGCACCGTCCGGGAGGCCGCGCATGGCACGCATTGAGCTCAGCCGGCTGGCCCACAGCTACCGGCCGAATCCGCAGGTGCCGGAGGACTTCGCGCTCAAGGAGATGGATTTTCTCTGGGAGGACGGCGGCGCCTACGCGCTGCTCGGCCCCTCGGGCTGCGGCAAGACCACGCTCCTCAACATCATCTCCGGCCTCGTCACGCCCGAGCCAGGGGCGGGTCCTCTACGACGGCAAGGACGTGACCGCCGCTTCCGCCGGCCCGGCGCAACATCGCCCAGGTGTTCCAGTTCCCGGTGATCTACGACACGATGACGGTGGCGGCCAACCTCGCCTTTCCGCTGCGGAACCGCGGCATCGCCGAGCCGGCGCTGAGCCGGCGGGTGGCCGAGGTGGCGGAGATGCTGGAGCTCCTGCCGCTGCTCGACAGGCGGGCCGCCAATCTCACCGCCGACGAGAAGCAGAAGATCTCGCTGGGGCGGGGGCTGGTGCGCGACGACGTGGCGGCGATCCTCTTCGACGAGCCGCTGACGGTCATCGACCCGCACCTCAAATGGCAGCTCCGCCGCAAGCTGAAGGAGGTTCACACCCAGTTCCGCCATACGCTCGTCTACGTCACCCACGACCAGAACGAGGCGCTGACCTTCGCCGATCGGGTGGTCGTCATGCTCGACGGCGAGGTGGTCCAGCTGGGCTCGCCGCAGGAGCTGTTCGAGCGGCCGGTCCATCGCTTCGTCGGCTACTTCATCGGCTCGCCCGGCATGAACTTCATCGCCTGCCAGCCCTCGGGCGACGGCATCGGCCTGACCGGCACCGACATCGTCCTGCGCGGCCCCTGGACCGACCTGGCGCAGCGCCATGGCGGCCGCGCGCTCGAGCTGGGCATCCGGCCGGAGTTCCTGGGCGTGGCCGACGCTCCCGGCCAGGATACGGTGCAGGGCGCGGGTGGTCGAGGTCGAGGATCTCGGCAACTTCCGCCTCCTGACCGCCCAGCTCGGCCCCCATTCGGTCAAGGCGAAGCTCCTGCCGGAGGTGGAGGTGTCGGCAGAGACGGTCGACCTCGTGATCCCGCCGGACTGGACGCGGCTCTACGCCGACCAGCGGCTGGTCGGCTGAGCGGGGAGCCGGGACGAGCATGCAGAAGACCGCCGACAACAGGGCCTGGCTTCTCGTTCTCCCGGTCGTCATGATCGTGGCGCTGAGCGCCATCATTCCGCTCATGACCGTGGTCAACTACGCCTTCCAGGATATCCTCGACCCGCAGAACCGCGTCTGGGTCGGCCTCGACTGGTTCAACGAGATCATGGAGTCCGAGGAGCTGCGCGGGGCGCTGATCCGTCAGCTCGTCTTCAGCCTGACGATCCTCGCGATCGAGATCCCGCTGGGCGTGGCCCTGGCGCTGGCGATGCCCGCGCGAGGCTGGACGACCTCGCTGGTCCTCGTCCTCATGGCGTTGCCGCTGCTGATCCCCTTCAACGTCGTCGGCACGATCTGGCAGATCTTCGGGCGGCAGGACATCGGCCTTGCCGGCTGGCTCGTGAACCGGATCGGCATTCCTTACAACTACACCGAGCGGCCGCTGGACGCCTGGCTCACCATCGTGGTCATGGACGTCTGGCACTGGACGTCGCTCGTGGCCCTGCTGGCCTATGCGGGCCTGCGCGCCATCCCGCCCGCCTACTACCAGGCGGCCGCCATCGACGGCGCCTCCCGCTGGGCCGTCTTCCGCTTCATCGAGCTGCCCAAGATGCGCGGCGTGCTGCTGATCGCCGTGCTGCTGCGCTTCATGGACAGCTTCACGATCTATACCGAGCCCTTCGTGGTCACCGGCGGCGGGCCGGGCGACGCCACGACCTTCCTCTCGATCCACCTCGCCAAGATCGCGGTCGGCCAGTTCGACCTCGGCCACGCCGCGGCGATCTCCATCGTCTACTTCCTCATCATCTTGACGCTGAGCTTCGTCTTCTACAACGTGATGATCCGTGTCGGCACCGGAGACCGCCGATGATCCGTCGCCAGGTCGGGCTCGTCCTCTGGTTCGTCTTTCTCCTCCTGCCGATCTACTGGCTCGTCAACATGTCGCTGAAGACGAACCAGGAGATCCTCAGCGGCCTGACCTTCGTGCCGCACCGGCCGACCCTCGCGAGCTACGTCCGCATCTTCACGGATCCGGCCTGGTACTCCGGCTACATCAACTCGATCATCTACGTCGTCCAGAACATGGTGATCAGCCTCGCGGTGGCGCTGCCCGCGGCCTACGCCTTCTCGCGCTACCGCTTCATGGGCGACAAGCACCTCTTCTTCTGGCTGCTCACCAACCGCATGGCGCCGTCGGCCGTCTTCCTGCTGCCCTTCTTCGAGCTCTACCAGACGCTCGGCCTGTTCGACACCCACATCGCGGTCGCCCTCGCCCACTGCCTGTTCAACGTGCCGCTGGCGGTCTGGATCCTCGAGGGCTTCATGTCGGGCGTGCCCAAGGAGATCGACGAGACCGCCTATGTCGACGGCTACTCGTTCCCGCGCTTCTTTCTTACGATCTTCATGCCGCTGATCCGCTCCGGCGTCGGCGTCACCGCGTTCTTCCTCTTCATGTTCAGCTGGGTCGAGCTGCTGCTGGCCCGCACGCTGACGACGGTGAACGCCAAGCCCATCGCCGCCACGATGACCCGCACGGTCTCGGCCGCCGGGATGGACTGGTCGCAGCTCGCCGCAGCCGGCGTCCTCACGATCGTGCCGGGCGCGCTCGTGATCTGGTTCGTGCGCAACTACATCGCCAAGGGCTTCGCGCTTGGACGGGTCTGACAGGAATGAACGGGGTCGCTGACCGTGGACCGCTTCGCCAAGCTCGTCCAATCGATGTACTGGACATGGCCGACCGGGCTGTTCTTCGCATCGGTGGTGGCCTCTGCTCGTCGCCATGACGATCCTCGAGGTCCTCAGGCCCACGGTCGAGCGCAAGGGCCTCCTGCCGATTCCCACCACGCGCGGCGACCGCCTGTTCATCGGCCTGCTCGGCGCTGCCTGGATCCATCTCGGCTGGCTGGCCCTGCTGAGCCTGCCCCTGTGGGGCGGCTCGATCGTGGCCCTGGCCTGGCTCGTTCTCGTGATGCGCTTCGGTTGAGGCGCGCACGATCCGACGTCGGCGCGACCGCCTTCCCCGCGTCCGGCCCAGAGGAGGCCCCGTCGGCCTCGAGACCGGGAAGGCAATCCCCAGGGGGGTGATATGACAACGAAGTGGCATCTGGGCAGGCGTCGGTTCCTGCTCTCTTCCGCAGCCGCCGGGGCCGCTCTGGCCATGCCCGGCATCGTCCGCGCGCAGGACACGAGCGCGGCCATCCAGAAATGGCTCGACGAGTTCCAGCCCTCGACGCTCACCCGCGACCAGCAGATCCAGGAGCTCAACTGGATCAAGGCCGCGGCCGAGCCCTACAAGGGCATGAACATCAGCGTCGTCTCGGAGACGATCGACACCCACGTCTACGAATCGCAGACGATGGCCAAGGCGTTCAGCGAGATCACCGGCATCAACCTGAAGCACGACATCATTCAGGAAGGTGACGTGATCGAGAAGATCCAGACGCAGATGCAGTCGGATCAGAACATCTATGACGGCTGGATCAACGACAGCGACCTCATCGGCACCCACTTCCGCTACCAGAAGGCGGTGCCGCTGACCGACTGGATGGCGGGCGAGGGCAAGGACGTCACGCTCGCCACGCTCGACGTCGACGACTTCATGGGCAAGTCGTTCACCACCGCCCCGGACGGCAAGCTCTACCAGCTGCCCGACCAGCAGTTCGCGAACCTCTACTGGTTCCGCTACGACTGGTTCACCGACCCGCAGATGAAAGAGGAGTTCAAGAAGGTCAAGGGCTATGACCTGGGCGTCCCGGTGAACTGGTCGGCCTACGAGGACATCGCCGACTTCTTCACCAACCATGTCAAGACCATCAACGGCCAGCGCATCTACGGCCACATGGACTACGGCAAGAAGGACCCGTCCCTGGGCTGGCGGTTCACCGATGCCTGGTTCAGCATGGCGGGCGAGGGCGACAAGGGGATCCCCAACGGCCTCCCGGTCGACGAGTGGGGCATCCGCATGGAAGGCTGCCGGCCGGTCGGCTCCAGCGTCACCCGCGGCGGCGGCACCAACGGCCCGGCGGCGGTCTACGCGACCCAGAAATACATCGACTGGCTCAAGGCCTATGCGCCGCCCGAGGCGCCGGGCATGACCTTCTCCGAGGCCGGGCCGGTGCCCGGTCAGGGCACCATCGCCCAGCAGATCTTCTGGTACACGGCCTTCACCGCCGCCTCGACCAAGCCGGGGCTGCCGGTGATGAACGCCGACGGCACGCCCAAGTGGCGCATGGCGCCCTCGCCGCACGGACCCTACTGGGAGCAGGGCATGAAGCTCGGCTACCAGGATTGCGGCTCCTGGACGCTGCTCAAGTCGACGCCGGTCGAGCGCCGCAAGGCCGCCTGGCTCTACGCCCAGTTCTGCGTCTGCAAGACCACCTCGCTCAAGAAGGCGCATGTGGGCCTGACGCCGATCCGCGACAGCGACATCCGCGACAAGAGCTTCACCGAGCGGGCGCCCAAGCTCGCCGGCCTCGTGGAGTTCTATCGCAGCCCGGCGCGCGTGGCCTGGACGCCCACCGGCAACAATGTTCCGGACTATCCGAAGCTGGCCCAGCTCTGGTGGGCCAACGTCGCCCAGGCGGTGACCGGCGAGAAGACGGCGCAGGAGGCGCTGGACAATCTCGCCAAGCAGCAGGACCAGGTCATGGCCCGCCTCGAGCGCGCCAAGATCGGCGGCGACTGCTCGCCCAAGCTCAACAAGGAAGAGAGCGCGGAATCCTGGTTCGCGAAGTCCGAGGGCGGCACCCGCTCGCCCAAGCCCAAGCTCGCGAACGAGAAGCCGCAGGGCGTCACGGTCGACTACGACCTGCTGCTCTCGGCTTGGAAGGAGAACAAGGTGATGCCGGACAGCGTGAAGGGCTGATCGGCCCGCGCGGCCGGTGGCGGGTTGGCGGCCCGCCACCGGAGCGCGGCCGCGGTCACGGCCCGGGCCCTGGCCGACAGTCGGAATGCGCCCGTCGCCAACGATCCGTTAAGGATCACCGGACGATACTCGGCGGCACGTCCAGTTGGCCGCTCTCTGGGTATCGATGCCGGGAACCACCGAGCCATGCGCGGATCTGATCGGCCGGCTTCTCGAAGCCGGTCTGGGGCCCACGCTGCTGCTCGACCGCCAGGGGCGGGTCCTCGAGGCCAACCGGAAGGCCCGCCGCCTGCTGGGCCGGCCGGCCGAGCGGGAAGGTCCCTGGCGCCTGGGAGAGACTCTGGCCGGGCCTCTCGAGCGAGCGCTCGGGCGGGCTTGTCGCGAGCGACGGGCGACGCGGATCATGCTCACGGCCGCTGGGGGCCGGCGGCTTCGGGTGAGGCTCGTGCCCGCGGCTCGGGCCGCGACCTCGGCGGCGACGTTCCTCGCCTTCGTCGAGCCGCTCGCCAAAAGCAGCCCTCGCCGCCCCAGCCGTCACCGACGGCGCGCAGACGAGTCGCCCTACGGCCGAATAGCGCATGAGTTGCCCGTCCCCTGGGCGCTCAAGGGCGACGGGCTCGAGGTCGTCGACTGCAATCGTGCCTTCCTCGACAAGCTGGGTACCTCCGCGGTGGCGCTGCTGGGTCGGCACATCGACGTGGCGGTGCCGGTGGGACTGGCCCACGAGCTCGAGATCCACGATCGGGTCGCGCTGGAGCGGGCGACGACCACGAGGATCGACCACGTCCTCGAGCTGGCCGCCGGCGAGCGGCAGATCCTGCGCCTGACCCGGGTGCCGCTCGGTCCTCGGGGCGGCATGCGCGCCTCGCTGCTCGTCGTGGTCGACGACGTGACCGACCGACTTCGAGCCGGCGACGGGCTCGCCGGCGACGGCAGCCTCGTCCAGGCCATCCTCGACTACATGCCCGGCATGATCGCGCTCAAGGATGCGCACACGCGGCGCTTCCTCTTCGCGACCGGCACCGATCGGGTCCTCGAGGGTGGAGCGCCGGGCACCCTAGTCGGTCGAACCGCGGCGGAGGTCTACGAGCCCGAGCTGGCGGCCGGAATCGACGCCTCGGAGGACCGGCTCCTGGCGGGGCCGAGCCAGGTCGTGGACAAGCGCTTTCCGCACCTCGTCGCCGGTCAGATGCATTGGTTCTTCTCGCGGAAGCTGGTCGTCCCCGACGCTGACGGCACCCCTCGCTATATCCTCACCTTCAATCTGGACATCACGCGCGAGGTCGAGGCCGAGCAGGGTCTCGGCCGCACCACCCGGTTCCTCGACGCGCTGCTCGACACGACGCCGGCGCTGCTGTCGGTCAAGGACGTCGCCACTCGCCGCTATGTCAGGGTCAACCACACTTTCTGCCGGGTGATGGGGGTGGCGCCCGAGCAGATCCTCGACCGCAGCGTGGTCGATCTCGACGTCGAGGACGCGGCGCTGCACGACGCCGCCGACAGCCGCCTCGTCGCCAGCGACGGCGAGCCGAGCGAGCAGGTCTACGAGACGACGACGGTCCTGGGACGGCGCTGGCTCAAGGCCCGCAAGGCCCTGGTCAGGGACGAGGGCGGCCGCCCCACCCACATCCTGACACTCGCCGACGACATCACGGATCGCGTCGTAGCGCAGCAGCGCCTGGCGGCGAGCCGCACCTTCCTCAGCTCGATCGTCCAGCATCTGCCGTGGCCGCTCGCCGTGCAGGAGGCGGAGACGGGCCGCTTCGTGCTGGCCAACCTCGCGACCCAGGACGGCGGCCTCGCGCCACACCCGACGCTGCTCGGGAAGCGGGCTCGGGACGTCTTCGCCCGGGCCTATGCCGAGCGCATGGAAGAGCTGGACCGGCAACTCCTCGCCACGGGTGCCGGCCGCGTGGACGAGGAGATCGTCGATCCCGGCCGCCAGCCGGCCGAATGGCACCATGTCAGGAAGGCGGTCATCCCGGACGAGAGCGGCAATGGCCGCTACATCCTGACGATCGACGAGGACATCAGCGATCGCCGTCGGATGCTCGAGGAGCTGTCCAGGAGCGAGGCCAGCCTCCGCCGCTCGCAGTCCATCGCCCGGATCGGCTCGTGGCGGCGCGAGGCCGACGGTGGCCGCATCGAGTGGTCGGAGGAGATGTACCGCCTCCTCGGCGTGGATCGGGCCGGGGGCTCCCTCTCGCTGAAGGGCATCGTGCGGCAGATCCTGCCCGAGGACCGCCAGCGCCTGCGGGTCCTGGGCCGGCTGGCACTGCTCGCCGGCGCCGAGCGCCAGAGCGTGGTGGTCCGCGCCCGCCGCGGCGACGGCCTGATCCGCTATCTCAATATCGACGCCGAGATCGAGCCGGCCGCAGACGGGCGGCTCGCGGCCCTGATCGGCACTTGCCAGGACGTCACCGAGCGGATCGAGACCGAGCGCAACATCTACCATCTGGCCCATCACGACGCGCTCACCGGGCTGCCCAACCGGCTGCTGTTCGACGACCGCCTGGGAGCGGCCGTCGCGGCCGCCCAGCGCCAGGGCTCCAGCCTTGCGCTGCTCTGCCTCGACCTCAACGATTTCAAGGGGGTGAACGACACGCTGGGGCACGCCACCGGGGACGACCTGCTCCGCCACGTGGCGACGCGGCTGCGCGGCCTCGTGCGCGAGAGCGACCTCGTGGCGCGGCTGGGCGGCGACGAGTTCGCCGTCATCCAGCACGAAGCGAGCCGCACCGGCACCGCCGCGACCCTCGCCTCGCGGTTGATCGACGGGTTGAGCTCGCCATTCCGCATCAACGGCCAGGAGCTGTTCACATCGTGCTCCGTGGGCATCGCCATGCTGAGCTCGCCGCCCACCAACCCCGCCGAGCTGCTGCGTCAGGCCGACATGGCGCTCTACGAGGCCAAAGCCGCCGGCCGCGGCTCGTTCCGATTCTTCTCGCCCGACATGAACGCGCACTTCCAGGAGCGCAAGCTGATCGAGAGCCGGCTCAGGAATGCCGTCGCCTCGGGGGCGCTCAGCCTCGCCTTCCAGCCCCAGGTGGCGCTCGCCACCGGCGAGCTGGTCGGCGTCGAGGCCCTGCTGCGCTGGCACGACGGAGAGCTCGGGCAGGTCAGCCCCGACCGGTTCATCCCGGTGGCGGAGGAGACCGCGCAGATCCTCCAGCTCGGCGAGT
Organism: uncultured Alphaproteobacteria bacterium; assembly: GCA_963828215.1. Taxonomy (GTDB): domain Bacteria; phylum Pseudomonadota; class Alphaproteobacteria; order Geminicoccales; family Geminicoccaceae; genus CAVTJL01. The sequence goes on along the minus strand of CAWHFO010000046.1, from coordinate 213,803 downwards.
TCGTTCTGCGCGAGGCCTGCGCCCAGGCCCGGGCGTGGCACGATGCGGGCGTGCAGGTCGCCCGCATCGCCGTCAACCTCTCGCCCGCCCAGTTCGCCTATCAGGACCTGGTCCTGATGGTGACCCAGATTCTGCGTGAGACCGGCCTCGCCGCCGCGTCACTCGAGCTCGAGATCACCGAGAGCATGCTGATGCGCGACCGGTCGGCAGCGGTATCGACGCTCGAGGCGCTCCACGCCCTGGGCATCAACATCGCCCTCGACGATTTCGGTACCGGCTACTCGTCGCTCAGCTATCTGAAGCGCTTCCCGCTCGACAAGATCAAGATCGACCGCTCGTTCGTCGCCGACCTGCCCCACGATCCGGACGATGTCGCGATCGTCCGCACCATTCTGAGCCTCGGTCGCACCCTCGGCCTCCGTGTCGTCGCCGAAGGTGTCGAGACCGAGGCGCAGCGCGACTTCCTGGTCCGCGAGGGCTGCGACGAAGCCCAAGGGTTCTTCTTCGCTCGGCCGACGACCGCAGCCGACCTGCCTGCAGCCCTGGGCCGACGGTCGCCTCGCCAGCAGCCGGCTGATCCGCGCCCCGCCACGCCGATCGGCAACGCAGGGCTCGAGCCGACAACGGACCGCTAGAGAGCGAGGGCGGCCCGACGCGACGCCCGGGCGCAGGCCCTTTGATCCATGGCGCCCGCACGAGCGTAGAGGTGTTTGCCGTGGCGGTTGTTGGCCGAGCGGCAGCACGCCCGCCGGCTCAGCCTCCCCCGGAGTCGGCGGGCGTGGCCCCTCGAGCCGTGGAGCCCGTCATTGCGCGTCGCGATCGCCGGAACCGGCATCTCCGGCCTCACTGTGGCCCGCCTGCTTCATCCTCGGCACGAGATCACCGTCTTCGAGGCCCTGCCCCGTATCGGTGGTCACAGCCACACGGTCGACGTGGAGGCGGCCGACACATCGATCGCCGTGGATACCGGCTTCATCGTCTACAACGAGAAAAACTACCCGCTGCTGACGCGACTGCTCTCGATGCTCGAGGTGCCGACCCAGGCCTCCGACATGTCGTTCTCGGCGAGCATCGGCCGTGGAGCCCTCGAATATGCCGGAAGCTCGCTGCGGTCCCTCCTCGCGCAACCCCGAAACGCCCTGCGCCCGTCCTTTCTGCGCATGCTCCAGGATATCGGGCGCTTCAACCGGCTCGGTCGGCGCCTGGTCCAGGTCGGTGCCGACGATCTCGCGCTCGGCCAGCTGATCGACCGTGAAGGCTTCGGCCACCTCTTCCGCCATGCCTACCTGCTGCCGATGGCAGCCGCGATCTGGTCGGCGCCGACGGACGCGATCCTGGCGTTCCCGGCGGACCGCTTCCTTCGCTTCTTCGACAATCACGGGCTCTTGAGCGTCGGCGGCCACCATCGCTGGCGCACCGTGACCGGCGGATCGCGCACCTATGTCGAGCGGCTGGCGGCCCCCTTTCGGCACCGTATCGCGACCGGAACAGCGGTCCTGGCCGCAAGACGCAGCGCTCTCGGAGTCCATCTCCGCCTCGCCGACGGCAGGCAGCAGCGCTTCGATCGCCTCGTGCTGGCGATCCACGCCGATCAGGCCCTGGCGCTGATCGAGGACGCCGACCCCGAGGAACGCTCGATCCTCGGCTCCTTCCGCTTCCTGCCCAATCGTGCCGTCCTGCACCGCGATGCCCGTCTGATGCCCCGCCGGCGGGCCGCCTGGGCGAGCTGGAACTACCTGGCCGAGGGGCTGGGCGCCTCCTCGGGGCGCGTCTCGGTGACCTATTGGATGAACCGCCTGCAGGGCATCGATCCGCGGGCTCCTCTGTTCGTCTCCTTGAATCCCCTGATCGAGCCGGACCCGGCTCGGGTCCTGAGAGAGCTCGCCTACGATCACCCGCTGCTGGATCGGGCGGCCATCGCTGCCCAGAGCCGGATGACGTCGATCCAGGGTCGCGGCGGGATCTGGTATGCCGGCGCATGGCTGGGTGACGGCTTCCATGAGGACGGCGTGCGCTCCGGCGTGGCGCTCGCCGCCGATTTCGGCGTGGTGCCGCCTTGGTCGCAGCCGGTGCCGGACACCGAGAGACGTGGGGCCACCGGGCTGCCCGAGCGGGCGGCGGCGATGCCCGTATGACGGTGCAGCCGCTTCGCTCCTGCATCTATGTGGGCCGCGTGATGCACCACCGGCTGCGGCCGATGCGGCACCGGTTCGTCTATCGGGTCTTCTCGCTCCTGCTCGACCTCGACGAGATCGATCGGCTCCCCGAGCGAGTGCGGCTCCTGGCGGTCGAGCGGCCGGGCATTCTGGGCTTTCGGGCCCGGGATCACGGGCCACGCGACGGCCGGGCCCTCAAGCCCTGGGTGCTGGAGACCCTGGAGCGGCACGGCATCGCCCTGAGGACGCCGCGGATCCTCCTGCTGTGCTTTCCGCGTCTGCTCGGCTACGTCTTCGACCCGATCAGCCTCTATTTCTGCTTCGACGATGACGGCCGATTGCGCGCCGTCGTGCACGAGGTCAAGAACACCTTCGGGGAGCAGCACTGCTACGTGCTGCCGGTGCCCGGCGGCGCCGGCCCCGGCGAGGTCTGCCGTCAGAGCTGTGCCAAGGCCTTCTATGTCTCCCCCTTCATCGAGATGACGGCACGCTACGATTTCAGGATCCGCGTTCCCGACGAGCAACTCCTGGTGACGATCCTCGAGAGCGTCGGGGAAGGTCCGCTGCTCGTCGCGACCCACACCGGCGAGCGGCGTCCGCTGAGCGACCGGGCACTCGCCCGCTGCCTCATGGGCCATCTGCTGATGACGCTCAAGATCACGGCCGGCATCCATCTCGAGGCGCTCCGGCTCTGGCTCAAGGGTGCCAGGCCGGCGCAGCGCTGGCGGCCGGCGGCCGAGGCCTCCCTGGGCGCCGACCGCGAGCCCGCGTGAGCCCTGCGATGGCGACCTCGATCCGCACCACTGACCATGATGAGGCCGTGCCTGGACGGGGGGACAGGCTCGCCCGCCACCTCTCGGGCCCTGGAATTGCCGTCATTCTGTCCTTGGCCGCCCGACTGCGGCGGGGCCGGCTGACCATCGTGCTGCCCGACAGCCGCGTCCGCGTCTTCCAGGGACAGGAGCCCGGACCGGAGGCGACGCTCGAAATTCGCCGCGGCCGGCTCGCGCGCCGCTACCTGACGGCCGGCGGCCTCGGCTTCGCCGAGAGCTTCGTCGACGGCGACTGGGACACACCGGATCTGGTCCGGCTTCTCCTCCTCCTCGACCTCAATGCCGACGCCTGGAGCGGCTACTATGGAAGCTTCGCCTGCCGACTGGCGGGCCGGCTCGGCCACGCGCTGCGGGCGAATCACCGGCGCGGCAGCCGGCGCAACATCCGGGCCCACTACGATCTCGGCAATGCCTTCTTCGCTGCTTGGCTCGACCCGACGATGCTCTACTCGTCGGCCTATTTCGCCGCCGGCGAGGAGGATCTCGGCCGGGCCCAGATCGAGAAGTGCCGAAGGCTGGCCCGACGCATCGAGCTCGGCGCCGACCAGACGCTGCTCGAGATCGGCAGCGGCTGGGGCGCTTTCGCCATTCTCGCGGCCAGGGAGTTCGGGGCGCGAGTCACGAGCATCACCATCTCGCGCGAGCAGCACGAGCTGGCGCGCCGGCGGGTGTTCGAGGAGGGCCTCGGCGAGCGGGTCGAGATCCGCTTCGAGGACTATCGCGACGTCGCCGGCCGCTTCGACAGGATAGCGTCGATCGAGATGATGGAGGCCGTGGGCGAGGCCTACTGGCCCACCTTCTTCGGCAAGCTGCGCGAGAGGCTGGCGCCCGGCGGCATCGCCGGGCTGCAGGTCATCACGGTCGCCGACCGGCACTTCGAGGCCTACCGGCAGAGCCCGGATTTCATCCAGCGCTACATTTTCCCGGGCGGGATGCTGCCCTCGCCGCGGGCCCTGGCACGAGCCTACGGCGCCGCCGGCCTGCAGGAGGTCGAGCGCGAGGCGTTCGGCCGCCACTACGCGCGAACCCTCGGGCACTGGCATGCGCGGTTCCAGGCCGCCTGGCAGGACATCGCCCGGCAGGGGTTCGACGAGCGGTTCAAGCGGATCTGGACCTACTACCTCGCCTATTGCGAGGCCGGCTTCCGCAGCGGCTCGATCGACGTGGTCCAGACGGCGCTCCGGCCGAGCTGAGGCATGGTCCGCAGCGACGGATCGGAGCCGCCGGTCCTGACCTGGTCGCGGCTGCTCGCCTATGGCGGCCTGGCTTTGCCGCTGGCCGCGCTCAACCTGCCCCTCTACGTCTATCTCCCGACTTTCTACTCGACCGAGCGGGGCGTCGACCTCGCCCGCGTCGGCTTCATCCTGCTCGTGGCACGCACCTTCGACGTCGTGACCGATCCGCTGATCGGCGAGCTCGGCGATCGGACCCGCAGCCGCTTCGGCCAGCGGCGGCCCTGGGTCGTCGCGGCCTTGCCACTGCTCCTCCTCGCCACCTGGCAGCTCTTCGTCCCCGACCCGGCCGCGGGTGCGCTCCACCTGCTGCTCTGGAGCGTGGCCGCCTATCTCGCCTGGACGATGATGCTGCTGGCCTACACCGCCTGGGGCGCCGAGCTCTCGGGCGACTATCACGAGCGCTCGCGCGTGACGGGAGCCCGGGAGGGCTTTGTGATCATCGGAATCATGCTGGCCGCCGCCGTCCCCGTCCTGATCGGCGCCCAGCCCGGCAGCGGCCCGACCCTGCAGGCCCTCTTCTGGCTCACGGCGGCGACGCTGCTGGTCGCCCTCGTGCCGGCCCTTCTGATCGTGGGCGAGCCCGAGCGGGTGGTGCCGGAGCGCCGGCTCCCGCTCGGCCGGGGCATTCGGATCGTCTTCGCCAACGCGCCGTTCCGCCGCCTCCTGCTGGCCTACCTGCTGAACGGCGTGGCCAACGGCCTGCCGGCGACGCTCTTCCTCCTCTTCGTGGGGCATGTGCTGAAGGCGCCGGGTGCCGCCGGGCCCCTGCTCATCCTCTACTTCGCGAGCGGCGTCGTGGCGGTTCCGGCCTGGCTTCGGCTGAGCTCGCGCATCGGCAAGCATCGCGCCTGGAGCTGCTCGATGCTCTGGGCGGCCTTCGCCTTCGCCTGGACCCCGCTTCTCGGAGCGGGTGATGTCCTGGGCTTCGCCGTCGTCTGTGGGCTCTCGGGCCTCAGCCTCGGCGCCGACATGGCTCTCCCGGCGGCGATGCAGGCAGACGTCGTCGACCTCGATCGGGTGACCAGCGGACGTCGGCGCACCGGTCTCTTTTTCGCGATCTGGAGCATGGCGACGAAGCTGGCGCTGGCCCTCGCGGTGGGCATCGCCTTTCCGACACTGGCGCTTCTCGGCTTCACGCCGAGCGGCCCCAACGGGCCCACGGCGCTCCTCGGCCTGACCGGCCTCTACGCGCTGCTGCCGGTCCTGATCAAGCTCGGCGCGGTCCGCCTCGTCTGGCGCTTCGAGATCGACGCCGGACGACAGGCTGCGCTCCGCCGTCGGATCGAGACTGCCGCCTCCACCGGATGACGCCCATGCCGCTTCGCCTTTTCCTCCTCGTGACGCTCGTCGCCCTGACCGGATGCTCGACCATGAGCCTGGACGATTTCGAGAGCACCGCGCCCGCCTTCCGGCCCGACGACTATTTTCTGGGCCACACCCGGGCCTGGGGCTTCTTCGAGGATCGCTTCGGCAAGATCCGCCGCGAGTTCACGGTGGACATGGACGGCGCCGTCGAGAACGACCTCCTGACCCTCGACGAGCATTTTATCTATTCGGATGGTGAGCGTCAGGCCCGGGTCTGGAAGATCCGGCGGCTGGGCGACGGTCGGTACGAGGGCCGGGCGGGCGACATCATCGGCGTGGCGGAAGGTCGCGCCGTCGGTCGCGCGATGCGTTGGAGCTACGACGTCGACCTGCCGGTCGGCGACTCGCGTTGGCGCGTCCATTTCGACGACTGGATGCTGCTTCAGGACGAGGACGTGATGCTCAACCGCTCGACCGTGACCAAGCTCGGCTTCACGCTCGGGCAGGTCGTCATCTTCTTCACGAAGGCCGGCACTGCCGGCCCGACGGCCGAGGCGGAGAGGCCGATCGTCAGCCGATCGGCCGCCGAGTAGCGGAGCCTGTGCCGGTGGCGCGCGCCACGAGCGGAAAGTAGAGAGCGTAGGGGAGAAGGCGCAGCAGCTTGAGCCTCAGGACGAGGCGCCACGGAAAGGCGATCTCGAAGCCCTCGCCCCGAAGGCCCTTCGCGATCCGCTCGGCCGCCTCCTCGGCCTCGATCATGAAGGGCATGGGGAACGCGTTGCGATCGGTGAGCGGCGTTCTCACGAAGCCCGGATTGACCAGCTTCAGGCGGACCCCCGCGGCATCGAGATCGAACTTCAGCGATTCGGCCATGTTGATGAGCGCGGCCTTGCTGGCACCGTAATAGGCGGCGGTCGGCAGGCCGGAATAACCAGCGACCGACGCGACCACGGCGATGGTGCCGGCCCGCCGGGCGATCATGCGCGGCATCACTGCCTCGAGGCAACGGGCGGTGCCCAGGAGGTTGAGATCGAGGAGCCTCGCGAGCTCGTCGCTGCGGAAGTCCCGCGCCTTGACCGGCCGATGCGTCCCGGCATTGAGGATCGCCGTGCCGATCGGCCCGGCCTCCGTCTCGATCCGGTCGACGGCGGCGGCCACGGCCCTGGCGTCGGTGACGTCGAGCGGCACCGAAACGATGCGCCCGCCGCTCCGGTCGGCCAGCTCCTCGAGCTCATGAACGCTCCGGGCGCTCACCACCACGCGGTGGCCCTCGTCCGCCAGGCGTATCGCCAGGGCCCGGCCGATGCCGGAGCTGGCCCCGGTTATCCAGACCAAGTCAGGCATCGGTCGCCCCGCAGCCCTCGGCGAGCCGACCGAGATCGGTGGAGCGGCGTGGAGAGCTCAGGCGGTCGGTCAAGGGTCGGCCGTCAAAGGAGAGAGGACCGGTGTCTCGAGGCGGTACTCGACGATCGAGCCATCGGGTCCCGGGAATCTGAACCCGACCCAGAGATCGCCGGCATACCAGATGTCGAGGTCGATATCGCCGCCGAGTTCGAAAGCCCTCGGCAGGGACGTCAGGCGGCAGGCCGTCGAGCGCGGCTCGGCCCATCTCCTCCACTTTGGCTGCGACGATCCCGCCGCGTTGAGTGTCGATCCACCGGCCCGTCCGGACCGAGTTGCGTCGCCACCAGGTCGTCGGCACGAGATCGGCCGAGGCGCGCCGCTGACGGCCATCCGCCTCGATCAGGATACCGCCGCCGTCGCGTCGCGCCTGAACGACATGACGCTCGCCGTCGTCATCGGTCGTGCTGGCGAAGGAGAGGAAGCGATCGCCCTCCCAGACCTCGTGGTTGCGGTGGCTGTAGCTGTAGAGGGTGACGACCCCGAACCGGATGGCGATGTCGATGGCGATCTCGGTCTCGAGCCGCTCCCCGCGCCGCGTGAAGCGGATCGAATGGCGACCTATCCTGCTTCCCTTGCGCATGATCGCAAAGACGATCGGCCCGATCGGTCGTCGCCGCCCTGCCCGCCTTCCGGGCAGGCCAGCGCCGCCAGGGATGCGACCATGGCACGTCGATCCATCCGCAGGCTCCAGGACGCATGGAAGCTACGTCCCGCTCCGCCCGGCGGATCAGCCAGAAGCGATCGATCAGCCGAGGCGTGCCGAGGCCGGCAGCTGCGGCAGGCGCGCGTCGATCATGGCGGCGGTCGGCTGGCTCGACTGGGCGCCGACCTGCTCGCAGGCCAGGGCGGCCGCGACGCTGGCCCGGCGCAGGGCCTGCTCGAGCGGAAGCGCCGCATCGAGACCGGCGGCGAGCACGCCCGAGAAGGCGTCGCCAGCACCCGTGGTGTCCACCGGCGTGACCGGCAGCACGGGCACCCGCCAGGCCTCGCCGCGCCCGACCGCCAGGGCACCGGCCTTGCCGAGCGTCACGACGCAGACGAGGCCATGCCGGTCGGCCAGCCCGCGGGCGATCGTCTCCGCATCGCCCCCCGAGCTGCCGGCCGCGGCCCGGGCCTCGAGCTCGTTGACGATCAGCACGTCGAGCGCGTCCAGGGCCGCCGACGGCACCGGGCCGGCCGGCGCCAGATTGAGGATGGTCCGGGCACCGAGGCCATGACCGCGCCTCAGCACCGCTAGGCTCTCGGCCAAACGGATCTCGTTCTGGCAGAGCACCGTGACGCCCGCCCCGAGATCGGCGTCGGGCACCTGCGCGGCGGACGTGTCCAGATTGGCGCCGCTCGCGACGATGATGGCGTTCTCGCCGTGGCTGTCGACGCCGATCACGGCGATCGCCGTCGGCCGGGGCGACACGGCCAGATGCGCGCAATCCGCGCCGGCATCGGCCAGCATGCCCTTGACGATGGGCCCGTAGGCGTCGTTGCCGACATGCCCGACGAAGCGGACCTTCGCACCCGCCTTCGCGGCGGCCGCCGCCTGGTTGGCCCCCTTGCCGCCGGGCGCGAAGCTGTAGCCGGGGCAGAGCACCGTCTCGCCCGGGCTGGGCAGGCGCTCGACCTTGAAGAGCAGGTCGGCGTTGATCGATCCCAGGACCAGAAGCATTCGGACCTCCCTCCGGCGTCGCGCGCGCCTTGCCGCGTCCGCTTATCCGCCCGAGGCTCGCCGCCTGTCCAGCCGGCCGGAAACGCGAACGGCCGGGCGCTGGCCCGGCCGCTCGACGATCGACGGACTTCGGAGCCCGATCAGCGCTTCGAGAACTGGAAGCTTTTCCGTGCCTTCGCCTTGCCGTACTTCTTGCGCTCGACCTGGCGGGAGTCGCGGGTCAGGAAGCCGCCCGACTTCAGGACGGGGCGTAGGGTCGGATCGTAGTTGATCAGGGCCCTGCCCACACCGTGGCGCACGGCCCCGGCCTGACCCGAAAGGCCGCCGCCGCTCACCGTGCACATCACGTCGTACTGCCGCTCGCGGTTGATCGTCGAGAAGAGCTGGTTGATGATCATCTGCAGCGTCGGGCGGGCGAAATAGGTGCGCATCTCGCGCCCGTTGACGAGGAACTTGCCGCTGCCGTGCTGCAGCCAGACGCGCGCCACCGATTCCTTGCGGCGCCCGGTCGCGTAGGAGCGGCCCTGGGCATCGAGCTTGGGCTGCGGCGCCTCGATCTCGGCCTCCGGCGCCTGCCCCGGCCGGAGGCGGGCCAGATCGGCGAAGGAGCGGCTGGTCTCAGCCATGAGCGGCCTCCCGGATCGAGTTCTTGCGGCTCAGTGCGGCGACATCGAGGGGCTGAGGCTGCTGCGCCTGGTGGGGATGCTCCGGCCCGCCATACACGTGAAGCTTGCGGAGCACGTCGCGGCCGAGCGGCCCGCTCGGCACCATCCGCCGGACGGCCAACTCGATGATCCGCTCGGGAAACCGCCCCTCGAGGACCTTCGCGGGCCGCGTCTCCTTGATGCCCCCCGGATGCCCGGTGTGCCGGTAGTAGACCTTCTCGTCGCGCTTCTTGCCGGTCAGAGCCACCTTCTCGGCGTTGACCACGACGACGTGGTCCCCGCAGTCCATGTGCGGCGTGAAGATGGGCTTGTGCTTCCCGCGCAGCCGATTGGCGACGATCGCGGCCAGACGCCCGAGCACGAGGCCGTCGGCGTCGATCAAGCACCAGCCCCGCTCGATATCGGCGGGCGTGGCGGAAAAGGTCTTCATCGGTCTGAAATCCGACAATCGGCCCCGACACCACGCCCACCCCCCAGGGGATGCGAGCGCGCGGCGGGACAACAGGGTTTGGAGCGGTCGCCAAGCGCGGCCACACGGGAGCCGGTGCTTTAGGGGGTCGGGACCCGACTGTCAATTGCCCTGGCCGCTGGCGGCCCAGCCGTCGACGGGCTTGGCTGCCCCCGTCCGCCCCCGCCCGAAGAGCCCCGGCAGAAGATCGGGCGGCGGTCACCCAGAGGAAAACCCCGGCCTCGCCTGCCCGCCTCGCGCTGGTGGAGCCGATCGGGATCGAACCGACGACCTCCTGCGTGCAAAGCAGGCGCTCTCCCAGCTGAGCTACGGCCCCGTGGCGCGGTATATGAGGCTATTCGGCTGGGCGGACAAGGTCGGGGAAGGAGCGCCGGGCGAGCGCGTCGATGGCGAGGCGGCGGTGGCTCCGGGCGTATTTCTCGGCCGGAAGCATCTCCCCGAAGGTCCGGGTCTCGCCGTCGGGGACGAAGATCGGATCGTAGCCGAAGCCGTGGACGCCGCGAGGCTCGGGCAGCAGGGTGCCCCTCACTTGCTCCTCCACCAGCTCCTCGTGCCCGTCCGGCCAGACGAGGCAGAGGGCGCAGACGAAGCTCGCCCGGCGGTCGACCCGGGCTCCAGTCGCCGAAGCGGCCCAGGAGCTCGTCGCGCACCCGGCGCATCGCCAGGGCAAAATCGCGCTCGGGCCCGGCCCAGCGGGCGGAGTGGATGCCGGGAGCGCCGTCGAGGCCCAGGGCGGCCATGCCGCTGTCGTCGGCGAGCGCCGGCAGGCCGCCCGCCCGCATCGCCGCCACGGCCTTGAGCCGGGCGTTGGCGGCGAAGGTCAGGCCCGTCTCCTCCGGCTCCTCGAGGCCGAGCGTGAGCGCGCTGGTGACCTCGATCCCCTGCGGGCCGAACATCGCCCTGAACTCCTCGACCTTCCCGCGGTTGTGAGTGGCGAGGACCAGGCGGTCGCCCGCGAAGCGTCGGCTCATGCCGGGCCCGTCTCCGCCAGCGCCGCGCGCTGCAGCGTCACGAGCTGGCCGATGCCTGTCGCGGCCAGCCGCTCGAGCTCGCGGACCTGGGACTCGCCCAGAGGAGCCTTCTCGGCCGTGATCTGGATCTCGACGATCCCTCCAGAGGCGGCGAGCACGAAATTGGCGTCGGCCTCGGCCCGGCTGTCCTCGGCATAGTCGAGATCGAGGAGCGCCGTCCCGTCGACCAGCCCGCAGGACACCGCCGCGACCGGCTCGCGCAGCGGCAGGCGCGGCAGGTCGCCCGAGCTGACGATGCGCGCCAGCGCCTGGTGAAGCGCCACATAGGCGCCGGTGATGGCGGCGGTGCGCGTGCCGCCGTCGGCCTGCAGCACGTCGCAGTCGAGGATCACCTGACGCTCGCCGAGCCCGTCCAGCTCGGTCACCGCTCTCAGCGAGCGGCCGATCAGGCGCTGGATCTCCTGGGTCCGCCCGGACTGCTTGCCGCGTGCCGCCTCACGTTGGCTGCGCGAGTTGGTGGCGCGAGGCAGCATGCCGTATTCCGCCGTGACCCATCCCTTGCCGGTATTCCGGAGGAACGGCGGCACCCGCTCTTCCACCGTGGCGGTGCAGAGGAGGTGGGTGGAGCCGAAGCGGATGAGGCAGGATCCCTCGGCATGACGGTTGACTCCGACCTCGATCGTGACGGCGCGCAGCTCGTTCGGCGCGCGGCCGGAGGGTCGCATGATGACCTCCTTGGAACTGGAGCCCCGTGGGCAGGCGGCAGGGGGTCTGAAGGTGAAGTCAGGAGGGCCGGCCGCCGAGCCCGCCGACCCGGCGGCGAGGTCGGCGGGTCGCTCGGCTCAGCCGTTGACGACGTCGCGCAGGCCCTTGCCGGGCTTGAACTTGACGGCGCGGCTGGCGGCGATGGTGATGCTCTTGCCGGTCTGCGGATTGCGACCCTGCCGCTCGGGTCGGTCCAGGGTCTCGAAGACACCGAAGCCGGCGATGGACACCTTGTCGCCCTTCTTGAGCGCGCCCTGGATGCTCTCGAGGACGGCGTGCACGGCCTTGGCCGCGTCCGCCTTGGGCTTGCCCGTTGCCGTCGCCACCGCCGCGTTCAGCTCATCGAGGGTCATCAAACACTCCCGTTGGTACATGAAATCAGGCGCCGCCCATATCATGGATGGCCGGAGCTGCAAATACCTCAACCATTGCGCGATCCTGGATTTCCGGCCCAAATCACCGGGACTCCGCGGCTGCCGGGCCACACCTGGCCGGCCGATCCCGCCGCCCTCGGGCAGCGCTGGGCTCCCGTCGCCGCAACCGACACTCGACGACGACACAGAAGCCGCGCGGACTGCCTGGTGAGTGGCCCGCCAGATCGCGTGGATTTTAAGTAAATACGAAGTGTTTTCTTCAGATCCCGCTGGAGCGATGCTTCGCGAGCTGGACCACAGAGGCAGCGATGGTGCCTCCAAGGGTGACGAATCCCTCTCGCCGCGCCACGACGACTGTGACAATAAAGAGACCTTCGTGCAAATCCTTGGTCTCGTTTGTCGGAAGCCAAGCTATCAGGCCTAGCGGCCGGCCCCAAGCTGCCCTAATGTCGCATTTGTCGGCCGAGATCGGCGTCCGTGACCAGAAACCTGCTCTGCCACGGCACCGGCTCGAGGGTCCGCCCCCGCTCGGCTCGGCTTTCGAGGCCAACCACCGTGACTTGACGATCACGCGGCGACCGTCGGCGCGCCCGCCGACGCTCCGCGCCATGGTGGAGCTGTTGCATGACCTCGACGATCTTCACGCCGATCGACCTGCCCTTCCGGGCCCATCCGGCCCTGCGGGCGCTCCGCGTCCGGCTCGCATCCGGCGGCATGACCCGGCGCCTCGACGGTGCCCATCGCTCGCTCCTCCCCCTCCGCTTCGCGCTGCTCAATCTCACCGCCGCGGCCCTGCTCGCCGCCGCCTGGCTGCAGGGCTGGCTCGACGCCATGATCCGCTCGGACGATTTTCATCTCCTGGCGCTGATCGGGGGCGTCTTCCTCCTCGGGCTCTCGCAGTGCACCGGACGGATCCTGAAGCTCGGCCGCGAGCTCGACGGGCTCGAAGAGCGGGACGCCGGCGCCGGGATCGCGCGTCGCCACCTACCTCGAGGCGATCCGAGGGACGGACGGGCAGGGTCGGGCGACCCTGGCGGGGGCCCTCCGCCTCAAGCTCGCGACCCGGCTCGGCGGCATCAAGCACACGGCGAGCACGCTCGTCCTGCTGGGCCTGGTCGGCACGGTCGTGGGCTTCATCGTGGCGCTCGCGGGGGTCGACCCCGCGACCGTCGGCGACGCCGGCGCGATCGGGCCGATGGTCTCGACCTTGCTGCACGGCATGGCGATCGCCCTCTACACGACGCTCGTCGGCTCCGTCCTCAACATCTGGCTGATGCTCGACTACCGCATGGTCGAGAGCGGGACCGTTCATCTCCTCACCCGGCTCGTCGAGATCGGAGAGCGCCATGGGCGGTCTTGACCCCTCCGACAGCGACGACGGCTCGACGGTCTTCCGCGACGTCATCACCCTGGCGCTCGCCGGCTTCGTCGTCTGCCTCGTCATCATCCTGCCCCATCTCAACCCGCCCGGGGCCAAGACGATCGACGGCATGGAGCCGCCGGGCAATGTCGTCATCGAGGCGCGCTGGCCCGACGACCTCGACACCGACGTCGACCTCTGGGTGCAGGGCCCGGGCGACGTGCCGGTCGGCTACTCGAACAAGGGCGGCAAGCTCTTCAACCTCCTCCGCGACGATCTCGGCACCCGCGACGACGTCTCGGGCATCAACTACGAGGTCAGCTACTCGCGCGGAATCGTCGCCGGCGAGTACACCGTCAACGTCCATCTCTACCGCAACAGCTCGGGCAAGCTGCCGATCCCGGTCAAGGTCGTGGCCAGCGTCAAGCCGAGCGTCAAGGAGTCGGCCCGGCAGATCCTGGTGAGCGACGCGCAGCTCCAGAAGGAGGGCCAGGAGCTCACCGTGTTCCGCTTCAGGCTCGATGCCGCCGGCAACCTCGTGCCGGGCAGCGTCACCAACCTGCAGCGCCCGCTCCGCTCTCTGGGACAGGGCTGATGAGCAGCCTCTTCACGACCTTCGGGCTCGCGGCGCTGGCGGCGGCAGCCCTGGCCAGCATCGCCATCTGGGCACCGCGGCGCCTGCTCGTCCGCCTCGCCGCCCTCGCCGCGGCCGCTCTCTTCCTGCCGATCGGCTATCTGGCCCTGGCCGACCTGCTGAGCCGCCCCAAGCCCGCCAGCCTCGAGTGGCTGCGCGGCCAGACCCCCGAGGCGCAGGTGCTGGCGAGCAGCCTCGAGGAGGGCCGGGCGATCTACGTATGGCTCCGCCTGGCTGGCGTCGCCGAGCCCCGGGCCTATTCCCTGCCCTGGAGCCGGTCGGCCGCCGAGCAGCTCCAGCAGGCCACGCGCGACGCCGAGGCGGCCGGAACCGGGGTCGTCATGCGGATGCCCTTCGAGCGCTCCCTGGACGATCGCCAGCCGCGCTTCTACGCGCCGCCACAGCCCGCGGCACCGCCCAAGGGCCGGGCGGGCGGGCCGGCGTTGCGCGTCCCCCAGGCTGCCGGGACCGGCTGAGCCCGGCTCAGAGCGCCAGCTTGTTCACGCTGAGGACGGCCGTGAGGATGGTCGTGACGATGCCGCCGACGATGATGCCCATGATGATCACGGTGGCGGGCTCGATCAGAGCGACGAGCCGGGTGAGTCGGGCCGCCACCCGATCCTCGGCCGTGTCGGCGAGATGAGCGGCCACGGTCGCGAGACGACCGCTCTCCTCGCCGACCCGCAGCATCTCGAGCCCCATCGGCGTCAGGAAGCCGGCCTCGCCCAGGCAGTCGCCCATGCGCCGGCCCTGACGCACCCCCATGACCACCCGGGCGAGCGCCTCCCGGGCGGCGCGGTTGCTCAGCATCTCGGTCGTCATCGCCAGCGCGCTCGGCAGCTCCAGGCCGCCGGCCAGCATCGTCGCCAGCCCGCGCGCGGTTTGCGCCGTCGCCCGCTCGCGCGACAGACGGCCGATCAGCGGGGCATCGAGGAGCGCCCGGTCGAGCGCCTGTCTGACCTTGGGCCGGCGCAGCGCCAGGAGGGCCAGAGTCAGGAGCGCCAGCATGCCGACCAGTAGAAGATCGCCGTTCTCCCGGAGGCCCCGCTCGATGGCGAGGAGCGCGGAGGCGCTGGCCGGCAGGGCGGCCCCGGCCTGGGCGAACAGCGGCTCGAAGCGCGGCACGACCACGGTCATGAGGACGATGATCGAGCCCAGCGCCGTCAGCGCCAGCACCGAGGGGTAGATCAGCGAGGAGACCACCTTCTCCTGGAGCTTCTGGCTGCGCTCCCGGAGGAGTGCCAGCTCGCCCAGCGCCTCCCCCAGCCGGCCAGCGCTCTCGCCGGCTCGCACCATGCCGACATAGATCCGGGGAAACACCGCAGGCGCCTCGGCCATCGCCTCGCTGAGCGCCCGGCCGCCCCTGACCCGGGCCAGAAGCTGGGCCAGGGATCCCTTGAGCCGCCGGCTCTCGACCGCCTCGCCGAGCATGGCGAGGGAGGCCTCGATCGTCAGGCCGGCGCCGAGCAGGGTCGCGAGCTCGCGGGTGGCCTCGGTGAGCGACCGCGCGCTGTTGCCGAACGCCGCGAGACCCGCGAAGGCGGACCCCTCGTCTCCCGCCCCGACCGCCTCGGCCTTGATCGGAATGAGCCCGCCCGCCTGAAGGCGCTGGATGGCCGTGCGGGTGTCGGCCGCCTCGATCCGCCCGGTGACGCGCTCCCCGGCGGCAGTCAGGGCCCGATAGGCGAACGTCGGCACCGGTCTGCGCCCCTCAGCCTTCCTCGGTCACGCGAAGCACCTCCTCGAGGGTGGTGACGCCCTCGAGGCACCGCCGCATCCCGTCGGTGGCCATGGTCCGCATGCCGGCCCGGAGCGCCTCGGCCAGGACGGCCTGGGTCGACGCGCGGCCGCGGATCAGCTCACGGATCGGATCGTCCACCTCGAGCAGCTCGAAGATGCCGATCCGGCCGACGAAGCCGATGCCGTCGCAGCGCGGGCAGCCGACCTGGCGGAACAGCGCCGCCTCGGGCCCGAGGGGCATGCCGGCGCGCTCCAGCAGCCGGCACTCCTCCTGTGTCGGGGCGTGCGGGACCTTGCAGTGGGGGCAGAGAATGCCGACGAGGCGCTGGCCGATGACGGCCTTCAGGACCGAAGCCAGAAGGTAGGGCTCGACACCCATGTCGAGGAGGCGGGCGAACGCCCCGGCGGCGCTGTTGGTGTGCAGGGTCGAGAGGAGCAGATGCCCGGTCAGGGCGGCATGCACGGCGATGTCGGCGGTTTCCGGGTCGCGGGTCTCGCCGACCATGATGATGTCGGGGTCGTGGCGGACGACCGAGCGCAGGACCCGGGCGAAGTCGAGCCCGATGTCGGGTCGGACCTGGATCTGGGTGACGCCGTCGATCTGGTACTCGACCGGGTCCTCGATGCTGACGATCTTGGCGGTGTCGCGATTGAGGCGGCGGAGGCCCGCATAGAGCGTGGTCGTCTTGCCCGAGCCGGTCGGGCCGGTGACGAGCATCATGCCGTGCGGCGAGGCGAGCTTGCGCTCCAGCCGGGCCTGCACCTCCGCCTCGAGGCCGAGGCCGTCCAGCTCGACTCCCCCGCGCCGGTATCGAGCAGGCGAATGGTCAGGCTCTCGCCGTGGGTCGTCGGCACCGTGGCGACGCGCAGGTCCACCCGCCGCCCCTCGAGATCGATGCGGGCGCGGCCGTCCTGCGGCAGGCGCCGCTCGGCGATGTCGAGCTTGGCCAGGATCTTGATGCGCGAGACGATCGCCGCGGCGAGCCGCACCGGTGGTGCTCCGATCTCGCGCAGGCGCCCGTGAACGCGGTAGCGGACACGGAGATGGTCGCGGTAGGGCTCGACATGGATGTCGGACGCCCGCACCCGGAGGGCGTCCGACAGCAGCTGGCTGACCAGTCGGACGACCGGCGCTTCCTTGGCGATGTCGATCAGCCGCTCGACATCCTGGTCGAGATCGACGGACGCCGTCTCGCCGACGTCGCGGGCGAGGCGCTGCAGGGCGGCTCCCCCGCCATCGAACCAGCGCGCCGCCGTCTGGGCGATGTCCTCGGGCGTCGCGGCGACCGGCACCACCTCGAGACGGGTCGCGAGCTCGACCGCCCGGATCGTCTGCCGGTCGGTCGGGTCGAGCATGGCGAGGCGCACCCGCTCGCCGTCGTGCGAGAGCGGCAGCACCCCGGCCTGACGGAGGAACCGTGGCGCCAGATGGTCGGCCAGGATCGGCTCGGCCGGATAGTCCTCGGTCGCGGCGGTCTCGAGACCGAGCTCCTCGGCCGCCGCCGCCGCCCAGTCGGCCCCGCGGACGAGCTGCATTCGGGTGAGAAGCGCGCCGACACGCTCACCGCCCTCCGCCGCGAGCAGCGTCGCCCGCCGCGCATCGTCGAGGGCGATGCGGTCCGTTTTCACCAGACGCAGCAGGATCGGATCGAGGCGCGTGCCCTCGAGGCTCGCGGCCGCGCTCGTGTCCTGGTCGGATCGCACTCGGACAGGTTGAAGCATCGCTCTCGCTTGGTCACTCGCGGGACCTCAGCATCGTACAGGCCTCGGATGGAGGCAACACCGGCCGTGATGCGCGCGCGGCGCATCGACGGAAGGCTGCGGCGGGCCCACATTCCCGACGAGGCCGGTGAACGAGGCGGGAGCCGCGGATGCGAGCGGACGCTCTAAGCTCGATCGGGGAGTGGCTGATCGGCGAGGGGCTGGTCGGGTCGGAGGAGGCCGCGCTCGTCGCGGGCCTGGGGGAGCGGCTGGTGGCTGCCGGCCTGCCGGTCGTCCGGATCTCGACGGCGACCGAGCTCCTGCACCCGACGCTCGGGGCGCGCGGCTTCGTCTGGCTGGAGGGACAGGGCGTGTCCCGCGAGGACTTCGCCCGGCACGATGGCCGGCCCGAGCATCTCGCCGAATGGCTGAGCAGCCCCTTCTACCATCTCGTGCGATCCAACAGCGGCGAGATGCGGCGCGAGCTTGCCACCGACTATCGGCGCGGGGAGTTCGCGCTGCTCGACCGGCTGGCCGATCAGGGCTTCGCCGACTATGTCGCCTTGCGGGTCTGGTTCGGCGATCGCGGCAGCCTGGGCGAGGCGCGGGGCATCGTCATCTCGTTCGTGGCCCGCGGCCCGACGCCGTTCAGCGACGCCGAGGTCGAGCTTCTCCGCCGAGTGGCCCAGCCATTCGCCCTCGCCTACAAGGCCAGCTGGACCCTCGGCACCTCCCGCTCCCTGATGGCGGTCTATCTGGGCGCCGACGCGGCGGGGCGGGTGCTCAGCGGATCGATCGCACGCGGCCAGGCCGAGACCATCCGCGCCGTCATCTGGTACAGCGACCTCGAGGGCTTCACCAGCCTCGCGGACACCCTGCCCCGTGACCGGGTGATGGCGTTCCTCAACGACTATGCCGGCACGCTGACCGACGTCATCCATGCGCAGGGTGGTCAGGTGCTCAAGTTCATGGGCGACGGCATCCTCGCCATCTTCGACATGGACCGTCTGGACAATGCCTGCGACCGGGCGCTCGAGGCGGCCGTCCAGGCGCAGCAGGCGATCGAGGCGGAAATCCGGCGCCGGCGCGAGGACGGCGAGCCGGCCGGCCGCGTCTTCATCGGCCTGCATGTGGGCGAGGTGCTCTACGGCAATATCGGCGGCGCCGAGCGGCTCGACTTCACCGTGCTCGGCCCGGCCGTCAACGAGGCGAGCCGGATCGAGCGCATGGGCCGCTCGCTCGAGCAGGGCGTGGTCGTCTCCGAGGCCTTCGCCGCGACCTGCGGCGCTGCCCGCTCGCGCCTCGTCTCGCTCGGCCGCTACGCGCTCCGCGGCGTCCGCCGCCCCCAGGAGCTCTTCACTCTCGAGCCGGAAGGCTGAGGACGGAGACGTTCGCTCGCCAATGCCACCAATCGCGGCGTCGCGCACAGATCTGCATATCAGGTCCCAGTCCGTCGACTGGAGCCAACTATGTCCAAAAGTCATTGCCCGAAGGCGACGCCGAGAGCGACCACCCGCGCTCTTGACACCGCGTTACGTGAGACGTACCGTTCAGCTGTGATCAGGAGCTTTGCCGACAAGCGGACCGCGGCGATCTGGGACGGACTTCCGCCGAGAGGCGTGGCTACCGAACTCGCGCAGCGGGCCAGAGCGAGGTTGGTTGAGCTGGCATCTGCTCCAGACCTCGCAGTTCTCGGCCGCAAGCGCGGCAACAGGCTGGAGACCCTGCGAGGCGATCGGGCAGGGCAGTACAGCATCAGGGTCAACGATCAGTGGCGCATCTGTTTCGTCTGGCGAGAGGATGGCGCTCACGAGGTCGAGCTGGTCGATTATCATTGAGGCATGCGGGACTATGGTCGTGAGGATGGAGGATCTCGAGGCCGGTCGCGTGGACCTATCGGATGTGGTCGAGCCCGGTGCGGAGCGCCTCTCACCTGTGCTGCCCGGGGAAATTCTTGCCGACTGGATGGAGGATGCCGGGCTCACTGCCTACGGCTTGGCGCGAGCCCTTCATGTGCCCCGCAACCGTATCGGCGCCATCCTCGCCGGCAGGCGGGCCATCTCCGGCGACACGGCCCTGCGTCTCGGCCGCTACTTCGGCACCGGCGCCGCGTTCTGGATGACCGTGCAGGCGCGCTATGACCTCGAGGCCGCCGAGCGCCGGGCCGGCGCCTTGATTGAGCGAGAGGTGACGCCCAGGGCCGCATAACGGCCACGGCTCAGCCTCCGAGCGTGACGCTGCCGTCCTCGGCGATCGTCCAGGCCGGGTTCCAGGCGATCTCCCAGGGATGGCCGGCCGGGTCGGCGAAGTAGCCGGCATAGCCGCCCCAGGCCGTGCTCACCGCCGGCTTGAGGATCGTGGCGCCGGCGGCCAGGGCCTCGGCCATCACGCTGTCCACCTCGGCGCGCGAGCGGGCGTTGTAGGCGAGCGCCATGCCGCCGAAGCTGCTGCCCGGCAGCGGCAGCCTCGCATCGGCGGCCAGCTCGGCGCGGCTCCAGAGCGCCAGGATCATGCCCTGGAGCTGAAAGAAGACGACCTCCGGATGGTCGTTGCCGCGCCGCCAGCCGAGCTGCTCGTAGAAGCGCCGCGCCCGCTCGAGATCGTCCACCCCGAGCGTCACCAGGCTCAGTCGCTGCTCCATGTCTCCTCCCGAGCGATCACAAGGGGCCGTTGTCCGGTCAGTGCTGCCGGGCCCAGCGGCGCCACATGGGCGCGCGGACGATCGTGCCGCTCGCGACGCCACGGCGCAGCAGGGTCTCGCGGCGGAGGATGTAGAGGCCGCTGCCGATCACGATCGTGCCGCCCAGGAACAGGCTCCGATCCGGCGTATGGCCGAACACCACGAAGCCGACCAGCAGGCCATAGGGCATCTGGCTGTACTGGAAGGGAGCGATGACCGCTACGGGGGCGCGGCGATAGGCCTGGACCAGAAGGAGAAAGGCGATCCCCCCGAGCGAGCCGCCGAGAAAGCTGAGGCCGAGATCGGGAAGTGCTGGGCGGCACGAAGACGAAGGGAAGGACGATGCCGGTGCCGAGCACGACCGAGAGATTGCCGTAGACGCCGAAGCTCACCGAGCTTTCGGTGCCTTGCAGCTTGCGCAGGATGATGATCCCCAGAGCGCCGGCCAGGGCACCGCCGAGGGCCGCCAGCGAGGCGGCCTGGAGGACTCCGGCACCCGGTCGCAGCATCAGCAGCACACCGACGAAGCCGACCAGCACGGCACTCCAGCGCCGCCAGCCGACCGTCTCGCCGAGGAGCGGCACGGAGAGCGCCGTGATCAGCAGGGGCGTCGAGAAGAGCAGCGCGTAGGCGTCGGCGATCGCCATCCGGCTGTAGGCATAGAAGGCCAACGGCACGCCGATGATCGAGCAGAGGCCACGCAGCGCATGAACATAGGGCCGCCGGGTGCGGAGCTGGCCGATCCCACCTCTGGCGACGAGCACGCTCATCGGCCCGAGGGCGAAGAGCGCGTTGAGGAAGGCGATCTGGAAGGTGTCGTAGCGGCCGGAGAGCAGCTTCACCGTGGTGTCCTGGCCGGTGAAGAGCGCGAAGGCGGCGACCGCGAAGGCGACGGCCACCATGATCGAGGGCTCGCGCGGCCGCTCGTCCGATCCCGCCATCCGTCGCTCCCGCCTGCCGCCCCGCTCGCCCAGCCATCCCTTAGCGCGCCTGCGCCCTCGTCACCACTGCCCACGAGCGCCTCTTGACCCGGCATCCGCCGGCGGCCTAGCGAGGGCGGAGCGCGGCCGACGAAGGAGAGAGGTCTTGACGCTGACCGTCGATCTCGACGGCGCGGTGGCGCTCGTCACCGGCGCTTCGGGCGGGCTCGGCCGACACTTCGCTCATGTGCTGGCTGCGCGGGGCGCTGCGGTCGTGGTCGCGGCGCGACGCCGGGACGCGCTCGATCGCCTCGCCGAGGCGATCGTCGCGGAGGGCGGCCGGGCCCTGGCGGTGACCATGGACGTGACCGACGAGCGCGACGTGGACGCCGCCTTCGCGGCCGCCGAGGCGGCGTTCGGGCCGCCCACCGTCATCGTCAACAATGCCGGCATCCCGGGTCCGAGCCGGCGCATGCTGGAGGTCGATGTCGCGAGCTTCGGCCAGGTGCTCGATGTCGACCTCACCGGCGCCTTCCGGGTCGCCCGGCGCGGCGCCGCGGCGCTGATCGCCGCGCGCAAGGGCGGCAGCATCATCAATGTCGCGTCGATCCTCGGGATCAGGGTGACGGTCGGCGTCGCCGCCTACGAGGCCGCCAAGGCGGGGCTCCTCCAGCTGACGCGGGCGATGGCGCTCGAATGGGCCCGCCACGACATCCGCGTGAACGCCCTGGCCCCCGGCTATATCGAGACCGACATCAACCGCGCCTTCTTCGAGACCGAGGCGGGCCGCCGGGTCGTCGAGCGCATTCCCCAGCGGCGCCTCGGCCTGCCCTCCGACCTGGACGGGCCATTGCTGCTTCTCGCCTCGGACGCGTCGCGCTACATGACGGGCGCCGTGCTCGTCGTCGATGGCGGGCACCTCGTGAGCGCGCTCTGAGAGCAGGGAGGCACCGCCGATGATCGTCGACCACCGCACCTACACGCTGAAGCCCGGGAGCCTGGCCGAGTATGTCCGGCTCTACGAGACCGAAGGCTATGCGATCCAGACCGGGCATCTCGGCCAGCCGGTCGGCTGGTACACCTCGATGGACATCGGCGACCTCAACCAGATCGTCCATCTCTGGGCCTACGAGGATCTCGCCGATCGGGCGAAGAAGCGGGGCGCCATGGCCGCGGACCCGGCGTGGCAGGCCTACGGGAAAAAAATCCATCCGCTGCTCATGAGCCAATCGAACAAGATCCTGTCACAGCCGGGCTTCATCCGGACGCGCTAGGGCCGGCCCTTGGATCTCTCGCTCGACCCTGCGCTCGAGGCGCTGCGCGTCCGCGTCGCCGCCTTCGTCGACACCCTGATCCTGCCGCTCGAGGACGATCCGGCGAGCTTCGGGGTCGGCGAGCAGATCCGGGAGGACCTTCTCGAGGCCCTCCGCGCCAAGGTGAAAGCCCTGGGCCTCTGGTGCCCGCAGATGCCGCAGGCCCGTGGCGGCCTGGGCCTCGGGCCGGTCGGCATGGCCGTGCTGTACGAGGAGATGGGGCGCTCGCGGTTCGGGCCTCTGGCCTTCAACTGCGCCGCTCCCGACGACGGCAACATGTGGGTGCTGGAGCAGGTCGGCACGCCCGAGCAGAAGGCCCGCTGGCTGCAGCCGATCGTGGACGGCGCGGCCCGCTCGGCGATCGTCATGACCGAGCCGCACCCGGGCTCGGGCTCCGACCCCGCCGGCATGATGCTGACCCGGGCCGAGCGGCGGGGCGACCGCTGGGTCGTCAACGGCCGAAAATGGTTCATCACCGGGGCCGAGGGTGCAGCCCACCTCATCCTGCTCGCCCGGACCTCGGACGATCCCCGTCACGGCCTGACCGCGATGCTGTTCCACAAGGACCAGCCGGGCTGGCGCATCCAGCGGCGCATCCCGATCATGGGCCCCGAGGAGCATGGCGGTCATTGCGAGCTCGTGTTCGACGGGCTCGAGGTGCCGGTCGAGAATGTGCTGATGGGCGAGGGGCTGGGCATGAAGGTGACCCAGATCCGCCTCGGCATGGCGCGCCTCACGCACTGCATGCGCTGGCTCGGCATGGCTCGGCGGGCGCTCGAGATCTGCGATCCCTACATCCGCGAGCGGCGGGCGTTCGGCCAGGTCCTGGCCGAGAGGGAGAGCGTCCAGGGGCTCCTCGGAGAGGCCGCCATGCAGATCGAGATCGGCCGCCTTCTCACCATGCGGGCCGCCGTCGAGATCCAGGCCGGCGGCCAGGCCCGGAAAGCCGTGTCGATGGCCAAGATCCAGGTCGCCGACGCCCTCCACCGGGCCGTCGACACCGCGATCCAGCTCATGGGCGCCAAGGGCTACTCGAGAGACACGCCGCTCGAGTGGATGTACCGCTACGCTCGGCAGGCGCGGCTCGTCGACGGCGCCTCCGAGGTCCATCGCATGCTCGTCGCACGCCATCTCCTGGCGGAAGGGCGGGGCTTCTTCGCGTGGCTCTGAGCGAAGCCCAGCAGGCGGCGCTGGCCGACTGGCTCGCCCCACGGCTCGCTGCCGACCACGTCGCGATCGAGCGCGCCGAGCGGCTGGTCGGCGGTGCCATCCAGGAGAACATCGGCCTCGATCTCCGCATCGAAGGCGGCCCACGAGGCGGGCCACCGCCGCCTCGTGCTCCGCACCGACGCGCCCTCGCGCGTCGCCGAGAGCTGGGGCCGCGCGCAGGAGTTCCGGATCCTCGAGGTGGCGCACGGCCGCCGGCGTCCCCGTCCCCGAGCCGTGGCTGCCGTGCGACGATCCGGCCGTCATCGGCAGCACGTTCTATCTCATGACCCGCGTCGCCGGCGAGGCGCGCGGCACCCGCCTCGTGCGTGACCCGGCGATCCTGCAGCGCGGCGACGCCCTCGTCGCGACGCTGGCGCGCGCGCTGGCCCGCCTGCACCGGCTGGCGCCGCCCATCCCGGCACTCGACTTCATGGAGCTGCCGAAGCGGCTCGCCGACTGCGGGGAGGATCGAGGAGCTGCGACGCCGGCTCGATGCGATGGGCGAGGTCCAGCCGGTGGTCGAATGGGGCCTGCGCTGGCTCGAGCGGCATCTGCCCGCCGTCGAGCCGGTCCGGCTGATCCATGCCGACTTCCGGACCGGCAACTTCATGGTCGAGGAGGGGCGGCTCGTCGCGGTGCTCGACTGGGAGTTCGCCCGGTACGGCAATCCGCTCGAGGATCTCGGCTGGTTCCTGGCCCGCTGCTGGCGCCATGGCCGGTGGGAGCGGGAGGCGGGCGGCATCGGCAGCCGCGCAGCCTTCCTCGACGCCTATGAGGCGGCAGCCCCGGGCCCTCTGGAACGCGCCCTGATTCCGCTCTTCGAGCTGCTGGCCACGCTGCGCTGGGCCGTGATCGCCCTGATGCAGGCCCGGCGCCACTATTCGGGCGAGGAGCCGTCGCTCGAGCTGGCGCTCACCCTGCACGTGGTGCCGACACTCGAGCGGGACATCCTCGACTATGTCCAGGCGATCGAGCGAGGTCGGGCGGCATGATCGTGACGCCCGAGATCCTGAGCCTGCTCGCCGCCGCGCACGACCTGACGCGCGCCGAGCTCGTGCCGCATCTCGGCGGCGGCGACCGCTACAAGGCGGCGATGGTCGCCAACGCCATGGCCATCGCGCTCCGCGCCGCGGGGGCGAGCGGGACGGATGCCGAGCAGGCAGGGCTCGTGGCGCTCTATCCG
This sequence comes from uncultured Alphaproteobacteria bacterium, assembly GCA_963828215.1. Lineage (GTDB taxonomy): Bacteria > Pseudomonadota > Alphaproteobacteria > Geminicoccales > Geminicoccaceae > CAVTJL01. The sequence continues at coordinate 189,226 of CAWHFO010000046.1, read as the reverse complement.
GAGCACGCAGGTGCCAGCGTCCCGGAGCTGAGGCGGCGCCTCGTCGCCGACATCCGCGCCGGTCGGCTCGACGGTGTGGCCATGCTCGTCGAGACGGTGTTGCGCCCGCGCATCGCCGCCAGACTTAAAGTAAGTCATCCAGACTATGACCCAACTCATAGATGTATGGAGAATAAGGAGATTCCGCCCTGAGTGACCTGAGACCCGCGAGGACGGCGAGACGACCGGGAATGCGCTCTGTTGCCGCAGCGTCTGTTGACGCCTATGGGCGTGGCGATGAGTGCTGGCAGGTGCCGTCGGCGCCAGGACAGGAGTAGCCCTCACAAGTCGCCCGCCCGGGCGGAAAGCGCGGCCGGGCGAAGACGCAGAGAAAGAAAGTTCCTCTGATGCGCAGCCTTGCCCGGCGCAGGACCCTTCGCGGCCTTCCCCTCCTTCTCGTCTCGGTCCTGCTCGCCGCCTGTGCCGCGCCCGACACGGGGTCATCGCGCGTCAACGACGCGATCGACAATCTCTCCTTCGCGGTTCCGCCGCACGCCGCAACGCTGACGTCGGCCTCGTCGACGTCGAGCACGGGCCAGGCTCCCGGCGGGAAGGCCACGCCGCAGATCTTCGTGGGCCGCCAGGGGGGGCCGGGAACGGCGCAGGGCGGCGTCCGCCAGACGGGCGAGGGCGTGCAGATCAACTTCGACGGCGCCGATCTCAAGGACGTGGTCAAGGTCATCCTCCACGACATCCTGCATGCGAGCTACACCATCAGCCCGAAGGTCTCGGGCCAGGTCACCCTGTCGAGCGGCGCCCCGATCCAGGATCGCGACCTCCTGATGATCCTCGAGACGGTGCTGCGGATGAACGGTGCCGGGCTCGGCCGGACGGGCGACACCTATGTGGTGGCGCCTGCCGACGAGCTTCCGGAGAACGCCCAGCTGACGCCGCTCGGGGGCACCTCGGTGCCCGACATCCCGATCGGCGCCGGCATCACGATCGTGCCGCTGCACTATCTCGCCGCCACGTCGGCCGCTCAGTTCGTCCAGCCGCTCCTGCGCCGGCCCGAGGACATCCGCATCGACCCGAGCCGCAACCTGATCCTCTTCTCGGGCTCGGGGGTCGAGCGGCAGAACGTCGTCGACACCCTGTCCGCGATCGACGTCGACTGGCTGGCGGGCAAGTCCGTCGGCATCTTCCCGCTGCAGCGCGCCACGCCCGAGGCCCTGGTGCCCGAGCTCCAGGCCCTGTTCGCCCGCCCCGGCGGGGCGCAGCAGGCCCAGGGCGAGTTCCAGAGCGTCCAGCTCATGCCGATCTCGCGGCTCAACGCCGTGCTGGCGGTCGCCAGCTCCGCCCAGCAGATCCGCGAGGTCCAGCAGTGGGTCTATCGCCTCGATCAGGGCGGCGGCGAGGGTGTCCAGTTCTATGTCTACGAGCTCAAGCACTCGCCGGCCGAGGACATGGCGAAGATCCTGAACGACTCCTATGGCGGCGGGCAATCGGTCGGCGAGGCCGCGGGCGCCGAGGGCGCGCCCTCGCTGTTCTCGGCCGGAATCGTGCCGCAGGCCGACGCCAACGCCGGTCAGACGCCGCCGGCCGGGACACCGGGGGCGGCGGCGGGCGGAACGGCCGGCTCGCGGCCCGCGGAGGGTGCGATGGGCCTGTCGGCGGTCATGCAGGGTGTCAAGATCGTCCCCAACAAGTTCAACAACACGCTGCTGATCCGCGCCACGCCCCAGGCCTACGAGACGATCGAGTCGACCCTGCGCCGTCTCGATACGGCACCTCTTCAGGTGCTGATCGAGGCCACGATCGCCGAGGTGACGCTCAACAACGCCCTGCGCTACGGAATCCAGTACTATCTGCAGGAGGGCAATTTCCGCGGCGGCTTCAACACGACGGCGAACGGCGGCCTGAGCGGCACGGTGACCCCGGGAAATCTCAACCCCCTGGCCAATGTGCCGGGCTTCAACTTCATCTTCACCGGCGGCAATACCAATGTAACGATCGACGCGCTGGCCCAGATCACGCACGTCCGGGTCCTCTCCTCGCCGTCGGTCGTCGTTCAGGACAACAGCGAGGCCGTTCTGACCGTGGGCGACGAGGTCCCGATCACCACCCGCACGGCAGTCAGCGTCGACAATCCGGAGGCGCCGGTCGTCAACAACATCGAATACCGCAACACGGGCGTGATCCTGCAGGTCAAGCCGCGCATCAACACGGACCAAGTCGTCGCCCTGCAGATCGCGCAGGAGGTGAGCCGGGTCGTGAACGCCGCGCAGCTCGCGACCAACTCGCCCACCCCGACCATCCAGCAACGCAAGATCACCAGCACCGTGAACGTGCTCTCCGGCCAGACCGTGGTGCTGGGCGGCCTCATCCAGGATTCGGAGCAACGCAGCAACGGCAAGCTGCCCATCGTCGGCGACATCCCGATCATCGGGCCGCTGCTCGGCAGCGAGACCAACAATTCCGACGAGCGCACCGAGCTCATCGTCTTCATCACGCCACGGGTGATCCGCAACGCCGAGGACGCCCGCGATGTCAGCGAGGAGCTGCGGGCGCGGATGCAGGTGCTGCGCTCGCAGGCCCCCCTGCCGGCACCGGGCGTGACGCCCAGGCCGACGCCGCCGGTGAGGTCCGGGGGCCCGGCGCCGCTCCTGCCGCCGACCTATGCGGCCCCGCCTCCGGCCGCCACCAGCAGGCCCTCGACGCAGCTCGAGGAGCCGGCGCAGCCGACGGGCGCGACGGGGCCGGATCCGCAGAAGAGCCCGATGCGGCTCGCCGCCGCGCAGGGCGATCGGCCGTCGCGCGCGGCCCGCAGACTGGCCGCGCTGCACCTCCCCCCTCCGGCACCGAGGCCGATCGCCACTTGGGCGCTGGCCATCGGGCCGCCGCCGCCCAGACCGCCTCTCACAGAAGATCAGCCGCCGCCGGCACCCCAGCGGCTCGCCGACGCCACTGCGGCGTGAGATCACGCTCGACCGCCCCGCGACCACGATCCTGGCCTTCCTGATCGCGCTCGTGGCCGGCAGCGCGATCGGGTCCTTCGCGCGTCGCGACCCCGCGGGCCGGCGGGATTGGCTGTACGGCCACTCGAGTTGCCCGAGCTGCGGCGCGCGGCTTCGGGTCCTCGATCTCGTGCCGCTGGCGAGCTGGCTCGCCCTGCGCGGCCGTTGCCGCCATTGCCGGGCCCGCATCGGCCTCTGGTATCCGCTCGTCGAAGGAGCGGCCCTGGCGATCGCGATCATCGCCTTCGGCCTTCTGCCGCCGGCTGCTGCCTGGCCCACCGCCGCCGTCGGCTGGTGGCTCCTGGCCCTGGCGCTGATCGACCAGCGCGAGCTTCTTCTCCCGGACGCCCTGACCCTGCCCCTCGCCGCCGCGGGCCTTCTCGCCGCGGCCCTCGGCCACCGCCTGGGCGTGGCACCGCTCGTGAGCCTGCCGGCGGCGGCGCTCGGGGCGGCCATCGGCTTCGCCGGCTTCGCCCTTCTGGCATGGGTCTACAGGCGGCTGCGGGACCGCGAGGGCCTGGGACTCGGCGACGCGAAGCTCCTGGCGGCGGCGGGCGCCTGGGTCGGCGCCGCCCAGCTGCCCTCGGTCGTCCTGCTCGCCGCCCTCGCCGCCTTGGCGGTCGCCCTGTCCCGAGGCGCGCACCGCCGCCCCGACACGCCATTCGCTTTCGGCCCCTATCTGGCGCTCGCGTTCTGGTTGATAATGCTGCACAATCATCTCGCCGGCGCGGCCGCCAACTGAGCCGCGCGGCGGCGGCTCCGGCGAGGGCCATGAGACGAGCGGTCGCCCTCTGGGGCCTTTTGCTCACCTGCGTCGCGGCCACGGGCCGCGCCGACCCGTTGGGCGGCGCCGCGGTCGACCTCCAGGAGGCGTCGGCGAAGCTGGCCTCGGGCGAGACGACGGAGGCTCTGCAGCGAACGCTCGCCGCGGCGGCGGCGATCGCGCAGACGCTGCCGCTCGGCATCGCCCGTGCCGAGCTCGTGCGCGAGCGGACCCTCGCCTATGCGACGGAAGTCCCGCGCGCCGACGCCCGGTTCGCGGTCGGCGAGCCGATGCTCGTCTATCTGGAGCCCGTCGGCTGCCGCATCGACACCGCGGGCGGGACGGTCTTCTTCGGCTTCGCGGTGGATATCGCCCTGCTGGACGGCAAGGGCGCGCCGGTGGCGCAGCGCCGGGACTTCGGCTCCTGGACCTTCCGCAGCCGTCGGCCCAGCCTCGAGACCTTCGTGACCCTCGCCGTCGCGACCGACGGCCTGCCGCCCGGAGACTACCGCCTCGAGCTGACGCTTCGAGACCTCGTCGACCCGTCGGCTCGGGCCACGACGACGCTGCCCGTCACGCTTCTGGAGGGCGCCCGACCTCAGGCCGCGAGCGACAGCCCCGCGCCGTCGAGGGCAGCGATCAGCTCGCGATAGCCCATCTTCGCATAGGCGAGCGGATTGGCCTTCCTCGGATCCTGCTCGGCCTCGACGATGATCCAGCCCCCATAGCCGATCTCCTTCAGCACCTTGGCGAAGGCGCGGAAGTCGATGGAGCCTTCCTGGTCGCCCGGCACGGTGAACACCCCCTCGAGCACCCCCTTGAGGAAGCTCCAGCGCTCCGCCTGGAGACGCTCGAGAACCTTCGGCCGGATGTTCTTCACATGGACGTGGTTGATCCGCTTTCCCCAGCGACGGGTGGTGGCAGCGACATCGCCGCCCGCGAAAGTGAGATGACCGGTGTCGAGCAGCAGACCGACCTCCGGGCCGCTGGACCGCATCAGCAGGTCGATCTCGCTCTCGACCTCGATCACCGTGCCCATATGGTGATGAAAGGTCATCGGGCAGCCCTCCGCCTTCAGCCAGGCGGCGAGCTGCGTGAGCTTGGCGCCGTAGCGCTCGATCGTCCCGGGCGCCAGGCGGATCCGATCCGCGACCGGCGTGCCGATCTGGCCCTGCACCGTGGCGGTGGTCTCGGCATAGACGATGACCGGGCAGCCCACCGCGAGGAACAGGTCGAGCTGGCCACGGATGCGCTTCTTTTCCTCCTCGAGCGTCAGCTCGAGGAGCCGGCCCGAGAACCAGCCGGACGCCAGGACCAGGCCGTGCTTGCCCAGGACCTCCCGCATCGCCTGGGGGTCGCTCGGGAACTTGCCGCCCTTCTCGACACCCGTGAACCCCGCTACCCGGGACTCGGCGAGGCAGGTCTCCAGCGGTATGTCGCCCCCGAGCTGCGGTAGGTCGTCGTTGGTCCAGCCGATCGGCGCGATCCCGAGGCTGATCGCCATGTGCAAGCCCTCCCTGGCCCGTGCTGCGCCCGGACCCTCGTCCAGAGCCGGAGCCGCGTCAACGGTCCAGCCGTCGCACCAGGCCCCCGACGATGGCCGCCAAGCATGGCCCATGGTTAAGAGCGGGACACCATACCGTGCCGCAACACGCCGCAAGGGCGCTCGGAAGACGAGGATCTCGCTAACATTCCCTCAACGATGATCCGAGGGCAGCCTGCCCAGGGGATGGAGAGACGCCGATGATCGCGATGCTGACCGTCTACCGGAACGTCGCCGGCCAAGTCTTCTTTCGGGTGTCGGCGACAGCCGGCCGCACCAGCCGTTACACGATCCAGGCCGAGACGCAGGAACAGATGGAACTCTGGCTCAACGAAAACGGCTTCGAGCGGCTTCCCGACGACCCGACGTCCGGCCGCTGACACCGCCGGCCGGGAGGCCGGCGGCGCGCAGCCGGGACGACAGTGGGCGCTCGGTCACGTCTCCGAGGCCTCCCGGGCCGCGCCCTTGTCGCCCTCGCCCTCCTGAGCCTCGCCTTCAGTGGAGGCCTTCTTGGCGGCCTTTTCGGCCTTCTTGGCGGCCTTGGAGCGCTCGCGCTCCTGGCGCTCGAAGCGATAGTTCGGTTTGCGTGCCATTGGGCTCCAATCGGTTGGAGACCCGACCGCTCGCGCCTCCTGGCGCGTGATCGGGCCTCGTCTCTCGGGGCGTGAGCGGCCTCACGGCATCGGACAAGCCATCCAGAGCTTGCCGTGATCCTTCCTCGATGGTCGACCGAGGAAGGACAGGCTCACGCCGCTCCCCAAGATCGTCCATTGCGGCCGTGTCGGCAAGGGCGAGGGGACGGACAGTCGCCCCCTGAGCCGAGCCCGGCCACCGCCGGCGCCAGCCGCGTTACGCGCCGCCCCTGTCCGGAGCCGGTCTGCCTAGACGCCCTGGCGCTGCCGCTTCTTGCCCTCGAGATGCTCCCGGAGAGCCGCCTTGACACCCTCGCGGGCGCTGACCTCGGGCGTTCCGCACTCCCACCAGGAATGGTTCTCGCCGGTCCAGTCGGTTGGGTGCACGTCGACGTGAATGACCGTGGTGCGGTCCGCCGCCTTGGCTGCCCGGATCGCATCCTCGAGATCGCCGACGCCCGTCACCCGGACCCCGATCGCCCCCATCGCCTCCGCGTGCTTGGCGAAGTCGACGCGGGCCGAAGCCGCCGGCCCGGCGGTCCGGCTGGTCGCGAGGCTGTTGTTGAAGCTTGGGATGCCCTTGGCCCGCTGGAGCCGGTCGATGACGAGAAAGCCGCCATTGTCGCACACGAGGACGACCAGCTTCATCCCGGTCATCACGGACGAGTAGATGTCCGAGTTCATCATGAGATAGCTGCCGTCGCCGACCATCACGAAGACCTCGCGCGTCGGATCGGCCATCTTGGCCCCCCAGCCGCCGGCGATCTCGTACCCCATGCAGGAGAAGCCGAACTCGCAGTCGAAGGTGGCGGTGCCCTTGGCACGCCAGTTCATCTGCAGCTCGCCCGGCATGCCGCCGGCGGCCGTGAGCGCCAGGTCCCGCGCGTCGGCCAGACGGTTCACGGCACCCACGACCTGGGCATAGGTGGGCAGCTCGGCGTTCGTGGGACCGCTGCGGCGGTCGACATAGGCGTTCCAGCCGGCATAGAGCTCGGCCGCCTGTCGGGTCCAGCTGTCCGGCCCGCGCCAGGCGCCGAGCGCCGCCGAGAGCTCCTCCATGGCCACCTTGGCATCGCCCACGACCGGCAGGCTCTTGTGCTTCCTGGCGTCGAAGCGGGCCGCATTGAGACCGATGAAGCGAGCGTCGTCCGCGAAGAGGGTCCAGGAGCCGGTCGTGAAATCCTGCAGCCGCGTGCCGATGGCGAGGATGACGTCGGCCTCGGCGGCCAGATCGTTCGCCGAGGACGAGCCCATGATGCCGATCGGCCCGGCGTTCATCGGGTGATCGTGGAGCAGCATCGTCTTGCCGTTGAGGGTCTCGCCGACCGGAATGTTGTGCCGCGTGGCGAGCTCGGCCAGGAGCCCCTCGGCCTCGCTGTAGCGCACGCCGCCGCCGGCGATGATCAGAGGCTTCTGGGCGGTCCTCAGCAGGGCCGCCGCATCGGCGAGCTGGCCCGTGTCGGGGCGCGGGCGCGCCACCTTGTGGACCGTCGGCTCGAAGAAGCGCTCCGGATAGTCGAAGGCCTCGGCCTGGACGTCCTGGCACATGCCGATGAAGGCCGGGCCGCAGTCGGCCGGATCGAGCATCGTCGCCACCGCCTGCGGCAGCGATTCGAGGATCTGCTCGGGCCTCGTGATGCGGTCCCAATAGCGGGTCACCGCCTTGAAGGCATCGTTGACGCTCAAGGTCGGATCGTTGAAATGCTCGACCTGCTGGAGGACCGGATCGGGAAAGCGGGTGACGTAGTAGTCGCCCGAGAGCAGCAGCACCGGCAGACGGTTGGTGTGGGCCACCGCCGCCGCCGTCACCATGTTGGTGGCACCCGGCCCGATCGAGCTCGTCGCCACCATGATCTGACGGCGCCGCTTGGCCTTGGCATAGGCGATCGCCGCCAGCGCCATCGACTGCTCGTTCTGGCCGCGCCAGGTCGGGAAGTCCTCCTTGACCGCCTCGAGCGCCTCGGAGAGGCAGGTGACGTTGCCGTGCCCGAAGATCGCGAAGACGCCCGGGAACAGCGGCACCTCCCTGCCCTCGATCAGGGTGCGCTGCGCCATCAGGTAGCGCACGAGCGCCTGCGCCATGGTCAAGCGGACGGTCGCCATCTCTCGCTTCCTCCCCGATCTCGTGAGATGGACAGCATAGCCCTGGCGCCGGCCCCGGTGAAGCCGAGAGCGACCATTGCCCCGAGCGAGATGGCGCCCTAAATGACCATGCAGATGACCAGGTAAGGGGCCGGCCATGCGCAGTGTCAGCGTCGCCGAGGCGAAGGCGCATCTGAGCGAGATCCTGGCCGAGGTCGAGCACGGCCAGGACGTCGTGATCACCCGCCGCGGCAAGCCGGTGGCACGGGTCTCGGCCATTCCCGTGGCACCCCGGCCGCTCGACCTCGAAGCGATCCGCCGTCACCTCGCGAGCATGCCTCTACAGGAGGAGGATAGCGGCACGTTCATCAGGCGCATGCGCGACGAGGATCGCTATTGAGGGTGCCGTACCTCGACACCAGCGCCGTCATTCCGCTGCTGACGCCAGAGCCCAGCTCCGAGTCTCCTGAAAGGATGGATCCAGGAAGAGAAGCACCTCCGGATCAGCGGCTGGACCTGCGCGGAGACGGCGAGCGCACTCGGCATCAAGGTCCGGACTAGAGCGCTGTCGATCGAGCAGGCGCGAGCGGCGCTCGAGCTCTTGCGAACCACACTGCTGCCGAGCTTCATCGTGGTGCCGGTCGATGACGGCGACATGGCGACGGCCGGGAGGATTCTCGAGCGCTTCGAGCTGGGCCTGCGGGCGGGCGATGCGCTGCATCTGGCGATCGCGCGACGCCTGCGCGAGCCGCTCGTGACCTTTGATCGCCGACTGGCCGCGGCGGCGGAAGCGGTGGGCGTGGAGGTGGTCGTTCCCGGCTGAGCCGGCGTCGGCAGCCCATTTGACAACCCTCTGCCGGCGGTGCTTCACACAGGCCCGTCGCTCGATGAGGGAGGTCTCGTCCATGATCCGCTTCGCGCTGTTCGGCTGCGGCCGCATCGGCAAGATGCATGCCGACTATGTGGCCGCCCATCCCAGGGCCGAGCTGGTCTCGGTCTACGACGTCCACGGGCCCTCGGCCGAGGAGGTGGCGAAGCGGCTCGGGGCCAAGGTGGCTCCGACAGTCGACGCGGCGCTGGCCGACGCCTTGATCGACGCCGTGCTGATCGCCAGCTCGACCGAGACCCATGTCGACCTCATCACGCGCTCGGCCAAGGCCAAGAAGGCGATCCTCTGCGAGAAGCCGATCGACCTCGACATCCGGAAGGTCGACCGCTGCTGGCAGGAGATCGGGAGCCTGAAGCCGATCGTTCAGCTGGGCTTCAACCGGCGCTTCGATCCCTCATTCGTGGCCGTCAAGAAGGCGATCGACGCGGGCGAGATCGGCCAGGTCCGCCAGATCATCATCACCTCGCGCGACCCGGACCTCGCCAGCGAGGCCTATCTCAAGGGCTCGGGCGGCATCCTGCGCGACATGACCATCCACGATTTCGACCTCGCCCGCTTCTTCCTGCCCGAGGAGCCGGTCGAGGTGATGGCGATGGCGAGCGCCCTCATCGATCCGATGATCGCGCGGCTGGGCGATCACGACACGGCGATGATCATCATGAGCACGAGATCGGGGACCCAGTGCTGCATCACCAACCATCGCCGCGCCGTCTACGGCTACGACCAGCGCGTCGAGATCCTGGGCGCGACGGGCATGCTCAAGGCCGAGAACCGGCGGGCGACGACGATCGAGCGGTGGACGAAGGAGATCACCGCCGCGCAGGATCCGCTCCTCAACTTCTTCATCGAGCGCTATCGGGAGGCCTACGGCGCCGAGCTCGCCGCCTTCATCGACGCGGTCGAGACGGGCACGCCGGTGCCGGTCGGATTCGAGGACGGGCGCCGGGCCTTGCTGCTGGCCAACGCCGCCTACAAATCGCTGGCCGGCAAGAAGGCCGTGGCGCTCGACTGGGCCTGACCGCCGGTCAGGCGGTCGTGGCCTCTGCCACCCGGTCGCGGCTCCCTTCGGCCTCGAGCGTCTCGTAGAGCAGGGGGGCTTCGCTGGCGGTGCCGCGCCGCAGACCCAGGCCGGTCACGCGCACGACCCGGATCATCCAGGGTGCCGTGAGCGTGACGACGTCGCCCGGCCGCACCATTTGGTGGGTCTTCACGACCACTTGGCCGTTGACCCTGACGCGCCGGGCCGCGACCAGCTCGGACGCCAGCCGCCGCGTGCGCGCGAACCGCGCGTGCCAGAGCCATTTGTCGAGGCGGAGCCCGCCTTCGCTCACGTGGCGAGCTTGAGCGCGGCGAGCGCCGCGAAAGGCGACGAGCCGACAGGCGCCTGCCGGTCGGGGCGAACGGCCGCGGGGCGGCGCCGGGGACGCGGCTCGAGGGCCCAGGTCGACCGGCCCGTCGCTTCGTCGACCCGCCCGCCGTACCCGAGCCCCGTCAGCGCCACCTCCAGCTCCCGACGGGTCAGGCCCGCCCGGCCCCCGAGATCGACCGGCAGCTCGAAGGGACTCGAGGCGCGGGCCCGGGCGCGGATCGCCGCGGCAAGCCGCTCCGTCACGTCCTGACGCACCGCAAATCCCGCGAACGGAGCGAAGCCGATCGCGGCGATGGGAGTGTCCGAGCCGACCTCGCTGCCCGGCCATCGCAACACGGTCCGCCCTCCCTCCGGCAGCGGCAGGCGGCGGCCGTGCGCCACCCGCCAGAGGCGCGCCCGCGCCTCGACGGCCGCCGGCTTCAGGAGCTTCGGCACGTAGACGTAGAGCCGACCGAGGCGGGCCCCGAGACGGGCGAGGGCCCGACGATCCCCTTCGTCGAGCCTCACGATCAGCGATTCCACGTCGCCGCGGCACGCGCTGCCCAGCCCCTCGGCGAGCACGAAGGCGATGCCGCGCCCGGGTCCGCCCAGTTCGCGGCCCGAGGCCGCCCGTCGGATCGCCTGGAGCGGCCCGAGCCGGCGGTCGATCCACGCCTCGAGCCAGCGGCCCAGCCGCAGCTCCAGCGCCACCTTGGACTGCGCCGCCAACTCCTCGTTGGCCAGCAAGCGTAGCCGCGGCTGCAGGACGTGGTCTCCGCCATCGAGCTGGGCCACGACGGAGCCGCGCCAGACGATGCGATCCGCCTCGTCGAAGCGAAAGAAGTCGTCGTCGGCGCGCAGCATCTCGGCAGCACGCCGCTGCAGCTCGGGGAGGACCGCCCAGCGGGCCGCCGCCGCCAGCACCCGCCGCTCGATGTCGGCGACGGTGGCCGCCGGCGTGAACCGCAAACCATCGAGCCGGCCCACCCCGTGGCCGTCCACGACCACCTCGCCGTCGTCCTCGACCGCCGTTTCGACCACCCCTTCGCCGCGCAGCGAGCGCATCAGGCTGGAGGTCCGGCGGTCGACGAAGCGCTGGGCCAGGCGCTCGTGCAGCGCGTCGGACAGCCGGTCCTCGACCTCGCGGCCGCGCTCCTGCCAGTGCCGCGGATCGTCGAGCCAATCGTCGCGGTGGGAGAGGTAGGTCCAGGTCCGCACATGGGCGATCCGCGTAACCAGCGTGTCGATGTCGCCGTCGACGCGGTCGAGCCTGGCGATCATCCGGCCGACCCAGTCGTTCGGCAACTGGCCCCGGCCCGACGTCAGGTGGTGGTAGACGTTGGCCAGGAGATGGAGATGCGCGTCCGTCAGGGTCTTGCGGAAATCCGGGATCTGGCAGACCTGCCACAGCAGGCGGACGCGCTCCCGACTGTCGGCGCGCGCCCGAACCGCCTCGCGCCGGGCCAGCATCGCGAGCGAGCGGTCGTCGAGCGCGTCCCGCGTCCTGATGAGGCCGGAGGCCGGGGGCGGAGCCTCGAGGGTGTGCTGCAGGGCATCCAGGCTCCGGAAATCGAGATCCGAGCTGCGCCAGCGCAACGCCTTCAGGGGCGGGAAGCTGTGGCCCTCGACCGCCTCGATCAGGCGGTCGTCGAGCGGCTCGCAGCCATTGGTGGTCCCGAAGGTGCCGTTCGCCATGTGACGGCCGGCCCGGCCGGCGATCTGCGCCACCTCCGGAGCCGCGAGGCGGCGGTCCTCGCGGCCGTCGAACTTCCGCACGCTCGCGAAGGCGACGTGGCCGAGGTCCATGTTGAGGCCCATGCCGATCGCGTCGGTCGCCACGAGGTGGTCGACCTCGCCGGCCTGGTACATCGCGACCTGGGCGTTGCGCGTCCGCGGGCTGAGGGCACCCAGCACGACCGCGGCGCCGCCGCGCTGCCTCCGAATGACCTCGGCCAGCGTATAGACGTCGGATGTTGTGAAGGCGACGATGGCGCTCCGCCGAGGGAGGCGATTGAGCTTCTGATGACCGGTGCAGGCGAGAATCGAGAAGCGCGGGCGGGTGACGATCTCCGCTTCCGGCACGAGGCGCTTGAGGATCGGCCGGATGGTGTCGGCGCCGAGGAGCATCGTTTCCTGATAGCCTCGGGCGTGCAGCAGGCGATCGGTGAAGACGTGGCCGCGCTCGGGGTCGGCGCAGAGCTGGATCTCGTCGACCGCCAGAAAAGCCGTCTCGCGGTGCATCGGCATCGCCTCGACCGTGGCGACGACGTAGGGTGCGGTGTCGGAGCCGATCTTCTCCTCGCCCGTCATCAGCGCGACCGCGGCGGCGCCCTTGATGGCGACGATGCGGTCGTAGATCTCGCGGGCGAGGAGGCGGAGCGGGAAACCCATCATGCCGGAGCGGTGCGCGAGCATCCGCTCGACGGCGAAATGGGTCTTGCCGGTATTGGTCGGACCCAAGACCGCCACAACCCGCGACTGGTTCGAGCACACTCGAGCCATGGGCTCACCATCGGTCGCGGAAGGCCGGTTGGCAAGAGGCTATGTGCCATCGGCTCGTCAACATACGGGGGTCGGGGAGCGGCATGAGCCCAATCCCTGGAGCCGGGGCCCGGCGCCCGGCCGCCCCACCGCCGGCGGTGGCCCGTACCTTCACCTGCCGGTTCGACGCGCCGCCGGCGCGGGTCTGGGCGGCGATGGCCGATACCCGGCGCTACAACGAGGCCCTCGGCCTGCCGAGATACCGGATCGAGGAGCGGCCCCTGGACGACGGCAACATCGCCTTCGTCGGCCGGGCCCGGGCCGGCCCCCTGGAGCTGGTATGGGACGATCTGCCCTGCAACTGGATCACCGGCCGCTGGTTCGAGCACCGGCGCCGCTTTCACGGCGGGCCGTTCCGCATGCTCACCGCCCGCTTCACGCTGACGGCCGACGATCCCGGATGCCGGGCCGACTATCGCCTGGAGGTCGTGCCGCGGGGCGCTCTCGGCAGGCTCGTCCTGGCCCTGGGCTTCATGCGCGGCGCCGAGCGCGGCTTCCAGAGGCTCGCCGGCGAGGCCGAGGCCTTCGCCCGTGGTGCCGCCGCGCTGCCCTTCCAGCCGCCCCCGCCGCGGCTGCCGGCGGCCTCGCGGGAGCGCGCCCGCCGGATCGCCGGGGAGCTGGACGGCGGTCCGTACGGCCACGGCCTCGCCGATAGGCTGGTCGACCTCGTGGTTCTCGGCCCCGAGACCGAGATCGAGCATCTTCGGCCCCTCGCTCTCGCGCGGCGCTGGCAGGTCCCCGCCCGCCACGCCCTCGAGCTCTGCCTCGAGGCCACCCGGCTCGGCCTGCTGCAGCTCCGCTGGAGCCTCCTTTGTCCGCGCTGCCGCGGCGCGAAAGCCGGAAGCGCCAGCCTCGACCGCCTGCCGAGCGGCGCCCATTGCGGCACCTGCAACATCGACTACGGCCGGGACTTCGCGCGCAACGTCGAGCTCAGCTTCGCCCCGGCCGAGGCCATCCGGCCGCTCGACGCCGGCGAGTTCTGCCTGCTCGGGCCGATGAGCACGCCGCATATCTGGGCGCACCTCACGCTCGGGCCCGGCGAGAGGCGGCTCGTCGCGGGCGGACCCGGCCCGGGCCTCTGGCGCCTCAGGACCCTCGAGGCCGGCGGCCAGACCGATCTCACGGTCCTGGATACCGCCTTCCCGACGGTCGTCGTCATGGGCAGCCGGGTCGAGAGCGGGCCGCCGCCGCCCGAGGGCGGCCTCGCCCTCGAGAACCGCTCCGAGGCACCCCGGACGGTGGTGATCGAGGACCGCCGCTGGACGGAGGAGGTGCTGACCGCCGACCGGGCGACCAGCTACCAGGCCTTTCGCGACCTCTTCTCGGCCGAGGTGCTCCGGCCCGGCGACGAGGTCGGCATCGAGCGGGTTGCGCTTCTCTTCTCCGACCTTCGCGGCAGCACCGCCCTCTACAGCGCGATCGGCGACGCCGGCGCCTACCGCCTCGTGCGCGAGCATTTCGCCTACCTCGCCGCCATCGTGCGGGAGCACGACGGCGCCATCGTCAAGACCATCGGCGACGCCGTCATGGCGGCCTTCCACGAGCCCGCGCAGGCGCTCAGGGCCGCCATCGCGATGCAGGAGCGGGTGCAGGCCTTCAACGCCCGCACGCGCCGCCCGATCGTCCTCAAGCTGGGGCTCCATGCGGGCCCCTGCATCGCCGTGACGCTGAACGACCGGCTGGACTATTTCGGCTCGTCGGTGAACCTCGCGGCGCGCCTGCAGGCGCTGAGCCGGGGCCGGGACGTCGTGCTCTCCCAGGCCATGGCCGGCGACCCGGAGGTCGCCCCGATCCTCGAAGGCTTCCCGAGCGCCGACGAGCAGGCGCAGCTCAAGGGATTTTCCGAGCAGGTCGACTTCGTCCGGCTGCGTTTCCCCGAGGCGGACGCCGGCGGCGGCGCGGACCCGGCGGCGCGGGACGGCAAAGCCGCTCCCGGCCCCGCCCCTGCCGTTGAAGCCGGCGGAGCCGCTTCCTAAATCCGACCCACCCAGCCGATGCCATGGATGCTTAGGGAGCCTGATCGAGCCATGCAGGAGACGGTGCAGCCCTTCGAGGCGGAAGTCGGCCGCGTCCTCGATATCGTCATCAACTCGCTCTACAAGGAGCGCGCGATCTTCCTGCGCGAGCTGGTCTCGAACGCGTCCGACGCCTGCGACAAGCTGCGCTACGAATCGCTGACGCGGCCGGAGCTGCTGGGCGACGATCCCGAGCTCAAGATCCAGATCCTGGCCGATCCGGCGGCGGGCATCGTCTCGGTCGTCGACAATGGCGTCGGCATGGATCGGGACGATCTGGTGGCCAATCTCGGCACGATCGCCCGCTCCGGCACCTCCCGTTTCCTCGAGCAGCTCTCGGGGGACCGGCCACAGGATCTGAAGCTGATCGGCCAGTTCGGCGTCGGCTTCTACTCCGTCTTCATGGTGGCCGACAAGGTGATCGTCCGCTCGCGAAGGGCCGGCGACGAGCGCGGCTGGCTCTGGGCCTCGGACGGGCGCTCGGGCTTCACCGTCAGCGAGGCCGAGGAGCCGGGGCCGCGCGGCACCTCGGTGACCCTCCATCTCAAGGCGGACGCCAAGGAGTTCCTGGACGAGTGGAAGATCCGCGAGACCGTGCGGGCCTATTCCGACCACATCGCCGTCCCGATCGTCCTCGAGGCCAAGCCCAAGGCCGGTGACACCAGGACCAAGGCCCATGAGCCGCAGCAGATCAACCAGGCCTCGGCGCTCTGGACGCGCCCCAAATCCGAGATCACGGAGGAGCAGTACCGGGAATTCTATCACCACGTCGCCCACGCCTTCGACGAGCCGTTCGCGCGCGTGCATTTCGCGGCCGAGGGCACCCTGAGCTACACGGCGCTCCTGTTCGTGCCGGGCACGCGGCCCTTCGACCTTTTCGACCCGAAGCGCCGCCACAGCGTCCGGCTCTATGTCCGGCGGGTCTTCATCACCGACGAGCTCCTGGAGCTGCTGCCCCGCTATCTCCGCTTCGTCGGCGGCGTCGTCGACAGCGAGGACCTGCAGCTCAACGTCAGCCGCGAGACCCTGCAGCACGGGGCCGTCGTCGCGCGGATGCGAAAGGTGCTGACCAGGCGCCTCCTCGACGAGCTGGCCCGGCGGGCGAAGGACGAGCCCGGGACCACGGACGGCGAGGCCGAGGGCGTGGCCGAGCCCGACGGCAGGACCGACGCCGACCCGAAGGCCCCGGCCAAGAGCTATATCGACTGGTGGGCCGATTTCGGGTCCGTGCTCAAGGAGGGCATCTACGAGGACCAGGACAATCGGGAGAGGCTGCTCGAGCTCGCCCGCTTCAAGAGCACCGCCGGGACGGGCTGGGTGTCGCTCGAGGACTATGTCGGCCGGATGAAGGAAGGCCAGGACGCGATCCTCTACATCAGCGGCGAGAGCGTCGAGGCGCTGCGCACCAGCCCGCAGCTCGAGGAAGCCCTCGCCAAGGGCGTCGAGGTGCTGCTGCTGGACGATGCGGTCGACGAGTTCTGGGTGCCCGAGGTCAAGGATTTCAAGGGCAAGCCGTTCAAGTCGCTGACCCGGGGCGAGGTCGATCTGGCGAGGATCAAGGGCGGCGAGGACAGGATCGAGACGCCGGACGATCTCTATGACGAGGACATCAAGCGGCTGATCGCCAAGCTCAAGGTCGGCCTCGAGAAGGAGGTCAAGGACGTCAGGCTCAGCAAGCGCCTCAGGGAGAGCGCCGTCTGCCTGGTCGCCGAGGAGGCGGGCATCGACCTCCGCCTCGAGCGCTTCCTGAAGCAGCACAACCAGCTCGACAAGCTGACCAAGCGGGTCCTCGAGATCAACGGCAAGCACGAGCTGATCAAGCGCATGGCCGGACGCGCCAAGGACGAGGCCAACGGCCAGGAGCTCCTCGATCTCGCCCACCTGCTGCTCGATCAGGCGCGCATCATCGAGGGCGAGCCGATCCCCGATCCCGGGGCCTTCTCCCGGCGGATGTCGAGCTTCCTGGCACGCGGGCTCGGCGCCTGAGCGACGGCCCCGGCGCTCCCGGATACATCCGCAGCGGGCGCGAGGCCGGCCGGTCGCGTCCGCGGAGGCTCTATGACCCGGCCGGTCGGCATGGCTCGGAGGTGAACCTTGCGCGCTCTTTCCCTCGTCTCGTCCTCGCGATCGGCGCCCTGGCGCTCTGGCCCCTCGCCGCGGCGCGCCGCCGACGTCACCGGCGTCTGGGTGTTCGATGCCGCCTCGAGCAAGGCCTTCGTCGAGGGCGCGGCCACGGCGATGGCCAAGGCCTATACCGCCGGAGGAGCGCCAGGCGATGCAGGGCCACATCGAGCAGGCCGAGGCCCGGCTGGCCGAGGTCAAGGCCAAGAATCCGGCAGCCGCGGAGCAGCTCGAGGAGACGATCGGCTCCATGAAGGAGCTGGCGGCCGATCCACGGGCCTATTTCGAGAAGGGCCTCCAGAAGACGGCCGAGGAGCTGGCGAACGCCACGGTCGAGCTGCGGCCGGGCGGCGAGGCGATCTCCAAGATGGGCGACGCCCCGGACGACACCGAGAGCGGCCACTGGGCCCTCGACGGCGACCAGCTCGACATCATCTTCGGCGAGGACGGCGAGTCCGAGATGCAGGGGACGGTCAAGGGCGATCATCTCCTGATGAAGGCGGTGATGGAGTCGGACGAGAACGACCCCGCCAGCGCCCAGATGGCGGCGGCGATGAATGAGCTGACCTTCGTTCTGGTCCGCAAGTGACGCGGACGGTAGCCGTCACCGGCGACCGTCCTGCCATTCTCCTCGGCCTTCGGGGGCCGGTGCCACCTGCTCATCGTCGACCATCCTTGTCGCTGTTCCGCGCCCCAGGTCAGGGCACCTGAACCCGGCAGTGACATCCCGGTCGGCAGCCGCCCGCCTTGGCGTCGGCCGCCCGGGCCCCTAGGGTGCGGGCGCTCCCGCGACCAGAGGCACGTGCATGGCGATCTCCCCTTATCTCCGCGGCCTGCGGGAACGGGTCGGCCACGACCTTCTCCACGTGCCGTCCGTCGCGGTGATGATCGCCGACGAGGCTGGCCGGCTGCTGCTCATGCGCTCCGCGGAGACCGGCCGCTGGCAGACCGTGGGCGGCGCCGTCGAGCCCGACGAGCCCTGGGCCGACGCCGCCATCCGCGAGGCCCTCGAGGAAACCGGCTACACCGTCGAGATCACGCGCTTGATCGGCGTCTATGCCGGCCCCGAGTTCCGCCTGACCTACCCCAACGGCGATGTCGTCGCCTACGCCTCCGTGTCCTTCTCCGCCCGGATCGTCGGGGGCGTGGCCAATGTCGACGGCGACGAGACGGCCGAGCTCGGCTGGTTCACCGAGCCAGAGACAGGCGCCCTCGACCTCGAGCCGCACACGCGACTTCTCGTCGCCGATGCCCTGGCCCCGGCGGGTCCGCCCCGCTTCGCGCCCGCCTGAGCACCAGGACCGCTCCCGGCGGACGTCAGCTGCTCAGCTTCTCGCCCTTGGCCTCGAGCCCCTCCAGCATCGCCGCGGCGCCGCACTGCTTGGACACGGCGTCGGGGTCGAACTGGTGGTCGGCCACGAACTTGCCCTTGCTGTAGAGGGTCGAGAAGCTCCAGAGGTAGGGGGAGGGCAAGCCGCGCCGGCGATAGCCGAAGCCGTTGTAGCGCTCGAGCTGATAGAGAAGCTGCGCCGGGGACCAGTCGTCGATCTGGTGGAGCCCCTTGAGCGTCAGGGCGTCCTCGGCGCTCTGCATCCATATGAAGGGCGGCGTGCCGCCGGGCGGCCGACCGGCCGGCACCTGCCGGGTGCGATCGGTGAGCGGGTCGCCATTGTGCAGGTGGCAGGTGAAGTCGAAGCCGCTTTCCAGCGCGTGGATGATGCCGACGAGCTGCCAGGGCATGCTGCCGAGGCCGGTCGCGACCTGGACATAGCGGGGCTTGTATTTGAGGAGGCGGGCCACGTAGTAGGCGACGTTGTCGGCGAACTCGTCACGGATGGCGCAGCGGGCATAGTAGGCCGGGTACTCGTCCCTCAGGTCGGCGAAGCGCGTGCTGACGTTGATGGGCGGGAGGCCGGCCGCGGGCGGCGCCGTCGCGACCTCGGCGGCCGGCGGATCGGCGGTGGCGTCCGCCGGCGGCAGGCTCTCCCGTCGATGCATCAGGCCGATGTCGTGGTTCAGCCGGTTGAAGACCCCGCCGATGTCCGCGAGATAGTCGTCGAATGGCCCCTTGCGGGCCGCGGCGACCGCGGCCTCGAGGTCGTCCGAGGCGGTGCTGACGGTCCTGGCGGCATCGAGCAGCGACGCCTGGCTCAGCGCCATCATGCGCCGGTTGACGGCCCTGATCGCCTTGTCGAGGGCCGCCTGCTCGGCCGGGTCCGTGGTCGCTCCCCGCCGCCGCATCAGCACGTTGAGCGCGCCGACGAGCTCGACGCGCGTGTCGTCGATGATGGTCATGGTCGTTCTCTCCCCTGATCCCGGCCGGCCGCTACGGGTGCGCGGCCGGTGCCGCGGGCGGCACGCCGCCGGCCCGGACGATGGCGAGCGCCCGCCGTGCCGCATCCGCCTGGGCTGCCACGTCGGTCGACAGCTCGGCCGCGACCGCGAGGGTGACCCGATTGTCGGGATTGCGGACGGCGACCAGCAGGCGCTCGAAGGCGACCCCGAGCCGGTCCAGCAGGACCACGTAGTTGGCGACGAGGATGCGATAGCCCTCGATCTGGACGACCGCCGCGCGGGCCACGGCCGGATTGGACGACGCGTTGAGGCTGTACGTCTCCCGAGCGACGGCGATGAGCGTCTCGTACATCGGCGGGGCGGCCTTCCTCAGGCCGTCGAGCAGCGCCTCGACCTTGGGCGCGTTGTCGAGCACGAGCTGGCGCAGCTCCTCCTCGTTCTTGGCCTTGCCGAGCTGGTCGATGACGGGCTGCAGCGCCCCGATCACGGGCCCCACGAGCCCGGTGAGCTGGGCATTGCCGCCGACCAGGGCCCCGACGGCGGCGAGATTGCCGCCGAGCTGGGCGATCTGCGCCCGCGCCGCCTCGAGATTGCCGCCCTCGGCCAGCATCGACAGAAGGCTCGCATAGCTGCCCACGGCCGCCACCCCCGAGCGCAGCGCCTGCGTGCCCGGCGGATCGGCCAATGTCGCGAAGTAGACGGCATCCTCGGCGGCGATCGTGGCGGCGAAACCCTGGCCTTCCTCGCCGATGTAGAGCCCGCTCTCGACGGCGCGATCGTCGGCCAGGGCCGCCCCCTGGGCGCGCTCCGCAACGGCCAGCTCGTCGAACAGCGGATCGGAGGCCGCCTTGACGCCCTGATAGGCGCCGACGACGTCTCGAACCTGGCTGGTCGGCGGTCGCGTGGCGCATCCGCCCGCCAGGGCAGCTCCCATCAGGATCACCCAGCCGAACCGGCGCATCGGCGCCCCTCCCCTCGCATACCCGGCGGCGCTGTCCGTCCCCGGGAGCCTTGTCGTTCGCTGCCGGGCGATCCTGCCCGAGCCGTCGCTGGCGGGCGATGCTGTTCATCACAGCCCGCAGCTTGCGCTGCCTTCGCCCACGTCCCCTATGCGCCGGGCCGGCCGTCCACGCCGCCCCTTGCGCGCTGCGAGCCCAGCTCGTCGGCGATTGCCGCCTGGATCGTCTCCATCTCCTCGGGTGTCAGCTCGTTCAGCCACGCCCAGGCATCCGTCGCCGATTTTTTCTTCAGGGCCCGATAGGTCGAGAGCAGGGTGACGGTGTTGGCCCTGGGCTCCTCGGGCGGCGCCGGGGTGGGCGTCGGGAATTCGTTCGTGCAGAAATCGGCCTCGACCGGGGCGGGCTCCGGCATGGCGGCGGGCGGGGTGTTCTCGTTGGCGATTTCGTTCGTGCAGAAAGCCGGCGCCTCGACGTCCGGCGGGGTGGCAGGGCCGAGCTCCTCCTCCGCCGCGTCGAGCAGCCCCGCCACTCGTGCCTTCCTATGGCGCCAGAAGAGGTCGGTGGCGCGCTTCAGCTCCATCTGGGCCTGGGTGCGGTAGCGCAGCGCGGTCGTCAGCGAGGCGCGGTCGTGCGGGTGAACGAGGTCGGTGCCATGGCTCTGGCCGGGGGCCGCGGGCGCGTTCCGGGCCATGGCCTCGCCCTCGATGCGGTCGGCGCGGATCTCCCGCCACATGGCGACGAGGATGGCCTCGACATGGCCCGCCTCGACCGCGTCGGTCGGCCGGTAGGTGGCCCGGATGTCGGCGGCGAATGAAAGAAACTCAGAAGAATCCTCCTCGGGGAGGAGCAGAAAACGCTTCGCGCGGAGGCCGTGCCTGAGCGCGTTCATCGAGGAGCGCGCCTTGCCTTCGGGCGTCTTCGGGCCGCGCTTCTTGGGTGCGGCGGGGGTGGGATCGGGCATGGGAGGGCTCCGGGCGAGCTTGAGGAAAACCGGAAAGCCTATGCCAGCCGGAGCACGACCCGTCAAGGATTATAATCCCTAATTCGCGTATAGTTCGGACCGGTGGCGGACGATGGAGGTCCAGGAGAATGCGAGGGTGGCGGTCGCTCCCCGCGTCCGCGGCCGCGCTCTGGAGGCTCAGGCCACCCGACGTTGCCGCTCGGCGCCGTAGCCGCGGCCGGTCCCGGGATGCGCGGCATGCCGGCCGATCAGGCTTTTGTAAGTCGGCGGCACCGGTGCCACGGGCTCGGGCGGGGGCGGAGCGCCGAGGCGTGGCGGCAGCAGTGTCGGGACGGCCGCTTTCGGCTTGATGCCGAACGCCTGCTCGAGCAGCGCCCGCCCGATCACCTCGGCCAGCAGAGATGGCACGGCGTTGCCGACCTGCCGCACCGCGGATTGCCTGTTGCCGACGATCGTCACGTCGTCCGGAAAGGTCTGGAGCCGACACAGCTCGCGAACCGTCAGCAGGCGGCTCTGCCAATGGAATGGACCCGTCGCAGGGCCGGGCTGCGCCTGGATCGTCCAGGACGGTCGGTCCTTGGCGAGCTTGAGAAGAAAGGACCAGTAGCGGCGGCGCCAGCCGAACAGCGGCTCGCCGCCGCCCCGGTCGGTGTGCCAGAGATAGTTCTGGCCCTCCGGGACGCTCGGCAGCAGATCCGCCCACTTGCCCCGCACGCGCACGTCCTCGTTGCCCGGCGACAGATCGCCGATCGCGTCCCAGGCGGTGCGGCAAGGCTCGAGGCCAAGCCCGCCTCCGTGTGTTTGCGGTGGGAGCCGGAACCGAGTGCCGTCTCGAATGCCGATGACGACCACGCGATTGCGCACCTGGGGCACGCCATAGTCGCTGGCCTCGATCCGGAGCACGACGGGGTCGTAGGCGATGCCACGATCGCGGTTGATCGAGGCCACCTCATCGAGCAGGAGCTGAAGCCCCTCGCTCTTGCCCCGATAGGCGAGACCCTCGACGTTCTCGAGCAGGAACGCGCGCGGCAGCGCCTCGCGCAGCACGCGGAGATAGGCCGCAAGCGTCGACGCGCGCGGATCCGACAGCCGCAGGCTGTCGCCGTTGGCCCACCAGCCGGATTTCGAGAAAGGCTGGCAGGGCGGGCCGCCGATCAGCATCGTGTCACTATGGAGCCTCGCACCACCGGCCTCCAGCAGGCGCGCCGGTGCGAGTGGGCGCGCGTCCCCCTCGATCATCCGCCAGTCGGGTCTGCTTTTGCGGACGGTCTCACAGCATTCTTTGTCAAACTCCACGCCTATGCCATGCGCGAAGCCGGCCGCCTCAAACCCGAAGTCGAGGCCACCGGCACCGGTGAACAGGCTCACTGTCTGTGGACGCATGTTGTCCCGGACCCGTCCCCTACAGCCATCCGTCTGCTAAAGGGTTGCGAGTGTAGGGGCAAGACCCCAGCTGCCAAACGGGCAGAGCCGCCCGCGCCGCGGCCCAGCCGCGTGCGCACTAGGTCCTTCCACTCTAGTGCGCCGACGTGTCGGATCGCCAAGGCTCACCAACGAAACCGCGAGCCTTCAGGTAAAAGATCTTGCCTGCAGTCGCCTGGTAACGTAGTGGATGTGCCACGGGGTAGGGGCACTGAAACAGAGAAGCTCCAAGTTCAGCTCGTCCAGGAAATGAGTGAGATGCATATCAGGAAGGTCGACATTCGTCCCGGCGTTAGCGTTCTTTCTGTCCTCCGGCATCTGAACTACCGACCATGGTACGCCATTGCGGAGTTTGTAGATAACTCCGTGCAGAGCTTTCTCACTAATCGGGAGCGCTTACGGACACTTGACGGCTCCCGCTCTCGCCTTCGCGTTCGGATCGACATCGACGCTACCCCGCCAGCCCGACTGTCGGTGAAAGATAACGCTGGCGGCATTGCCTCTACCGACTATTCTCGCGCCTTCCGGCCGGCCGCCGTCCCGCCTGATCGCTCGGGGCTTTCCGAGTTCGGGATGGGCATGAAGAGCGCGGCGTGTTGGTTCGCTCCTCGCTGGTACGTACGCACCTCCGCCGCAGACGAATCCGTTGAGCGAGTGGTGCGCTTTGATATTGCTCAGATTGTGCACGACCAGCTAGGGGAACTGGCCATCGAGGAGACAATTGTCGCCACCGATACGCACTTCACTGAAGTTGTCCTCCAGGATCTCTATCAAGTTCCCCAGGGGAGGACCGTAGGTAAGATTAAGGAGCATCTGACCGACATTTACCGGGTTTTCCTTCGTGAGAATCTCCTGGAGCTGGTGTTCAACGGTGAGGCACTAGCGTACTCGGAGCCTCCCGTGCTGAACGCGCCGTACTTCAAGGACCCGCGGGGAAGGCCGGTCGCTTGGCGGAAGGAGATCACATTCGACCTTGGGAACGGTCTTTCGGTCGCAGGCTTTGCGGCGATCCGGGAGACGGCGAATGTATCGCGCGCTGGCTTCGCCCTCTTCCGCCGAAAGCGCCTGATCCAGGGAGGTGGCGACGAAGGCTATCGGCCCGAGCTGATATTCGGGAAATCGAACAGCTATCGCTACCAGAGGCTGTTCGGTGAGCTCCACCTGGAAGGCTTTGATGTCAGCCACACAAAGGACGGCTTCAGGTGGGACCAAAATGAGCAGCCATTTCTCGAGCTGCTGAAGGAGCACCTCGACAGCACGGAGATGCCGCTCCTGAGGCAAGCGGAGGGACACCGCGTCCGGGCATCAAGGGATCAGCTCACTATCGCCGCCCACGCCGCCGTGAACCATGTCGTGGACGTGATGGAGGCTTCACTTCCGCATGTACTGCCCGGATTGGCTGACGCCCCCCCTGCAGATACCCGTGCGACGATGCTCGATCCAGGGCAGCCCATCGCATCTCGCGAGCTGTCATTCGAATTTCGGCGGCGATTGTGGATGATCAGGGTGGAGCTATCGAATGACCCGGCTGAAAGCGAATGGATGGCGCTGAGCAACGTGGAAGCTCCCGCAGAAGGACCCAGGCGCATGGAGATCCGCGTCTCCCTCGCTCATCCCTTCATGGTTCGGTTCGCGCAGGCGGACCCCGAGAACGTGGAGGCCCTGCTGCGGGTTGCGGCCGCGCTCGGCGTGGCCGAAGTGACAGCGCGCGACGCCGGTGTCAAACTGGCCGGCACTATCCGCAGGAACCTGAATGATCTGCTCCGCGAGGCGCTGGCAGCGCCCTAAGACATCAGAGGGATACAGCATCAGATGACCCATGCGCTCCCCGCCGGACAAGGAGTTAAATCACAACGCTGGACGCCAGTCTCAGGCGAGCAAATCCAGCTCCTTTTATCCCATTCCGTCCCCGCGGCCGGCCGGCTTGCCGTGGAACAGTCTGCTATTGCGATCCTGGGCCGCGCTATCCCGCCATGGCGAGATAGCGGCCGAGAGACGGGTCTAGTAGTCGGCTATATTCAGAGCGGCAAAACTATGTCTTTCGAGGCAGTATCCGCTTTGGCTCGGGACAACGGCTTCCAGGTCGTCATCGTCATCGCGGGGACCGCAAATCCTCTGCTCGACCAGTCAACAACCCGTCTCCGGCGCGATCTGCACCCGGACGATCCTGGGCGGGAGCGACGTTGGATTCAGTTTGAGAACCCCGGCAACGACGATGCCACCGTCCAGGCCGTCCGCGACGTGCTAGACGACTGGCGTGATCCGGGCACTCCAGACGATTATAAGAAGACAATACTAGTAACTGTTTTGAAGCACCATCGTCGCCTTCGAACTCTCACCGAGCTGTTCGAGTTGGTTGGGCTCGTAGGCGCCCCAGTGTTGATAATCGATGACGAGGCAGATCAGGCTAGCCTAAACAATGAAGTGGCCCAGGGTCAGGAAAGTACAACATATCACTGCCTAATGCAATTGCGTCAGGCTATACCAAATCACACATACATACAATACACTGCAACTCCGCAGGCGCCTCTTTTAATCAACATAATTGATTCTCTTTCTCCGAACTTTGTTGAGCTCCTGGAACCGGGGGACGATTACGTCGGAGGACGCGAATTTTTTACCATGGGCTCTCCCTATGTCCGGATGATTCCTTCGTCGGAGGTGCCGACGAGAGCGAATCCGCTCAGCGTGCCCCCGGACACCCTGCTTGAGGCGCTTCGCATTTTCATGGTTGGCGTTACCGCCGGTATTCGCGAGTTGAGAAATACTGGCAACCGTTCAATGCTTGTTCATCCGTCGCACCGTACAGCTCAACATCAGGAATTCTATAGCTGGGTCCGTGATCTATTTGATGAGTGGAAACGCGTTCTGGATCTACCCGATGGCGAGGCGGATAGACAGGAGCTTATTGAGGAATTTAGAAGCGCTCATAGCGACTTGGCCGAGACGGTCGGGGGGGTGTTTCCGCCGTTTGAGGATCTGATCCCGCAATTCCGGCTCGCCTTCCGAAACACAAGAGTGTTAGAGGTTAACGCTCGGGGTGGACGCACTCCGGAAGTCGACTGGCGAAGCGCCTATGGTTGGATTTTTGTTGGCGGTCAGGCGATGGATCGCGGGTTCACCGTTGAAGGTCTTACTGTAACATATATGCCGAGGGGTATCGGCGTTGGAAATGCGGATACTGTGCAGCAGCGCGCACGTTTTTTCGGCTATAAACGACCCTATCTGGGCTATTGTCGCGTTTTCCTCGAGCAGGGTACGCTTAGCGCATTTGAGGAGTATGTTGCGCATGAGGAGGACATACGTCGGCAGCTAACGGACATTAAGCGCCTTGGTATGCCGTTGGATGCCTGGAAGCGTGCCTTTGTTCTTGACCCTAGCCTCCAGCCCTGTCGGCACAACGTCCTCGAATTCGACTACATGCATGGCCGATTTGCAGACCAGTGGTATAATCCGCAGATCGTGCTGGCCGATGACAGCGTCGTCGCGTCGAACCGCGAGGTTGTGGTCGGGTACCTAAGCGAACTCTCCTTTATCGACGACGAGGGCAACCAGGATCGGACCCCGATCCAGCGCCACCACGTATGCCGGGATGTCTCGCTGCGGGAGGTGCTTGAGCGCTTGCTGATCAAGTATCGGATCACCGGCACCACGGACTCACAGCGCTACACGGGACTTCTTCTACAGTTGAGTTTGGCCATTGAAAGAAATGCGAACGAGACTTGCACCGTCTATCGAATGAGTCCATTGGCAGCTCGCACGCGGAGCGTGGATGTAGCCGGCGTCATCACCAATCTCTTTCAAGGCGAGGCCCCAGTAAATCCACCAAGCCTTCGAGGGTCCGTCTACCCCGGCGATCGCGCAATTCGGGAAAACGACCACGTAACTATCCAGGTGCATCTGCTCACTCTGATGCGCGAGAAAGCGGTCATGACCGACAACGTGCCGGTTCTCGCGGTATGGGTGCCGGGGCGCATGGGCACTCCGTGGGTCGCCCAGTAGCAAGACAGTAGGAGGTGGGAGGTTTACGCGACCCGATCAGCCGCCGCGAGATCATGGCGAGCATCCGGAAGGTCGACACGGCCCCGGAACTCCTCGTCCGGCGCGCGCTCCACGCCGCTGGCCTGCGTTTCCGCATCCACCGCCGCGACCTTCCGGGCAACCCCGACATAGTTCTCCCGGGCCGGCGGCTCGCCGTGCTCGTCCATGGCTGCTTCTGGCACCAGCACCCGGGATGCCGGCTGGCGCGGCGGCCCAAGCGGAACCTCGAGTACTGGGGCCCCAAGCTGGCCCGGAACGTGGCGCGGGACGAGCGGGTGGAGGCCGAGCTCATCGCTCTCGGCTGGCGGGTGCGTGTCATCTGGGAGTGTGAGGCGCGGGCGCCCGAGACGCTTGCGGAGATCGCTGCCGAGATCGCCGGCATGCCTCCCGCCGCCGAGCCGCGCGCTTGCGGGTGGCGCGGCGGGCGCCTAGATCAAGGACAGGCGAGGCGGCCGTCTCGTCTCCTGCAGGCCCCATCGGAAGCGAGGGAGGAAGCCATGGCGACGGCGCTGAAGGAGGCTCTGGTGCAGCTGACCGACAAAAAGCTGTTCCGCCAGCAGGGCTATGTCGACGGGGCCTGGGTCGATGCCGATGGCGGGAAGACCCTCTCGGTAACCGATCCCGCCTCGGGCGAGGCCATCGGCACGGTGCCCGCCATGGGGGTGGCCGAGACGCGCCGCGCGATCGAGGCGGCGGAGCGGGCGCTGCCGGCGTGGCGCGCGAGGCCTGCCAAGGAGCGCTCGGCGATATTGAAAAAATGGTTCGAGCTGGTGATGGCGGCGCAGGACGATCTGGGGCTGCTGATGACCCGGGAGCAGGGCAAGCCGCTGGCCGAGGCGAAGGGCGAGGTGGCCTACGGCGCCTCCTTCATCGAGTGGTTCGCCGAAGAAGGAAAACGGGTCTATGGCGACACGATCCCCCAGACCGTGGCCTCGCGCCGTATTCTTGTTCTCAAGCAGGCGGTCGGGGTCTGCGCGGCGATCACGCCCTGGAACTTCCCCATCGCGATGATCACCAGGAAGTGCGCCCCGGGACTCGCGGTCGGCTGCACGATGGTGGTGAAGCCGGCCAGCGCTACCCCTTATTGCGCGCTGGCGCTGGCCGAGCTCGCCGAGCGGGCGGGCATGCCCGAGGGCGTGTTCAACGTCGTCACCGGCAGCGCGTCGGTGATCGGCGGCGAGCTCTGCGCCAACAAGACGGTGCGAAAGCTCTCCTTCACGGGCTCGACCGACGTGGGCAAGCTGCTGCTCAAGCAGTGCGCCGACACCGTGAAGAAGGTCAGCATGGAGCTGGGCGGCCATGCGCCCTTCATCGTCTTCGACGATGCGGACATCGATTCGGCGGTCAAGGGTGCGATCGGCTGCAAGTTCAGAAACGCCGGCCAGACCTGCGTCTGCACCAACCGCATCTATGTGCAGGCCGGCGTCTATGACAGCTTCGCCCAAAAGCTCGCGGAGGCGACGGCGAAGCTCCAGGTGGGGCCGGGAACGAAGCCCGGGACCGAGATCGGCCCGCTGATCGAGCCGGCGGCGGTGAGCAAGGTCGAGGAGCATGTAAAGGACGCCGTGGGCAAGGGTGCTACCGTCATGATCGGCGGCAAGCGCCACGAGCTGGGCGGGCTTTTCTTCCAGCCGACCGTGCTATCGGGCTGCAACGCCAACATGAAGATCGCGCACGAGGAGACCTTCGGGCCGGTGGCGCCGCTCTTCAAGTTCGAGACCGAGGAGGAGGTCATCAGGCTCGCCAACGACGCCGATGTCGGCCTCGCCGGCTATTTCTATGCCCGCGACATCGGCCGCGTGTTCCGCGTCGCCGAGGCGATGGAGGTCGGGCTCGTCGGGGTGAACGACGGGCTGATCTCGGTCGAGGTGGCGCCGTTCGGCGGGGTCAAGGAGAGCGGCCTCGGCCGCGAGGGCTCCAAGTACGGCGTCGACGAGTATCTCGAGATCAAATATGTGAGCCTCGGCGGGATCGCCTGAGGCGGGCGAGGGCTGGTGGCGGACTTCGACCTCTTCGTGATCGGCGGCGGGTCGGGCGGCGTCGCCTCGGCCCGGCGCGCCGCTTCCCATGGCGCCAGGGTCGGTCTGGCCGAGGCGTCGCGCATGGGGGGCACCTGCGTGATCCGCGGCTGCGTGCCGAAGAAGCTCATGCACTATGGCGCCCACTTCGGCGAGCTGTTCCGCGCCGCGCGGGCCTATGGCTGGCAGCCGGAAGGGCTGCGCCACGATTTCCGGGCGCTGCTGGCGGCGCGCAACAAGGAGATCGCCCGGCTCAATGGCGTCTATATCCAGATGCTGGTCAAGGCCGGGGTCGAGATCGTCGAAGGCCATGCGCGCCTTCTCGGCCGGAGCGCCGACGGCGGCTTCCGGGTCGAGGCGGCCGGGCGGCAGATCACGGCGACGCGCGTCCTGATCGCGGTCGGTGCCCGGCCGAGCCTGCCCGAGCTGCCGGGGATCGAGCACGCCGTGACCTCGGACTTCATCCTCGAGGAGGTTTTCGATCGGCCCCGGCGCCTGGCCGTGATCGGTGCCGGCTATATCGGCATCGAGCTGGCGAGCGTCATGAACGGGCTGGGGGTCGAGACGCATCTCCTCTTCCGCCGCGACCTGCCCCTCGCCGGGTTCGACGAGGACATCCGCAAGGAGCTCGCGGTGCAGGTGGCGGAGAAAGGGATGCGTCTGCACCCCTCGACCCTGGTCGAGCGGATCGACGAGACCGCGTCGGGCGTGGTCCTGCGAACGACGGAGGGGCCGCTCGAGGCCGACATGGCGCTCTATGCCACCGGCCGGGCGCCCATTCCCAACACCAGGGGCTTGGGGCTGGAGGAGCTGGGCTGCGAGATGGACGAGAGCGGGGCCATCCTGGTCGACGGCGACTATCGGAGCTGCATCGACGGGCTCTTCGCGGTCGGCGACTGCAGCGACCATGCGGGCCACGGCCTCGACGCGGGCGGCAACGACCTCACCCCCGTCGCCATCGCCGAGGGCCGGGCGGTCGCCGAGCGTCTCTTCAACGACAACGCCTGCCCGGTCGCCTACGAGACGATCCCGACCGCCGTGTTCGGCCTGCCGCAGGCCGCCACCGTCGGCCTCACCGAGGCGCGGGCCAGAGAGCAGGGCTACGAGGTGGTCGTCTATCGCACGCGCTTCAGGCCGATGCTCGAGACCCTGCCCGAGGGCCTGGAGCGCGTCATGCTGAAGCTCCTCGTTGACAAGGGGACCGATAAGGTGATCGGTTGTCACATGGTGGGGAGTGACGCCGCAGAGATCATCCAGAGTCTCGCCGTGGCGCTCACCGCCGGTGCCACCAAGGCCGAGCTCGACGCCACCGTCGCGCTCCATCCGACCGTGGCCGAGGAATTCGTGACGATGTATCAGCCGGTCGCCTGAGGCGGCCGGCACGGTGGGGAAGACGGGCATGGGTCGGGATTGGCATCCGGGCAGCTGGCGCGCCTCTGCGCGTCGTCAGATGCCGGACTACGAGGACGAGAAGGCGCTGGCCGAGGTCGAGGCCAGGCTCTCCACCTTTCCGCCGCTCGTCTTCGCCGGCGAGGCGCGGGCCCTCCAGGACCAGCTCGCCAACGTCGCCGCCGGCAAGGCCTTTCTGCTGCAGGGCGGCGACTGCGCCGAGGCCTTCGCCGATTTCGACGCCAACAAGATAAGGGACACGCTGCGGGTGTTCCTGCAGATGGCGGTCGTGCTCACCTTCGGCGCCGGCCTGCCGGTGGTGAAGGTCGGCCGGATCGCCGGCCAGTTCGCCAAGCCCCGCTCGGCGCCGACCGAGACGGTGGGCGGGGTCGAGTTGCCGGCCTATCGCGGCGACATCGTCAACGGCCTCGAGTTCGACGCGGTGGCGCGCCGGCCCGATCCGTTCCGCCAGATCCAGGCCTACAGCCAAGCGGCGGCGACCCTGAACCTGCTCAGGGCCTTCACCCAGGGCGGCTACGCCGCGCTGACGCGCGTCCATCAATGGACCATGGGCTTTCTCGACCGGTCGCCGCAGGGCGAGCGCTACCGCGACATGGCGGGCCGGATCACCGAGGCCCTGGAGTTCATGCAGGCCTGCGGCGTCACCGACCTCAACACGCCCGAGATAACCCGCACCAATTTCTACACCTCCCACGAGGCGCTGCTGCTCGGCTTCGAGCAGGCCCTGACCCGGGTCGATTTCGACCTCGGGGCGCTGGTACGACACCTCCGCGCACCTCGTCTGGGTCGGCGACCGCACCCGCCAGTTCGACGGCGCTCATGTCGAGTTCTGCCGCGGCATCGCCAACCCGCTCGGGGTCAAGGCGGGGCCGACCATCGCCGCGGACGAGCTGCTGCGGCTTCTCGACGCCCTCAATCCGGCGAACGAGCCGGGTCGGATGACGGTGATCTGCCGCATGGGCCACGACAAGGTCGAGCGCCAGCTGCCCGCGCTGATCCGCGCGGTCGAGCGGGAGGGGCGCAGGGTGGTCTGGACCTGCGATCCGATGCACGGCAACACGGTCAAGTCGTCGACCGGCTACAAGACGAGGCCGTTCGAGCGCATCCTCACGGAAGTGCAAGCCTTCTTCGCGATCCACAAGGCCGAGGGGACGCATGCCGGGGGCATCCATCTGGAGATGACCGGCCAGGACGTGACCGAGTGCACCGGCGGTGCCCAGGCGATCACCGACGCCGGCCTCGGCGACCGCTACCACACCTATTGCGACCCGCGCCTGAACGCCCAGCAGAGCCTCGAGCTGGCGTTCCTGATGGCGGGAGCCCTCAAGGAAGAGCGTCAAGCCCTGCGGGCGGCGTCCTAGGCGAGAGCCTGCCGCTCAGGCCGAGGCGATGCGTTGCGGTCTTCTCGTACACGCGCTGGAGGTGGATGCGGATCGTGGACAGGCTGACGCCGATGCGGTCGGCGACGTCCTGGAGGCGGTCGGTGCCGAGCAAGGCCAGAGTGGAGCGGGCCTCGGCGGGCGTCACGTCGTACGGCTCGCAGAGATGGCTTTAGCACGCTGGCTCGATCCGGTCGGGGCATTTCCAAGAAGGGCGGCTGCCGGCTGATCGGGCGGCCGCGCGTCAGCCCCGCGCAGGGACACCACGAGCAGCGAGAGCGGCCGCGCACCGGAGCCGCGATGGACGGGCGGCAGCCCTGCCGACGCCGCCGGGGACAGCGCCGACGCCGCGCGGACCGACTGCCCCGTGGCAGCCGGCAGGGTCTCGTCGGCCCGGCGACAGGCGACAAGGGTGGTGCGTTCGCGGCTCGGGTGATCGCCGCCATGGCGGGCGTACCTTCAGGGCCTGAGCCCAGCCAGCTCGGCCGTCTCCCGCCCGGCTCGCGACGCGACCGGGACGCGGACGCGCCAAGTCTCCGTGACCGGGTCGAGAACGCCGACGCACCTCACGGCAAGCCTAAATTAACCCGATCCTGCGAGGCTTCCTCACGAAACCCATCTCGGGAGGCCGAGGAAGGCCATGCTGGACCGCCTTCTGCGCGGGCTGTCGATCGCCGGCACCAGCTTCGGGCTGTTGCGCGTCAACCCGCAACTCGTCGTGTTTCCCCTGATCTCGATGACGGCGCTGGGCACGCTGCTTCTGACCATCGGCCGCTCGATCGCGGTGGCGCACGAGACCCAGCCGATGGATGCCGCGCACGTCATGGTCTATCTCGGCTTCTACGTGATGGTGACGTTCATCTCCGTGTTCTTCAACGCGGCGCTGGTCGCGTGCGTGCGCGACGCGCTCGCCGGCGAAAGGGTCTCGTTGTGCGCGGGGCTGGACGATGCCGTCGCGCGCATGCCGCAGATCCTGGGCTGGGCCGCCTTTGCCGCGACCATCGGGCTGGTGCTGGCCATGCTGCGCGATGCCTTGCGCAGGCTCGGCGTCCTGGGCGCGATTGCCGGCGGAGCGGCCGAGTTCAGCTGGGCGATCATGACCTATATGGCCGTGCCGGTGCTGGTGATAGAAGGCCGCGGGCCCGTGCAGTGCCTCGAGCGTTCCGTCGAGCTGATCCGCACGAATTGGGGCAAGGCGGTCGGCGTGGAAACGGGCATCGGCCTTCTTTACGGGCTTTCGTTCATTCCCGTGCTGCTCGCGCTCATGATCGCCGCCGCCGAGCACGTTCCGCTGGCGATCGCAGCGGTGGCCAGCGCGATCTATCTTCCTGTCGTGTTGGGCGGGATCGCTGCGCTCGACATGATTTTCCGCACCGGTGTCTATTTCTACGCCACCACCGGCGAGATGCCTCTGGCCCTGGAGAAGGGATTGATCCACAATTTCTTCAAGTAGTATTGCAAGCAGCTGCAATTATAGCATGAATACCACGAAAGACATTTGCGCAGAGTTCCTGGCAAGTCGTCCGACATGCGCCGAAACTCGCAAGGTCGTGTCGCGTTGCGCGTAGGATTTCGGCGGCGCCGGTTCCTGGAGCATGGTCGGGTCGATCGGGCGGGAAGGTCGAGCCCGGCGATCGTCTGCCGCTCGCCAAGGAGCGACCGCCGCATCGTCGGCGGGGTCTTGATCGTTCAGGTGGCGGCGCGTAAGCCGTCCGGCAGCATGCAGCGATCGACGATCGGACTTCCGCGGACGTCGGCACCGCTCGACGCCCGGCCGGGGGCGTCGATGGCCGGGGGTGTCGCCGCCGGCCTCGGCGCCGAGGCGCGGCTGCTCCTGGATCTCTGCCGCAGCTATGTCGGCGGCGGCGCCGATGACATTTCCTTGCCGCTCGACCGGAAGCTGGATTGGCAGCTCCTGCTGCGCCTCGCCAGTCGGCACAAGCTGGTCTCGGTCCTCCATCGCGGCCTGCGCGGATCGAGCGAGCCCGAGGTGCCGCCGGACGTGATGGCGGCGCTGCGCGACAATGCCGACGGGACCCTCCGACGCAACATGATGCTGGCCCGCGAGCTCGCGACGCTCGTGGAGCGGTGTGCCGGCGCCGGGCTGCGGGTGATGCCGCTCAAGGGGCCGGCCTGGGCGCAGGCGCTGCACGGCACGATCACGCACCGCCAGTTCTCCGACCTCGATCTGCTGGTCGACGAGGCGGAGGTCGAGGCGACCATGGCCGTGCTCCGAGGTTGCGGCATCGAGGTCGCCTACGCCCGCCCGCCCCGCA
Organism: uncultured Alphaproteobacteria bacterium; assembly: GCA_963828215.1. Lineage (GTDB taxonomy): Bacteria > Pseudomonadota > Alphaproteobacteria > Geminicoccales > Geminicoccaceae > CAVTJL01. The sequence continues at coordinate 155,538 of CAWHFO010000046.1, read as the reverse complement.
TCTGGGGCGAGTACGCCCTGGCCAGCGCCGACAATGTGGTCAAGATCGATCTGCACTGGCGCCTGGCCCCCACCTCGATCCATCTCCCGCTCGCCTTCGATCGGCTGTGGCGCGATCGCCGCTCGGTGCGATGCGTCGGCGCGGACCTGCCGCTTCCGGCCGTCGATGATCTCCTGCTGATCCTCTGCTTCTACGTCACCAAGGAGCTGTGGTGGGTGTCGCTCAGCTACCTGGTCGATCTGGCACGGCTGCTCGGGTCCGAGACGGCCATCGACTGGGATCGGATCCTCTGCCGCGCGCGGGAGATGCGGGCGCTCGACCTGACGCTCTTCTCGCTGGCGCTCACGAGCGAGCTGCTCGATGTGGCGATCCCGCTTCCCGAGCTGGCGGCGCGCAGATCCTCCCTGCGACCCCAGGTCGAGGCGGTGGCGCGTTCCATCCTCCGGGATGCCGACGCCAGCTCCTGGTACCCTTCCCACTACGAGAAATGCCGTTGGCACCTGCGTGTCCGCGAGCGCTGGCGCGATGGCCTGCGGCCGGTGGCCTATCTCCCGCTGCAGACCTTGGCACCGACCGCAAAGGAGATCGAGCAGCTCGGCCTGCCGCGGCCGCTGGCGCCGCTCAACTACGCGGCGCGGCCCCTGCTCGTCCTGTCACGCACCCTGCGGAACTTCGCCTGGCGACGCTGACACGTAGCCGGCGGCGCGGGCGCCCCGCGCGGGCGGGTGACTGTAGAGCCCGTGGATGGTGCCGTCACGCGAGAGATCGACCTCCTCGATGACCGCCCCGTCCAGCGTGACCCAGGCATGGCTGCGCAGCCGGTCGCCCGGCGAGCGCCCGGGCTCGATGACGAGGTGCAGGCGCATCAGGGCGTCGCCCGGGTCCAGGAACCGATACATCGTCAGCGCGCGCATGAAGCAGGTGTTGTAGGGGGCCAGGGCCGGCAGGCCGAACCACATCCCGCGCAGCCGGCGCACCCGCTCCACGGTCGCGGCCACGCCCCGGCCGGCCGGCCGGGGGGCGCGGCGGATCCCGTCCAGGAGCCGGGGAATCGGAAGCGAGGCCATCCGCCTGGGCAGGCGCCACATGAACCAGGCGATCTGAAGTGCCAGCGCTACGTCGCGCGGCTCCTGGATCCTCTGCCGGAGCCGCGCCAGAAGGCCGGGCCGAGGCGTGTCCCGCCAGCGGCGACGCTCCGCCGGCGACCAGAAGGTCGGGACGAAGCCCAGGCGCTGGGCGAGGTCCTTCAGGAAGCTGCCGCGCCGAACCAGCGCGTCGTCGTCGCGTCCGCCCCGACAGGCGGCGGCGAACGAGAGCGCAAGCCGACCCCAGGCCCGCAGCTCGGTCAGCACCGTCCAACCGACCTCGCCCCGATGGCAGAGGCAGAACTGCGCCAGCCCCCGTCCATAGTTGCGCTGCTGGCGGAAATACCGGCCCCAGCTCGGCCGGTGCCGATGCAGGACCAGCGCCCGCGGCGCCAGGACGAAACAGCCCGGCGCGGGGCGGAGCCGCGTGTGGAGGTCGCAGGCATCGTAGGCAGCATAGCGTTCGTCGAAGCCCCCGGCGGCCAGCGCCACGTCCCGCCGATACATGAGATTGGCGGTCGGCGCGAAGGGCCACTTGGCATGGGCCAGATAGCGCGCCGGATCGAGGCCGCCGGTCAGGTCGACGAAGCGCGCGGCCGGGCTGTCCGAGCCGAGCCCGGTGGTCGTTCCGGCGGCACCGACGATCTCGGGTCGCCCGGTCACGGCGGTCAGCAGATGCTCGAGCCAGCGCCGGGAGGGCACGCAGTCGGCATCGGTGAACGCGACCCAGTCGCCCCCGGCCGCCCGCAGCCCGGCGTTGCGGGCCGCCGGGGCACCCATTTGCCGCTGGCGGATGACACGGACGCCCAGCCCCTCGGCCAGCGCCGCGCTCCCGTCGCTGGAGCCGTCGTCGACGACGATGATCTCGTAGTCCCCCGGCGCCAGGCTCTGGCGGGTCAGGGCCACGAGGCAGGCCGAAAGATCGGGGCCGCCATTGTGGACCGGGACGACGACCGAGACGCGGAGGGTCATGGGCCCACTGTCCGCCGCAGGGCGAGCATGCCGTTGAAGAATCCGCGCCACCACCACCAGGTCCATGCGCGATGATAGACGGCGAACTCGTGGCGCTCGGGCGGCACGCGGCCGAGGGCCCGCCCGACGCCCAGGGTCAGCGGCGCCAATCCGCGCTCGATCAGCACGACGCCGACACGAAGGGTCTTCTGCAGGTCCCAGCGAACGACGTCCGGGTAGCGCCGATAGATATGGGCGACGCCACGGCCGTAGGTCCATGCCTGCCGGCGCAGGCCCGCGTCCGTGGTGCGCTCGTGATGGAAGGCGATGGCCCGTGGCGCGAAGACGATGCGGCTGCCCGCATGGGCGGTCAGCACGCGGTGGCAAAAGTCGATGTCCTCGCCGTAGGCCATCTCCTCCGCCCATCCGCCGGCCGCGACGGCGGCCGCCCGGCGCACCGCGAGATTCTGCGACGGGGCGAACGGGAAGGGCTCGCGTTGCACATTGTTCTCGGGCTCGAAGCGGCCGCTCTGCGCCGCATAGCGCTCGGCCGCGTTGCTCGGCGGATAGCTGAGCGTGCGGCCGCCGACGAGCACGACCGCGGGGTCATCGAAGGGCTGGACGATCGCGCGCAACCACCGGCTGGTCGGCACGATATCCGCATCGACATGGACGATGATCGATCCCCGCGACGCCTCGAGCCCGAGGTTGCGCGCCGCCGACGGGCCGCGCTTGGGCTGATCCAGGAGGCGCACGTCGAAGCGGCCGACGATCTCGCGGGTGGCGTCGGTCGAGCCGTTGTCGACGACGATGATCTCGACGTCCGGCCCGGCCTGCGCGGTCAGCGCCGCCAGCGACTTGCCGATGGTGGCCGCCCCGTTCAGGACCGGAAGGACGACGCTGAGGCGCGGCTCGCCGCTCACGAGAGCGCCGCCTCGAGAGGAGCGCTCCAGCCGGGCGTCGCGTAGGCCTCCTTGCCGATCACCAGGTCCAGCCCGCGCAGCCGGCCGGCGGTCGCCGCCACCACGGCCAGGATCGGGCCGGCCGAGGCGCGATGGCTCGGGACGACCGTCTGCCGAAGCAGGGTCGGCAGGATCTCGGCGGTCGGCATCGGGCGGACCTCGATGCCCTGGACGTCGTCCCGCCGGTCGAGCCGCAGCAGGTGCGTCGGCCGGCCCCGCGTCGTCACGGCACCGGGCCAGATCGCCTCGGCGCTCACCTTGCGCTTGTCGGTCCAGGCCGAATAGCGCGGCAGGCCCGTGAGATCGCCGATCTCCGGGAACCAGCGGCGGGACTGGGGGTGCAGATTGAAGCGGTCGATCAGCGCCGCCACGCGCGGCGCCCGCTCCTCGTCGAGATCGAGCAGCATCTTGTCGTCGCCCAGCGTGCGCCAGCCGGCCCGGATCATGGCCGTCGTCAGCGTCGTCTTGCCGCCGCCAGAAGGCGCGCAGAGCAGCGCGCAGACCTCGCCCCGCAGCACCGAGCCCACATGCAGGGGCACCAGGCCCAGCCGGCGCCAGGCCGTCGTCAGGATCAGGCCCGCCAGATCCTCGATATCCTCGGGCACGGCCTCGCCGGTCGTGCTGGCGCGCGGCACCAGGACGCTCCAGCTCGTGCCATCGGCCGACGAGCGGCAGGAGGCACCCGAGCGGCAGACGGCCACGAGATCGTCCCCGGCCGCGTCGACATGCATCCGCCCGCAGCGCAGCACGGCCCCCTCGCCCATCGCCGCCGGCCGGTCGACGAAACGCGCGTCCACCTCCAGGAACCGGCGCTGCTGGAGCCAGCGCACCGTGTAGAGCTCGAAGGTCTCGGCCAGCTTGTCGCGCAGCGCCGGCGTGCCGGCGCTCAGGCGGAGCTCGACCGGGCCGCAGAGAAAGCGCTCTCCGCTGGCCGGCGAGACGCGCGCGGCGGCCTGCGTCATTCGGCGAGCGGCAGGCTCGGATCGAAGGCGCTGGCCATGATCCGCTGCAGCGGCTCGCGCTGCCGCTCGATGGTCGGCGGCTCCCACGCGGCGGCCAGGCTCACAGCCGTCGTGGCGCCACCGCCTGCGCCGGTCTCGATGAGCCGGTCGTCGCCCAGGCGCGCAAGAAACGCCTCGACATCGCCGCGATGGGTGTCGGGCATGCCCCAGTCCGCGCACCGCGCCAGAATATCCCGCTCGGTCACGCCGTCCTCGAGCATGGCGACGATGGCTTGTCCCGAGCGGTTGACCGTATAGAAATACTTGCTGTCCAGGTCGAGCAGCACCGCTCCCTCGTCGACGATCGTCGAGACCACATTGGCCCCCAAAAGTATCGTCGCCTCGCTGTTCACAGAGGATGAGTCCGTCATCGTCGTCATTTCTTGCAGCTTCCTGATGTTCGGGTCGAGCCGACTGCCGCGCCCGAGGCCGACTCCGCCTTACGGATCAAAGCCGGCCGGCCGTTCCAAAGAGACGCGGGCAGTGAAACTTCTTCGAGGGGCGCAACGTTCTTGCAAGGCTGCGCCCGTTCGTGATCTCCGTTCTTGGTCTCCTCCACCTCCGCTGTCGGCGCCGAAGCCGCCAGCGGATCAAGCGCGGCACGAGCCGCAGGACGGGCAAGGCGGTGATGTTCTACCGCTGTCCTCAAGCTCGAGCGGAAATCTACATTTCGATGCGAGGCAACGCCTGTCAACTCTCGGGATCACAATTATGACGGTTCTGCCATATCGCGTATTCCATGCCACACCCTGGTGCCGGCCCACCTAGGCGGCAGGGCTGCAGCGTTGCGCGATCCGGCTCCCCGCCGCCATGATGTCGCAATGGACGGGCAGCGCGTCGTCAGCACGGGCATTCTCTGGGCCGCGGCCGAGACCTGGGGTCAATGGTCGGTCGGGCTCGCGATCTTCTGGATCATGGCGTGGCTGCTCGGGCCGGAGGCCTGGGGGCTGGTCGGCCTCGCCACCATGTGGACGGTCGTGGCCGAATCCCTGCTGACCACCGGCGGTTGGGCCGAGGCCCTCGTGCAGCGGGACAGGGTGGAGCCCGGCCACGTCACCGCCGTCCTCTGGTGGCTCCTGGTCCTGGCCCTGGCCGGCATGGTGATCTGCGTCGTGGCCGCACCCTTCATGGCGCGGCTCTGGGATCAGCCGAGCCTCGCGCCCCTCACCCTGGCGGTCAGCCTCACGCTGCCGCTGCGCGCCGTCTCCGCCGTCCCCATCGCCATGCTGCGGCGGGAGCTGCGGTTCAGGCCGCTGGCTCTGCGGTCATTTCTCTCGGTTGCCGGCGCCGGGGTCCTGGGCGTCCTGGCGGCGCTGGCCGGCTGGGGCGTCTGGAGCCTCGTCCTCTACCAGGTCGCGGCGGCCGCCATCGAGGCGATCGTGCTGTGGCTCACCTATCCCATCCCCCTGGCCCGCTGGCCGTCATGGCCGCATCTGCGCGAGCTCGACCGCTACGGCTACTACTCCTCCGGGGACCGGGTGCTGCTCGTGCTGGATACCGTGGCCTTGCGGGCACTGGTCGGCTGGATCGGCGGCGTCGAGCAGGTCGGCGGCTTCGTCTTCGCCCGCTCGCTGCTGGCCCTCGGCACCCAGCTCCTGCTCCACCCGATGACGCGCGTGGCCCTGCCGGTCTTCGCGCAGCTCCAGGCCCAGCCTGTGGCCCTGGCCCAGACGCTGCGCCGGCTGAGCGTGGTGAGCTGTGCCATAGCCCTCCCGGCCTTCGCCGGGCTCGCCCTGGTCGCCCGCGACCTGGTGCCGCTTCTGTTCGGCGCCTCCTGGCTGCCGACGGTGCCGCTGCTCCAGCTTCTGGCGGTGGCCGCGGCCGCCATGCCGCTGGGCAATGTCGACGTGGCCCTGATGCGCGGAACGGGCCGCGTCGGCCTGCAGCTCGCCCTGTCGGCCGCCTCCACGCTTCTGGTGCTGCTCCTCGCGGTGCCTCTCGCCGGCTTCGGCGTCGTCGGGATCGGCTGGGCCTGCCTCCTGCGCGGCTGGCTCATGCTGCCCGTGCGTCATCTCGCGGTCAGCCGGGCACTCGGCCTCGACCGGGCCGGCGAGCGCAGCGGCCTCGTGGTGATCCACCTCGCCACGCTGGCGATGATCCTCCTGGCCGTGGCGTGGCGCTGGACCGTCGGCCCCCTGCTGCCGCCCCTCCCCGACCTCGCGGCCACGATCACGGCGGCCGGCCTGATCTACGGGCTCGTCACCCTGATGCTCGATCGAGGTGTGCTCGTCGACCTCTGGAGCTGGTTCGCCCGCAGCGAGACTCCGTAGACGGCGCGCCGCCTGTCCCGACCAAGGCGCCGTCCCGGCCCTCGCCGGCTTTTCTCTCGCCAAGGCGATCCGCGGCGCGGCGCGCTCAGCGCTCGGGGGCCAGGAAGCGCCCGAGCTCCGTGGTCGTCCGCTCGGGCGCCTCGGCGTGGACCCAGTGACCGACATCCTCGACGGTGACGATCCGGGCGTTGGGAAACAACCGATGGATGGCGGGCTCGTGCTCCGGCCGGACGTAGCGCGAAAGGCCGCCCCGCAGGAACAGCGTGGGGCCCTCGTAGCGCCCGGCTCCCGTAGACGGCTGGGGAAAGCCCTTGAGCTCGTCCATGCCGGCGAGCAGCGCCTCGAGGTCGGGAGCCCAGGCGAGGTGTCCGCCCCGGGTCTGGATGTTGCTCGCGAGAAAGGCCCGGACCTCGGCATCGGGCACCGCGCCGGCCAGAGCCGTCTCGACGTCCTGGCGCCGGGCCGCGCCGGCCAGATCGACCGCCAGCATGGCTCGGATCAGATCCTCGAATCCGGTCCGATAGACCACCGGAGCGATGTCGACGACGACGAGGCGCTCGACCAGATCCGGCCGCTCGAGCGCCAGGGTCATGCCCACCTTGCCGCCCAGGCTGTGGCCGACGACGGCGACCCGATCGAGGCCTTCGCGTCCGACCAAGGCCACGAGGTCGTCGGCCATCGCCCGAAAGCCGACCTCCGGCGACCAGGGCGACGCCCCATGGTTGCGAAGATCGACGAGATAGAGGCAAAGGCCGGCCTGCAGCCGGCGGGCGATGAGCTGCCAGTTCCGGCCCTGGCCGAGCAGGCCGTGAAGGACGAGGACCGCAGGCCCCTCGCCGAGACGGCGGAAGGCGAGCTCGACGGCCAAGCCGCCTACTCGGCGGCGCGCTGGACCTGCCGGCTCGGCGCCTCCAGGCCGCGCTCATGCTCGAACATGTAGTCGCGGGTGAGCGGCACGGTATCCCGCTCCTTCGCGAGCTGGATCTGAAAGATGAACCCGTCCTGGCGGCTGAAGAAGAGCTCGGTGCCGATCAGGTAGATCTCCCACATCCGGCAGAAGCGCTCGTCATAGAGCGCTTTCGCCTCGTCCCAATGATCGTAGAACCGCTCGCGCCACCGCTGCAGCGTATAGGCATAGTGCAGCCGCAGGACCTCGAGATCGGTCATCCACAGGCTCGAGCGCTCGATCGCGGGCAGAAGCTCCGACAGAGCCGGCGCGTAGGAGCCGGGGAAGATGTACTTCCGCAGCCAGGGATGGTTGGAGCTCGGGCCGTCCTTGCGGCCGATCCCGTGGATCAGCGCCACGCCGCCCGGCGCCAGCAGGTCGCGAACCTTCTTGATCATCGTGCCGTAGTGATTGACGCCGACATGCTCGATCATGCCGATCGACGCGATACGATCGAAAGTGCCGGTCACCTCCCGATAATCCTGGACCCGGAAGTGGCAGCGATCGGCGAGCCCGAGGGCCTGGGCCCGCTCGTTCGCCCAGCCGCACTGCTCGACCGACAGGGTGACGCCTGTGACCTCGACGCCATAGTGCCGCGCCAGATAGAAGCCGAGCGTGCCCCAGCCGCAGCCGATGTCGAGCACCCGCTGCCCGGGCAGGAGCAGCAGCTTCGAGGCGATGTGCAGCTCCTTCGCCCGCTGCGCCGCCTCGATGTCCTCCTCCCCGGTCGGGAAGTAGGCGCAGGTGTATTCGCGCTCGCTGTCGAGAAAGAGACCGTAGAGCTCGCTCGACAGGTCGTAGTGGTGGTGAACGTTGCGAAGGGACCGCCGACGCCCGTTCAGCTGGTGCAGGCGCCGGGTCAGGAGGACCAGACGGCGGAGCTCGCGCAGACCCGCATGCACGGAGTTCGCACGCAGGTTGCTGACACAGAGGTCGAAGAACTCGAACGGCGTGCCTTCCTCGATGGTCAGCCGCCCGTCCATGTAGGCCTCGGGCACGGCCATCTGCGGATCGATGACGATCTGCCATTCCAGCCGCCGGTCATGCAGCCGAATGGTCACCCGATGGAGAGGCCGCCCGCCGCGAAAGACGTGCCGCCGGCCACCCGCATCGATCACCGTCAGCTCGCCCACTCGAACCAACGATTTCAAGAAGCCTTGGATCAACATGCGTCCCTCACCTGCGACGGTGCGACTGCCGGCTTGGGCTGCCGGTCCCGACTACCTACCGACGCCCCGCCGGGACCTTAGCCAGGCTACATGATCGAAAGGCCAGTCATAAAACTGCTCTCTGCTCTTGCCAACCCACGGGGACGCATGCCGTTCCTCACGGGAAGCGGACGCTCACCAGCGAGCCCAGATCGTCGAAATCGAACGGCCGGTCGGGACGGATCACGACCTGCGCCAGCCGCGGCTCGACCGGCAGCTCGCGGAGCCCCGGCGAGAGGGCCAAGCGCTGCGGCTTGAAGTCGACGCTCTCCACCTGACCGAGCACCGCCTGCGGGCGGCCGGGGATGGCGACCTCGGCCACGTCGCCGGGCTTGAGCCGCTGCGCCGCCCGGAACGCGACCTGGGCCCTCACGACGAGCGGCTCGTCGGCCGCGACCAGCACGGCCACCGGCTCCCCCATCAGGACGACCTGACCCGAGGCGATGCGCCAGTCGAGGACGACGCACTCGCAAGGGCTGGTCAGGCCGACGGCACCGCCGCCCACGGGCTGAATCTTGCCCAGGGGAGCGCCACTCTTGACGATGGCATCGACGTGAGCGGCGTCGAAGGTGCCGCTGATGGGGGCCCGAACGCGGAACATCGGCGCCTCGATCACCGCACTCTCGGCCCGCACGGTCAGCCATCGGTCGCGCGCGCCGAGGGCCACCAGGGCGGCGAGACCGAGGGTCAGGATCCCGAGCAGCGTCAGGCCGGCGACCCGGCGCAGCCGGCGGCCGAAATTCTCCTCCTCGAGATAGGGGTTGTAGCTGAGCGGCTTGGCGCGCGCCTCGCCGGTGCCGGTGCGCCCCGCGACGGCCATGACGTCGCCCGCGCTGACCAGCTCGCCGGTCAGGTAGGCGTCGATCAGGCGTCGGAACAGGTCGACCTGGCCGGCCCCCAGCTCGGCGAAGCGGCAGCCGAAGCGGCTGTTGTCCTCGGCGATGTAGACGAGCTGGCAGTCGACGTGCAGCGCGATCTCGAAATCCTCGAACGGCAGGAAGATGCGGGCCGGCAAGCGCTCGCCGACCTGGCGCGACGTCATCTCGCTCACCACGCCGAAGCCGCCCATCGACCAGTCGTCGACGGTGTAGCGGGTGCCGTCGATCTCGATCGTGAGGGGGATCTTCAGCCGGACGTGCTGGCGGTGGATCTCGGCATCGTGGACGATCTGCGCGGGAATGCCGGTCATCTAGAAGATCCGGCCGAGTGCCGGAAGATCCGGCAGGGGCAGCGCGCCGGTGACGAAGGCGACGCCCGCGACGAGCGCCACCAGGGCGAGGCCGTGTGCCCAGGCCGCCTCCGCGCGGGCGGCCCGGGGCGCGCCTCGCCCGGCGCTCGCGTCTCGGGCATCCTCCGACGCAGGACGGTGGAGACGCAGCATGGCCCGGCAGGCGACGATCGAGCCCCAGACCCGATCGTAGCCGGCGAGCAGCGGCTGAAGGCCGTCCAGCCGGTCGCGGACGCTGATCAGCGCCAGGGCCTCGGCGAGCCACAGGGTCATCAGCCAGACGAGATAGGCCCAGAGCACGAGCGGCCCGAGAGCACAGGCCGCGAGCGCCGCCGTCACCGGGCCCACGAGGGCCATCCAGATCCCGAGGCGCCGCTGGAGGAGATAGCCCCGAACGAGGAAGCCGAGCCTGGCCGGTCCTGGGCGCACCCTGCCCGTGTCGGCCCGCAACGCCTTCTCGGCCTCGGCGAGGAGAAGGGACGTCGAGCCCCTGAGGAAACCACGCGCCGGCGGGCGCTCGACGGAGAGCACACGAACGTCGGGCACGTAGAGCCGCGCCAGGCCGCGCCCCGCGAGCCGACCCCAGATGGTCTCCGAGGCACCGGCCGGTGAGCGCCGCCCGAGCCGCCGACGGGGGCCTGGACCGTCGCGCAGAAGGGCCACGAGGTCCGGCTCGAGGGCGAGCCTCGCAGGCAGGACGAGGAGCCGGTCCCCGCAGGGCGGCAGGCGGTCGCCGAGGGCGAAGGAGCTCAGCAGGAGCTGGCGCAGCGCGAAGTGGCGGCGGCGCCACGCCCGGAACAGGTCGCCCCGGACGGTCACCGCGTCCTGATCGGTCGTCAACGCGCCGAGCCCGGGCCGCAGCGCGAAGAACGGGACGGTGCGCTCGAGCGTGCCCGGCACGAGGACCGTCGGCCCGTCGAGAAGGGCCAGCAGGGCTCCGCGGCTCGGCCGCAGCCGGCTGGCCGCGGTCAGGCCGGCGGCCAGGGCGGCCGGCCGGCCGGCCGCGGGCCGGCGGACGAGGACCAGCCGCACGCGCTCGGGCGGGGCGGCGTGCCGGAACAGCTGCTTGACGAGGCGCTGCCCGGCGGGCTCGTCCTGCACGGCGACGACGGTGAGGCGCCCGGGATAGCGTTCCGCCTCCAGGATCAGGGCGCGAAACACGAGCGCGGTCGTCTCCGCCGGCTCGCGGTGGCAGACCATCAGCGCGATCAGCTCGGGAAAGAGCAGGGCCCGCTCGGCCGCGTCGCCCTGGGCATCCTCGACCGATCGGCGGAGCGCCGCCCGGCGGCGCGGAAAGACGAGGCCCCGATAGACGAGCGAGCGCAGAAGATGGATCAGGCCCCACCCGTAGATCCAGGCCGCGGCCAGCGCGACGAGGGCAGCGAAGGGCCACAGCGCCGGCACGGCCGCCGCGGCCGGCAGGTTCACCGCCAGCGCCGCCAGGGCCAGAATGTAGAGGGTGAGGTACACCTGCTTCCCGCGCCCCGTCCTCGATCGGCCAGCGTCGCCGGACCGGCCGGCGGTCCGCTCCGGCGCCTTGCCGAGCCTGCCGTGGCATAGCGCCGATTTTGCGTAGGCGCGATGGTGAAATGCCGCGCCGGGGCGGGCGGCGCCCGGCTGCCCGACGACCGATGCCGGTAGAGCACGGACCAGTCTCTTCACCGCGGACGTCGGCGCGTCTAGACTTCTGTCTCATCGACTGGCGAGAACTCCCGGGAACGCCCAACTGATGCCGACGTCGCAGCGCATCCTGGTCATCGACGACGATGACGCCTTCCGTCGTGAGCTGGCCGAGCAGCTCACCCTCCACGAAGGATTCACGATCACCGAGGCGCGCAGCGGCAAGGAGGCCCTCGAGGCCGCCGGCGCGCACGCGTTCGACGCCGTCATCCTCGACGTCGGGCTGCCCGACACGGACGGGCGCGACCTCTGCAAGCTGCTGCGCCGGCAGGGGGTCAAGGCGCCGATCATCATGCTGACGGCGCACGACACCGACGCCGACACGATCCTCGGCCTCGAGAGCGGCGCCAACGACTATGTGGCGAAGCCGGTGCGCCTGGGCGTGCTGATGGCGCGTCTCCGGGCCCAGCTCCGCCAGTTCGAGCTGAGCGACGACGCGACCTTCCAGATCGGGCCGTACAGCTTCCGGCCCGCCGCCAAGATGCTCGTCGTGGGCCCCAAGAAGGTCCACCTGACCGAGAAGGAGACGGCGATCCTCAAATATCTCTATCGTGTCGGCGACCGCCCGGTGTCGCGCGAGGTGCTGCTCGGCGAGGTGTGGGGCTACAATGCGGGCGTGACGACCCACACCCTCGAGACCCACATCTACCGGCTGCGGCAGAAGATCGAGCAGCGGCCGGGCGAGAGCCAGCTCCTGGTGACAGAGCCCGAGGGCTACCGGCTGGTCCGCGCCGCCGCCGGCTGAGGGCGCTTGCGGCACCGGGCGAGTGGCCTATCATCGGCCGGGCGACCACCAAAAGCCCCGAACGGCAGGTCGCTCAGGGATGGGAGGAGGCCACCCATGTGCCGGATCTATGCCGGAATCGATCCAGCCGAGTACCAGCCGATCACGCGCTCGCTGCGCCTGCACGGCGCGGTGACGAGCCTGCGCCTCGAGGCGCGGTTCTGGTCCATTCTCGACCGCATGGCGGCAGCCGAGAGCGTCTCGACGCCGCGCTTTCTGGGCACGCTCTATGACGAGGCCCTGGAGGTCCAGGGCGACGTCGGGAACTTCGCCTCGCTGCTGCGGGTCGCCTGCACGACCTTCCTTGCCCGCAGCGGCGAGGACGCGGCTCCGGCGAGTACGGCCGAGCCGCGGCCGCGACCGGCCGTTCACTGAGCAGCCGGTATCCGGCAGCCGTCGCGGGCGGCCGAGAAGGTCAGCAGGCCTCGGCTTCGGCGAATAGGGCCGTCTCCTCGACGATCAGCCCCTTGCGGGCGAGGTCGGCCCAGAGCGCTTCGGGGATCGGAGTGCGCATCAGCGCCACCGTCGTCCGAACCTCGGCCGCATCGATCATGCCGGGGATCAGGCCGGTGACGGCTGGATGGCGAAGCGGGAAGGCCAGCGCCGCAGCCGCGAGCGGCACGCCGTGCCAGGAGCAGACGGCTTCGATGCGACGCACGCGCTTGAGGATCCGGGGCGATGCCGGAAGGTAGTTGTGGAGCGCCCCCTCGACGGCACCCGTGGCCAGGATGCCGCTGTTATACGGCCCGCCGATAACGATGCCGATGCCGCGCTCGAGGCAGAAGGGCAAAAACGTCCGGGCAGCGCCCTGCTCGAGCAGTGTATGGCGGCCGGCGAGCAGCACGAGGTCGATCGGGGCCCGTTCCGCGAAGGCCTGGGCCGGCTCCCACTCGTTGAGCCCAAGGCCGATGGCCCGAACCAGCCCCTCCGATCGCAGATCGACCAGGGCCCGATAGGCGCCATCCAACGCCTCGGCGAAGCGCCGGGGCTGGGCGTCGCCATGGGTCCAGCAATCGATGTCGTGGATCAGGGCCAAGTCGACCCGCTCGAGCCCGAGGCGCTCGAGGCTGGCCTCGAGCGAGCGCCTTGCCCCATCGTAGCTATAGTCGAAGACGATCTCGCTTGGGCCGGCGGCGGATGGCTGGAGGAGCCGGCCGACCTTGGTCGACAGCAGGAACGAGCCGCGCGGACGCAGGGTCAGCGCCCGTCCCAGGCGCCTCTCGCTCTTGCCGTGCCCGTAGAGGGGCGCCGTGTCGAAGTAGCGAAGCCCTTCGTCCCACGCGGCTAGAACCGCTTCGGCTGCCGACTCGTCGGTGATGCCCTCCCGCGGCCAGCCGATCGAGCCGCCGCCGAAACCGAGTACCGAGAGCTCCAGGCCGCTGCGGCCGAGCGGCCGCCGTTCCCATCCGCCCGTCATGGCTCGTCCCCCGCCTCGCCGGTGCGCCGGGCTTGCGCATGGCTGCATCGCGCATCGGTAGTAGGGAGCTAATACCACTCCTGCGCCCGTCTGCCGTAGCCTTCTGCGTGACGGTCGGGGAGGGGCGAAGGTGGCCAAAGCCATCCACGCGATGATCCGGGTTCTGGAGCTGGAGCGGTCGATCGCTTTCTATCGCTCGGCCTTCGCGCTGGCTGTGGCGGACCGCTTCGAGTTCGACGGCTTCACGCTCGTCTATCTCCGGAACGCCGAGGCCGATTTCGAGGTCGAGCTGACCCTGAACAAGGGGCGCACCGAGCCCTACGGCCATGGCGACGGCTACGGCCACATGGCCTTCTGCGTCGAGGATCTCGACGCGGAGCATGCGCGTCTGCGCGCAGCCGGGCTTGCACCCGCCGACATCAAGGAGTTCTTCAGGGAGGGTGCCCTGATGGCGCGCTTCTTTTTCGTGCAGGACCCCGACGGCTACAGGATCGAGGTTCTCCAGCGGCACGGCCGCTATCGCTGATCGGGGCAGATCGGGGAGTTGGGTGAATGAGCAAGCGGATCATGGATCGCCGGGCGTTCCTCAGGACGGCGGCGACGAGCACGGCCTTGGTCACCGTCGTCTCGGGTGTCACCGTGATAGCGGCCAGCGACGGCGCCTGGGCGATGGACCTCGAGACGCTGGGCGAAGGCGAGGCGCGCTCGCTCCTGCTGATGATGCGGGCGATCTTCCCGCACGACGCGCTGGGCGACATCTATTACGCCACCTCGGTCGAGGAGCTCGACGCAAAGGCCGCGAAGGACCCGGCGCTGGCGACGCAGCTCAAGGAGGGGCTGGCCGGCCTCGACAAGGCCCTGGGCGTGCCGTTCGGCGAGCTCTCGGAGGGCACGCGCGTCGAGGTGCTCGAGGGCATCCAGACGACGCCGTTCTTCCAGGCCGTGCGCGGCCACACGGTGGTGGCGCTCTACAACAACAAGCTCGTCTGGGCGGACTTCGGCTACCAGGGCAGCTCCTTCGAGTACGGGGGCTACATCATGCGGGGATTCCAGGACGCGGGCTGGACCCTACAGCCGGACGCCGAGGCGAGCCCGGCGCCTTATCTCGGCTAGGGAGGCAACAGCGATGGCCAGCTTCGATCTCAATGACGACGGCGTCGTCGTCATCATCGGCTCGGGCGCCGGCGGCGGCACCCTCGCCAACGAGCTCTGCCAGAAGGGCATCAACGTCGTGCTGCTCGAGGCCGGGAAGCAACTCTCGATCGACGACTTCGTCAACGACGAGTGGGGCGCCTTCTCGATGCTGTCGTGGCTCGACAAGCGCACCACCTCGGGCAACTGGCGGATCGCCAAGGACTTTCCGAACCTGCCCGCCTGGATCTGCAAGACGGTGGGCGGGACGACGGTTCACTGGGCCGGCGCCTCGCTCCGCCTCCAGGACCACGAGTTCAAGACCGCCACGGTCTACGGCAACATCGAGGGCGCGGCCCTTCTCGACTGGCCGATCACGCTCCAGGACCTCGAGCCTTACTACGACAAGGCCGAGGACAAGATGGGGACGACCCGGACCCACGGCATTCCCGGCCTGCCCGGCAACAACAACTTCAAGGTGCTATACACGGGCGCGAAGCGCCTGGGCTACAAAGAGGTCCATACCGGGCGGATGTCGATCAACAGCCGCCCCCGCGCCGACCGGTCGTCCTGCCTGCAGATCGGCTTCTGCTTCGCGGGCTGCAAGTCAGGGGCGAAATGGTCGACGCTCTACACCGAGATCCCGGCCGCCATGGACACCGGCAAGCTCGACCTCCGGCCCGAATCGTCGGCGCTTCAGGTCCAGCACGACGACAGCGGCAAGGTCACGGGCGTGCTCTATGCCGACAAGGCCGGCAACCACCATGTCCAGAAGGCACGTGTCGTCTGCGTCGCCGGCAACTCGATCGAGAGCCCGCGCCTTCTGCTGAACTCGGCCTCCTCCAAGTACCCGGACGGCCTCGCCAACTCCTCGGGCATGGTCGGCAGGCACTATATGCGGCACCTCACGGGCTCGGTCTTCGCCGCCTTCGACCGGCCGGTGCACATGTTCCGCGGCACGACCATGGCCGGGATCGTCCAGGACGAGGTCGGCAACGAACCCGAGCGCGGCTTCGTCGGCGGCTACGAGCTCGAGACGATCTCGCTGGGCCTGCCCTTCATGGCGGCCTTCCTCGAGCCCGGCGCCTGGGGCCGCGACTACACCCGCAAGCTCGACACCTACGCCAACATGGCGGGCGCCTGGATCGTCGGCGAGGACATGCCGCGCGCGACCAATCGATCACCCTGCACTCGACCGAGAAGGACCAGTTCGGCCTGCCCATCCCGAATGTCCACTACGATGACGGCGCCAACGAGATCGCCATGCGCAGCCATGCCTACGAGCGGGGGCGGGCGCTCTACGAGGCGGCAGGGGCGACAGAGGTATGGGAGGTGCCGCCCTATCCCTCGACCCACAATCTCGGAACCAACAGGATGAGCGCCAAGGCCGCGGACGGGGTGGTCAACAGCCACGGCCAGAGCTGGGACATTCCCAACCTCTTCGTCTCGGACGGCAGCCAGTTCACGACCAGCGCCGCCGAGAATCCGACCCTGACGATCGTCACGCTGGCGATCCGTCAGGCCGACTACATCGCCGACCAGATGGGCAAGCACGAGATCTGAGGCGGAGCGCCGGCTTCAGTTCCGGCCGCCGGCGAGCGGCACGAGGGCGCCGAGGACCTCCTCGCTCGCCGGCACGGCGATGCCGGTGCCGCGGCCGAGACGGACCACGGCGCCGGTGAGCCAGTCGAGCTCCAGCCTGCGGCCGGCCTCGAGGTCGGCGAGCATCGACGAGCGCATGGCCGCAGGCAGGCCGCGGATCACCGCCAGCCGGTCTTCGACGATGTCGCCCGGCAGCTCGATCCCCATCGCCCGCCCGACCGCCACGGTCTCACGGACCAGGGCCTCGAACCGCGCCCAGGCTGCCGGATCGTCGCGCACCGCCCCAACCGGGCCGCGAACGAAGCAGGTGATGCCGGCGAAGGGGGCGAGAAAGGCGAATTTTTTCCACAGCTCGACCCGGATGCGTTCGGAAAGCACCGTCTCGATCCCGGCCGCCTCACAGGCCGCGGCCAGCGCCTCGAGACGCCAGGAGCGGCTGCCGTCGAGCTCGCCGAAGGCCAGCTTCGCCATGACGCCGACATGGCGGATGACGCCAGGCGCCTCGACGTGCCCGCTGATATAGGCGACGCCGCCGCACACCGGGTGCGTCCCGAACCGCTTTTGCAGGATGGCCTCGGCCTCGACGCCGTTCTCGAAGGGCACCACCGCGGTCTCCATCGAGACCAGCGGCCGCAGCTGCGCCACGGCGCTCGCCAGATCGTACATCTTGACCGCGACCAGCACGATGTCGGCGACCCCGGCGCTGGCCGGATCGTCGAGGAGCCGCACCTCGGGCAACGCCACGTCGCCGGCCTCTGAGCGCACACGCAGCCCCTCCCGGCGCATCGCCTCGGCATGGGCGCCACGGGCGATGAAGGAAACATCCTCACCGGCCAGGGCGAGACGTGCCCCGAAATAGCCGCCGACGGCGCCGGCACCCAGCACCACGATCCGCATCACCTCCGCCTCCCCAGCCGACCGTCCTTCTCGCGCCGCTCCCTGCCCGCCTACACCTCGAGCTCGACGGTCACCGGCACATGGTCGGACGGGCTCTCCCAGCCGCGCGCGTCGCGGCGCACCTCGGCGGTGACGAGGCTCGGGGCCAGGGCCGGAGAGAGCCAGACATGGTCGAGCCGGCGGCCCCGGTCCGAGGCCTCCCAGTCGCGCGCCCGGTACGACCACCATGTGTAGAGCTTCTCGCCCGGCGGGACGATCGCCCGGACGGCGTCGACGAAGCCGTACGACTCCTGCAGGCGGATCAGCCCCTCGGTCTCGACGGGCGTGTGGCTCACCACGTCGAGGAGCTGGCGGTGGCTCCAGACGTCGCTCTCGAGCGGTGCGATATTGAGGTCGCCGACCAGCACGATCCGGGCGCCGTCGCCGCGACGGCCGCCGAAATAGTCGGTGAGCTCCCGGATCATGCCGAGCTTGTGCTTGAACTTGGGGTTGACCTCCGGGTCGGGCACGTCGCCGCCCGCCGGAATGTAGAAATTGTGGAGCTCGATCCCGCCCGGCAGCTCGCAGACGCAGTGCCGGCAGTCCTCGATGCCGCACCATTTGCGCGACACGCAGCCCGAAAGCGGCAGCCGCGAGAGCACCGCCACGCCGTGATAGGCCTTCTGGCCGTGGACATGGCGATGGGGGAAGCCCAGCTCGTCGAAGATCGGCAGGGGGAACTTGTCGTCCTCGACCTTGATCTCCTGGAGGCAGAGCACGTCCGGGCGGATTTCCTGGGCGATCCGCCTGAGGGTCGTCGCGCGGAGACGCACGGAATTGGCGTTCCAGGTGGTGATCCGCAGACGCACGTCGGCCCCTTCCCCGTCCGATGCCGCGGCGTGCTACCTACCGGCTCGTGATGGTGCTGCCAAGCGGAGCGGAGGAGCCTTGGCCGCAGTCCTGCCCCGCGTCGATGCCGCCGCGCGACCAGCCGGGCTCGCGCGCAGGGACCTGCCGATCGATACGGGCGAGCTCGCGCGCTTCCTGATCGGCAAGCTCCTCGTCCACGATCTGGACGAGGGCCGTCTCAGCGGACGGATCGTCGAGACCGAGGCCTATGTCGTGGGCGATGCCGCCGGCCACGCCTTCATCGGCCGGACCCCCCGCAACCGCGCCCTCTTCCTCGAGCGCGGTCACGCCTACGTCTATCTGAGCTATGGCTGCTGGTACTGCCTGAACGTGAGCGGCGAGCGGCCGGGCGTGGGGGCCGGCGTTCTCCTTCGCGCGCTCGAGCCGGTCGAGGGTGCCGCCTCGATGGCCGCGGGCGCCCGTGCCGCGCGCTTCCGGGACCTCGCCCGCGGCCCCGGGCGGCTCGGCAGGGCCATGCGGATCGACCTTTCCCTCAACGGTGTCGACCTCTGCGCCGACGGGCCGCTCCGCCTCGCGGAGGCCGATCGCCCGGCCGGCCCGATCGGCACCAGCGTCCGCATCGGGATCAGCCGCGAGGCGCATCGCCCGCTCCGCTTCTTCGAGCGCGACAACCCTTGCGTCAGCGGCCCGCGCAGCCTGAACCGATAGGGGCGGGAGGCGGGTCTACCCCGGCGCCTACCCGAAGCGGCCCGTGATGTAGTCCTCGGTCTGCGAGTTGCGCGGATTGGTGAAGAGCTGGTTGGTCGGCCCGAACTCGATGATCTCGCCCAGGAACATGAAGGCGGTATGGTCGGAGCAGCGGGCCGCCTGCTGCATGTTGTGGGTGACGATGGCGATCGTGTAGTCCTCCTTGAGCTCGTCGATCAGCTCCTCGATCTTGGCGGTCGAGATCGGGTCGAGGGCCGAGCAGGGCTCGTCGAAGAGGATGACCTCGGGCTTCACGGCCACGGTCCGGGCGATGCACAGCCGCTGCTGCTGCCCGCCCGACAGGCCGAGCCCGCTCTGCCCGAGCTTGTCCTTGACCTCGTTCCAGAGCGCTGCGCGGACGAGCGAGCTCTCGACACGCTCGTCCATCGCCCGCTTCGAGAGCTTCTCGTAGAGGCGGACGCCGAAGGCGATGTTGTCGTAGATCGACATCGGGAAGGGCGTGGGCTTCTGGAAGACCATGCCGACCCGGGCGCGCAGCAGGTTGAGGTCCTGGCGGGCGTCGAGGATGTTGGCACCGTCGAACAGCACCTCGCCCGTGGCGCGCTGCTTCGGGTAGAGGTCGTACATCCGGTTGAGGATGCGCAGGAGGGTCGACTTGCCGCAGCCGGAGGGACCGATGAACGCCGTCACCCGGTTCTGGTAGAGCGGCAGGTTGATCGACTTCAGGGCGCGGAACTGGTCGTAGAAGAAGTCGAGATTGCGGATGCCGATCTTCTCGGGCGCCGTCTCGTAGACGGGCGCCGCGCCGGCATTTCCGCCCATCCCGATCCTGACTCCAGGGCGCGGCTGAGAGGCGGCTTCCATGGCCTGCTCCGTCTCGGGCTTGCGCTGCGGCTGCTGCATGATCCCTATCCCTTGGACGAGGTGTAGGCGGCCAGCGCCCGGGCGACAATGTTGAGGACGAGGATCGCCACCGTGATGAGCAGCGAGCCCGCCCAGGCCAGGCGCTGCCAGTCCTCGTAGGGGCTGAGCGCGAACTGGAAGATGGTCACCGGCAGATTGGCCATCGGCGCGTTCATGTCCGAGCTCCAGAACTGGTTGTTCAGAGCCGTGAACAGGAGGGGCGCGGTCTCGCCGCTGATGCGCGCGATCGCGAGCAGCACGCCGGTCATCATGCCGTTGCGCGCCGCCCTGTAGCTGATGGTGGTCACGACCTTCCACCTGGGGGCACCCAGGGCAGAGGCCGCCTCGCGCAGGCCGTTGGGCACGAGGTTCAGCATGTCCTCGGTGGTCCGGACGACCACGGGCACGACGAGGACGCCCAGCGCCACAGCACCCGCCCAGGCGGAGAAGTGGCCCATCGGCACGACGACGATGACGTAGACGAAGAGCCCGATCACGATCGACGGAGCCGACAGGAGGATGTCGTTGATGAAGCGGACGACCTCGCCCAGCGCGCTGCCCTTCGCGTACTCGGCGAGATAGGTGCCGGCGAGAATGCCGACGGGCGCCCCGATGAGGGTGCCGACGACCGTCATGACGATCGAGCCGTAGATCGCGTTCAGGAGGCCGCCGGCATTGCCCGGCGGCGGCGTCGACTGGGTGAAGATCGAGAGGCTGATGGACCCGATGCCGTTGACGACGAGGACCCAGAGGATGGCGATCAGCCAGAAGAGGCCGAAGAGGGCAGCGGCGGTCGCCAGCGACATCGCGATGAGGTTGCGCCGCCGGCGGCCGGCATAGAGCGGGGAGACCCTGATCGCTGTCGCCATCGCTCAGGTCCCCGCCTTGGCGTTCATGCGCATCAGCATCAGCTTGGCCGCGGCCAGCACGATGAAGGTGATGACGAAGAGCACGAGGCCGAGGGCGATCAGCGAGGAGGTGTAGGTCTCGCCCACCGCCTCGGTGAACTCGTTGGCGATCGCCGCCGAGATCGTCGTGCCCGGGGCCAGGATCGAGGCGCTGATCCGGTGCGCGTTGCCGATCACGAAGGTGACGGCCATGGTCTCGCCGAGCGCCCGGCCGAGGCCGAGCATGACGCCGCCGATGACGCCGACCCGGCAGTAGGGCAGCACCACCTTGTAGACGACCTCCCAGGTCGTCGCCCCGAGGCCGTAGACCGACTCCTTGAGCATCGGCGGCACGGTCTCGAAGACGTCGCGGGTGACCGAGGTGATGAAGGGCAGCACCATGATCGCCAGGATCAGCCCGGCGGTGAGGATGCCGATGCCGTAGGGCGGGCCCTTGAAGAGCTGGCCGATGCCCGGAACGTGGCCGAGCGTCTTGATGAGGAAGGGCTGGACGTGCTGCTGCATGTAGGGGGCGAACACGAAGAGGCCCCAGATGCCGTAGATGATGCTCGGGATGCCGGCCAGCAGCTCGATGGCCACGCCCAGCGGCCGCTTCAGCCAGACCGGGCAGAGCTCGGTGATGAAGAGCGCTATGCCGAAGCTGACCGGCACGCCGATCACCATGGCGATGAGGGAGGTGACCAGCGTGCCGTAGATCGGGGCCAGGGCGCCGAACTGCTCGGTGACCGGATTCCAGACCTCGGTCGTGAGAAAGCCGAAGCCGAATTTCGAGATCGCCGGCCAGGCGCCGTCGATCAGCGAGATGATGACGCCGCCCAGGATCGCCAGCACGAGGAGCGCGAAGAACAGGGTTGCGCCGTAGAAGACCCGATCCTCGATCCGCTGGCTCCGGGCCCTGCCCGCCGCGGCGCCGCGGCCAGCCAGCCCCGACGCGTCGGCCGTCGCCAGTTCAGCCATGCCCAACGCTCCTCCCCAGGCCACAACCGAGCCGCCCGGCCGCATGCGGCCGGGCGGCGGCGCCCCTTGCGAGGCGAACGCTCGAGCGTCGGATCAGGAAGCCGGCCAGAGCGGCTTGCTGTCCTGATCCGTGAGATCCTTCTGCCACAGCGTCTCGACCAGCCTGACTACGCTGACAGGCATCGGCACATAGTCCAGCGAGTCGGCCATCTTCTGGCCGCTATGGTAGGCCCAGTCGAAGAACTTGAGAGCCGCCTGGGCGACCATCGGATCCTTGGGCTGCTTGGGCATCAGGATGAAGCTGGCGCCGGTGATCGGCCAGCTGTCCTTGCCCGGCTGGTTGGTCAGGATGACGCGGAGGCCTGGAGCATTCGCCCAGTCGGCGTTGGCGGCCGCCGCCTGGAACGCGCCGCTGTCCGGGCTGACGGCCACCCCTTCCTTGTTCTTGATCTTGGCGTACGTCATCTTGTTCTGCTTGACGTAGGCGTACTCGACATAGCCGATGGCGCCCTCGGTCTGCTTGACCATGTTGGCGACGCCCTCGTTGCCCTTGGCGCCGATGCCGGCCGGCCACTGCACCGAGGTGTTGGCGCCGATGCTCTTGGCGAACTCGTCGCTGACCTGGGAAAGATAGTTGGTGAAGAGGAAGTTGGTGCCCGAGCCGTCCGAGCGATAGACGGGGGCGATCGCCGTGTCGGGCAGCTTCGCGCTGGGATTGAGCGTCTTGATGGCCGGATCGTCCCACTGCGTGATCTTGCCCATATAGATCGCGGCGAGCGTCGGCCCGTCGACCACGAGCTCGCCCGGCTTGATCCCCGGCACGTTGAGCGCGGGCACGACGCCGCCCATGATCATCGGCCACTGGACGAGGCCGGCTGCGTCGAGGTCCTCGACCTTGAGCGGCATGTCCGAGGCACCGAAGGTGACGGTCTTGGCCTTGATCTGCTTGATCCCGCCGCCGGAGCCGATCGACTGGTAGTTGAGCCCGATGCCCTTGTCCTTTTTGTAGGCATCCGCCCACTTGGCATAGACGGGATAGGGGAAGGTGGCCCCGGCTCCCGAGATGTCCGCAGCGAACGCCGTGGCGGATGTTGCGATGAAGGCGGCTGCTATGGCCACCCTGGCCAGCCTGCTCATGGTACCTCTCCGAGTGTGATGCGTTTCGACCGCGGGTCGGGATCGGTTGCTCCCCGACGGTTGCTGCGGCGCTTTTAAGCCGGCTTTTCGCGACAGCTCCGTGACAGCTGGGCGAGAAAGTCGCGACCCGCTCGCCGCCGGGCCTAGCGGAGAAGCACGATCACGACCGGCATCGTCGCCATCGCGAGCAGCGTCTGGACGGTCATCGACGCGGCCAGCAGGTCAGCCGCGCCGCCCATCTGGCGGGTCTGCACATAGGCGCTGGCGGAGAGCGGCAGGGCCGCCATCAGGACGAGCGCCCGGCGGTCGAGGCCGTCGAGGCCGAGAAGATGGGCGGCGAGCAGGGTCAGCGCCGGCAGGGCCACGAGCTTGAGCGCGGCGCCGAGCAGGATCGCCCAGGACGACCCTTTCAGCCGCCCGAGCTCGAGCGCGGCGCCGACGGCGAGGAGCGCCAGGGCGAGCGAGGCGCGCCCGAGAATGTCGAGGGTGGCCGAGAGGATCGGCGGCAGGGCGAAGCCGGCCAGTGACGCGCCCAGCCCGAGGAGACAGGCGACGATCAGCGGGTTGCCCACGACCATGACGGCCAGCCGCAGCGGGTGCACGCCGCGGCCTCCCGTTGTCGCGAGGAAGATGCCGGCGATGAGGTTCACGAGCGGAATGTTGAGGGCGATCACCAGGGCCAGCGGCGCCAGCGCCGCCTGCCCCCAGAGCGCCACCGCCGCCGCGAGCCCGATATAGGTGTTGGGCCGCACGGCCGCCTGAGTCACGGCCGCGAGCCGGCGGCCGTCGAGCCGCAGCGGCCGGCGCAGCGCCAGGAGCAGCACGGTCAGCAGCAGCACCGGCAGGGCGGTCGCGATCGCGACGAGCAGGATGCGCCGATCGCCGAGCGTCACGCCGGCGGTCGCCTCGAACAGCAGCGCCGGGAACAGGCACCAGTAGACGAGCCGCTCGGCCGCCGCCCAGAACCCCGACGCCGGGAACGCGGCCCGGCGCATGACCTGTCCGGCGGCGATGAGGAGAAAAACCGGGGCCAGGGCCTGGAGGCTCGGGGGCATCGGGGGACCGGATCGGGGGCCGAGGGGACCGGCTCCTTAGCACGGCCGGAAGGGCCGACCCAGCGCATGCCCGAGCCCCGCCCATGCCCTTGATCGAAAGCACGAATGCGCCCAGAAACCCGGGGCGCGTGATCCCGCTTGCCGGGAAGGGAGGGGCGATGTCGGAGCGGTACCGAGCGAGCGATCTCGTGTCTTTTGCGTCGGCCCTCTTCGGGGCGGCCGGCCTCGATGCGGACAAGGCCGGCGTGACGGGCGAGCTGCTCGTCGAGGCCGACCTCATGGGCCACACGACCCACGGCCTGCAGCTGGCGGCACCCTATCTCGACGACCTGACCCAAGGTCGGATGGAGCGCTCCGGCGGGCCCACCGTCCTGGCCGATCATCCGGCGGCGCTGACCTGGGACGGCCGCTACCTGCCCGGCGTGTGGCTTACGGCCATGGCCGTCGACGAGGCCGTGGCACGGGCCCGGCGACTGGGCATCGGCGCGGTCACGATCCGCCGGAGCCACCATATCGGCTGCCTCGCCGCCTTCCTGCCTCGCGCCACGGCCGAGGGCCTGATGGTGATCGTCGCCTCCTCCGACCCCTCGGTCGGCTCGGTGGCGCCGTTCGGCGGCAGCAAGCCGCTCTACACGCCCAACCCCATCGCCATCGGCATCCCCACCGACGGCGATCCGATGCTCATCGACATCAGCGCCTCGATCACCACGAACGGCCTGTCCGGCCGGACGGCGGCCAAGGGCGAGCGGATGGGCCACCCCTGGTTTCTCGACGCCCGAGGCGAGGCCAGCGACGACCCGGCGGTGGTCACCGCCGACCCGCCGGGCTCGATCCTGCCGGTGGGCGGCCTCGACCATGGCCACAAGGGCTACGGCCTGGCCCTCACCATCGAGGCGCTGACCCAGGCGCTCTCCGGCTTCGGCCGGGCCGAGGCGCCCACCCAATGGGGTGCCTCGGTCTACGTCCAGGCCTTCGACCCGAGAGCCTTCGGCGGCCTCGAGGCGTTCACCCGGCAGTCCGGCTGGCTGGCCGACGCCTGCCGCAGCAATCCGCCGCGGCCCGGCGTCGCGGCGGTGCGGGTGCCGGGCGACGCGGCGCTGGCCCGCAGGCGCCGGGCGCTCGCCGAGGGCGTCGAGCTCTACCCCGGCATCATGGAGGGTCTCGCCAAGAAGGCCCAGGGGCTCGGCGTCGAGCGGCCGGCGGCGCTGCCCTGAGCCCAGGTGCCCGAATGCTCGCCGCGCCCACCGCCTACGCCAGCCCGGACGTCAAGGTCACCGGCCTGATCTCGGGCGGGCACTTCTTCGCCCACCTCTACATCCTGGCCCTGCCGCCGCTCTTCCCGCTGCTCCAGGTGAAGCTCGGCGTCGGCATCGCCGAGCTCGGCCTGGCGCTCGCGGTGCTGAACGTCGTGACCCTGATCGCCCAGCCGCCGATCGGCTTCCTGGTCGATCGCCTCGGCCCGGCCACGATCCTGATCCTCGGCCACATGGCCTTCGCGCTGGCGATCGGCCTCGTCGGCGTCTGGCCGACCTACCCGGCCCTCCTGGCGCTCATGGTCCTGGCCGGCCTCGGCAACGCGGTCTACCACCCGGCCGACTATGCGATCCTCTCGCACCGCGTCAGCAACCGTTGGATCGGCCGGGCCTTCTCGATCCACACCTTCGGCGGCTATGCGGGCTTCGCCGCGGCACCGATCGCCGTCGTCGGGCTCACCCAGCTGGTCGGCTGGCGCCTGGCGCTCCTCACGGTGGGCCTGGCCGGCGGGCTGCTCGGCCTCGTGCTCGCCGCCAACCGCCGGGACCTCGCCTCCGGCGCGGAGCGCGAGCGCTCCCGAGGCGCGGAGCCGTCGGACAAGAGCCTGCTCTGGACGACGCCGGTGCTCCTGTCGCTGCTGTTCTATATCCTGCTCGGCATCGGCAATACCGGCTTCGCGAGCTTCAGCGTGATCGTCCTGGAGCGCGTCTACGGGCTCAGCCTCGCCCAGGCCAACCTGCCGATCACGCTGTTCCTCGTCGTCAGCGCCCTGGGCGTGCTGGCCGGCGGCTGGATCGCCGACCGTACCGGGCGACACGGCATGGTCGTCTCGGTGAGCTCGCTCGCGATCGCGCTCTGCGCGGCGCTGATCGCCGGTGTCACGCTGTCGATGCCGGCCATGCTGGCGGTCTTCACGATCGGCGGCTTCGCGAGCGGCCTCATCGCCCCCTCGCGCGACATGCTGGTGCGCGCCGTCACGCCGCGCGGCGCCAGCGGCAAGGTGTTCGGCTTCGTGACGGTCGGGTTCAACATCGGCGGGCTCGTGGCCCCGCCGGCCTTCGGCCTGCTCATCGACCGGGGCATGCCGCTCATGGTGTTCTGGATCGTGGCCATCGTCAGCGTCGCCACCATCGTCACCGTGACGGGAACGATGGGCGAGCGCCGGATGGTCCGGTCCGCTTGAGGCGGGCGCCCCAGGATGCGCTTTCCCGGGCTGGGGGCCCGGGCCGGCTCTACCCATATGCTCGGGACGATTCCGGCTGCGATGCGGGGCCGCCGGCCCGCCCATCGCTCAGGAGCATCCCGATGAGACTAGGCCGTCGCACCTTCCTCTCGGCCGGGCTGGCCGCCCTCGCGGCGGCCGCGGGTGGGCAGGCGGGCGCCGCCACCGACCCGAGGGCGTTCGTCGCCGATCTCGGCCAGCAGGCGATCGCGGTGATCGTCGACAAGAGCCTCGGCCCAGAGCAGCGCGAGGAGCGGCTGGGCCAGATCCTGGAGGGCAATTTCGACCTGCCCCTGATCAGCCGCCTGGCCCTCGGCATCAGCTATCGCCAGCTCGACGACGGCCAGCGTGCCGAGTACCAGAAGCTCTTCGCCGACTATGTGCGCGCGACCTATGCGGACCGCTTCAGCACCTATTCGGGCCAGCGTTTCGAGGCCACCTCCAGCCAGACGCTCGGCGACGGCGACATCGTGGTCGCCAGCCGGATCGTCCCGCCGACCGGCGAGCCGATCAAGGTCGACTGGCGGGTGCGCCTCGAGAGCGGCAAGCCGCAGATCATCGACGTGGTCGTGGCCGGCGTGAGCCTCGTCGTCACGCAGCGCAACGAGTTCCAGGCCGTGGTCCAGAGCAAGGGCGTCGACGGCCTTCTGGCCCTGCTGCGCCAGCGCATCGCGCAGGCCCGGCCGAGCTGAGGGCCCGGCCGGGGCCGCCCCGATCTCCGGGTGAGATCGCTAGCTGGCCGTATCCTGATACTGCTCGACGATGGTCTGCGCGAGCTTCTCCGGAACCTCCTGGAGATGGTCGTAGCTCCATTCGAAGAAGCCCGTGCCCTGGCTCATCGAGCGGAGGCTGACGATGAGGTCGTGGATCTCGCCCTGGGGCAGGTTGGCGCGGATCTCGTCCCAGCCCGGCCAGCCGCCCTTCGCCTCGTAGCCCAGGATCTGCCCGCGCTTGGTGGAGACGATCTGCAGCGCCTTGGAGGTGTAGTCGGTCGGCACCGAGATGGTGACTGCCAGGATCGGCTCGAGCAGCACCGGGCTGCAGCGCTGCAGGCCCTCCTTGAGCGCCAGGGCGGCCGCCATGCGAAAGCTCATCTCGTTGCTGTCGACCGAGTGGAACTGGCCATCGAAAAGGGTGACGCCGACATCGACGACGCGAAAGCCGAGGGGGCCCTTCTGCATGAACTCCTTGGCGCCGGCCTCGACGGCCGGGATGAACTGCCGGGGCACGGAGCCGCCCACCACCTTGTTGTCGAAGGCGAAGCCGGCGCCGCGCTCGAGCGGGCGGATCGCGATCTTGACGTCGCCGAACTGACCGTGGCCGCCGGACTGCTTCTTGTGCCGGCCGTGCGCCTCGGTCGCCTTGCGGATCGTCTCCCGATAGGGAGTTCGGGGAGCGGCCGGGTGGACCTCGACATTGTACTTCGTGCGTAGCCGGTCGATCGCCACGCGAAGGTGCATCTCGCCCTGCCCCCAGAGGACGATCTGGTGCATCTCGGGATCCTGCTCGAGCCGCAGGGACGGGTCCTCGTCGACGAGCTTGGCGAAGGCGCCCGACAGCTTGACCTCGTCGTTGCGGTTGGCGGCGGTGAGCGCGAAGGCGAACATGGGCGCCGCCGGCGGGGCCGTCGGCAGCGCCACGTCGGGCTCGCCCGAACCGTTCGAGAGGACCGCGCCGGTGCGGGCGTCCTCCAGCCGGCCGAGCGCCACGATCGCTCCCGCCCCGACCTCGCCGGCCGGCTCCTGCTGGCTGCCGGTCATGCGGTAGACACCGCCGACCCGCATGCCTCCCAGGATCATGCCGTCCTTCACGGCACCGCGCCAGACCCGGGCCAGGGACAGCTTGCCCGTGTGCGGCAGATGATAGGTCTTGAGGATCTGGACGAGCGTCGGGCCGCTCTCCTCGATGCCCAGCCCCCGCGCATGGCTGGCCGGATCGGGGGCCTCGCGCACCAGGGCCTCGAGCAGCCGCCGCGAGCCCATGTCCTGATCGGCCACGCCCATCAGCACGGGCACGACCTGATCGGCGCCGAGCGTCTTCCTGAGGTCGGCGATGATCGTCTCGGTATTCGGCTGCTGGTCCTCGAGCAGGATCTCCATCAGCGCATCGTCGAAGTCGGCCAGGGTCTCGAGCATCTCCGTGCGCGCCGCCTGCTCGCGCTCGCGATATTCCTCGGGCAGCGGGATCGTGTCGGAGGGGCCTCCGGGCTTGTAGGCGTAGGCCTGCTCGGTGACGAGATCGATATAGCCCACCAGCCCGTCGCCGCGGCCGATGGCGTACTGGTGCGGCACCACCGGGCGGGCGCTGACGGCCCGCAGCGCCTGCAGCAGGTCGCGGAAGCGGACCTCCGAGCGGTCCATCTTGTTGATCTGCACGAGGTGCGGAATGGCGTGCTCGTCGAGGAAATGGAGGAGCGGGGCCACGGCGATCATCCGCTCGAGGACCGGCTCGACGACGACCACGGCGAGATCGACGCCCAGGAGCGCTGCCCGCGTCTCGTGCACGAACTCGACCGACCCGGGGCAGTCCAGGAGGGTCAGGTCGACGCCGTCGTGGGCGAGCCTGGCGGACGTCACCTCGGTGCTCATCTGGCGCTCGCGCGCCTCGGCGCTGCTGTCGCCGACCGTGTTCTTGTCCGCCACCCTGCCCTTGCGGCCGATGGTGCCGGACACGAACATGAGGCTCTCGAGAAGCGTCGTCTTGCCGGCCCCGTTCGGGCCGACCAAGGCGACATTTCGGATGGGTGCGCCCGTTTGCATGCTGCCTCCCCGACTGCTCGTCCCGGCGACGCCCGCACGCCTTGGGCTCGCCCATGCGCGGCGGCGACGGGCATGATCCGCGTTCCCATGTTTGTGGCAAGACGGTGACTTGGCAACTCGAAAACGGCGCGCCTGCCTCGGCGGCTCGCACCGACGATGGCGGCCCCTTCATCGAGGGCATTGCGCTCGGCCGCCTCTTGATGGAGAGTTCCTTCGGGAGGGTGCCGTGGGCGTGCAGTGCCGACGGTTGCGACGCCGGTGACTGATCGAGCGCGCTCTGGCGTCGGGAGAGTGGTCGATGCAGTGCGCTGACCTGGAGCGGCATCTCGAGGCCTATCTCGACGGGCGCCTCGGGCGAAGTCGCGGCTTGCTGCTGCGGCGCCATCTCGGCGTATGCCCGGCCTGCGAGGCCCGGATCGAGAAGCTGCGGCAGTTCGAGCGTGACCTCAATCGCAGGTTGCGCGCCATGGACCAGACCCAATCGGTCTGGAGCGATCTCGAGCCGGAGCCGGCGCGCCGCTCGCTGACGGTGCTGCCGAGCGCCTCGGCGGGGCTGCGCCTGCTGCCGGCGCCGGCGAAGATCGCCCCCCTCCGACCCAGCCCCGCGGCGGCCGTCCGTGCCGCGCGGCCTCAGCGTGCCGCGGCGCGCAGCCGGCGCCTGCTCACCCGAATTCTGGGCGCGATGATGATCGCCGGCGCCGCTGGTGCCGTCGTCCAGCTCGTCCGGCCCTATTTCGGCGAGCGCGCGGGCGGCGATCCCGCGGTGCTGGGCTACCAGGACTTCGTTCGGGGCGACAGCGCTCTCGAGCTCCGGACCAGCGAGCCGGCGAGCCTCAGGAACTGGTTCACGACGCGCCTCGGAAGGGACTTTCCGCTGCCGCCCGACCCGGACGGTTTCGTCATGACCGGCGGCCGGATCGCCTATCTGGCCGGCGAGCCGGCTGCGCTGGTCGCCTATCGACGCGACGAGGCGCCGGCGCTGCTCTACGTCCAGCCTTCCGACGGGGCCACGCTCGGAGCGGGCGAGCGCGCCGCCGTCGCCGAGGTGGACGGGCTGACCCGGCTGAGCTGGCGGGACAGGGCCTACGCCTTCGCGCTGGTGACGCCTCTCCCGGCGGCCCAGGTCTCGGGCTTCCTGGAGTCCGGCGCGGCCCTGCCCTAGCCGGCGGCGCCCGGATCGACCGGCGGCGCCGACGGTCGCGTCAGCGCATCCAGCCGGTCGATCTCGCGCTCGAGTCGCTCACGGCGCACCAGGGTGAGGAGCTGGAATGCCTTCTGGGCTTCCTCGAGGCGCTGGCCGACCCGCTCGCTCTCCGCCTGATAGGCCCGCCAGCCGTTGCGGAACGCCTCGAGCCCCGCCGCGAGGTCGCGCGCCGCGCGGCTCATCCGGAAGCTCGCCGTGGCCTGGCGGATCACCGCCAGCACGGCGAAGAGGCTGAGCGGCGAGACCAGGACCACCCGCTTGGCCAGCGCCTCGTCGACGAGCAGCGGCTCGAGCGACAGCATCGCGCCGAACACCTGCTCGTTCGGGATGAAGAGCAGCGCCATGTCGATGGTGCCCGCGTCGGGCGCCACATAGTCGCGGCTCGCGACCTCGACGATCTTGGCGCGCACGTCCTTCCGGAACGCGGCCTCGAGCCGCTGCCGCGCCTCTGCGTCCGTCGCCTGCAGGCTCCTCAGATAGTTGTCGAAGGGAAATTTGACGTCCATGTGGACGACGAGCCCGTCGGGCAGCAGCAGCGTGAAGTCGGGCCGCGTGCCGCTCGGCGTCGGCGCCTGGCGCCGGTAGCTGACCGTCTCCTCCATGCCCGCGAGACGGAGCACGTCCTCCGCCATCCGCTCGCCCCACTGGCCGCGGGCGCGGGTGTTCGAGAGGGCGTCGGCCAGCTGCCGGGTCGTGGCGGCGAGGCTCTGGGCCCGCTCCCCGGCGATCTTGAGCTCGCTTTCGAGCCGCCCGAATTTCTGCTCGCGGTCGCGCTCGATATCGCGGATCAGCGCCTGCATCCGCTCGAGCTGGCCGAGCATGGTCCGCAGCCGCGTCTCGGACTCGGCACGCTCGGCCCCGAGCTGCTGGCCCTGGAGGCGCCGCTCGGCCGAGAGGGCCGCCTGGGTCTGACCGAGAAGCTGCTCGCCGAGCCGACCGAAGGTGTCGAGCGAGATGTCGCCGAAGGCCAGCTTGACGCCATCGAGCAGCGCCTCGGTCTCGGCCTGGCGCTGCGCCTCGCTCTCGGCCAGGAGGCGCCGCGCCAGCCGGGCCTGGCCTCCGCGCCAGAGCGAGCCGACGAGCAGGCCGAGCAGGACGCCCAGGCCCAGGAGGCCGAGTGCCACCAGCGGCTGCAGCCCGTGGAGAAGCCCGCTCAAGAAGCTGTCTCCGCGGCGGCACAGGGCATTTTGCGCGGGATCCGCCCGCCGGGGCTGCGCCGGGCGCAGCCGAGACCGGCGCTGCACGCATGGGCGAGCCCTCTGTACGTGCTTGCCCCCTTATGATGAGGCTTTATATCATGAGCCTGCTCATGATAGCTGGCAGGTTGCTCATGTCCAATCTCGAGGCCGTGACCGTGCGGGCGCCGGAGCCGACCTTGGGCTTCGTCCTGAACGACGTGGCCCGGCTCTTCCGCAAGCGCTTCGAGCAGCGCGCACGGGCCGGCGGCCTCGGCCTGACCCGCGCCCAGTGGTCCGTGCTCGCCTATCTCGCGCGGAACGAGGGGATCACCCAGGTCTGCCTGGCCCAGCTCCTGGAGATCGAGCCGATCACGCTGGTGCGCATCCTGGACCGGCTCGAGGCGGCGGGCATGGTCGAGCGGCGCAACGATCCCCGCGACCGGCGGACGCGCATCCTCTTCCTGACCGAGGCCGCCGGACCGGTGCTGGAGCGCATGCGGGCGCTCGGCGCCGAGGTCCGCGAGGAGGCGATGGCCGGCCTCGACGCCCCGGCGCGGCATCAGCTGATGGACCTCCTGCTCAGGCTCAAGTCCAACCTCGGCAGCCGGGCGAGCGAGGAGCCGGCCGGCCCGACCGCGAAGATCGCCCATGGCTGACCTCGACGTCCAGACGCCCGGCGTCACCGGAGCGGCTCCCGAGGGCCGTGCCCACCAGGCGCCCAAGCCGCCGGCGCCGCCGCGTCGGCGCGTCTCGCGGCGCAAGGTCGTTCGCCTGACGCTGCTCATCCTGGGCCCCATCCTGATCCTGATCGGTGTCGGCTACTTCTGGCTCACCGGCGGCCGCTGGGTCTCGACCGACAACGCGTACGTCCACGCCGATATCGTCAACATCGCGACCGATGTCGCCGGCCTCGTCGCGACGGTCGAGGTGGAGGACAATGCGCGGGTCAGCAAGGGCCAGGTGCTGTTCCGCCTCGACGACAGCGGCTACCGGGCCACGCTCGACCAGGCCGAGGCGCAGGTCGGCGTGGTCGCCAACCAGCTCCAGGCGCTGCAGGCGAGCTGGAGGGAGATGCAGGCCCGGCTCGACGAGGCCAAGGCCACGGTCGACTATGCGACGCTCGAGCATCAGCGCCAGGTGGACCTGGCCGCCCGCCATTTCAGCCCGCAGAGCGAGCTCGACAGCCGCAAGCACGACCTCGACGTGGCCCGCCAGCAGGTCAAGGCCCTCGAGGCCCAAGTGGCCGGCATCGTCGCCCAGCTCGACGGCGACCCGACAGGGCCCATCGAGAACCATCCGCGGTACCGGGCCGCCGAGGCGGCACGCGCCCTCGCGGCCCGCGATCTGGCCCACACGGTGGTCCGGGCGCCGGTGGACGGCATCGTCGCCGAGGTCGATCAGCTCCGGCCGGGCGAATACCTGCCGGCGGGCCAGGCAGCCTTCGCCCTGGTCGCCACCGACCATGTCTGGGTCGAGGCCAATCCCAAGGAGACCGACCTCACCCACGTGGTCGCCGGCCAGCCGGCCGAGGTCAGCGTCGACACCTATCCGGGCGTCGCCTTCAAGGGCACGGTCCAGAGTGTCAGCCCGGCCAGCCAAGCCGAGTTCTCCCTCCTGCCGGCACAGAATGCGAGCGGCAACTGGGTCAAGGTGGTGCAGCGCATCCCCGTCCGCATCCGCGTCGACACGGAGCCCGGCCAGCCCCCGCTCAGAGCCGGCATGAGCACCGAGGTCGAGATCGACACCGGCGTGCATCGCAGCCTCGGCAAGCTGATCGGCAGCCTCTTCGGGCACAGCGCCGGCTGACCCCGATGGACGGCAATCCCGCCAACCGGGGGGCCATCACGGTCTGCGTGATGCTGGCGACGATCATGCAGGCGATCGACACGACGATCGCCAACGTGGCCCTCCCCTACATGCAGGGCAGCCTGTCGGCGAGCTACGACCAGATCAACTGGGTCCTGACCTCCTACATCGTCGCGGCCGCGATCATGACCCCGCCGACCGGCTGGCTGGCCGGGCGCTTCGGGCGGAAGAGGCTCTTCCTCACCACCGTCGTGGGCTTCACGATCGCGTCGATCCTCTGCGGCGCCGCCGTCTCGCTGAACCAGATCGTCTTCTTCCGCCTCCTCCAGGGCATCTGCGGCGCCTCCCTGGTGCCGCTCTCGCAGGCGGTGCTCCTCGACATCTATCCGCGCGAGAGGCAGGGCTCGGCGATGGCGCTCTGGGGCGTGGGCGTGATGGTCGGGCCCATCCTCGGCCCCACGCTCGGCGGCTGGCTCACCGAGAACTACAGCTGGCGCTGGGTCTTCTACGTCAACCTGCCGGTCGGCATCCTGACCTTCGTGGGCCTTCTGACCTTTCTCCACGAGACCCCGCGGCGGCAGGGCGCCGGCCTCGACTGGTTCGGCTTCGGCATGCTCAGCCTCGCCATCGGGGCCCTGCAGCTGATGCTCGATCGCGGCGAGCAGCTGGGCTGGTTCGGCTCTGCCGAGATCATCGCCGAGACGCTCGTCGCCGGCACCGCCTTCTACCTCTTCCTCGTGCAGATGTTCACGGCCGAGCATCCCTTCGTCAGCCCGAGGCTGTTCACCGACCGCAACTTCACGACCGGTCTCGTCTTCATCTTCGCCGTCGGCATCGTCCTGCTGGCGACGCTGGCGCTGCTGACGCCCTATCTGCAGAACCTGATGGGCTATCCGGTGCTCACGGCGGGCATCGTCCTGGCGCCGCGCGGCGTCGGCACGATGGTCGCCATGTTCCTCGTCGGCCGGATCATCAACCGGGTCGACGTCCGCCTGCTGATCGCGGCGGGCCTTCTCATGACCGCGCTCTCGCTCTTCGAGATGATGCGCTTCACGCCCGACGTCTCGGAATGGGACATCGTCCGCACCGGCCTCACCCAGGGCGTCGGCCTGGGCCTGATCTTCGTCCCCTTGAGCACGATCACCTTCGCGACCCTGCCGGCCGAGAACCGCACCGAGGGGACGGGCCTCTTCAGCCTGATGCGCAACATCGGCAGCTCGATCGGCATCTCGGGCGTCATCAGCCTGCTGTCGAGCAACACGCAGATCAGTCACCAGTCGATCGCCGCGCACGTCACGGCCTTCAACCCGCTGCTCTACGGGCCCGCGATCCAACGGTACTGGAATCCGATGGACCCCGCCGGCGCCGTGGCGCTGAACGCCGAGATCACCCGCCAGGCGCAGATCATCGCCTACGGCAACGACTTCTACATGATGATGCTGATCTCGCTCGCCGTCCTGCCGATGGTCCTCCTCCTGAGAAAACCCGCCCCCCGCCGCGCCGCCGCCACCCACAGCGCCGCCGCGGCGATGGAATGAGGTCGATCAGAGGCCCTTCTGACGCATGAGCAGGGCTCGGTCGGGAACCCGGGGGGCGTCGGGTCGCACTCCGGCGAGCCCTGCGGCCGGCGCTTGACCGGTCATGCGGCCGCCACCTACCGTCGCCGGAGGCGCGGGTGGAGGAGTCGGGCATGGGCGACGGTGTCGATATCCGGGCCGGGCGGCTGACGGCGGCGGACTATGCCCAGAACTTCGACGAGCTCAATCCTCCCCTGGCGCGCGAGCAGGCGCTGGTGGAGGCCAGCCGCTGCTATTTCTGCCACGACGCGCCCTGCATCGAGGCCTGCCCCACCTCGATCGACATCCCGGGCTTCATCCGCGGCATCCAGACCGACAATCTCCGCGGCGCCGCCATGGGCATCCTCGAGGCCAACATCATGGGGGGCGCCTGCGCCCGGGTCTGCCCGACCGAGGTGCTGTGCGAGGGGGCCTGCGTCCGCGAGGCGCAGGAAGGAAAGCCGGTCAGGATCGGGCTGCTGCAACGTCACGCCACGGACTGGCTGCTCGATCGGGGCGAGCAGCCTTTCGAGCGGGCGGCGCCGACGGGGCGGCGGATCGCGGTGGTCGGGGCCGGGCCGGCCGGCCTCGCCTGCGCCCATGCCCTGGCCCGCCTCGGCCACGACGTCGTCGTCTTCGAGAAGCGCGCCAAGGCCGGCGGTCTCAACGAGCACGGCATCGCCGCCTACAAGGTCCCGCACGGATTCGCCGCGCGCGAGGTTTCCTTCATTCTCGGGGTCGGCGGGATCGAGCTGCGGACGGGCATCGCCCTCGGGCGCGACGTCACGCTGGGCGAGCTGCGGCGCGACTTCCATGCGGTGTTCGTGGGCGTCGGGCTGGGCGGCACCAACAGGCTCGGGCTCGACGGCGAGGAGGCGGGCGGCGTGCTCGACGCCATCCTCTATATCGAGCGGCTGCGCCAGGCCGCGGACAAGGCGACCCTGCCTGTCGGCCGCGACATCGTCGTGATCGGCGGCGGCAACACCGCGATCGACATCGCCGTCCAGACCCGGAGGCTCGGCGCCGAGACCGTGACCATCGTCTATCGCCGCGGGCCCGAGCAGATGGGTGCCACCCACCACGAGCAGGCCGTGGCGCGTGCCGACGACGTGCGCATCCGCCATTGGGCCCGTCCGGCGCGGCTGCTGGTCGAGGAGGGCAGCGTGCGCGGGATCGAGCTCGAGCGCACGCGCCAGGACCGGGACGGCCGCCTCGTCGGCACCGGCGAGCGCTACACCCTCCCGGCCGACATGGTCTTCAAGGCGATCGGCCAGACGCTCCTCCATGGCGGAATCGACCAAGGCGAGGTGTTGGCGCTCGAGGGCGGCAGGGTCCGGGTCGACGAGGAGCGGCGCACCTCGCTCGAGGGGGTCTGGGCCGGCGGCGACTGCGTCGAAGACGGCCAGGATCTCACGGTCAGCGCGGTGGAGGACGGCAAGGTCGCGGCCCGCTCGATTCATCGCCGGCTGACCGGCTGATGCGGCCCGGCCACAGCGAAACTAATTTTCTCGGCTTCTGGACTTGATCCGGTGGCCAGGTAAGGCCTAGAGGTGTTGAAGCCGCGTGGCGGCGCGGCGCGTCTCGGAGAAGCGAATGGCGGATCTTCGGTGCAGGATCGCGGGCGTGACGGCTCCCAACCCGTTCTGGCTCGCCTCCGCGCCGCCGACCGACAAGGCCTACAATGTCGTCCGCGCGCTGAGGGCGGGCTGGGGCGGGGTCGTCTGGAAGACGCTCGGCGAGGACCCGCCCATCGTCAACACTTCCTCCCGCTACGGGGCCGTGGCCTATCGCGGCCAGCGCATGGCCGGCTTCAACAACATCGAGCTGATCACCGACCGGCCGCTCGACGTCAACCTCAGGGAGATCAAGGAGGTCAAGCGGGACTGGCCCGATCGGGCGATGATCGTCTCGCTCATGGTCCCCTGCGAGGAGGCCAACTGGCGGACCATCCTGGGCCGGGTCGAGGAGACCGGCGCCGATGCCGTCGAGCTCAATTTCGGCTGCCCGCACGGGATGAGCGAGCGCGGCATGGGCTCGGCCGTGGGCCAGGTGCCCGAGTACATCGAGATGGTGGTGCGCTGGTGCAAGGCCGCGACGCGCATGCCGGTCTTCGTCAAGCTCACGCCGAACGTCACGAGCATCCTGACGCCGGCCCGGGCCGCCAGGGCCGGCGGCGCGGACGCCGTCTCGCTCATCAACACCATCAACTCGGTCACGGGCGTCGATCTCGACCTGATGGCGCCGCTGCCGACCGTCCACGGCAAGGGCGCCCATGGCGGCTATTGCGGCCCGGCCGTGAAGCCGATCGCGCTCTGCATGGTCGGCGAGATCGCCCGCGACCCGGAGTGCCGCGGGCTGCCGATCTCGGGCATCGGCGGGATCGAGACGTGGCGCGACGCCGCCGAGTTCATCGCGATGGGGGCGGGCTCGGTGCAGGTCTGCACGGCCGCAATGCACTATGGCTTCAAGATCGTGGGCGACATGGCCTCGGGCCTCGCCAACTGGATGGACAATCGGGGCTATGGCAGCCTCGAGGAGTTCCGGGGCCGGGCGGTGCCGAACTATGTGAGCTGGGGCGACCTCGATATGAGCTTCGAGCTCAAGGCCCGCATCGACCAGGACCTCTGCATCCATTGCGGCCTCTGCCACATCGCCTGCGAGGATACCGCGCATCAGGCGATCCGGGCCGGTGCCGGCCGCCGCTACGAGGTGATCGATGCCGAGTGCGTGGGCTGCAATCTCTGCGCCCATGTCTGCCCGGTCGACGGCTGCATCACCATGGTGCCGGTCGACAATGGCCGACCCTACATGACCTGGGCCAACGACCCCAGGAACCCCCAGAGCCTCGTCCGAGCGGCGGAGTAGCGCCATGACCGCCCGCCGCTCCATCCTCTACGTCCTGGGCGCCGTCGGCGTCGCCTTTGCCGCCACCTACGCCGTCGACCTCGCCCGCCCCCTGCAGCAGGCACCGGCGCCGTTCCCCGACCCGACACGGGTCGCGACGTCGTTCACTCCGGCGACGCTCATCCGCTGGGACGACCTCGATCTGAGCGACGAGGTGATCGTCGTGCCGGGCGGGCGCTATACCGCGCGGCATCTGATCCGGCCTCAGAGCGACAATCAGATGAAGGCCGATCCCGAGAGCGGCGGCGGCATCTGCGGGCTGCCGGAGGACGGGGTGCTGATCCGCATGCGTCGGACCGACGGCCCGGGCCCGGTCCTGACCAAGCTGCCCGCCGCCGGCGTCCAGCCGATCGACGGCCCGAGCGAGGCGACCTGGATGCTCTTCTACCTCGAGAGCGACTCGCCGGGCGGCTGGCACTGCCGGAGCGACCTCCTGCTCGTGCGCACCGAGGACGTGCAGCGGATGCTGGAGGCCGTCGGTCAGGCGAGCTAGAGCGCTGCCGGGATGACCGAGCGCGCTCCCCGCACTTTCGGGGTCGCGCGGGTCGGGGCGTGCGGGGCGGCCGCCGGCCC
Organism: uncultured Alphaproteobacteria bacterium; assembly: GCA_963828215.1. Lineage (GTDB taxonomy): Bacteria > Pseudomonadota > Alphaproteobacteria > Geminicoccales > Geminicoccaceae > CAVTJL01. Next base: position 117,403 of record CAWHFO010000046.1, on the reverse strand, counting down.
GCGGCGGATCCTTCGGACATAGCGGTCCCGCCGACAGGCCCGGGGCCGGCAACCAGCACCGGGACAGGTCGTCGATGAGCGAGACGCCGAGCAACCTCCTGATCAACGGCCAGAGGCTCTGGGACAGCCTCATGGAGATGGCGCAGATCGGCGCCACCCCGAAGGGCGGGTGCAACCGGCAGACCCTCACCGACCTCGACCGCCAGGGTCGGGACCTGTTCCGCCGCTGGTGCGAGGCAGCCGGCTGCACGGTCACGGTCGACGAGATGGGCAACATGATGGCCAGACGCCCGGGCCGGCGGGACGACCTGCCGCCCGTGGTGATCGGCAGCCACCTCGACACCCAGCCGACCGGCGGCAAGTACGACGGTGTCGCCGGGGTCCTCTCCGGGCTCGAGATCGTCCGCACCCTCAACGACCTGCAGTACGAGACGGACCACCCGATCATGGTGGTCAACTGGACCAACGAGGAGGGCACCCGCTTCGCGCCGGCCATGCTGTCCTCCGGCGTGTGGGCCGGCGCCTTCACCAGGGACTATGCCTACGGGCGCACCGACCGCGACGGGAAGCGCTTCGGCGACGAGCTGCAGCGCATCGGCTACAGGGGCGACCTGCCCTGCCGGCCCCAGGACTGGAAGTGCCACCTCGAGCTGCACATCGAGCAGGGCCCGATCCTCGAGGCCGAGGACAAGCCGATCGGCGTGGTGACCGGCGGCCAGGGCATCCGCTGGTACGATGTCCGGATCACCGGCAAGGAGAGCCATGCCGGCTCGACGCCGATGTCGCGCCGCAAGGATGCCCTCGTGGCCGCCTCGAAGGTGATCGTGGCCCTCGACGGGATCGCCCGGGCGCATGCGCCGCACGCCGTCACGACCGTGGGCGAGATCGGGATCGCCCGACCCTCCCGCAACGTGATCCCGGGCGAGGTTTTTTTCTCGGTCGACATGCGGCACCCCGAGGAGCCGGTGATCGAGGCCATGGACGAGGCCCTGCGAGGGGCCGTGGCCGAGGCCTGCGCCCGGGACGCCCTGCCGCACGAGGTCGAGCAGATCTGGTATTTTCCCCCGGTCCGGTTCGACGAGGCCTGCATCGGGGCCGTGCGCGGCGCCGCCCAGGGTCTCGGCTACGGCCACCGCGACATGGTCTCGGGGCCCGGCCACGATTCCTGCTACACGGCCCGCTGCGTGCCGACCTCGATGGTCTTCATCCCCTGCAAGGACGGCCTCTCCCACAACGAGGAGGAGAGTGCCGAGCCCGAGCATGTCGAGGCCGGCTGCAACGTCCTCCTGCGCGCCGCCGTGACCCTGGCGGCGGCGGGGTGAGGCCGTTCCGGCCGGAGCCGCCGCCCCGCTCGGACATCGACTGGGCGGCTCTTGTGCCGCTCGTGGGCCTGGCCAATCGGGCGCTCGCCCGGTACGACGGTCTCGTCCAGGCGCCGCCCAATCCGGAGATGCTCCTTGCTCCTCTCGGGCGCCGCGGGGCAGTGCTGTCGTCGCGGATCGAAGGCACGCAGGCCGGGCTGCGCGAGGGCGTGGCGAGTTTCGGCGCGGATAGGTTCACCTCGGCACGCCAAGCACGCCGATCGAGCGCGCCACCTATGTGCCGCCCGGCCTCCTCGACCTCCCGCCGCTCCTCGACAATCTCGAGCGCTATCTTCAAGAGCCCGACCGGGATGCCGTTGCCCAGGCTGCCGTTATTCACGCGCAGTTCGAGCTCATCCATCCGTTCGAGGACGGCAATGGCCGGGTCGGCCGGATGCCGATCCCCCTGTTCCTGTTCGCGACCGGCACGCTTTCTGCGCCGTCGTTCCATGTCGGTGCCTATCTCGAGGCGCAGCGGGACAGCGACCACGCGCGGCTTCGGGCGCTGTCCGCCACGCACGACTGGCAAGGTTGGACCGGGTTCTTCCTTACGGCGGTGAGAGTGCGGGCGGAGGAAGACACGGCGCCTGCCCGGCGCATTCTCGATCTCTACGGGCGCATGAAGGACGTGCTCGCGCAGGCAACCCGATCCCAGTTCGCCATCCAGGCTCTGGATCCACTCTTCACCGTGCCGGTTTTCTCGACGCCCCAGTTCGTCGAGCTCTCGAAGGCGCCGCGGGCCAGTGTGGCGCGCATGCTGGGCGAGCTGGCGCGGGTCCGCGTGCTCGTCGTCCTGCGCGAGGGCCGCGGGCGGCGGGCTCGGATTTACGGCTTTCCCGCACTGCTGGACATCATCGAGACCGAGCCCCAAGCTGCCGGAGCAGGGGCCGAGACCACGCCGCAGCAGCTTCCTTTGCTGCCCATGGCTGAGACATAACCGACCTTGCATCTGACGAAGCGCCAATTCTGAGACAAAACCGCCGGAATGTCTCACCCGCGAGTCACAACGCCCGCCGCTTCCGCGGTCCCGACCCTCCCCGCCGGGGCCCTCGCCATCGAGGCGCGGGGCCTGTCGCTGACCTTCGTCACCGAGGACGGCCCGGTGCGGGCGCTGGACGCGATCGACCTCGGGGTCGAGCAGGGCGCCTTCGTCTCGCTGATCGGCCCGTCGGGCTGCGGAAAGACCACCCTGCTCCGGGTCGTGGCCGACCTCGAGCGGCCGACCGAGGGTCTCATCACCGTCAACGGCATGACGCCAGAGGCGGCACGGCTGGGCCGGGCCTACGGTTACGTCTTTCAGGCGCCGGCCCTCTATCCGTGGCGGACAGTCGAGCGCAACATCACGCTGCCGCTGGAGATCATGGGCCTGCCGGCCGCCGAGCGATACCGGCGGGCGCGCCGTCTGCTCGGCCTCGTCAACCTCGAGGGGTTCGGGCACAGCTACCCCTGGCAGCTGTCCGGCGGCATGCAGCAGCGCGTCTCGATCGCCCGCGCCCTCTCCTTCGACCCGTCGCTGCTGCTGATGGACGAGCCGTTCGGCGCGCTCGACGAGATCACCCGCGACCATCTGAACGACCAGCTCCACCAGCTGTGGCGTCGGACGGGCAAGACCGTCGTCTTCGTCACCCACTCGATCGCCGAGGCGGTCTATCTCAGCACCCGGATCGTCGTCATGTCGCCCAGGCCCGGCCGCATCCTCGAGGTGCTCGAGTTCCGACCTGCCGGCCGAGCGCCGCCTCGAGCTGCGCGAGACCGCCTCCTTCCAGCGGATCGCCCGCGCGGTCCGCGACGGGCTGCGCGCCGGCCACGGCTACGAGGGCTGAGGCCCCGCGCGGGCGAGCCGCCGGCGGCCCGCCCGGATCACTGGGTCACCGGCTCGTCGACCGGCTCGACCAGCGAGCGCGCCAGCGAGCACAGGGCCTCCTGGTAGCGCCGGCTCGGCATGGCCACGAAATTGCGCGCCAGCTCGAGGAGCATGCGCTGCTGCGGCGAGGCCTTGAAGGGCTTGTCGCTGTCGACCCCGTCGAAGAAATAGCCGACCTCGACGCCGAGCGCCCGGGCGATCGTGTAGAGCCGGCCGGCGGCGACCCGGTTGATGCCCTTCTCGTACTTGTGCGCCTGCTGATAGGTCACGCCGATCAGCTCGGCCATCTGCTGCTGGGTCAGGCCCAGCATCACGCGGCGCTCGCGCATGCGGGCACCCACATGGCGGTCGATGTCCTGGGCCCGTGCCCGGCCGGCCGCGATCGTCGCGCCGAGCCGTGTGCTGGGGATGCTCATCCTCGTCGTGCTCCGTGCCAGGCTGGTTCCGCGGACGGCCATGGCGCCGCGACCGCGGGGCGGCCGACCGACACTGTCGGCCCCTGCTCTACCCGAGGTTAGGCACGAACACTTAAATGCTCGTTAATGGAGAACAAATCTGTACCCTGGCCACCGCCGGCGCGCGGCCCCGGCCGCTTGACGGGCCAGGGAGCGCAGCCCAGCTTCCGCCCGCGTCGGCATGCCCCAACCAACCGGCGCTGCCCGGAGGATGAGCGATGAGCGTTCGCAGCCGGCTCGAGACACGGCTCCGCGCGGGGCTCGCCCCGACGAGCCTCCTGATCGTCGACCAGTCGGCCGCCCATGCCGGGCATGGCGGCGCCCGCCCGGAGGGCGAGACGCATTTCTCGGTCGAGATCGTGGCACCGGCCTTCCGCGGCCTGTCGCGCGTCGCCCGTCACCGCCTCGTCGTCGAGACGGTCGGCGACCTGCTCGAGACCGACATCCACGCCCTGTCGATCCGGGCCGCGGCACCGGACGAGCAGGCCGCCCGCTAGCGCGCCCGGCCGAGCTGGACAAGGTCCGGCTGCCCCGGACGCCCGCTGGCTTTCGGCCCGCTTCGAGGCCGGCTCCCCGCCGCTATTGGGCGGCGATGCCGTACTGCTCGCCGTAGATCAGGCTCTCGGCGCTGGTCAGCTCCTCCTGCAGCCCCTGCCGCACCGCCTCGTAGAGGTCGCGGATCGAGACCATGCCGCACACCTCGCGGTCGCGGAGGACGGGCAGATGGCGGTAGTGCCCGGCCCGCATCTTGTCGAGCGCCAGAAGGGCGGGATCGTCGGGCGAGACCGTCTCGGGCTCCGCGGTCATGACCTCCGCGAGGCGGGTGGTCCGGGCGTCGCCGCCGAGGGCGAGCAGCCGGTAGACGAGGTCCCGCTCGGTGACGATGCCGATCAGGCGGCCGCCCTCCATGATCATCGCAGCACCCACCCGATGCTCGCGCATCATCATGGCGGCGTCCTGCGCCGTGGCTTCCTTGGGCATACAGCAAAGCACCTGGCGGCCGTCGATCACGCCAGGGATGATGGTGCGCCGCATGACAGCCTCCGCTTCGGTGCCAACTGATCCGGCAGCGTCAGATTGCCGCAGGCGCCTGTCGGATGCAAGATGAATTCGTGGCGCGCCGGACCGGCGATCCGGCCCGGAATCATGTGCTCTGCTTGGCGCGCTCTATGCCCTGCATGATCATCGTCTTGGCCTCGTCGGCGTCGCCCCAGCCCAGGATCTTGACCCACTTGTTGGGCTCGAGATCCTTGTAGTGCTCGAAGAAATGCGAGATGCGTGCCAGATCGATCTCCGGGATGTCCCGGTAGCTCTGCACCTTCCTGTTGATCTGCGTGATCTTGTCCGTGGGCACGGCCAGGATCTTCTCGTCGTTGCCGGCCTCGTCCACCATCTTGAGCACCCCGATCGGCCGTGAGCGGAGAACGGCACCCGGAATGACGGGCATCCGCCCGATCACCATGACGTCGACCGGATCGCCGTCTTCCGCCAAGGTCTGCGGGATGAAGCCGTAATTGCAGGGATAGAACATCGTCGTGTAGAGGTAACGATCGACGAAGATCGCTCCGCTCGCCTTGTCGAACTCGTACTTGATCGGATCGGAGCGCAGCGGCACCTCGATCAGCACGTTGATCTCGTGGGGCGGGTTGCTGCCGGCCGGCAGCCTGCTGAGATCCATGGCGGGCACTCCTCTGATCGTGGGGGCGGGCGACCTCGCTCAGGGCCAGCTCACGAGCGGGGGCAGCGACATGAGAATGGCGTCCGTATTGCCGCCCGTCCTGAGGCCGAACTGGGTTCCCCGGTCGTAGAGAAGGTTGAACTCGACATAGCGGCCGCGCCGCTCGAGCTGGTGGGCCCGCTCGGCCTCGCTCCAGGGCCGGCTCATGTGGCGGGCGATCAGCTCGGGGTAGATGTCCAGGAAAGCCTCCCCGACCGAACGGGTGAACGCGAAGGTACGCTCGTGGTCGCCTTCGAGATAGTCATAGAAGATGCCGCCGACGCCGCGCGCCTCGCCACGATGCGGCAGAAAAAAATACTCGTCGGCCCAGCGCTTGAAGCGGTCATAGGCCTCCTCGCCATAGCCCTCGCAGGCTCGACGCAGCCGGGCGTGGAACGCCGCCGTGTCGCCCTCGTCCGGATAGATCGGATTGAGGTCGGCGGCACCGCCGAACCAGGCCTTGGTCGTGCGGATGTGGCGGGTGTTCATGTGCGCCGGCGGGACGTGCGGCGAGCGCGGGTGGGCGACCAGCGAGATGCCGCTCGCCCAGAACTGCCGATCCTCGCCGGCCCCCGGGATCTGGCCGGCAAAGGGCGCCTGGAGCTCGCCCCAGACGGTCGAGACGTTGACGCCGACCTTCTCGAAGACCCGGCCGCCGCGCATCATCGCCATGACCCCGCCGCCACCGCCCGGCCGGTCCCAGCGCTCGCGCACGAAGCGGCCGGGCGGCAGCCCGCCGGGCGCCGGCGCGCCGCAGGCCTCCTCGAGCGCCTCGAACGCCGCGCAGATCCGGTCGCGCAGCGCCTCGAACCAGGCCGCTGCCCGGGCCTTGGCGTCGTCCCCGTCGTCCCTGTCGCTCACCGGCCCCGCCTCGCCTCGTCCGGCATCGAGTCTCGCCTGCTTTCGAGCCGATCGAAAGCGGAGGTTTGTCGCATCGCCTCGGCCAGCACGATCGCCGCCGCCGCCACGAGGTTGAGCGACCGCCGCCCGGCGGCCATCGGCACCCTGACACGGAGATCGGCGGCCGCGTGCAGCGCCGCCGGCGCCCCGCGGCTCTCGTTGCCGACCAGGAGGATATCGTCCGCCCGAAACTCGGCCCGGTGGTGGGCCGTCGCCGCCTGCGTCGAGAGCAGCACGAGCCGCCGGCCGGCTCGGAGCCGCGCCGCCTCGAACGCGGCGAGGTCGGCATGGCGGCACCAGCGGGCAGCCCCCCCATAGTCGAGCGACGCCTCCCGGATGCGCCGGTCGAGGAGCGGGAAGGCGGTCGGCTCGATGACGTGCAGCTCGATGTCGAGACAGGCGGCGAGCCTGAGGGCCGCGCCGAGATTGTGGGGCCGCTCGGGCTCGAGGAGCGCGAGGCCGGTCGACCGTCCTTCTGCCGTCATCGATCCTCCGTCCTGGCCCGCCGCGGTCGAGCTGCCGGAAGCGGCTCACCACCGAGGCAGATTTATGCGACCAAAGGTCGCTTGTCTCCCTCAGGACCGGCCCATAGATTGGCCCGCGTTCGGCGCTCACCTCGCCAGCGCCAATTGTCCTTTCTGAGCAAAGGCTTCGCCTTTATGGCCCACTCGACCATGACGCGGGACGACGCGGGCGGCGGCACGACGCGGCGGGACTTCCTGGATCTCGTCGCCTGGTCGGCGGCCGCGGTCGGCGGCGCCACGCTCGTCTGGCCACTGATCGACAGCATGAGCCCGTCGGCCAGGGGCCCGCACCCCTCAATCTCGCTCTCCCCTCATACGCCTTCACCACCGAGTCGATGGTGAGGATCGGCTGACGGGAGGCTCCCCGAAGTGGCGCCGCCAGACATCGGCATGACAGCGCCCGGTCGCCCGCGACCGAGGTCGAACGGAAGGACACGATGAGCGCCGAGGCAAGCCAACCAGTCTTCAAGAACGGTGTGCTCCGCTGGATCGACGACCGCCTGCCGGTCGTGAGCTGGGGCTACAACGAGCTCGTCGCCTATCCCGCGCCGCGAAATCTCAACTACTGGTGGAACTTCGGCTCGCTCGCCGGCATCATGCTGCTGCTGCAGATCGCCACCGGCATCGTCCTGGCGATGCACTACGTTCCGAACGCCGACCTCGCCTTCACGAGCGTCGAGAAGATCATGCGGAACGTCAACTATGGCTGGCTGCTCCGCTACGCCCACATGAACGGGGCGTCGTTCTTCTTCATCGTCGTCTACATTCACATGGCGCGCGGCCTCTACTACGGCTCCTACAAGGCGCCGCGCGAGCTCTTGTGGATGATCGGCGTCGTCATCCTGCTGCTCATGATGGCCACCGCCTTCATGGGCTACGTCCTGCCCTGGGGCCAGATGAGCTTCTGGGGGGCGACCGTCATCACCAACCTCTTCTCGGCCATCCCGTTCGTCGGCAACGGCATCGTGACCTGGCTGTGGGGCGGCTTCGCGGTCGGCGACCCGACGCTCAACCGCTTCTACGCCCTGCACTATCTCCTGCCGTTCGTGATCGTCGGCGTGGCGTTCCTGCACATCCTGGCGCTCCACCAGTTCGGCTCGAACAACCCGGTCGGCATCGACCTCACGAAAAAAGACAAGATCCCCTTCCATCCCTACTACACCGTCAAGGATCTCTTCGGGCTCACGGTCTTCCTCCTGATCTATGGCGGCGTCGTCTTCTATGCCCCGGACCTGCTGGGCGATCCGGTCAACTATGTGCCGGCCAACCCGTTGCAGACGCCCGCCGAGATCGTGCCCGAATGGTATTTCCTGCCCTTCTACGCCATGCTGCGCTCGATCACGTTCGACGTCTTCTGGATCATTCCGGCCAAGCTCGCGGGCGTCATCACGATGTTCGCGTCGATCGCGCTGCTGTTCTTCCTGCCCTGGCTCGACACCTCGCCCGTGCGCAGCTCCCGCTTCCGGCCGATCTACAAGTGGGTCTTCTGGATCCTGATCATCGACCTCTTCGTGCTCGGCTATGTGGGCGCGCACCGGCCGGAAGGCATCATGCCGACGATCGGCCTGGTCGCCACGATCTACTATCTCTGCCACTTCCTCGTGATCCTGCCTCTGCTCGGCAAGCTCGAGCGGCCGTTGCCGCTGCCGGCGAGCATCTCTGAGCCCGTCCTGCGGGGCGGCATGCAGACCCAGCCGGCGGAGTGATGAGCATGAGCAAGCTGGCCCTGCAGTCTGGCCGCGGCCCTGGCCGTCGGCGGCGCCGCTCTGGCCGTGTCGCCGCCGGCGGCGCGGGCCGAGGATGAGGCGCCCGCGCTTCTGCACCGCTCCTGGCCCGAGGACGGGTTCTTCGGGACCTACGACCGGGCCATGCAGCAGCGCGGATTCCAGGTATTCCAGGGCGTCTGCCAGAACTGCCACAGCACGCACTACCTGGCGTTCCGCACCCTCGAGGACCTCGGCTACACCGAGGACCAGGTGAAGGCGATCGCCGCCCAGTACGAGATCACCGACGGGCCGAACGACCAGGGCGACATGTTCCAGCGGCCGGGCAAGCCTTCCGACTACCGCGAGGGCCCCTACGCCAACGATCAGGCCGCCCGGGTCGCCAACGGCGGCGCCCTGCCGCCCGACCTCTCGCTGATCATCAAGGCGCGGCCCGGCGGCAACGACTATGTCTACAGCATCCTGAACGGCTTCACCGATCCGCCGGCCGGCGTCAAGGTTCCGCCCGGCATGTACTACAACGAGTACTTTCCCGGCCACATGATCGCCATGCCGCCGCCCCTGTCCGAGGGGGTGGTGACCTACGAGGACGGCACCAAGGCGACGGTGCCGCAGATGGCGGCGGACGTGACCGTGTTCCTGCACTGGCTGGCCGAGCCCAAGCTCGAGGAGCGCAAGCAGATGGGCCTCAAGGCGATGCTCTTCCTCGTCGTCATGGCCGGCCTGCTCTACGCCTACAAGCGCAGGATCTGGTCCGACGTGCACTGAGGGCAGGGCCGGCCGGCCGAGCCGGGTCGCGATCGAGGGTCGTGGATCGAGGGCGGCGGGTCCATCCCGGCCGCCCTCGTCGTCTCGGCGCCGCGTGCGACAAGGCGGCGCGTCCCGGGCCATCGGCCTGGAGCCGGCGCCGCCGCGGGTCCATGACCGGGCGACCATGCTGAGGACCCTGAGGATCGGGAGCGGGCCGGGCCGCCGCCGGGACAGGCGGGCGACCGCGTGGCTGGCGTGCCTGGCGTTGCTGCTGGAGCTCTTCCTCGGGCTGCCGGCCTCGCTGCAGATGGCGGCCGACCCCGGCGCCGGCACGCTCGTCGTCTGCACGGCGACGGGGCCGGAGCTCGTGCCCGGCGATCAGCGGCCCGGCGATCCGCTCGGCCACCGTCACGACGGCTGCATCCTTTGTCACGGCGGGCTCGGGGCGGCGCTGCTGGCCGATCCCGCTCCGGCCGTGGTGTCGCCGGCGACGATCGGTCTCCTGCCGCCACCGCCGGCCGCCCTGCCCGCTCTGCTGCCGGCGCCGCCTCGGGCCTATGCCTCGCGGGCGCCGCCGGCGACCGTCCGCGCCTGACGGGTCTCGGGACCGACCGCCCCGGTCGCTCTCCCGAGCGAGATGACAGACCGGCCGGCGAGCGTGCCCCGAGGGCGAAGCGCCGCCGCCATCCCCCTCCTTCGAGGATCGACCCTCATGACCATTCCCACCTCCAGGCGCGCCCTGCTCGCGGCCCTGCTGCTGGCACCCGGCGCCGCTCGGGCCGCCACCGCCGATCAGGTCGAGGCGGGCGAGCTCCTCGATCCAGCACCCCTGGGCCCGGGCGACGGCACCGATGCAGAAGACCGGGGTCGCCTATCTGACCATCGAGAACCACGGCGCCGAGGCCGATCGCCTGACCGGCGCCGCCTCGCCGGCGGCAGCGCGCGTCGAGCTCCACGAGACCATCCACGACGGCGACGTGATGAAGATGCGACCGGTCACCGGCATCGCCGGTGCCGGCGCACGGCAAGGCGCCCTGGCGCCGGGCGGCTACCATGTCATGCTCATGGGCCTCGACGGCGCCGCTCGCCGAGGGCCAGAGCTTCCCGTTGACCCTGACCTTCGAGCATGCCGGCAAGGTCGAGGTGCAGGTGATGGTCCTGGGCATGACCGGCCAGGGGAGCGACCACACGATGCCGATGGGCGCCAAGCCCGGGATGGGCACCATGCCGATGAGCGGGTCCGGCGGCTGAGATCGGGGGCAGGACATGACACAATGGAAGATCTACGCCCTGGCCGCGGCCGCGCTGGCGGTCGTGGGCGGTGCCGCCATGGTCGTCGACCAGGTCTATCTGCGCCCGGCCGGCGGAGGCGCCTCGATCGGCGCTGCGGCGATCGGCGGGCCGTTCCAGCTCGTCGACGGCAGCGGCAGGACCGTGACCGACCAGGACTACAAGGGCAAGTGGCTGCTGGTCTATTTCGGCTACACCCACTGCCCGGACGTCTGCCCCACCACCTTGGCCACCGTCGCCGCCGCCCTCGACAAGCTGCCCCCGGCCGACAAGGCGAAAGTAAAGGCCCTGTTCGTCACGGTCGATCCGGCCAGGGACACGCCCGAGGTGATGGCCGACTACGTGTCCGGCTTCGGCGGCGACCTGACCGGGCTCACCGGCAGCCAGGAGCAGGTCGACAAGGCGATGCGGGCCTACCGGGTCTACGCCAAGAAGCACCCCGAGGAGGGCGGCGACTACTCGATGGACCACAGCTCGATCGTCTATCTCATGGACCCGTCCGGCCGCTATGCCGGCAATTTCTCCTTCGACACCCCGCCGGCCGCGATCGCCAAGAAGCTCGAGGGCCTGATCTCCTGAGCGGGCGCTGCGGCATTTCGATGCGAGCCCTCAGCCGCGAGCGTCGTCCCATGCCCCGTCTCCGCTAGATCTGGACGACGGCGGTCGGGACTGAGCGGAGAGCGGGCGTGGCGACAGGGGACTGGCGAGGGAGGCTGCGGCGGCTGGTGCCGCTCCTGATCGCGGGCACGCTGATCGGCTCGGCCCTGACGCTCGTCGCCTTCTCGGTGCCGCTCTACCGCCTCTTCTGCGCCGCCACCGGCCTCGGCGGCCAGACCGTCCGGGTCGACCGCAACACCACCCTGGCCACCGACCGCGTCCTCACGGTGCGCTTCTCGACCGACGTGGCCCCGGGCCTCGACTGGCGCTTCGTGCCCGAGCAGACCCAGGTGACGGTCAGGCTGGGCGAGCAGGCGCTCGTCTATTTCCGCGCCCTGAACCGCTCGACCGAGCGCATCGTCGGGCACGCCACCTTCAACGTGACCCCCTACCTGGCCGGGCCCTATTTCAACAAGATCCAGTGCTTCTGCTTCGAGGAGGAGGCGCTCGAGCCCGGCCAGTCGGTCGAGATGCCGGTCGTCTTCTTCGTCGATCCGGCCTTCGCCAAGGATCCGGACACGGCCGCGCTCCAGACGATCACGCTGGCCTACACCTTCTTCCGCTCGGCCAACGCCCGAGGGTGCCGGCCGAGCTCGCCCGCTTCGACACGAGCTTTTCCGCCGACGGCCCCCCCGACCCGGCCCACGGAAGAAAAATATTCGAGGGCCGCTGCAGCGCCTGCCACGCCCTCGATGCCGACCGCACCGGCCCGCGCCTGGGCGGCGTGCTCGGCCGCACCGCCGGCACCGTCCCGACCTTCTCCCGCTACAGCCCGGCGCTCAAATCCGCGAACCTGATCTGGTCGAAGGACACGCTCGACAAATGGCTGACCGACCCGGGCGTCTTCGTCCCCGGCGCCCGCATGCCCTTCCACCTCGCCTCGCCCATCGACCGTCGGGACGTCATCTCTTTTCTGGGATCGACCGGCGAGCGGCCAGCCCCAGCCGAGCAGGCCACGCGCTGACGGCGCAGGGCTGCTGGTGATGCGGAAGGCTTTTTTTCTTTTTTTGCTTCTACGGCCCGAGGGGCTTCTGCCCCGCGGCCTTTCTGGGGCGCTCGGGCTCGGCCTCGCTCGTCGCGAGCTCGGGCCCGGCGCATCTCCTCGAGGGTCGTGAAGTACCAGGCCCAGGCCGGATTGTCCCGGGTGAAGCGGGCCATCGCGGACAGGGGCTCGGCGTCGGCGGCCGGATCGGCGGCTGGCGCTCGGGTCGGCGGGCGCCTCGGGGACGGCGCCTCGGCCGCTGCCGCCGCCTCGCGCGCCGCCTCGCGGAGCGCCGCCCGGCCGGCCTCGGCGCCGATGAAGTCGGCGAGGCGGGGGGCGGCGGCGTGGGCCGGGCCCAGCGGATGCTGGCCGTAGCCCGCCATCGAGTTCGCGATGCTGCTCGGGCGGGGCGGCTGGCTCCGGCCGCACGGCCCTGGGCTCCGTCGCCTGCTCGAAGGTGCGCCGCACGAGCTGGACCAGCCGCCTGGCCGGGCTCCGGCCGCGGTTGGCCTCGTAGACGATGAACATCAGGGCGCGGCGGTCGCCCATGTCGACCAGATGCTGGAGATCGGCCATCGCCGTCTCGATCAGCACCCGCTCCTGCTCGTCGAAGGGCAGCTCGCGGGCGGCCCGGTACTGGGCGACCAGCCGAGAAAACTCGTGGTCGGCGACGAACGCCTGGATTTCCTCCTCCGTCGCGGCCTCGACCTCGGCGACCTCGGCCGGGGTGAGCCCGGCGGCGAGGCGCCGTGCCAGCCGGCAGCGGCGGGCACCGGGCATCGAGACGGGCGAGCGCAAGGGGTAGGGGGAAGGCATTTCTCCTCTCTATGGGATTTTGTACCCCGCGTCAACCGAAAATAGGCTCGCCTGTCCTGAATTTTCCCGCAGGGATTTCCTGGAGGCTCCTCGGCCACCTGACGAGGCCGTGCTCTCCTTGACGGGCGCATTTTGTGGATACACATTGGGGCTTCGCGTATATCCACGGGAGCAGACCATGCAGGTCTCCAAATGGGGAAACAGCTTGGCCGTCCGCCTTCCCGCCTCAGTGGTCGAGGCGCTGGAGCTGAAGGAGGGCGACGACATCGAGATCCACGTGGTCGACGCGCGCGAGCTGGCGGTCGCACGAAAGCCCGCTCGTCGGGAGCTGCTGGAGCGCCTGCGCGCCTTCCGCGGCCGCCTGCCGCCCGACTTCCGGTTCGACCGGGACGAGGCGAATGCCCGGTAGGTCCTTCGACACCAACTTGCTGATCCAGCTCGCGCCGGCCGAGCGCTATGGCCTCGCGGTTTATGATGCCATGATCGCCGCCGCGGCCCTGCTGGCGGACTGCGATACGCTCTTGTCCGAGGACATGCAGGATGGGCTCGTGATCGACGGGCGGCTCCGCGTGGTCGATCCGTTTGCGGCTTGAGGAGGCTGTTCGTGATGGCACGACACCGAGGACGAGGAGCCCGACCCTGAAGCTCGGCTTCGATCCTGGCGTCAGCCCTTTTCATCCGGTTCGTCGCTTCGGCCAACGGACCCGGAGTTGAGTGCAGTGTTACCATGGTTCTAGGGATATCTCATGAGTGATGAAGCTCTGCAGAATCTCCTTTCGACGCTCCTGGACGAGATAGCAGAGCCATTTAAGGCTATTAGGGAGAATGATTTATTCGCCCACTATACTTCTATCGAGTCACTGGAGAAGATTATTTCGAACGACGAGATATGGTTTTCAAATCCTCTATTCATGAATGATCTCGATGAACTCAAATTCGGAATAAATCAGGGTCGCGGGCTTTTTCAAAGTAGCAAGAGATTGGAGGAGGCATGCGGAACGCCGGAGCGCGCCAAGATCGTTAGGGATGGATTCCAATACTATTTTTCGGACTTCGACGAAAATCACGCGATAAATGTCTATGTCCTGTGCCTTTCATTCCACATCCCAGATAATGATGATGGTATCCTATCAATGTGGCGCGCATATGGGGCCAACGGAAACGGTGCAGCACTGGTCTTCAACAGCTCGTTTACAGATCAAGACCGGCCGATGCCAATTGTCATGGCAAAGGTCCGATATGGAACCGTCGAAGAGCGGCTTTCGTGGATTAATAAAAAAATCGACGAACTATCTGAAATGATAAAAAATAACAAAATCCCTGACGATAAGCTCCATTTTGCGTCCTATTATTTCTGCTCATATCTTAAAATGTTTGCCCTGACGTCCAAGCATCTAGGTTTCCAGGAGGAAAAAGAGTGGCGTCTCATTTATATGAAAGATACGGATGAGGCCGGGGTGCTCGCAGATTGCTTAGGTTATGCGCTTGGCAAGCACGGAGTCGAACCCAAGCTCAAGCTGCCAATTCGGCCGCTGCCCGTCGCGCCGCTCGCGATTTGGACCTTCGAGAGCATTTTAGAAAGGATACTCCTAGGTCCAAGCCTATCATCGGCGCTAGCAATGGGGAGCATTGAGAGAATGCTTGATGTCATCAAAAAGCCTACATTCAAGGGCAAAGTACGAGCTTCTACAATTCCATAGCGGCCCTCTTGAGTGACAATAGACATTCGTTCGATATGGCTGCCTATCTCTTTTCGAGATGATAATGCGCGCTAGAATTATTTTGCAAATCCCGTCGCCTATGGCGATTGATAAGAGCCCGCTCAGTGTGCAATGACGGAGTAGACCTGACAGTGGCCGCTCCTCGCGGGATGGTCGGCCTGCCACCCGTGCTGGCGCCGGGGATCTCCGTTCTCGTCCTCGGCTCCTTCCCGAGCCAGAAATCGCTCGCCTGCGGGCAGTACTATGCCCATCCGCGGAATGCGTTCTGGCCCGTCATGGGTGCCCTGCTCGGCTTCGCGCCGGGGCTTCCCTATGAGGAGCGGCTGGCGCGGCTGCTCGGGGCGGGTGTCGGGCTTTGGGATGTGCTGGGGAGCTGTCGGCGGCGGGGCAGCGCCGATGGGGCGATCGAGCGGGGGTCGGAGCGGGCCAACGACATTTTTGGGCTTTTGGCGGGGCATCCCGGCCTTCGGGCCCTGCTGCTCAACGGCGACAAGGCAGAAGCCTGTCTCGCGCGGCACGGGCCGGGGCTGGAGGGTCGGGGCCTGATCGTCCGGCGGCTGCCCTCGACCAGCCCGGCGCATGCGCGGCCGCTGGCGGAAAAGGTGGCGGCGTGGCGGGAGGCGCTCGCTGCCGCCGGGTGCGCCCTCGCCTCCTAGGTGGATCTGGAAGCCGGGCGGGGCCGGTGCTAGCGTGCCTTGGGGGTTCGCAGGGGGAGACGTGCCGTCATGCGTTCTGTCCTCTTCGCGGCGGGGGCAGCGCTCCTGCTCGCCGCTCCAGCCGAGGCCCAGAGCCTCGTGCAGCGCTGTGCCGCGGCCGGGCAGCAGCCTGCGGCCGGCCCGCCGGGCCAGGACGAGTTCTGCAAGGGCGTGTTCGCGGCTGCGGGCTACGGCCAGCCGCAGGACCGGGCGGCCGCCTGGCAGCATTATCTGAAGGCGGCGGAGCTGGGCAATGTCGATGCCGAGGCGACGGTCGGCGCCGGCTACGATCGGGGCTGGATGAGCCCGGCCGATCCCGCCGAGGCGGCCCGCTGGTACGCCAAGGCCGCGGCCCAGGGCCATGTCGGCGCCTCCTTCAATCTGGGGCTTTTGTACGCCGCCGGGCGGGGCGTGCCCAAGAATCTGGACGAGGCGCGCCGCCTCATCGGCTTCGCCGCCGACCAGGGCATGGCGCCGGCAAAGGAAAAGCTCGCGGAGCTGTCGGGTGCCTCGCCGGCGGCGGCGCCGGGCCGGGACGAGCTTCGAGGAGGGCAAGAGGCTCTACATCGCGGGCGACAAGGCGGGTGCGCTGCCGCATTTCGTCGAGGCGGCCAAGGCCGGCAGCCTCGAGGCGATGTACGAGGTGGGCTACATGAACGAGTTCGGCGAGGGCGGGCTCGCCGAGAACCCGGGCGAGGCCGCCAAGTGGTACCTGGCGGCGTCGGAAAAAGGCCAGCGCTGGGCCGAGGACCGGCTGGGCCAGCTCTATTTCAACGGCGAGGGCGTGCCCGAGGACTGGGTGACGGCGGCGCAATGGTACCTGAAGAGCGCCGAGCAGGGCTGGAAGGACGGCCAGTTCCACATGGGCCAGGCCTACGAGTACGGGGTCGGCGTGCCGCTGGACCAGGACCGGGCGGTCGGCTGGTACGACAAGGCGGCGGCGCAGGGCGACGGGCAGTCGGCCTATTTCGCGCAGTATATCCGGGACAATGGCGTCTTCGACCAGAGCGCCCTTTTCGACGAGGAGCAGCAGCTGATCGGCCCGGACATCATGCGCTGGTTCCCGATCCCGGCCCCGGTCGGCGCCCTCTTCCACAGCAAGGCCGAGCGCCTCGCCTGGGCCCAGAAGGCGGGCCGGGATCTCGCCGACGCGCGGGCGCGTGCCAACTACAACATGCGCAAGGACAAGTACGAGGCCTGCCGCAACTCGGGGCAGAGCGGCTGCATGTTCTAGGGTGCGGCCTCGGCGATCAGGCGGTCGCGGTCCCTGAGCGCCGGGAACCAGCGGGCCCAGAGGCCGGCCACCAGGACCGTGCCGATGCCGCCGGCCACGACCGCGCCCACGGCGCCGACGAAGGCGGCCAGCACGCCCAATTCGAACTCGCCCAGCTCGTTCGAGGCGCCGACGAAGACGGCGTTCACGGCGGCGACGCGCCCGCGCATCAGGTCCGGCGTCTCGATCTGGACCAGGGTCTGGCGGACATAGACGCTGATCATGTCCGAGGCGCCGAGCACGAAGAGACAGACGAGGGAAAGCGGCAGGTTGGTCGAGAGGCCGAAGGCGATGGTGGCGAGGCCGAAGACGGCGACGGCGATGAGCATGCGGCGGCCGGAGCGGCGGCGCAGCGGGCGGTGGGCGAGGAAGACGGCCATCGCGGTGGCGCCGGCCGCCGGCATGCTGCGCAGGAGGCCGAGGCCCCAGGGGCCGACGAACAAGATGTCGCGGGCGTAGATCGGGAGGAGCGCCGTGGCGCCGCCCAGCAGCACCGCGAAGAGGTCGAGCGAGATGGCGCCCAGGATCACCGGCCGCGAGCGAATGAAAGAGATGCCGGCGACGAGGCTGGACCAGGTGGCCTTCTCGCGGACCACCCGGGCCGCCCTGAAGCGCATCGCGACGACGAGGCCGATCGCCACCGCAAAGCAAAAAATGGCGCTGCCGAAGACGACGCCCGGCCCGAAAGCGTAAAGAAGGCCGCCCAGCGCCGGGCCGCCGATCGTGGCCGTCTGCCAGATCGAGGAGCTCCAGGCGATGGCGTTGGCGAGATGCTTCTCCGGCACGAGGTTGGGGACGATCGCCTGGGCGGCGGGGTTGGCGAAGGCGCGGGCGGTGCCGAAGAGGGCCATCAGGAGATAGATCGGCCAGGCGGCCCGGCCGCCGCTCGTCGCGTAGAGCAGGAGACCCGAGGGCGGTGAGGCTCATCATGCCGAAGGTGACGAGGAGCAGGGTGCGCCGGTCGATGCGGTCGGCGACGTGGCCGGTGACGAGGGCGAGGCCGACCATCGGCAGGAACACGGCGAGCCCGACGAGCCCCAGGGCCAGCGCCTGCCCGGTCAGCGCATAGACCAGCCAGCCGACGGCGACGCTCTGCATCTGGATCGCCACCGACGACAGGAAGCGGGCGGCGCAGAAGAGGCTGAAGTCGCGGTGGCTGAAGGCGATCCAGCCGGATGTCTCGGTCTCGGCGGTCATGGGCCCGATCAGTGTCGATGCGCCCCGTCCCTAGCCTTCCCGATCGGGCGACGCCATCGCCGGCGGCGCATGCGCGGCCTCCGGCCGAGCGAGGGCGTCATTCGCGCCACATGGCGGGGCTATCGGGCGCCGCCTGGGTCTCGCTGCGATCGACGACGGGCGGCGGGGGTGCGGATCGCCCGGCCGTCCGGCGACGCGATCGACCATCTCGTCGGCCTTCGACAGGAAGAGGCGAAGAAGGGACGATGTGTTGGCCTTGTGGTAGCCGAGCACCAGGTCGATCGTGGGCGCCTCTCCCCGCAGCGGGCGGCTGGTGACCGACCAGGGCAGGAAATTGAGCGCGTAGACGGGCAGCAGGGCCACGCCGCGCGTCGAGGCGATCAGGGAGATCGCCATGCTGAGATAGTCCACCTCGTGCGCGGGTGTCAGATCGACCGCCGGACCGCTGCAGATAGTCGCCGATGACCGAGCGCAGCGCCGGTGCCGTGTCCGACATCCCGAGAAACGCCTCCCCGGCCAGATCCTGCACGGCGACCGCCTCCTGCGACGCGAGGCGGTGATCGCTCGGCATCACGACCAGCAGAGGCTCCGATCGCAGGAGCCTGTAATCCAAGTCGGGGGTGTCTCGTTCCCGCCTGAGAAAGGCCACGTCGAGCCTGCCCCTCGAGCAGCGCGTCCGCGAGCGCCGGCGAGTGATCGCTCGAGATGGTGACCTCGATGCTCGGCAGCTCGTCCTTGAGGATGCGCATCGCCTCGGGAAGCCAGTCGAGCTCGTGACCGCTCAGGAAGCCGACCGCGAACGTCCGTTTTTCCGGGCCGGCGGCGCGCCTTGCCGCCTCCTTGGCGGCCTCGACCTGGGCCAGGGCCAGTCGCGCGTGATCCAGGAAGGCGCGGCCCGCCGCGGTCAGCGCCACGCCGCGGGCGCTGCGGGTCAGCAGCTGGGCGCCGACCTCCAGCTCCAGGTCGCGGATCTGGCGGCTCAGCGAGGGCTGGGCGGTGTGCAGGCTCTGCTCGGCCGCGACCGTGAGGCTGCCCGCCTCGGCGACGGCCACGAAGTAGCGCAGATGCCGGAGCTCCATGCGTGGCCATGCCTCGGAGGTATGCCCCCAAGCCTACAAAGTCTTTTTCGGAAGCGCCATGGCCGCCTACCTCCGCACCGATGCTCGGCGGCCGGGGCCGTCGGCGAGATCCGAGGAGGGGCAGATGAGCGATCATGTCGTCCTGATCACCGGGGCCCTGACCGGCATCGGCCGTGCCGCCGCCCTCGCCTTCGCAAGGGAGGGCAGCCGCGTCGTCGTCGCCGGCCGCCACAGCGAGGCGGGCCTGGCGCTGGCCGCCGAGTTGCGCGGCTTGGGCGCGGAGGCGGATTTCATCGCCGTCGACGTGCGCCGCGAGGCCGAGGTGCAGGATCTGGTCGATCGGACGGTTGCCCGGTTCGGCCGCCTGGACGCGGCCGTCAACAATGCCGGGACCGAAGGCAGGCCCGGCCCGGTGACGGAGCAGACCGCGGAAAGCTATGCCCTGACGTTCGATACCAACGTGCTCGGCACGCTGCTGAGCATGAAGCACGAGCTGCGCGTCATGCAGGCGCAGGGGAGCGGCAGCATCGTGAACATCTCCTCGACCTACGGCCACGAGGGTGCCCGCGGCGCTTCCGTCTATGCGGGCAGCAAGCACGCGGTCGAGGGCATGACCAAGTCGGCGGCGCTGGAAGCCGCGAGCTTCGGCGTGCGGGTCAATGCCGTGGCGCCCGGACCGACCGATACGGGCATGCTCAGCCGCTTCACCGGCACGGCCGAGCGGAAGGCGGCGCTGCAGTCCGGGGTGCCGCTGGGCCGCCTCGGCCAGCCCGAGGAGATCGCCCAGGCGATCGTCTTCCTGGCGTCCGACAAGGCATCGTTCGTGACGGGCCAGGTGCTGACCGCCGACGGCGGCAAGACCGCAGGCTGAGCGCCGACCGGGCGGAGAGACGTCGAAGCCACGCCCACGGCAGTCTCCAGGCAACCTCAACGGAGTAGACCTTTGCCATGACGCCGACCGGCTGGAGGCGCAGCGCTGATCGTGGCGCCGTCTCTCCCGGTGACGGCCCGCACGCGCTCGGCCTCGTCGCAGGCCGGGGACATCATCGGCGGTACCGAGCCATGGACGCATCGCTCGTTGCCAATGCCGGGGGTCTCCAAGATGCCGCCACATCGAGGATCGACCACGGTCGAGGACTTCGACAACCTCTTCGCGGTCAATGTCCGGGCACCCTATTTCCTCGTCCAGCAGCTGCTGCCGATCCTCGAGCCCCGGCAGACAGCGTCATCCTGCTCTCCGTCGCTTCGCCCGCGCACGCCGCCTCCGGTCCGGGCGCCCTGATCACGGCCTTTGCCGCGATCAAGGGCGCACACTCGATCACGTCCTGGTGAAGCACCGTTGCCGCAGCGCCTCGGCGAGCGCGAGGCACCTCGCCGCGGTCAGCGGCCATCCGCGTCAATCGCCGTGGTCGACCCGGACCTCGTCGACGCCATCGCCGAGCGACCGACCGACGGGCCGCGACTTCACGCTGGCCGATGCAGGCGTTCAAGCGCGTCGCGCAGCCGGACGACATCGCCGGCGCGGTGGCGTTCCTCGCGTCCGACGGCGCGCGCTGGATCACCGGCGACGCCAGCTCCGCGTGGACGGCGGCTCGAAGCTCTGAGCGCCGAGGGTGGAAGGCGCGTGGGGCGCAAGCCGAAGACCGCGTCACCGCAGCTCGTCGAGCAGCGTCCGCGCCTCCTGCAGGTCCAGCGTGCCGAAGCCCTCGGTGAACCAGTCGTAGATCGGCGCCAGCAGGTCGAGCGCCTGCGTCGCTCTCCGCGGTCGGCCAGCAGCTTGGCCAGGTCGCGGGCGGCGCGCAGCTGGAGTGACGGCGACGCCTGCTGGCCCGCGATCTCCAGGGCGTGGCGGAGGTCCGCCTCGGCGGCGGCACGCTCGCCCAGATCGGCGCGCACCAGACACCTTTGCCCGGGTGCGGAAGAGATCGGCGGCAAAGGCCTGGTGATGCCCGAGGGCCAGACCCGCGAACGCCTTGGCGACGCGCTCCTGGGCCTCGGCATGTCGACCGGCGAGGGAATAGGCCTCGGCGGCCATGCCGAGGTGAAAAGGCTCGAAGCGGCCGGCGCCGATCTGGTGCGCCTCGCGCAGCCCGGCCTCGATCTCGTCGAGACCGGGCGCCGCGCCCTGTTGCGACAGAGCCCAGCCGAGATGGATCCGACCCCAGGCATGCCAGAGGAGGAGCGTCATCTCCTCGGCGAGCGCTATCGCCCCGCGCGCGGCGCGCTCGACCTGCTCGGGCTGACGGAGCCAGATGTTGGTCATCGTGCCGAAGCACAAGACGAGGCCGGTCGTGTTGGCGTGATCGACCTCCCGCATCCATCGAAGGTTCTCCTCGATGGTCCGGGCAGCCTGGTCGGGGAAGCCCAGGTGCCAGAGATTCCACGCCTTGTAGTTCGCGGCGGCTGCGCGCGGATCGTGGCCGAAGCGGTGGGCGAGATCGTGGTGCGCGATCGGATCGTAGATCTCGAGCCCCTGATTGGTCAGGGCCAGCGACTCCTCGAACCGGCCCTCGTAGAAGCGCTGCAGCCCGAGCATGCGCAGCCCGACGAGGCGCGCGCCCGTGTCGGACTGGGCCTCGGCGAGCGCTGCGTAGCGCTCCGCCATCTCGCCCGAGCCCGAGACGGCGATGTGCTGGCCCGCCCATAGCCCGAACAGGGCAGGGAGCTGGAGCGACGCCTCGCCGATCTGGTCGGCCAGCATCAAGGCGCGCTCGAAGACCCGCCGCGTCGCCCGCGCCTGATAGCCCTGGTTCGCGATGAGCGCCTGACCGAGCTGCAGGTGGAGCGCCTGCTCGCGACGGCGCCATTTTTCATCGTCGCCCAAGGCCCGACAGAGGCCGATGCCCTTTTCCAGGCTGGCGATGGCCTCCCGGTAGGCGGGTCGCGCCAAGGCTTTCGCTCCGGCCAGCTCCCAGTAGCCGAGTGCCCGCTCGATCTGCCCCGCGGCTTCCGCGTGCTGCGCCTTGACCTCGGGCGCCGCGGTGCCCCCGGCCTCGAGGGCGTCGACCAGGCGGGCATGCAGGTCGGCGCGTCTGGCCTTGAGCAGGCTCTCGTAGGCCGCGTCCCGAACCAGCGCGTGCTTGAAGAGGTAGGTGGCGTCCGGCGGCGTGCCCCGGCGGAAGATCAGCTCGGCGTCGACCAGGTGGCGCATCGCGTCCAGGAGCTCGACCTCCGGCAGGGCCGAGAGGGCCGCGATGGTCGCATGGTCGAAGGCACGGCCGATGACCGCGGCGGTCTGCGCCACCTCCTTGACCGGCTGCAGCCGGTCGAGCCGCGCCATCAGGGAATCGTGCAGGCTGGTCGGGATCGCCAGGGCGCTGATCGGGCTATCCAGGTAAAGCGCCTCCTGGCCCTCACGCAGCGCGCCCGATTCGAGCACCGCCTTGGTCATCTCCTCGACAAAGAGGGGCACCCCATCGGTGCGAGCGGTGATCTCGTCGAGCAATGCCTCGGGCAAGGGCTTGCCGCGGGTGATCCGGACGACGATCGCGTGGGTCGCGGCACGGGCCAGGCGGTTCAGCGCCAGCCGGCTCACGATCGGATGGCTGGCGAACGACGCGGCGAAGGTCGGCCGCGCGGTGACCACCGCCAGCACCGCGCTCGCCTGGACCCGATCCAAGGCGAGCTCGATCAGCTCCAGCGTGGTGGGATCGATCCAGTGCGCGTCCTCGACCACCCAAAGCACGGGCCGACCGGCGGCCGGCCCGATCAGCTGGTCGACCAGCACGGCCAGGGTGCGGGCGCGGCGCTGCTGCGGGGTCAGGGTCAGCGTCCCGTAGCGGGCGGTGACGTCGAGGCCCAGCATCGTCGCGAGGAGCGAGGCGGCCTCGCCGCTCTCGATGCCGGCACGGGCCAGATGGGCCTCGAGCCGCTCCAGCTGCGTCTCCTGGCTCTCGCCCTCGGCGAGGCCGGCCGCGTGGGCCAGGTGCTGGATCGCCGGATGTAGGGCCGAATTCGGCGTGGTAGGGCGAGCATTGGTAGCGGACCAGGATGTGCGGCTCGGCCGCCACCGCCTCCACCACGGCTTCCGTGATCCGCGACTTGCCGATGCCGGCCTCGCCGGTGAGCAGGACGAGCTGCCCCTCGCCGCTCCGGGCCTGCCGCCACCGCTCGACCAGGAGTGCCAGCTCCTGGTCGCGCCCGACGATCGGCGCCACCCCGCCCGCCTGCCTGGCGGCGAAGCGGCTCTCGAGGGCGCGCTCGCCGACGACGGCGAAAGCCGGTGCCGGCTCGGGGATTCCCTTGAGGCTCTGCGGCCCCAGCGCCCGCAGCACGAACAGATCCCCCAGGAGCCGTCGGGTCGCCGCAGCCACGACGACCTGACCGGGATCGGCCACGCCCTGCAGCCGTGCGGCCAGATTGGGCGTGTCGCCGACCACCGCTCGCTCCTGGGCGGCCCCGTCGCCGACCAGATCGCCCACGACCACGAGCCCGGTCGCGATGCCGACGCGGCAGGCGAGCGCCTCGCCGCCGCCGCTCAGCTTCGCCACCGCCGCCACGATCGCGAGACCCGCCCGCACCGAGCGCTCGGCCTCGTCCTCGTGCGCCCTGGGCCAGCCGAAATAGGCGAGCACGCCATCGCCCATGAATTTCGCGACATGGCCTTCGAGCCGCCCGATCTCACCGGCCACGGCGTTCTGGTATCCGCGCAGCACGTCCCGCATTTCCTCGGGGTCGAGCCGGGCCGAGAGCGCTGTGGAGCCCGCGAGGTCGACGAACATCACGGTCAGCTGGCGCCGCTCGGCGTCGCCCGTCGGGATATCGGCAGGCGCAGGGTCGGAGGCGGCCACGTCCGCACCCCCGAGAGCCTGAAGGAGCTTCCGGCGCGGGCCGAGCGGGAGGGCGAGCTTCTCGAGATCGGCCTCGCTCAGGGTCCTGAGGATCTCACCGTCGATCTCGTTGTCGCGGAAGGCCGCGACCCAACGCCCGAACCCTTGCGCCACGAGCCATGCGCAGACCTCGTCGACGGTCTTCATCACGGTTCACCCGGCAGCGTCGCCGGCTCCTCGAGGCGTGTCGACCGGCGTTCCCAGAAAAGAGCTCGGTTGCCACCCGAAGATACTCTCCTCCGCCTATGCCCGGTCAACTGCAACGCGCGTCCGGCGCGGGCCGGCCTCCGGCGCGGGTCCCGCCCCCGCGAGTGTGGCCGCCGACCCTATCCGCCCCTAAGCTCGTGCCCGTAGCCGCCCCGAGCCTCCCACGAAGGTCCGCTGCCGGTCATGCCGCATCTCGTCGTCGACATCTCGGGCCACGGCTTCGGCCATGCGGGGCAGGTGGCGCCGGTGCTCCTGGCGCTCGCCGCCCGCCGGCCCGATCTGCGCCTGACCCTCCGGACGGCGGTGCCGGCGGCGCATCTCGAGGGCCTTCTGCCGATCCCCTTCGAGCTGCAGGACCCGCCGCCGGACATCGGTCTCGTCATGCACGGCCCGGTCGTCGTCGACGTCGCCGCCAGCCGGGCCGCCTATGCGGCGCTGCACCGGGACTGGCCGGCGGTCGTGGCGAGCGAGGCGGCGGCGCTGGGCCGGCTCGCCCCGGACCTTCTGCTCGCTGACGTAGGCTATGTCGGGCTCGCCGCCGCGGCCTCGGCGGGGATCCCCGCTCTGGCGCTCTGCTCGCTCAACTGGGCGGACATCGCGGAAGCGCTCGGGGTCGCGACGCCCGCGGCCGTCCTTGCGATGCGGACCGCCTACCGCTCCGCCCGCATCTTCCTCCAGGCGACGCCGCACATGCCGATGGCGTGGCTGGAGCGGCGGCAGCCGATCGGTCCCATCGGCCGCATCGGCACGCCGCGCCGCGCGGCCCTGCTCGGGGCGCTGGGTCTGCCCGCGGACGAGCTTTTGGTCCTTGTCTCGTTCGGCGGCATTCCGGCCGGCGACGAGGTGGCGGCCTTTCCACAGGTTCCCGGCGTCACCTGGCTCGCCGACCGCTCGGTCCGGCCCGGCATGATCCCGCTGGCGCGGTTGCCCTTCTCGTTCATCGATCTGATGGCGAGCGTCGATCTCGTCGTCACGAAGACGGGCTACGGCATGTTCGTCGAGGCCGCCTGCAACGGCGTGCCCGTCCTGTTCCTGGCGCGGCCGGACTGGCCCGAGTCGCCCTGGCTCGAGGGCTGGATCGTGGATCTGGGCCTCGGCCGCCCGCTGCCCCGGCAATCGGACGAGCTGGCGCGGAGGCTGCGGGAGCGGGACCTGCCGGCGCGCCGCTCCGGCATCGAGCCCACCGGCATCGCAGAGGCCGCGGACGCGATCGAGGCCTGTCTCCGCTGACATGGGATCGTTGACACGAGGTACACTGGTCCGTCGGAGACCGACATCTGGGGATCCCCGTATGTAGGAATCCGAGCTCGGGGTGCGTCCTCGCGGCTGCATGCGGACCTGAGCTTTACGCCGTTGGTATCAATCCCGAGAATGGCCGGACCGATCTCGGCGGGGCTCGGCCGGCCCGAGAAGACCATCTCGAGCGCAGGGAGGCGATCATGACGTGGAGCGATCAGGTGGCGGTGGTGACCGGCGGGTCGAGGGGTATCGGCCGCGCGATCGCGCTGCTGCTGGCCCGACGAGGCGCTGCGGTCTGCGTCAACTACACGGCCCGAGGTGAGGCTGCGGACGCCGTGAAGGGCGAGATCACCGCGGCCGGGGGCAGGGCCATCGCCGTGGGCGCCGACGTCTCGAACGCGGAGGCCGTGACCTCCATGATCGAGCGCGTCGCGGCGGAGCTCGGGCCGGTGACGATCCTCATCAACAATGCCGGCATTGCAAAGCAGGCGACGCTCGACAGCTACGACGCGGACTGGTTCGCGCGCATGCGCGAGGTCAATGTGAACGGTATCGTCAATACGACGCGCGCGGTCATGGGCGGCATGCGCCAGCGCCGCTACGGTCGGATCGTCAACATCACCTCGATCGCCGGGATCGGCACGGCCCTGTCGGGCAATGCCTTCTACGCCGCGACCAAGGCCGGGGCGGCGATGCTCACCCGTCGCTTCGCTCTCGAGCTCGGCCGCGACGGCATCACCGTCAACGGCGTGGCGCCGGGCTTCGTCCGCACCGATATGACGCGTGGCAATCGCGGCGCCGACGGCTGGGAAGCCGTGGAGAAGAACCTCAGCGAGCGGGCGATGACGGGCCGCATCGGCGAGCCCGAGGACATCGCCAATGCCGTGGCCTTTCTCGCAGCGCCGGAGTCCGGCTGGATCACCGCCCAGGTCCTGGCCGTCGACGGCGGCCGTATGGACTATATCGCGCACGGCTGATCCCGCCGCCATACGGTAAAGCGACCACCCACCGCGCGGTCCGCCGCCGATCCCACCCAAGGAAAGATCGATGATGTCACCTCCGGAACGCCTGCGCGCCCTGCTGGCCGAGCCCGCCTTCGTCGTCATGCCGGCCGTGTGGGATGGGCTCAGCGCCAAGCTCACCGCCGGCGCCGGCTTCAAGACCGCGTTTCTCTCGGGCTCCTGCGTCGCCGCGAGCCGGCTGGGCGGGCCGGACCTCGATCTCGTCTCGTTCGCCGAGATGCGGGACTCGCTCGAGATGGTGCGCAGCGCGGCACCGGAGCTGCTGGTCCTGGCCGACGGCGACCACGGCTACGGCAACGCCATGAACGTGCAGCGCACCGTGCGCGCCTATGGCCAAGCGGGAGCGGCGGCCGTCCTCATCGAGGACAAGGTCACCCCCCGTGCGCTCACCGCCGCCGGCAAGCCCTGCCTGCCGCGCGAGGAGGTGCGGATGAAGGTCCGTGCCGCCGTCGCCGCCGCCAGGGACTCGGGCATCCTCGTCATGGCGCGCACCGACTGCCGCCCGACGCAGGGGATCGACGAGGCGGTGGCGCGGATCGAGATGTATGTGGCGGAGGGGGCCGACATCCTCTTTCTCGACTCGCCCGCCGACGAGGCGGAGATAAGGCGCGCGGTGGCGGCGGCCGGCGGCCGGCCCTCCTTCGCCGTTCTCTCGCCGGGCCCGGGACGCGAGATACCGAGCCAGAGCCGTGCTGCCGAGCTCGGCCTCAAGATCGGCACCTACCCGACGGCGCCTCATCTCGCCGGTGGTGGCGGCGATCCAGGCCGGGCTCGCGGCGCTCGCGGCAGGCCGGGCCGAGGCGGACACGGCCCTCGACTTCGCGGCGCTGCGCGCCGTACTGGGCTATCCGGACTACGACGCGGCGGCCAAGGCTTACATGCTGTAGGGCAACGGCCGCATTCGAGGGAGACTCGTCGTCGGGAGGGAGCATGGGGCGTGTGCTCTTGATCAGAGCGTCTTCGATCGCGGCTGCGGCTGCTGGCTCAGCTTCTGCTTCAGGTCGTTGTCGTATCTGGGAAACGCGGTTCAGTC
The DNA here is from genome assembly GCA_963828215.1 of uncultured Alphaproteobacteria bacterium. Taxonomy (GTDB): domain Bacteria; phylum Pseudomonadota; class Alphaproteobacteria; order Geminicoccales; family Geminicoccaceae; genus CAVTJL01. The sequence continues at coordinate 90,068 of CAWHFO010000046.1, read as the reverse complement.
GCTAGCCCGGATCATTCACCGGACTGCCTTGGATGCGCGAGCGGGACTGCTACGGGCATGGCGGGCCGTGGCGCCGGCGGGCGCGATGATCGGGGCTGGGGGTTTGCGGGGAAGGGCTCGGTCGGGGCACGCCGCCCTGTGACTCAGGGCGGCCTCGCGGCGCAAGCGGCGAGCAGTATGAGGCTGGCGCGGTAGGGACAGGCGGACGGCAGCGCCACCTTGATTCGGGTCGCCATCTCGGTGATCCGGCCGGCCACCTTGATCAGCGCCAAGCGGAGCGTGTCGAACTGGGCGTCGCGCCAGAACGACCGCTTCGGCGCCAGACCGCGCAGGGTGTGCGGGAGCCAATAGGCGGCGGTGTGCAGCACCAGCCGGAATTGGTTGGCGGTGGCTTTGGTGCAGGAGGTGCGGTCGGAGGCGAGGTGGCGCTTGTGCGCCTTGATCAGGTTCTCCGCCTGACCGCGGGCGCAGTAGACGTCCTCGTACAGCCAACGGGGCGCGCCGGCGAGGTTGGTGGCGATGAACCGGCTGTCGCTGCCCCGGTCCGACGCCTCCAGCCGGACGATGACCCGGCGCTCGACGCTCCAGGTCTTGGCGGCGTAGCGGAACTCGTCGTAGCGGCGGACCTTCTCGGCCTCGCCCTCGATCCGACGAAGGGCCGCCTCCTCGGCGAGGGCCGTCACACGGGCGAGCAGGACCTTGTTGCCGGCGAGGCCGAAGGCGTAGGCGACCCGGTTGCGCTCGCACCAGCTCATGGCCTCGTGGCGCCCGTAGTGGCTGTCGCCGCGGACCAGGATGTCGACACGGGGCCAGCGCCGGCGGATGGCGCCAATGACGTGACGCAGGACGAGCGCGACCTCGGCCCCGTCGGGGGTCTTGCCGGGCCGCAGAATCACCGCCACCGGCTTGCCCGTGGTCGCCTCGTAGACGTGGATCGGCAGGAAGCAGCGCTCGTCATGGTAGGTGTGGAAGAGGGAGAGCTGCTGCCGACCGTGGGCGGGATCGCAGGTATCGTCGATGTCGAGCACGATCCGGTTCGGCACCACGGTGAAGCTATCGCAGAACAGCTCGACCATGGCCGCCATCATCCGCTTGAGCGCGATGGCGCCGGGCAAGTTCTCCAGCCGACACATGGTCGGCTGCGAGCACAGATCGTCGCCGCTCTCGGGCAGCCGCCCGACCGCCATCTTGAACGCCGGGTCGAGGCGCAGCGCGTCGCAGTCGTTCGCGTCCGGATAGCCGGCCGCGATCAGCAGCATCCGGAAGCGGATCATGTCGGTGAGCGTGTGCCGCACCCGCTCCGGCGACCGCGGGTCGGTGAGGCAGCGCGCCAAGCGCTGCGCGATCCCGAGCCGACGTTCGGTCTCGGCCAGCAGCAGCACGCCCACGTCCGAGGTCAGCCGACCGCCATCGAAGGTGATGTGCACCGGCTTGCCGCCGACCGGTGACAAGCCGGGGAGGAGCGAGGCATTCTCTGCCATGGCGGGCGCGGTACTCCGTCGAGCCGTGCTGTCTCTGCTTCAGCACCAGAAACATACACGAACTCAGACATTTACGCCGCGCCCGCCGCCTTCCGGCTCAGCCCCAGTGAATTTTTCGGGGTAGGATGGCGTTCTGCACCCCGGCCTGTGTCGACTTCCCGAAGCACGCGCTTGTCCTGCCCCTCCCCGATAACGATGCGCCATTTGGTGAAGCCGGCACTCATGTCGTGTGTCGGTGCCAAATCTGCCTCCAAATCCACCATCAACGTCCCTACCCTCGAAGGCTCCGCCCTGGCGAGTATACCGAGGCGCGTCTCGATCCTAATGATGGCCCCGACCGTAGTCGGCCCGAACTGCGGATCGAACAAGCTTCTCTCGTCAACTTCAATGACCACGTTCGGGATGACCAGCCCGCGCCACTCCATTGCGTTGGTGCATCCGACAGCATGGAAGGGAAATTCGTCACCGAGGGAGACCGCCGTCGGAGTGTCCTTGACCGATCCCACCAGAAATGGTGCCTCGGACACCTTTCTGGGCAGCATCAGAGAGACAGGCTTCACATCTGCCAGCGTCCCAACCGTAAACTCCTTCGCTAAGAGCATCCTAGGCGCCCCATCGATCCACTAGCTGAGGCGCTGCTGCAGCGGGCCGATCAGAATGCTCCAGAAGAGCTCCGCCGCCCCCTCCTGTGAGAGCGTTTGATCGCGGCTCTTGCCGAACGACTGCATTCCCGGGCTGGTGAGAAAGAGTGTCTGATCATCAGCTCCTACGGTCAGAGATTCGTCGATCGTGTTGTTCTGCATGGTTTCACTGCTAACGTACTTTATACCTCGCCCAAACGCCTCGCCACCGGTTTAGACCGTAGCACGCGCGACGTCCTTACCATCACGATAGACAGCCGCGAAGAACCTGTTCGCGTCTACACGACGAAATACACCTTCAAAATCCTGATTACGTGCACCAAGCTCAGCCAGCGAGTTCTCGAAGAATCGCGCGATGAACTCAAATGTCTCAATCTGAAACGTATCCTTGTCCCGCTGTGTAAAAGTCTTCGTAAGCCTAAGATTACTGGATCGCGGGCCTGCGGCCTGCGAAGCCACAGGAACTTCTATAGCACCTGTGCTGATCTCGGTTCGCGACGTGGGGCGCGTCCCTCTCACGCGCGTCGACGCCTCTCGAACGGCCTTGGCGACTTCAAGGAAGGCCTCATCGAGGTCGGGCCACTGCACGATCGGCTTGCCATCGCGGGGCGTGGCGTTGAGTTTACCGAAGGGTGCATGGCGCCAGTCGCAAGCCCGAAGAATGACCGGGATGACGATGGCTGCGCCCGCGTTGTGACGCTCCATGGCCCGCGTCATCTCGACGTCGTAGCAGTAGTCTGACGCCAGGAAGTCGGCGCTAATGAGCAGAAGTATGATCTCGTCGCTGTTGATGTGGTCATCGATGGCACGATCTATGTGCTGACCGGCGCCGATACGGCGGTCGTGCCAAGTCTCGATCACACCCTGCCGCTTGAGTATCGCGAGCTGTTTCTCAAGCTGATCCCTAAGTCCCTCGTCGGCGCGGGAGTAGGAAAAGAAGACTTTAGGCAAGGTCGCACCCTCTTCGGAAGCGAGAGCTATGGGTACACAAATAGCCGGGCGTTGTCGCCATCTTCCTCATCCGAGAACGCGGTGGCCGGCCCGGAACCATCGGACGATGATCAACGCCATGCCGTGGCCCGGTAAGACGGATGTTCCGTGGCGTGATCCGCGGGAGCGCTATGGTCCGTGGCGCACGGTGGCGGGGCCTGCCCTTCTCCTTCATCGACCTCCTGGCGAGCGCGACGAGTGGGACCAGGAAGCTGCCCCGCAGGTCCCTTCCCCTGCGGGCGGCCGTGGCGCGCGAGGGGGTTGTCATTGACCTACATGCCTTCGAGGAGGACCATCGCGGCGGAAACCAAAGCCGTCCGGAAGATCTCTGCTCGGGGGGATCAGAGGACAGATGCAGGGAGGAGTGCGATGCCTGGGAAATTCGTGATCGCGACGGAGGTCGAGGTCAAGGGCGATGACTTCGGCACCTCCAGCAGGCTCAGCGATCCGCCCAGCACGGGTGCCAAGCAACTGACCGTGATTGCCGTCAGCTTCGATCCGGGCAAAGGACATGACTTCCACAAGCACCCTGATCAGGAAGAGGTGATCCTCGTCACGGCCGGCAAGATCGAGCAGTGGGTCGATCGCGAGAAGCGCTTGCTCGGCCCCGGCGACTCGGCCTTCATTCCGGCCGGCGTCGTGCATGCCTCGTTCAATGACGGCGACCAGCCCGCGAAGATCGTCGCGATCCTCGGACCCTGCGTCGGACCCGTGGGGTACGAGGTGGTCGACGTGGCGGGCGAAGCTCCGTGGAAGACGCTGCGAAAGTAAGACGACGTTCCGAGCGGGCCGCCCGAGGTGAGCGTGCCGGTCGACACCGCACCCCAGACGGCCGCCGCCACGATCTCGGGCCGAGCTAGCCGCCCGCCCTCGCGCGCAAGAAGCCACTCATGAAGCTTTCGAGGTTCTGGCCGAGCTCGGGCGAGAGATAGCCGCCTTCCTGGACGAGGAGGATGGGCAGAGGCCGGCGGGCGATGCGGGCCGCGGCCTCGGCGAAGGCCGGCGTCGTCACGCGCATGCCCTGAAGCGGGTCGCTCAGATGCGCGTCGAGGCCGAGCGCCAGGACCAGCGCCTCCGGGGCGAAGGCGTCGACGGCCGCCAGCGCCTCGTCGAGCGCCGCCAGCCAACAGGGATCCTCGCTGCCGACGGGGAGCGGGAGGTTGAGGTTGGCGCCGGCCCCGGCTCCGACACCCCGCTCGTGCGCGTGGCCCCAGAAAAAGGGATAGTAGTCGGCGGGGTCGGCATGGATCGAGACGGTCAGGATGTCCGGCCGCTCCCAGAAAATGCCCTGGGTGCCGTTGCCGTGGTGCACGTCGATGTCGAGCACTGCGGCCCGCTCGAATCGGCGGCGCAGATGCCGGGCGGCGATGGCGGTGTTGTTGAGGAAGCAAAAGCCGCCCGCCATGTCGGCATAGGCGTGGTGGCCCGGCGGCCGGCAGAGCGCATAGGCCTGCCGCTCGCCGTCCAGGAGGAGGCCTGCCGCGGTGAGGGCGACGTCGGCGGAGGCGCAGGCCGCCTCGAAGGTTTTTGGGCCGATCGGGCAGGCGGCGTCCGCCATGTGCCAACCGGCCCGCCCGACGATCGAGCGCGGATAGGTCGCGGCGTGGCGCTGCGGGTGCATGTTCGCCACGACCTCGGGGCCCGTCCCGGCGAGCGCCCGCCAGTCCCGCTGCGCATGCTCGAGAAAGCTCAGATAGTCCGGGCTGTGCACCGCCAGGAGGGGCGCCCGCCCGTGGCTCAGGGCCGGAGCGGGGCGCAGGCCCGCGCGCAGGGCGGCGGCCTTCAGGACTCGGGCCCGCTCGGGCTGCTCGGCGCTGTGCCGGACCTGGCCCCGGACGATGAAGAACGCCGGGTCGTGACCGGCGTGAGCGTCGCTGAAGACGAAGGGCATGGCGGCGCTCAAGCGGCGGGCTCCTCCGGCGGCGCGAAGACGGTGAGCGCGCCCGCCAGCACGCTGTAGCGCAAGGGCCCGCGCATCCGATGCACCTCGCCGTCGCGGGCCACCGGCACGCGGCTCGCGTGCGTCCGGATCTCCGCCTCGACGCAGCGCACGACGTCCAGATCGCGGGCCGGACGCAGGCCGCGGAAGAAGACACGGCAGGCGAGCAGCAGGAGACCCAGCGGCTTCTGCTGCTTGACCACGAACACCCAGAGCCGGCCGCCGTCCAGGCCGCCCGTGCGGCGCACCTCGAGCCCGTCGAAGCTCGTACTCGTTCACGCCCACGAACATGAGCGGGGTCCGGTACGGCACCGCGTGGCCCGCGACGTGCAGCGACAGGCGGCGGCGCGGAAATCGCCAGAGCATGCGGACGAAGGCGATGGCCATGGCCGGCCACTTGCCCAGCCCGTGCAGGCGCCGCCGCCGCTCGCGCTCGATGACCATGTAGGGATAGACGCCGATCAGCGAGTTGTTGACGAAGCGTGCGCCGTTGACCTCGCCGATGTCGACCCGGCGCCGATGGCCCCGCGCGATCACGGCGGCGGCCTGCTCGATGTCCGGCGGCATGCCGAGGTCGCGGGCGAAGTGGTTGAGGGTGCCGAGCGGCAGGACACCCATCGGCACGCCCGTGCCGGCGACGAGCGCGGCGCAGGAGCCGATGGTGCCGTCGCCGCCGCCGACGACGATGCCGTCGATCTCGCCGGCCCGGGCGGCCGCGATCGCCGCCTCGGCGACCTCCCGCAGCCGTGCGCCGCTGGCGAGGACGATCTCGACGTCCGCGCCGGCGGCGCTGAAGGCGGCGGCCAGCCTCGCGCGGATGGCCTCGCCGCCCTCGCGGCGGATGGTGCCACCCGCCTCGTTCAGGATGGCCCGGAGCCGGAGGCCGGCGCGCTCGGCCGTCGCGGGGCCCGCGTCGATCTCCGGTGGCTGGCTCGTTCGTATCAGCGACGTCTCCTCGTTGTATCGAGCCCGGCCGGACGGATGCGGCCCCGCCGACGGTCGCCGCCATGCGGCACGGGAGAAAGGCGGCCCGGGCCTATGCCCCGCCGCCTCGGGCGCCGTTGCCGATCTTGCCGTAGCGGAGCACCTGGACCTTCTCGAGGGTCACGAGCCCGCTGCCCATCATGCCGTCGAGCACCGGCAGGAATTTCTGCACCTTCTCCTCGGCGTCGACGATCTCGACGATGATCGGCATGTCGACCGACAGACGAAGAATCTTGGCGGTGTGCAGGTGGCTCGAATGGCCGAAGCCCATCGGTCCCCTGAGCACGGTGGCGCCGGCGAGGCCGGCCTTCCGGGCCTCGAGCACGATCGCCTCGTAGAGCGGCTGATGGTCCTGGCGGTCGCTCTCGCCGAGGAAGATGCGCAACAGCGTGGCGGCCTCCGGGACCTGCATTGCCGGGTCTCCCTAGCGATTGAGCGCCGCGGCGAGGCTGTGGCCGAGCCACACGGCGACGAGGCAGACTAGCACGGAGAGAACAATGTTGGCGCCGGCCCAGAGCCACTCGCCGTCCCGCGCCAGCGCCAGCGTCTGCAGGCTGAAGCTCGAGAAGGTGGTGAAGCCCCCGCAGAAGCCGACCATCACCAGGACCCGGACCTCGGGCGGCACGAAGAGGCGCCCGTCGGCCGCGGTCAGCGTGCCGAACAGGCCGATGATGAAGGAGCCCAGGACATTCACCGTCAGCGTGCCCCAGGGAAAGACCTCGCCGATGCGCTCGGCGACGAGCCCGGACATCCAGAAGCGGGCCACGCCGCCCAGCGCGCTGCCCAGCGCGACCCAGAGATAGAGCGTCATCCGTCGCCGGCCTCCCCCCAGCCATCCGAGCGAGGAGCGCTGCCAGCGCACCGCCAGGGCCCGTGCGGCCGCCCTTAGACGCGCCCGCGGCGAGGGTCAACAGAGGCGCCCGAGACGCAGATGCGCAGGCGATCGGAACGAGCTAGAGAGGGGCCACGCCGCGCCCGGCCGGGCTTCTCGGGAGACCATGGATGAGACTGCACACCAATCCCGCCTCGCCCTTCGGGCGCAAGGTCGTCGTCGTCGCCCACGAGAAGGGGTTGGCCTCCCGCATCGAGATCCTCAACCGGCAGCTCACGCCCGTGGCGCCGAACGAGGCCGTGGTGGCCGACAATCCGCTGGGCAAGATCCCCTGCCTCGTCACGGATGACGGCCTGGCGCTCTACAACTCCCGCGTGATCGCCGAGTATCTCGACGGCCAGGGCACCGGCCCGGCGCTTTTTCCGCCCGCGGGCCGCGAGCGGCTGGTGACTCTCGCCTTGCAGGCGCTGGGCGACGGCATCCTCGATGCCGGCGTCGCCACCCGCTACGAGACGTTTCTTCGTCCGGAGCCACTCCGCTGGGCCGAGTGGATCGCGGGGCAGAAGCTGAAGATCACCCGATCCCTCGACCATCTCGAGGCCGGCGTCGAAAGCCTGGACGGACGGCTGGACATCGGCAGCATCACGATCGGCTGCGCGCTGGGCTATCTCGACTTCCGCTTCGCCGACGAGGGCTGGCGGGAAGGCCGACCCGGCCTGGCGGCCTGGTACGGGCAGCTCGCGAAGCGGCCGTCCATGCGGGCCACCGAGCCCAGGTGACGCCCGTCGGCCGGACCGGGCTAGCGGCTCGGCCGCCCCCAGCCCCGTCCCGGGGGCGGTGGCTCCACGTCCAGGACCTCGAACCGGCCCTCCAGCACCTCGGGCGGACGGTGCGACGGCCGAGGCCGGGCCTCGCGCGCGGCCAGGAAGCGGCCGAGCAGCCCGGCGACGAGGAAGATCGGGAGCAGAACGAGGAAAAGGCCGGTGGCGGCGATCGCCAGGGCGACGACCAGCGCCAGCGCCACCGCCACGATGGCGATGCCCCGCCAGCCCAGCATCTGCCACAGGCCGAGGCCGCGATTGTCGAGCCGGTAGGCGCGATACATGGATCCTCCCATCGCAATGTGGCAGCACGCCGCCACGACTTGCATATGGTGCCCGTGGATCGTCCGTCGAGTCCGGTGCCGTCGGGTTTCGGGCCGGCAGAGCGGGAGGCGAGGAGAGGATGGGCGAGCGGCTGCTGGTCGCGCACGACCGGGCGGATCTCTATCTGGACGAGCTGAAGCGGCGCTTCCCCGGGCTCGAGGTCGAGGCCTGCACCCGGCCGGAGACGCTGCCGGCGATGCTCGAGCGGTTCCGCCCGACCATCGCCTATGGCTGCAAGACCGAGCGCTTCGACGGGCCGGGCCAGCGGCCGCTGATCGCCTGCCCGAGCCTCGGATGGCTGCATGTCGGGGGCTCCGGCTTCGACCATCTCTTGGGCTGGGACGCCGGTCGGCTGCTGGTGACCAACAGCCGGGGCGTGCTCGGCCCGTTCCTCGCCGAGGTGGCGATCGGTGCCGTGATCGCGCTGGCCTTCGGTCTCCCGACCTATCTTCGCCAGCAGGGCCGGCGGCTGTGGCAAAAGCAGGAATGGCGGCCGCTGGCGGGGCGGACGCTCGTCATCGTCGGACCCGGGGCCATCGGCCGGGAGGTGGCGCGGCTGGGCCGGGCCCACGGGATGCGGACGGTCGGCGTGGCCCGCCGGCCGCGGCCGCTGCCCGAGCTCGACGACTGCCTGCCCATGACCGAGCTGGGGGCGGCGCTGGCCCGCGCCGACGTGCTGAGCCTGCATGTGCGCCTGACGCCCGAGACGAGGCATCTGATCGACGCGGCGGCGCTGGCGCTGCTGCCGCCGGGCGCTCTCCTCGTCAACACGGCGCGCGGCCCGGTGGTGGACGAGGCGGCGCTGGTATCGGCGCTCGTCTCGGGGCGGCTGGGAGGCGCCTATCTCGACGTCTTCGAGCACGAGCCCCTGCCGGCCGAGAGCCCCCTCTGGGCCCTCGGCAACGTCATCCTCAGCCCCCATTGCGCCGACGCCGTGGCCGACTGGCAGGAGCGGCTGGCCGCCTTCTTCATGGACAATCTGGAGACCTACCTCGCCGGGGGCACGCCCCGCCACCGCGTCGGGCAGGAGGACGCCCTCGACTGAGCCGGAGACGACCGCGCTCAGACGATCAGGACGATCTTTCCGACGTGCGCCCCGCTCTCCATGAGCGCATGCGCCTGCGCCGCCTCGGCGAGCGGAAAGGTCGCGTGGATCTGCGGCCGCACCGTGCCGGCCTCGAGCAGGGGCCAGACCTCGCGCTCGAGCGCCCGGGCGATGGCGCCCTTGTCCTCGATGGAGCGCGGGCGCAGGCTCGAGCCCGTCCAGGTGAGGCGCTTGATCATCAGCCGCCCGAAATCGGCGGTGACTTTCGGTCCATGCAGCCAGGCGATCTGGACGATCCGTCCCCCGACCGCCGCGACCTCGAGGTTGCGGGCCACATAGTCGCCGCCGACCATGTCGAGCACGAGGTCGACCCCTCGGCCGCCGGTCTTTTCCTTTACCACGGCGACAAAGTCCTCGGAGCGGTAGTCGACCGCCCGCTCGGCACCCAGCCGCTCGCAGGCCCGGCATTTCTCGGGGCTTCCGGCTGTGGCGAAGACCCGGGCACCCCGCGCCCGGGCGAGCTGGATCGCGGTCGTGCCGATGCCCGAGGAGCCGCCATGGACGAGAAAGGTCTCGCCCGCGACGAGGCGGCCGCGCTCGAAGACGTTGGTCCAGACTGTGAAAAAGGTCTCGGGCAGGGCCGCGGCCTCGACCATCGAGAGGCCCTTCGGCACCGGCAGGACCTGCGGCTCGGGCGCCGTGCACCACTCGGCATAGCCGCCGCTCGCCACCAGCGCACAGACGGCATCGCCGGGGCGGTAGCGCCGGGCGCCCTCTCCGACCGCCAGGACCTCACCCGCCACCTCGAGACCCGGGACATCGCTGGCGCCCGGCGGCGGCGGATAGGCCCCCTGCCGCTGCAGGAGATCCGGGCGGTTGACGCCTGCCGCCGCCACCTTGATCAGCACCTCGCCGGCGCGCGGCTCGGGCACGGCCATCCGCGCCGGCCTCAGCACCTCGGGGCCGCCGAAGCCGTCGATCCGGACATAGGTCATCTCGGCCGGGACATTGCTGCTCACCGATGTGCCTCCGCTCGTGCAGAACCGAGCCGTCGATAGCGCCTCGGGTGGAGCGGGCGCTACGCCTATCTCACGGTGAGGCGCTAGCTCGCGAGGAGACGGACGAGGCCGGCATAGGGTGTCTGCGTGACCTTGGCCGCAAGCCGCCGGTCGGCGGTGACGACGAGGGTGCGCTCGCGCTCGGCCAGGGCGAGGTAGAAGCAGTCATAGGCCGGATGATCGAGATCGAGGGCGATCGCCGCCGATTGAGGTAGCCAAGCCCGGCATGGGAACGAGCCGATCGTAGGTGCGGGCGATGCGGCTGGCGATCCTCTGGGCCTGGACCGCCGCCAGAGCGCCACGACGCCAAAGCTTCCAGGTCGCATTGCAGATCTCGCCCACCACGAGCTGCGGAGCGATCAGCGGCTCGGGTCCCGCCAGGAGCGTCGCGGCCGCGTCTGTGCCCGGCTCGCTCACGAACCACTTGAGCGCAACGCTGGCGTCGACCACGAGCGTCATTCGTTGTCACGGATCTCGCGAATGATGTCTTCCGCGAGGGGGCGAGGCCCGGGCGGCGTCATGGCCCGGATCTCCTTCAGCTCCTCGAGGAGGTCGTCCTTGCTCGGACGAGCGGCGCCACGAAGGATCCGTCGGACCTGCTCCTCGAGCGAGATGCCGCCCGCCGCCGCCTTGCGCCTGAGCGTCTCGATCACCTCGTCCTCGAGATTCCGGACCAAGACCTGGCCCATGGCGGTCTCCATCGCCCATGATAGCAACATTGATAGCACCGAGCGCGGCGCGGCGGCAATGGGCTGAAAAGGAGAAGGGCCGCGGTTGCCCGCGGCCCCTCCCCGACGTGCCTGACCGATAAAAAGATCGATCAGAAGTCCATGTCGCCCATGCCGCCGCCGGGCCCGCCGGCAGGCATGGCCTGCTTCTTCTCGGGCTTCTCGGCGACCATGGCCTCGGTGGTGATGAGCAGGCCGGCAACCGAGGCGGCGTCCTGAAGGGCGGTGCGCACGACCTTGGTCGGGTCGATGATGCCCTTCTTCACGAGATCGCCATACTCGCCCAGCTGGGCGTCGTAGCCCCAGTTCGAGTCCTTGCTCTCGAGCAGCTTGCCGATGACGATCGAGCCGTCGATGCCGGCATTCTCGGCGATCTGGCGTGCCGGGGCCGTGATCGCCTTGCGGACGATCTCGACGCCGACCCGCTGGTCGTCGTTCTCGGGCTTCAGGCCCTCGAGCGCCTTCAGGCCGTAGAGCAGCGCCACGCCGCCACCGGCGACGACACCCTCCTCGACCGCGGCGCGGGTCGCGTTCATCGCGTCGTCGACGCGATCCTTGCGCTCCTTGACCTCGATCTCGGTGGCCCCGCCGACGCGGATCACCGCCACGCCGCCCGCCAGCTTCGCCAGCCGCTCCTGCAGCTTCTCCCGGTCGTAGTCCGAGGTCGTCTCCTCGATCTGCGCCCGGATCTGGTTGCAGCGGCCCGTGATCTCCTCCTTGGCGCCGGCCCCGTCGACGATCGTCGTGTTCTCCTTCTCGATCGTCACCCGCTTGGCGCGGCCGAGCATGTCGAGCGTGACGTTCTCGAGCTTGATCCCGAGGTCCTCGGAGATCACCTGGCCGGCCGTCAGGATCGCGATGTCCTCGAGCATCGCCTTCCGGCGGTCGCCGAAGCCCGGCGCCTTGACCGCCGCAACCTTCAGCCCGCCACGGAGCTTGTTCACGACCAGCGTCGCCAGCGCCTCGCCCTCGACGTCCTCGGCGATGATCAGCAGCGGACGGCTGCTCTGCACCACCGACTCGAGCACGGGCAGGATGGCCTGCAGGTTCGAGAGCTTCTTCTCGTGGATGAGGATGTAGGGATCCTCGAGCTCGGCCCGCATCTTCTCGCTGTTGGTGACGAAGTAGGGCGAGATGTAGCCGCGGTCGAACTGCATGCCCTCGACGATGTCGAGCTCGGTCTCGAGGCTCTTGGCCTCCTCGACCGTGATGACACCCTCGTTGCCGACCTTCTGCATGGCCTCGGCCAGCATCTTGCCGACCTCGCGGTCGCCATTGCCCGCGATCGTGCCGACCTGGGCGATCTCGTCCGAGGTCGTGACCTTCTTGGTGCGCTTCTTCAGGTCCGCGACGATGGCCTCGACCGCCATGTCGACGCCGCGCTTGAGGTCCATCGGGTTCATGCCGGCGGCCACGGACTTGGCCCCCTCGCGCACGATCGCGGCGGCCAGGATCGTGGCGGTCGTCGTGCCGTCACCGGCGATGTCGTTGGTCTTCGAGGCCACCTCGCGCACCATCTGCGCGCCCATGTTCTCGAACTTGTCGGAAAGCTCGATCTCCTTGGCGACGGTGACGCCGTCCTTGGTGATCCTGGGCGCCCCGAAGCTCTTGTCGAGGATGACGTTCCGGCCCTTCGGGCCCAGCGTCACCTTCACCGCGTCGTTGAGGATCGTGACGCCCCTGAGCATCTTGTTGCGGGCTTCGGTAGAGAATTTGACGTCCTTGGCAGCCATGGCTGGTCCTTCTCGTTGTGATGCCGGAGATCGCGGGCCTCAGGCGGCCTTCTTCGCCGCGGACGCGCCCTCGATGATCCCCATGATGTCGCTCTCCTTCATGATCAACAGCTCCTCGCCGTCGATCTTGACCTCGGTGCCGGACCATTTGCCGAACAGCACCCGGTCGCCGGGCTTGACGTCCAGCGGCTGGACCTGGCCCTGCTCGTCGCGGGCGCCGGGGCCCACGGCCACCACCTCGCCCTGCATCGGCTTCTCCTTGGCGGTGTCCGGAATGATGATCCCGCCCTTGCTCTTCTGCTCCTCCTCCAGGCGACGGAGAACGACGCGATCGTGCAGCGGTCTGAAGTGCATGGAACCTCCTCGTGATGACGAAAACTCTGGGGAGCCGGTTGGTAGCACTCCCAGGTGAGGAGTGCCAGCCCCTAGTTAGGGATCGATTTGGCCCGTTCAAGGGCCTGCCGCAGCTGCGAGCACTCGTCAGTGCTGGCTGCTAACAATCTGGAACGAAAGACTTTCTTAGGGGTTGATGCTTGACGATGCGCGTGTGCTCGCGGAAAGCTGGTGCCGCGGGGGACGAAGCGGAGGTGACGCATGGCGACGCAGGGCCACGGATCACTGGAACGGCAGCTCCAGGGCTACCGCCTGGCAACGGCCGAGATCCTCTATCACATGCCCGACCATCCGGGCCTGCTGCAGAGCTTCGTGTGGCAGCATCTCGACCTGGCGCCCGACTATCCGGAGCTGCACCGGTTCCTGGATTTCTGGACGAGAAACATCGAGGGCAAGCTCCATTCCGTGACCGTAGGCCGGCGCAAGCTGATCGGCCCGAGCCATCTCCGCCACGGCAAGGGGGTCTGGCAGCTGCACTGACCGACCGGATGCCGGCGCGCGTCGGGAGGCGCCGCAGATAGGCTCCACGCTGGCCTGAGCGGCGGCCACCTACGGCGTGCTCGTGAAGACGCTCTCCAACCCCTTCTGGGGAGCCATGGAGCAGGGCATCCAGCACGCCGCCAAGGCCGTGGACTACCATGCCGATGTCGGCCGACTCTCGGGCGGGCAGCAGCAGTCGGTGGCGATCGCGCGGGCGCTGACCTTGATCCCGAGCTCGTCATCATGGACGAGAGCCCGGCCGCCACCAGCATGCAGGTCGTGGCCCATATCGTGGGTGCGCATCGAGCACCCGGCGCAGCGCTCGTACTTTACGGGCCTTCGAGTTCTACCACAGTGACGAACGACACAGCGTCCAGCCATCGTTTTTGGTGACTTCCGCTCCGCAGCTGTTATTAATTTCAGTTAACGGTCGGTCGCACCGCGGCCGAGGTCACTGTGCCGGAGCCGAGCGGTGACGGGGGAAACGACCAGGATTGGCCTGACCACGGCCGTGGCGGTCCTGATGACTGTATCGCCGGCCCTGCCGCAGCAGATCCCTCCCTCGACAGCTCCCGGAACCATTCAACGGCGACTTGAGCCGGCCCCGACAGTGCCCGAAGCCGCGCCGCCGGTCTCGGTTCCGGAAACGGGGCAGCCCTCGCCGCCGCCGGGCGCCGCGGAAGTCCGCTTCAAGCTGGCCCAAGTCGAGGTGAGCGGCAACTCGGTGTTCAAAGAGGCAGAGCTGAAGCCCCTCTGGCAAGACAAGCTCGGCAAGGAGATCAGTCTCGCCGAGCTTTGGGAGATCGCCGCCGCCATTACGGTGCGCTATCGCAACGCCGGCTATATCCTGTCGCGGGCACTGGTGCCGGCGCAGGAGATCGCCGACGGAATAGCCCGGATCCAGGTCGTCGAGGGATATGTCGACAAGGTCATCGTCGATGGCGAGCCCACCGGCGATCGCACGACCCTCGACCATGCGATCGAGCGGATCAAGGCGTCGCGGCCGCTCGAGGAGCGCGTGCTCGAGCGCTACATTCTCCTGCTCAACGACTTGCCGGGAGTGACGGCCCGAACGATCCTGCGGCCCTCGCCCGTCGAGCAGGGCGCTTCCGAGCTCGTGATCATCTGGGAGGAGACCCGTTTCAGCGGCTCGGTCTCGGCGGACAATTTCGGCACCCGGTTCCTCGGTCCCACCCAGCTTTCCGGGGCTGTCGTGGGCAACAATCTCTATCATCGCTACGACAGCACCGAGCTTCGTGGGCTGGTGACGGTGCCGCTCGACGAGCTGCAGTATCTGAGCCTCCGCCACAGCCTGCCGGTGGGGCCCGAAGGCACCGTCGTCACCTTTGACGGCTCCTATACGCACACCGAGCCCGACGAGCTCGATGGTCTGAGAGGCACGGACGACGAGGGCCACTCGATCTTCGGCTCGCTCTATGTGGCTCATCCGTTCATCCGGTCGCGCAGCGAGAATCTGTCGCTCTTCGGCGGGCTGCGCTTTCAGAACTCCGACAACGCCTTCACCGGCACGAACGACACCAGCGACCGCACGCGCTCGGTGACGGCGGGAGGCACCTTCGACATCGTCGACAGCCTTCGTGGCGTGACCCTTTTCGGCCTCGACGTGACACAAGGCATGGACGTGCTCGACGCGCACACCGAGCCGGTAAGGACCACGGGCGAGTCCCGGCCGAAGGGCGACATCACCTTCACGCGGCTGAACCTCTCCGTCACGCGGGACCAGGATCTCGGGCGCGGATTCTCGCTGCGAGGTGCCGTGAGCACGCCAGTATGCCTTCGATACCTTGCCGGGGCCCGAGCAGTTCGGGGTCGGCGGCGAGGTGTTCGGGCGCGGCTATGGGCCGTACGAGATCGCTGGCGACACCGGCGTGGCCGGCACGCATCCAGCTCCAGTATGGCGCCCCCGGCCGGCGCACCTGGCTCGAGAGCTATCAGGCCTATGTCTTCGTCGACGCGCGGCGCCGTCTGGGAGAACGATCGGCATGTGGAAAACGATCACAGCAGCCTCGTCTCGTCCGGCGTCGGCGTGGATCTCAACTTCCGGCAGGACCTGGCCGGAACCCTGATCGTGGCCATGCCGCTGACGCGGGATCCGAGCACGCTCAACAATTCGAACGATCGCTACCCCCGCATCTTCGCCCGTCTGACGAAGAGGTTCTGAGATGGACGCGACTTTCGTCTCGTGCTCCTGCCGCAGCCTTCGCTCGGCGCTGCGACAGTCGACGGCGCTCTGCACCGCCGCGCTCTCGCTCGGCCTCTGCCTTACCGTCGCCGTGCCGGCGCTCGCCAATCCCGACGGGCCGAAGATCGTGCATGGCAAGGTCAAGATCACCCAAGGCCCGGCAGGCGTGCTGCAGATCGACCAGACGAGCAAGAAAGCGGTCATCAACTGGCGCGGCTTCAGTATCGACTCCGGCGAGGAGACGCGCTTCGTGCAGCCGGGCACGAAGTCCGTGACCCTCAACCGCGTGGTCGGCGACGAGCGGTCGACCATCGCCGGCAAGCTGACCGCGAACGGGCAGGTCGTGCTCCTGAACCCGAACGGCATCACCTTCGCGAAGACCGCCAAGGTCGACACGGCCGGGCTCGTCGCCAGCACCTCGCACATGAACGACAGCGACTTCCTGGCCGATCGCTACCGGTTCGAGCCCGGTGCCAGGCCCGGCGCTTCCGTCGTGAACGAGGGCGACATCACGATCCACGATGGCGGGCTCGCCGCCTTCGTCTCGCCCTGGGTCCAGAACAGCGGCACCATCAACGCCCAGCTCGGCCGCGTGGCGCTCGCCTCCGGCGAGGCCTTCACGCTCGACCTCAACGGGGATGGGCTCATCACGCTCGATGTCAGCGACAACCCGGCGGTCAAGGGCATCGAGCAGGCCGGCAGCATCAGCGCCGAGGGCGGAACGGTCGCCCTCACGGTCGCCGACGCCAGCGCCGTCGTCGATCGCATCGTCAACATGAGCGGCGTGATCGAGGCCCGCCACGTCGCCAATGTCGGCGGCAGGATCGTCCTCTCGGGCGGCAGCGACGCCACCCTCACCCAGTCGGGCAGGCTCGACGCGAGCGGCCGGGGCGCGGGCGACACCGGCGGCGAGGTGACGCTCGCCACCGGCAGGATCGCGCTCGCCCCGACCGCCGTCATCGACGTCTCCGGTGCGGCGGGCGGCGGCGAGGCCCGCATCGGCGCCGGCCCCCACGGCGTCCCGCCGGTCCCGCTGGCCAAGCCCGCCCAAGAGGTCGAGGTGGCAGAGGGTGCGACGATCAAGGCCGACGCCACGGAGAGCGGCAACGGCGGCACCATCGTGGCGTGGGGCACCGACAAGCTCGTCTTCACCGGCACCGCCTCGGCCCGCGGCGGCCCCGCGGGCGGCGACGGCGGATTTGTCGAGACCTCGAGCAAGGGCCTTCTCGAGGTGAGCGGCGCCCACGTCGACGCTCCGGGTGGAGAGTGGCTCCTCGATCCGGGCGATGTGCTGGTCAGCGACGACCCGGACGATGTCAGCACCCCGACCCTGACGGTGATCCGACCGAGCGAGATCGAAGGATGCCTCGAGACAGGGCTCGCTTCACGTCGACACGAGCAACGTCCCTGCCCGGGGAGCGCCGGGCGCAATCGAGGTCGCCAGCAACATCGTGACGACCGGCAGCAGCGCCGCGACGCTCACTTTCGTCGCCGACTCGAGCTTCAGCCTCGACCAGGGCGTCGCGATCGAGGGCGGCCAGAACCTCGATCTCGTAGTCAGCGCAAAAGGGCAGATCGCAATCGATGGACCGATCTCGGCCCATAGTGTCACCATGAGGACGCCAGCCGACCTCACGCTGGGTGACACCACCGCGATCGATACCGGGAGCTACCGGGGTGGGACAATCGAGGTCACGGGCGACGTGATCGCGGCCGACAGCAACGCTACGACGCTCACCTTCTCCGCCGATTCGGACTTCAAGCTCGACCCGGATGCAAGCATCCGAGGCCAGGATCGCGATGGCGCACCGTTTGCCGACTTCGACTCGTCATCGAGGCAAAAGGCGACATTACGCTCGGGGGACCGATCTCCGCGCGCAGCGTCGTCATGAGCACACCTGCTGCATGACCCTAGGTGACGTGTCGACGTCCGGTGCCTCCACCGGGACGCAATCTCAATCCTACGACGGCGGGACGATCACGCTAACGGACGGCCTCGGCAGTTCAGTGGGCGACATAGATATAAGCGCGACCAAGCTTGTGAATGAAGGCGCAAGCGACAATCTCTGCCTCGCGATGGCTCGATCAAGTATCAACATCGGCAGCGACTTTCCTAGCGGCCTTGAGTTTATCAGCCGGATCTGGCTCAGTCGCAGATCACAACGACTGGGGCAATCTCTGGAGGATCATCCTCCTTTATATTTCGGCGGTGTCAGCGTGATCCTGGATGCGCGCCAGGGAGTCTGGCTCTGCCAGCAGGCAGCCGCTGGACGTCAGGACTCGGCAGTCTCGAGGTGACCAACAGAGCGAGTGGTCCGGTCGCCATCACCGGCCTTGTGGCTGGCACATTGTCCCTTGACCAGAAGGGTGGCGGACCCGTCGTCGGCGGAGGGCTTCGAGAGCTTCACCGTGACCCAGCTGAGCGCTCCGGGCAGCAGCGTCAGTCTCGTCGGCATCTCGTCACGACTTCGGCGAGCCGGCGTCGATCACGTTCGCGGCCGGCCAGAGCATCGGCGCCGATGGCGCGCTGGGAAGCTCTCCTCGTCGACGCGGGCGCGATCGTCGGCGCTGCCCGATGTCTCTACCTTAGGCTCACAATCCTACAGCGCCGGCAGCCGTCGAGCTGACCGGCACCTACACCACGGGCGGCGGCAATTTCATGTGGACGCGGGCGAAGGTGGCATCGTCCTCAATCCGAAGGACGGCGCTGTCACCGTCGACACGCAGAGGCACGGCTGGAGGAGGCTCCACCGCCCTGGCCGCGGCGCCCCCGGGCGGTGCCATCGATTTCCGGGGCACGGTCGACAGCGGCGCCGCCGGCCCCGCCGACCTCACGTTCGCCCCGGCAACGGCCGGTCACCTTCGCGGGGACCGTCGGCGGCAGGGCGCCGCTCGGCACGGTGACGATCCTCACCGGCGGCGACGTGCCGGCGCCGACGCTCGATCCGGTCAGCAACATCGTGCCGGGCATGGCGACGGCGGTGACGCTCGCCCAGACCGACACGCGGCACCACGCAGTTCACCAAGCTCACCCTGCAAGACCGGCGACCTCCCGGCCGACAGCGTGCTCACCGACGGCACCAACCGAGCGACCGCCGGCACCGGCCCGATCGACGTCACGGACTGGAACCTCGCCAACCTGACGCTGACGCTGCCCGTGGGCAGCCAGGGACCGTTCCAGCTCTCCGCCGTCGCCGAAGGCGTCGGCGCCGGCCAGCTGACCCGGCCACAGGTCTTCAACGTCGCCGGTCTCACGGCCGACCGAGTCGCCGACGTCGACGGCGACGGTGAAAGTGGAAGGCACGAACAACGACCCGTCCCCTCCCGCCAACGTCCTGACCGACGCGGCGACGGCCGCCAGCGGCCAGGGGCTCTACGACAGCGCCGTCGAGACGGCGCAACCGGCGCGGCTGCCCGATCTGACGCCGGTCCAGCCGGTGACCGCGAGCCAGCTCCTGGCGGCGATGCAGGCGATCGAGCCGGCCGCGGGCCCGGCGGGCGGCGGGAGCAGCGAGAGCGAGAAGGCGGCCCAGGAGGAGCTGGCGCAGCTGCAGAAGGAGCTCGGCCGGACCTTCGAGCCCTGGGAGGCCTGCCCCGACGTCACCGACATCTCGCTCTCCTGGCAGAACGTCGCCTCCGACGCGGCCTTCCACCGCGAGCCGGCGCTTCTGCCCTACACGGTCGATGTCTTCTGCGGCGGCTATCAGTTCACGGGCGCCGCGCGCGGCGCTCAAGGCGACTATGGCGGCTTGAGCTACGTCCTCCGGGACTTCTGGACCGATCTTCGCCAGTCGGAGAGCACGCAAGCCGATCGGCGAGCTGCACAGCCTCTACGGGCTGCCGCAGCGGTGATGGGGTGACAGCCGCCGCCGCGGAGAGCGCGGCGGGCGCCGCGGCCGGCGAGCGTCCGTCTCCCATCGGGGGGCTCGTCATCGCCACACCCTGCCACAACGGCACGGTCGCGACCGGCTACATGACCTCGGCGGTGGCGACGGTGGCGGAGCTTTACGCCGGGGCATCCCGTGGCTCTGGCTCACCAGCGAGGGCGACAGCCTCGTGCAGCGGGCCCGCAACCGGATGGTCGCCCAGTTCATGGCGACCGACCGCGCCAGCCATCTTCTCTTCATCGATGCCGACATCGCCTGGGAGCCCGAGGCGGTGCTCGGCCTCCTCGCCCACGACCAGGACGTGGTCTGCGGCGTCTATCCGCGAAAGCGCTATCCGCTCGACTATCCCTTCGCGGCGGTGCCGGGCGCGACGGGGCCGGCGGCCCGGGACGCCGGGAGCGGCCTCGTCGAGATCGCCTTCGGCCCCGCGGGATTCCTGTGCATCAAGCGCGCGGCGTTCGAGCGCCTGGCCCTGGCCTTCCCCGAGCGGCACTATCGTGCCGAGGAGCCCATGGCGGAGGCGCAGCGGCGCTGGCTCTTCAACTTCTTCGCCGTCGAGATCGTCGACGGCGCGCTCCTGTCGGAGGACTACGGCTTCTGCCGGCTATGGCGCGGCATCGGCGGCCGGATCTGGATGGACCCGGCGATCAGGCTGGTCCATTTCGGCCAGCATGGCTTCGTCGGCCCTATCGCCGCCCGTTGAGCGAGCGGGCGACGCGGAAGCCGAAGGCGGCGCCGGGCTCGTCGGTCGAGAGGCCGCGGCCGCGATAGCTGCTCGTGGCATAGCGCCCCGCCTGATCGAAGGCTCCCCCGCGGATCACGCTCTCCTCGCACACCGCGCGCGGCTTCTGGCCATAGCCGTTCGTGTAGCAGTCCTGGGTCCACTCCCAGAGATTGCCATTCATGCCGTAGAGGCCCCAGGCGTTGGGCGGAAAGACGTCGACCGGCGCGACATCGGTGCGGGCGCAATCGCTGCAGCTGAGCCTGGTCGGGTCGAGCGCGTCGCCCCAGGGATAGGCGGTCGAGGTCCCGGCACGGGCCGCGTATTCCCACTCGGTCTCGGTCGGCAGGCGATAGCGGCGCTGGGTCTGCTGCGATAGCCAGTCGACGAAATCCTTGGCGTCGTCATACGACACATTGCCGACCGGCTCCTTGGTGTCGTAGCCCTCGGCCACGGTGAGAGCCTTGGGTCGGCAGGTCCCGGCCGCGACGCAGGCCTGCCACTGACGCCGCGTGATCTCGAAGCGGCCCATCGCGAACGGTGCCGGAACCGAGGCGTCGTGCACCGGCCGCTCGCGGGCCTCGCCGCTCGAGGACCCCATCTCGAACGTCCCTGCCGGCACGACCACGAGCTCGGGGCAGAACGGGCAGTCCTGGATGATCGTGCCGGGCTTGGTAGGGTCGGCGCCCAGGCCGCTGGTGGCGACCGGGCCGGGCGGCCGCGTGGCCTGCGCAGAGCCCGGCGGCCCCAGCGTGAAGCCCTGCTGGAACATCGTGCTGAGGGCGACGACCGGCAGCTGCTTGCCCTGCGAGACCTCGAAGACGCTGGCCTCGGCGCTGGCGACGATGTCGTTCAGAGGCAGTGGCTGGGCAATGTTCTGGAGCAGCTTCTCGGTGAAGAGCGAGTTGCGCTTGAGGGCGCCCGCGGCGAGCTGGCCGTAGCCGGCGGCGTAGACGACGTAGGTGTTGGGCGGCGTCGTCGCCAGCCGGCCGAGCCCGACCGCCCCTTGCCCGCTCCGGCTCTTGAGGCCGGGATCGCTGCACGCGTCCAGAATGATCAGCGTCGTGCCGCCGTCGCGGGCGCCGAGGCCTGCCACCAGCTCGTCGATGCGGAGCGCTGTCTGCGGCACGTCCTCGATATGAGCGGGCGAGGCGTCGACGGCGAGAAACCAATTGCTGCCCTGGACCTGCACGCCGTGGCCGGAGAGGTAGACCAGGGCCCGATCGGTGGGCTTCAGCGACTGCTCGAAGCGCGACACCGCCGCGCGCAGGCCGGCGATATCGGCATCCACCAGCGTGGTGACGTCGTATCCGAGCTTTTTGAGGGCCGCCGTCATGTCGGCCGCGTCCTCGCGGGGCCCCCTGAGCGACGGCAGGGCCCGATAGTCGGCGTTGCCCACCACCAGGGCACGGTAGCCGGCGCGGCCCGCGGCAGGGGCGCGCGCGCTCGCCAGGGGCGGCCCGGCGAGCAGGGCTACCGCGAGCGCAAGAATGGAGAGGCAGAGGCGGACCGGGCTCACGGCAGGCATTCCGCCTCTCGGCTTGCGGGACCGAGGACGTCGCGTCCACGCACCACCTCGAGCGTCACTTGCCTGCCAGGAACAGGATCTCGACCCGACGCTGCTCGGGGGCGGTCGGTGGAAAATGCGGATCGGGCCGGCTCTCGCCGTAGCCGGTCGGCTTGATCTTGCCGGCATCCAGATGATCGTTGTCGACGAGATAGACCTTGACGGACAGGGCCCGGCGTTCGGAAAGCCCCTGATTGTACGCCTCGCCGCCGGTCGCATCGGTATGCCCGGCCACCTGGAACGGCAGGCCCTTGAAGGCATCGAAGCTCAGCGCCTTGGCGAGCTCGTCCAGCTGTTGCCTGGCCTGCGGCGTGAGGCGGTCGGAGTTGTACTCGAAGGTCACGGTCGACAGGCCCGTCCCCTCCGAGGGAATCAGGCCCTTCCTCACGGAAGGCAGCTGCTGGGAGAGCTGGAAGGCGATCTGCTCGGCCGTCAGGATCTTCGTCTCGGCGGCGACGCCGGCGGCCGGCTGGGCGGCGAGACCGACGGCCGACACCAGGAGCCCCAGCAGGAGACCAGGAGACCACACCCTGTCCATCACCCCGACCTCTCCTCCCTCGGCAGGCCCTCCAGCCGCCTCCGAGGCTCCGGCGGGCCATGACGCCTGCAGACGAGAGCGCGCGGACCCCGCCTTGTCGCCGAGCCGGGGACGGGACCGACTTTCGGCCTTCGCTCCGCGCTCGGCTCCAGCGAGCCACGACTATCCGATCGCCTCCGGGTGATGTCAACGCGCCCGGCCCGGCCGACCGCCATCGGGAGGAGAGCGCGGGCCAGACGCTTCCCGACCCCTTGCAGCTCGAGACGATCAACGGCCAGCCGGGACCGGGGGCCGCCTCAGGCCAGCCGCCCGTGGCACTGCTTGTATTTTTTCCCCGACCCGCAGGGACAGGGGGCGTTGCGCTGGACCTTGCCCCAGGTCGAGGGGTCGCGGGGGTCCATGCCCATCTCCTCTCCGCCGCCGCCGGCCTCGGCCATCGCCAGGGATCTGACCCGCGTCGGCGCCGGCTGGGGCGGCGGGGCCGGCTCCGGCTCGGGCTCCGGCATGCGGATCTCGAGATGCGAGAGCACCTGGGTGACGGTGAGCCGCAGATTCTCCAGCAGCGTGTCGAAGAGCGCGAAGGCCTCGCTCTTGTACTCGTTCAGGGGGTCGCGCTGGCCGTAGCCACGCAGGTGGATGCCCTGGCGGAGATGGTCGAGGTGGAGGAGATGCTCCTTCCACAGATGGTCGAGGATCTGCAGCAGCAGGCTCTTCTCGGCCATGCGCATCATCGGCTCGCCGTAGCTGGCGATCTTGTGCGCGACCTTGCGGCCGCTCGCCTCCAGGACGCGGCGCTTCACCTCCTCCTGGGTGATGCCCTCCTCCCCGGCCCACTCGGCGACCGGCAGGTCGAGGGCGAGGTAGCGGGTGAGATCGGCGTGGAGCCGCTCGACGTCCCACTGCTCGGGATAGGCCCTTTCCGGCATGTGGCGCGCCGCCAGGTCGTCGACGACCTGATCGCGCATGTCCTTGACCGTGTCGGCCACGTCGGGCGCCGTGATGAGCTCGAGCCGCTGCTCGTAGACGACCTTGCGCTGGTCGTTCATCACGTCGTCGTATTTGAGGAGGTTCTTCCTGATCTCGAAGTTCCGGGCCTCGACCTTCTGCTGGGCCTTCTCGAGCGCCTTGTTGATCCACGGATGGACGATCGCCTCGCCTTCCTTGAGGCCCAGGCGCTTGAGCATGCCGTCCATGCGCTCGGAGCCGAAGATCCGCATCAGGTCGTCGTCGAGCGACAGATAGAATTTCGAGCGGCCGGGATCGCCCTGCCGGCCCGAGCGGCCGCGCAGCTGGTTGTCGATGCGGCGGCTCTCGTGGCGCTCGGTGCCGAGCACGAAGAGGCCGCCCAGCTCCCGGACGCGCTGCCGCTCGGCCTCGACCTCGGCCGTGATGGCCGCCGCCCGGGCCGGATCGGGGTCCTCGCCCAGCTCCTGGAGGATGCGCATCTCGGCATTGCCGCCGAGCTGGATGTCGGTGCCGCGGCCGGCCATGTTGGTGGCGATGGTGACCGCCTCCACGCGACCCGCCTGGGAGATGATCATCGCCTCCTGCTCGTGATAGCGGGCGTTCAGGACCTGATGGGGCACGCCCTTGCGCTTGAGGAGGGCGGACAGGGCCTCCGACTTCTCGATCGAGACGGTGCCCACGAGGCAGGGCTGGCCCTTCTCGTGGGCGGCCTCGATCTCGCCCACGATCGCCTCGTTCTTCTCGCGCGCGGTGCGGTAGACCTCGTCGTCCTCGTCCCGCCTCGTCATCGGCACGTTGGTCGGGATGACCGCCACGTCGAGCTTGTAGATCTCCCCGAACTCGGACGCCTCGGTCGCTGCGGTGCCGGTCATGCCCGCCAGCTTCTTGTAGAGGCGGAAATAGTTCTGGAAGGTGATCGAGGCCAGCGTCTGGTTCTCGGACTGGATATGGACCCGCTCCTTGGCCTCGAGGGCCTGGTGCAGGCCGTCGGAATAGCGCCGGCCCTCCATCATGCGGCCGGTGAACTCGTCGACGATGATGACCTTGTCGTCCTTGACCAGGTAGTCGACGTCGCGGGTGAAGAGCTTCTGGGCCCTGAGCGCCTGGTTCACGTGATGGACGAGCGTCACGTTCTCGATGTCGTAGAGGTCGGGGCTCTTCAGCTGGCCGGCCGCCTGGAGCAGCGCCTGCATGTGCTCGCTGCCCTGCTCGGTGAGCGTCACCGTCCGCTGCTTCTCGTCCTTCTCCCAGTCCTCGGGCACGAGCTCCGGGATCAGCCGGTCGACCGCCCGGTAGAGCTCGGAGCTGTCCTCGGTCGGGCCGCTGATGATGAGCGGGGTCCTGGCCTCGTCGACCAGGATGCTGTCGACCTCGTCGACGATCGCGTAATTGTGCCCGCGCTGGACCATCTGCTCGCGCGAGTGGCGCATATTGTCCCTGAGATAGTCGAAGCCGAGCTCGTTGTTGGTGCCGTAGGTGATGTCGCAGAGATAGGCGTCGCGCCGCGTCGGCTCGTCCAGCTGGGGGACGATGCAGCCGACGCTGAGGCCCGAGAAACTGTAGATCCGGCCCATCCAGGCGGCGTCGCGCCGGGCCAGATAGTCGTTCACCGTGACCACGTGGACGCCCTGGCCGGGGAGCGCGTTCAGATAGGCGGCGAGCGTCGCCACGAGGGTCTTGCCCTCGCCGGTCTTCATCTCGGCGATGTCGCCCCGGTGGAGGACCATGCCGCCGATCAGCTGCACGTCGAAGTGACGCTGGCCGAGGGTCCGCTTCGCCGCCTCGCGGACGGTCGCGAACGCCTCGACGAGCAGATCGTCCAGGGAGGCGCCCTGGGCCAGGCGCTCACGGAACTCGGCCGTGCGCGCGCGCAGCGCCTCGTCGGACAGCCCCTCGAGCGCCGGCTCCAGGGCGTTGATCGCCTCGACGGTGCGGCGGAGGCCCTTGATGACCCGGTCGTTGGCGGAGCCGAAGAACCGCCTCGCGACTGAAGCGAACATGATCGACGATCCCCAGACGGTCCTTGGAGGCGGGCGCGAGCTTCGCCGACGGGTCCGGATGGAAGCTTCGCCGGCGTGCCCGGAGATAGGCTCTGGACCCAACGGTGTCAACGCGACCCCGGCGCCCGCCCGACCATCCGGCCGCCCCGGCGCCGGGCCTCCGGAGGGGCCCCCGCGGCATGGCCGGAGGCGAGGTGCGTCCCGCGGACGACCTCGCTAAGGTGGGGTCCAGGCGCCGCCTGGTGAGCCGCGCATCGGAAGCCCGCCCTTGGGACTCTACACGGACCGCCTCCTTCCCGGCCTCATCCATGTCGCCATGCGACAGGAGCGGCTGCTGCCGCTGCGGCAGCGGGTCGCCGGCGCGGCCCATGGCCGGGTGCTCGAGCTCGGCATCGGCTCGGGGCTCAACCTGCCGCTCTACGGCCGCGAGGTGACGGCCCTGGTCGGCGTCGATCCGGCCGAGCGGCTCCTGGCCCGGGCCCGCGTCAGCGCCGCCTGGATGCCCTTCTCCGTCACGCTGATCCGCCAGTCGGCCGAGCACCTCCCCTTCGAGAGCCGGAGCTTCGACTGCGCGGTCACCACCTGGTGCCTCTGCTCCATCGCCGACCCGCTGATGGCGCTGGGCGAGGTGCGCCGCGTGCTGCGCCCGGGGGGCGATCTGCTGTTCGTCGAGCACGGGCGCTCGGCCGAGCCTCGCGTCCGGTGCTGGCAGGCCAGGCTCTCGCCGGCCTGGGAACGGCTGGCCGGCGGCTGCCATCTGGACCGGCCGATGGGCGAGCTGATCACCGGGGCCGGCTTCCGCCTGACCTGCCTCGAGAGCGGGCCGCTGGTCCGGGCCCCCGCGATCTTCGCCTGGCACTATCTCGGCCGGGCCCGCCCCGAGCCGGCCGGCGGGTCATTTTCCTGACGACAGGGTGGGCCTGCCGTGCATAGTAGCCGGGGCGAGACATAAGGATCGGAGTCATGCGGGAGCTGACCGTCGCCACGACCCAGATGCCCTGCGACGGGGATCGCGACGCCAACGTCGCCCTGGCCGAGCGTCTGGTGCGCGAGGCGGCGGCCACGGGCGCCCGGCTGATCCTGCTCCCCGAGCTGTTCGAGATGCCCTATTTCTGCAAGGACCAGTCGCCGGCCGGGTTCGCCCTGGCGCAGCCCTTCGAGGGCCATCCGCTGCTGGCCCGGATGAGCCGGCTCGCGTCCGAGCTGGGCGTGGTGCTGCCGACCAGCTTCTTCGAGCGCGCCAACAACGCCTATTTCAACTCGATCGCCATCATCGACGCCGACGGCCGCATCCTGGGGGTCTACCGGAAGAGCCACATCCCGGACGGGCCGGGCTATCAGGAAAAATACTACTTCAATCCCGGCGACACCGGCTTCCGGGTCTGGCAGACCCGCGTCGGCTGCATCGGCGTCGGCATCTGCTGGGACCAGTGGTTCCCGGAGACGGCCCGCTGCATGGCCCTGATGGACGCCGAGCTCCTGCTGTTCCCGACCGCGATCGGCTCGGAGCCGCAGGATCCGACGCCTCGACTCCCGCCGCCACTGGCAGCGGGTGATGCAGGGGCACGCCGCCGCCAACATGATCCCGGTCGTGGCCGCCAACCGCGTCGGCACCGAGCGGGGCTCGAGCTGCACGGTCCGGTTCTACGGCAGCTCGTTCGTCACGGACAATACGGGCGCGATCATCCGCGAGGCCGACACGGCCGAGCAGGCGGTCCTGACGGCCCGGTTCGACCTCGACGAGCTGGCCCAGGCGCGGGCGGCGTGGGGCCTGTTCCGCGACCGCCGCCCCGACCTCTATCTGCCGATCCTGAGCCTCGACGGCCGCGAGGCCTGAGCCGGCTCAGCTCACGAGATCGATCTCCTCCGGCGTGAGCTCGCCCGGCACGAGCGTCACGGGGATGCGGATCTTCCGCCCGAGCGTGCTCATCAGGTAGGTGACGAGCGGCCCCGGATTGTTGCCCCCCTTGGCCGTCGCCAGGACCAGGAGCGAGATGCCCTGCTCCTCCTGGAGGAGGGCCGCCAGCTGGTCCGAGCGCTCGCCTTCCCGGATGTGGATGACCGGCATCCTGCCCGTGAGCTGGAAGACCTGGCTCGCCAGCGCCTGGACGCGCTGCTCGGCGGCGGCGCGGGCCTCGGCCTCCATCATGCGGCCGACGCCCAGCCAGTGCTGGAACTCCACCGGCTCGATGACGTAGAGCAGCGCCACCCGCCCCTGGGTGTGCTGGGCCCGCCGGCAGGCGAAGCGCAACGCGTTGCCCATCTCGTCGCTCTCGTCGACGACGACGAGAAAGACCCGCTCGGGCAGCCGGCGGCTGCTGTCCTCGATCTCGCTGTCGGTCTCGCTCATGGCTCACCGTCGCTGGAAGATGGCGTTGGCGACCCACCCGGCGACGAGCGCCAGGAGGATCGAGGCGAGGCCGTAAACGGCCGTGTTCTCGTGCGCGACGCTGAAGATGTCGGCCTCGAGGCCGATCCTCGAGATCACCAGCGTGCTGTTCTGGGCGCCGACCACGCGCCCCTCCTTCAGCTCGAAGACCCGCACCTGATAGCTGCCGGGCCGCACGTTGGCGGGGAAGTCGACGGTCGTCCTGAAGAGCCGGTCGCCCAGGAAGCTGACCTTGGCGACCCGCTCGCTGTAGAGCCCGCTGGCCAGCCGGTTGCGCACCAGCCCCTGGCGGAAATCCGCCACCGCCTGCGGCGACGCGTCCTGGCCCCGCTCCGGGTCGAGGCGGAGATTGCCGAGGCCGATCTGGTAGCGCGCGAGCTCGCCGGCCGGCGCCAGGTCGTCCAGGGGTCGGCTCGACCCGACGGCGTAGTAGAGGGGCACGCCGCGAAACATCAGGGCCCGGGTGTTCAGCCAGAGGAAGCCGACCCGGCCCTTGCGGCGGACGGTCTCCTCGCGGTCCGGGCCGCGCACCACGACCGCCACCTCCGAGCCGGGCGTCTCGAGCGCCCCGAAGAGCAGGACCTCGGTGCCGCTGAAGGCGGTGGTGATGGCGACCAGATGGTGCGAGAGGTCGGCCACGAGCCCGGCGGACCGAGCGAGCGGCACCGCCAGGGCGACGGCGAGGCCCGCCGCCAGCGCCACGCCGTGCCGCCGGTCCAGCCCCGAGAGTAGCGCTCGCCAGCCCATCGGCGGAGTGTAACGGGCCGGCGCCCCCCTGCCAACGAGCCCCGGCGCGCCGCCCGTTCCGGGCTCCCGGGCCGGGCGGCGCGGGGCAGGGCGTCAGGGCCCGGGCGGGCCCTCCGGGGCCCGGGCCCCGGGGCGGAGAGGGGGAAGGAGCCGCCCGGTCTCGAGGAAGCGGAGCGCCCAGCGGGCGCCGAGCGCCATGCCGAGGACGGCCACGAGCGAGCCCGGGAAGAGGACGGCGAGGCCGGAGATCCCGTGGCCGACGGCGTCGCCCATGGCGAGGCCGGCCCCGATCCCCATGAGCGCGCCGCCGACGATCGCCCGGGCCGCGTCGCCGGGGCCGGCGAAGGCCTGGACGCGGAAGCGGCCGGCGAGACGGCTGGCGAGCGCGGCCCCGCCGAGGACGCCGACGACGAGGGCGCCCGGAAAGGCGCTGGGCGCACGACGGCCCACAGCCGCCATCGCCGCGTCGAAGACCGGGATCGCGAAGTTGAGCGAGGAGGGCGGCACGCGCCCGGCCGGGTGGGCGCCAGCCGTGACGATCCACCCGAGGACGACCAGGAGGCCCAGCACGATCCCCGCCGTGAGCTCCGGTGCCGCGCGCCGGAGACGCCCGTCGCCCAGGCAGAAGACGAGCAGGGCCGAGCCGACGACGGCGCCGAGCGCCAGATCGGCCAGGCCTCCGGACGAGCCCGGCGGCCAGGGATTCCAGGGCACCGCCCCGAGCAGCCGCCAGATCGGATCGGCGAGGGGGCCGACGAAGACGAGCGTGGCGGTGACCGCGAAGACGAGAAGGACGGCGAGGGACCGGACGCTGCCCGTGCCCGCGAGGACGAGCTGGCGGCTCGGGCAGCCGCCCGCCAGCACCATGCCGAAGCCCAGCCCCACCCCGCCGAGGGCGAAGGACAGAAGGCCGACATCGGGCGGGACGAACAGCATCGGCCGGCCGGCCTGGACGAGGCCCAGGGCGATCGCGGCCTGGGTTCCCAGGATGGCGATGGCGATGGCGAGCAGCCAGGAGCGCAGCCGCGTGAAGCTGCCGAACAGGAACGCGTCGCTCAGGGCGCCCATGATGCAGAAGTGGGTCCGCTGCACGGTCCAGCCGAAGGCGAGGCCGATGAGGAGGCCGGCTAGGGGCAATGTCCAGGCCATGTCAGCTCGGCTCCTTCGCGGCCCGGCGCGCCGGGCTCCGGGGCGCGGGCGCTCCGGGGCACCTTCGGGCGGCGCTCAGGAGCGGGGCCGCGCGACCTCGCTCAGGACCAGGTCGTCCTCGGGCGGCGGCAGGGAGATCCGCCGGCAGGTCCCCTCGAAGGTGACGCCCTCCTCGATCGCCAGGACATCGTGCTCGATGTCGGCCACGACCCGGGCACCCTGGACCAGCCGGACGCGGTGGCCGCGGATCGAGCCCGTCACGGCCCCCTGGATCAGGACGTCGACGCCGCCGATCCGGCCGTTAACATAGCCGCGGGCCCCGACCGTGACGATCTGCCCGCTGATGTCGCCGTCGATCCGCCCGTCGACATGCAGCTCGCCCTCGGTCGTCACGTTGCCGGCGATCTTGAGCTCGGCGGCGATGATCGAGGGTGCCCGATGGCGATGATCCCGCCCGTCCGTGTCGGCCAGCACCAGCGCCGTGCCGTTCGGCTTGGCCTTACCCTTGGGGAACATGGACGAGGCGTCTCCCAGCTTCGATGAACGCGGCCGGATCGACCGCACGGTCGTCGATCCGCACCTCGTAGTGCAGATGCGGGCCCGTGCTGCGGCCGGTCGAGCCGAGGATGCCCAGCGGATCGTAGGCCCGAACCTCGTCGCCCGGCTTCACCAGCGTCCGCCTCAGATGAGCATAGCGGGTCACGAGGCCAAGGCCATGGTCGACCTCGACCATGATTCCATAGGCGCCGTCCCGCCCGGCGCGGACCACGCGCCCGGCCGCCGCCGCGTGC
The DNA here is from genome assembly GCA_963828215.1 of uncultured Alphaproteobacteria bacterium. Lineage (GTDB taxonomy): Bacteria > Pseudomonadota > Alphaproteobacteria > Geminicoccales > Geminicoccaceae > CAVTJL01. The sequence continues at coordinate 59,661 of CAWHFO010000046.1, read as the reverse complement.
ACCGTGGTGCCCGGCGGGGCGGCGAGGTCGAGGCCCGGATGCACGGCGTGGCCACCCTCGATCGGGTCCTCCCGCACCCCGAAGGCGCTCGTCACCTCGTACTGGACGAGGGGTGACGCGAGCGGCAGGGCCGCCAGCAGCCGCTGCGCCGCCTGCAGCCGCTCGAGCCTGAGGACGAGCGGCGACTGGGTGCCGGCCCAGGGAACGCGCAAGGAGGCGCCGCCGTCGTCGGCGCTGACCAGCTCGAGCGGACCGCCCTGCCCCTGGGCCCCCTCGTGGGCGGCCGCCCGCGCCAGGAGCGGCGACGCGTCGATGCCGAGATCGCCCAGAACCGCGGTGACGGTCTCGACGTGGCTCGCGAGCCACGCGCGCAGGCTGTCGGTCGCCGTGTCGACGGTGGCTCGGAGCTGGTCGAGCCGCGCGTCGAGCGCCGCGATCCGGCCCTGCAGGCTCTTCTCGTCCTGGCGTGCCAGGCCGAGCTCCCGGGCCGACGCCAGGGCGCGCGCCTCGGCCGAGGCGCGGCGCCGGTCGAGATCCTCGTTGGCGGCGAGCGCGGCGGCGAGGCTCGCGGTCTCGGCCTGGAGACGGTCCTGCAGCCCGTCGGCGAGCAGCCGTGCCGCGTCGCGCGCCGCGGACTGCTCCTGGGCCCGCGTGACGGCCGCGGCGAGCTGGGCGCTGAGCCGCTCGAGCGAGCGCTGCCCGGCCGCGTCGGCCGAGGCCAGACGCGCCTCCAGGTCGTGCCGGGTCCGAGCGCTCGCGCTCTCCGCCGCGTCGAGCGACGCCTCCAGCCGGCCGACGCGGTCCGCGAGCCGCCCGGCCTCCTCGCGGCTGACGAGCCACGCGACGCTGGTGAACGCCAGCCCCGCGACGAGCGCACAGAAGACCGAAAGGGCCAAGCGCCAGGACGACACCGGCGCGAGACGGCCAGCGACCACGATCCAGAGCGGCAGGATCCGGTCGTCCTTCCCGGGCCATGCAGCACGGCGCGTCGTCGTGGCGAGCGGCAGCATGATGCTCCCTCGGACGGGGACGATGGCCTCCCCGCGGGAGCTGCCTCGCCGGGGTCTCGATCGCTCGGATGCTAGCGCGGCGGGATTATGTGAAGGTTAACGGCGGGCGGCAAGCTCAGTGGCCGAGGCGCCGCCCCGTCTCGGGGTCGAACAGATGGAGCCCTTCCGGGGCGACGGCGAGGCGCAGCCGGTCGCCCACCCTGGGAGTCTGGCCGCCGTCCACCCGGACCGCCAGGGTCTCCCCGGCCGGGAGTCGGCCGTGGACGATCGTGTCGGCGCCCAGTGCCTCGACGAAGCCGGCCTCGATCTCGATGCCGGAATCGCCCTGCTGGAGATGCTCGGGTCGGAGCCCCACGGTCAGCGGCCGGCCGGCGAGATCGGGCCGCGGCCCCGGCAGGGACACGGTGGCGCCGCCGATGTCGAGGGTTCTGCCATCGGCGGTGACCCGGCCCGGGACCAGGTTCATGGCCGGCGAGCCGATGAAGCCGGCGACGAAGACGCTGGCGGGCCTAGCGTAGACCTCGAGCGGCGGGCCGATCTGCTCGACCCGGCCGGCATTGAGCACCATGAGACGGTCGCCCAGCGTCATCGCCTCGATCTGGTCGTGGGTGACGTAGATGCCGGTGGTGCCCAGCCGCGCCTGGAGCTGGCGGATCTCGTGGCGCATCTGGACCCGGAGCTTGGCGTCGAGATTGGAGAGGGGCTCGTCGAAGAGGAAGGCCGCCGGCTCGCGGACGATGGCACGGCCCATGGCGACGCGCTGGCGCTGGCCGCCGGAGAGCTGGCGCGGCCGGCGCTCGAGGAAGGCCTCGAGGCCGAGGATCCTGGCCGCGTCGCGCACCCGCCGGTCGATCTCGGCCTTGGGCGTGCCCAGATTGCGCAGCCCGTAGCTCATGTTCTGATAGACCGACATGTGCGGGTAGAGGGCGTAGTTCTGGAAGACCATCGCGATGTCGCGGTCCTTGGGCTCCTTCTCGTTGACGCGGCGGCCGCCGATGCGGATCTCGCCGCCGGTGATCTCCTCGAGCCCGGCGATCATCCGCAAGAGGGTGGACTTGCCGCAGCCGGAGGGCCCGAGGATGACCATCATCTCGCCATGGGCGATGGTGACGTCGATGCCGTGCAGGGCCTCTATCTTTCCGTAGGCCTTGACGACCCTGTCGACCGCGACCTCGGCCATGCCTATTTCTCGCTCTCGACCAGGCCCTTGACGAACCAGCGCTGCATCAGGGCGACGACCAGGACCGGCGGCAGCAGCGCCAGCGTGGCGACGGCGGTGATGGATTCCCATTGCGGCTGCGTCTCGGCCGAGGTCACCATCCGCTGGATGCCCATCACGACCGTGTAGTAGAACTCGTCGGTCGTGACGATGAGGGGCCAGAGATACTGGTTCCAGCCATAGATGAAGAGGATGACGAACAGGGCCGCGATATTGGTTCGCGACAGCGGCAGCAGGATGTCCCAGAAGAATTTCAGCGGCCCGGCGGCGTCGACCCGGGCCGCCTCGGCCAGCTCGTCCGGCACCGTCAGGAAGAACTGGCGGAAGAGGAAGGTCGCGGTGGCCGAGGCGATCAGCGGGAGGATCAGCCCCGTATAGCTGTCGAGGAGGCCGAGGCTGGCGACGACCTGGTAGGTCGGCACGATGCGCACCTCGACCGGCAGCATCAGCGTGATGAAGATCGTCCAGAAGGCCAGCATCCGGCCGGGAAAACGAAAATAGACGATGGCGAAGGCCGAGAGCATCGAGATCGCGATCTTGCCGATCGCGATGCCCATGGCCATGACCAGCGAGTTCAGCATCATCCGACCGACATGGGTGTCGGGGCCTCCGCCGGCGCCGAGCACCGCGCCGTAGTTCGCGAGGAGCCGGTGGCCGGGCCACATCGGGATCGGCGCCTGGAGAATGTCGCTGGGGGCCTGGGTGGAGGTTACGAAGGTCACCCAGATCGGCAGGACCACGATCACGATGCCGAGGAGCAGCACCAGGTGCGCGATCAGGGTGACGACGGGGCGCTGCTCGATCATCGCCTCACCCGTACTGGACGCGGCGCTCGACCCAGCGGAACTGGACCACCGTCAGGAGGATGACGATCGCCATCAGGACCACCGACTGCGCCGCCGAGCCGCCGAAATCGTTGCCGCGGAAGCCGTCATTGTAGACCTTGTAGACGAGGGTCGTCGTGGCCTGGGCCGGCCCGCCCTTGGTCACCGCGTCGATGATGCCGAAGGTCTCGAAGAAGGCGTAGACGATGTTGACCACCAAGAGAAAAAAAGTGGTCGGCGAGATGAGCGGGAAAATGATCGTCCAGAAGCGCTTGACCGGCCCCGCGCAGTCGATCGCCGCGGCCTCGATCAGCGACTTCGGGATCGCCTGCATGCCCGCGAGAAAGAAAAGAAAATTGTAGGAGATCTGCTTCCAGGCGGCGGCGATGATGACGAGGAGCATGGCCTGGCCGCCGTTGAGCTGGTGGTTCCAGGCGATGCCGATGCGGCCGAGCAGCCAGGCGACGATGCCGACCGAGGGGTTGAAGAGGAAGAGCCAGAGCACGCCGGCGATGGCCGGCGCCACCGCATAGGGCCAGACCAGGAGGCTTTTGTAGAAGAGGGCGCCCTTGACGACATGGTCGGCCATCGCCGCCAGCACGAGCGCCACGCTGAGGCCGAGCACGGTGACGCCGGTGCTGAAGACGGCGGTGACCTCGAAGCTGTTCAGATAGTCCGGGTCGTTCAGGAGGTGGCGGAAGTTGCCGAGCCCGACGAAGGTCACCGAAAGCCCGAAGGGGTCCTGCTGCAGGGTCGACTGCCAGAGCGCCTGGCTGGCGGGCCAGATGAAGAAGACGAGCGTGACCAGGATCTGCGGGGCGATCAGCAGATAGGGCAGGCCACGCTGCCGGAAGACGACGCGCTTTTCCATGGCGGGCGGGGGCCGTCGCCGCGGCCCCCGGGAGCCTCTAGCTGTTCTGCTTCTGGAACTGCTCGAGGATCGCGTTGCCGCGTTTCACCGCCGAGTCCAAGGCCGCCTGGGCGGTCGCCTGGCCCGAGAAGGTCCGCTCCTGCTCCTCGTTGATGACGTCCCGGATCTGCACCATGTTGCCGAAGCGGATGCCCTTCGAGTTGGGCGTCGGCGGGTGCAGGGTCATCTGCTTGATCGAGATGTCGGCGCCCGGATTCTTCTCATAGTAGCCCTGCTGCTTGCTGAGCTCGTAGGCGGCCGTGGTGATCGGCAGGTAGCCGGTCTCCTGATGCCACCAGGCCTGCACCTCGGGCGAGGAGAGATAGGAGAAGAAGGCGGCGACCGCCTTGTACTCGTCCTTCGGATGCCCCTGCAGGGTCCAGAGCGAGGCACCGCCGATGATCGTGTTCTGCGGCGCCCCCTCGATGCTCGGCCAGTAGGGCAGGAAGCCGATGCCGAAGGCGAACTTGGAGCTGCTCTTGACACCCGCGAGGCCGGCCGAGGACTCGGTCATCATCGCCGCGTCCTGGCTGTAGAACTTGGGCGAGGCGGCGCCGGCCCGCCCGCCATAGTCGAAGAGCTTGGCCTTCTGCCACTCGGCAAGCTTCGTGGTGTGCATCACCGCCTGCGTCTTGTTGAAGACGAAGCGGGTGCCGAGACCCTTGAAGCCGTTCTCCTCCGTGCCCATCGGCAGGTTGTGCCACGCCGAAAAATTCTCGATGTGGATCCAGGACGGCCAGGTCGTGGTGAAGCCGGCCTTGCTGCCGGCGCCGACGAGCTTCTGGCAGGCCGCCTCCATGTCCGGCCAGGTGGCCGGCGGCTTGTCGGGGTCGAGGCCCGCCTTCTTGAAGGCGTCCTTGTTGTACCAGAGCACGGGCGTGCTGCTGTTGAACGGCATCGAGAGCATCTCGCCCGCGGACGTCGTGTAGTAGCTTTTCACCGCCGGCAGGAAGGCGTTCGGATCGAACGTCTGACCGGTGTCCTTCATCAGCTCGTAGACCGGGTAGACGGCGCCCTTGGCGGCCATCATGGTGGCCGTGCCGACCTCGAACACCTGGAGGATGTGGGGCTGCTGCTTGGCCCGGAAGGCGGCGATCGCCGCGGTCATGGTCTCCGCATAGGAGCCCTTGTAGACCGGCTTGACCTCGAAATCGCTCTGGCTGGCGTTGAAGTCGGCGCAGATCTTGTTGACCCGCTCGCCGTTGGCCCCGCCCATGGCATGCCACCATTCGATCATGGTCTTGGCCCGCGCCCGCCGGGTGCCGAGGGCGAGACCGGCGACCGCGGTGCCGGTCGCGAGGGCGAACTCTCTGCGTCGCATTGGGGATGCCTCCTGGAGTTGACTGCCGCCCACCTGTCCCGGCGCGCTTGCGGCAGACAGCATGGCCCGATGACAGACTGATGACAACCGTGCCGATCCGCCGACGCCCGGCCGAGGCACGGGAATGCGGCGCGGTGCCGGATCCTGCTTGCGCGGACCCGTCATTGGCGGTCTCTACGGATCGAGGAACGTCAGAGGGGATCGCCCCGTCGCCATGGGCAAGGCCGTCTTCACCCACAAGCCCGGGTCGATCTACGACGACCTGCCGGAGGAGCGGTACCACTTCCCGCGGACCTATCTCCGACAGGTCGAGGCGACCCTCGGCGACTTTTTCGTCTATTACGAGCCGCGCCGGGAAGGGGTCGCCGACGCCGGCTACCGTGGGCGGCAAGCCTATGTCGCGACCGCGCGCGTCACCGGCATCCGCCCGGACCCGCGCCAGCCCGACCATTTCTATGCCTCGATCGAGGACTATCTGGCGTTCGAGCGGCCCGTGCCTTTTCGCGCCGACGGGGACTTTCGCGAGCACCGCCTCCGTCGCGAGGATGGCGGCACCAACCGGGGCGCCTTCGGGCGGGCGGTGCGTCCGCTCGAGGGGGTCGAGTACGAGGCGATCGTGCGGGCCGGCTTTCCTGTCGATCACCCGGCGACGGATCAGCCGTCGATCGCAGGCCCGGGCCTTGCCGATCCTCCGGCCTTCTTCGAGCGCTCGATCGTCGAGCAGCTCGTCCGCCGGCCTTTTCGCGACGCCGCCTTCGCCCGCGTGGTCCAGGACGCCTATGGCCAGACCTGCGCCTTCACCGGCCTCCGGATCATCAACGGCGGCGGCCGGGCCGAGGCGGAGGCGGCGCACATCCGCCCCGTCAAGCAGCACGGCCCTGATTCGGTCCGCAACGGCTTGGCTCTCTGCGGCACCGTGCACTGGATGTTCGACCGCGGCCTGATCTCGATCGCCCCGGACTGGTCGATCCTCGCCGCCCGCGAAGGACTGCCGGACCAGGCTCGCCGCCTCTTCAATCCGGACGGCAAGATCCGGGTGCCGGACAGCCAGCTCCTCCGCCCGGCGCCCGTTTTCCTCGACTACCACCGCCAGCAGGTCTTCAAGGGCTGACCGGTCCGCCCCTGAGCCCTCAACTGTGCATGATCAAAGTCCCTGCTCGGAGCCCGGAGACGGCCAGTCGCAGCTCCGCCTGGCTGTTCGCGACGCTCTGGCCGCGCCGCGCCCGTCCACATGGACGCGGGCGCCGTCGGCGACATAAAGTCATTCCAGGCCTGAAGCGTGGTGCTAAACGCAACACAAACAGCATCGCCACTTGACATTGTGATATCATCTGCATTACATACCTTCTCATGAACAAAGACCATGTCCTGCAAATCCGTGTAACCGAGTCCGAAAAGCAGGGCTTCGCCGCAGCCGCCGAACTCGCCGGCATCCCGCTCTCATCGTGGGTTCGCGAGCGCCTGCGCCTCGCTGCCATTCGTGACCTTGAGAGCGCCGGGCAGAAGATCCCGTTCGTGAAGCCAATCCGACTGAGTGGCACCGATGGCTGACGCCAAGAACGAAATTGCCTTCGAGCAAGCCGGCCTAGGAAGCATCCTGAAGCGGCATCAACTGGTGGTTCCGCCGAACCAGCGTGAATACGCTTGGAAAGATGACCAGGTAAAACAACTGTTCCAGGACTATGCGAAGGCGATCAGCGATGGGGAGGCTGGCTATTTTCTGGGAACGATCGTCACAATCCCCCGGGCCAACGAGAGCATCGAGGTTGTAGACGGCCAACAGCGCCTTGCGACGACCGCCATCCTTCTCGCTGCGATCCGGGACTACCTGATCGGGAAGGAAGAGGTGATCGTCGAGTCGATCAACAATGAGTTCCTTACAGGTATCGACCGGGCAAGGCGGATTCGCACCCCTCGTCTTCGGCTCAATGTAGACGACAATGACCTCTTTAAGTGGATCATCATTGCACCAAGCACTCCAATTCCTTCAAGCTCGCGCGAAGTCCCATGACCAACTCAGGGCGGCTACAAACGAGGCGCACAAGCACGTCCGCAACATTGTCGCTGGACTGGACCCGAAGGACCATGGCGACCTGCTGAATGCCTGGGTCTCGTTTATTGAGCACAAGGCACTTGCGGTGATGCTCCGGGTTCCCAACGACGCGAACGCTTACAAAATGTTTGAGACGCTGAACGATCGCGGCCTTCGCGTATCGCAAGCTGACCTCATCAAGAACTATCTCTTCGGCCGATCGGGAGAACGTATCCGAGAAGTGCAAAATCGTTGGGCGTTTATGCGTGGCGCGCTCGAGACGCTTGATGAAGAGGACACGACGGTAACATTTCTCCGATATGCACTCATTGCCATGCACGGCTATCTACGCGAAGCCCAGGTGTATGACAAAGTGCAGGAGACCGTGAAGGCCGAGCAAGCCTCAGTCACTTTCGTCTCCACGCTCGAAATCGCTCGCGAGCGCCTACGTGGCCGTGTTCAATCCCGAACATGAGAAGTGGAACGGCTATCCCAACTCCGCGCGCCGCTCGATCGAGGTGTTCAACCTTATAAACATTAAGCCATTTCGGCCACTCCTTTTGGCCCTTGCCACGAATTTTTCTGAAAGGGAAACCGGGGGCGCATTCAAACTCCTCGTAGCCTTGGGCGTCCGTCTGCTCATCGCAAGCACCACCCGAAGCGGGTCAGTGGAACAACCACTGGCTGGCGCCGCTCAAGCCGTCTTCAAAAGAGTTGTAACGACGGCAGTCGAACTCAAAAGGCGGCTCGCCGATATCACGCCTACCGACGAGGAATTCCGCGCCGAGTTCGAGAACTTCACTGTCTCGAATGCGAGGCTTGCGCGCTACTATCTTCGGTCTCTCGAAATGGCGGCCAAGGACGAAGCGGAACCTTGCTTCATGCCCAATGACGATCGCACCATTATCAACCTAGAGCACGTTCTACCAAAGCGCCCCGGTGGAAACTGGAAACAGTTCAACGAGGAACAGGTCGCGGCGCTCCACAAGCGGGTGGGCAACGTCGCCCTCCTTAGAGCAACTGAAAATTCGAAACTGAAAAGCAACTCGTTCGCCGACAAGAAGGCCGTCTACAGAGAACTCGCCCTTCGTTCTGACGAGCCAAATCAGTGAAGTTGGCGATTGGACGGACGAGACAATCGTGGAACGTCAGCGCGCTCTAGCGAAGCTGGCCCTGAAGGCGTGGCCGGTTTAGGTTCCGGGGACCGGAGTTTAATATCTGTGGCCTTGTCCACGATATCTGCGCGAGCTGACTAGGATCACGGGGCGCTTTTCGTGGCTGGTCGGCTTTCTGGCAACTGGGGCACGACCGAAGCCAAGCGGGGACCGAAGGATTCGGCTCCCCCTTCATCACCTCTGACAGGACGTTGGTGTCGAAGACGTACATCACTCGAACGTCGGCGGCTCACGACCGGGTCGGCGAGCGGGCAGCTCGAGGTCGACACCCCGCATATCGGCGAAATGCCGTCGAAGTCGGTCGAACGCGCTGATGGGCTCCGCTTTCAACATCTCATCAAGGATGCGGCGGGCCTCCTCCTCCATCGAGTGCCCCTTGCGGGCAGCGCGGACCCTCAGCCGCTCCTTCACAGCCGGGTCGAGCTTCCGGATGGTGAGATTGGCCACTGGCGCCTTCCTCGCGGACAACTGCCAGCAGCGAGGCTACGCCGTGCATACATTGCGGGCAACACGCGGGCGAGCCTGCCCCCTCACCGCGGAAGCAGGCCCGCCCGCGCCCCCTACCCGTGCCTGATAAACGTCCCCGCCCGCAGCTCCGACACGGCCTGCTGCAGCTCCGCCTGCGTGTTCATGACGATCGGGCCGTACCAGGCGACCGGCTCCTCGATCGGCTTGCCGGAGACGAGGAGAAAACGAATGCCCTCCTCGCCGGCCTGCACGGTGACCTCGTCGCCGGCGCCGAACAGCACGAGCGAGCGGTTGCCGACGCTGCTCGCGCACCAGGACCTCCTCCTCGTCCACCGTCTTCTCGGTCAGGACGCCCATCGGCGCCGAGGCGTCGCGAAAGGTGCCCGAGCCCTCGAAGACGTAGGCGAAGGCGCTTCTGTAGGTCTCGACGGGCAGGGTCTTGCGCTTGCCGGGCGGGACCCGGATGTCGAGATAGCGGGGATCGGCGGCGATGCCGTCGACGGGGCCGCGCCTGCCCCAGAACTCGCCGCAGACGACCCGGACCCGCGTCCCGTCGTCGTCGACGATCTCCGGAATCTCGCCGCCCGGGATGTCCTGGTAGCGGGGTGCCGTCATCTTGAGCGACGAGGGCAGGTTGGCCCAGAGCTGGAAGCCGTGCATCCGGCCCTTGGGATCGCCCTTGGGCATCTCCTGGTGCATGATGCCGCTGCCGGCGGTCATCCACTGCACGTCGCCCGCACCCAGCGTCCCCTGGTTGCCCAGGCTGTCCCCATGGTCCACGGACCCGGCCAGCACGTAGGTGATGGTCTCGATGCCGCGGTGCGGATGCCAGGGAAACCCGGCCCGGTAGTCGTCCGGCCGGTCGTTGCGAAAGTCGTCGAACAGAAGAAAAGGGTCGTGCTCGGCCGTGTCGCCGAAGCCGAAGGCGCGGCGCAGCTTCACGCCCGCACCCTCCATGGTCGGGCGCGACGGGACGATTCTTTTCACCGGTCGAATGGACATGGCGGGTACCTCCAGGCGTCTTCTAGCGCGGCCCGGGCGCGGCGACGAGGCGCTCGGCCGCTGGCGGTCAGGCGGCGCGGGGCAAGGATCGTCCGGCGAGGAGCTCGAGCTCGGCCAGGGCGCTGGCGATCGCCTGCTCGCGGGCCTCGGGGCCCAGGCCCAGCCGCTCGGCGCGGACGAAGGCCACGTCCGTGATGCCCATGAAGCCGAGCATGGTGCGCAGATGCGGCTCCTGGCCGTCCATCGCCTGGGCCGGGCCCTCGCTGTAGAGGCCGCCCCGGCTCTCGACGACGATGGCGCGCTTGCCCTTCAAGAGCCCCTCGGGGCCGGCCGCCGAATACCGAAACGTCCGGCCGGCGCGCAGCACGTGGTCGAACCACGCTTTCAGCGTCGACGGGATCCCGAAATTGTACATGGGCGCCCCGATGACGATCACGTCGGCCGCCTCGAGCTCGGCGATCAGCGCGTCGGAAAGGGCACGCGCGGCCGCTTCGGCCTCGGTCGTCGCCTCGGCACCCCGAACGCCCGTGACCGTCTCGGCCGTCAGATGCGGCACCGGGCTCGCCCCGAGGTCGCGCGTCACCACGCGCAGCGTCGGATCCTGGGCCAGCAGGCGCGACACGGCCTGCCGCACCAGGGACCTCGAGACCGAGGCATCGCCGCTGGCGCTGCTGTTGACGACGAGCACGGTGGACATGGCGAACCCTCGCTGTCGGTGGACCTTTGGCACACCGCTGATTTGGGGATCGCGGAATCCCGCAAAAATCGCCATTCTGGGAACCAGATTGTTGACGGCACAGGAACACTCCAATGGCCGAGCTGGACGATATCCGGGCGTTCGTCGAGGTCGCCGAGAGCGGCGGCTTCAGCCGCGCGGCCCAGCGCCTGGGCGTCTCGAAATCGATCGTCAGCCGGCGGCTCGCGCGGCTCGAGACCGAGCTCGGCGCTCGCCTGCTGAGCCGCACCACCCGGGGGGTCAGCCCGACCGAGGCCGGCCTGGAATACAAGGTCCGGGCCGAGCGCATCCTGGTCGATCTGGACGAGGCGCAGGAGGCGGTGGCGCAGCGGAGCGGCGAGGTGGTGGGCCGCCTCTGCCTGTCGGTCCCCCTCTCCTTCGGCACGAGCCACGTGGCGCCGGTCCTGGCGGAGCTGGCGGCGCGCCATCCGAGGCTGACGATCGAGGCCGCCTACAGCGACCGCCGCGTCGACCTCGTCGCCGAGCGCTTCGACGCCGCCATCCGGCTCGGCACGCTCGTCGATTTCGAGCCTCGTGGCCCGCCGCATCGCCGCGATCCGCTTCGCCGCGGTGGCCAGCGCCGCCTATCTGGCGCGGGCCGGGCGCCCGGCGGTTCCGGACGATCTGGCCCGGCACGCCTGCCTCGTCTACACGGGCGCCGTCGAGCGCGAGCGCTGGCGGTTCCGGGCCGGGCGGCGCTGGATCACGGTCCGGCCCGAAGGGCGCTTTCGGGCGGACAATGGCGAGGCCCTGCTGCACGCCGCCGCGGCCGGGCTCGGCATCGCCGTGCTGCCGACCTTCCTCGCCGGCGCGGCGATCGAGCGCGGCGCCCTCGAGCCGCTGCTCCTGGAGTACCCGCTGCCGGAGGGCGGCCTCTACGTGGTCCGCCCGCCGGGCGCCCAGGTCCCGGGCAAGCTGCGCGCCCTGATCGACCTGCTGGTCGAGCGCTTCGGCGGCGAGCCCTACTGGGACGCCTGCCAGATGCGGGCCCGGCGCGATGCCGAGGCTGCGCGCGGCAAGGGCAACGGCAGGACTGCCGAGACGGTGGCGAGCACTCCGTAGATCCGGCCGGGTGGTCTGCCACTTCGGCCACCTCGGCGCCCGACGGCGCCTGGACCTATCGAGAACAGAACGGCCGATCCTGTTGCTGCCGGACTCGTACTACGATGGGTCCGAGCGCCAGGGGATCGGTTTCGAGGTCAGGGCTCCATTCTGAACCGGCGATCCCGACCATGTAACCGAGAAGGCCCGTCGAAGGCGCGAAGCATTGGGCAGGATCCGATGGCTCGTGCACAAGGCACGATCACCGGCAAACAGACGACCCGGCTCTGATGCCGGGCGAGCCCCGAAATCGAGCGCTCACGGTCAGGGCAATTTTGCTGCTCTCCCTTGGTGTCATCCTGTTCGCTATCATGGATGGTCTGGCCAAGCTCCTCTCGGGCGAGTACTCGGTCGTCCAGCTCGTGTGGGCGAGATACGCCTTCGCCGTTCCGATCGTCCTGGCGACCGCCCGGCCGGCAGCGTGGCCGGGCCTGCTCCGATGCGAGCGTCCGGCCCTGCAGACGGGACGCGGGCTGCTCCCCGTCCTCGCAAACGTGACGGCGGTCACCGGCCTCGCCTCATGCCGCTGGCCGATGCCACGGCGATCAGCTTCGTCTCCCCTCTCCTCCTGGTCGCCCTCTCGGTCCCCCTGCTGGGCGAGCGGGTCTCCGTCCACGGCTGGGTCGGGGTCGCGTGCGGATTCGCGGGCATCCTGATCGTCATCCGGCCCGGCGCCGGCACGATCGCCTGGGCCGCCCTCTTCCCCTTGGCCACCGCATTCGTCTTCGCCCTCTACCAGGCGCTGACGCGGCTGGTGAGCCGGGGGGACGATCCCGTCGTCACGCTCGCCTGGACCATCGCGGTCGGGCTGGCCCTCGTCACCCCGCTGCTGCTGCCGTCCTGGCACCCCGTGGCCCGCGCCGACTGGCCGCTGCTGGGCCTCCTCCGGCCTGCTCTTCGGCGCAGGGCAGTTCCTGCTGATTCGCGCCTTCGCGACCGCCCCGGCCGCGGTGCTGGCGCCGTTCACCTACATCCAGATCGTCGCGGCGGTGGTGTTCGGCGTGCTGGCGTTCGGGGACGTGCCGGACCTCTGGACCATGGTCGGCACGGCTCTCGTCACTCTGGCCGGCATCTACGTTCTTCGCCGTCAGGCGCAATGAAAGTGCGCAGGCGCAGGCAAAGCATCCGACCCTGTCAGAAGCGACGAAAGCGCCTCGCGCCAGCTCCGGTCCGGCCACCGCCGGGCTGACCCATCTGGATGCGACCAGGTCCTAGCCGCTCGCCCCTCCGCGGGCGGCGGCGAGGGCCGCGAGGTCTTCCAGCGACTTGTCCGCCGCCACGCGGACGCGGCCGGCCGGGGCCCGGCCCTGCTTGTCCTCGCCGAAATAGAGCGTCACGTGCGGGAACGGGATCTCGATGCCGAGCTCGTCGAAGCGCTTCTTCATGCGGCGGTTGAACTCGCGGCCGACGTCCCACTGCTTGATCGGCCGCGTCTTGATCCGGGCCTTGAGGATCACGGCCGAGTCGGCGAACCTGTCGACCCCCAGCACCTCCAGCGGCTCGAGGATGCTGCGCCGGTATCTCTCGTCGTCCCGCATCTCGTCGACGATCTTCCGGCAGACCTCGGCCACCTCGTCGGTGTCCTCGCGATAGGCGACGCCGATGTCCGCCACGAAGTAGCTGAAGGTCTTCGTCAGGTTGGTGACGGTCGAGACCGAGCTGAACGGGATGGTGTGAACGCTGCCGTCGAGGTCCCGAAGGCGCAGCGAGCGGATCGAGAGGTCCTCGACGAGACCGCCGATGCCCGCGACGTTGACGACGTCGCCGACCGACACGGCGTCCTCGACGAGAATGAAGATGCCGGTGATGATGTCCTGCACGAGCTTCTGGGCGCCGAAGCCCACGGCGAGGCCCACGACCCCGGCGCCGGCGATCAGCGGTGCTATGTTGATGCCGGCCTCGGACAGCACCATGAGCACGATCAGCGTGCCCAAGGTGACGAGCACGACCTTCCGCAGCAGCGGCAGGATGGTGCGCATCCGGGCACCCCTGACCGAGGCGCCCTCCTCGTCCTCACGCGCGCGGAGCGCCCGCTCGACCGCCGCGCTCACCATCTCCCAGACGATGACGCCGATGAGGCTCGCGACGGCGGCGGTGCCGACGACGCGCAGCACGAAGCGCGCGAAGGGCAGATCGAGCCAGGCCGGCGTGTCGACCCCCCAGAGGTAGAGAATGCCCAGGAGGGCGGCCGAGGGCGACCAGCGCCCGCAGGACGTGGCTCGTGATCCTGGCGTAGCTGCGCAGCCGCTCGCGGGCGCCCGGCTGATGCCTCAGCTCGCCCTCGGTCGCCTGCACGTTGCGCCGGACGAGCTGCTCGAGCCAGGCCATCAGCGCCGAGGCGATCGCGAAGACGAGGATCGAGCCGATCGTGCCGCGCAGGAGGTAGGCGCCGCCGTCCTCGACCCGCCAGCCGATCACGACGAAGACGAGGCCCACATAGGCGATGGCGGCCAGATGCCAGAGCACGGCTGCGGCGTTCCTGAGCTGCTGGGCCAGCGCGCCCTCCGGCAGCAGCGGAGCATGGCCGTGGCGGATGACCCGGGCGACGGGAGCCCGGACCTTCAGGATGAAGGCGACCCCGAGCACCGCCAGCACGAGCCCGAGCAAGCGCAGGAAGAGGACGTGGACCGGGCCGGGCAGGCCCAGCAGCCGGGCGATCTCGATCAGGAAATAGCCCAGCACGGCGGTCACGGTGAACCGCCTTGCCCAGCCATAGGCGAGGTCCGCCGCCTCGTCGCCCAGCGGCAGCAGGCGCAGCCCCGGTGCCCTGGGCGCCAGCAGCCGCCGCACGACGATCAGGATGGCGCGGCTGAGCGCGTAGGCGTTCGCGAGGTTGAGGGCGAGGAACCCGACCTGCGGCACCGGCGCCACCACCATGAGCGCCAGATAGGCCGCGGCCAGAAAGCCCAGGACCGGCACGATATCGAGGAGCGCCCGCAGCAGGACCAGCGGCACCTTGGCCGTGATCCTGTCCGACGGCCGCGCGTCGAGCGAGCGCGCCGTGCCGCCCAGCGCCCGCCGCAGCCCCAGCTCGACGACGAACGGCAGGGCGAGGACGGTCAGAAGCTCGAGCAGCATCCTGAGCGCCCACTCGCGCATGACGGGCGTGGTCACGAGGCTGCGCAGCCAACCGGTCAGGCGCGGCAGCTGGCCCAGATAGCCGGCGACTTCGACGAGCGTCGTCCGCGTCTGCCGCGCGGTCATCGTCGCCCCCTCGACCAGCGTCTGGCTCAGCGTCGTGGGCAGCGGCGTCTCCTGCTGCCGGGTCTTGCCCTGGAGCTGGATCAGCGCGTCGATCTGATCGACCAGCGTCTGGCGTCGAGCGGGATCCTGCAGCGTCGCCCTCAGCTCCTCGAGATTGGCCCGGGAGACGTCGCCGAGCGGCTCGTCCCCGGCAGGCGGCGCTGCGGCGGCCCCGGAGCCCGGGGCCTGGGCCAACGCCGAGCGTCCCGAAAGACCAGGAAACAATCCGACGACAACGACCAGGATCGAGACGAGACGCACGAAAAACGACGTTGTCGGCGATTGCGTCACGGGTCAGATCTCCAAGGATGCCGGTGGTCGGAGGTCGGGAAATACCGCGCGCACGGGGCGGGGCCAACCCACCCCCTCGGCGGAGATCCTGCAGAAAGAGCCGGCGGCGACTGGCCCCGGCCGCTCGAGACCCGGCCCTGCTCTATGAGCCAGACGGCCGGTGGCCGAGGAGATGCCAGGTCCGGGCGTCGCCCCCCTGTCGCCACATCGCAACAGCGCCGGGCTTGCCCGTCGAATTTGCAGATTGGGGGTTATCAACCTCGACGCGCGCCCTATAAAGCAAGCTATGGGACGATTCGCCCGGAGACAGTCTCTCGACCGTCGTTTCGGGCCGCGTCGCGGCGGCCGGGCGACAATGCTCGCCCTGTTGCTCGCCATGTGGCCGGCCGGCGCCTGGGCGGACGCCGGCTTCGGCAGCTGCCCGGGCACGACCGGCGGCAAAGGCAAGACCCTCAATTTGTGCCTCGATTCCCTGAAGGGCCTGGCCGGAGCAGGGACCTTCTCCCCGCCCCAGGCGACCGCCGAGCCGCCGGCATCCGGAGCCGCCGAGGCGCCGTCCGCGGACCCACCGGCCGGCACCGGCTGGTCGATCTCGGGCAAGCTGATGCCGAATCTGACGGATCCGCAGCCTCGGCCGGGCTCGGACGGGAGCGACGCCGAGCGCCTGCTCCAGTCCCTGCGGCTCGAGCAATTCATGGTGCACCTGAGCCGGCCGTTCTGAGCGGAGCCGGCATCCCTGGGGGATGCGGCGCCGGTACGAAGGCACGACCGAAGGCCGAGGCGTAAGGGGATCTGCGAGGTAGCCCGATGGACAGTCAGAGCGAGCCCATGCTCCTGCGCGAGCAGGACGGCGGCATCGTGCGGCTCACGCTCAACCGGCCCAGCGCCTTCAACAGCCTCTCCCGTGAGCTTTTGGGACTTCTCGAGGAGGAGATCGCCCGATTGGAGCGGGACGACAGCGCCCGGGTCGTCGTGCTCGGCGGCCGCGGCAAGGCCTTCTCCGCCGGCCACGACCTCAAGGAGATGGGCAGGGATCGGCGCTACGAGCCTGTCAAGGCGCTTTTCTCCCAGTGCTCGCGGGTGATGATCGGCCTGACCCGCCTGCCGCAGCCGGTGATCGCCTGTGTCGACGGCTTGGCCTTCGCCGCGGGTTGCCAGCTCGTCGCCGCCTGCGACCTCGCCGTCGCCAGCGACGAAAGCAGGTTCGCCACGAGCGGCGTGAAATACGGGCTCTTCTGCAGCACGCCCATGGTGGCGCTCTCGCGCAATGTCGCCAGGAAGCCGGCGATGGAGATGCTGCTCACGGGCGATTCGATCGACGCCGCCGAGGCGCTGAGGCTGGGGCTCGTCAACCGGGTCGTGCCGAGGGCCGAGCTCGATGCCGCGATCGACGCGCTCTGCGCCCGCCTCCTCGACAAGCCGCAGGCGGTCCTGGCGCTGGGCAAGCGCGCCTTCTACCGACAGCTCGAGATGGGCCTCGAGGAGGCCTACGCCTTCACCACCGAGGTCATCGTCGAGAACGCGCTCGGCCGCGACTTCGAGGAAGGCCTCGAGGCCTTCCTCGAGAAAAGAAAACCGGTCTGGCCCGGCAGCTGAGCGCGAACGGGGCGCCCGAAGGCGCCCCGTAGAGCCGAGGCTGCCGGGCTCAGTCGAACCACTTGTGCCACATCGCGTGATCGCCACCGAGGGCGAACATGTCGATGCGGCCCGGTGCCCAGGACACCGCGGCAGGATTGGAGTAGAGCCCGCCGCCGAGGCTCGACCAGCCGGTCCAGGCAGGCAGGACGGTGTCGTAGGCGGCCTTGGCGCGGATGATGCCGGCCCCGGAATACCGGTCGAAGCCGGGCGCCCCAATATCCTTGGCCGTGCTCCTCAGGGCCAGCTTGGCACGGTCCTGGGTCAGGCCCGGCGAGGCCTGCTTCAGGAGTGCCGTGACACCCCCGGCGATCGGCCTCGCTGCGGAGGTGCCGCTGTCGCTCGTGAAATAGCCCGTGAAATGCGTGATCGAGCAGAAATCGGGCTTGTTGGGGTCGAGGGTCGCCGGTCCCACGCTGCTGTAGCCCACGAACCGTTCGTCGCGGCTCACGACACCCACCGTGATCACCCGCGGATGGCCGTTGGCGCCCCAAATGTCGTGGCCGGGGCCGGTGTCGCCGCCGCAGCGAGCCGTTGTGTGGAAATGTTGAGAACGTCGGACCTGGGGGCCGGTGAGCTAGTCTCACCGACCCCCCCTCAGTCTGCGGGGGTCAGGAGACGTGCGTCGACGTGAACGTGATCGTGTAGTCGGCGTTGCCGTCCGTGAACCGGCGCTCCGTGGGAATGGAAGAGCCGACGGCGCTCAACTGCTTGGCCAGGAGCGCACTGGAGAGCGCGAAGACCTGGTCGGCGATGGGGTCGTCGTCCATGAACCCGACCAGCCACGTCACCATCCCCCCGACTCCGGCGACCACGGCTCCCACCCAGGCGGCCACACCTGTGGCCGTGAGGATCAGGGAAGCCGCCGCGAACGCCGCCGCGACGCCGGCGCGGACCTGGGTAGTGTCACCGGAGTCGTGCTCCCACGCCGACGCCAACACGCCGATATCTCCGGCCGGCAGCGGTTCAGCCACTCCGTTGCGCCCCCAGATGTTGCCATCGACGGCGGAGAAGTTCCGAGTATCGCCGGTGTCGACGTTCTCGAAGACCTGGCTTTGCGTGGTGATCGTGACGTCCGCCGACGTCGAACCGAAGATGACGTAGAACTCGTTCTTCGGGTCGAATACCGAGTCACTTGCCCGGTGGTTGCATCGAAACTTGGTCGCCTTGATCTTGAAGGTGGAGGCCGCTGCCGCTGCCGTTGCTCGCGCATTCGGCTCGATGGCGACGGTGGCCGCAGAGGCGTACTTGCGCAGCACCTCCTCTGACGGCATCCGCACGTCCCGAAGCCTGGTGCGGCCGGCGTGGATTCCCTCAACGTCAACCACTGCCACGTTGGGCTGGGCGAGCATCGTCTTGACGATCCCTGGTGCAGCAGCCCGAAGTTGATCGAGGGTGAACGCGGAGCCGCTCGACAGCGCGGCGAAGTCGGGCGGGAAAAGTTCGGCGCGTACAGCGCTGGGCAACTTCAACGCCAGTTTCCCCTGCTTGGTCAGGTCCGCGTCGTCATAACCGTTCTGCTTGAAGGCCGTTGATGATGCCAGCCTCCAGGTCGGACAGTTTAGCGTTCTCGGCGAAGCGGCCAAAGCTGTGCAGCACCAGTGCGAGCAGCCAGTTGCGGGACTGGTTTGCCGCGAGCTTGCGCCGCAACTGCGCAGCCCGCCCGGTATTGGCGACCAGATCCGCCAGGATCTGCTCCTGAGTTCGCGTCGTCATGGTGATCCCTTTCATCGTGGCCCGTGACGTCGTCGCCACAAAGCATTCGGATATGCGTGGATGAGTCAGAAACCGACCAATCCGGGTCCACACTTTGACCATGTTCGGGTTGGCCTCGAGCTCAGCGATCCGCGCGGGGTCGATGGTCGCGCGCACCACCACGGTCTCCTCGCCCTACGCCGCCACGCCCTCGGCGCGGCCCAAGGAGCCCGGTCCGGCCATCGGCACCGGCTCGTAGTCGGGATCGATGGTCAGGCCCGGGACGCCCAACGACTGCGCGGCCCGAATCCCGGCCATCCTGCCGCCGCCCGGCGGCGTGCGAAGCTCGACCAGCACCTGCTCGGTGCCGCCATCACCGGAGGTCGCGGCGCCGGCCTCGCCCTGCATTCGGCCCGTGGGCATGCCGCCGTCGCCCGTACCGCCCGCCATCCCAGCAGTTGGCATCCCGCCGCCGGCGGGGACCTGCCCCATCGCTCCCTTCGGCATCTGCCCGCCGGCCGTGCTCGCCGCCATGCCGGCGACAGGCATCTCGCCCTTCTTCATGTCACGCTCCTCGGTTGTCGACCGCGCTGGCGCCGCGCGCCGCGTGCGACCGCGGATCGTGGTCCTGGGTCGACCCGCGCTGGCCTGATCGCTGTCTTTCTTTTTTCGTGGCACCGACCATGCTCCGCTGGTGTCGGCATGGACCGCCCGCCGCATCCGACGCGCGCCGCAAGCCCTTCCCCCGACCTGGAGCCGTCGATCCCTTGCCGAGCGCGGGACCGCGCTTCTTGCAAATAGTCCCCTCGCCGGCCCCGCTGCGCGACCCGCTGGGACGTGTTGGCCGTCGATCTCGTCAAATCGAGAGAGACAGCTCGATCATTACAATACGTTCACGAAGCGCTCGGGTAAAGTATGACCTGCATATACGACATGCAACCGCTGGGCGACTTCTGTCGGAGGACTTCAAGGTTCCCGGGCCGATGCCACGCGCCGCGGAGCGCTGGCCTTCCCGTCTGGCCCGGCCGGCTCAGCCGCCCAGGGCGAAATCGAGCAGCAGCTTGACGTTGAGGGCGATGATCACCGCGGCGACCAGCCAGGCCAGACGGTGCAGCCAGCGCGGCGTGGCGAGATCGCCCATCCGCTTGCGGTCGCCCGTGAACAGGATGAGGGGCACGATCGCGAAGGGCAGCTGAAGGCTCAGCACGACCTGGCTGAGGATCAGGAGCTCGCCGGTGCCGCTCTCGCCGTAGAGCCAGGCGACGGCGACCACGGGCACCACCGCGATCAGGCGGGTGACGAGCCGCCGCAGCCAGGGCCGCAGCCGCAGCCGCAGGAAGCCCTCCATGACGACCTGGCCGGCCAGCGTGGCGGTCACCGTCGAGTTCTGGCCCGACGCCAGCAGCGCCAGCGCGAAGACCGTGCCCGCCAGCGGCACCCCCAGGGTCGGCGCCAGCAGCCGGTAGGCATCCTCGATCTGCGCCACGCCGGTCTGGCCGCTGGTGTGGAAGGCGGCAGCGGCCAGGATGAGAATGGCGGCGTTGATGAAGAGGGCGAGGCTCAGCGCGATCGTGCTGTCGATGGTGGCGAAGCGGATGGCCTCGCGTTTGGCCGCCTGGGTGTCGCCCACCCGCCGCGTCTGCACGATCGCCGAGTGGAGGTAGAGATTGTGGGGCATCACCGTGGCGCCGATGATGCCGATGGCGATGTAGAGCATCGCCGGGTTGGTCACGATCTCGGGCGAGGGCAGGAAGCCCCGCGCCACGGCGGCGATCTCGGGCCGCGCCAGCATCAGCTCGAAGCCGAAGCACAGCGTGATGACGACGATGAGGGCGATCACGAAGGCCTCGAGCGCCCGGAAGCCGCGGCTCTGCAGGGCCAGGATGATGAGCACGTCGAGCGCCGTCAGCACCGCCCCCAGCACCAGCGGGATGCCGAACAGGAGCTTCAGCGCGATGGCCGTGCCGATGACCTCGGCCAGGTCGCAGGCGATGATCGCCAGCTCGCAGATCAGCCACAGCAGGAAATTGGTCCGCGGGCCATAGCGCACCCGGCAGGCCTGGGCGAGGTCGAGCCCGGCCCCCAGCCCCAGCCGCGCGGTCAGCGACTGCAGCAGGATCGCCATGAGATTGGAGAGCAGGACGACCGAGAGCAGGGTGTAGCCGAAGCCCGAGCCGCCGGCGAGGTCGGTGGCCCAGTTGCCCGGGTCCATGTAGCCCACGGCCACGAGATAGCCCGGCCCGACGAACGACAGGAGCTTGCGCCAGAAGCCGCTGCCGCGGATGGCGACGCTGCCGTGCACCTCCATCAGGCTGAGTGCCGGCGGCCCGGCTGTCACGTCGTTGGTCGCCACCTCGATGCTCGGCCTTAAAGAGTTAGTCTGGTCTAAACCTATATAGACGGCCCAGCGCCGCGGCGCCAGGGCCGAGACGGCACGGCCATGGACCTTCTGTCGCACCAGGGAGCGCTCCGCGACCGGCGCCGCCCGCCTCTATAGTTTTCCGCCCTGCCCCAGAGCACCTCCGGAGCCATGGCCGCCCCGCCCCTGACCTACGACGACGCCTACATCCGCCGGATCCTGACCGAGGTGAAAACCATCGCCATGGTCGGCGCCAGCACGAGCGAGATGCGCCCCTCCTACTTCGCCATGCTCTACCTCCAGGGAAAGGGCTTCCGCATCCTCCCGGTCAACCCGCGCCATGCCGGCCGGACCCTCCTGGGCGAGACCGTCCATCCCGACCTCGCCTCGCCTCCCGCTCGTGCCCGACATGGTCCAGATCTTTCGCCGCTCCGACGCGGCCGGGGCCATCGCCGACGAGGCGGTGCGGCTCGGCGTGCCGGTCGTCTGGATGCAGCTCGGCGTGCGCGACGACGCCGCGGCCGAGCGCGTCAAGGCCGCCGGCCGCGACGTCGTCATGGATCGCTGCCCCAAGATAGAATATGGCCGCCTCTTCGGCGAGATCGGCTGGCTCGGCGTCAACCGGCGCACGATCTCGTCGAAGAAGGGCCAGGCGATGCAGCTCACGAGGAAGAAGGGCGGGCTCGTGTAGGCGGGCGCCGCGCGTCCCTTGACCGGCCGCCCGGCCTTCCGGATGATCGCCCCAGTCGGGCCGATGGACGCGCAGCCCGGAAGGACGGCAGCGAATGACGACCGGCCCAGACAGGTCCTACGAGGAAGATTTTTATCAGTGGGCGCAGAATCAGGCGCGCGCCCTCCGTCGTCTCGTCGCCACCGGCCCGAACGAGCCGCTCGACATCCCCCACCTCGCCGATGAGGTCGAGGGCCTGGGCAAGGCCGAGCGCGATGCCGTCAGGAGCCAGATCGCGCGCATCCTCGAGCACGCGCTCATGCTCGCCTTCTCGCCCGCCGGGGCGCCCCGCGCCGGCTGGATCGAGGCCATCGAGGACGCCCGCCGCGAGCTGCACTTCAAGCTCTCCCCGAGCCTCCGCCGCGACGCCGCCGCCCGCCTCCCCGACCTTTTCATCTATGCCCGCCGCCAGGCTGCCCGCAGCCTCGCCCGCCAAGCCGAGCCGGATGCTGCGGCGGCGCTGCCGGAGGCGTGCCCGTGGACCCTGGCGCAGATCCTCGACGAGACGTGGCTGCCGGATGGGCCGGACGCGTGATGCGTATGTGTACCCCGTCCGCCGGAGGTGACGGGGACCCGAAGCTGCTGGCGCGTTCGCGGCTCCGAGCCTTTGCTTGATTGCAATCCCTGACCCCAGCCTTGGAGCAACACCCCGTGGATGCCCGCTCATGCCGCTTGACACGTCAAGACAGTCGCTGACCCCAGCCTTTCGCGTGTACCCCAACCTTTCGCGCCTACCGATGCAGCTTCCTCCACTCTGAGCTATCGAACAGATATCGCTGACTTACACCAACAACGAACAGCCTCTGGAATGGGAAATAGCCCCGCATGACATCGTCCAGGACAGACCGACAAATCGGATCAAATCGACTCCTCTTTCGTGAGATGTCGAATGGACAAACCCAGTCATCGAAGACGATAATAAGCCACGCACCCTGATAGTACCGGTTCGTCCCAGATTTCTTGGCCTTCTTGTTCACTGCCTCCAAAAGGAGAGGGCGCAGCGTTTTGTTATCATATTCGTCCCATCGGGTCGGGGCCGAGTCGATACCACCAAACCTACGGCGCCTCCTGGTACCCGCCGCCCGTATCTCGCCAAACGCAGGCGCCCAACCCTCCTGGTCCAGAACCTCCATTCTGAGCGCATCATTGCGGCCATCGATTGCCGCCGTACACTCCACCCGCTGCCATTTGCCATTCGCTTCGGAGAGGATTAATCCATCATAGCGCGAGCCGCCACCTTGCCCAACCACTTTGACGGCATATGCGATCGTATGCTCCGCCACGGCAAGCAGCGGGCAGATCTCGTAGAAGAAGATGTTGTGATTCCGATCAGTTGTATCAATTTGATAGTTGGCCTCGATATCATTAACGACGATACGCATCTGTCCCACCAGCATATCCTGTCCACACAAAATTTCCTTAATGGCCCCATTTACGCGGTGATCTAGCATGCTCTATTCCCACCCTCCGAAGCCAGACTTCAGCGCGAAGTGCTTGCGCACGACGGCGCACACGCGTCACTGATGTTTCGGCATATAACCGATCCCAGCAGCGGCTTGCAGTGTCCCGGCAAAGAGCCGTGCCTTGCCCACCAGCGCTAATCGGAAATGTTCCCACATGGAATCCGGGAATTGCCGCCGACCGATCCGATATTGATCTGCTTCAGCTTATCGTCGAACAGCACTTCTCTTGATCCATAAGATAATTGTACATTGCCGAGCCATCGTGAGGAGAGAAATCCGGCTCTGATCTTGAAGAATATGAGGTAGAGGTGATGCGATCCCGCAGCAATCATGTCGCTGTATGCGGATACCGGACCCTCAGTTTCGATGCCTTGGTTGACCCACAGATCATCTGCCCTCTCGGGAGTTATTGGAAGTATCATCCACAACACGGAGGGATGTACGATTGATGGCTGAAATCCGCCGTCAGGCGTAAACGCACTGCTAGCGCGATCAAAGGTCTCGATGGCCTTCCGTGAAGCAATGAGATCCCTTTTCGTTGGGGGGAGTATATGCATACGGTGGTCCTTTCGGGTGTACCCCTTCTCCTTCGCCGCAGGGGAAGTCCTGGGGTCACACCAGCATCGATCCGCCTGACGCGATACCCAGGTTGCTCGTTCGCGCGGTTCAGCCTCGCCCCGAACGCCCATTGGCCGAGTCCAATCAGGCGAATAGCATTCGGCGACGCCCAACCTATCAGAGAAATGGTGTCGGTGGAAGCGTCCGAGGGCTGCGCACCGCTCACACGTGGCCGGTCACGGCCGGTTACGACGACGCGGTCGCGCGGTTACAGCGATTGCCGACTCAGCGTGCTCCTCACCGCCTCACCTACCGACGAACGGGCGGCAGGCGAAGAGGCAAGAGCAGAGCGACCGGACGCCGGTGGCGGCTCGATAGGAGAAATGAATTAACGTCGTAATTACGGGGAGTTACGGTGACCGTGCACTCAACTCTCCTGTCGTGGCCCGGAGGGTAGGGTCAAGCCGACGCCGGAGTCACGTCGGCGAACCGCCCGCTTACTGCGCAGCCTCCCAGGGAACGGCCGGCGGGCGAAGAGGCAAGGGGGCAGCGATCCGGCCCGACGGCGGCGTGACAAAAGAAAAGAATCACTTTCCGGTTGACAGAAGGTTCTTCCTCCTAGTACAAGGAGAAATGCCTGCTCCCTACCCCTCCCGCTCGCCCGTCTCGCTGCCCGGCGCCCGTCGCTGCCGGCTGGCGCGGCGCCTCGCCGCCGGGCTCACCCCGGCCGAGGTCGCCGAGGTCGAGGCCGCGACGGAGGAGGAGATCCAGGCGTTCGTCGCCGACCACGAGTTTTCTCGGCTCGTCGAGCAGTACCGCGCCGCGCGCGAGCTGCCCTTCGACGAGCAGGAGCGGCTGCTGATCGAGACGGCGATGGCCGATCTCCAGCATCTGGTCGACATGGGCGACCGGCGCGCCCTGATGTTCATCGTCTATGAGGCCAACCGCGGCCGGAGCCCGGCCAAGCGGCTGGTCAAGCTGGTGCGGCGCACCTTCGAGCAGGCGACGGAGCCCAGGGCCGTGCGCCCGGCTGCCGCCGCCCCGCCCGAGCAGCACCGCGACTCGATGGCGGGCTACGGCCAGCACCCGCTGGGCCCGGCCCACGCCGCCGCCCCCCGCCTCGCCGACTTCATCGGCGCCGAGGCCGGCCGGGCGGCGCTGCGCGAGGCCGCGCGCGAGGCGGCGGAAACCGCTCCCGAGGCGCCCGCCGCCCCGAGCGAGCCCGCTCCCGCCGCCCAGGCCGAGCTTCCCGCCCTGACCTGGTCCGCCTCGGGCGAGCCCATCGCACCGCCCGGCTACCGCATCGTCTGGGTGCCCCGCCATCCGGGCGTCCCCGACCTCCCGGACGAGCTGCCGCTCTCCCCGATCGCCCAGCTCGCCCACGATTTTCCCGACTTCGCCGACTGGTTCATCCGCCGCGGCGAGCAGCGCCTGGCCGAGCTGGCCAAGGAGGCGCCCGAGCCGGAGCCGCCCCCAGAGGAGCGCGGGGCGGAAGCCGCTCGGGCCGTAAGAAGACCAGAAAACAAAAAAAGCTAGTTTCAGGCTCTTCCGCAGCCTCCATGCGCGCCCGCCCCCTCAGGCGGCGGCGAGGGCCTGGTCGAGGTCGGCGATGATGTCGTCGATGTGCTCGATGCCGACGGAGAGGCGGACATAGCGGTCGTCGACGCCGGTCTGGAGCTGCTCCTCCGGGGTCAGCTGGCTGTGCGTGGTCGTGGCCGGGTGGATGGCGAGCGAGCGGGCGTCGCCGATGTTGGCGACGTGGTAGAGCATCTTCAGGCCCTCGATGAATGTCCGGCCGGCCTCGCGCCCGCCCCGAAGCTCGAAGCCCACGAGCGAGCCGTAGCCGCCCTCGAGGTAGGCGTCGGCGCGGCGGCGCGGCTCGCCCGTCCATGAGGCTCGGATAGATCGACCCGCTCGACCTTGGGCTGCCTGACCAGCCAGTCCGCGACCTTGGCCGCGTTCTCGCAGTGCGCCCGGATGCGCAGCGGGAGGGTTTCCAGGCCCTGGATGAACATGAAGGCGTTGAAGGGCGACATGGCGGCCCCGATGTCGCGCAGCAGGGTCACCCGGGCCTTGATGATGTAGGCGATGGGGCCCAGGGGCTTGACCGCCTGGGTCCAGACGGCGCCGTGGTAGGAGGGGTCGGGCTGGTTCAGCATGGGGAAGCGGTCGGCGTGCTTCTCCCAGTCGAAATTGCCGCCATCGACGAGGACGCCGCCGATCGACGTGCCGTGCCCGCCGATCCACTTGGTCGTGGAGTGCATGACGATGGCGGCGCCGTGGTCGAGCGGCCGGCACAGCACCGGGGCGGCGGTGTTGTCCATGATGAGCGGCACGCCCATCTCGCGGCCGATCTTCGCCACCTCGGCGATCGGGAAGACGTGGAGCTTGGGGTTCGGCAGGGTCTCGGCATAGTAGCAGCGCGTGCGCTCGTCCGTCGCGGCGCGGAAGCTCTCGGGATCGCTCGGGTCGGCGAAGCGCACCTCGATCCCCATCGTCTTCATGGTGTTGAGGAAAAGGTTCCAGGTGCCGCCGTAGAGGTCGGTCGAGGAGACGAAATTGTCGCCGGCGTGGCAGATGTTCTGGACCGCGAACAGCGAGGCCGCCTGGCCCGAGGCCAGCGCCAGGGCCGCCACCCCGCCCTCCAGCGCCGCCACCCGCTCCTCGAGCACGGCCTGGGTCGGGTTCATGATGCGGGTGTAGATGTTGCCCAGCTCCTCGAGGGCGAAGAGGCGCCTGGCGTGCTCGGGCGACTGGAACTGGTAGCTGGTCGTCTGGTAGATCGGCACGGCCACCGCATTGGTCGTGGGATCGCTGCGGTAGCCGGCGTGGAGGACGACGGTCTCCGGGTGTCTGCTGCTGGTAGCCATCTCCTGTCCTTCTTCTGCCCTCTTCGGGGGTCCTGGCGCGGGGCGGCAAGCTAGGCGGTGGGCCGGGCGGCGTCGAGGGGGTCGAGCGTGCGGGCGTGGCGGACGGTCCGGACCTGGACCCCGCCGGGTCGATCGGGTAAGGCCACCCGGCCCTGCGGCAGCCCTTCACCGGAGACCAGGATGACCGAGCGGACCTACGGCTTCGAGACTCTTGCCATTCATGCCGGTGCCGCGCCCGATCCCACCACCGGTGCCCGCGCCGTGCCGATCTACCAGACCACCTCCTACGTGTTCGACGACGTCGACCACGCGGCGGCGCTCTTCAACCTGCAGAAGTTCGGCAACATCTACTCGCGCCTCACCAACCCCACGGTCTCGGTGCTGGAGGAGCGGATCGCGGCGCTGGAGGGCGGGACGGCCGCCTGCTGCACCGCCTCGGGCCACAGCGCCCAGTTCCTGGCGTTCCTCAACCTGATGCGGCCCGGCGACAATCTGGTGGCGTCGACCAAGCTCTATGGCGGCTCGATCAGCCAGATGAAGCAGACCTTTCCCCAGTTCGACTGGGGCGTGAGGTATGTCGACCCGCGCGAGCCCGAGGGCTTTGCCCGGGCGATCGACGACCGCACCCGCGCCCTCTTCATCGAGAGCGCCTCCAATCCCGACGGCATCGTGCCGGACATCGAGGCGATCGCCGGCATCGCCCACGCGCACGGCATCCCGCTGGTCGTCGACAACACGGTCCCCACCCCCTATCTCTGCCAGCCGATCGCCTGGGGTGCGGACATCGTCGTGCACTCCATGACGAAATATCTGGGCGGCCAGGGCAACTCGATCGGCGGGGCCATCGTCGAGGGCGGCCGCTTCGACTGGAGCAACGGCAAGTTTCCCCTCCTTGCCGAGCCCTGCGAGGCCTATCACGGCCTCCGCTTCCACGAGACCTTCGGCAACCTCGCCCTCACC
Organism: uncultured Alphaproteobacteria bacterium; assembly: GCA_963828215.1. Classification (GTDB taxonomy): domain Bacteria; phylum Pseudomonadota; class Alphaproteobacteria; order Geminicoccales; family Geminicoccaceae; genus CAVTJL01. Next base: position 32,059 of record CAWHFO010000046.1, on the reverse strand, counting down.
GTCAGGAACAAGGCGATCGGGCTGCGCGACATGGGGCCCTGCCTCTCGCCGTTCAACGCCTTCCTGATCCTCCAGGGCGTCGAGACGCTGCCCTTGCGGATGGACCGCCATGTCCAGAACGCCGACAAGGTCGCGGCCTTCCTCAGCGATCATCCGCAGGTCGCCTGGGTGTCCTATGCGCGGCTGCCGCAGAACCGGACCGCGCACGTGGAAAAATACTGCCCGCGCGGTCTGGGCGCCCTTTTCACCTTCGGCGTCAGGGGCGGCTACGAGGCGGGCGTCAGGGTGGTCAATGGCTGCGAGCTGTTCAGCCATGTGGCCAATATCGGCGACACGCGCTCCCTGATCATCCACCCCTCCTCGACGACCCACCGGCAGCTGAGCGAGGAGCAGCAGGTGGCAGCCGGCGCCGGGCCGGACGTCATCCGCGTCTCGATCGGCATCGAGAGCGTCGACGATATCATCGCCGACCTGGACCAGGCGCTCAGAGGTGCCGCCTGAGCGAGCGCGGTCCCGACGCGGCCGGCCCGGCCCCGCTCAGACCCGGTGGTCGGGCGGCGCCGGCAGGGTCGATCCGCGATAGAGGATCGCGTTCCGCATCGTGAGGTACTTGCGATGGGCCGCGCAGGCCTCGGGGTCGAAGTCGGCGCCGGGCCGCGGCTCGGCCTCGAAGTGGCCGTAGCGGTCCTTCCCGCGGGCGAGGACGGCGCTGTCCGGCCCGACCCGCGGGCGGACGCCGGGGGCCACATAGGTGACGACGTAGTTGACGCGGGGCCGGCCGCTGCCGTTGGGGCCCGAGCCGTGCGGCGTGTGGAGATGATGGAAGGAGACCTCGCCGGCGTCGATCAGCACCGGCACGGTCAGGGCCTCGTCGATCTCGAGGTCGATCGTCTCCCCACGCGACAGAAGCTCGCCCTCGGCCTTGAGGTCCTGGTGGCGGATCTGGCCCAGACGCTGCCGTCCGGGCAGGAAGCGCATCGTGCCGTTCGCGAGGGTCGCCGGCGTGAGCGCCACCCAGGCCCGGACCACGCCGTCGACGCCCTCGAGCTCGAAATTGGTCGAGTCCTGATGCCAGGACACGTAGCTGCCCGAATGCGGAGCCTTCCAGAAGACGCCCGAGGACCAGACCATGATGTCGGACCCGATGAGGCTTTCCACGGCATCGAGCAGTACTGGGCCGTGGCAGATCTCGTCGGCCCAGCGGAAGAGCAGGTGGGCCTTCAGGAGGTAGAGCTGGTTCTGCGGGTCCGGGTAGCGGCGCGCGGTCTCGCTCCGGGTGAAGCGGATGAAGCCGCTCGCCGACCGCCAGCGCCCGCTCGCGAGGCAGCGCCCGATAGGGAAAGAAAAAGCCGTTCTCGCGGAAGCTGCGGACGGCATCGGCGGACAGCGCTCCCGGCCATCCTTATTCTCTTTCCTCGGCGGCTCAGGCGCCGCCGAACCGCGGCTCGGGCAGCCCGGCCACGCCGGCATCGACGGCGAAGATCGCTCCGGCCAGCGGCTCGGCCTTCAGCTCGTCGGGACTCATGCCTTCGCTCGCCGTGGTGATGTAGAGGGTGCGGAGATCGGCGCCGCCGAAGGCGCACATGGTGACGCGACGGACCGGCAGCCTGATCTCCCGGTCGAAGCTGCCGTCGGGGCGGAAGCGGATGACCCGCCCGCCCCGGAAGCGGGCGCTCCAATAGCACCCCTCGCTGTCGACCGCCGCGCCGTCCGGACCTCCCAGGCTCTCCTCCGTCTCCAGCCAGAGCTGGCGGTTCCTGGGCGTGCCGGTGTCGATGTCGTAGTCGAAGCGGAAGACGCGACGCTGCCGGCTGTCCGACCAGTACATCAACCGGTCGTCGGGGCTCCAGGCGAGGCCGTTGGCCACCAGCACGTCGTCGGCCACCTCGCGCGCCGACCCGTTCGGGTCGAGCCGCCAGAGCCTGCCCGAGCGCCGGGTGCGCGGCTCGTTCATGGTGCCGGCGAAGAACCGCCCGCGGCGGTCGCAGCGCCCGTCATTGAGGCGGTTCTCCGGGTCCTCGCCCTCGAGCTTCGCCAGGGTCTCGAGCGCCCCCGTCGCCGGATCGAGGCGACAGAAGCTGCGCTCCATGGCGACCACGAGGCCGCCCGAGCGGCTCAGCGCCAGGCACCCGACGCGGCCGGAGACGGCGGTGGCCTCGTTGCGGCCGGTCGCCGGATCGAATCGGTTCACCGTGCGCACGGGAATGTCGGTCCACCAGAGGGCGCCCGAGGCCTGGTCCCAGACCGGCGACTCGCCGCACACGGCGCCCGCATCGAGAACGACGTCGGGCATGGGGCTCATGGCGCAGGCACTCCGTCGAAGGGGTTGAACATACGGGCCATCAGAGCTTCACCCCCGCCTTCGCCAGGTCCTCGATCGACTGCTGCTGGGCCTCCTTCATGGCCGTCCCGGCATCGGCCTGGCCAGTGGCGATGCGCTCGATCGCCTGTCGCCGCCCTGGGGAAACAGGGGAGGTGCGGTAGCGCATGTAGTCGGAGCGGCCGGCGGTCTCGAGCACCTGGAGGTAGAGGGAGGCCACGTCCTGGCCGTTCAGGGCCATCGACTCGCGAAAAACCGGATCGTCGATCACCGAGCGGCGACAGACCGACGTGTAGCCCTTCTCCTTCACCATGCGCAGCACAATCTGCTTGCTCACCGCCCATTTAATGAACTCCCAGGCGGCGTCCTTCTTCCTGGCACCCAGCGGAATGCCGAAGCCGTGACTGTTGCTGCCCGGGGAAGAAGCCCTTGGGCCCTGTCGGCATGGGCGCGTAGCGCACCGTCTTCTGGACCTTGCTCTCCGGGCTCACCGCGAGCACCGCGACCTGCGAGGAATCGGGCGTTCGCATGTCGGCGCGGCCGGAGAGCTGGGTGCGGAGCGCCTGATCGTCGCTGAACGAGAGCACGCCCGAGGGCGTGTAGCTCGACAGGAGCCGGGCGTACCACTCGGCCGCCTCGGCCGCCTCCGGTGTGTCGAGCATGGGATGGAGATCGTCCGGCGGATGGCGGAACACCATGTAGAGGGAAAGGCTGGAGGTCGAATGACCTCATCCCGCTCGCCTGCTCGAATCCGGCAGCAGATCCTTGATGTTCTGGGTCGAGACGTGCTGGAAGCCGGCACCGTTGATGGTGACGCCGGCGAAAGGCTTGGCCTGGCCGCGTGCCGCCGGGGCACGAGGCCGATGGCGAGCGCCGCGGAGGCGCCCAGTGCCGCCTGGAGCAGGCCCCGCCGCTGCAGCGCCGCCGCCCGCAAGGTCGCCGCGGCGGCGGACGGTCGGCGATCCGTCTCCTCGTCGCTCATGGTCGCCCGTCCCTGAAAGTTTCTTCCGCCACGCGCGGGTCGGCTCGGTTCGCCCGCCTTGCCGGCAGGCGGAATCCTACGCCCGTGGACAGCGCTGACGCAACGCTCACCAGGAGGGCGGCGAAGCGCCCTATGCCAGCCCGATGGCTCTGTGGGCTCGAGATCGGGGCGGGCGCTCAGGCCGGTCGCCGTGCCATCTCCACCAGCGGGGCCAGGGGTTGGGCGGGGCGTGCCCCGTACTCGCCGATGATCTCGGCGGCGCAGAGCGAGCCGAGCCGGCCGCAGGCGGCCAGGTCGAGGCGGGCCGTCAGGCCGCGGAGGAATCCCGCGGCGTAGAGATCGCCGGCGCCGGTGGTATCGAGAACCTCGCGCGGGGGGACCGCGTCGATGACGTGCACCTCGTCGCCGCGAACGACCACCGAGCCGCGAGCGCCGCGGGTCAAGGCGGCGAAGTGCACGTCGCGCCGCACCTGCTGAAGGGCCTCGTCGAAGTTGCGGTCTCGTAGAGCGAGGTGATCTCGCCCTCGTTCGCGAAAAGTATGTCCACCTGCTGCTCGACGAGCTCGCGGAACTCCCCCCGCCACCGGTCGACGCAAAAGGGGTCGGAGAGGGTGAGCGCCAGCCGGCCGCCGTGGCGATGGCAGATCTCCGCCGCCTTGCGGCACGCGGCCTTGGCCTCGGGGCGGTCCCAGAGATAGCCCTCGAGATAGGTGATGTCGGCGCGGGCGACGAGAGTCCTCGTCGACATTCTCGGGGCCCAGCTCGACGCAGGCGCCGAGATAGGTCTGCATGGTCCGCTGGGCGTCCGGCGTCACGAAGATGAGGCACCGCGCGGTGACGGGCCCTTCCGCAGCGGGCTCGCTCTCGAAGATCACGCCGGCGGCCCGGATATCGTGCGCGAAGACCCGGCCGAGCGCGTCGTCCTTGACCCGGCCGATATAGGCGGCGCCGGCGCCCAGGGAGGCGAGCGCCGCCATGGTGTTGGCGCAGGAGCCGCCCGAGACCTCGCGGGCCGGGCCCATGCGCCGGTAGAGAAGCTCGATCTGCTCCTCGTCGACCAGGGTCATGGTGCCGCGGGCGAGGCCGAGCCTGGCGACGAGCGCGTCCTCGGCATAGGCGACGACGTCGACGATGGCGTTGCCTATGCCCAGGACGTCGATGCGCCCCCTGCCCCGCTCTAACTCCTTCATGCGCCGTCACTCCCAGGGGTTGTACCGGCGCGGAGTATAGGTGGGTGCCCTCACCTGTCCACCTGCGGGCGAGTCGGACGATGCAACCGAGGGGTATGCTTTGGTTTGACTTGCTTCACGTTACTGACTAATGCTGTGCGCCGCGTCCTCCTCCACCGCACCCGGCGCCGCAGGCGCTTCTGCCCGGCGCCAAGCACAAGGGTTATGTCCTCATGTTTCGTAAAAAGGACAACGAGCCGATGCGTCCGTCATCGCCGGGGGAGAGGATGCCAGAGCCCAACATCGCCCGAACGGAGCCCAAGGTGCAGCCGGAAATCCCGCGTCGTCAGGTCGACCTGCCTTCCGCGCCATCGAGCGCCTCGGCTGCCGAGAAGCCGGCCGCCAAGGTCGAGCCCGAGCTCAAGCGGCTGATCGTCGGCACCGGCATCAGCCTCGCCGGCGAGATCACCGCCTGCGACCGTCTCGTGGTCGAGGGCAGCGTGCAGGTCACGCTCAACCAGACCCGGGCGATCGAGATCACCCAGACCGGCCGCTTCACCGAGGGCAAGGCCGAGGTCGAGGAAGCCGAGATCAGCGGCGTCTACGAGGGCGATCTCACGGTCAGGAAGCGGCTGCTGATCCGCAGCACGGGCCGCGTCAAGGGCACGGTCCGCTACGGCGAGCTCGAGATCGAGCGCGGCGGCAAGCTCACCGGCTCCGTGTCGATGCTGGACGAGAGCGCCTAGCCCCAGGGCGCGGTCGACCGACCGATCCGGGCGACGAGCGTCGCCCGATCGCCACGGAGACGAGGATGGCGGCTGCGGGCCGCGGGTTTCGCCTGGTGGGGCCTCGACCCGGGACGGGGCGGAGCTGGGCCGTGCTGGCGGCCCTGATGCTGGGCGCCTGCGCCGTCGACGGGCAGGCGCCCGTGCCGCCGGCCGTCGGGGCAGCGTTTCCCGCTCCCGCCCCCGCTACCGCCAAGGCAGAGACGACACCCAGGCCGTCGGCTGCCCCTGGCGGGGCGGCGGCGGTGGCCGATTCCGCCGCAAAGCCACTGGCCCTCGTCGGCATGGACGATCGGGCGGTTATCGAGGCGCTGGGCCAGCCGTCGCTGAAGCGCCGTGAGCAGCCTGCCCAATACTGGCTCTACAGCGACCACGGCTGCACGCTCGGGCTTTTTCTCTATCTCGACCGCGAGACGGGGAAGAGCCGGGTGGCGTACTACGAGCTGCATCGCCCCGACCGGCCGCAGCTCGTGGCCGACACCTGCGGCCCGACGCTGGCCAGGCTCGCGCCGATGGGGGCCGATACCGGGCGGTCGGAGCTCGTCGCGCATTGAGACGGGGTCGGGGAGTCAGGGCGTCGCGCTCGCCCGCGCCCCTCGACGATCTCCACCGGCACGCCCAGGGCCTTCGCCAGATCGACGGCGCCGCTGCCGCGCCGCAGTGGGCGTGGCTGGCTCTCGTGCGGCTTCCAGCCGATGAGGAACAGAATATCGAAGGTGGCCGGCACGGTGCCGTCGGCGTCGCCGAAGCGCTCGCGGTAGAGATCGAGCGCCCTGGCCAGCACGGCAGGCCCGAGCGGGCGTCGGCGCCCCTCGACCAGAAGGCTCGCCTCGCCCATCGCCCGGAGGTCGCTCACGAGGCGCAGAGGCTCGCGATAGCGGACGGTCAGCCGGTCGATGTCGGCGACCGGCAGGGCTAGCCCGGCCCGCTGCAGCAGCATGCCCGCGTCGCGAACGTCGACAAAGGGAGAGACCCGCGGGGCGGCGCCCCCCAGAAGCTCGAGCTCCGCCTGGGTCAGCGCCCAGCGCAGCTCGTGCAGGGTCTCGCCGCCCGGCAGCCCGGCGAGGAGCAGCCCGTCCGGCCGAAGAGCATGGCGGATCTGGGCCAGGGCGCCCGGCAGGTCGTTGACCGTATGGAGCCCCATGACGCTCAGGACCGCGTCGAAGCGGTCGGCGCCGAACGGCAACAGCTCGACGTCCCCCGCGACGCCCGGCCGGCCGGGCCCGAACTGGGCGGCCGCCAGATCCATCTCGACCAGCGTGGTCGGACGGCGACCGACGATCGTCAGAGCCGCGGCGAGCTCGCCGGCACCCGCGCCCAGGTCCAGCGCCACGGAGAATTCGGTCTTGATGTCGGCCAGACGGTCGACCAGGCGGTCGACGATCTCCGTCTTCAGGAAGCCGGCGTCGCCGGGGCGGCGGGCGAGGCGCTCGCGGCGCAGCCGCAGGGCCTGCCGGTCGAAGATGCGGGGCGACGTGGCCATGGCTTTCCAGATGGTCGATCCGGGCCGCGGCGCCAAGTCGGCGCCGGCGGGCGGTCATCCGGGGCGCAGGCGCATGTGAGCGGGCAGCCAGGTCGCGAGGTCCGGAAACAGCACCAGGATGACGACCATGACCACCATCAGAAGAAAGAAAGGAAAGGCGCTCCGCGCGATGAAGCTGATCTCGTGGCCGGTCATGCCCTGGAGGACGAAGAGGTTGAAGCCGATGGGCGGCGTGATCTGGGCCATCTCGACCACGACGACGACGAAGATGCCGAACCAGACGAGGTCGATGCCGGCGCGGCGGATCATGGGCTCGATGACCGCCATGGTGAGGACGACGCAGCTGATGCCGTCGAGGAAGCAGCCCAGCACGATGTAGAAGAGGGTGAGCGCTGCGATCAGCGCCACGGGCGAGAGGTTCAGGGACGCGATGTACTCGGCCAGGTCCGTCGGCAGGCCGGTGAAGCCCATGGCGAGGGAGAGGAAGGAGGCGCCCATGAGGATGAGGGCGATCATCGCCGAGGTGCGCATGGCGCCCATGAGGCTGGTCCAGAAGCTCTCGAGCGTCAGGGCCCGCTGGACGAGCGCCAGGGCGAGCGCGCCCACGACGCCCAGCGCCGCCGCCTCGGTCGCCGTCGCGATGCCGGCATAGATCGACCCCAGCACGGCCACGATCAGCAGGAGCACGGGAAGAAGAAAGCGGCTCTCGCGCAGGCGCTCGGCCAGGGGCCAGTGCCGCTCCTCGGGGAAGAGACGGGGCTGGAGGAGGCCGCGCACGACGAGGTAGCCCATGAAGAGGAGGGCCAGCACGATGCCGGGGAAGACGCCGGCCATGAAGAGCTGGGCGATCGATTCGTTCACCGCCACGCCGTAGACGATCATGATGAGCGAGGGCGGGATCATCAGCCCGAGCGTGCCGGCGCCGGCCAGGGAGCCCACGACCAGAAGCTCGGGATAGCCGCGGCGGCGCAGCTCGGGGATGGTCATCTTGCCGATGGTGACGCAGGTGGCGGCCGAGGAGCCGCTGATCGCGGCGAAGATGGCGCAGCCCACGACGTTGGTGTGGAGGAGCCGGCCGGGCAGCCCGGTCATCCAGGGCGAGAGACCCCTGAACATGTCCTCCGAGAGCCGCGTCCTGAAAAGGATCTCGCCCATCCAGATGAAGAGCGGCAGCGCGGTCAGCGTCCAGCTCGAGGAGGAGGTCCAGATGGTGGTGATCATCGCGTCGCCGGCGGGGCGCGTGGTGAAGAGCTCCATCGCGAAGAGCGCCACGCCGAGGAGCGAGAGGCCGATCCAGACTCCGCCGCCGAGGAGAAGAAAAAGAACGAAGAGCAGAAGCCCCGTCAGGTAGATGTGCTCCATGCCCTGCTCCTCGACGCCCCGACTTGCCGCCTCACGCTAGAGGCTCGCGGCGGACGTGGCGAGGGGCCACGGACGGCTGTAGTGTCGAGCGCGGCAGCGCTCGGGAACGATGCCCGGCATGATTACCGTATTCGTCAGCTCGACCGGGAAGGACCTCGCCGACTACCGCGAGGCGGCCTGCCGCGCGATCCTGGGCCTCGACGGCTTCCATGCCGATGCGATGGAGAACTGGGGTGCCCGCGCGGACGCCGCCGAGCGAGTTCGACGAGCAGCGCATCGCCAAGGCCGACGTCGTCGTGCTCATCCTCGGCCACTGCTACGGCAGCTCGCCGCCCGGCCAGGAGCTTTCGTACACGGAGCTCGAGTACGAGGCGGCGCTAGGTCTCAAGAGGCCGCTTCTGGCCTTCGTCGCCGACGACGACTTTCCGCTCAAGCGGGCGTGGATCGAGACGGACGACAGGCGCAAGCGGCAGGAGGCCCTTCGTGATCGCGTCCTGAACGGGCCGGACAAGACCATCGCAAAGCTCTTCGAGCCCGATCCCGACAGGCTTGGCGGATACGTCACGCAGGCGCTCTTCAACTGGCGTGGCAAGGCAGCGACAGCTATCGGAGAAGCCTGCGCGCGGCCTGTTCAATGTGCCGCGACGGCCGGACCTCATCGGCCGGGAGGGGCTGATCCGGGAGCTGCATGAGCTGCTCCAGGCGAAGAAGCGGACGGCGGTAGTGCCGGCGCTCTCCGGGCAGGGCGGGGTCGGCAAGACGCAGCTCGCCGCCGCCTACGCGCACGACCACGCGGCGGACTATCCGGGCGGGATCTTCTGGCTCGTCGCGGCCGAGACGACGGCCCTCGTCCCCCAGCTCGCCCGCTTCGCCCGGGATGTGCCCGAGATCGATCTCGCCGCGCCGCAATATCACGGAAGACGACAAGGCGGCCGAGGCCTTCCTCGGCTGGCTCGGCAATGGGGAACCTCCTCATCGACGCCCGGACCTGCGCCATGCTAGAGCCTGGGCACAAGGGTGGTCAGCTCTCGCGGCCGGTTGTAGTGTCGAGCTTACCAGTGTTCGGGATCGCCAAGAGCGATGACCAGGGTCTTCGTCAGCTCGACCGGCAAGGATCTGCCCGAGTACCGCGAGGCGGCCCGCGGCGCGATCCTGGGCCTCGACGGCTTCTACGCCGACGCGATGGAGACTTGGGGCGCCCGCGACGCCGCGCCGGAGGACTTCGACGGGCAGCGTATCGCCGACGCCGATGTTTTTGTCCTCATCCTCGGCCATCGTTACGGCTCGTCGCCGCCCGGCGAGAAGCTCTCCTACACGGAGCTGGAATACGAGGCGGCGGTCCGGCTGGGCAAGCCGCGCCTCGTCTTCGTCGCCGACGACAATCTTCCTCTCCTCCCGGCCTGGGACGAGCCGGCCAATCGCCAGCGCCGTCAGAAGGCCTTGCGCAAGCGTGTCCTCGACGGGCCCGACAAGAAAATCGCGAAGCTCTTCGAGCCCGACCCGGCGAAGCTCGGCCAATACATCACTCAGGCCCTGCATCACCTGAGGCCGCCAGCCGCGTTTGTCGCCCCCGCCCCCTTCACCGTGCCGTCGCCCGTGCCCGACTTCACCGGCCGCGACGACGAGCTGGCGCAGCTCACCGCGGCCCTGGCCCTGAACGGCCGGGCCAGCCTGTCCGCCATCGACGGGATGGGCGGCATGGGCAAGAGCCAGCTCGCCTACGAGCTGGCCCACCGCCAGGCCGACCGCTTCCCCGACGGCCGCATTTTCGTCGACATGCAGGGCACCGGCGAGCGGCCCCTGGCACCCGAGGATGCCATGGCCCGGGTGATCGAGGCTTTCTCACCCGGCATCCAGCCGCCGACCGACCCTGCACGGCTGAAGGCCGTCTATCAGGCGACCCTCAATGGCAAGCGCGCCCTGCTCCTGCTCGACAACGCCGCCGATACGAAACAGGTGGCGCCGCTCCTGCCGCCGGCCCCGGTGGCGCTGCTCGTCACCTCGCGGCAGCGCATCCTGCTCCAGGGGACGAAAAGCCTGGAGCTGAGGACGCTCACGCCCGAAAACGCGCTTCTCCTCCTCCGCGCCATGGTGCCGGAGGCGCGCGGACGACACGGCGCTCGCCGCCATCGCCCGCCGCTGCGGCCGCCTGCCGCTCGCCCTCCGCGCCGCCGGCACCTTCTTGCAGGTGCACCCGTCTTGGACGGTAGGAGAATATTTGCAAGCCCTTGCGGGCAAGCGTACCCGTCCCGAAGCGCTCGATCTGCTGAATATTCGAGACGCCGATGCGGTTATTCGGCCCAAGGCGCCTTCTCCCAAGACGGTCCCGCCCGCAGCGAAGGACGTACCGGCCAATCTAAGCTATGTTGATCAGCGAAGGGTCATATCAATATCCTTCTATAATGAAAAGTCGCCAAGACAATGGTTTACAGTAACTATGATTAGATTGCGTCAGAGGGAATCAAATATAACACCATTACTTATCCACGAAGAGCTCGGCTTTGAGCCTCGAAGCTATCTCAAGTCGCAAGACGATAGAGAGCTAATTCACGAGATTTCCGAGTTCAATTATCAAGATAATTGTACAAGACGTCTCTATATCTGGCGACGAACTTATCAATCGATAAATACAACTCCGCCCGTTTATAGATAATGTTGTGAAATCTCCTTCAATCTTAGTAGAACGATCTCCACCTCATCTGGAGACCTTGTTAGGGATTGTCAAAGGCCCGCCAGCGATGGCTCTTGGCGTTCTGGTCGGCTTCGACCATGGACCTCTGGTGATGATGGGAACCACTGCGGCTTCCATTGTTCTGGTCTATACTGCGACGGGGCTCGGCAAGGGGCTCAGCAAGGGCCTTGAAAAAGGCCTGAGCCGAGGCATTGAAGAATTCGTCGTCAGGATGTTCTGAGGAGATGATACGCAGCGCGCTCGGCGCAGATTGTCTAAAACAAAACAAGACAGACATAGCAAGACAACGTCATGATATCATGGTGAATTTTCTAATTATATTTGATAGATCTATCCATCTGCATGTGTTCCTATAGATAGTTTATTTCGCCGCCTCCGCGATCGCCACCAGCACCAGCAGCACGAAGAGCGCGATGTAGAGCGTTCGGGTCGACCAGCCCCACAGGCTGTCGGAGACGGTGTGGCGGGCGCGGATCGCGTCGGGCGGGGTCATGACGAAGGTCGTGGGGGTATCGGGAGGGGCGGCGCGGGTGTCGTCGTACATGGCGCGGAACCAGCGCTCCTGGGCCAGGTACATGGCGTCCAGGTACCAGAAGACGATGACGAGCGCGGCGCCGGCGAGGGCCAGCCCCCAGGCATGGACGCCGACCGAGACCGAGGCCGTGGCGGCGACGGAGGCGAGGCAGTACTGCTTCATCGAGGCGCTCTCGCGCGCCATGCGCTCGATCGTGCGCTGGAGCATGTCGAGATGCTTGATGCGTTGGTCGGAGAGCTCGGTCATCTCGGCTCCACCCTCGGCCGTCCTCGCCCGGAGATGGGGGTGACGGGCGGGCTTGCGAAGAGGAAAAAATCAGTCCTGCTGCAGCGAGGTCTCGACAGGCCGCTCCAGCGAGGCGCCGAGGAGAACGGAAAAAAGACGATCGGTGAGGGCGATGGCGAAGATCAGGGTGCCGGCGGCCATGGCGAGCTGGGGGATCCAGAGGGGGGTGGCGTCCTGGCCCTGGCTGATGTCGTGGATCAGCCGCGAGACGCGCACGGCCTTGATCGCAAAGAGACAAAAGAACCAGGCGAGGCCGGTGGCGACGAGGAGGGCCACGACCTCGGCGATGCGGCGGCGGGCGCCCGAGAAGCCCTGGAGGATCAGCTCGACGCGGATGTGGCCGCCGCGGCGGAAGGTGTGGGCGAGGCCGAGGAAGGAGGCGGCGGCCATGCAGTAGCCGGCATAGTCGGTGGCGCCGGGCAGGGCGATGTCCAGGAGCCGCGAGACGATCTGGGCCACGACGATGACGAGGATGAGGGCGAGGAAGAGTGCCGCCAGGACGCCGGCCCCGTCGTAGAGGAGGTCGAGGCCGCGGCGCAGGCGGGACGCGGCCAGCGCCCGCAGTCGGACGTCTCGGCTCACTGCATCTTCTTGTAGGCGGCGACGATGGCCTCGCCGTCGGGGCCGGCCTTCTTCAGCCACTCGGCGGTCATGGTCTGGCCGATCTTGTCGAGGTCGGCCTTCAGCTCGGGGCTGGGCTTCTCGACCTTCATGCCGTTCTTGGCGAGCTGCTCGAGATACCAGCCGGCGAGGTCCTGCGATTTCTTGGTGCCGGCGGCCTCGGCCTTGGCGCCGCAGTCCTCCACCACCTTGCGGGTCGCGTCGTCCAGGCCCTGCCAGGACTGCTTGTTGGCGAAGATGTAGTTGCGCGGCAGCCAGGCGTCGACGTCGTAGAAGTAGCCGAGCTGCTCCCAGACCTTGCTGTCGTAGCCGGTCGAGCCCGAGCTGATGAAGCTCTCGGCGACGCCGGTGGCGAGCGCCTGGCTGAGCTCGGCCGCCTCGATCTGCACGGGCACGGCGCCCAGAAGCTCGGCGAGCCGCGCGGTCGCGGCGTTGTAGGCGCGGAACTTCACGCCCTTCATGTCGGCGCCGCTCATGAGCGGCTTCTTCGTAGTAGATGCCCTGCGGCGGCCAGGGGACCGAGTAGACGAGGACGAGGTTCTGGCTGTCCAGGAGCTTCGTCAGCTCGGGGCGCGCGGCCTTCCAGAGCGTCTGCCGACTGCTCGTAGGAGGTGGCGAGGAAGGGCACCGAATCGAAGCCGAAAAGGGAATTCTCGTTCTCGTGGGCCGAGAGGAGGCGCTCGCCGATCGGCGCCTGGCCGGTCTGCACCGCGCGCTTGATCTCGTTGCCCTTGAAGAGCGAGCCGTTGCTGTGGACGACGATGTCGAGGGCGCCCTTGGTGCCCTCCTTGACGCAGGCGGCGAAGGCCTTGCCGGTCTCGGTGTGGAAGTTGGTCTCGGGATAGGCCATCGGCATATCCCAGGTCTCGGCACGGGCGGCGCCCGTGGCGAGCGCCACGGCGAGGGCCGCGCCCAGAAGGGCCTTGTTCATGATGCCTCCGTCGTTGCGCCGGTGCTCGGGCCGCTGAGTCCGCCCTTCCTCGATGGTTGGCACGTGAGGGCGGAAGGGGTCAACCGCCCCTAGGCCGCGCGGCACCGGCTCAGCGGGCGAGGCGCTCCAGCCGCGCGCGGGCACGCTCCCGATGCTCCGGCCGGAGATGGCCGCCGAGGGTGACTGAGCGCCATCGCCAGCACGGTGCCATCGTCGATAAAGCCCAGGCCCGCCATGAAGTCCGGGAATCACGTCGGTCGGAAGAACAAAATAAGCGAGCGCGCCGAAGAGGATCGCCCGCACGCGGGGCGGCGTGGCCGGATCGACCGCGCAGAACCAGGCGGCGACGAGATCCTCGGCGAAGGGGATGCGCGCGGCGACCCGGGCGAGCTTTTTCCAGAAGGTGCGCTCGTCGGGGGCGCGGTCGGCGAAGGGGAGACGGGCGAGCATCGTAGGTCATGCAGGTTACATGACGCCGCGTACCGCCTGGGACAAGACGGGCGGCTGCGCTGACGGAGCGCCGGTTCCGTGCTAGATTTGGCCGTGGAGGTGGGAGATGGCCGAGGCCGCCCTGAAGCTCACGACTGTCGACGAGTTCCTGCGCTGGGACGACCACTCGGACCGGCGTTATCAGCTGATCCGCGGTGCCATCGTCATGATGGCGCCGCCGACGCGGCGTCATGGGACGCTTCTACGGCCCGTGTCGCCAGGAGCCTTGGCAACAGACTGCGCCCCCCGTGTGAGGTGATCGCAGAAGCGGGCATTCTCCTGCCGACCAGCCATCATGACTTCTATGTTGCGGATCTCGCGGTGAGCTGCTCGCCCACTGGGGCCCGAGCTGTGGTGCCCCGATCCGGTTCTGGTCGTCGAGGTGCTGTCGCCCTCGACCGAGGACGAGGTCCGGCACGAGAAGCTGGCCAACTATCGCCGGCTGGCCTCGCTGCGGCACATTCTGCTGGTCTCGAGCGAGGCGGTGCTCATCGAGCACTGGCGCAGGCCCGAGCTGGCCTGGAGCCGCGACATGCTCGGGCCCGGCGGGCTGCTGAAGCTCGAGGCGCTCGGCATCGAGCTGCCGGTCGACGAGATCTATGCGGGGCTGGATCTGGCGCCCGGCAGAGGCTGAGCGAAACGCCCCGCGCCCGGCGAACCTCGCGCGATCGCCCAGCGCCTCCTCGATCCTGAGGCCCTCGTTCCATTTGGCCATGCGCTCGGAGCGGCTGAACGAGCCGACCTTGAGCTCGGGCACGCCCCAGCCGACGGCGAGATGGACGATCGTCGTGTCCTCGCTCTCGCCGGAGCGCGCCGAGACGATGCCGCCCATGCCGACCTCGCGTGCCGCGTCCCAGGCCGCCCTGGTCTCGGTGAGCGTGCCGCACTGGTTGGGCTTGAGGAGCACGGTCGTGCAGGCCCGGGCGGTCGCCGCAGCCGCGCACGCGCTCGGCGCTGGTCACGAGAAAATCGTCGCCGACGACCTGGCAACGGCCGCCGACGGCCGCCGTGAAGCGCAGCAAAACCCTCGGCATCGTCCTCGGCCACCGGATCCTCGATCGAGACGATCGGATAGCGGTCGAGCCAGCCCAGCAGCATCTCGATCATGGCGTCCGTGTCGAGCTCCCGGCGCTCGAGGCCGAGGCGGTAGCGCCCGCCGGACCCGAACGAGGAGGCGGCGATGTCGAGGGCGATCGCCACCTGCTCCAGGGGCCGGAAGCCGGCCCGCTCGATGGCCCGCACCAGCATCCCGAGCGCCTGCTCGTTGCTCTCGAACTCGGGCCAGTAGCCGCCCTCGTCGGCGACGCCCTTGAGGCGGCCCGCCTCGGCCATCAGCTCGCCGGCGGCCCGGTAGATCTCGGCCGTCCAGACGAGCGCCTCGGCGAAGGTTTCGGCACCCGGGCAAACGACCAAAAAATCCTGGATGTCGACGCGGCCCTGGGCGTGCTTGCCGCCGCCGAAGATCTGGATCTCGGGGAGCGGCAGGGAGACCTCACGACCCTCTGCCAGATGGGCCCACAGCGGCAGGCCGCGGGCCGCGGCGGCGGCGTGCGCCAGGGCCATGGACACGGCGATTGTCGCGTTGCCGCCGAGCCGGGCCTTTTGGGGCGTGCCGTCGAGCGCGATCATGCGGGCATCGACGGCGGCCTGGTCGTCACCCGCCATGCCGAGCAGGGCCGGGGCGATCGTGTCGTTGACGCTGGCGATGGCGGCCGACACGTCCATCCCGCCGAGGCGCTCGCCGCCATCGCGCCGGTCGAGGGCCTCGCCCGAGCCGGTCGAGGCGCCGGCCGGGGCGATGGCGCGGCCTATGGCGCCGCCGGCGAGCAGAATCTCGGCCTCCACGGTCGGCCGCCCCCGGCTGTCCCACACGCGCCGGGCGCGCACCGCCTCGATCGCCGCTCGCGTCATGCCCCGATCTCCTCCCGCCACGCGTCCCGGATCGCGGCGAGGGTGCGCGGCGGCTGCAGCAGCAGATCGCGCGCCACCTTGCGGACCCTGTCTCGCTGCGCCTCCTCGGTCACGTACTCGACCGGCGACTTGCCGTCGACCCGAGCCAGGAAGAGTCCCGGCAGGAGGGAAGCGGCGCGGGCCTCGAGCCGGCGCCGCGGCTCCCAGACGACACCCTCGAGATAGCTCCCGGCCAGCGCTTCGTAGCAGGCGAGGAACCCTGCGGCCGTCGCCGGCGCCCATAGGCATTTCAGCAGCAGGTGGTTGAGGCAGAAGGCGAGGTCGAAGGCCGGATCGCCGTACCAGGCGCATTCGGCGTCGAGAAAGACCGGGCCCTCCGGCCCGATCAGGATGTTCTTGGGGCTGACGTCGCCGTGGACCAGGGCGAGCTTGGTCATCGCGGTGCGCCGGGCGAGGCGGCGGAGCGCCGGCTCGAGGTCCGGGTGCGCCTGCGCCGTGGCGAGGAGATAGGGCTCGAGGCGGATCGCGTTGAAGATGCGGTCGGTCGGGAACCGCGCCGCCACCCCGGCGTCGTGGGCCGTAGCCCGATGGATGCTCGCGAGACGCATGCCGACGGCGGCAGCGCTCGCGGGCTCGGCCAGCCCGTCCCGCAGGAGCGTCTTCCACAGCGGGTGCCGCTCGGGCTCGAGGAAGCGCATCACCAGGGCCCCTGCCGACCGGTCGAGATAGAGAAGCTCCGGCACGGCCGAGGGCTCGACCCGGGCCGCCGTCGCCATCCAGGCCGCCTCGTAGGCGTTGCGCTCGACGGGTGCCCGCCAGTCGGCCGCGACCTTGAGCCTGGCCAGCGCCCGCTTCACACAGACCGGGCCGCCCGGCAGATCGACCCGCCAGATGTCGGAGGAGACGCCGCCGGCGAGCGGCGTCAGCACCGGGCGGTCCTCGGCGGCGATCAGCCCGCCTCGGCGGAGCACCGCCAGGATCTCGGTCGGCTCGGACGCCATGGGCGGGCTGCGGCTCCTCTCTCAGGCTGGCAGGCCGAACCGACGGGCGCTAGGGTCGGCGCCGCAACCTGCTTCAGGTGTCACGGCAATGCAACGTGTGGTCTTCCACCACGAGGCCGGGCCCGGTCTGCGGGCGACGCTCGCCGCTCTCGACGAGCAGGGCCTCCGTGTGGACGTCGCCCCGGACGACCCGGAAGGGCTGCGGGCGGCCCTGGCCGAGGCCGAGATTCTCTGGCACGTGCTGACGCCGGCCACGGCAGCGGTCATCGGGGCGGCGCCACGGCTGCGGCTGATCCAGAAGATCGGCGTGGGCGTCAACACCATCGACCTCGAGGCGGCAGCCCGGCGCGGCATCGCCGTCTGCAACATGCCCGGCACCAACACGGCGGCCGTGGCCGAGATGACGCTCGCCCTCATGCTCGCCTGCCTCCGGCGCCTGCCCCAGCTCGACCGCGCCACCCGTGCAGGCGGCGGCTGGTCGCTCCCCGCCGAGGAGCAGGATCGCTATGGCGAGATCGGCGGTCGCCTGGTCGGGCTCGTCGGCATGGGTGCCGTGCCGCGCCGGCTGGCCCCCGTGCTGGACGCGCTGGGTGCCGAGGTAGTCTACGCCAACCGGTCCGAGCATCCGGAGCTGCCCTGGAGGCGGCTGCCGCTCGAGAGGCTCCTGGGTGCTGCGGACATCGTCTCCCTGCATCTGCCGCTGGTGCCCGAGACGGTCCGCATGATCGACGAGGCGGCCTTGGGGCGGATGCGACCGGGCGCCATCCTCATCAATACGGCGCGTGGCGGGCTCGTCGACGAGCCCGCGCTCGTGGCGGCGCTGAGCTCCGGCAGGCTCGCCGCCGCCGGGCTCGACGTGTTCGCCGAGGAGCCGGTCGACGAGAAGAGCCCGCTGCTGGCGCTCGACACCGTTGTGCTTGCGCCGCATCGGGCTTGGCTCACCCGGGAGACGCTCGGCCGCTCGATCGCGGTCGCGGTGGAGAACTGCCGGCGCCTCCGGGACGGGACGCCGCTCCTGCACCGCGTCGGCTGAGGGACGGAATGAGCTTCTGGATCGGCGTCGCCTCGCGGGATCATGTGCTGACCGGCGTGGCCGGCGGCTTCTGTCAGCTCGGCCATGGCAGCGCAGCCCCCCTACGCCGCCTGAAGCCCGGCGACTGGATCGTCTACTACTCGCCGCGCACCGCCCTCGAGGGCGGGATGCCCGTGCAGACGTTCACGGCCCTGGGCCAAGTGGCGGAGCGGCCTCCGTTCCAGGTCACGATGAGCCCCGACTTCGCGCCTTGGCGGCGCGAGGTCCGCTTTCTTCCGGCCGTCGAGGCGCCGATCAGGCTGCTCCTGGATCGGCTCAGCCTCACGGCCGGCAACCCGCGCTGGGGTGTCTACTTTCGGCGTGGCCTCCTCGCCATCACCGAAGCGGATTTTCTGGTGGTCGCCGATGCCATGGGCGTGGGCGATGCGGTACGCTCCGTATGAGGCGGGCCTGGCGCCGCGCCGCGCTCAAAGAGAAGCAAAGCGATGGATCTCATGCTCGTGCCCGGCGTCTTCGTGCGCCTCGACGCCGAGCCGGACTGGGGCGTCGGCCAAGTCCAGTCGGTGGTCGGGACCCGCGTCACGGTGAACTTCGAGGAGCGCGGCAAGGTCCTGATCGACGTCCGCCATGCCCGTCTGAGCATCGTGGAGCCCGACCCGCCGGTTCGGAAAGGGAGCAGATAGGGCACCGAGGGCGCCCTTGGACCGGAGACGCTCAGGCCAGAAAGTCGCGGACCGCCGGGGCCACCGCTCGGGCGAAGAGCGGGCCGACGAAGAGGTCCTGATGCTCAGCACCCTCGATCGTCAGCTCTGCGCCGTCCGGCGTGGCGAGCAGGGCCTGGGCAGCGTGGGTCTGGCCCGGCCCGACGAGGCTGTCCGCCGCGGCCTCGACGGTGAGGAGGCGGGTCGCCGGACCCAGGGCCGCGAGGAGCGCTCCCGTGGCCGACCAGGGCGCTCCGCCGAACTCGAGGTCCTGCCCCTTGTGGAGGGCCACGAGGTCGGCGAAGAGCTCGGCCGGCACGTCGATCAGGGCATGCAGGTCCCGATGCTGGGCGCGGTAGCCGCGATCGAGCCAGCCGAGATGCTCGAGCAGGGTGCCGAGCTGGACCTCGGCATAGGTCGAGGGGGCCGAGGACGCGACGGCGGCGAGCTGGATCAGTGACGGAAAGACCGTCCGGCCGGCGCCCGGCTGGCTGGCGGGGACCGTCGTCAGCAGGCCGCTGAGCTCCACGGGCTCCGGCAGTGCCGTCACCATTCGCTGCAGGGGCACGGGCCGGGTCAGCGGGTCGATCGGCGAGCCCAGGAGAACGAGGCGCCGGGGCGTCAGCTCGGATGCTGCGGCAGCAATCGTGCGCAACGCCGCGACGGCAGCCCAGCCGCTCTGGGACACGGCGACGAGATCGGCTCCGGAGCCGGCGCTGCGCAGCGCGGCCAGCGCCACGCCATGCTGCTGCTCGAGGCCGAAGGGGCCCGCCTCGGCCGGTGCCAGACGGGCATCGACCCAATCCGTGACGATCACCTCGCCGACCTCGAGGAGCACCATGACGAGGTCGGCCAGAACGCTCGTGGCATAGCCCGAGTGCGGGGCCAGAAGAACGATGCGCCGCCCGGGTGCGCCCGCCGCGAGGTGGAGCAGGCGGACGAAGGGCGACCCGCCGACGACGGCGTGGCGCAACCGACGGCCGAGCCGGGCCGCCAGCGCCTGCTCGATGGGCTCGCCGGCCACATCGCCGGTCCGCAGGCCCTGGACGAGCCAGGAGGCGAAGCCCGGCCACGGCACCGGTGGGCCGCCTCCGGCCCAGCCTTCGAGCGTGAAGCGCAGCGGCCTCATCATCGCCCGCTGCAGCTCGATCATCTCGTAGAGGAACATGGGGATCGTCGCCGTGCCGTGCGCTCAGGCGCCCAGGGCGCCCTCGATCGCCGCCAGGGCGGCACCTGCACGGGCACCGTCGGGGCCGCCACCTTGGGCGAAGTCGGGTCGACCGCCGCCGCCGCTGCCGCCGACCGCGGCGACACCGTGGCGGACGAGGCTCACGGCGTCGACCTGTCCTTTCAGATCCTCCGTCACGCTCACGACGACCGCGGCCTTGCCGTCGTTGACGCTGACCAGGGCCACGACACCCGACCCCAGCTCCTTCTTGAGCGCATCGGCGGTGCCGCGCAGCTCCTTGGCCGGCACCCCCTCGAGCACGCGCGCGGCGAGACGGATCGCGCCCACGCTCTTGAAGCGCTCGGCGGCACCGCCTTCGCCGGTCACCAGCTTGCGGCGCGCCTCGGCGAGCTCGCGCTCGAGACGGCGCCGCTCCTGGAGCAGATCCTGCACACGGCGGGAAACCTCGCCCGTCGGCACCTTGAGCTGATCGGCGATGCCACCCAGCATCGCCCGCCGGTCGAGCTGCCCCTCGAGAGCGGCCTCGCCGGTCAGCGCCTCGATCCGGCGGATGCCGGCGGCGACGCCGCTCTCGCCGGTGATCTCGAAGAGGGCGATGTCGCCGGTGCGGGCGGCGTGGGTACCCCCGCACAGCTCGACGGAGTAGGGCGCGTTTTCCTCTTGGCGGCCCATGGTGACGACCCGGACCTCGTCGCCGTACTTCTCGCCGAAGAGGGCCATGGCGCCGGCGCCGATGGCGTCGTCACGGGCCATCAGGCGGACCCTCACGGCATCGTTCTGGCGGAGATAGAAATTGACCTCGCGCTCGACCAGGGCGAGCTCCTCGGCGGTCATCGGCTTGGGGTGGCTGAAGTCGAAGCGCAGCCGGTCGGGGGCGACGAGAGAGCCCTTCTGCGTCACGTGCGTGCCGAGATGACGCCTGAGGGCCGCGTGCAGCAGGTGCGTCGCCGAGTGGGCGCGGCGGAGCTGGCGGCGACGCGCGTCGTCGACCCGCATGTCGAGGATCTGGCCGACCCTGACCTCGCCTCCCCCGACCTCGCAGACATGGACGAAGAGGTCGCCCAGATATTTCTGGGTGTCGGTCACGGTCAGCGTAGCGTCGACCGTCTCGATGATGCCGGTGTCGCCGATCTGCCCGCCGGACTCCCCGTAGAAGGGCGTCTGGTTCGCGACCAGCAGGACCTTCTCGCCGTCGCCGACCCGCTCGACGCTCCGCCCGTCCTGGACCAGGGCAAGAGCCTTGCCCTCGGCGCGCACCGTCTCGTAGCCGAGAAACTCGGTGGCACCGACCTGCTCGCGGATCTCGAACCAGATCGGGTCGATCGCATGGGCGCCCGAGCCCCGCCAGCTCCTGCGTGCCTCCTCGCGCTGGCGCTCCATCGCCGTCTCGAAGCCCTCGAGGTCGACGCTGCGGCCCTGGGCACGGAGCGCATCCTGCGTGAGATCGAGCGGAAAGCCGAACGTGTCGTAGAGTTTGAAGGCGGCCTCGCCCGGCAGGGCCGCGCCGGGCGGAAGGCGGGTCGTCTCCTCCTCGAGCAGGCCCAGCCCGCGCTCGAGCGTGCGCCGGAAATTCGTCTCCTCGAGCTTCAGCACCTCGGTGATGAGCGCGTCGGCGCGGCCGAGCTCGGGAAAGGCCTTGCCCATCTCCTCGACCAGCGTCGGCACCATGCGCCACAGCAGTGGCTCGGCAGCACCCAGCAGGTGGGCGTGGCGCATGCCGCGGCGCATGATCCGCCGCAGGACGTAGCCTCGCCCCTCGTTGGCCGGCATCACGCCGTCGGCGACGAGGAAGGCCGAGGCGCGGAGATGGTCGGCCACGACCTTGTGGGAGGGCGCCTTCGCGCCGGCGAAGGCCGTGCCGGTCAGCTCGACGCTTTTCCGGATGAGCCGCTGGAAGAGGTCGATCTCGTAATTGTCGTGCTTGCCCTGCAGCACGGCCGCGATGCGCTCGAGGCCCATGCCGGTGTCGATCGAGGGCCGGGGCAGGTCGACGCGCCGGTCGGGCGTCACCTGCTCGTACTGCATGAAGACGAGGTTCCAGATCTCGATGAAGCGGTCGCCGTCGGCATCGGGGCTGCCCGGCGGCCCGCCCGCAATCCCGGGCCCATGATCGAAGAAGATCTCGGAGCAGGGGCCGCAGGGGCCGGTGTCGCCCATCGCCCAGAAATTGTCGGAGGTCGGGATGCGGATGACCCGCTCGTCCGGCAGGCCGGCGATCTTTTTCCAAAGATCGAAAGCCTGGTCGTCCTCGGCATAGACGGTGGCGAGCAGCCGGTCCTTCGGCAGGCCGTACTCCTTGGTCACGAGGTCCCAGGCGAGCTCGATCGCGACATCCTTGAAATAGTCGCCGAACGAGAAGTTGCCCAGCATCTCGAAGAAGGTGTGGTGCCGGGCGGTATAGCCGACATTGTCGAGGTCGTTGTGCTTGCCGCCGGCGCGCACGCATTTCTGCGAGGTGGTGGCACGCTTGTAGGGGCGCTGCTCGACGCCGGTGAAGACGTTCTTGAACTGGACCATGCCGGCATTGGTGAAGAGCAGGGTCGGGTCGTTGACCGGCACGAGCGGGCTCGACGCCACGATCTCGTGCCCGTGGCGCCTGAAATAGTCGAGGAAGGTCGTGCGGATCTCGTTGACGGTCTGCATGCTTCGGGGCTCACGAACGGAAATGGGCCAGACGCGGCCGGCCACGCGCCGCCCTTATAGGGAGCCCCGCCGGCGCCCGCCAGCCTCACGCGGCGACGGCACGGCCGATGCAAGCGCCCGCTCTTCGGCGAGCGCCTCGAGAAGGGACGCCTTCAGGCGGGCGGCGGGGGGCGAGAGAGGGACCGCCGCGGTGCGCAGTCTGAGTGTCGTTCGGCGGCAGGGGCGGCAACCCGGCGGCGCCCCCGAGCATGCCGAGCCCGGCGGGCAGCGCCAGCGATGTCCGCACCGTGTCCGGCGGCAACGGCGGCCCACAGGCCGGAGAGGCTGGGGCTCGTCAGCGCCACGCGCCTGGCGACGTCCGCACCGTCGAGTGCCGCGACGGCCGCCTGTCGGAAGACGCAATGTGCCTCGAAGAGCACGAGCGGCAGGGGCAGGCCCGGAGGCCGCCGGAAGTCGCGACGTCCGACCCAGACGATCGGCAGGCGGGCCACCGCCTCGCCCGGGACGGCGTCCTCGACCTCAAAGAGAAGGGCGAGATCGAGGCGGCCGGCCTCGACGGCAGCCAGAAGCTCGTGGCCGCGGCCCACCCGAACCTCGACATGGACCTCGGGATTGGTGCGGACGACCTACGGGATCCTGCTGCACGGTGCCGCCGGCGTGCCGCGGTACGCTGGCGCGCGGCCGAGCCCGGCCCACTGTTCGACGGCCTGCCGGGCCTCGCTCACAAGTGGTTCCTGGTGGATACCGCCGACCCTTGCTACGCCACCCTTATCTATGGCAGGAGCCGGAGGTGGCACTGGCCTTGCTCGAGGGCTCCTTTTTGCCGCACTCTCCGAGACCTTCGGCCGGCCGGTCGTGCGGCTTCTTCTGCCGACCCACATCGCCCTACCGGCGGACGAGGGCCCGAGCGTAATCCTCGGTGGCGCCGAGATGGCCAATGCGGCAGTCCGTGCCCTCGACCCACACGATGGCGGCGTGGTCGCCCGGCGTTCGCCGGCGCCGGTCTCGGCCGTCGGCTCGGGCTCATGCATCATGCCCGCTTGCTCAGTCGCCGCCGCCAAGCGTTGCGTCCGTCCGATCTTGCCTCGATTTACGATGCCTCCTAGTGCTCTGACTTCAACGAAAGCTTACCGTCGAGAGTGATTGGTGATAGTCTCTGCGTGGTCGGGGAGACACGCGGATGGAGCTTTCGGCGGAGAGCCTGGGACGGCTGGAGCGGATCGTGGCGGACCGCAACAGCCGACAAAAGCACGTCTATCGGGCGCGGATCGTCCTGCTGGCGGGCGAGGGGCTGGGCTCGACGCGGGTTGCCCGGGCGGTCGGCAAGTCGGAGCCGACGGTGCGGCGCTGGCTGGCGCGGTTTGCGGCTGAGGGCGTCGACGGCCTGTTGCGCGACGCAACCCGCCCGCCGGGCCGGCCGAAGCTGGCGAAGGCAGTGGTCGAGCGGGTGGTGGCGATGACGCTGCACGAGACGCCGCCGGACGCCACCCACTGGAGTGCGAGGCGGCTCGCCAAGGCGGTCGGGATCGGCCATGGAGCGGTGCAGAAGATCTGGGCGGCGCACGGGCTGAAGCCGCACCTCGTCCACCGCTTCAAGCTCTCGACCGACCAGCACTTCACCGAGAAGCTGCGCGACGTGGTCGGGCTCTACGTCGATCCGCCGGAGCGGGCCCTGGTCCTTTCGGTCGATGAGAAGTCGCATGTGTGGATGGCCCCCGGCCCGCAAGGGGGTAGGTGAGCTCTAGGTGTCGTGAGTTGCTTGCGATCATGTGTCCGGCCTCTCGTCGCGGTCGGTCATGACCGCAGGCCCCGATGGGTTCCGCGGGTCGGGGCCTCAACAGATCCTCGGGCTGCTAGACCCTCGACTTCTCCAGGCTTCTCCCGACCCCTCGGCGCAACCGACAACCCCATCCTGCTCCTTCCCTTGCAAGCCACCACCGGCCCCTGGCTGCCAAGCTCGGGGCGGGTGGTCCGTTTGCCGGCCCCGGGCTACGCCGCGACGGCCGTCATCTTGTAGGTTCCGCCACGAGCCAGCAGCGCCCAGGCGATGCGCGCCATCTTGTTGGCGAGGGCCACGGCCACGACCTTGCGCGGCCGCTTCGCCAGCAGAGCCTGGACCCAAGGGTTCGCCCGTATGGCTTTCGAGCAGTAGAGTGCCGACTGAGCGCCGATTACGAGAAGGCGGCGGAGATAGCCGTCGCCTTGCCGGCTGGTCCGCCCCAGCCGGGTCTTGCCGCCGGTCGAGTTCTGCCGTGGCACCAACCCAAGCCAGGCGGCGAACTCTCGGCCGCTTTTGAAGGCCGATGGGTCGGGCACCATGGCCACGATCGCGGTCGCCGTCAGCGGTCCGACGCCGGGGATAGTGCCGAGCCTCCGGGTCGTGATGCCGGCCCGGTGCCGGGCCAGGATACGAGCGTCAATGTCGGCAATGCGCCGCTCGGCCTCCTCGAGCTGCGCCGCCATGAGCCGGACCATCCCGCCGACCGCCTCCGGCAGCCCTGTCTCTTCTTCCACCGTGGCGAGCAGTCGGGGCAGGTTCCACGGCCCCTTGGCTTCGACCATGCCGAACTCCGCCAAGTGGGCGCGGATCGCGTTGATCAGCTGCGTCCGCTGGCGGACCAGGAGATCGCGGACCCGGTGCAGCATCAGCGCCGCCTGCTGCTCCTCCTCCTTGATCGGCACGAAGCGCATGGAGGGCCGGGTCACGGCCTCGCAGATCGCCGCCGCGTCGGCGGCGTCGTTCTTGCCCCGCCGAACATAGGCCTTCACGTACTGCGCGGGCATCAGCCGGACCTCATGCCCGAGCGCGCGGAGCTCGCGGGCCCAGAAGTGCGCCGTCGCGCATGCCTCCACGCCCACCCGGCAGGGCTTGAGCCCGGCAAAGAAGGCTTGCACCTGGCTGCGCCGCAGCCGCCTCTTGAGCACCACGCTGCCGTCCGCGGCAACGCCGTGAACCTGGAAGACGTGCTTGGCGAGATCGAGGCCGATCGTTGTAATCTCCATGACGGATGGTTCCCCGTTGGTGTGACTGCCGACAGCCACCACCTTGGCACGATGATGCCGTGAGGGGGCCATCCACCCCAACAGATGCAGGCGCTCGACCGGACCCAGCCGGGCCTGCCGATGAAGCGCGGCAAGGCCGGGACAATGACCCACGACTATAAGCGTCATGGCACCACGACCCTGTTCGCCGCGCTCGATGTGCTGAGCGGCAAGGTTATCGGCCAGTGCATGCTCAGGCACCGCGCCATCGAGTTCGTCCGGTTCCTGCGCCGGATCGATCAGGCGACACCGCCGGAGCTCGATCTTCACCTCATTCTCGACAATTACGGCGCCCACAAGGCACCCGCGGCCAAGCGCTGGCTCGCCCGCCACCCGCGCTTCCACCTGCATTTCACCCCGACCTCGGCCTCCTGGGCCAACGCCGTCGAGGGCTTCTTCAGCCAGCTCACCACCAAGCGCCTGAAGCGCGGCGCCTTCCACTCGATCCTCGAGCTGCACCGCGCCGTCGACGACTACCTCGCCAACCACAACGCCAATCCCCAGCCGTTCGTCTGGACCAAACCCGTCGACACCATCCTCGACAAGGTCAACCGAGCAAAGCAAACGTGGGATTCACTGCACTAGCGCACTGACGCATACGGAAGATTTAAAAATGGATGCGTTTGTGCTACGCGATTACTAATATCCCATAGATATACCTGACAAGTGAAGCGGCTGATGCTATGCTTCGGGCATGGAAGCGCGGGACTTTCGCGGCATTGGCCGGGCGGCGCAGGAGGCGCTGCGGCGGCGCGCTCTGTTCCTGATCGAGGAGCGGGGCCTGAGCCAGGCGCAGGCAGCCGAGGCGGTCGGTGTTCACCGGCAGACGGTGAATATCTGGCTGCAGCGCTATCGCGCGCAGGGCGAGGCGGGCGTGCTCGACGGGCGACGGGTGTCGCCACGCCGGGGCAAGGGGCTGTTGACGGCGGACGAGGCGGACAGGGTCAGGGGCTGGATCGCCGACAGGACGCCCGACCAGCTGAAGCTGCCCTTTGCCTTGTGGACCAGCCGGGCGGTGCGCGACCTGATCGCGCTCAGGCTCGGCAAGCGGCTCGGCCTGTCGACGGTGCAGCTCTATCTGCAGCGCTGGGGCATGACGCCGCAAAAGCCGCTGGCCCGGGCCAGGGAGCGCCAACCTGCGGCGATCGCAGCTTGGCTGGAGCTGGATTATCCGGCGATCGCCAGGCGGGCCAAAAGCGAGCGGGCGGTGATCTATTGGGGCGACGAGACCGGCATCTCCAATCAGGACCAGATCGGGCGGTCCTACGCGCCCAAGGGCAAGACGCCGGTGGTGAGACGAACCGCCAGGCGGATCTCGCAGAGCATGATCTCGGCGGTCAGCAATCGTGGCCTGATGCGCTTCATGCTTTACGAGGCCGCGTTGAACGCCCTGCGTTTCATCGCCTTCCTGCGCCGGCTGATCAAGGATGCGGGGCAGAAGGTCATCCTGATCGTCGACAACCTCAAGGTGCACCACGCCGCCAAGGTGACCGCCTGGGTGGCGGCGCACGCCCATGAGATCGAGCTCTGCTACCTGCCGGCCTATGCCCCGGACCACAATCCCGACGAGTACCTCAACAACGACCTGAAGCAGAAGCTGCGTCAGCAGCCCCAGCCGGGATCGAAAGACGCGCTGACCAAGAGCACGCGCGCCGTGCTTCGCGCCATCCAGCGCTCACCCGCACGGATCAAGGCCTACTTCAAGCCCCAGCCCGTCCGCTATGCCGCTTGACGAGTCTGGTATAATGTTGGGATATTAGTAGCATGGCATAGACGGTGTGTATCTTGGTGTCGGCTGCCGATCGCCAGCGCTTGGCAGCGATCCTGTCCGGCGGGACGCCAACCTGCTCGGCGATGAAGGCCAGCGGCTCGGCCGGGATCAGCCGCCGGGCCGTAACAGCCGGCCCGGGTAGCGCAGCGCGCAGAGTTGGAGGGCAAGGCCGAGCTTGGTCTCGGGATGCTTGCGCTTTGCCACGAGCGCGAGGTCGTCCTCGGCGAGGGTGAAGTGTCGGATGAGGGTGACCTCGCGTGTGGGCAACGCCAGGAAGCTCGCGCGTTGCGCATCGGTGAGAAGGCGAGCGGGTCACGGGGCTGGCCGCTGCGGGTCTCGCCATGGGCCCTCTTCTGCTCGATGGCGTTTCGCGGGTGGCATCGCCCTACGATCTCAACCCAGCCGGCGGCAATCCTTTGGCCGAGGTGCTGGCCAAGTTGTCGACTTCGACGCCCTGCGCCTGAACCCGCCGGTGAAGCTCTTCGTGAGCGCCACCAACGTGCGCACCGGCAAGGTCAGGATCTTCGGGCCCGGTGAGATCAGTCTCGAGGCCGTGCTGGCATCGGCCTGCCTGCCGCAGCTGTTCCACGCGATCGAGATCGAGGGCGAGCACTATTGGGATGGTGGCTATGGCAGCAATCCTCCGGTGCTGCCCCTCATCGAGGGCACGGACCGCGCGGATATCGTGGTCGTCCAGGTCGACCCTGTTCGGATCGAAGAGTTACCCACCACGGCTCGGGCCATCCGCGATCGGCTCCAGGTGTTGGCGCTCAACGCCGGCTTCATGGGGGAGATGCACACGGTCGCAACATCAGCAAGGCCCGCATCCACCTGATCGAGGCCGAGGCGGCGATGGTGCAGCTCAGCGCCGCGAGCAAGCTCGACGCCGATGAGGCCTTCCTCGAGCGCCTGTTCAAGCTTGGCCGTGAGCGAGCCGAAGGCTTCCTCGCCGAGTATGGGGTCGCGATCGGCGTCCGCTCGTCCCTCGATGTCGAGGCACGCTTCCTCTGAGAGACCTCTGCGAACTCTGAGACACCTCTGCGAAACTTGATGCGACGCGAGACACGGCAGCTGAGCTTGGCCGAGGCGCTGGTGGCGGGCGGCAAGGGCGGGGCGCGGCTGGAGCGGATCCTGGGGCTATTGGACTGGACGGCGCTGGAGGCGGTTCTGGGCGGCTTGAGGTCGGCGCCGACGGGCCGCCCGCCTTTGGTGATGCTACGGGTTCTGCTGCTGGCCCGGTGGTATGGCTCTCCGATCCCGAGCTCGAGGATGTCCTGGCCGATCGGCTGAGCTTCCGCCGCTTCGCCGGGCTGCCGCTCGACGGCGCGGTGCCGGACGAGACGACGATCTGCCGCTATCGCGGCGAGCTGGCGCGTCGGGGCTTGGCCGAGCGGCTCCTCGCCGCCGTGGACGCGCAGCTCGCCGCCAAGGGTCTCGTGCTGCGCAAGGGGACGCTGATCGACGCCACCCTGGCGAGGCCGACGCCGACGTGCGCAAGGGGCCGGACGGGCGGCCGGTGACGGTCGAGCGGGAGGCCGGGTTCGCGCGGCGGCGCGGCAAGGCGTTCTTCGGCTTCAAGGCGCATCTGGCGGTGGATCGAGGCTCGGGCCTGGTGCGCCGGGCCAAGCTCACCCCGGCCAACGTCAACGAGACGCTGGTCGGCGATGATCTCGTCATCGGCGACGAGGCGGCAGTCTATGCCGACAAGGGCTACGATCCAACCCCGTCGCCGGCTGAGGACGTCTCCGTCCTGCTGATCCAGGCAACAAGCCCTTCTTCAGACGTTCCTTAGCTCGCCCTCACGCCCAACGTTGTCGCAGCCTACGACAAACTCTGGTAGAACGTAACAGCATCGCGCTCCGGAGCGCAACTTTCAGCCGCGACCGTTGAACCGCGAGGTTGACTGTGGCAGTTTAGGTACACCTCCATGTATAACAGGCACATTCCAGCATCCGGGGCAAGCCACCTACGCCCTGGCACCATGACTGCGGAAGACGTTGGCGCCGGCAGCCCCGACGAGGAAGTTGCGACTTCCTCTTATCTTCCGGGTGCAGGGATTGCCCTCTATATCCTTACGAGCGGCATTTACATCTTTCCGCCCGGTGCGCCTCAGCCAGCGGACATGATCCTTTCTCTGTCTGTGATAATCATACCGATAATCGTAGGGATGCATATCCCGCGATGCCGCGCGGTCTATGCCTACCTTGGCCTGCTTGTATCGTGGATTACAGCAGTAAACTTTATGTGGTTTATTACGGATGGTGACAGGGAATTCCTTGTTAAGACGACATTCTATGTATACAATGCTCTAATGTTCATCTTTATTGTGTCAGCTGGCTACTATGACAAGAAGAGATTGCTCTATAGTGTATTGTTGGCCACGAGAATCGCGCTGTTGCTCGAAGGCGCCTATCTCGGCTTATTCTATGCTACGGATAGGCTCCGGGCGACCGGCAGTTTTAACAATCCAAACCAGATGGGATATTGGGCGTTACTTGTGATAGCCTGTCTCGGGTTAGCAAAGATGCAGAAGAAACTTACGCTGCTTGACGTAGCTGCGCTGTGTTCCGGGTATTGCATTATCGCGTTGTCGCTGTCTAAGGCAGCGTCACTTTCTGGCGGTGCCCTGGTGGGGCTTGTTTTTCTGGCGTGTGGTATGACGCGCAATAGTTTGGCGGCGGTTTTGTGCGCTGTGTTCGTTTTCGTGGGCTACGAGACCCTTATGGGCGGTGCGTTTTCAAGGATCGCGGATATTGAGACGGTGGCAAATCTTGAGCAACGCCTTGAAGGTATCGGCGCGCAGAAAGACGACTTGTTGTTAGATAGGGGTTATAATAGACTGCTAAATAATCCGGGCTATCTTATTCTAGGTGCGGGTGAGGGTGATTACGAGAGGCTTAATCCGGATAGAACGCAGCCTCTTGAGGAGTTGTATAAAGAGTTTCATTCGACGCTCGGAAATATATTGATGTCATATGGTGTGATTGGGTTTGTTCTGTTCGGTTTGTTTATTCTGACTGTGCTATCCGGCGCTGATTGGTTTATCTGTGGCTACCTTGGTACGGCAATTGTGTATGGAATAACTCATAATGGTGTAAGGGAGACGATGTTCTGGTTGTTCCTAGCCCTTGTCGTCGTGCTGCGGTCGCCGTCAGGGTGTGAGACTGCAGGTGAGGCGGATCGCACCGAAGGCAGGCCTCGCCCGGCGCCAGATGCCCAGATCTGTACCACGGGTTTGTGAGGTGACGCCAATGCTTGGTGCCTTCGGCTGAGCGTATGTATTACGTATGGATTATGCAGTTAGGGTTGGCGGTTCAGGTGAAGGGCGGGAGGCCAACGGGAGAGTGGAAGATAGCGCGTCCCAGCCTTTGCCGTATGAGCGTGGTGACGACGTATTCGACGGTGTGTTCTTGTAGAATAGAACAATTTGGCTCGAATGGCGTTGGGGCGCTTCCGAAGCGTGGAGATCACGCGGTGGGTCAGGCGTCGGGGCAGTTCATCACGCTCTATGGAACCTGCGCGCGGGTGCTCGGACGGGTTTGAGATCACTTGTTGAAACGGCGCGATCGTTCGGGCGGCCTTCGTCATCGACGCCCATGACCGGGAGGTGATCGCCTGGTGCGCCGTCACAGCTGCCCCGTTGAGCTTGGCTCAGGGGAAGGCGAGGGCGAGCTGGGGCTGCGGTGGTGGTGGCTTTGGTCTTGTCGGATGGGCGAGGTCGGTGAGGTCGCGGCGCTGCCAGAGGCTTGCCTGGACGATCTGGCGGAAGCGCAGCCGGCCGGGTCGGCCCTGGGTGAGACGGTGGGCTTAGTGGAGCAGCAGATAGGCGATCAGGGCGGTGATGATCTGCGGCGTGACCGCGTTCAGGCTGGTGCCGAGGAAGCTTTTAATCTTGAGGTTCTGCTTGATCCATTTGAAGAACAGCTCGATCTGCCAGCGCGTCTTGTAGAGGTCGACAATGGCCTCTGCCGGCCGGTCGAGGTCGTTGGTGACGAGGCGCAGCTGGCCGCCCGCCTCGCGCTGGACGACGATCTCGCGCAGCGGCTGCGGATAGGGATTGCGCCTCTGGCTCTTGAGCCGGGTAACGAACCGGCAGCCGGCCTCGTCCAGCTTGGCCCAGAAGCCGAAATCATAGTAGCCGCGGTCCATGACGTAAGTCGTGCCGGGCTCGAGCGGCATCGCCTTGGCCGGCGTGATGTCGTTGATCCTGTTGGGTGTGATCGGAAAGTAGGTCGGCACGGCCGCGCCCGGGTCATAAAGCAGATGGAGCTTCACCCCGCCATAGTCGGCGGAGAAGCAGGCCCAGGCGGAGAAGGTGAGGCTGAGGGTGATGCGGGACTGTCGGAATTTCCGTGTGCGGGCCATGACGCTGGGAAGGAAGGAGGCCACGCATGGCACGCCGCAAACCACCTGTTATCCCTGACGAGCTGCTGGACCGGCTCCTTGCCGGCCGTGATCCTCAAGTGGCGCTCGGCAAGGATGGCCTCATCGACAACCTGAAGCGAGCCCTGGCCGAGCGGGCGCTGAACGCCGAGATGGATCACCATCTGGACGGCGAGACGGCCGGGGGCCGGGCCAACAGCCGCAATGGCTATGGCCGCAAGACCCTGCTCACCGACACTGACAAGCTGCCGATTTCGGTGCCGCGCGACCGGCTGTCGACCTTCGATCCGTAGCTGATCGCCAAGTACCGCCGCCGGCTCCCGGTTCGACGACGAGGTCGTGTCGATGTACGCGCGGGCATGACCGTCCGGGAGATCCAGGGCCATCTGGCCAGCTCTATGGCATCGACGTCTCTCCGGACCTGATCAGTATAGGCCTGTGCCTGGGCATAGACCCAAGCCTCCCCAGCTATGCCGGGTGTCCGGTCGAAACGGGGGCCACTTCACTGAACCACTTCAAGCGATTGCCCTGAAGAGGCACTTAACCGCTTGCCAATCAAGGCAGGTAACGCTACGCAGTGCGTATGTACATCCGGCAGATCATACGGCGTGTCGCGCCGATGGCCCCGCGATCGCCTATCTGCAGCTCGCCCGCGAGGCGCGCGATGAGGTGCCCTATCATTTCGCCCGCACCGATAGCCTCGACCACGATCAGCTGTGCCGCTTGGTCCG
>CAWHFO010000045.1:0-10127 GCA_963828215.1 uncultured Alphaproteobacteria bacterium | reverse complement strand
GCCAAGTCTCCAAGCTCTGCAAGGACATCGACGAGCGCGTCCAGGCGTTCCTCGAGCGCCCGCTCGAGGGCGAGTGGCCCTATCTCTGGCTGGACGCTACCTATCTGAAGGTCCGCGAGGGCGGTCGCATCGTCCCGGTGGCGGCGATAATCGCCGTGGCCGTGAGCAGCGATGGCCGGCGTGAGATCATCGGCCTTGGTCTTGGCCCCTCCGAGGCCGAGACCTTCCGGTCGACTTTCCTGAAGGGTTTGGTCCGGCGTGGCCTCAAGGAGGTAAAGCTGGTCATCTCCGATGCGCACGACGGGCTCAAGCAGGCGGCGGCCAAAGTTCTCAAGGCCACCTGGCAGCGCTGTCGCGTCCATTGGATGCGCAATGCCCTGGCCCACGTGGCCAAGGGCCAACACACGATGGTGGCCGCGGGCCCTGCGCCAAGCCTTTCTGCAGGCCGACCAGCCGGCCGCCCGGCAGACCTGGCGGCAGGTCGCCGACCAGCTACGGCCACGTTGGCCCAAGCTCGCCGGCCTCATGGACGACAGCGAGCACGACGTGCTGGCCTACCTGGCGTTCCCGGCGCAACACCGCACCAAGCTTCACTCCACAAACCCGTTGGAGCGCTTGAACAAGGAGGTCAAGCGTCGGGCCGACGTGGTCGGCATCTTCCCCAACGAGGCTTCGATCACCCGATTGATCGGCGCCGTTCTGCTCGAGCAGAACGACGAGTGGCAGCTGCAGCACCGCTACATGCAACTCGAGGCCATGGCCGAGCTCGCCCAGCCCGACACCCTCGCTCTTCCACCCAAGGCCGCCTGAGCAATGACCGCCTCAGCCGCCGCCCGAATTTACACTCCATCGACGGACGTGATCATCGTCCATGGCAATTCGGACGGAACGACCCAGCTGAATCGAGGCCAGGTGACCGTCGGCGATGAAGCGGTGAAGCTGTCTCGTCGACACCTGGATCGCAGCGGCAGCCTGCTTGACGGTCAGCAGTCGCCTGCTGCGAGGGATGCTCGCGGCAGGCCCATCACTACTCGGGGACATGCTCATCCTCCTGGGGGTGGGGTGGGTCGGCGTGGGGCGGGGACTTGCCGAGCTCAGAAGCGCTTTGACGTGCAAGCAGGCGGACCAGAGCGGCGAGTACCACCCATCCCTCGTCTTGTTGGGTCGAGGCGCCCTGTGCCGCCGCAGCGACGACCAGGCGGGGCTTGGGCTTCCGCTGCTCACGGCGTCGACCGTGCTCGGCAAGCGTCGCGACGTCGCTCTCGGCGGCTTGATCGGCAGTGGACGCAGAAAACTCTCGCACGGCATCTCATCCAGAGGCCGCGAGGGACCGCGTCCCAGGGCTTTCCAGACCCCTCCTGCCTCCCGTCCAGGCGCCGCCGTGACGACCGCCGCGTCGTGCGCGACGGCTACGGGGGCGCCTGCACAGAGGGCAAAGGCAGCCTGGAGAGGCTCTGCCAGGCAGAAGACTCCGCCCCAAGGCACGATTCGCCCGTGCCATATGAGGTCGCCAACGTCGTGGGCTCTCCAGCGAGAGCACACGCCGAACGGCGTCGGTTTTAGGAATGATATGCCAAGCGACGTTCAGCTAACGCACGTTAGCCCATTCAAAACGAATGTCGCCCTATTGGCTTTTGCTTTTTTATCTGGCAACGCCGATTACAAACTCACTCAAGTCGAGTTCCATCCCTGGCCGGGATGCGGCGCCTTTGCCTCTGCATCACTTCCGTGAACTCGACCACCGCTACTCTGAGTAGAACCCTGTGTCAATAGCTGTGTTTCGATTCGGCACAGAATCGGCTCGGGCGCTATTCGACGGGCTCCATCGCCGGCTCCGACCGGCGGCATGCCAGCCAACACGAGGCGCGCAGGAACAGGGTCAGGTGAGGGGCGGGGTCGTGGTGGGTAGCTGGGTCGGCGCGCTCCCGTCGCCGAGGCGTATGTCGCGTGAGATCATGTCAGCCGCGCACATCCCTGCGGGTAGGCCACCTGCGGAGGGGCCCGTAGGGACGCCCCTCAGGAAGTCCCGGCCATGCCCTGTTCCGACCAAAGAGCCGGCGCACCCGGCGGATGGTCGGCGAGGTCGGCAGCCGGCGCAACCGGGCGGGCCGCCAGCTCGGGCCGGCCCCGGGCAATAGGCGGTGCGACGGACTGCCAGCGACGCGCCCTTGACGGGCTGCAGCTACGACTGCCGCACGGCGTGTCCGCGCGACACCGCACAGCAGTGTCCCGTGGCCGTCGAGTGAGGCCGAGCGTCGAGGGGTGCTCAGTGCAATTAACTGCAGGAGCGAGCGGCTCGGTGACACCCCATGCCTCGGCGACACTCTGCGAAGGCCCGCCCGGCTGCCCGCGGGCACGCGGGACCTGCGCCACCTGTCAGCCCTGTTGCGGCCTCTTGCGGGAGGGCACCAGCCGCTCGCTCGCGCGGGTCATGAGCCGGAGCAGGTCCGTCTGGAAGGCGAGGTAGGTCTGGAGCCGACGCATGGCCAGCTCGAGCTGACGCACCCTCACGTCGAGAAACGGGCCGCTCTTCACCAGCTCGTAGGGCGTGGTTTCAGGATTCGGCTCCAGATCCTGCAGCCCCAGGCGCTCGAGCTGGATCTGCAGCTGCTGCTCGGTCAGGGCCGCCTTGGCCTCCGCCAGGTCGGACGTCTCCGTGGAACGCCGCACCAGCTTCCCCGCAGCATCGCGGTAACGCATCCAATAGAAATTCGAATCCTTCCGCTTATAGATGGAACCCATGTGACAACTCTTCTTTTGAGATGGGTTACATACTACTAGTCAATTGATAGAAATATTACAAACATTATGTTCAATAATTTCAGAAACGCAATTCCCCGATGGGCAAGTTATTATCTTTGGATATCTATGCTGCCGCCGATTCGTGCTAGCTGACTGTCCGTGACGCTCAAGCGCCTTCACGGACGTTGCAGCGGCAGGTGAGTAGCGGGGCGGCGACTGCCTGCTCGATCAGGCGGGCGAGGCGGTGGCTGGAGTTCCCCCGCTTCCGTGGAGACTGTTCACAAGCCGGAGGAGATTGCCGACATCACCTATGTCCCCATCTGGGCCGGCTTTCTCTTCCTCACGGTCGTCCTCGACGCCTTCTCGAGGCGCGTGGCGGGCCCGCCGCGGCTTGGTGACCGCGGCTCCTTTTGGGGATCGATCGGCCGCTCTGTTGACGGCCGATGGGCATGGGTGTCGACCTCCGCACCCAGCTCGTCCTCGACGCACTGAACATGGCGCTCGGCCAGCGGCGCCCCCGCGACGTCATCCCCACTCCTGTGTGGATGGCCCCCTCTCGCAAGGGCGAACTCGCATTGGGTGCCGAAGTCGCTTGCGCTCATGTGTCCGGCCTCGTGGCGCGGCATGCACGACCGCGGGCCCTGACGGCTTCCGCGGATCGGGGTCTCGTCAGATCGTCGGAGTCGAGCTCCAGGGAGTGATCCAGACAGTTCCCGATCCGTCGGGCCACCGACGACGCCATCACGCTCCTTCGTCCTCGCGAGTTCGGCGCCCACCAATCCCGCGCTGCGGCTCAGGCCGCGGCCGCCGAGGCCAGTGTACAGGTCTGCGTGGAACAGCCTTTTGCACGCCGATCCGGGGTTCCGTTCCCGGGCCGATTGACACCTTCGAGCGCCACGACGTCACCTTCGTCTCGGTGACCCAGCAGTTCAACACCACCACCTCGATGGGTCGCCTGACGCTCAACATTTTGCTCAGCTTCGCCCAGTTCGAGCGCGAGGTGATCGGCGAGCGGATCCGGGACAAGGTCCTGGCCTCGCGCAGGAAGGGCCTGTGGATGGGCGGGAGCGTGCCCCTGGGCTATCGGGTCGAGGCCAGGAAGCTCGTCGTGGTCGATACCGAGGCCTCGCTGGTGCGGAAGATCTTCACCCGCTTCGCAGCCCTCGGCTCGGCGCTCGCGGTCGCCCGGGAGCTGAACGCGGCGGGCGAGGTGACCAAGCGCTGGACGGCGAACGGCCTCCCGCGCAGCGGACGGGCCTGGACCAAGGGCGACATCTACAAGGCCCTCGCCAACCGGACCTATCTCGGGCTGGCGGTGCACAAGGGCGTGGCCTACCCCGGCGAGCACGCCGCCATCGTCGACCAGGGCCTCTGGGACCGGGCGCACGGCATCATGGCCGAGCCGAGCCGCCAGCGGGCGGCGACGAGCCGGGCCAGGGAGGCGATGCTTCTGAAGGGCCTGATCTTCGGCCCCAACGGCCGGGCGATGTCGCCCTCGCACACCTGTCGGCATGGCCGCATCCACCGCTACTACGTCACCCGCGAGGCGATCGCCGAGGGCTACGATACCTGCCCGGTCCGGGCCGTGCCCGCGGACGACGTCGAGAGCGCCGTTCTGGCACAGATGCAGCGGCTGCTGACCACGCCCGAGATGGTGGCCCGGGTGTGGAGGGCAGCGAGGTGCGAGGAAGAGATCAGTGAGAGCGAGGTGCTGGGCCTGCTGGGCGACTTCGGCAGCCTCTGGGCCGAGCTTTTTCCAGTCGAGCAGGCGCGGATCATGAAGCTGCTGGTCGAGCGGGTCGACGTCTTCCCGGACGGGCTGGAGCTGCGCCTCAGGGCCGAGGGGCTCGCCAGCCTCGCGGCCGAGCTGCGGGCGACGCCGGCGAGGGCGGCCTGACCATGCGCGCCGAGACCCGACTGGAGGGCGGTACCCTGATCGTCCGCATCCCCATGCGGCTCGGCAAGCACCGCGGCCGCAAGCGTATCCTCGCACCCGACGGCGCCGAGCTGACCCCGCCGACGAAGCCCCAGCCCGACGGCACGCTGGTGAAGGCCATCGCGCGCGCCTGGCGCTGGCAGAAGCTGCTCGACCGCGGCCTCTACGGCTCGGTTCGGGAGATCGCCGAGGCCGAAAGGATCAGCAAGAGCTATGTCAGCCGGATCCTGCGGCTGGCGCTGCTGGCACCGGATATCGTCGAGGCGATCCTCGCCGGGACAGCCGATCAGCGGGTCATGCTGGACCGGCTGGAGAAGCCGCTGCCCATGGCGTGGGAGAAGCAGCGGCGGATCCTTACAGCTGCCAGGGGAGACGATCGGGCCAAAGGGCCATCGAAGCCATTCGCTGGTCATCCAGGATCGACAAGGCCGCCGAACCGCGAATAGGATGCCTCAATCATAGCGATCGGGCCCGTGGTCGCTGCGCTGGCTTTAGCTGGAGGATTGCCGACGAGACGCACGGATCGAGCGTCCGTGCGGGCGTGGCGGAGATGCCGGCTATGAGACGAACCGGCGGCGGGCCCGTGAGAAAAGGGCCGTACTAGGGTCGCCGCCGAGCGGCAGGAGCGAGGGAGTGACGAGATGACCGGACTGTCGAGGACAATGCTGTTGGCTTCAGCGGTCGCGATGGCTCTCGGCGGCCCGGTGATGGCCGCCGAGCAATCGATCAAGCTCGGCTGGGTCGGGCCGCTCTCGCCGCCGGGCGGCTATTCGGCCGGCCAGGAGATGAAATGGGCGGCGCAGCTCGCAGCGGATGAGGAGAACAAGGCGGGTGGCGCCCTGGGGCAGCAAATCGAGGTGGTGTACGAGGACACCAAGGGCACGCCCGACGAGGGCACCGCCGCCATGGAGCGGCTGATCAACAACGACCATGTCGTGAGCGTCTTCGGCGAGTTCCACAGCTCGGTGGCCCTCGCCGAGATCGCCGTCACGCACAAGTACGGCATTCCCTGGGTCGGCACGGATGTTTGGGCGGATTCGATCACCGCCAAGCAGTATCCCGAGGTGTTCCGTGTCTCGCCCGCCAACTCGCTCATCTACACGATTGTCGGCGATTGGGTCACCGAGGCCGGTTTCAAGAATGTGGCGATCATCCAGGAGGCCACCGACTACGGTGTGGGCGCCGTGCAGGTGCTAAAGGGTATCCTCGACAAGAAGGGTATCAAGTCGAGCGTGATCACTGTCCAGCTCAACCAGCAGGACTTCACGCCTGAGATCCTGCGCCTGATGAGCCAGAGCCCGCGTCCAGACATTCTGATGGTCATCGTCGCCGGCGAGGCGCTCTACCCGATCGTCAAGCAGGCCTGCGACCAGGGCTTCGCACCCACCGCCCAGACTGCCCTGTACTCGGGCGGCGGACCGGCGCTCGAGAAGGAAATCTGGGAGACGGCCGGCGACTGCGCCAAGGACCTTATCGCCGAGGACGTGGCTCTGCCGAAGGCGCAGTGGAATCAGAAGGCCAAGGACTTCGCGGCGGCGTTCGCGAAGCAGTTCGATCGCCCGCCCACCGGGACCGCGATGGAGTCCTTTGACGATCTCAAGATCATCGTCCAGGCGATCCGCGATGCCGGCTCGACGGACCCCAAGGCTATCATCAAGGCGCTCGAGGCAATCCACTATACCGGCACGCGCGGCGAGTACAGCTTTTCGACGCAGAAGGACCCGCCTTGGGCGTATCATCAATTCATGAAGGCTCCGATCATGCTGATCCAGTACGACAAGGTGGGTGGGGCCCCGGACGACGCGCCCATCCTCTATCCGCGCGACTGGGCCACCAGCAAGTCCCTGTACCTGAAGCCGGAGTGATGCGAGGACAGCTGGGCCAGACGGATAGTCGGGCCCGGCGCCCTCTCGGCGGGAGGGCCCGGCGCCAGTGATCTATGCTCTCCTGCAGGCGGCGAACGGGCTCGTCGTTGGGCTTATCTATGCGCTCGCCGCGGCCGGGCTGACGCTCATCTTCTCGGTTCTGAAGATCGTCAACTTCGGCCACGGCGTGCTCTATATGCTGGGCGGCTACGTGGCCTACTACGCGATCCGCCTGCTCGGCCTGCCGCCGATCCTCGCGGTGCTCGTGGCCATGGTGGCGCTCTTTCTCGTGGGCGTCCTGTTCGAACGCCTGTTCCTGACGCCGCTCTACACCGACAAGGTCGAGCGCAAGGACGAGTATGCGATCATCGTCACCTTCGGGCTTTTCATGCTGCTCGAGAACCTCGCGATCGTCGTGTTCGGCCCCTTCAACAAGTCGGCCCCCGCCTTTCTTCGCGGCGCCCTTCATCTCGGCATGCTGGTCATCACCTACGATCGGTTGGTGGCTGCGGGCGGTGCGATACTGCTCCTCGTGCTGCTGAGCCTTTTCATGACGCAGACGATGTTGGGCCACGTGCTGGACGCCGTGAGCCAGAGCCGCGAGGCCGCCACGATCGTCGGCATCAATCCGCAGCGCTTCTATGCGGTCGCCTTCGGGATCGGCGCGGCCCTCGCGGGCGGGGCCGGCGCCCTCATCGGCCCGATCTTCACCCTCAGCCCGACCATGGGGGACCTGCCCGACGTCAAGGCCTTCATCATCGTCGTCCTGGGCGGCATGGGCTCGGTGCCCGGCAGCATCATCGGCGGCATCCTCCTCGGCCTCGTAGAGGGATTGGGTGTCGCCTTCTATCCGGATCCCGGCAAGGCGCTCGCCTACTCGAGCGCGTTCGGGGCGCTGCTTCTCGTGTTCACGCTGCTGATCAGGCCGACCGGCCTTTTCGGGCGGCGTCACGTCCGGATGGAATGAGGCGAGACAGATGGGCCGGCGCGCCTACCTGACGCCCCTCCTGCTCGCGGCCGGGCTCGCTCTGGTCCTGCTCTTCCCGTGGTTCGCCAACGACTATCTGCTCCACGTGACGATCATCGGCATCTACTATGCGATGCTGGCTTCCAGCTGGACGCTGCTGGCCGGGCATGCGGGCCAGTTCTCCTTCGCCCACATGGCGTTCGCAGCCCTGGGCGGCTACGGCTCCGCCCTCCTGGTCCAGCACCTGGGCCTGCCGGTCCCGCTCGGCATGCTGGCGGGCCTGCTACTGACGGCCGCGGTGGGTGGGCTCATGGGGTGGCTGTGCCTTCGCATGAGCGGGCCCTATCTCGCCCTCTTCACCCTGGCCTTCGCGGTGATCTTCCAACTGATCCTGATTGCCGAGGACGAGCTCACCCGCGGCAGCCTCGGCCTGCCGGTCAAGCCTCTCTTCGCCGGCAACTCGCCTCTTCCTTACTACTACACGGTCCTGGCCCTGCTCGCCGGCTGCCTTGCCGTGATGGTCCTGCTCATGCGCTCGCGCCTCGGGCTCTTCCTGCAGGCCATCCGCGAGGACGAGGGTGCGGCGGAGGCCTGCGCCGTCGACACGGCGCGCTGCAAGATCATGGCCTTCACGCTGACGAGCGCCATCGCCGGCCTCGCCGGTGCCTTCTACGGACACTATGTGGGCATCCTGACACCAAACCTCGTGACCATCCCGCAGATGGGTCTCGTGGTCGCGATGGCGGTGGTGGGCGGCACTGAGAGCCTGACGGGGGCGGTGATCGGCGCCGTTGTCGTCTATGTGGCCTCCGAGGAGCTGCGCGAGTTCGGCCAGATGCGCTTCGTGCTGCTGGGTGCCTTGATCATGCTCACCCAGCGCTTCGTGCAGAACGGGCTCATCGCGCCGCTCGTCGACTGGCTCGCCATCGCCCTCGGCCGGCGCAAGGCGCCGGTGGAGGCCGGTCCGGAGGCGGTTCCCAGTGCCCGGCTCCGCTGAAGACGGGCCGCAGGTCCCGCCGCACCATTCGCTCGAGGCGGCGGCGCTGGTGCGCCGCTTCGGGGGCATCGTCGCCGTCGACCACGTCTCGTTCCGCGTCGAGCATGGCGAGCTCATCGGCCTTATCGGCCCCAACGGGTCGGGCAAGACGACACTCGTCAACATGCTGAGCGGCGCGCTGATCCCGGATGCCGGCGCCATCCGGATCGACGAGCGCCCGATGCAGGGACGGCGGCCGCACGAGTTCGCCCGCCACGGCATCGGCCGCACCTTCCAGGTGCCCCGCCTGTTCCGCCGCATGACGGTCGTGGAGAACCTTCTGGTGCCGGCCCTGGCGATAGGTGCCGAGCGGCGCGAGGCCGAAAGGCGCGCCGGCGAGGTGCTGGATTTCCTCAGCCTCGCCCCCGTCGCCCATCAGCGGGCGCGCAGTCTGTCGGGCGGCCAGCAGAAGCTTCTGGAGCTCGGCCGGGCGCTCATGCTCAATCCGGCGATCCTCTATCTCGACGAGCCTTTCGCCGGCGTCCATCCGCGCCTGCTCGATCAGATCCTCGACCGGATCGCTCGGCTGAACGAGCGCGGGCACACGATCATCGTGGTCGATCACAACCTCGACGCGGTCCGGCTGATCGCCGAGCAGCGCCTGATGGTGATGGCGCGCGGCAGCCTCATCGCGGACGGCCCGCCGGGCCGGGTCCTTGCCGACCCGGCGGTGGTGGCCGCCTATACCGGATCGTGAGCAACGCCATGGCCGAGGCGCCCGCCGTTCTCGAGGTAGAAGGGCTCGTGGCCGGCTATCAGCGCGACGTCAACATCCTGAACGGCGTCTCGGTCGAGGCTCGCGCGGGCCGCATCGCCTGCGTGCTCGGTCCCAACGGCACCGGCAAGTCGACCCTTCTCAAGACCATCTTCGGCTTTCTCAAGCCGAGCAGCGGCCGCATCGTCTTCAAGGGCGAGAACATCACCGGCCTGGCGCCGCACCGCATGATCGGCCGAGGCATCACCTTCCTGCCGCAGCAGCTCAGCCTTTTTCCCTACCTCTCCGTCGAGGTCAATCTGCGCCTCGGCCTGTGGCACGAGCGCGGCGGGGCGCGCGCCTGGCGCGATCGGCTGGAGACCGCTTACAGCGACTTCCCGATCCTCAAGGAAAAGCGCCGTCAGCCGGCGGGCCAGCTCTCTGGCGGTCAGCAGCGCCAGCTCGAGGTGGCGCGCGCGCGCCTGAGCGACCCGCTGCTCTACCTGATCGACGAGCCCACGGCCGGTGTCGATCCGATCACCAGCAGCGAGGTCTATCGCATGATCGAGCGACTGGCGCACGAGCAGCAGAAGGCCATCCTTCTCGTCGACCAGGACATCAAGCGCGCCCTCACCATTGCCGACCACGTCTATGTAGTACGGAACGGCGCGCTGTTCGCCGAAGGCCCGCGCGAGGCGTTCGGCAGCGACACAGCGGCTCTGGTTTCTCATTGGTTGACCGCGAGCGGTGCTCCCCATGCTGAGGGTGCGGACTCTCGACTCCTCCCGCCTATGGAATGGAATTCGGGCCGCGCTGGTAGCTCACTTGGCGGCGCGGTCACGTCGCCCGTAGGACCACGGTTGGAGGCTGTACAGGCCAGGGAGCTA
>CAWHFO010000044.1:0-460090 GCA_963828215.1 uncultured Alphaproteobacteria bacterium | reverse complement strand
ATCGCCACCAGCCGAGGTCGGCCGGTGGCGACCGAGGAGGTGTAATCGGGTTGTTTCTTGTGCATGCTTCGGAGGATCTGATCCGCCTTCTGGTTCGCCATCTGGGCGTGCACAGCTGCGTTGGAGGCGTCCACTGCAGCCTTGTCGGCGGTCGCCTGCGCAGCCGTTGCCTTCTGGTCGGCGGCCACGGCCGTGGCGCGGACGCTAGCGATCTCCTGACGGACGGAATCGATGTCGCCATTGGTGGCGCAGCCGGCCACGAGAGCGAGCAGGAGCGATCGCCGCAAAGATCCACAACTTTCGCATTTGGAACCTCCCCAAAGGGCGCCTCAGATTGCCGAGCGCGCAGGGACCGGCCTTTCTTCGTGGCCAGACCGTCTCGGAACGGAACCTATTATAGAGGATCGCTTCGCCGCGTGAAGGGTCATGGTCGCTCAGGCCTTATCTCGACCGGAGTGCCGATATCCACGCTCTGCCAGACAACATCATCTGCGGCTCGGTCCCCATCACGGGATGTTTTCGGGATCGAATTCCATGTCCGCCGCCGGCATCCGCGCACCAGGCCAAGCGGCCTCCCACCGCAGGGCTTGGCTCATGGCGACACACTCGTCGCCCCCGCCTCTGCTGTTTCTCTCCCAGTCCTTTTTTTACATGTGTGACGCTGTGATAGACATCGCCGATCTGCCGCATGGTGGGGGTGATGGCTTGGGCCCGAAGCGGCCAGCTCCTACCAAACATACTTCTTCAACCCAGCCAGTCCTGCGCGCGCTCCACCAGCCGCGCCCGCACCGGATTGAGCGCCACGTAGCGCAGCGCGGCCGCGAGATGCTCCTCGTCCATCGCCACGGCGCCGAACCGGCCCTGCCAGAAATGGCCGGTGCGGCGCACCCGGGCGTGGATGGCGCCGGCGTAGCGCCGATGCACGGGTGCCAAGGCGCGCCGATCCCGTCGGCATCGGACGGCACCAGGATGAGATGGACGTGGTTCGGCATCAGCACCCAGGCCCACACCTCGACGCCGGCGGCCCGACACGACGCGGCCAGCAGGTCGCGGTAGAGCGCGTAGTCGGCATTCGCGGAAGAAGGTCTGCGCGCGGCCGTTGCCGCGCTGGGTCACGTGATGCGGCAGACCGGGGACGACGAGGCGGGCGAGACGGGCCATGGCCGAAGATCGCGCGCTCAGGGCCGGCGTCAATTGAGTGCACTGTCACCGTAATTCGGTCACCGTAACTCGCGGGAACGACGAGGCGGGCGAGACGAGCCATGGCCGAAGGATCGCCCGCCGGCGGCTACGTGTCAATTGAGTGCACTGTCACCGTAACTCGACTGGAGCGCCTGGGAACGAGCCCGGCATAAGCTCCCGCGTCGGCGGACCGCGCGAACCGGGCGGGATCCTCGATGCTGCTCTTGAAGGCGAGCGCGGTGATCGGGCCGACGCCGGGCACGCTCATCAGGCGGGCCGGACCGGATCGGCCTCGGCCCGGGCCTTCGAGGCCGCGCGACGAGGCCCTGATCTGTCCTCGAGGGCCGCCACGCGGCCACGAGCGGCGCCAGGACCGGTCGCAACGCCGGCTTTTGGGCCAGAGCGCCGTCAGGCGCACGACGCGCCTGGCCGGCGTCGTCGCCTTGCCCATGCGGAGACCAAACAGCTTCAGCAGGCCGCGCAGCTGGTTCACCATCGCGCGATGCGCGCGGATGAGCTGCCAGCACCTCGAGCCGGGCCCGGTCGAGATGCGTGGCGCCGTCCTTGATATGGACCCGCTCGAGCCAGCCCGTGCGGGCGAGGTGCGCCAGCCCCTCGGCATCGTGCGCGTCGCTCTTGTTTGCCGCGCGCCGTCAGGACGCCCTTGGCGTGGCGCGCGCAGATGCACGCCGCCGGCAAGCCGCGCTGGATCAGCCCGTGATAGAGAAACGCCGAGAGCGCGCCCGTCTCCAGCACCACGCGCGCGAGCCCCGGCGCATGCTTTTTTCAGCGTGAAGGCGAGCGCCTCGGGGTCGGTGGCACAGGCGCCGCGCCACAGGATGCCCGCCCTCGCCGTCCACTACGCAGAGATGCGTGGCCTTGTCGCCCACATCCAATCCTGCATAGAGCGTCATGGGTGATCCTCCCTCGAGCCCATGGCCCGCCACCGTCGCGGTGCGGCAGGGGGAGGCTAGCTCAATTACGCCATGTCGCCGTAACTCGGATTCCGACCGCCTTCGAATCTCTTCTTGCGCTCAAGGCGCCTTACGTCTATCATGAACTGCATGCGAAACAAAGCTTCAGGGAAGCGCACCCGGAGGAGCTTGGATGATTGAGCTAGCGGCGGCCGCCACTGTCGCGGCGATGTTGAATAATTCCGTCGGCGCCGTCGACAAGGTTTACAATTGGTGGAGGGGCGGGAAAAAACCTGCCTCCGAAGGGCTGCGTAGCGATCCCAAAAATCAAGTACTACAATTTGTTTCTCTCACAAAGCCCGGGCAACCAGCCAAGGTAGTCATGACTTATGGCGATCTTGCCAAACGGCTTACTCCGGAGGACGTCAGCTATATCAAGGCCCTTGAAAAGCGCATGAGATTCGCTATAAGTCAGTGGGAGGCGCTCAATGCTGAACTCCCCCTTGCAAGCGCAGTAGAACGAGTGCGGATTGAGGCTAATATGGAGAATATGAAAGATAAAGACATATGCTCTAGTCTGAAACAGATTGTCGATTTTATAGAGAAACTTGGTATAGACTTGCACGACCATTACGCTAGCGTCCGTAACATCTGCGCGGTATGAACTTAAGGGGGCTGTTTAAGACGT
Organism: uncultured Alphaproteobacteria bacterium; assembly: GCA_963828215.1. Classification (GTDB taxonomy): domain Bacteria; phylum Pseudomonadota; class Alphaproteobacteria; order Geminicoccales; family Geminicoccaceae; genus CAVTJL01. The sequence continues at coordinate 457,306 of CAWHFO010000044.1, read as the reverse complement.
CACACGCTGAGGTTTGACGACCATTATCCAAGAGCTTCGCGCCAGACCTAGACGATTAGTAAGTAGTGGACTTTTAGAGTGCGCCCTTGGACAATTTTGGCTACGGTGACAGTGCATTCAACCCTGCTCTCAGTGGCCTGACTGAGCCCCGCCCCAGGGACCAGGCGTTGCGACCGAGCACCGCAACGAGCTACGCCGTAAAGCCGCTCGCCTCGCCAGCCTCTCACCACACATACTTCTTCAGCCCCGCCAGCCCCTTGGGGGCGAAGAGCATGACGATGATGAGGAGGGCGCCGTACATGATCAGGCGCCAGGCGCCGAGCGAACGAAAATATTCCTGGAAGCCGACGAGGAGAAGGCCGGCGAACAAAGAGCCCCAGAGGGTGCCGCGGCCGCCGACGTAGGCGACGGTGAGGACCTCGACGGTGCGGCTGACGCCGAACTCCTCGGGCGACGGGGTGAGGATGCCGAGATAGTGGGCGTAGTAGCTGCCCATGACGCCGGTGAAGAAGCTGGCCACGGTGAAGTTCAAAAGCTTGTAGCGGGTGGCGCTGAGGCCGAGGCTTTCGGTGGCGAGCTGGTCCTCGCGGATGGCCTTGAAGGCGAGGCCGATGCGGGAGCTGACGAGGAGCTGCATGAGGACGAGGATGACGGCCCCCAGGACGATCAGGAGATAATAGTAGGAAAAAGGTGCTCGCGGCCGAAGGGGATGCCGAGGAGGTCGGGGAAGGGGTCGACGGAGAGGCCCTGCATGCCGCGGGTGTAGTCCTGGCTGTTGGAGATGGTGAGGCGCACGGCCTCGCCGACGAACCAGGTCATGAGGCCGAGATAGAGGCCCCTGAGGCGCAGCGTGACGATGCCGGTGGCGAGGCCCAGGAGGGCGCCGGCGATGCCGCCGAGGAGGAGGCCGATCCAGGGGCTGATGGCGTAGTGGAAGGAGGCGAGGCCCGAGGCGTAGGCGCCGACGGCGATGAAGCCGGCATAGCCGAAATTGGTGAGGCCGCCGAAGCCCAGCATCAGGTCGTAGATGGCGCCGAAGACGCCGAACATGAGGGCCGAGATGAGGACGGTGGTGAGGGTCGGGCTGTCGAGCCAGGGGGGCACGAGGAGGAGGGCCGCCACGAGGACGACGAGCTTGAGGACGCGGACGGGGGTGAGGCCGGGAGCGCGGGCGGCGGCGACGGCGCTGCTCACGGGCGGGCCCCGCGCACGACGAAGAGGCCCTGCGGGCGGAGGATGAGGATCAGGACGACGATCAGGGGCGTCATGACGCTCTGCCAGCCGGCGGAAAGGGTGAAGAAGGCAAAAGCCTCGATGACGCCGAGGAGGAGGCCGCCGGCGATGGCGCCGGGCACGTTGCCGAGGCCGCCCAGGATGACGACGGCGAAGCTTTTGAGGACCGGCTGCATGCCGACGGTGGGGTAGGCGGGGAAGATGGAGATCAGGAGGGCGCCGGCGAGGCCGGCCAGGGCAGCGCCGATGCCGAAGCCGATCGTATTGATCTTCTCGGTGTCGATGCCGAGGGTCTGGGCGGCGTCGCTGTCCTGGGCGGTGGCGCGGATGGCCTTGCCGAGGGGCGTGAAGCGGAGGAAGGCCCAGAGGCCGGCGACGGCCAGGATGGAGGTGACGAGGATGACGAGGCGGTCGTAGCTCAGGATGGCGGGGCCGATCTCGATGTCGCCGTCGAGGAGCGAGGGCACGCCGAGGCGGCGGCTGGAGAAGGTGACGAGGGCGAGGTTCTGGAGGATCACCATGAGGCCGATGGTGAGGACGAAGGAATTGAGGAGAAACTCGCGGCCGGAGCGGCGGCGGAGCGGCTCGATCAGACCGCGCTCGATCAGGCAGCCCACGAGAAAGACAGTAACGGCGGCGGCGGCCATGCCGACCCAGAAGGGCAGGCCCAGGGCGACGCTCACGGCGTACATGACGTAGGCGCCGATCATGTAGAGCTCGCCGTGGGCGAAGTTGACGATGCCGAGGATGCCGAAGATGAGCGAGAGGCCGACGCCCATGAGCGCGTACATCGAGCCCCTGACGAGGCCCTGGAGGGTGAGCTCGAAGAGGATGCCCGGGTCGAGCAGCATGGAGTAGTCCATCAGATCCACTCCTTGATGATCTCGGGCAGCCGCTCCTCGAACTCGGCCCGGGGCCCGTGGTGGCTGTTGGCGCCGAGCCTGAGGACGTAGACATAGTCGGCGATGCGGATCGATTTTCTGATGTTCTGGTCGACGATGAGGATGGTGAACTTTTCTTCTTTCAGCTTTCGGATCTCGTCGTAGACGGTGTCGACGAGCTTGGGCATGAGGCCGACCGAGGGCTCGTCGAGGAGGACGGTCCGGGGCCGGCTCATGGTGAGGCGGGCCAGCTCGAGCATGCGCTGCTCGCCGCCCGAGAGGACGCCGGCCGGCAGATGCTCGCGCTCCTTCAGCCTGGGATAGCGACGCCAGATGTCCTCGTAGGCGTGGGCCACGCGGAGCCGGTCGCCGCGGAAGATCCAGGCGCCGAGCTCCAGGTTCTCCCTGACGGTCATCGAGGGGAAGACGCTGCGGCCCTGCGGCAGGTAGGCGACGCCCTGGCGCAGCATGTCCTTGGGCCTGAGGCCGACGAGCGAGCGGCCCTCGTGCTCGATGGTGCCGGCCTTGGGGGCGAGGTAGCCGTAGATGGCCTTGAGGAGGGTCGACTTGCCGGCGCCGTTGGGGCCGAGGATCAGGGTGACCAGCTCCTTTCGGGCCTCGAGGTCGACGCCGTTCAGGATCGGCACCTCGGCCACGTAGCCCGCATGGACGCCCTTGACGGTGAGGCTCATGGCGCCCGCCCTGCCCTAGTGGCCGAGATAGGCCTCGATGACCGCCGGGTCCTCCCGGACGGCCTCGGGCGTGCCCTGGGCGATCGTCTTGCCGGCCGAGAGCACGGTGACGGTCGAGCAGAGCTCGGCCACATGCGGCATCTCGTGGCTGATGAGCAGGAAGGTTTTTTTGTTCTCTCGGTTGAGGCGGGTGACGATCTCGATCAGCCGGTCGATGAGGACCGGGTTGATGCCGTTGAAGGGCTCGTCGAGGAGGACGAGGGCCGGGTCGCTCATCATGGTGCGCATGAACTCGAGCAGCTTCTGCTGGCCGCCCGAGATCTCGATGGCGGGGCTCGCCATGACAGGGGTGAGGCCGGCGAGGCCCAGCAGCCGCTCGGCCCGCTCGCGCGCCTCGCGCGGACGGAGGCCCAGGGGGATGGCCGGGACCAGCATGTTGTCGAGCACCGACATCTCGCGGAAGACGCGGGCCACCTGGAAGGTGCGGCCGATGCCGGCCCGGGCGACGCGGTCGATCGGCCAGTTGGTGATGTCCCGGCCCTCGAGCAGCACGTGGCCGCCGGAGGCCGAGTAGATGCCGTTGACGACGTTGAAGAGCGTCGTCTTGCCGGCGCCGTTCGGGCCGATGACGCCCTGGATCTGGCCGGCCTCGACCTCGAGCTCGACGCCGTCCAGGACGACCATCCCGCCGAAGCGCTTCTGCAATCCCCGAATTGCCAGAAGGCTCATCCAGCGGGCTCCCGGAGACCGGGCCGGTCCGGCCGGCGGATCACCCGCCAGCCGGACCGTCCCCGCAACCGATGCAAGCTCAGGCCAGCCAGGGCGGCGACTGGAACTTGGCCTTGGCGAACTCCAACGGCCAGATGATCGGCGCATCGCCGTTCATGAGCTGGACCATCGGGAAGAAGAAGCCCTTCATGAAGGGGCCGGTCATGACCTCGCCCGGCGCCAGCGCGTTGGGGCCCGCCTCGCGGGCGAACTGGTAGTACTGCCAGATACCCTTGTAAGGCGTGTCGTAGGTGGTCTCGACCAGCTTGTCGAAGTCGAGCGTGCCGGCTTTCTGAAGGATGGTCAGCGTCATCATCAGATAGTCGTACATCTGGCCGCCGGCGGCGATCGACGGGTCCTCGTTGTACTTCTTCTTCCAGCGATCGAACCAGGCCTGCTGGGCGTCGTTGATGACCCGCGGGCTGTCGGCGGTGACGGCGTAGTTCGAGGCGTCGCCGGTGAGCTGATACCACTCGCTGAACCAGGTGAGCCCATGGGCGAGGAGCAGCGCCTTGAGGCGCTGGTTGTGGTACTGCTTGACGAAGTTCGAGGCGCTGACATTGCCGGTCGAGGTCATCGCCACGATCGAGACCCGCTGGGCCTTGTACTTGGTCAGGAGCGGGGTGAACTCGGTCTCGTCGAGGGCGGTCACATCGTAGGGCAAGGGATCGAAGCCGGCCTTGGCGAGGCTGTCGTGCAGCGCCTCGCCCCACCCGCGCCCATAGTCCGTATCCTCGACCAGCACCGCCGCCTTTTTGGTCGCCGGCGCCCAGGCGCCACTCTCCACGAAGTGCTGGAGCGGAGGGCCGTAGAGGCCGGCGAAGATGGGCGGCGCCGGCCAGCCCTTGAACCAGCCGCGATACTTCGAGGGATCCTTGTTGATCTTCGCGGAGATGTACTGCGATTCGCCCTGGTTGCCGATATGCAGGATCTTGTAGGGTATCTCCGCGTCCATCACCGCCATGGCGACCGAGCTGTGCCAGCCGCCGACCATGATCTTGACGCCCTCGCGATTGATGGCGTCGGTCACGGCCTTGACGGCCTTCTCGGGGTCCGACTGGGTGTCGACATAGACGAGCTCGACGCCCACCTTCTTGCCGTCGATGGTCAAGGGCAGCAGGCCCTGGGCCTTGGCGTCCTCGAGCGCGAGCGCGAAGCCGCTCTTGAACGAATTGCCGGTCCGGCTGGCGGGTCCCGTGAACGGGCCCATCACGCCGATCTTGAGGGTCGCGCCCGCGTCCTGGGCGAAGAGGGGCGATGCCCGGGCGAGCAGGGTGCCCACGCTCGCAGCAGTCGCCAGAGCGCCGGTGCCGCCGATCAGGCCGCGCCGCGTCAGGCTGGGGCTCGACACGCCGCCCAGGGGACGTGTCGTGTTCTTGTCGTCTGCCATTGCTCCCTTCCCTTGTTCTAGGTCGAAACTCCGATGCTCACCCTAGTCAGGGCAAGCGGCGTGCCAAGGGACGATGGACCGGCGCAGGCCAGTTGGCAACAGGACGCATACGTGCGGTCGGCCGGGGGCTGCGAGCGGACCTACGAGCGCGCGCCATTCGGAGGAAGGTTAGGGTTCTCTCATGTATTCGTGACGGTCGCCTCGATAGGCTCGCGAGCCGTCACCACTCGTTGCTGCCCATGTCGACCACGACGATGTCCGTTGCGCCTAAGGTCACGTCATGCGGGCGGCCCCATGGGCGGTCACCTCGTCGCTGCTGGCCCTGCCCAACTCGTGCGTCGATCTCTGCGGTCAGAGCCTCATTCCTGAAGCAGCTCTCCCGATCCGCCAAACTCCTTGGGGAGATCCTTCTGCTTCGGCAATCCGTCCTTCATCGACAGGACCGCCTCTTGATAATGAATATGAAGCGCCGGCTCGAACGACAGCGACGGGATGCAGGCAACGAATACAGCGGCCATGTTCCAACCGGGAAGATCGGCGAACAGGTGACCGCCACAGGACTTGCACCACTTTCTCCTACTTTGGCCGGTTCGCTCATAGGCTCCGATATTATCGGCACCCTTGATGATCTCGACGGAACCGAGCGGCCACAAGGCAAAGGCGTTGACTGGTGCTGCCGACCAGTCGCGGCAGGAAGTACAATGACAATATCCCATTGCGGCGGGCTGGCCGGTGACGTTGAACTCGACAGCGCCACAGGGGCACTTTCCCCCGTGCGTGACGGTCTCGGGCATTGCAGCCTCCCTTGACGATGACCCCGAGGGGTCACGGCAAGTGTAGTCTATCAAAATGGGCCCGCCTTGTCGAGACTCGCGGTCGGAGGCCGCTCATGGAGGAATGGCGCGTCACGAGGCGGCCGGCGGCGATCGTCGCGATCGACATCGTCGGCTTCAGCCGTCTCGCCGGGCTGGACGAGGAAGGCACGCTGGCCCGACTCGAGGCGCTGCGCCAAGGGCTGATCGACCCGGCAATCGCCGGGGCGGGCGGGCGCATCGTCAAGACCACCGGCGACGGACTCCTGGTCGAGTTCGGGAGCTCGGTCGACGCAGTGCGTTGCGCGATCGACGTGCAGCGCGGCATACGGGAGCGACAGGCCGGGCTGGCACCGGACCGGCGCGTGGAGGTCCGCGTAGACGTCCACGCAGGCGACGTGGTGGTCGACGATGTCGACCTGCTGGGCGACGGCGTCTACGTCGCCGCCGGGTGGCCGCGGGCTTCATCGACCCGGGCGACCAGAGCCTCAAGAACACAGGACGACCGGTGCGCGTCTATCGGGTCGATCTCGATGAAGACAGCGTGTCGCGACCGAGAGCCGCTGCGCCGGTGCCGTCGGAGAAGCCCTGGATCGTGGGTGCTGCCCCTCAACAGCATGAGCGGAGATCCGGACCATCTGGCCAACGCCTACCGTTTGACGGGGCCGTTCCCGGAAGCGGTGGCCGCCTTCGAGCCCTACGCCGCGCAAAGCCCGGGATTTCGGCCTTGCCGATGTCGCGAGCATCCACCAGCAGAATGGCTGACCCGACGAGGCGCGCCGAGCGGCAGAGCGCGCCCTGGCGGCGCTGCGGGATTTCAGGATCGCCTCCTGGACGAGCACGCAATTTCGCCGTGATCCGGCTCAGATCGAAGCAGATGCCGCGGCCCTTCACGCCGCCGGGCTGCCGATGATGCGAGCGGGGCCTTGGGGCCGTCGCGTTGGACCGCGACCGGCCCGGCACGGGGGGCGCTGTCCCTGTCGCGGCTGCCGGCACCCCAGGCGCAAGTTTTCCTCATCGGCCCACTCCCGATCATCGATCAAGAGACCACAATGCTGGGGGAACGCGTCGGTCGCGTGATGGGCTCTTGCGGGAGGCGATGGGTCCTTTGGCGCGCGGAAGGCTCTGGCAGCGGGAAGTGGCTCCGCCGCCCGAGCGCCCTCAATCGGCCGTGGTAGCCAACTCCGTCGTCTCGAGCGAAAAGGTCGCCTCTGCTTGCTTGGCGACGAAGCGAAGCTTTTCGAGCGGGGCTCAGTAGGGAAGGCGGAGCGCTAGAAGAGCCGCAGCGCCCGCATGCTGAGAACGCTGTTGCGTCCGACGATGGCGTGGTCGTGCAGCGGGACGTCGAACAGGGCAAGGCCGTCGGCGACGGCCTTGGTCATGCGCACGTCCGCATCCGACGGCTGCGGGTCGCCGGAGGGATGGTTGTGGGCGAGAATAAAGGCAGAGGCGCCGTGCTCGATGACCGCGCGGACCACCTCCCGGACGTAAAGAGGAACATGGTCGATGGTCCCCTGGCCGAGCACGACCTCGCAGATCAGCCCGTTCTTCTTGTCGAGGAGCAAGCCGAGGGCCAGCTCGATCTGGCGATGCCTCAGTCGCCGGAGCAGATAGAGCTCGAGCGCCGACCAGCTGTTGATGAGGTCACGCCGGGCGACGGTTTCCTGCAGCGCGAACTCGTGGGCCTGATTGATCATCGAAAGACGCATGACCGCCGCCGGTGTCATGTCGGGCACGGCGCTCAGCTGCGCTGCGCTCGCCTGGAGCACGGCACCCACCGATCCAAATCTCGCCAGCAGAGCCGCAGCGATGCTGACGGTATCGCACTCGAGGGTGCCCGCCAGCGCAGTTTCGAGAAGATCGAGCGCACGCGCGCGCTGGCTCTGAGCCTGCACCCGAGCGGACATGTCCTCGAGCCGCCCTCCGTGGCGTTCCGCGGTCAAGCCGTGGCCCACGACGTCGTCATGATCCTCCGGATCCGCCCCGGACGAACGCATGCCTCCAGCAGGCATCCAACCGCCCTCACCGCTGTCATCATCCCGGGCCGTCTTCTGCCCGGGCGTGACTTCTTGCTTAGCGTTCGGATCGAGTCCTCGCGCCCAACAGGCAGCAGCTTAGCCCAAGCGTGTGAGCTATATCAACCTATAGTTGAAGATTGGTAACCTCGCCTGAGCGCCCCCCCGACAAATGAGAAAATAGACGAGATCGCCGCCACAAAAGGCTGTGGAGGAAAGATAAATCGATTTTAGACAATAGTTGCCAATGGGCTCAGCGGACGGCCGCGAGCTGGCGATGCTCGGCCTAGGACGCCACGCGAACCCAGATTGTGGCTTGGCGAGCACGATGCCAGAGGTGTCAGGCGGCTCCAGCTGAAACGACTGATGCACAAAACGTATGTCCGAGCGGGCTCCGGTCGGCTAGTTTCTCGCGAGCGCAAGGTTGGGCAGACGACGCAGGATGCAGGAAACGACCGATCTCGCCGACTATCGTCTGGGCGTGCTGGTTGGAACTGCCGCGCACGCGCCCCTCCAGGGCCTGCTACAGCAGCCGAGCACCGTCGCCTGCGCCTCGGTCGCCGAGCTCCGCGCGCTCGTGGACAATGGCAGCATCGATGCCGTGCTGGTGGATCCCGAGGTCGACGATGCCTGGCCTCTCGATATCGCCGCCGAAATCATGCGAAGCATCGGCCCGAAAATGCCGACGCTCTTTATTTGTCGCACCGAGCGCGATGCGCAACTGATCGAGTCGCGCGTCCTGAAAATTGGCGGGATCGTCGTGCGCTACGATCAAGCGAGTACCGAATCCGTCGGCGCTATCGTGCGGGGGGACCTGGCAAAGCGTCGCGCTCGCCAGAGCCCACACTAGGCGCCGTCACCCCGCCTCGGGCGCCGGCTCCATCGCCTCGAGCGAGAAGGTGGCCCCGCTCTCGTCATATTCGAAAAGCTCGGCGTAGCGGCCCCAGCTGATGACGGCGCGGAGCGTGGTCTCGGCGTCGGCCTCGCTCATATGGTCCTCGAGCTCTTCCCGGAAGCGCGAGAACGGGGCGCGGTGGGCCGGGCGCTCGTCGAGGACGCGGCGGATGTGGGCGGCGAGCGGCACGTGCGCGGCGAGCTGCCCCGCGAAGATTTTTTTCTTTTCCTCGACGGCGGCCTCGGCGAAGCGGCGGCCGGCGGGGGTGAGGGCGATGTCGCCCTCGGCGAGGTCGGCGAGGCGCAGCATCTGCAGCGTCTCGGCGACCGGAAAGAGCTCGTCGCTCTCGAGCTGCAGGTCCTCGGCCAGGGCCGGCAGGTCGGCCCGGCCGGCATAGGGCTGGGCCGCCACCGCCTCGGCGAGGCCGGCCAGGAGGTTGGCCGAGACCCGGGGCAGCAGGCCCGTCGGGCCCGCCGCCATCCCCTCGCGCGCCGTCCGGCGCTCGGGCTTGGGGCGTGCGGTCATGCGGGCGTAGACCTCGTCGACGAGGCGGCGGAAGTCCGGGTCGAGGCGGTCGCGGGGCTGCGGCAGGTCGACCCGGATCTCGGCCACGACCCGGCCGGGATTGGACGCGAAGACGAGGAGCCGGTCGCACATGAAGACCGCCTCCTCGATATTGTGGGTGACCATCAGGACGGCGCCGATCGGCATCCGGCCCTCGCCCCAGAGATCGAGAAAATCGGTCCTGAGCGTCTCCGCGGTCAGCACGTCGAGGGCAGAAAAAGGCTCGTCCATCAGCATGATGCGGGGGTGCACGACGACCGCGCGGGCGAAGCCCACGCGCTGGCGCATGCCGCCGGAGAGCTCGCGGGGGTAGGCGCTCTCGAAGCCGTCGAGGCCGATGAGGTCGATCGCCGCCAGGGCCCGGGCGCGCCGCTCGGCGGGCGTCACGCCCTGCGCCTCGAGGCCGATCTCGACGTTCTCGAGCACGGTCAGCCAAGGGAAGAGGGCAAAGCTCTGGAAGACCATGGCGATGCCCGGGGCCGGGCCGTCGACCTCGGCACCCTGGTAGCGGATCACGCCGCCGCTCGCCGGGATGAGGCCGGCGATGATCCGGAGCAGGGTCGACTTGCCCGAGCCCGAGCGCCCGAGCAGGCCCACGATCTCGCCTTCGCGGAGCGTCAGGTCGACATTCTCCAGGACGACGAGCTCGCCCCCGCCGGGGCGCCCGAAGGCGCGCCGCACGCCCCGGACATCGAGGATCGCCGGTCGCCGGTCCTGCGCCATGGCGTCCCTCCTCAAGCGAGCCTCAGCCGCCGCTCGGCATAGAGATAGAGCGGCCGCCAGACGAGGCGGTTGGTGAGCGTGACGAAGGCCGCCATCACGGCGATGCCGAGGATGATGCGCGGGAAGTCGCCGGCGGCGCTGGCCTCCGCGATGTAGGCGCCGAGGCCGTGCGCCTCGAGCCGGGTGCTGCCCCAGCGCACCAGCTCGGCCACGATCGAGGCGTTCCAGGACCCGCCGGCCGCCGTGACGGCACCGGTGATGTAGTAGGGAAAGACGGCGGGCAGCATGGCCTTGCGCCACCAGGTCCAGCCCTTGAGGCCGAGATTGCTCGCTGCGTCACGAAGGTCCTGCGGGAAGAGGCCGGCGCCGGCGATGACGTTGAAGAGAATGTACCACTGCGTGCCGAGGATCATGAGCGGGCTCAGCCAGATGTCGGGGTCGAGGCGGAAGCGGACGATCAGCACGACCACGACGGGGAACAGGAGATTGGCCGGGAAGGAGGCCAGGAACTGGACGAGCGGCCGGATCGCCGCGGCGAGCCTCGGGCGGAGGCCGACCAGCACGCCCACGGGCACCCAGAGGAGGCTCGCCAGCACCATCAGCACGGCCACCCGGGCGAGCGTCAGCAGGCCCAGGCCGAAGGCCGTCAGGATGTCCCCGGGACCGAGCTCGCCCAGGACGTAGCGGGCGACGATCCAGGCGGCGAGCGCTGCCAGGAGACCGATCGCCACCTGCCAGACGAGGTCGACGGTGCGGCTCGGGATGGCGGCGAGCAGCGGCGGGCGGCCGCGCGAGCCCCTGGGCAGATGGAGCCCGTAGGACCAGCGGGCACTCTCGAGCAGCGGCCGCATGGCGCCGGAGAGGAGGCGGGTGCGCTGGGCCAGGCGCATGACCCAGGGACGCTCGAGCAGGTCGCTCGGCGTCTGCTCCAGCCGGAAGCGGTCGGCCCAGGCGAGCAGGGGCCGGAACAGGAGCTGGTCGTAGATCAGGATCACGACCAGCATGGCGAGCACGGCGAAGCCCACCGCGGCGAGGTCCCGGGCGTCGATCGCGGCCGCGAGGTAGGAGCCGATGCCGGGCAGGTTGAAGGTGGTGTTGCCGACGGTCACCGCCTCGGAGGCGACGACGAAGAACCAGCCGCCGGACATGGAGAGCATCATGTTCCAGACGAGGCCGGGCATGGCGAAGGGCACCTCGAGGCGCCAGAAGCGGTGCCAGCCCGAGAAGCGGTAGCCGCGCGTCACCTCGTCGAGGTCGGCCGGCACGGTCTTCAGGGCCTGGTAGAGGCTGAACGCCATGTTCCAGGCCTGGCTCGTGAAGATGGCGAAGATGGCGGCGCATTCGGCGCCGAGCGCGCTGCCGGGGAAGAGGCCGAGGAAGAAGACGACGGTGAAGCTGATGAAGCCCAGGATCGGCACCGACTGGAGGATGTCGAGGACCGGGATCAGGATGAGCTCCGCCCGCCGGCTCTTGGCGGCGAGGGTGGCGTAGACGAAGGTGAAGACCAGGGAGGCGGCCAGCGCCGCCAGCATCCTGAGCGTCGTCAGGAGGGCGTAGAGCGGCAGCGCCCGGGGATCGAGCGAGACGGCCCGGCCCTCGACCGCGACCAGGGGCTCGCTCATGTGCCGCACGCCCAGCGCGATCAGGACGAGGGCGGCCAGGATCAGCGGGGCGGCCGCCAGGTCCCAGCGGTTCGGCACGAGCCGCCGCCCCTCGACCCCGATGACCGTCGGCTGCTGCATGGCGCCTCGCGACGAAGCGGCCCGCCTCGAGGCCGAGGCCGCTCCGGCCGGACCCGGCGCGTCCGGCGCCGCGGACCGGCTCTTACGCCCGTGCGGTCGGGGGCGGCAAGCCCGGTGCGACGGCGTGATCCGCGGCCCGCTGCGCCGTCCCCAAAGCCCCTTGACACTCAGGAAAGCCGTCCCTCATGCTCGGCCCAAGTCATCGAGTGCGAAGGCGCGCCGGGCCCTCGAGCAACGACCTGAAGATCGGCGCATCAGGGAGGCAGTCATGCAGAGAATCCAGCCTGGGGCGGCGGGTGTCGCCGTCGGATCGCGTTTTCGCGCGAGGACCCTCGCCGTGCTCGGCGCCAGCGCCATCGCGCTGGCCGTGCTCGGCAGCGGCCCGGCCCACGCGGCCGAGGTGCTGGTGGGCCTGATCACCAAGACCAACAACAATCCCTTCTTCGTCAAGATGAAGGAGGGTGCCGAGGCCAAGTCCAAGGAGCTGGGGGTCCAGCTGCAGAGCTTCGCCGGCAAGTACGACGGCGACAACGACACGCAGGTGGCGGCGATCGAGAGCCTGATCTCGGCCGGGGCCAAGGGCATCCTGATCACGCCCAGCGACACCAAGGCGATCGTGCCGACGATCGAGAAGGCGCGCAAGGCCGGCATCCTGGTCATCGCGCTCGACACGCCGCTCGACCCGATCGACGCCGCCGATGCCACCTTCGCCACCGACAACTTCAAGGCCGGCGAGCTGATCGGCGAATGGGCCGCCAAGACCCTGGGCGCCAAGGCCGCCGACGCTCACATCGCCTTCCTCGACGCGATCGAGAGCCAGCCGACGACCGACGCCTTGCGCGACCAGGGCTTCATGAAGGGCTTCGGCATCGACATCATGACGCCCGACCACTACGGCGAGGAGACCGACAAGCGGATCAGCGGCCACCAGTGGGGCCAGGGTGCCGAGGAAGGCGGCCGGACCGGCATGGAGAACCTGCTCCAGAAGGATCCGGACATCGACGTCGTCTACACCATCAACGAGCCGACCGCGGCCGGCGCCTGGCAGGCCCTGAAGGCGGCCGGCAAGGCCGACGGCAGCGTGCTGATGACCTCCGTCGACGGCGGCTGCCCGGGTGTGAAGAACGTGCAGGCGGGCGTGATCGGCGCCACCTCGATGCAGTTCCCCCTGCTGATGGCCTCGATGGGCGTCCAGGCGGTCGCCGACTTCGCCAAGACGGGCAAGAAGCCGGAGCCCACGCCCGGCCTCAAGTTCTTCAACACCGGCGTCACCCTGATCACCGACAAGCCGGTTCCGGGCGTGGAGTCGATCACCTCCGCGGAGGGGCTGAAGAAGTGCTGGGGCTGAGGCTCGGCACGACGGTCCCGAGCTAGCCGGCGATGCTCCGGGCAGGACGGCCAACGGTCATGGCTGTCCTGCCCCATCCCGCCCGCGCGCGCGGCATGTCCTGGCAGCTCCCATGAACGACGCCGGCAAGACCGGGGCGGGGGTGGCCGCGCCCCGTGCGATGGGCGCTTCGGCGGCACCGGAGCACGTCGTCTTCGAGGAAGGCGAGCTCGGCCTCCTGAAGCGCATCCAGCGCGTCCTCCACGCCAATCCGACGGCGGTGCCGTTCATCGTGCTGCTGCTCGGCATCGCGCTGTTCAGCGTGATCGTCGGGCGGCGGTTCTTCCATCCCTTCAACCTGTCGCTGGTGCTGCAGCAGGTCACGATCATCGGCACCGTCGGGATCGCCCAGACCCTCATCATCCTGACGGCCGGCATCGACCTCTCGGTCGGCGCCATCACGGTGCTGTCCTCGGTCGTGATGGGCCGGCTCGCCGTTCTGGCCGGCGTCCCGATCGAGATCGCCTTCGCGCTGGGGCTGCTGACCGGCATCGCCTGCGGCGCCGTCAACGGTGCCCTCGTCACCTACCTGAAGCTGCCGCCCTTCATCGTCACGCTGGGCACCTGGAGCATCTTCGGAGCGCTCAACCTCTGGTACTCGCAGAGCCAGACGATCCGCCAGCAGGAGATCGAGGCGTCGGCCCCCTTCCTCCAGTGGACGGGCACGGCCATGCAGGTGGGCGCGGCACGCCTGACCTACGGCTCCATCCTGATGGTGTTGATCGCCGTGCTCGTCTGGTACATGCTCAACCGCACCGCCTTCGGGCGGCACATCTACGCCACCGGCGACGCGCCCGAACTCGGCACGGCTGGCCGGCATCAACACCCGCCGCACGCTGCTGGCCGTCTACACGCTCGCCGGCCTCATCTGCTCCGTCGCCGGCTGGGTGCTGATCGGCCGCATCGGCGCCATCAGCGCCATCTCGGGCGGCACCGCCAACCTCGATTCGATCACCGCGGTCGTCATCGGCGGCACCAGCCTCTTCGGCGGCCGCGGCTCGATCGTCGGCACGCTGGTGGGGGCCCTGATCGTCGGCGTGTTCCGGAACGGCCTGGCGCTGGCCGGTGCCGACGCCCTCTGGCAGGAGTTCACCATCGGCGTCCTGATCATCGTCGCGGTCTCGATCGACCAGTGGCTCCGGAAGCTCTCCTCGTGAGCGGCGAAGGCCTCCAGCCGATCCTGATGGCGCGAGGCCTCGTCAAGCGCTACGGACGGGTCACGGCGCTGGACCACGCGGATTTCGACCTCTTGCCGGGAGAGATCCTGGGCGTCATCGGCGACAACGGCGCCGGCAAGTCGACCTTGATAAAGACGCTGGCCGGTGCCGTGACGCCCGACCATGGCGAGATCCGGCTCGACGGCCGGCCCGTCCATTTCCGCTCGCCCCTCGACGCCCGCGCGGCCGGCATCGAGACGGTCTACCAGGACCTGGCCCTGTCGCCCGCGCTGTCGGTGGCGGACAATCTCTTTCTCGGCCGCGAGCGCCGCAGGCCGGACCTCGTGGGCAGGCTGTTTCGCACCCTCGACCGTGCCGGCATGCGCAGCGACGCCCGGCGCCATCTGAACGCCTTGGGCCTGCTGACGATCCAGAGCGTCGGCCAGGCGGTGGAGACGCTGTCGGGCGGCCAGCGCCAGGGCGTGGCCGTGGTGCGGGCGACGGCCTTCGGCAGCCGCGTCGTCATCATGGACGAGCCGACGGCGGCGCTGGGTGTCAAGGAATCGCGCAAGGTTCTGGAGCTGATCGTCGACGTGAAGCGGCGCGGCCTGCCGATCGTCCTCATCAGCCACAACATGCCGCACGTCTTCGAGGTGGCCGACCGCATCCACATCCATCGCCTCGGCCGGCGGATCGCGGTCATCCGGCCGGCCGAGTTCTCGATGTCCGACGCCGTGGCGATCATGACGGGCGCCATGGCGCCGCCCGAGGCGCAGGAAGCCGCCTGATCCTCTGGCACCGGCTGCGGCATAGTCCTCGTTCAGCCGACATACAGGCAGCTTCGCTGCTCCACCTCGTCGCGCAAACTGTCCGGCGGTGGGACGCAACGCGGCCGATCGTCATCGAGCTTGCGAAACATCGCCCCTCGGGTCAGGGCAGCCGCTGATTCTCGCCGCGATGGGGAAACGCCGCCGACACTTGCCGGCAGAATTCGAATATTCATCCTTGACCAAGCGTAGTCTCTGCCAAGTTCCGTGCGTGATCTTTTTTCTTCGGATAGTAGCCGAGAGCTCAAAGCACTCAGGCGATGGCAATATTGTTAAATTAAGTTCTCAGAAGCAAGACAGAATACAGAATTTTAGAAATTACTAGGCCGTATGCATCGGACAAGTTTGCTTAGAAGCAAGACAGAATACAGAATTTTGGAAATTACTAAGCCGTATGCATCGGACGCCTCGCTGGGCGTCGGCATGCTACGCGCGTTGGAGTACTGACCAATTGTGGCGTGTCGGGATATCCCGGCTATCGCATCGTGCGCGCGCTGCACGGGACGACCAGCGGCTTGCCGCCGGCCCTGCGCCGGCTGACGGCCGATGCCCTGGACGCCCTTCGTCAGTGTGGTCACGGCACTGCACGGGATCATTCCCGCCGCGCACCGTCCCGGGCTACCCGCCAATCGCGCAAGGCAGATCACCGCCGTGATGCGCGAGGGCGGCGGTATCTGCGAGTACTACGCCGAGCTTTACAGCGGCATTTCCGCGCGGTCTCCACTCGAAGCCGCCTGCGGGAGCATCCGATGCGCTGGCAGGCGCCGTGCCATCGCGACGTCGTCGCCGATCCCATCGATCGCATGGGCTATTTCGCGCTTCTGGGCACGCTGACCGACGGCGTCGCTCGCCAAATGGGACCGCGCCAGCATGGCTTACAGCGTCGAGGTGCGCGTTCCCTTCCTGGACCACCGCGTCGTCGAGCTCGCGTGGCGGCTGCCGTCATCGCTCAAATATTCCCGCCAGTTCGGGCAGCAAGCACGCCGCGGGGCGTTGGCATGCTACGCGCGCGTTGGAGTACCGACCAATGTGCGGCGTGACGGGATTTGTAGACACTCGGCACGTGAACGATAGGGAAGACTCCGTCATGCTCCTCGACTGCGGCAGGCTGTGCCACTGGCGCACCGAGGAGCAGTTCGACGAGCTTTTTTCCTTTCGTCGTGACTATCGCCGGTGGATCGGGCTCGAGGACGAGGACCCGGACACCATCGGCGAGCTCGATCCGGCCTGGAACGATTTCGACCGGCTGACGCCCGCGAGGCGGATGCTGCACACCATGCGACGGATGACGCAGCCCTGGAAGACCGGCCTGCCCGTCGACTTCCTGCCGGTCGAGCGCTTCCGCCCGTTTCCTCCGTTTGGCTGGCTCATGCGGGCGCGGCGCGCCCTGTTCGGCGACCACGCGCTGCTCGGCCGCTATCGCCCCCATCCCGATCCGCGTCAGGAGGCGCTCTTCTTCGGGCTCCTGCGGGAATGCCTGGAGCAGGGGGCGGTGAGCGAGGCGGTGCTGTGCTCGGCGATCGAGCGCCGCCATCTGCGCCCCGATGCCCCGGCGGTCATGGCAAAGGCGCCGGACGTGGACGCGCTCCTGGGCTCCCTGGCCGAAGCCGGGACCGGTCGGCATGGCCCCTCGCCTGCGCGTCCAAGGAGCGGCTCGACGGCGTCCTGATCGCCGATGGCTTCGCGGGGAAGTGAGGCCGGTCCTGATCGTCGGGAGGCGCGGCAGGATCCGAACCGGCCGGCCCGTCGCAGGCGGGGCCCGCCAGGCCGTCGACGGATTATCTGGCCGCGGCCCTTGCCGTGCGGACCGCCCATGCCAATCTACCATCCACACGGATGGTGAGGAGATGGCGACATGGCCGGCAACGTCCACGAGCTCCGCCCCAAGGCGGGTGAGAGCGAGAAGATCACGATCAACCTCGGCTATGTCGACCTCGGGCACATCGACCTGCTGGTCCAGGAGGGCTTCTACTGCGAACCGGACCGACCTGATCCGGACGGCGATCCGCAATCAGCTCGACCGCCATGCCGAGGCGACCCGGCGGACGGTGGCCCACAAGAGCCTCGACCTCGGGCTGCGCCACTATGGCCGCGGCGATCTCGAGGCGGCGCTGGCGGCGGGCCAGAGGCTCGAGATCCGCGTCCTGGGATTGGCCAGCATCGCCGCCGACGTCACCCCCGAGCTCGCCAGCGCCGCCATCGCCTCGGTGGTCGTGCTGGGAGCCCTTCAAGCCAGCCCGGCGGTCAAGGCCGCGCTGGCCGACCGCATGCGCTGATCCGGGCGGCGAAGCCGCCGCAAGCGCATGGGCCCTTCATCGCACGCGCGCCGGAGCCGCGAGGCCTCCGTTCCAGACCTGCGCCCGTCTTTGTCCAAGGATGGCTTTTCATGAACGACTTCTCGAACGCCGACATGCTGGCCGCGACCCGCTCCGTGCGGGCCGGCCGTCTCGCCGAGGCCACGGCGCTGTTGCAGCGCCTGCTGCGCGGCGAGGCGAGCGGTGCGCCCGACGACGCCGAGGCGGCGGCGCGAGGCGCTCCGCGCGTCATCGACGTCACTCCCGAGACGACCGAGGTCCGGGCGCGCCAGGGGCACCGGCCGGTCGGGCAGGTCCCCGAGGCGCTTCGCACCTTTCTCGATCGGCTGGGCCGAACGGGCCTCGAGCCGGGATCGGGCGGGCTCCTGAAGCCGGACCCGGACCCCCTGCCGGACGGCGCCCGCTTCCTCGAGCTGTCCTTCGGCAGCGAGGCGGGCGCCCGCGACTACAGGCTCTATGTCCCCAGCGGCTTTCACGGGCAGGCCCTGCCGCTCGTGGTCATGCTCCACGGCTGCACCCAGTCGCCCGACGACTTCGCCGCCGGCACCCGGATGAACACGCTGGCCGAACAGCATCTTTTTCTCGTCGCCTATCCGGCCCAGGCAGCCTCCGCGAACATGTCCAGATGCTGGAACTGGTTCAGGGCGGAGGACCAGCAGCGGGACCGTGGCGAGCCGGCGCTGATCGCGGGCATCACCCGCCGGATCATGCGCGACTATCCGGTCGACCCGGAGCGCGTCTATGTGGCCGGGCTCTCGGCCGGCGGAGCGGCGGCCGCCATCGTGGGCGCGACCTATCCCGATCTCTACGCCGCGGTCGGCGTGCATTCGGGGCTGGCACCCGGTGCCGCGAGCGACATGCCGTCGGCCTTCGCCGCGATGAGGGGCGAGGCCGCCGCTCCCGTCGCAGGGCCGAGCCGCCTCGTCCCGTCGATCGTGTTTCACGGCGACGAGGACAAGACGGTTCATCCGTCCAACGGCGACCGGCTGGTCGCCCGGGCCCGCATGGCTTCCGCCACCGGCCTGCAGGCGACGGCGGCCGTGCAGCAGGGGCAGGCGCCGGGCGGCGGACGCCATTATCGCCGGACCGTTCACGCCGACGCGGCGGGCCGCCCGATGCTGGAGCACTGGGTGATCCATGGTGGCGGCCACGCCTGGTCTGGTGGCAGCCCCGCCGGCTCGTACACCGATCCGCAGGGCCCCGATGCCTCGCGGGAGATGATCCGCTTCTTTCTCGAGCATCGCCGGCGGGAGCCGGCGGCCCCGTCGGCTCCCTGAGCCGACCCCGCTCCCGGAGACCCGCGCGAGGCCGATGCGGGGCGACCGCCGGCCTCGCGCGCGCTCCGCAGGAGCGGCGATGCTGCCGATCAGATACCGTAGGGAACGCCGTAATAGTCGTCGATCCTGCGGCCGTACTCGGGATCCCAGATCGGGCTCTCCGTCCGCGAGTAGGTGGGTGCCGCGCTCAGCCTGTCCTTGTCGATGTCGACGACATAGCCGCCGATGCCGGCATCGTAGGTGAGCATCTTCCAGGGCAAGGGATGGTAGCTCTCGCCCATGCCGAGAAAGCCGCCGAAGCTCATCACCGCGTACTCGACATGGCCGGAGCGCTTGTCGACCATGAAGTTGTAGACATCGCCCAGGCGCTCCCCGCGGCGGTTGAAGACCGCCGTGCCCTCGACCTTGTCGGAGGCGATCAGGGTGGCGGTCTCGTCCGTGGCGACGGCGCCCGCGACCGAGCCGGTCGTCCGCATATCGCGTTCCATCGTGACCTCCATGAAAAGCTGCGATTGGCCGACAAACCGGCCATGGCCGACGGCGGTTCCGGGCTCCTCCGGGATTTCCTCCGGCGTGCGGGCGGGACGGGCTGCCCGGGCGGGTCTTCCGGCACAGGCCCGGCAGCCCGGGTGACAGCCGCGATCCCTGCCGACGGGCGAGCGCCAATCGCGAAGATAAGAGGCCATGGAATATTTCATCGCCCCCACCGTCTATGGCTCTGAGCAAATAAAACAGGACAGGCCGGCGAACGGCGGCGGCGCACCAGAGACGGGGGAAGGTTTCCGCCCGTTCCCCGAGGTGCCGCCTGTCAGCGGGGGTACAACTAAAAGGAGAATATTCTTCACTGAAGTAGGTTCCGGTGTGGTCGGCGGGAAGGGCGAGCTTGCTGTCCGCCTGATGTGTCGGCCATTGATGGAAGCTTCGGTGCCAGGTATCGGCTGAACAGCTCAGCCGCTCAGTCAATCCACGGACAATGTCCGACTGCCATTCTTGTCTGTCGATGCTTGACGGTCATCGATTGCATGGTCGCCGATCTGCCTTCTGGTGTGTGCGGACACTTTACGCGTTAGCGATGAACCCTGGAGATCAAGACCAGTCGAGCTTCAGGTTGTGCCCATCTCATCCACCGGCGTGATACCGGCCGTGCGGACCACCCTCGGGACCGCTGGCCGGATGGTCGAGGCGTGTGCCCGGGAGACGGACCGTCTCGCGGCGTGAACGAGAATCCGAACAGCCAAAACGGAGAGATTGCCATGTCAAAATCGCCTGCAGGACGCTCCCCCGGTCTCGATCGCCGGCACCTCCTGAGGGGAGCGGCCGGGCTCGCCGGGCTCGGCCTCGGCGGGCCGCTGGCGCTGACGGCCTCTTCCACCCTGGCGGCAGGCGTCGACACCAGCCTGCCCTATGGCGGGCAGTATCTGGGCTGCCCCTCCTATGCCGGCGGCAAGGCCAACAACGGCTTCTGGGACAGGCACGCCTACCGCTTCGTAGCGGAGCGCAGCGGGGCGATCAAGAACGTGCGCTGGGAGAACCAGACCGGCACCGGCTACAGCATCGGCAATGGCGGCAGCGTGCAGATCTCGATCCAGACCAACAGCGGCGGCTACCCCTCGGGCCAGAAGCTCGGCTACACCGGCGTCTACGCCAATGCGGCGACCCTCGGCCTCTACCCGGTCTACACCTTCAGCGCCCAGCCTCAGCTCGTCTACGGCACCACCTACCATCTGGTCTTCCAGCAGGTGGCGGCGAGCCAGGGCATGACCTCGGTCAACGATCTCGCCGACTGGGTGGCGCCGCCCGACGGCCTCTCGATCTTTCCCCTGCAGAAGAGCACGCTCGCCAGCATCCGCTACCAGAACAACGCCTGGAAGGTGATGCCCGGGCAGATCCCGATCTACGACCTCACCTACGCCGACGGCACCGCCAAGGGCCAGCCCATGATGGGCGGCGGCCGACCCAACCAGCAGCCGATCGCCGGCGGCAACATGGCCCGCCAGAGCTTCGACATGTACGGCCCGTCGGCCACCGTCTACGGCATCTACTTCGCCCTCTACCGCACCGCCGCGGTCGGCCCGCTCACCATCCGCATCACCAACAGCAGCAACAAGGTCCTCTTCCAGACCAGCGTCGACGGCAACCAGGTGAGCACCTCCTCCTCCGGCGACACCTCGCCCCTGCACTGGCTCTACGTGCCGACCAGCCCCACCACCTTCGCCGCTGGCGGCATCTACTATGTGAGCTTCCAGGCCGGGGCCGGCGGCGGGCTCTGGGCCCTGCCGATCAACAACGGCTATTTCTACGGCTTCCGCAATTCGAGCTGCACCTATCTCAACCGCAGCGCCCAGTACAGCACCAGCGGCGGGGCCAGCTGGGGCTGGTGGCCGATGTCCGGCGGCGGCGTCAGCAGCTGGATGAGCCTGCCGGTCTTCCTCAAGACCTTCGCCTGAAGGGGCCCGCCGGGGACACCGCTCGGCAGGCGCGAGATCGGGCAGGCAGCCTCTCCCCGCCACGGGCCCGCCCGCTCGAGCCCCGGCAGGTCGCGGCTCCGAGCGCTCCCTGGGATGCGACGCGCGGGCTCCCGAGCATCGGCCGTGCGACGACCCGTCGCCGGGCCTTTACCTGGGAGCGCGCTCGACGATGCTGTCGAGATGGAAGCGGCGATTGAACCGGTAGGCGAAGCTGGTGAGGTAGGACTGGGCATGCTTGGCGCTGACGTGGTGGTAGGTACCGGCGATCGCGGTCTTGATATTGCCCAGGCAGGTATTGACCCACTTGAACGGCGCCCAGCTCGCGGCCCGCTTGCCGGAACCTGTCGCCATCGGGACGTGCCGGCAGCCGGCCTTCTCGACCGCCGGCCAGCAGGACAGGCCGTCGCTGACGACATTGCTCCCAGCGGCGAAGTCTCGCCCGGCCAGCCGTTCCACCTCCTTCTTGCGGAAGCCCTTGACCACGCTCAGCCGCAGCCGCCTGGGCTTGCGCTCGGCCCCTCGCGCGTCTCCTGACGCGCACTGCTCCGCAGACGGATCGATCGCTTTGCGATCGATGGTCTCGACCGCGGCGACGATCGGCGTCTTGCCGGCGGCACCATCGATCGTCAGGAGACGATCGATCCGATCGCCGAGGGCGCCGCGCGCAGGAAGCGCGCGGAGGGGCCACGCTTGCCGCCCGGGCGCTCGCCGCCCCGCCGAGGTCTTCTGACCTCGGCCCTTGCAGGGCTGGATCGATCGCCTCCTGCGATCGATAGGTAGGCGTCGTCGACCTCGACCCGGCCCGCGAGCTTGGGCTTGGCGGCCTCGCGCACGCCCATCGCCCGCATCAGCTTGTGTTTGATCAGCCAAGCCGTCTGCTGCTTGACCCCGAGCCTTCGCCCGAGCTCGATCGAGCTGATCCCGTTCTTGCCCTGGGCGAGGTGGTAGATCGCCATGAACCAGGCGGTGAGCGGCAGCTTGGTGTCCTGGAACACGGTGCCGGCGGTCAGCCGCACCTGCTTCTTGCACCGATTGCACTGAAACAGCTTGCGTGTCCTGAGCGCGCAGAAGCCGCGGTGACCGCAGGCCGGGCAGGTGAGCCCTTCCCGCCAGCGCATCTCGAAGAGCGCCTTCCGGCAGGCCTCCTCGGTGCCGAAGCGCTCTCGAAATAATATGAGCATGCAACGTGGGCAGGCCAACCGAGATCCTATAGCAGAAGGCGACGTGAAGCTGAAATTTCGTCCATAACTCCGTGAGTACTGACGTTCGTCGAGGTGATCGAGATCACACGACCCAGCCGGGCAGGCGTGGGTGTGGCGTGGACGGATGTCGGGCCTCAGGCCTCGAGCGGTTGTCGAAGACCGTGAGCTCGAGCAGCGCGGCGCGACCCGGTCCGCAGGCGGAGCCGGGCGCCGGACATGACGGGAAGATCACAAAAGGCTTGGACGAGGGGGCGCTACCTCGTGGTCGACGCGCTGCCGTTGCGGCGGGTCGCGGCGATGCGGCTGCCGAAGACGCTGGACCGTATCGCGACGGTCGTCCAGGTCGACGGCGCCGATGGCCTGCGAAGGGAGAACTGGGCCGGATCCTACCCGCTGGCGATCCTCAATCTAGGGGCGGGGTCGTTGGGCGATCCGGCGGTGGCGGCCCGGGTCGCGGCGATCCGCGAGGGTCTGGCCGCAACGCCTCTGGCCGTGGTCTCCGACCTCGACGAGCCGGCCGAGGTCATCGGTGCCTTCAGGGCCGGCGTTCAGGGATTCCTCCCCACCTCGTCGCCGATGGAAGTCGCGGTGAAGGTGTATGTCCGTCGGGTGATGCGGAAGCCCGGCACCGCCCTGGCGCTCTCGGCGCCGACCGGCCCGGGCATGACGAACGGGCACGCCTGACTCCCGACGACGTCCCAGGGCGAGTCTCGCGCGAGCTCCTGGGCCGACCGCATCACCCGCAGCGAAGGAGGCGGAGGATCATCCGGGCCCCGCCGCTCGGCGGGCCGGTGCGCGGCCTCTCCCGTCTTTCGACGAGGCGCGCGAGCCTCTAGGGTGGGCGGCGGTCGACGACGGGAGGCGACGGGGCGATGACGAAGGAGCTGCCGATCGGCTGCGCCGGGAACGGCGTGGTCCATACCGATCAGGACCTGTTCGACATCGACACCCGCTTCCGCATGGTCGAGGAGGCGGGGGTCTTCGACTATTACGACAAGTCGCCGCTCATGGGCGAGGTCGACGCCTATCTCGAGGCCAAGGAGCGTCACGGCCTGCCGATCCGGGCGACGGGCTGGTACTATGTGCTGGGGCGGGACGAGCCGCTGCTGGAGTGGAACCTCCGCGTCTCGGCCCAGCTCGGCGCCATCGTCCACAACACCCAGGTGAGCACGAAGAAGCTCGACGGCAGCATGGCCACCGATCAGGAGGTGGTCGACGCCTATCTCCGGGCCTACGACATCGGCAAGGCCCTGGGCGTCGACCCCTGCTTCGAGGTGCACGTCAACATGTGGTCGGAGCATCTCGGGCGGATCGCCACCGTCGGCCGGATGGTCGAGGCCAAGGGCGTGCCCTTCAACATGACCCTCGACCACTCGCACGTCATCTTCAAGATGGAGAACCCGAAGGAGCAGGAGGTACAGGGCATGAAGGCCGACATCGACGCCGGCCGCCTCGTGCTCGACCCCTACCGGCCCGGCAACGTCGTCCAGGCGTGGATCGACGCGGGCTATGTGCGTCACGCGCACGCCCGCGCGGCCGTGCCGGCCAACCCGGTCAATGTCTGGGCCAGGCATCCCGACGGCAGCTACGGCCGCGGCATCCAGTATCCGTTCATCGAGCCGAGGCCCGGCGAGTGGCACGCCCCCTGGAGCGAGGAAAAGCTGGAGCCCTGGAAGGAGGTGGTCCGCCGGCTCATGCGCCACCACGCGACGGTGCCGACGAGCCGGCTCGGCCAGATCTCGACCGAGTTCATTCCCCCGTCCGACTATGGTGGCGGCGCCAGATACTCGATTTTCGAGAACAATGTCGCCTGCGCACGCTGGCTGCGCGAGACGTGGCGAGAGACGCTCGCGGAGACGGAGGGTCGGGCCTAGGCGCGCCCGAGGCTCCGTGCCGAGGCTGGTGGGGGCCAGGCGCGTCGCCGTCGTGTCGCGGAGTGCGCACGAGCGCCGTCAGGCTGCCGCAAGGTGCGGGCCCCACCCTTGTCGGGGCCAGCTCGAGGGCGGGGAATGCGGGTTCTTCTGGTCGAGGACGACCCTGATCTCGGCGAGGCGGTGCGGGCCAATCTCGAGAGGAGCGGCTTCACGACCGATCTCGTGGCGGGCGTCGGCGATGCCCTGGCGGCGCTGGCGACGACGCGCTATGCGGCCCTGCTGCTCGACCTCGGCCTGCCGGACGGCGACGGCATCGACCTGATCCGGGCCCGGCGCGGCGGCGGCGACCCGTTGCCCATCCTCGTCCTGACCGCCCGCGACGCGCTCGACGAGCGGGTCCGCGGGCTCGAGGCCGGCGCCGACGACTATATCCTGAAGCCCTTCGCCCATGCCGAGCTGGTGGCGCGCATCCGGGCGGTGCTGCGCCGGCCCGGCGGGGATCTGGGCGAGGCCATCCGGGTCGGCAACCTGGCCTTTAACCCGGGCTCGGGCGAGGTCAGCGTCGAGACGGCGCCCCTCACCGTGCCGCGCCGCGAGCTGGCCCTCCTCGAGGCCCTGATCCGCCGGCAGGGCCGGGTCGTGACGCGGCCGACCCTCGAGGACGAGCTCTGGGGCTTCGCCGACGAGGTCGAATCCAACGCCCTCGAATCGCATGTCTCGCGGCTGAGAAAGCGCCTGCTCGAGGCCGGCGCCACGGTGCGCATCCATACGGTCCGGGGTGTCGGCTACATGCTGGCGCCGGACGGCGGATGAGGCGGCAGCGCTCGCTCATCGCAGCCCTCATCGCCCGCTTCGCCCTGGTCGCAGGGCTCGGCATCGTCGGCACGCTCCTGGCCCACGGCCTCTTCGGTCCCATCGACCTGCACCACGAGCTCGACGCCATCGCCCGTCGGCTGCAGAGCCATCTCGGGCGGCGCGCCGACGGCACCATCCGGGTCGACGTCGACCCCGGGCTCGCCCGCGCGCTCGGCCGGGTGCCCGGCCTCCAGCTCAGGGTGGTCGACACCGCGAGCGGCCGGGCCCTGTTCAGCTTCGGCACCTCGACGGGTGCAGCAAAGGACGAGATCGACGAGATGAGCGAGTGGCCGGTGGGCCATTTCGAGCTCTTCGACGACGACGCCAATCGGCGCGCCTACGGCTATGTGGCGAAGCTCGACGCCCCCGGCGGCGCCGATATCCGCATGGTCGCCAGCCGCGGCCCGGCCCAGACGCGCGACGTGGTCTACTGGCTCCGGACCGAGCTCTTCGCCGAGCTCGGGCCCTATATCCTCGTGGCCACCCTGGTCGCGGTCGGCGTCGCGGTGCTAACCATCCTTCAGGCGCTGGCGCCGCTCAACCGTCTGTCCGCCCAGGCGCAGGGGATCCTGCCCGGTGACGCCGCGGTCCGCCTCGACGAGGCCGACGTGCCGCGCGAGGTGCTGCCGCTGGTCCGGGCCGTCAACGACACCCTCGACCGGCTGCATCGGGCGCTGGCCCAGGAGCGCCGTTTCACCGCCAGCGCCGCGCACGAGCTGAGGACGCCGCTGGCAGCCGTCCAGGCCCGGCTCGACGCGCTCGACGACGGGCCGGAGATTTTGGCTTTGCGGCGCAGTGTCCTCAGGATGTCCCGGATCGTCGACCAGCTCCTGGCCGTGGCCCGGCTCGAGAGCGGGCAGGTCGGCCTCGACGACACGGTCGACCTCGACGAGGTGGCGCGCCACGCGGTGGCCGAGCGGGCGCCGCTGGCGCTGGCCGCCGGCAAGAGCATCGAGCTCGCCCCGGCCGGCCGGCCGCTCCGGCTGCCCGGCAACGCCATGGCGCTGGAGCAGGCCCTGGGCAACCTGATCGACAATGCGCTCGCGGTCACGCCCCCGGCCGGCGTGGTTGAGATCCAGGTGGAGGGCGACGGCCGCATCCTGGTCCTGGACCGCGGGCCGGGCTTTGGCGATCGGGACCCGGCGCAGCTGTTCCTGCCCTTCGCCCGCGGCCGGAGCGCCCGGCGCTCGCAGAACGGCGCCGGTCTCGGCCTCGCCATCGTCCGGGACACGGCCCTGCTGCACGGCGGCCGGGTCATCGCCCTGGCCCGCCCGGACGGTGGTGCCGTCTTCGGCATCGCCCTTCCGATCCCTTCGCCCTGACGCTGCCGCCCGCAAGGCTGCCGCAAGCCGGACCGCCTATCACCCTGAGCCGTCGATCCATCATGAGCGGAGCAGACGGATGAAGCGGTTTCTTCTCGCCTCGGCGGCCCTCGCCTTCGTTGCCGCGGTACCGGCCCTCGCAGCCGAGCCGCAGTGCAACGGCAAGGGCACCAAGCTCGACCACAATCAGATCGCTGCCCAGTACAAGGCCCAGGGCTGGACGATCCACAATTTCAAGCTCGCCGAGCATGGCTGCTACGAGATGTACGCGACCAAGGGCAAAGAGAAGAAAGAGATCACCGTCGACCCCTGGACCGGCAAGGAGCTGGGCCAGGAGGGCTGATCGGCCCCCTCCAGATTTCGTTCCTGCGTGCGTGGCCCCGGGACCGCCTCGGGCGGTCCCGGTCGGCGCCACGCTTTGTCCCAGGGCGTCCGAGGAGCCAACCCGCATGAGCCCTGCCATCGAGACCAGCCGCCGCTCCACCCTCAAGGTCTGGGATCCGCTCGTCCGCACCTTTCATTGGACCGTGGCCCTCGCCTGCCTGGGCGCCTACCTCACCAGCGACGACTGGCGCCGCCTCCATGAGGCGCTCGGCTACTGGGTCCTGGGGGCGGTCATCGTCCGCATCGTCTGGGGCTTCGTCGGCACCCGGCACGCGCGGTTCGCCGACTTCGTCAAAGGGCCGCGGCGCCTCGCCCGCTACATGCTGGGCCTCGCCCAGGGTGCCGAGCCCCGCTATGTCGGCCACAACCCGCTGGGCGGGCTCATGGTCGTAGCACTTCTTCTCGTGTTGGGCGGGCTCGGCATCACCGGCTGGATGATGGGCCTCGACGCCTTCTGGGGCGACGAGACGCTGGGCAACCTGCATGCCTACCTGGCCAACCTCCTCCTGGTGCTTGTCGGCCTGCATCTCCTAGGGGTCGCCTGGGAGAGCCTCCGGCACGGCGAGAACCTCGTTCTGGCCATGATCACCGGCAGGAAGCCCGTGAGCCCCTCCGCGCCCCTGCCGCGAGACAGGGCCCCGGAGGCCGCAGCGGCCTCGAGGCGCTCCTAGGCCGGCGCTCGCGGCCGGCGACGCGGGCCCGGGACGGCCAAGGGGAAGCAGGCGGCGAGCCGCGGCTCGAGAGGCAGCGGCAGGCGGCGGAGCGCCGGCACCCGCGCCGCTCCAGTCCCGACCATACGACGGATGCCGGCCCGCCGGCGGGCCGGGCCCTGAGAGGTGCCACGCCCCGCTGGGCGATGACCGACACCCGTCCTATGAACGCGGGGGCGGCCCCGGCGGGCGGGCGCCGACCCCTGGGGAGGGCAGCCTGGTGCAGCGCATGGGCATGGTGATCGGCGTCAAGAAGGACAAGATCGAGGAATACAAGCGGCTGCATGCCGCCTGCTGGCCGGAGATCCTGGACGGGCTCACCGCGGCCAACATCAAGAACTATTCCATTTTTCTCTGGGAGCCGGACGGGCTTCTGTTCGGCTATTGGGAGTATCATGGCAGCGATCTCGCCGCCGACATGAAGCGCATCGCCGACCGGGAAGTCACCCGGCGCTGGTGGGCGCTCTGCGGCCCCTGCCAGACCCCCCTGCCCGACCGCAGGCCGGGGGAGCACTGGGCCAGGATGGAGGAAGTCTTTCATCATGAGGGCGCCGGCTGAGGTCGAAAGCACGGCTCGTCCGGTGCGCGAAGCCGCGCCGCCCGGACAGGAAGGCCGCTGGCCGGCTCGGGACGTCGGCCACCGATCCTTGTTCGCCGCGCCTGCGGCTGCCAAGGTCGGGCTGCGGACGCCGAGGGAGGCAGCGCCATGAAGACCGCGGAGGTGATCGCGGAGATCCTGCGCCGCGAGGGCGTGGAGATGGTGATCGGCTATCCGGTCAACCATGTCCTCGAATATGCGGCCGAGGTCGGCATCCGCCCGTGATCGTGCGGCAGGAGCGGACCGGCCTGCACATGGCGGACGCCATCTCGCGGGTCACGTCGGGAAAGAAGCTGGGCGTCTTCGCCATGCAGCACGGGCCGGGCACCGAGAACGCCTATGGCGGCGTCGCCCAGGCCTAGAGCGAGGCGATCCCCCTCCTGGTCATGCCGATGGGCTATGCGCGCCGCGCTCGCCTGGGTGCAGCCCAACTATTTCGGCAGCCTGCAGATGCGGGCATCACCAAGTCGGCCGAGCCGATCACCTCCGCCCGCGAGCTTCCCAACGATCCTGCGCCGCGCCTTCACGCGCCTGCGGAGCGGCCGCGGCGGGCCCGTGCTGGTCGAGATCCCGGTCGACGTCTGGGCCGAGGAGATCGAGGCCGTCGACTACGAGCCCGTGCGGCATCTCCGCAGCGGCCCCGACCCGGAGGCGGTGCGCGAGGCGGCAGCGATGCTGCTCGACGCCAAGCGGCCGGTCATCTATGCCGGCCAAGGCGTCCACTGGGCCGAGGCCTGGCCCGAGCTTTCGGCAGCTGGCCGAGCGCCTCGCCATCCCGGTCTGCACCAGCCTCGAGGGCAAGAGCGCCTTCCCCGAGACCCATCCGCTGGCGCTGGGCTCCGGCGGCCGCGCCATCCCGGAGACCGTCCTTCACTTTCCTCAAGGAGTCGGACCTCATCCTCGGCATCGGCTGCAGCTTCGGGTCGACCAATTTCGGCGTCACCATGCCGAGCGGAAAAAAGATCATCCACGCGACGCTCGATCCGATGGACGTCAACAAGGACCTCGCCTGCACGTGGCGCGTGCTGGGCGACGCCAAGCTTTTCCTCGAGGCGCTGCTGGGGGAGATCGAGCGGCAGGACAACGGCGAGGCCCGCGATCCCTGCGCCGGTCGCCCGCGAGATCGCGGAGGTCCACGAGCGCTGGCTCGGCCGCTGGCTGCCGAAGCTCACCGTCGGACGCAGCGCCGCTCGACCCCTACCGGGTGCTCTGGGACCTCCAGCACACGGTCGACATGGCGGAAACCATCATCACCCACGACGCCGGCAGCCCGCGCGACCAGCTCTCGCCGTTCTGGCGGTCGACAACGCCGCTCTCCTACATCGGCTGGGGCAAGTCGACCCAGCTCGGCTACGGGCTGGGCCTCGCGATGGGCGCCAAGCTCGCGAAGCCCGAGAAGCTCTGCATCAACGTCTGGGGCGACGCCGCGATCGGCTTCACCGGCATGGACATCGAGACGGCGGTCCGCGAGCATATCCCTATCCTTTCCATCCTGCTCAACAACTTCTCGATGGCGATCGAGCTCAAGGTGATGCCGGTATCGACCGACCAGCTACCGCGCCACCGAC
Source organism: uncultured Alphaproteobacteria bacterium (assembly GCA_963828215.1). Classification (GTDB taxonomy): domain Bacteria; phylum Pseudomonadota; class Alphaproteobacteria; order Geminicoccales; family Geminicoccaceae; genus CAVTJL01. The sequence continues at coordinate 427,647 of CAWHFO010000044.1, read as the reverse complement.
ATCTCGGGCGACTATGCGGCCTTTGCCCGGGCGCTGGGCGCCCACGGCGAGCGGATCACCGAGCCGGAGGAGATCGTGCCGGCCATCCGCCGCGGCATCGAAGCCGACGCAGCAGGGCCAGCCGGCGCTGCTCGAGTTCATCACGAGCAAGGAGGAATCGATCTCGAGCTTCCGTAGGCGGCATCGCTTGCGGCGAGACGAGCGTCGAGCTGGACCCGGTACTTCGCGTGCACCCTGTAAGCTGACCAAACATGGCCGCGACCACCTAGGGTCTCGCATCGCGAACGCTTCCCCTGGCACACGCCCCAGCATTCCGATTGACGGGCGACCTTGCGCGGAGCACCGTCGAAGTCGAGCGGGGGCCATCCGAGCGATATCAGCATCAAGGCGTCGAGGGGATCCAGCGCTCTACGTCGCACAACATCGAGAGCGGAAGGCGCGGCGAAGAACTCGGCTCTCATCATCACCGCGGCGCCCGATCAGGGCCGCTCGCTGCGGCGTTTGAGGGCCGCCGGTCGCGGTCGGCGCGGGGCGCGAGAATTGACGATCGTCTGCAGTCCGAGCAACCACGTCGCCACCTTCATGGAGGGGTCATGGGGTGTCTGCGGCGCCATGGTGTGCAGCTGGATCAAGGCCGTCCGGAGCGGCGCCACTGTCACCAGCGCGAGCGATATCGGCCCGACGGGGTCAATGATCTTGGGCCAGCATCACGTGATGCGTGCGCCGAACGCCGACAGCGGCAAGGCGCGCCTGTTCCGGCTCTACGGCCTTGATCTCCGCAATCGCTTCGGTTTCTTCGCGGCCGGCAACAGGGCGCTGTTTACCCCGCGCCGGCTGGCCGAGGCTCCACTGGCGCCAGACTTCTCTACCTCTCGATCGCTTGGTGGGACGAGGCCGCCGACGAGCCGTGGCAGCACGCGCTGGGCGCTTGGTCCGCGCCAAGCAAATCGCTGGCAATTGTGCGACCCCAACTTTTTCCTCTGGGAATTCGGCACCCAGGCCGAATTCGTGACCGCCCTGGAATCGCTCCTCGGCGGCAACGGCGTTCCGCCCGACGTGGCATCCGGCCCGTATCCCGTCCTCTCCGGCTCGATCTATTACTTGACCTGACCTCGGCCGAAGGCGCCGGAAGACTTCCAGGCTAAAATAACGGCACGTACGGGGAAGCCCGGGATGAAGCGCCGTGGCGAAGCAGGACAACGTAGCTATCGTGGCGAGCGCCGCTGGGTTCCGCCGTCTCGCGGGCGTGGGAGAAAGAAGTGATGGCGAGCTTGCTTTCGGTCAATGTGGGCCTGCCGCGCGACATCGAGTGGCAAGGAAGGACAGTCCACACCGCCATCTGGAAAAAGCCCGTTCAAGGCCGGCGAATGGTGCGGCGGCTCAACATCGATGGCGATGGCCAAGGAGACTTGGCAGGGCACGGTGGCGAGCACCGGGCCGTTTTCGTTTATCAGATCGATTCCTATCGCTATTGGCAAAGCCGGCTCGGCCGACGCGACTTCGCTTATGGGCAGTTCGGGGAGAATTTCACCGTCGACGGCCTGTCCGATGACGAGGTTTGCATCGGCGATCGCTACCGGATCGGGAGCGCTCTTTTCGAGGTGACCCAGCCGCGTGTCACTTGCTACCGGGTCGGCATCCGGATGAACGAGCCGCAGATGGCAGCGCTGCTCGTCGCCCACGGCAAGCCCGGCTTCTACTTCCGCGTCCTGGAGGAGGGAGAGGTCGAAGCCGGCGACGAGATCGTGCAGGTCGGCACCGGCCCCGAGCGCATGACCGTCTCGGAGATCGACGCCTTGTTGTACAAGTCCGGCCATCCGAAGAGCCGGCTGGAGCAGGCATTGCGCATCCCGGCCCTGAGCCTCGGCTGGCGCACCTCCTTCGAGGCCCTGCTCGAGCGGGAGCGGGAAGGCGGGGAGATGATCGGGCAACCCTGGTCTGGCGCCGGCGGCCGGCCCGCCTCCTGCGTGGGCCGGGTTCCGCCCGCTGCGTGTAGCGCGCAAGAACCGCGAAAGCAGCAGCGTGACGTCGCTGATCCTCGAGCCGACTGACGGGCGTCCCCTGGCGGCTGGCCTCCCGGGGCAGTTCATAGCGCTGCGGCTCAGGCCGGGGCCGGACGGGCCCGCTCTGCTCCGGAGCTATTCGCTGTCGGGTGAGCCGAGTGAGGATCGCTATCGAGTGAGCGTCGAAGCGGGAAGCGCACGGCGCGGCCGGGGCGTACATCGAGGCCGAGGTCCGGGTCGGCGACATGGTCGAGGCAAGCGCGCCGCGGGGCAGCTTCACGCTGCGACCGGGCGACGGATCCGTCGTCCTCCTGAGCGCCGGCATCGGCGCGACCCCCGTGCTCGCCATGCTCCATGCGTTGGCCGCCGGAGCATCGCCGAGAGAGATCTGGTGGGTTCACGGCGCCCGCAGCGGCGACGAGCATCCGTTCGCCGCGGAGACGCGCGCCCTTCTCAAAGCCTTGCCGCACGGCCACAGCCATATCCGCTACAGCTCCCCGGGTCCCGCCGACCGGCTGGCCGTCGATTTCGACGCACCCGGCCGCTTGGACGCGCGCGTGCTCCAGGAGCTGGGCCTGCCCCGTGGTGCCGACTTTTATCTGTGCGGCCCCCCCGCCTTCATGAGCGATCTCACGGCCGCCCTTTCGGCCTGGGGTGTCGCGGCCGATCGCGTTCACACCGAGCTCTTCGGGGCGGCCCCGGCCATGACGCCGGGCATTGCCGAAGCGCCGCGCCACGCACCGCATCTGCCGGCCGGGCATACCGGCGAGGGGCCGCTGATATCGTTCGCGCGGAGCGGCCTCAGTGTGCGCTGGGATTCGAGGTTTCATGACCTCCTCGAGCTTGCCGAGGCGTGCGATGTGCCCGTGCGATGGTCGTGCCGCACCGGGGTCTGCCACACTTGCGAGACTGGGCTCATCGTCGGCGCGGTCAGCTACCGGCCCGATCCGGTCGAGCCACCTGCCGACGGCAATGTGCTGATCTGCTGCAGCCAACCCCAGGACGATATTGTGATCGATCTCTGACCGGACCGCAGGGGACCGGGGATGCCTCGCTGTCTGGCCGAGATCAACCTGGCGCTGGCGAAAAGTGGGGCGGTGGCCCGGAGATCGGTGTCTCGGCGGCCTCGGAGACTCCGTCGAGCCCTCGGGCACTTGCCGTAGGCGGCGTTGCGACACATGATCGGCGTGAAGAAGGCGGCTACTGGGGGAAGTTCCGGCTCGAATGTGGCCAGACAGACGCCTCTGCGACCTCCTTGGCATCGAGCACCCCATCGTCCAGGCCCCGATGGCCGGGTCCGCGACACCGCGGCTGGCCATAGCGGTGTGCGAAGCCGGTGGTCTGGGCTCGCTTGGATGCGGGGGCATGACGACCGAGTCGATCCGGGCCGTAGCGGAACAGTTGCGGGCGGGGACCAGCCGGCCATTCAATCTCAACTTCTTCGCTCATCCTGCACCCGAGATCGATGCCGTGGTCTTTGCCGCGGCTCGCAACCGGCTGAAGCCCTGGTATGACAAGCTTGGGCTGGACCAGCCGAAAGCGGAGCCTTCGGTGTCCGGCGCCGGGTTCGATGCCGCCAAGCTGGCCCTGCTCCTGGACGTGCGGCCGCCTGTCGCGAGTTTCCACTTTGGCATGCCGGACGAGGCTGCCGTCGCGGCACTGAAAGCTGCCGAAATCCTACTCCTCAGCACCGCCACCACAGTGGCCGAAGCGAAAGCCCTCGAGTCGCGCGGCGTGGATGCGATCATCGCCCAAGGGTGGGAGGCCGGCGGGCACAGAGGGTCACATGGGCCGACCGCGCCGTGGGAAGGCGTAGGTACGCTCGCGCTCGTGCCCCAAGTTGCCGATGCAGTGAAAGTGCCTGTAATTGCCGCAGGTGGCATCGGCGACGGACGCGGAATTGCCGCGGCGTTCGCGCTCGGCGCGAGCGGCGTTCAGATGGGGACCGCGTTCCTGTCCTGTCCCGAGGCCGGACACAGATGCTCGACGCCGCGATCTGCTGCGCGTGGCAAAGGATACCGACACCATGGTGACCGATGGCTTTTCCGGCCGTTCGGTACGCACGGCTCGCAGCCGGTACGCCGAGGACATGGAAACGTCCCGACAGCGCCTGCCGGCATTTCCGCTGATGTATGCTCTCAGCGATCCGATCTGTGAGGCCGGCGACGACGATGTCGCCAACTTTCATCTCTATGGACAGGCGGCCGCGTTGAACCGGGAGATCCCTGCCACAGAGCTTGTCAAGTTGTTGGCAAGTGAAGCGGCCACGGTCTTCGCAACGATCTCCGGCAGGAGATCGGAATGACGAGGCATTGCGGCTCGAGCGGCACCCTCGTCGCCGCTCAGGGAGTGCCCAGGACCAAGTTCGGGATGTAGGCGGCAAGCGGCTTGAAGAGGACGACGAGGGCCAGGATGGCGAGCTCGGCGATGATGAAGGGCCAGCAGTAGCGGACGGTCTCGCCGTAGGGGCATTTGGCGATGCTGGAGGCAACGAAGAGGAGGACGGCGACGGGGGGCGTGGTCGAGCCGATCTGGGTCGCCATGACGACGGCGAGGCCGAGCTGGAAGGGGTCGATGCCGAGCTGGGTCCCGATGAAGACCGCGATCGGCACGCTGATGATGAGGATGGCCATGCTGTCGACGAACATCGTCAGGAGCAGCATGGCCAGGATGAGCAGACAGAAGACGAGCTGGGGCGAGCTGGTGATGCCCAGGATGCCGCCCAGCACGAGCTGGTTGAAGTTGAGGTAGGCCAGGAGCCAGCCGAAGCCGCCGGCCATGCCGATGATGCCGGAGACCATGCAGGTCGTGACGGCGGCGTCGATGAAGATGCGCGGGAGGTCACGGAGCCCGATCGTGCCGTAGACGAAGCGGGCCACGAGGAAGGCGTAGATGCAGACGACGACGCCCGCCTCGGTCGCGGTGAAGACGCCGCCCAGGATGCCGCCGATGATGATGACGGGGGCCAGCAGCGCCGGCCACACATGCAGGGTCGCCCGGACCATGCGGCGCCACGGAGAAGGCGCCCTCGACCGATTGCAGGAACGGGTAGCGCGCCGGCCTGCGGGAGTGCAGCCAGACGACCAGCATCAGCGCGAACCCGACCAGCGCCCCGGGCACGATGCCGCCGAGGAAAAGGCCGCCGATCGAGACGTTGGCGAGCGAGCCGTAGACGATCATCGTCATGCTGGGCGGGATGATGGCGCCGATCGTGCCGGCGGTGGCGCAGAGTGCCGCGGCATAGCCCGGCGGATAGTTTTTTTCTTTCATGGCGGGGATCAGGACCGCGCCGATGGCGGAGGTGTCGGCGGTCGAGGAGCCGGAGACGCCGGCGAAGACCATGCTCGAGACGACGTTGGCGTGGGCGAGGCCGCCGCGGAAGTGGCCGACCACCGTCTCCGCGAAGTCGACGAGCTTCCGGCTGATGCCGCCCTGCGCCATCAGCTCGCCCGCGAGAATGAAATAGGGCAAGGCCAGGAGGCTGAAGGAGTCGAGCGTCGTGAACATTTTCTGCGGGTAGAGGGCCAGCACGAGGCCCGGGGCCAGCAGGATGCCGGCGAGGCCGACCAGGCCCAGGGCCAGGATGATCGGGACCCCGACGAAGATGAGGACCAGAAGGGCCAGGAAGAGGGCGAGGAGCATCATGGCGCCGTCACCGCCCGGGCAATGCGCCCCGAGCTAGCCGGCGAGGTTGCCACGGGCATGCTCGACGAGGCGGCGGATGGCGACGATCACGGTATAGACGGAGCCGCCGAGGATGCCGCCATAGACCCAGTCCATCCGCAGGCCGAGCCCCGGGCTGTGCTGGAACTGCAGGAAATGCATGAGCTGCAGGGTGCCGACGAGAATGGCGAGGGCGAGGCCGATCCACAGCAGCTCGATCACGACGGCGAGGAGCGAGGCGGCCGGCCCTGCCCATCCGCGCCGGCACGAGATCGAGGCCGATATGGGCACCCCGGCGGTAGGCCACCGGGATGCCGAGAAAAACGATCCAGATCTGGCCGTAGCGCTGGAACTCCTCGCTCCAGCTCAAGGAATAGTTGAAGAAGAAGCGGTTCGTCACCTGAAGAGCACCGACGACGACGATCGCCAGGAAGATCAGGAAGATAAAAAACTCGATCGCGCGGTCGAGCTGGTCGAGCAGCCGGCTCACGGCGCCGCCCTGCCGCGCCGGCCGCGTCTCAGCCCGCCGCCGCCTCGCGGATGCTGGCCAGGAGATCGGTGGCGCCGATGTCCTTGGCGAGCTTGTCCTGGAGGGGGGCGGCGGCCTCCTTGAAAGGTGTGGTGTCGATCTCGTTGACCGTCAGGCCGACCTTCGTGAGCTCGGCCAGCGCCGCCTTGTCGCGGCCGGGTGCCAGGGCATAGTTGATCTCCGAGGCGAGATCGGCCGCCTCCTGCATGACCTGCTGCTGCTCGGGCGAGAGCTGCTTCCAGAGGGCCAGCGAGTAGGCCATGACGGTGGGGCCCAGCAGGTGGCGGGTCAGCGCCACGTGCTTCGTGACCTCGTAGAGCTTGCTCGAGATGACGACGGCCGGCGCGTGCTCGAAGCCGTCGAGCACGCCGGTCTGGAGGGCCGTGTAGGTCTCGCCGAAGGCCATCGGGGTGGCGTTGGCGCCCATGGCGTTGAGGGCGGCCACGTAGATGGGCGACTGGATGGTTCTGATCTTCAGGCCCTTCATGTCCTCGGGCTTCAGGACCTCCTTGGTGCGCGTCACGACGTTGCGGTAGCCCCAGCTGACGCCCCAGCCCAGCACCTTGAAGCCGGACTTCTCGAAGTCCGCGGCCAGGGTCTTGCCGATCGGGCCGCCCAGCGCCCGGCCGACATGGTCGTAGCTCTGCCACATGAACGGCAGATCGAGCACGCCGACACGGGGAATGAAGGTGTTGAAGAGCGCCGTGCCGCCGATGTACATCGTGGCGCCGGCACCGAGCTGCAGGCCCTGGATGACGTCCTGATCGGTGCCGAGCTCGCTCGAGCCGTGGACCTCGACCGTCAGGGTCGGCGAGCGGCCGGCCACGTAGCTCTTGAGCACCCAGCCCGACATGCCGTTGTCGTTCTTGAGATCGGCCACCGTCGAGAAGCCGATCTTGACGACCGTCGGCTGATCCGCGGCCAATGCCGGTCGTGCCACCGTGGCTGCCGCGAGCGCGATGCCACCACGCTTCAGGAGCCCGCGCCGGCCCATTGCGATCTGCATCTTTGCCTCCCGCTTCTGTATTTTATTTCACGCGGGCAGAGTTGGTCCCGGTCCGCTACCTGTCAAGCTTCTTCCTCGGGCGCTACCGGCTCAGCCCCGGCCGGCCGCGAGCTGCAGCGCGTAGTCGATCGCCTCGATCATGCTCGTGGCGTCGGCCACACCCTTGCCGGCGATGTCGAAGGCGGTGCCGTGGTCGACCGAGGTGCGGATGATCGGCAGGCCCAGCGTGACGTTGACGCCCGACAGCGCCCGCCACGCGCCGCTCACGGGGTCGATGTCGAATCCCAAAAGCTTGGTCGGGACGTGGCCCTGGTCGTGGTACATGGCGACGACCGCGTCGTACTGGCCGCCGCGCATCTTGACGAAGACGGTGTCGCCCGGGACCGGGCCGTCGACGGCTTGGCCGCGCGCCTTGTAGTCGGCGACCACGGGCTCGGTGATGTCGATGTCCTGGCGGCCGAAGATGCCGCCTTCGCCGGCGTGCGGGTTCAGGGCCGCGATCGCCACCCGGGGCTCGGCGATGCCCAGGCGCCGCATCGCCTCGAGGGTGAGGTCGACGACGCGGCGGATGCGCTCCGCCGTGACCAGCCCCGGGACTTTTTCCAGCGCCACGTGGGTCGTGACGTGGCTGACCCGGAAGCTGCCATGGGCCAGCATCAGCACGGTGCCGTGCGTGCCGGTGAGGTGCGCCAGGAGCTCCGTGTGGCCGGGGAAGTGATAGCCGGCGAGATTGAGCGCCGCCTTGTTGAGCGGTGCCGTGACGATCGCCGCGGCCTCGCCCGACACGGCCAGGCGGACCGCCCGCTCGATCGCCGCGTAGGCGAGCCTGCCGCCTTCGGCCGAGACCTCGCCGATCGGAAGGGGCGCGTCGCGCGTCGCCGCCTCGACCAGGGCGACGCGAGGAAAGACGGCGCCGGCCGGGTCGTCGACCATCTCCACCTCGAGGCCCAGGCGCTCGGCCGCCTCGGCCATGCAGGAGCGGGTGCCGCAGACCAGCATCGCCGGCGGGTCCGGGCGCTCGGCAATCGCGCGGAGCGCCTTCAGGATGATCTCGGGGCCGACCCCGGCCGGGTCGCCCATGGTGATCGCGACGGGTCGGCGCCCGGTCATGCTCAGCCCCTCTCGTATTGCTCGACGATGTCCAGGAGGACCCTCGGCGTGCCGAAGCCGCCCGACTTGCTGACGACGGCCACGCCGGGCCACGCCCCGCCCTCGAACATCGAGAGCGGGATGCCCGGCGTCAACTCCCCGACGACGTTCAGCGCCCCGGCGCCGAGCGCCCTGGCCAGCCGGATCAGGGTGTCGCCGCCGCTGACGACGAGAAGCCCGGGCGGTGGCTGCTCTGCCAGCGCTCGGCAGGCCGCGTCGACGGTTGCACAGGCAGTCTCGGCGGACGTGCTCGGCGGCAGATCCAGGTGCAGGAGGGCATCCTCATCGAGAAGGCCGAGCGACGACAGCCCATCCGCGTCGCCGAGGATGGTCGCCGTGGCGGGCCGGGCGGCGGCCAGCGCCAGCGCCTGGGCGCGGGTCGTCGGGTGCGGCGTGCCGATCAGGGTGAGCCATGGGCCGCGGGGCGGGGGAAGCGGAACGGGCCGCGGCTCCCCGGCCAGCCCTCTGGCGAGCCCGGCGGTGCCGCACCAGAGCACCGGCCCGGGCAGGCTTTGTCCCATCTCGACCAGTGCTGCGAGATCGGCATCGCTGTCGGCATCGCAGAGATAGAAACCGGGACCCGTCGGCGGCTGGCCCGGGGCGACGAGCGCCACCTCGATACCCAGCGCCTCGAGCTCGGCTGCGAGATCGACGCCCACATCCGCGAGCCCGGCGGCGGAGCGGACGAGCTGGCGGCCACCCCGCGTCAGCCGGCCTTGGGCAGGAAAGGCCGGCGCTATGAGAGCACTCCGGAAGCGTCCGCCGGCGAGACAGAAGAAAATCTCGAGCGCGGCGTTGCCGCGGAGGCGGCTGTCGAGCTTCTTGAAGGCGAGATCGGCCCCCACGAGGAGTGGCGCTGCGCCGCGCAGGCTGGCCTTTGCCGCTTCGACGCTCGCGTCACGGGTCTCGGTATCGACGGCGAGGCTGCCTGCGATGTCGCCCGTGAGCGGCGGCCAGCGCACCGGGATCGGCGTCTCGGCCGAGGCGAAGGGGGCGGCTGCGTCGAGGGCACCCGTGAGATCGTCGGCGATGAGGCGGAGGCGAGGCACCTCACCCTCAGCCGAGGCGCCTGAGATACTGGGCGACGAAGTCGTGGTCGACGAAGCGGCCGTAGGCGTCGGCGAGGCGGCGGGTCAGGGGGCCGAAGACCTGGCCCACGGGGCCGACGGGCGCGCCGTTGACGCTCGTCACCGGGCAGATGCAGAGGCTCGTCGAGGTCAAAAAGATCTCGTCGGCGTTGTAGGCGTCGTAGAGGTCGAGGTCGGCCTCGCGGCAGGGGATTTTCTCGGCTTTCGCGAGGTCGATGACGGTCTGGCGGCTGACGCCTGGGAGGACGAATTTCTCGCGGGGTGTCAGCAGCTCGCCGTCGCGAACGAAAAAAATGTTGGAGCCGAGGCCTTCGGCGAAGTTGCCGTCCATGTCGAGAAGGACGGCCCATGCCTCCGGGTCCTGGCTGTGCACCTCCTGGTCGGCCACGATCATGTTCAGATAGTTGTGGGTCTTGGCGCGGGGGGTCAGCGACTGGGGCGGGACGCGGCGGTGCGAGGGGACGAGGACGCGGATGCCGTCCCGGTAGAGGGACGCACGGTCCTCGAGCGGCAGCGGCAGGCATTCGACGATGACGTTGGGGCCGTGATGGTCCCAGGTGTCGCCCGGCACCTGCTTGACGCCGCGGGAGATGCGCTGGCCGACCCAGTAGTCGTCGTCGGGGCCGAGCAGATGGCGGTTGCGCTCGAACGTCTCCAGGGTGACCTGGATCATCTCCTCCGGCCCGAGCCCCGGATCGATGCGCAGGTAGCGGAGCGAGCGGTAGAGGCGGTCGACATGCTCCCGCACCTTGAAGAGGCGATGGCCGAAGGTGCGGGTCATGTCGAAGCAGCCGTCGCCATAGACGAAGCTCCGGTCGCGGAACGGGATTCTCACCTCGCCCTCGGGGAGATAGCGGCCGTTGAAATAGGCGATGCGCTCGTTCGACAGGCTCGGCACCGGGTCGGTCTCCACGTCGCAAGGAGCATGTGGCCGGCCGGAACGGCCGGCGGGCAATCATGCGACGCCGAGGGTCCGGGCCGCAACCAGAGTCGGGTCGTCGGTGCCCTGCACGGTGACGAGCGGATGGAAGGCCGCCCCCGAGCCGCTGAGGTCCAGGGAGATGGTCACGGAGTGCTGGGCGGGGTCGGCCGTGAAGGCGACGAAGTGGCTGGTCGTCGCGGCCGTGGCGCCGAGCTGGCCGAGAAGCTGGGAGAGGTCGATGACGTCGCCCTGCTTGGCGCTGAAGTCGGTGATCGTGTCGTGGGCGTCGATCTGCCCGTTGCCGTTGGGATCGACGTCGGCGAGGCCGCCGATGCGGAAGAAGTCCTTCCCGGGGCCGCCGGTCAGGATGTTGTCGCCGGCTCCGCCGGCGAGCTGGTCGTCGCCGCGACCGCCCTGCAGGATATCGTCGCCGCCGAGCCCGAACATGGTGTCGTTGCCCTTGGTGCCGACGAGCTGGTCCGCCCCGTCGGCGCCGACCTGGGGCGGCCCGCCGACCACGAAGGAGACTTCCGAGTGGTTGACGGTGCCACCCGGCTCCGCAGCCGAGACGCTGATCGTGCGCGTCCCGGGCGGCTGGGTGGCCTCGGTCGACCCGAGCGCCAGCTGGTTCAGGATCGTCTCGTAGACCCCTGTCGAGGCCGGCCGTGCCGAGCCGAAGGCCCAGTGGGTGGGCGATATCTCGTCCAGGGTCACACCGCTCGCGGCGCCGCCGATGAGCACCTGGCCGGTCGCGTCGAGCGAGAGGTCGCCGGCCAGCCCGAGCGAGTCGCCGGCCGGCGCCTTCCCGACCTCGACGCCGAGATCGGTCAGCGTGCCGGTGAGGCTCTGGAGGTGGAAGCCGAACTCGAACGCGCCGTCCCCGGCGACCGGCATCTGCTGGGTCGGGATCAGCACGTTCAGGACGACGTCCTGGTAGTCGCGGTCGCCTGCGCCGAGGGGGGAGTCCTCGAAGCTGACGCTCAGCCCACCGCCCGGCGTGGTGCCGAGCAGATCGTGCTGGGTGGTCGGATGGCCCGCCGCATCGAGGGGCACGAGCCCGGGCGTGCTCGGATCGACATTGAGCCCCGTCGTGTCGACGACGCCGATGCCGATCGGCAGCCCGCCGATCTGGTCGGTCGTCTGCCAGAGATCGCCCAGGACGGGGACGAGCTTGCCACCGTCGACCCGCATGAGGAGATGCAGCCCGCTGTCGCCGACATCGGGCAGGTTCGGGAAGAGGCCGCCCGGCGTCTCCTCGGCCAGCCGGAGCTGGATGGCCGAGGCGGGCGCGGTCTGGAAGGCCGGATTGAGGTCGTGGCCGTCCGCCACGAGGAACAGGGCCAGGGTGGCGCCCTTGACCAGCCCCTGCCCCCCATTGTCGACCACGAAGCTCGAGGCGGCGCCCGGCTGGAGTGCCGAAAGGTCGGTGGTCAGCAGGTGAGGCTCGCCGATCCGCCCGGCCGGGTCGACGACATAGTAGCCGAGCGCGCTGTGGAAGCTGCCGTCGCCGCCTTGGTAGCTCACGGTCACCGATGGGACGGAGCCGCCGAGCGTCAGCGCGGCGCGGTCGCCGAAGATGAGGTTTCCCTCCTGCGCGAAGGCGGCGCTGGTGAAGACGTCCTGGCCGTTCTGCAGCGCGGGGAGCGGGACGGTGTCGCCCGCGGAATGGGGCGTGGGGACGAGGTCGACCCCGAGCGCCGTCGCCTGGAAGGCGGCCAGGACCGCGACGCCGGGGCGCTGCTCCTGGAACAAGAGCTGATCGGCGACCTGATCGGGCAGGAGCTGGCCCACGCTGCTCGGCGCCTGGGGACCCAGGGGACTGAGGGCGGCCAGCCCGACGAGCTCGGCGCCGTGCAGCGTCTCGAAGGTCGCCGCCGCCGTCTGGACGAGCGGGCCCTCGCGCGGCTCGATGTCCGCCTCGCGGCCGATGGCGCCGGTCAGCAGGCTCTTCGCCTGCTCTGTCGTGAGGTGCAGGCTCTCGGGGACGCTCAGATAGCTGGCCGCGAGGACCCCGTCGAGCGCGTGCGAGACGACCGTGGTGCCGCTGCCGTTGGTGAAGGCGACCCGGCCCACATGGCCGTCGGGATCGGGCAGCAGCACGCAGGAGGTGCCGTGGTTGCCGGTGTCGACGGCGCAGCCGAAGGTCGTGCCGCGGATGCCGATCACGCCCGAGGGCGTGCTGACCTGGACCGCGTCGGGGCCGGTGTGGGCGATCTGGCCCGTGATGAAGAGGAAGGTGCCGCGCACCACCGTCATCAGGAACGAGCCGGTATGCGCATCCGGATCGTAGATCAGCCGGTCGATGACGACGCGGGCGTCGCCGCCGACCGAGAAGGTCGTGCCGTCCTCGAAGCGCACCAGCACCGAGGAGCCGTGCGCCGTCTGGATGACGTCGCCCTGATAGATCGAGGCCCCCGGCGCCAGCGATGCGTCGCCGACGACCGCCCGCACCGCCAGGACGCCGCCGCCGACCTGCTCGACATGGCCGATCGGGTGCGGGGCCGGCCCGCCGGCCTGGGCGATCTGCAGACCCCCCGCCGGGTCGAGCGGACGCGATGCCGAGCCGGCCGAGAGCCCGTGACTTGTCCCAGGCCGAGTGGCGCCTTGTGTCGCTGTCGGGCTTCCTTGATTCATGAAGGTCTGGCCATGGGCCGATGATCGATGCTGTCAGCAGAGGATGGTAAAGATCTTGCTCAGCGCGTCCGGGCCACTCGCCAGCGCCGGGACCTGATTTGCCGCCGCCCGATCGGTGCCCAAGACGAGGGCCCGCTCGCCTGCGAATAGCATGCCGCGATCCGTCGTGCTACGGGAACGACTTGGCAAGCGGGAGCACCCTGATGCGAAGGTGGGGCCGCCGCGCCGCGTCCGGCGGCTACGGCAATGCCCTGGCGCCCCTCCAAGGTGCCGCGACATCGCCACGCGCCCGCCGCCGGGCCCGCATCAGGCGTCTCGTCGACCTGCTGCCTCTGGCTCTGGTGGCGGCGCTCCTGGTCGTCCGCATCTGGGACCCGCTGCCCGTCGCGATCCTGCGACAACAGGTGTTCGACCTCTACCAGCGCATCCAGCCCCGCCCTGCGGTCGCCTCGCCGCGCGTCCTGATCGTCGATATCGACGATCGCTCGCTCGGCCTGATCGGCCAATGGCCCTGGCCCCGCACCGTGCTGGCCGACCTCCTTCATCGCATCGTCGCCGACGGCGCCGTCGCGGTGGCGTTCGACATCCTCTTCGCCGAGCCGGACCGTCTCTCGCCCGCGTCGATCGCCGCCCATGTGGCGATTCTCGACCCGGTCGTGGCCGGGCGGCTGCGCGCGCTGCCGAGCAACGACGAGGTCTTCGCCCATGCGCTCGAGGGATCGCCGACCGTCCTGGCGGAAGTGCCGGTCCCGGATCCGGCCGCGGGCGACGCGGGTGGCCCCGCGACGAGGGCGGCGGTCGCCGAGATCGGCGGAGATCCCCGGCCCTATCTCCTCCACTATGGCGGCATCATCCGCGATCTGGCGCCGCTCGAGGCGGCGGCCGCAGGGCTCGGCAGCATCCTCGTAGCCCCCGAGGCGGACAATGTGGCCCGGCGGGTGCCGCTCGTCGTCGACGTCGGCGGCAGGGTCGTCCCGGCGCTCGCCGTCGAGATGCTGCGGGTCGCCGCCGGCGGCCAGTCCATTGCGGTCAAGGTCAACGAGGCGGGCATCCAGAGCGTGGTCGCCGGCGACCATCTGATCCAGACCGACGGCCTAGGTCAGAAGTGGGTCTATTTCTCGGCCTCGGATCCGCGCCGCTACGTCTCCGCGGCCGACGTGCTGCAGGGTCGGGTGCCGCCCGGCCGCTTCGCCGGCCGCTACGTCGTCATCGGCACCTCGGCCACGGCCCTGGGCGACATCAAGGCCACGCCGACCGCCCTGGCCATGCCCGGCGCCGAGGTGCATGCCCAGCTCATCGAGAACATCCTGGACAAGGTGGACCTCGAACGGCCGAGCGAGGCGCTCGGCGCCGAGCTCGTGCTCATCCTGACGACCAGCCTGCTCCTGATCGCCCTGATGCCGCGCCTCGGCGCCCTGCCGACCCTTCTGCTCGGCGCCGGGATGTCCGTCATCGTGGCCGGAGGGTCCTGGTATCTCTTCCGTGTCCGCTCGCTGCTCCTCGACGTGTCCTTCCCGGCCCTCGCCGGCCTCGCGGTCTACGGCCTGCTGATGTACGTGAAGTATCTGCGCGAGGAGGGCACCCGCAAGTCGATCCGCCGCGCCTTCGACCGCTATCTCTCGGCCGAGCTGATCGACCGTCTGATCGCCGATCCGGGCCAGCTCGTGCTCGGCGGCGAGACGCGCGAGGCGACGGTTCTCTTCGCCGACATCCGCAACTTCACCGCCCTCTCCGAAGGCCTCAAGGCCGAGGCGCTCACGGAGCTCGTGAACCGCGTGCTGACGGCGCAGACGACCGCCATCCAGCGGCACGGCGGCACGATCGACAAGTATATCGGCGACGCGGTGATGGCGTTCTGGAACGCGCCGCTGCGCGACCCCGAGCACGAGCGCCACGCCTGCCGGGCCGCGCTCGACCTGCTGAGCTCCGTGGCCGCGCTCAACGAGACGCTGAAGGCGGAATCGCGGGAGCGGCCGGTCGCCTGGCCCGAGCTCAGGGTCGGCGTCGGGCTCAATTCCGGTCTCTGCTGCATCGGGAACATGGGCTCGGCCCAGCGCTTCAACTATTCGGTCCTGGGCAATCCGGTGAACCTCGCCTCGCGCCTCGAGGAGCAGACGAAGACCTATGGCTGCCCCATCGTCGTCGGTCACGAGACCGTGATTGCCGCTGGCGAGATGGCCTTCATCGAGCTCGACGTCGTTCGCGTCCGCGGCAAGCTCCAGCCGACCCGGATCCATGCGTTGCTGGGAGACAGGGACCTCGCGCGATCGCCGTCGTTCGTGGCCCTGCGCGAGACCCACGACAGAATGCTCGAGGCCTACCGGGCCGGCCGGCTCGATGAGGCCCGACATCGTCTCGGGGCCTGCCGGGCACAGCGGGGCGACCTGCCCCTCGCGATCCTCTACGATCTCTACGAGAGGCGGCTGACGGCGGAGCGCTTCGACCCGGTCGGCGCCGAGCCGCATGGTCACCTGGAGATCGAGGAGCCGGGTGCGGCATGACCCGGGCCGGCACGACGACCGCGTCGGCCTACTGGGCGACGGCGCCCGGGCGGGGCGAGATCCGCGAGGAGCCGCTGGCGGCACCGGCCGAGGGCCTGGTGCTGGTCCGGACGCTCTGGTCCGCCGTCAGCCGGGGCACGGAAGCCCTGGTCGCCGGCGGTCGCATTCCGGCCAGCCAATGGCAGGCGATGCGCTGCCCCTTCCAGGCGGGCGAGTTTCCGTTCCCCGTCAAGTACGGCTATGCCGCCGTCGGGCGCGTGGAGCAGGGCCCGACCGAGCTGCTCGGCCGGGTGGTCTTCTGTCTCCATCCTCACCAGACGGCCTACCTGGTGCCGGCCGCGATGGTGACGCCCGTCCCCGAGGGGGTGCCGCCCGAGCGGGCCGTCCTGGCCGCCAATCTCGAGACGGCCCTCAATGCCGTCTGGGACGCCGGCGTGCTGCCTGGCGACCGGGTCGTCGTGGTCGGGGCCGGCGTCGTGGGCGCCCTGGTGGCCCGGCTCGCGGGCCGGATCCCCGGCGCGGAGGTCACCCTGGTCGACATCGAGCCCGGACGGGCGGCGCTGGCCCGACGGCTGGGCGTCGGCTTCGCCCCGCCCGAGGCGGCTCCCGGCGAGGCGGACCTCGTGGTCGAGGCCAGCGGCAGCGCCGCGGCGCTGGCCCGGTGCCTGGAACTGGCCGGCTTCGAGGCGACGGTGCTGGCGCTCGGCTGGTACGGCGACGCCCGGCCGGCCCTGCCGCTGGGCGAAGCCTTCCACAGCCGCCGCCTCAAGCTCGTCGCCTCGCAGGTCGGGGCCGTCGCCGAGCGCCGCCGCGCCCGCTGGTCGCACGCGCGGCGCCTCGCCAAGGTCATGGACCTGCTGGCCGACCCCGTGCTCGACGCGCTCTTCAGCGGGGAAAGCCGATTTGCCGATCTGCCGGCCGCGATGCCGCATATCCTGGACGCGGGCAGCGCCGTGCTATGCCATCGCGTCCGCTACGACTGAGCGAGCGAGCCGCAGGAGGAAGGCCATGTATACGGTGAGGGTGCGCGACCACGTGATGGTCGCCCACAGCTTCGAAGGCGAGCTGTTCGGCCCGGCCCAGCGGCTGCACGGCGCCACCTTCGTCGTCGACGTCGAGTTCCGCCGGCCGGAGCTGACGGCCGCGAATATTGTTGTTGACATCGGCCGTGCCTTGGAAGTTTTAAAGGCGACCTTGGGCGAGATCAACTATCGCAACCTCGACGAGCTGCCGATGTTCGAGGCCCAGAATACGACGACTGAATTTCTGGCTCGCTGGGTGTTCGAGCGGATGCGGGCGGCCATCGGCACGGGTCGGCTCGGGCCCGGTGCGGAAGGCCTCAGCTCCATCAAGGTCGACATCGGCGAGAGCCACGTCGCCTGGGCCGGCTACGAGGGAGAGCTCGGTTGACCGACCGCCGCCTCGTCTTCGCGATCCCGGGCGAGCCCGATCAGCGGACCGGCGGCTACCTCTATGACAGACGGCTGACGTCGGGCCTGCGGGAGCGGGGCTGGACCGTCGGCCGGCTCGGGCTCGATTCGAGTTTCCCGGCGCCGAGCGGCGCGGCGCTGGACGACGCCGATGCGCGCTATGCCGCCCTCCCCGAGGGCGCGCTCGTCCTGGCCGACGGGCTGGCCTTCGGCGCGATGCCCGAGATTGCCCGGCGCCATGCCGAGCGCCTCCGCCTCGTCGCCCTCGTCCATCATCCGCTGGGCTACGAGACGGGGCTCGATCGCGCACGCGCAGCAGAGCTGATCGGGAGCGAGCGGCGGGCGCTGGCGGCCGCCCGGGCCGTCCTGGTGACCTCCGGCGCGACCCGCCGCAGCTTGGTCGACGCATTCGCCGTGCCGCCTTCGCGCATCGAGGTGGCGTTGCCGGGCACGGATCCGGCACCGCTGGCCCGGGGCTCGGCTGGGGGAGTCGTGAAACTCCTGGCGGTGGGCTCGATCGTCCCGCGCAAAGGCTTTCCGGCGCTCGTCGAGGCGCTCGCGGGGCTGGCCGACCTGCCCTGGCGCCTCACGATCGTCGGCAGCCCCGATCGGGCGCCCGCGGAGGCCGCATCGCTTCGGGCGACGATCGCCGCGCGCGGGCTCGCGGATCGGGTGAGCCTCGCCGGCGAGGTCGACGCCCGGGAGCTGGCCGACCTTTACGACGCGACCGACCTGATGGTCTCGGCCTCGGCCTACGAGGGCTTCGGCATGGCGTTGGCCGAGGCGCTGGCGCGCGGCCTGCCGATCGTCGCCGTGGCCGGCGGCGCCGTCGCCGACTGGCTCGACCCCGGGGCCGCCCTCCTGGTGCCCCCGGAGCGCCCCGATGCGCTCCCCGAGGCGCTGGCGGCCGTCCTGGGCGATCAGCGCCTCCTGGACCGCCTCCGGGCCGGCGCTGCGCGGGCTCGGAGCGCCCTGCCGACCTGGACGGAGACCGCCGCCTCGGCCGAGGCCCTGCTTCTGCGCGCGGCGGCATGAGCGGCTTCCCCGCCGAGTGGCTGGCCCTGCGCGAGCCGGTGGACGCCCGGGCCCGTGACGGAGCCCTGGCCCAGCACCTCGAGGCCTGGGCGGCGCGTCGCGGGCCGCTCGCCATCGTCGATCTCGGCAGCGGCACGGGCGCCAATCGGCGCTGGCTGGCCCCGCGGCTGCCGGCCCCGCAAAGCTGGCGCCTCGTCGAGAAGGATCCGGCGCTGATCGCCGCCGGGACGGCGCTCATCGAGCCCGGGGCGGACTGCCGCTATGTGGAGGCCGATCTCGGAACCGAGATCGAGGCGGTGCTCGGCCCGCCCGTCCATCTGGTCACCGCCTCGGCGCTCCTCGACCTCTGCTCGCTGGCCTGGCTCCGGCGCCTCCTGACGGCGACGCTCGAGGCCGGTGCGGCGCTCCTGGTCGCCCTCACCTATGACGGTCGCGTCGAGCTCGACCCGCCGCATCCGAATGACGCCGAGATCATCGCGCTCGTGAACCGTCACCAGCGGCAGGACAAGGGGCTGGGGCCGGCGCTCGGCCCCGATGCCGTCGACAGCCTGGCGGTCCTGCTCGAGGCCACGGCCGGCGAGCGCCGCGCCAGCCGGAGCGACTGGCGTCTCGGGCCCGCCGAGGCCGCGCTCCAGATGGCGCTGATCGAGGGCTGGGCCCTGGCCGCGCTGAAGACGTCTCCGGGCGAGCGGCAGAAAATCGAGGCCTGGCGCGCCGATCGGCTGGCCTCGGCCCGCGCCGGGCAGAGCGGCGCCCTGGTGGGCCACCAGGATTTTCTGTACCTGCCCGCCTGATCTTCGCGGCGGGCGGCCCCTGCCGACCGGATCGGTCAGGCGCCGCCGGCCTCGCTGGCCGGATCGTCACCCGAGAGCCGAAGCGGCGAACGCGAGCCCCGCCCGCCGGGGATGACGCGCAGCAGGTGGCCGCTCCGCTTGGCCTTGGTCTCGAGATAGGCGCGATTGTGGCGATTGGCGGCGAAGCTCAGCGGTACCCGCTCGTCGACCCGGATGCCGTGCCGTTGCAGCGCCACGAGCTTTTCCGGGTTGTTGGTCAGCAGGCGGATGCGCCGGAGGCCGAGCTCCTGGAGCATCCGGGCGGCGATGCCGAAGTCGCGCTCGTCGGGCTGGAAGCCCAGATGGGTGTTGGCATCGACCGTGTCGAAGCCCTGATCCTGGAGCCGATAGGCGCGGATCTTGTTGACGAGGCCGATGCCGCGGCCCTCCTGCCGCAGATAGAGGAGAACGCCCGACCCCGCCTCGGCCATGAGCCGCAAGGCCCCGTCGAGCTGCTCGCCGCAGTCGCAGCGCATCGAGCCGAAGAGGTCGCCGGTCATGCATTCCGAGTGCAGCCGGCAGAGCGGCGCCGCCTCGGCCCCCGGATCGCCGACCAGGAGCGCCACCTGCTCGGGCCCGCCGCCGTCGCCCCGGAAGACGACCATGCGGCCATGCTCCGTGGCGGCGATCGGCAGGCGGGTCTCGACGACCGGCCGCAGGCTCCGGATCTCGCGCTCGCGCTCGGCGAAAACCTCGGCGGCCTCGAGCACGGGCTCGTCGCCGCCCGCCTCCTCGCCCGCCGGCAGGCTCAGCAGGAGCGGGAGCAGCCCGGCCAGCTTGGCGAGCTCGATGCCGGCGCGCTCGGCCTCGCGGGCGTGCTCGACCGTCACGCCCGCGGCAAAGGCGTTGCGGGCGTCGTTGCCCACCCGGGCCAGCGACAGGATCGACCGGGGAGCCGTCGCCCCGGTGATCGGCAGGGCGACGCAACCGCTCGCCGGCACCGCGAGGCCCAGCGTCTGGGCCCGGCTGCCGGTCAGCACCAGCCGGGCGGCCGGCGAGCGCAGAAGGGCGGAGCCCTCGGCGAGGCCGTCGATGGGGAAGGCCCGGATGGTGCCGACGGCATCGCGGATGCGGCACGGAGCACGGCTGCGGAGCGCTGCACGGGCGGCAGCGACACGCACGGTGCTCCACCGATCCCCGACGTCCTGTTGGTCAATCATGATCCATCCGACCTGCTTGTCTTCCGCTCGCCCGACGGCGGCCGCTTGCTATACGGCCGCTGCCCCTCGGCGGTTCCCCGGCGTGCTTCGCATTCCCCTCCGGAACTCGCCGATAGACCTAAGGCGACAGGCCCGGCGGGGACACATCACAAGGCGATGATCCCGGGACCTTCAAGGCGCAGGCAGGGGACAGGGGGCTGCGGCCGGGCGACGCATGGGCGGCGCCGCCCAGCCTCGACCCGATCAGGCCTCCGCGCCCTCCAGGATATCGTGCAGGGCCAGCGCCACGACCTTGGTGGCACGGACGAGATCGTCGAGGGGCAGGCGCTCGTCGGCGCGATGGGCGTTGGCCTCCTCGATGGTGTGGGGGCCGGCGCCGTAGAGGACGATCGGCACCCCCGCCTCGGCATAGTGGCGGGCGTCCGTGTAGAGGGGCACGCCGACCGTGCCCACCGGCTCGCCCATGATCCGGCTGGCATGGCGGGTGAGCGCCGTGGCGAGCCGCTCGTGGCCGGCGATGGGCACCAGCGGACGGGCCAGCAGGATGCGGCGGACCTCGGCCCGGGCGCCGGCGACCCGGCCGGCCGCCTCGGCGATGACCGCCTGCAACCGGGCCTCGACCGTCGCCGGGTCCTCCTCGGGGATCATGCGGCGATCGAGCCGCAGGGTCACCCGGTCGGGCACGACGTTGGTGTTGATCCCGCCCTTGATGAGCCCGACGGTGAGCTGCGGCGAGCCGATGCCGGCGATGGCGGAGACCCGCTCCGGATAGCTCCGACGCTCGGCGTAGAGGGCCTGCAGCACGGCCGTCGCCGCCTCGAGCGCGTCGATCCCGGTGAAGGGCATGGCGGCGTGCGCCGAGCGGCCCGTCACCTCGACCTCGAGATGCAGGCAGCCATTGTGCGCCGTGACGACGGCGTAGCTGAAGCCGGCGGCGATGGCGTAGTCGGGCCGGCTGATGCCCTGGTCGAGCAGCCATTTGGGCCCGATCTCGCCGCCCGCCTCCTCGTCGTAGGTGAGGTGCAGCTCGACCGTGCCGCGCGTGGGTGCCGCCGTCTCCACCAGGGCACGGAGCGCAAAGGCGTAGGTCGCGAAATCGGACTTCGAGACGGCGGCGCCGCGGCCGTACATCCAGCCTTTCTCGATCGCCGCACCGTAGGGATCGTGGGTCCAGCCCTCGCCCGGCGGCACGACGTCGCCGTGGGCGTTGAGGGCCACGACCGGGCCCGGGCCGAAACGATGGCGGACGACGAGGTTGGTGGCGGCGACCATGCCCGCCGCCCGGACCACCGGCTCCGGCACGGGATGGCGCTCGACGGTGAGGCCCATGCCCTCGAGCAGCTCGGCGGCGCGGGCCGCATGGGCGACGCAGTCGCCGGGCGGATTGTCGGAGGGAACCCGGACGAGCTCCGCGAGGAACCGGACCGCCTCCTGGCGCTTCGTCTCCACGAACGCCTCGATCCCGCGCCCAGCATCGGCCGTCATCTACCCGCTCCCCGCCGTCGATCGGAGGCCGGGAAGGTGTCACCGCGGCGCCCGGCTGCCAAGGGGCGGGACGATCGGTGACGCGGCGGCGCCCGTCGCGTAGAGTGCGTCTCATCCCGAAACCCTGGCCGACACCCTGGCCGAAACCGTGGCCGAAGAAAGGCGCCGATGACCGCCCTGCCCTTCCGTGCCGCGACGGCACTGGCCGAAGCCGTTCGCCGGCGCGAGGTGGGCTGCGTCGAGCTTCTGGACCTCTACGTCGAGCGCTGCCGGCGGCTCGGCCCTCTCTTGAATGCCGTCATCCTCATGGATCAGGACCGGGCCTACTACGACGCCGAGCAGGCGGACGCCGCCCTCGAGCGGGGTGCCGAGCTGGGGCCGCTGCACGGCGTGCCGATGACGGTGAAGGAGTCCTTCGACGTCCGCGGCCTGCCCACGACCTGGGGGCTGCCGGATCAGCAGGACCACCGGGCCGAGCGGGACGCGCTCGCCGTCGAGCGGTTCAGGCGGGCGGGCGCCATCGTCTTCGGCAAGACCAACGTGCCGACGCTCCTCGCCGACTGGCAGACCTTCAATCCGATCTACGGAACGACGAACAATCCCTGGGACCGGGGCCGGTCGCCGGGCGGATCGTCGGGGGGCGCCGCCGCGGCGCTGGCGGCCGGGCTCACGGGGCTCGAGGCGGGCAGCGACATCGGCGGATCGATCCGCAATCCGGCCCACTATTGCGGCGTCTACGGCCACAAGCCGACCTTCGGCATGTGCTCGCCCTGGGGCCACAGCCTGGGCGGCCGGGTCTCCCCCACCGACATCTCGGTCATCGGCCCGCTCGCCCGCAGCGCCTTCGACCTCGAGGTCGCGCTGGGCGTGATGGCCGGGCCCGACGAGGTGGACGGCGCCTCCTGGCAGCTCGCCCCGCCGGCCGAGCCGCGCGACCGCCTCGACCAGTTCAAGGTCGCGGTGATGCTGACCGATCCGGTCGCGGAGGTCGATCGGGGCGTCGCCGACCGCCTGCAGGCGCTGGCCGACTTTCTGACCCACCAGGGGTGTCGGATCGACCCTCATGCCCGGCCGGCGCTCGACACCGAGGAGGTCCAGGAGGTTTTTTTGGGCCTTCTGCGCGCGGCCACCTCGAGCCGGATCGGCGAGGCCGACTTCGAGAGCCAGGTCGAGCTCGCCGGCCGCCTGCCCGCCGACGACCGGGGCTATCTGGCGCGGGCGGCCCGCGCCAACACCATGCGCCACCGGGACTGGCTGGAGCTGAACGAGCGGCGGCACAGGATGCGGCGCGCCTGGGCGGCCTTCTTCGCCGACACCGATCTGCTGCTCTGCCCGGCCGCGGCCTCGGCCGCCTTCCCGCACGATCAGGCGCTCCAGCGCCACGAGCGCACCGTCGAGGTCAACGGCCAGCGCCTGCCGGCGACCGCCCAGCTCTTCTGGGCCGGCTATTCGGGCCTCGCCTATCTGCCCTCGACCGTGGCCCCGAACGGCACGACGCCCCAGGGGCTGCCGGTCGGCGTCCAGATCGTTGCCCCGCACGGCCACGATCTCAGGGCGATCCGCTTCGCCCAGCTCCTGGAGCGGGCATGGTGCGCGTTCGTCCCGCCGCCCGGCTACGACTGAGCGTGCCGGAAGCCGGATGATCGGGGACCTCGCGCGCGCGATCGGCGCCCTCGGCGACCGCCGTGCCCGGGGCGTGGTCTGGCTGGGCGTCGGGCTGTCGCTCGTGACCCTCGTCCTGCTCGGCCTGGGCGTCGACGTGCTTCTGGCCGAGGTCGCGGCGACGAGCCACGGCTGGCTCAACAGGACGATCGAGGTTCTGGGCGCCCTCGGCTCCCTGGTGGTCGCCTGGTTCCTGTTCCCGAGCGTGGTGGTGGCCGTCTCGAGCCTCTTTCTCGAGCGCGTCGTCGACCTCACCGAGGCGCGCTTCTATCCGGGCCTGCCGCCGCCGCGCCGGGTGCCGCTCGCCGAGCAGGCGCTGGCCGCGCTGCGCCTGCTCGGCATCTCGCTGCTGCTCAATCTCCTGGCCCTGCCCCTCTATTTCCTGCCGCTCGTCAATCTGCCGTTCTGGCTGTTGCTGAACGGCTATCTGGTCGGCCGCGAATATTTCGAGCTGGTGGCGCAGCGCCGGGTGGCGCCGGAGGCGCTGGCGCCCACGCGGCGGGCGGCGCGCTGGACCTACTGGAGCGGCGGGGCGGTGATCGCCGCCCTCCTGGCCGTGCCGATCCTCAATCTCGCGGCCCCGGTGATCGGCGCCGCCTTCATGACCCACCGCCTGAGCCGGACCCGCGCCGGCGGCACCCTTCAGCGCCTGGGCGAGGCGTAGATCTCGGCGAAGCGGTCCCTGAGCAGGTTCTTCTGGACTTTGCCCATGGTGTTTCGCGGCAGGGCGTCGACGAACAGGATGCGCTTCGGCAGCTTGTACTTGGCGAGGCGGCTGGCGAGCGGCGCCAGGATGTCGGTCTCGGCGAGCTTCCGGCCGGCCTTCGGCACGACCACGGCCGTCACGCCTTCGCCGAAATCCGGGTGCGGCACGCCGATCACGGCCGATTCGAGCACGCCCGGGATCTGGTCGATCTCGCTCTCGACCTCTTTCGGATAGACGTTGTAGCCGCCCGAGATCACCAGGTCCTTGGCCCGGCCGACGATGTGGACGTAGCCCCGCTCGTCGATGAGCCCCAGGTCGCCGGTGACGAAGAACCCGTCCGGCCTGAGCTCCGCCGCTGTCTTCTCCGGCATCCGCCAATAGCCCTTGAAGACGTTCGGGCCCTTGACCTCGATCACGCCGATCTCGCCGGCCGCGAGCGGCTCGCCCGTGTCGGGCTCGGCCACCCGCAGCAGGATTCCCGGCAGGGGAAAGCCGACGGTGCCGGGGACCCGGTCGCCCTCATAGGGATTGGACGTGTTCATGTTGGTCTCGGTCATGCCGTAGCGCTCGAGGATGGCATGGCCGGTGCGCTGGGCGAACTCCCTGTGGGTCTCGGCCAACAAGGGCGCGGAGCCGGAGGTGAAGAGACGCATGTGCGAGGTCAGGTCGCGGGTGAAGCGGAGGTCGGACAAGAGGCGCGTGTAGAAGGTCGGCACGCCCATCATCGCCGTCGCCCGCGGCAGCAGGCGGATCACGCTCTCGATGTCGAAGCGGGGCAGGAACAGCATCGAGCCGCCGGCCGCGAGCAGCGTGTTGCTCGCAGTGAAGAGGCCGTGGGTGTGGAAGATCGGCAGCGCGTGGAGCAGCACGTCGGCCTCGGTGAAGCGCCAATAGTCCTTCAGGGTCGAGGCGTTGGAGGCGAGATTCCGGCAGGTCAGCATGGCGCCCTTGGACCGGCCGGTGGTGCCCGAGGTGTAGAGGATGGCGGCCAGATCGTCCGCCCCGCGCGGCACGTCCGCAAATGCGCCGGGGGTGTCCGCCACCTTCTCCATGAGCGTGCCGTCGCCGCTCTCGCCCAGGGTCAGGACGTGCAGGACGCCGGCCTTGGTGGCGATCTTGCCCATGGAGCCCGCGTCCGCGGGGCGGCAGACCACGATGCGGGGCTCGGCGTCGCCGAGGAAATAGGCCAGCTCGTGGGCGGTGTAGCCGGTATTGAGCGGCAGGAAGACGCCGCCGGCACGGACCGTGCCGAGATAGAGGATCAGCGCCTCGGGCGACTTCTCGACCTGGACGGCGACGCGGTCGCCGGGCTCGAGGCCGAGCCCGGTCAGGAGATTGGCCACGCGGCCAGCGGAATCGATCGAGCTCCCCATAGCCGATACGCCGGCCCTCGCCGGTCTCGATGACGGTGCGATCGGGGTCGCTCGGGAAATGGCGACGGAGAAAGCCGAAGAGATTGTTGCTCATGTCGAGACCAGGATCCGAAAGCGGAAGAATCAGAGAGCCGTGCCCATCAGGGCGGTCGGCAGCCAGGTGGCGATGCCCGGGAAGATGCAGAGGATGACCATCGCCACCACCATGCAGAGCATGAACGGCAGCGATCCCCAGAGCACGGTCGGCAGCCGGACGTCCGGCACGATGCCATTGATGACATAGAGATTGAGCCCGACGGGCGGCGTGATCAAGCCGAGCTCCATGTTGAGCGTCAGGATGACGCCGAACCAGATCGGGTCGAAGCCGGCGGCCGTGATGATCGGCAGGAGGATCGGCGTGGTCATCAGGATGATCGCGGCGGGCGGCAGGAAGCAGCCGGCCACGAGCAGAAAGACGTTGATCCAGCCGAGGAGCACCCAGCGGCCGACCTCGAGCCCGCCGATCCAGGCGGCGACCGACTGGGTGACGTAGAGGCTGGTCAGCATGTAGCCGAAGAGGATCGAGGTGCCGATGATCATCAGGATCATCACCGACTCGCGGAGCGTGTCCCGGAAGATCGGCCAGAGGTCGGCCGGCCGCCAGAGGCCGTAGATCAGGACGACGAGGAGGAGGCAGAGCACGGCGCCCACGCCCGCCGCCTCGGACGGCGTGGCGATGCCGCCGTAGAGCGCGTAGACGACGCCGACGATGACCAGGAGGAAGGGCAGCACGCGCGGCACCACCGCCAGCTGCTCGGCCAGGCTGTAGCGGCGGGCGGCGCCGGCGAGCGTGCCGCGCCGCCAGCTCAGGAACAGCGCCCAGAGGATGAAGAGCCCGGTCAGCAGGAGGCCGGGCAGCACGCCGGCGAGGAACAGGCGGCCGATCGAGGTCTCGCTGGCGATGCCGTAGAGGATCATCGTGATCGAGGGCGGGATGAGGATGCCGAGCGTGCCGCCTGCGGCGATCGAGCCGGTGGCGAGGTCGGCGGCATAGCCGCGGGCCCGCATCTCGGGAATGCCCATCTTGCCGATCGCGGCGCAGGTGGCGGGCGACGAGCCGGTCAGCGCGGCGAAGAGGGCGCAGGCGCCGATGTTGGCGATCACGAGGCTGCCGGGCACGCGGTGCAGCCAGCGGGCCAGCGCCTCGTAGAGGTCGCTGCCGGCCCTGGACGAGGCCACGGCGGCGCCCATCAGGACGAACATCGGGATCGAGACGAGCGTGAAGTCGTCGAGCCCGCCGAAGAGCGTGTCGGCGGTGAAGGCGAGGCCGTTCCAGCCGTCGTGCAGGCCGATGAAGGCCAGCGCCACCGCGCCGAGGCCGAAGGCCACCGGCACGCCGGTCGCGAGCACGACGAGCGTGATCCCGCAGATCAGGAGACCGAGATGGAGCTCGCTCACCGCCCGTCGCCGTCCTCTATCCCGAAGGGCGGCCGCCGGCCGACGGCGACGGCCCAGATCTCGACCACGTACTGGAGGATCAGGAGCCCCATCCCGACCGGCACCGAGGCGTAGGGGATGAAGAGCCGGGCCCGCCACAGGGTGCTGGTGGTGAAGCCCTTGCTCCAGGCCTCCCACCACCAGGGCAGGCTGGTCCAGAACACCACCGCGCAGAAGCCGATCCCGACGAGGCCGGCCAGCAGCGCCAGGGCCCGCCGCGCCCGGGGCGGCAGATAGTGGGGCACGAGGTCGACGTTCACGTGGCCGCCGGTGAGCAGCACGTAGGGAGCGCCCAGGAAGGTGGCGGCGACGAGGCTGAAGGTGACGAACTCGTTCTGCCAGAACGCCGCCTCGCCCAGGACGAAGCGGACGAACAGGAGCTGGCAGACGACCGCCACCGCGGCGACGATCAGAGCGACCGCGACGTAGCCGGCCAGCCGCGAGAGCGCCTCGACGACGGCGGCGAATCGCTCCATCGATGCGGCCCGGCCCCTACTGGACCGCCAGCGCCTCGTCGATCAGCTTCTGGCCGTCCGGCACCTGCTTGGCGAAGGTCTTGTAGGACGTGTCCTTGGCGACCGCCTGCCACATCTTGACCTGCTCGGGCGTCATGGTGACGACCTTGACCCCGGCCTTCTCGAAGGCGGCGACGAAGTCCTCGTCGAGCTTCTTGCTCTGTGCCGCGAAATAGGCTTCGGCCTTGGCGGCGCCCGCCAGGATGGCGTCCTGCTGCTTCTTGTCCAGATGATCGAAGCTGCGCTTCGACATCAGCACGGGCTCGTACATGAACCACAGCGCGTTGTCGCCGGGGGCGGTGACGCACTTGAGCTGCTCGTAGAGCCGGAACGAGACGAAGCTGCCGGTCGAGGTGTCGGTCGCGTCGACCACCCCGGTCTGCAGCGCGTTGTAGACCTCGTTCGAGGGGATGCCGACCACCGAGGCGCCCGCCCCGGCCCACATGTCGGCGAAGGTGGCGCCGGCCGAGCGGACCTTCAGGCCCTTGGCGTCGTCCGGCTCGAGGATGCACTTGTCCTTGCTGCCGAAGGCGCCGGCGAGCCAGGCGTCGGCCAGCACCATGATGCCGTTCGCCTCGATCTCCTTCTTGATGTCGGCCATGAAGGGCGACTTGTCGAGCCGGGCGGCCCGCTCGTGGCTGAGCACGAGCCCGGGCATCAGCGTGGCCCCGAAGGCCGGCACCCGCCCGCTCGCATAGTCGAGCGGAAAGGACGAGATGTCGATCTGGCCGCGCTGCAGCGCCTGCCACTGGTCCTGCGCCTTGACCAGCGAGGCACCGGGATAGACCTGGATGTCGAGGCCGACGTCGGCGCTCTTCGCCTCCCGTGCGATGATCTGGACCATCTCGTCCCGGACGTCGCCCTTGCCGCCGGGAAACTGGTGCGAGGCCTTCAGCGTGACATCGGCAGCGGCGGCGTCGGCCGCCAGCCCGCCGACGGCGAGCGCGAACGCGGCGATCTCGAGCGCGACGGTGCGCATGGCTTCTCTCTCCCTGATCGTCGATCGGCTGTTGCCCCTGGTCTGCCCTCATCCGGCGCGCCGCGTCAAGCGAGCGTGGGGTTGAAGCCTGATCGGGCAGGTGGGGAACCAGACGCTCCGAAGCGCCGTTGGGGTGGCATCGTCCGGGGCCGAGGGCACGCCGGCGCCCGTAGGTGGCGCCGGGCAGGGCGGCAGCGCCCGCGCGGCCCGCCGAGGCCGCACCGCCGAGCCGATGGGCCTTGATATCGCGCGATCTCCTTGCAGGTCTTGGCGGGGCAATGACCGGTGAAGGGGGGCGGCGTGCGCGACGAGGAGATCGGCCCCGAGCTTCGAGGCTGCCGAGTGATAGGAGGCTCCCCGGCTGCGGCAGCTCGCCTTGGCGCTCCTTCTGCTGGCGCTCCTGCCGACGCGGCGGCGTCGGCCGAGACCGCGCCGACCGGGCCGGCGAAAGCGGCCGAGACGGGCGGGCCGACCAGCGTGGCGATCGCGCCCGCGGTCACCCACCACACGATCGAGATCGGCGGGCACACCCTGGCCTACACGGCGGAGGCGGGAACCCTGCCCGTGCCCGGCCCGCCCGAGGCCGCCAAGGCCGAGATGTTCTACGTGGCCTATGCGCTCGACGGCGCCGATCCGAAGATCCGGCCGATCAGCTTCGCGTTCAACGGCGGTCCGGGCGCCGCCTCGGCGTTTTTGCATCTCGGGGCCCTCGGGCCCAAGCGCATCGCCTTCCTGCCGGACGGCGGGGCGCCCTCGCCACCGGCCCGGCTGGAGGTCAATCCCGCGACCTGGCTGGCCTTCACCGACCTCGTGTTCATCGACCCGGTCGGCACGGGCTACAGCCGGGCGGTGCCCGGGCCCGACGCCGACAAGACGGAGCGGTCGTTCTGGAGCCGGCAGGCCGACCTCCAGTCGCTGGGCGGCTTCATCAGCCGCTTCCTGGCCGATCACGGCCGCTGGCTGTCGCCCAAGGCGATCGTCGGCGAGAGCTATGGCGGCTTCCGGGCCGCCGCCCTGGCCGACCTCCTGCCCCACGATTTCGGCGTGGCGCCGAGCGCCATCGTCATGATCTCCCCGGCGCTCGAGCTCTCGATGCAGGACAATGACCGCTACCAGCTCATGCCCTGGGTCCTCCGGCTGCCGACGATGGCCGCGGGCGCCCGGCTGCACGGCCGCTGGTCGCCGTCGGCCGACGACCCGCCCGGCGCCGCGCTGGCGGAGGTCGAGCGTTTTGCGCTCCAGGACCTCCTGCCCGGGCTCGCGGAGGGCGCCGGCATGGCGCCGGCGGCGCAACGCCAGCTCTACGCGGAGGAAGCCCGCTACGCAGGCCTGCCCGAGGACGTGGTGGCCCGGGCCGCGGGGCGGATCACGATCGGCCGCTATGCCAAGGAGCTGCTCCAGGGCCAGACGCGGATCGTGAGCCCCTATGACGTGTCGCTCGACAGCCCCGACCCCAGCCCCGGCAGCGACAGCCTGCGCGGTGCCGGGATCCTGCTGACCCAGGTGGGCTCCCTCCTGACGGCGGCCTTCGTGGACTATGCCCGGAGCGAGCTGCAGGTGCGGACCGACCTCCCCTATGTGGTGCTGAACGGCGAGACGAACCGGCACTGGAGCTGGGGCGGCGAGCAGGGCGGCGGCCAGGGCCGTGCCGGCGCCGCCGACGACCTGGCGCACGCCCTCGTCACCCAGCCCGGCCTCCTGGCGCTGGTCGCGCACGGGCTCTACGACCTCGTGACGCCCTATCTCGCCAGCCGGTTCATCGTCGACCAGATGGCGCTCGACCCGGAGGCGCGCGGCCGGATCGAGCTGGAGCGCTACGAGGGCGGGCACATGTTCTACACGCATGCCGCGGCCCTCGATGCCTTCTCGGCCGACGCCCGGGCCCTCTTCGCCCGGATCGTGCCGGCGGCCCCGGCAGCCGGCTCAGAGCGTTAGCCCGCCGTCGACGTGGATGGACTGCCCGGTGATGTAGGCGGCGTCGGGGCCGAGCAGGAAGGCGATGGCCGCGGCCACCTCGGCGGGCTCGCCCAGCCGGCCCAGGGGGACCTGCGTCTGCGCCCGCTCCCGGCCCGCCTCGTCGAGCGCCGCCCCCGCACCGGCGTCCTTCCGGATGTAGCCGGGCACGACGCAGTTCACGGTGACGCCGTCGGGCGCCAGCTGGGCGGCCAGCGAGCGGGCCAGCGCCTCGAGGCCGCCCCGGGCCGCCGCCGAGGCCGGGAAGGCCGTGCCGCCCAGCCGGAAGACGTGCGCCACGAAGGAGCTGAGCGCGACGATCCGCCCGGCCGGCGAGCGCCGCAGATGGGGCAGGGCCGCGCGGGCGAGACGAAAGAAGCCGCCGAGCATCGGATCGAGCGAGCGGGCGAGGTCCGCGTCCCCGAGCTGGTCGATCGGGCGCCGGTCGGCGAAGCCGGCATTGGCCACCAGCGCGTCGAGCCGGCCGAACCCGTCGACGGCCGTTCCGACCAGACGAGCGCCGTCTCCGGCTCCCCGAGATCGCCCATGACCAGGCGACAGACGGCCCCGCCGGCGGTCGCGGCCTCGGCCACCCGCTCGAGCTGCGTCCCGGCGGCTCCTGGTGTGCAGGACGAGACCCTGACCGCCGGCGCCGCCACACGCCGGCAGAGGGCCGCCCCGATCCCGCTGGCGGCGCCGGTGACCAGGACGACGCGATCGATCGGGGCCATTCCCTGCCTTCCACGCCATACCGCCCGAGGAGCGGGGCCATGATGGTCCCAGGGCGGGCGGAAAGGAACCGGACGCAGGCCGGGACGTTCATGCGTCGACCGTTTTGCCGGGGGAGGCGAGGATGAGCCGACGCGCCGAGATCAGTTGCCTCCTCGAGATCGCGGGCAAGGCCCAGATCGCCGCCGGGGCGGTCGCCTCGGCCTATCTGGCGAGCCCGGAGCCGGCCTGGACCGAGCAGCTCAAGGACTTCCACGGCGTCCTCGT
This sequence comes from uncultured Alphaproteobacteria bacterium, assembly GCA_963828215.1. Taxonomy (GTDB): domain Bacteria; phylum Pseudomonadota; class Alphaproteobacteria; order Geminicoccales; family Geminicoccaceae; genus CAVTJL01. The sequence goes on along the minus strand of CAWHFO010000044.1, from coordinate 396,549 downwards.
CCTGATGGTCGAGCAGGTGGTTCAGGCTCTGCTCGCGCAGGGCGTGCTGCCTTCCGAGGCAGGGGACGCGATCCGGGATTCCGGCGATCAGCCCACCCTTCAGAGCTTTTCCGGGCGCCTCGCGGTCGCGATCGAGGCGACCCGGGCGCTGGAGCAGGAGCTGAGCGACGCCGTCGAGGCGGCCGCCGAGCTCGGCTCCGGCCTGGTCGATCTCGCCGCCCTGTCGCTGCTGCGGCTTCGCACCCACGAGCGCGCGCTCGCCGTCTTCATGAGCACCGAGGCCTCGCCGATCGCCATGCTCGCCTGAGCGCTGCCGGGCGACCGGCGCGACGCGCGCCCCGGCGTGGGCGCCAACGGGAAAGGGGGGCGCTCTCGTCGAGCGCCCCCTTTCGTCGGATATCAGACAGGTGCCTGGCGGCTGGCCGTCAGTTGAGCAGACCGACATGCGAGGTGGACGACGGCGAGGCCCCTGTCGGCCTCGCGAAAGGAGCATGGGCCGAGGCGGCACGCACCGCCACGGGGTCGTCCGCAAGCCGGCGCGCGATCGGGAGATGGGCGACCACGCGCCGCTCGTCGACCGGAAGCTCACCCTCCAGTAGCATCGCCTTGAGGATGCTGCGGGCGCGACTCACGCGGCTCTTGATCGTGCCGACCTGACACCCGCAGATCTCTGCGACCTCCTCGTAAGGGAGCCCGTCGACACCCACCAGGACCAGCACCTCCCGGTGGGCCGGGCTCAGCCTGCTGAAGGCGCGCATGAAGGCTTCGACCTCGAGGTTGCTCTCCTGGAGAGCCGGGGTCCACCAGCGCGACTCGATGCCGCCGTCGGTGTCCTCGCTGACCTCCGCCGTGACGTGCTTCCTCGTGATGACACTGCGGAAGCGATTGCGCAGAATGGTGAACAACCAGGCCTTGAGGTTGGTCCCCGGCGTGAACTGGCTCTGCGCGTGCAACGCGTTGACGATGGTGTCCTGGACGATGTCATCCGCGAGATGCACGTCGCCACCGGTCAGGCTGCGCCCGAAGGCCCGGAGGTGAGGAACCAGTGCCGCCACGTCGTCGCGAAAGCTGCTCATGACGCCTCCGTCCATTGTTGTGCCAACCAGGGTACCAACATCGCCGGAGAGCCACGGTTCCCCGGATTTTTGCGTTTTTCCCGTTTTTCTCATGTGGCGCGGGCGAGCGGGAAATCCAGGGTGATCCGCACACCCCGCCGGCCGTCGATGTCGAGCGTGCCGCCGGTCTGCTTGGCCAGCAGCTCGATGAGCGTCAGGCCGATCCCGCGCTGGACCACGATCTGGCCGCCCTGCCCGTCGGCGTCCTCGGGCTTCTCGAGGAAGCCCACCCCATGGTCCGAGATGACGAGACGGGCGTGGTCGCCGAAATTCTCGAGGGAGACCTCGACCGGGCCGCTGAGGCCTTCCGGATAGGCATGCTTGAAGGCGTTGCTCAGCGCCTCGGTGATCAGGAGAGCGATCGGGATGGCCTGATCCGCCGACACGCGGGTCGGGTCGATCCGGTTGCGAACCTCGATCCGGCCCGCGACCTCGGGGTCGGCGATGCTGGCCAGAATATCGGAGAGCTCGCCCAGGAAGGCGTGCAGCTCGACGGACTGCACGTCCTCCTGCTCGTAGAGATTGCGATGGACCAGGGCCAGGGCCTTGATCCGCGTCTGCGCCTCGAGCATGACCTGGCGCGCCGCCGGCGACTGGATCGCCTGCGAGCGCAGGTTGATCAGGCTCGTGACGATCTGGAGGTTGTTCTTGACCCGGTGGTGGATCTCCCTGAGCAGCACCTCCTTCTGCTCGATGGTCCCCTTGAGCTCGCGCTCGCGGCTGTCGATGCGCTCGGCCATGCGCCCGAAGGTCTGGGCCAGCTCGCGCAGCTCGGCGGAGGCACCCGCCAAGGCCGGGCGCGCCCGGAGATCGCCCCTGCTGTAGGCCCGAGCCGACCCGGCCAGCGCCCGGATATGGCGAATCACCAGATAGTCGCTGGCGAGCCAGATCAGCAGCACGGCCAGGGCCATCATCACGGTCGGGGCGAAGATCCCGAGCAGGAGGCCCGCATCCAGGCTCGACCATGGGCTGCTGAAGGGGAGGCCGACCACCGCGAACAGCGCGCCATCGGCGATGTCCTTGGCCACATAGGTGCGCACGAGGCCATCGCGGCCGGCGGATCGCACCTCCCGGTCGCCGCCGGCGATGAGCGCGCCGACGCGGCTCGGCATCGGGGCACCCATATAGTAGGGGCGCGTGTCGCCCTTCTGATCGACGACGAGCGTGCCGTCGCTGTCGATGACATAGGCGACGCTGGTCGGGCCGAGATCGAGATTGCGCACGGCCGTGGCGAAGGCCGTCAACCTGATCGTCACCACGACGGCACCCGCGAACGCGCCCTGACCGGGGTCGGGGCGGGCAATGGCGGCGACGATCGCCTGGCCGGCATTGTCGCGGAGCGTCAGCACACCGCTGACGACGTAGCTCTGGCCCGACCGCAGATCCTTGAACCAGCCCCTGTCACTCACGCTGGCGCCCACCAGGGCAGCCGTCGAGCTGCAGGTCACCTTCGCGTCGGCGCCGATGACGGAGATGCTGCCGTAGTCGCTGCCCTGCGCGATCTGCTGAGAGAGCAGCTTTCCGCAGTCGGCCACGTTCCCGCCCTTGACCGCAGGGGTCGCGGCGATGCTCGCCAGCATCTTGCGCGTGGCGACGAAGAAGTCGGTCTCGTAACCCGAGATGACGTTGAGGACGCTGGCGACGGTGGCCGCCTGGCTCCGCTCCTTGGTGAGGTAGGCGTCGATCGCCTGGTAGACGGAGTAGCCCAGCGGCGGGACGAGCGCCAAGCCCAGGAGCAGCGCGAAGCGCGCCTTCAGGCTGTCGAGGCGCACCCTCGGCGGCGGCTCTGCCGATGAAGGCGCGGCGGTCGCCGGTGTCGTGTCGGGCCGCACGCCCTCCTAGCCCGTGCCGTCGGCTACCGCGGCCAGAGCCTGCGATATCGAGACATTCAGCGTGTCGGCATCGAAGGGCTTGGTGATCAGGAAGGTCGGCTCCGGGCGCTCGCCCGTCAGCAGCCGCTCGGGGAAGGCGGTCACGAAGATGACGGGTGCCGTGCAGCTCCGGAGGATCTCCTGGACGGCCTCGATGCCCGAGCTGTCGTCCTGGAGCTGGATGTCGGCCAGGATCAGGCCCGGCGGGTCGCGCTCCGCCAGGGCGACCGCCTCGGCATGCGTCGTCGCGATGCCGACGACGGTGTGGCCGTTGCGCTCCACCGTCGTCCTGATGTCGAGCGCGATGATCGGCTCGTCCTCGATGATCAGGATGCGCGTCGGCTTCTGCGCGCGGAGGTCCTCCTTGGCCATCTCCAGCAGGTCGGCCGTCTCCTGCGGGCCCAGGCGCATGATGGCGGCGGCCTGCGCCAGGGCGAACCCCTCGAGGGTCGTGAGAACCAGCGCCTGCCGCTTGAGCTCGGTCAGATTGCCCAGCCGCGAGGCGACGATCGTATCCTCCTCCATCGGGCCCTCACCGGCCGGCGCAGCCTCCCGCGCGACGCCGGCGCCGATGTCGTCGGCCCAGACATCGTGCAGCGCGCGATAGAGCGTCAGGCGCAGCTCGTCCTGCTCCAGGGCCCCGGGCCGGCGCAGCAGCCGCTCCAGGGTCGACCGGACGCACCCGTCGCCGCGCTGCTGGTCCCCGACCACCGCCCGCGCATAGCGACGCAGGAACGGAAGATGGCGAGCAACCTCGCGGGAAAGCTGGGTCATGGGCGTCTCTCTTTCCTCAATCGCATGCCCGTGACGATCCTTCGGCAGGCCGACTGGTCGGCGACGCGCCGAGCGGCCTAGCCTCGCGCCTTCTTGTCCGACGTCGCTTCGCGACCCGTGGGGGCGTCGCCGGCTTCCTCCCCGGGCCCGTCGAAGCGGTCGAGCAGCCGCATCATGTCCTCGGGGACGGCCTCGGTCAGGACCGGGTCGTAGATCTGGTGGAGCTGCTTGCTCAGCCAGCGGTCGAAGCCGTGGTCGAGCGCTGAGCGCCTCCGGCCGTGCCCGGGCCCCTCAGGCAGCCCAGGCTCCTCCCGCTCGACCTTTCTACTCATCACTTTCCACAAGACCTTCGAGACCGGGGCCCTCTGCCCACATCGCTAGCCTCACGCAGAACCGTTCCGGTCATCGAAGGTTCCCGATCTCCCGCCCGAGCCCATCCGGCACTCGCAGCGGCCCCCTGCGGCCTACCCCGCGCACCCCATAGCAGATGTGCAAGCGACGGTCACGCCGCCCAGTGCAGAATGGCCCCTCGCGCTCCCTTGCGAGGCGAGGCCGGCCCGTCCCGGCAGCTCGCTGGAGCGGGTCGGGGCCATGCCGCCCACGGCCTGGACAGAGCCCGGCTCATCGGCCACAAGAAGGCCCGACAGCAGGGAGGAAAGCCATGGCGGCAGGCACGCTCAAGGAGCAGAGCAGGACGCGCGACCTCAAGGTCGGGCATTTCATCGTCGAGTTCGCGACGCCGGGCATCGGCCACCTGCTGAAGGGTGCGGGCTGCGACTTCGTGCTGTTCGACACCGAGCATTCGGGCTTCCATCACGAGACGATCAAGAGCGTCGTGCGCTATTTCGAGGCGGCGCGGGTGCCGACGATCGTGCGGGTGCCGTCCAAGGAGTACCATCATATAGCCCGCGCCGCCGACATGGGCGCGGAGGGCATCATGCTGCCGATGGTCAACGACGCCGACGAGGCGCGCCACATCCTCAACTGCATGAAGTACGTGCCCGCTGGGCAATCGCGGCGTGGCGCTGGGCGTGGCGCACGACAACTACCGGGGCGGCGCCGTGATGGAGAAGCTCGCCGCCGCCAACGAGCGCATCACCTTCTTCGCCCAGATCGAGACCAGGGCCGGCGTGGAGAACGCCGAGGCGCTGGCCGCCATCGACGGCGTCGACTGCCTCTGGGTCGGCCATTTCGACCTCTCCTGCTCGCTCGGCATCCCCGGCGACTTCGAGAACAAGATCTTCAAGGACGCGATCGACCGGGTCCTGTCGGCCTGCAGAAAGCACAAGAAATCGGCCGGCCGGCTCGTGCCCGACGTCGCGACGGGCGTGGCGCTCAACAAGCAGGGCTTCGATTTCATCTGCTATGCGGGCGACGTCTGGGTGTTCCAGGCGGCGCTCAAGGCCGGCGTGGACGCCATCCGCGCCGGTGCGGCGAAGTAAGCGGGAGGAAGCCATGGACAAGTTCCGCGTGGCGCTCAGCGGCGACTTCCGCAAGCCCGACGGCAGCCCGACCTACCCGAGCTTCGACCTCGGGCCGCTGACGTCGAACCCCAAGGTCGAGATGGTCCATGTCGACGACCAGGGCGGCACGATGCCGGCCAAGGGCCTGGCCGGCTGCGACGCCCTGATCCTCCTGGTCCCGCGCTTCGACAAGACGAGCATCCCGGCGGACGGCAGGCTCGCCGTCGTCGCCCGCTTCGGCGTCGGCTACGACAGCGTCGACGTGCCGGCCTGCACGGCCGCCGGCATAGCGCTCGGCATCACCCCGGACGGCATCCGCCGCCCGGTGGCCGTCTCGATCATCACCTTCATCCTGGCGCTGTCGCAGAAGCTGCTCGTCAAGGACCGCCTGACCCGGCAGGGCCCGACGGGCTGGAACCAACGCTCGGGCTACATGGGCGAGGGCGTGGTCGGCCGCACCTTCGGCCAGCTCGGCATCGGCAATATCGGCGCCGAGGCCTTTCGTCTGGCCAAGCCCTTCGAGATGAAGCTCATCGCCCACGACCCCTACGCCGACCCCAAGGTCGCGGCCGGCCTCGGCGTCGAGCTGGTGAGCCTCGAGGACCTGTTCCGGCGCGCGGACTATCTTTCGGTCAGCGTGCCGCTCTCGGAGGCGACGCGGCACATCGTCAATGCCGAGCGGCTGGCGCTGATGAAGCCCACGGCCTACATCATCAACACCTCGCGCGGCCCCACGGTCGACCAGAAGGCGCTCCACGCGGCGCTCGCGGCGGGCAAGATCGCAGGAGCGGCCCTCGACGTGTTCGAGACCGAGCCCTGCCCGGCCGACGAGCCGATCCTCAAGCTCGACAACGTCATCGTGACGCCGCATGCGCTCTGCTGGACGGATCAGTGCTTCGCCGGCAATGGCGCTGCCGACATCGAGACCGTGCTGGCGGTGATGCGGGGCGAGGTGCCGAAGGGCATCGTCAACAAGGAGATCGTCGACAGCCCCGTCTGGCGGGCCAAGCTCGACGGCTTCCGCAAGCGCTTCGCCGGCTGAGGCCCGGGGGCCGACGCGCCTTCTCGCCCGTCAGGCGCTGCGCCTGACCAGCGGCGAGGGGGTGTGGGCCGGCACCTGCCGGTCGACCGGGAGATGCGGCGGGACGTTGACCGCGTCGACCCGCCAGGCCGGCGGCTCGCCCTCGAGGTCGAGCAGCGAGATCACCGAGAGCGACAGATTGTCGATCGAGAGGCGGAGCGCCGCGTCCCAGTCGAGCCCGAGCGCCATGCCGACGGCGGCGCGGATGGTGCCGCCATGGGCGAAGACGACGACGTCCCGGCCGCGATGCGCCTCGAGGAGCCGCAGCACCGCCTCGGAGGTTCGGGCCGCGAGATCGGCGAAGCTCTCGCCGTTGGGGGCGCGGGTCGCCGCCGGCGCCAGCCAGAAGGTGTGGCGCCGGCCGAGCTCGCCGAACACCTCGTCGTGGGTCCGACCCTGCCAGTCGCCGAAATTCTGCTCGCCCAGCGCCGGCTCGACCAGGAGCTCGGGCGGCTCGCCGCCACGCGCCCGCAGCACCGCCTCGGCCGTCTGCCGGGTCCGCCGGAGACCCGTCACGACCCAGACCGCCCGCCGCGGCAGGAGGGCCGCGAGGCCGGCGTAGGCGTCAGGATCCTCGGTCAAGCGCGTTCAGGTCGATATGGCCGTAGATCGTGCCGCCGGGATTGTCGACCGGAGCGTGCCGCACCCACCAGAAGTGGGTCGAGCGCGCGCTTGCCGGCATGTTCATGGGAAAGCTCCAGCGGGTGGATCGTCGAGGCCGAGCGATCGCCCGGCGGCCCCAACCACACGTCGCGTGCGCGACTGTCAAGGCGGCATCGGCGACGGCGTGCTATGATCCCGCGACGAACCAGGGAGGCTGACATGGTCGGCAAGGCGACGATCGATCGCGAGCTCGAGCGGGCAGTCACGGCGGGCGAGGTGCCCGGGGTCGTGGCGCTCGCCACCGACGGCCGGGATGTCCTCTACGAGGGCGCCTTCGGTCGGCGTCGCCTGGGCGACGACGCGCCGATGACCACCGACACCGTCTTCTGGCTCGCCTCGATGACCAAGGCCGTGACCACGGTCGCGGCCCTGCAGCAGGTCGAGCAGGGCAGGCTCGACCTCGAGGCGCCCATCGCCGAGGTGCTTCCCGAGCTGGCCAAGCCGCAGGTGCTCGAGGGTTTCGATGCCGAAGGCGCGCCGCGGCTGCGGCCGGCCAGGCGGCCGATCACGCTCCGCCATCTGCTGACCCACACGGCCGGCTTCACCTACCACATGTGGAACGCCGACATGGGCCGCTACCTGGAGCACACCAAGCTCCCGGGTATCTTCACCTGCGAGAACGCGACCCTGACCCGGCCGCTCGTCTTCGATCCCGGCGAGCGCTGGGAGTACGGCGTCAACATCGACCTCGCGGGCAAGGCGGTCGAGAAGGTCAGCGGCAAGCGGCTCGAGGCCTACTTCAAGGAAAAGATATTCGGGCCGCTCGGCATGGCCGACACGGGCTTCGTCATCGGGCCGGACCAGCGCCGGCGCCTCGCGGGCATGCACCAGCGGCAGGCCGACGGCTCGCTCGCGCCGATCGAGCTCGAGGTGCCGCAAGAACCCGAGTTCTACATGGGCGGCGGCGGCCTCTACGGCACCGGCCCCGACTATCTTCGCTTCCTGACGGCGCTCCTGGCCGGAGGCCGCCTCGGCGACGCCCGGATCCTCCGCCCCGAGACGGTGGCGATGATGGGCCAGAACCAGATCGGCGCGCTCGAGGTCGGCATGCTGCGCAGCGCCGCGCCCGACGTCACCAACGATGCCGAGTTCTTCCCGGGCATGGTCAAGAAATGGGGCCTGGGCTTCGTCATCACCACCGAGGAGGCGCCGACCGGCCGCAGCGCCGGCAGCCTCGCCTGGGCCGGGCTCGCCAACACCTACTACTGGCTCGACCCCACAAAGCAGGTCGCAGGGGTGATCCTCACCCAGCTCCTGCCCTTCGCCGACCCGGCCGTGCTCGGCCTGTTCGGGTCCTTCGAGCGCGCCATCTATGCGAGGTGAGCCTTTGTCAGAGAGGGACCGAGCGACGATGAGGCACGCCTGGACCCGACCATCCGATCACCATCGAGCCCCATGCGGGGCGGGTCGTCGTGACGTTCGCCGGGCGGACGATCGCCGACACGCGCAGGGCCCTGACCCTGCGCGAGGCCAGCTATCCGCCGGTGCAGCTACGTGCCGCGCGAGGACGTCGACATGACGCTCCTCGTCCGCACCGCGCACGCCACGCATTGCCCCTACAAGGGCGACGCCGCCTACTTCTCGATCGTGGTGGACGGCAGGCCATCCGAGAACGCCGTCTGGACCTACGAGAGCCCCTTCCCGGCGATGGCCCCCATCGCCGGCCACCTCGCCTTCTATCCGAGCCGGGTCGACACCATCGAGGAGCGGCCTGTCTGAGGGCGCCCCGGCCGGCCATTGGAGAGAGCAAAAAATGCCAAGAACTCTTCGGCCGCGAGCTGAGCGCCGCCGAGCTCGCACGCCACACCGGTTCCCTGGATCAGCTGATCGGGGTGACGCTCTCGACCTTCGATGACGGGCCGGAGCGGGGCGTCAGGGTGCTGCGCTTCCGGGCCGGCGGCGGCTTCGAGGCCGAGGTGCTGGTCGACCGTGGCATGGACCTGGCCGGCCTTTCCTTCTCGGGCGTGCCGATCGGGTGGCGCTCGCCGACCGGGTTCCGCAGCCCCTGGCTGCACGAGCACGATGCCGAGGACGGGCTGGGCTGGCTCCGGTCCTTCTCGGGTCTCGTCAACACCTGCGGGCTCGATCACATCATGGGCCCGGCCGAGGAGGGCGCCGAGCACTACCGCTATCCCTACAGAAAGAAGGTCCGGCACGGCCTGCACGGGCGGATCGCCTACACGCCGGCCCGCCTCCTGGGCTACGGCGTCCGCTGGGACGGCGATCGGGCGCTGCTCGCCGCCGAGGGCCTGGTCCGGCAGGCGACGATGTTCGGCGAGAATCTCGTGCTGCACCGGCGCATCGAGATCGAGGCCGGCAGCGCCGCGCTGACCATCGCCGACACGGTGACGAGCGAGGGCTTCCACCCGACGCCGCACGCCATGCTCTACCATGTGAACATGGGCTGGCCGCTGCTCGACGAGGGGGCACGCGTCGTGGCACCCATCGTCCGCCGGCGAGCAACTCTCTTCGACGACAAGAACGCCACGATCGGACCGCTCGAGCAGGCTCCGCCGCAGTCGAACTTCGTCGAGCAGGTCTACGAGCACGAGGTCCGGACCGACGCCGAGGGCACGGCCTTCGCGGCCCTCGTCAACCCGCGTCTGAAGGTCGGCGGCGAGGAGGGCCTGGGCGTCGTGCTGAGCTGGGACGGCCGGGCCATGCCGGCCCTCTACGAATGGCAGAACCTGCAGGAAGGCAACTATGTCCTCGGCCTCGAGCCCGGCACCGTCCATGCCGGCTCCCGCGAGGACTGGAAGCAGCGCGGCGAGCTGCCCCTGCTGGGCCACGGCGAGCAGCGCCGCTACCGGCTCCGCCTGGAGGCGATCGCCGGCGCCGCGGCCATCGCCGCCGTGGAGAAGCGCGCCGGCACCCCGCCCACGGGCTGATCCTCGGCGGATCGAGGACGTGCCCGGGCCGGCTACTCGGGCACGCCCGCGATACGGAAGCCGGACAGCCAGTGCTCCAGATCGGCGGGGTCCCGGATCGGCTCCAGGCGGGCGAAGCGGCCGATCGTGAAGTCGGGTGCGAGGCGCATGCACTCGGCGGCGTGAGAGCGGGCCTGCTCCAGCTGGCCCAGATGCGCGTAGGCCGCGGCGCGCCAGACATGGTGATAGAATTTCGGGCGCGGGGCGGCGTCGATCGCCCGGATGGCCTCGGGGTAGCGGCGGGCGGCGAAGAGGGCGAGCCCGAGCGACGAGCAGTAGCTGCGCGCCTCGAAGGGGTCGAGCCGCATCGCCCGCTCGATGCAGGCGATCCCCTCGGCCGGCCGGCCGAGATCGGCCAGCAGCAGGCCGTGCTTGGCGCAGAGGGCGGCGTCGCTGGGATTGAGCGCCACCGCCTCCTCGCTGTGCCGCAGCGCCTCGTCCCAGCGCCGGAGATGCACATAGGCCAGCCCCAGCACCATGTGCGACCAGGGCTCGCGGGCGTCGAGATCGAGGGCCGCCCGGGCGATCTCCAGGGCGCGCTGCGGCGAGCCGTCCGTATCGTCCCAGAAGAACTGCTGCAGATGGGTGAGCGCCAGCTGCGCCTGGGCCTGGGCATAGGCCGGGTCCAGCGCCACCGCCTGATCGAGGAGCCGCTGCGCGGCCAGCTCGTCGGCCGGGGCTGTGCCTGTGGCGAAGCTCCTTGGCCCGCAGGACCAGGTCGTAGGCGACGAGGCTGTCGGTCGGCTGCCGGCGGGCCTCGCTCGCCGCGGCCGCCTCGACCCGCCCGACCAGGGTCGCGGCGATGGTCGAGACGACGTCGTCCTGGACCCTGAAGATGTCCTCGGCCGGGCCGTCGTACCGCTCGCCCCAGATCTGGTGACCGTCCAGCGTGTCGGCGAGGCTGGTGGCGATCCGCAGCCGTGAGCCCGCCGAGCGCACGCTGCCGGACAGGACGTATCGGGCGCCCAGCTCACAGCCGATCCGGCGCAACGGCACGACTTGGCCGCGGTAGGTGAAAGAAGAATTGCGCGCGATGACGAACAGCGACCGGAACCGGCCGAGCTCGATCAGGATGTCCTCGGCGATGCCCGCGCCGAGGTGCGGCCGCTCGTCCGTGCCGCCCAGGTCCTCGAAGGCCAGAACCGCGATCGCGTTCTTTTCCTGGCGCGCGGCGTCGGGCTGCCAGGGCGGCGGCTCGGTGGCCACCATGTCGGCCTCGGGTGCCGGCGTCGCGTCGGGCGCTGCCGCGGCCGCCTCCGGCGCGTGGGGCGCGTCGAGCCGTTCCAGGGCGACCGGCGTCAGGCGGTGCAGCAGCTCGATGCGGTTGGTCACCTCGAGCTTGCGGTAGATCGCATTGACGTGCGTGCGCACGGTGGCGGGCGAGATCCCGAGCGTCCGGGCAATGGTCTTGCAGCCTTCGCCCTCGATGTAGGAGAGGGCGATCTGCCGCTCGCGCCGGGTCAGCTCCGCTGCGCTGCTCGGGCTCACGATCATCCTGGCTCCCAACGGTCCCTCGGAAGTCATCGCCGCGCTGGTCATGCCAGCGTCGATCGTGGACCGACGGTGAGCGCAGCACAACCCCAGCGTTGCCCGTCGCCTACGTCATCGCACCGACCGGTTCCTACGCACCCTTACGGATGCCGCCCGCCCGAGGGCGCGGCGATACTCCGGCCCGGTTGGCAAGGAGAGTAAAAATGCAGATCGGCATCAACCTTCTTCTCTGGACGGCGAAGGTCGACGAGCGGCATTTGCCGCTGCTGGAGCGCCTGAAGGGGCTGGGCTACGACCAGGTCGAGATCCCGATCTTCGAGCCCGACCCGGCGCACTATGCGTGGCTCGGGCGAGAGCTCGACCGCATCGGCCTGGATCGGACGGTCGTCTCGGTCCGCGGCATCGCCGACAACCCCGTCAGTCCCGACCGTGGCGTGCGGCAGGCAGCGCTCGCGGCCGCCAAGGCCGTCAACGAGAGCGCCCAGGCACTCGGCGCGAAGCTCATCTGCGGCCCGCTGCATTCGGCCTTCGGCGTGTTCTCCGGCCTGGGACCCACCGAGGCCGAGTTCCGGCTCGCCGTCGAGCATCTGGCAGAGGCGGCGAGCGACGCGGAGCCGCGCGGCATCAGCCTGTCGCTGGAGTTCCTGAACCGGTTCGAGTGCTACCTCGTCAACACGACGGCCCAGGCTGCCCGCATGGTCCATGCCGTCGGCATGAGGAACGTCGGCATCCTCTACGACAGCTTCCACGCGCATATCGAGGAGCGGGACGTGCAACGGGCGATCGGCGACCACGCGGCGCTCATCAACCATGTCCACATCTCGGAGAGCGACCGTGGCACGCCGGGCAAGGGCCAGGTCGACTGGACGCGGACCTTCGCGGCACTGAGGGCGATCGGCTACCCCGGGCCGCTCGTGATCGAGAGCTTCGGCCAAGGCGTTCCCGAGATCGTCCCGCACGTAAAGATCTGGCGCCGCCTGTTCGAGTCCGAGGAGCAGGTGGCGCGCGACGGCCTGGCCTTCGTCCGGGACCGCTGGCGGTAGCCGGCAGCGGCCCGTCGCCGCCTATCCGCCCCAGGCGCTGCCGGCGGCAGCGCCTGGGGCGAGGCCGAGGGGAAGGCCGCCCCAGGGACCCCGAGCCGGCAACCCAGAGAACGAAACCGAGCTATGCCGACCGTGGGCGCGGCGGGGCTCGGCAGAGCGGCATGGCTCTCGCTCGGGCGCGCGGCTATGATCTCTCTCCTGCAGGCATCGGGGGAGAGGCACCATGCGTCGCGTTGGTCTTCTGGTCCTTCTCTTGGGGCTCCTGCCCGTCGCGGCGCATGCCGCCGGGGCGGAAGGGGTGTGGCGCTACGACACGGCCAAGATGTCGGCCGAGGTCGACAGTCTGGCGGCGGCGATGGTGGCCAAGATCGGGCCGGCCAAGCTGCAGGCGATGGCGAGCCGGGCGCCCATGCTCGAGGAGCGGGCGGCCGCGATGCGCGCCCGTGCGCCCGGCGACCCGCAGGTCGAGGCCCAGGCCGCGCGGCTCGAGCAGATGGCCAAGTCGATCGAGGCCGCGCAGGGCGACCCCAAGGCCTTTTTCCGCGACAGGCTCAACCGTCTCGACTCGCCCGAGGCACGGCTCACGCTGCGTGCCGGGGGTGCTTGCGAGACCCTGCTGCCCGGCCCGCGGCCGGGATCGCCCCTGGTGAAGAAGAGCTGCCGCTGGACGCAGGCGGGCCAAGTCGTAACGGTCACCTCCAACTCCATCGACACGGCCGAGCGGCCGCAATCTCAAGTTCGAGGGCCCATTCAGCGGCGACACGCTGACCCTGGCGATCGAGCGGGGCTCGGCCGAGCCCGCCGGCGGCGACGATCCCACCGCGGCCGCCTGGAGCGCAGTCCGCCTCTATCTCGTCCGCGGCTGAGCCGCCGGGGGCAGGTGGCCTGCCTTCGGCTCGAGCTTGGGCGGTCGATGGGGACGAAGGACGGCTGAAGCAGGAGGAGGCGGGCGCATGGCGACCATCGGTGGCCTCGATCATGCCATTCTTCTCGTGCACGATCTCGATGCGGCCGACCGGCAGATGACCCGGCTGGGGTTCCGGCCGACGCCGCGGGGTGTCCACTCTGCCCACATGGGCACGGCCAACGCCACCATCGTCTTCGAGGATCGCCTCACCTATCTCGAGACGATGGGCGTCCTGGCGCCAACGCCCGCCAATGCCGCCCAGCGGGCCGCGCTGGAGCGGCGTCAGGGCCTCTACGGCATCGCCTTCAAGACCGACGACGCCCAGGCTGCGGCGCGGCGCTTCGCCGAGCTGGGCATCGGCGACGGCGAGGCCATGGCGTTCTCGCGTCCGGTCCAGCTCGCCCTGGGCCCGAAGGATGCCGCCTTCACGGTCGCCCGCACCAGCACCGGCGCCCTGCCGGGGGCCTGGCTCTTCGTCTGCCAGCACCACACGCCCGAGCTGGTCTGGCGCCCGGATTTCGTCGAGCAGCCCAACGGCGTCATCGGCTTGGCCGAGATCGTGGGCATCGCCGACGATCTTCTGGAGGTGGCAGGTCGCTACGGCAGCCTCCTCGATGGCCGGGTGTCCCGTCACGCCGAAGGAGTCGAGATCGCGACGGGGACGGCGGTGATAAGCTTTCTCCTGCCCGAGGCCTTCGCCCGACAATTCGGCGCTCTGGCCCCTAAAGCTGCCCCGCCGGCGCTCCTGGCCCTCCGCCTCCGCTGCCGGGACCGGGACGCGACCCGGCGCTGGCTAGAGGCCGCTGGCAGGGCCGTGACGCTCTCCGCCGCCGGGACCCTGCTGCTGGCACCCGAGGAAGCCTGCGGCACCCTGCTCGAGCTCGACTGAGCAGACGCCAGGAGAGGCGCGGATATGGCTCGACCAGCGCTGGCGAGGACCGCAGCCGCCGGACGGGCCGGCTTTCGATAGGCGCATCGCCGGCCTCACCCCGGACCGAGAGGACCGTGCAGAGAGGCTCGTGAGCAAGAAGCGCCGTGCTCACGCGGCCCACCTGCGAGGGCCATGCCCACTGAGGCAGCGCTCCCGGGTGGCTGGCCGGCAGCGGCCAAGCACACGGGGTCGCGGTCGATCCGGCTCAGGCGCTGCCGGCGGCGGGACTTTGGGCGAGCAGCATCCTGAGGACGAACTGCAGAATGCCGCCGTGGCGGTAGTATTCGACCTCGTCCAGCGTATCGAGGCGGCAAAGAAGAGAAAATTTTTCCTCCCTGCCGTCCTTGCGGGTGATGGTGACGGCGGCGTCCATGCGCGGCTTGAGGCCGGTCTCGAGGCCCTCGATGTCGACCATCTCGCTGCCGTCGAGCTTCAGGCTCTTTCGCGTCATGCCGTCCTTGAAGGTCAGCGGCAGCACGCCCATGCCGACGAGGTTCGAGCGATGGATGCGCTCGAAGCTCTCGGCGATCACCGCCCTCACGCCGAGAAGCAGGGTGCCCTTGGCCGCCCAGTCGCGCGAGGAGCCGGTGCCGTATTCCTGGCCGGCCACGACGACGAGCGGGACCTTGCGCTTCGCGTACTCCATCGCCGCGTCGTAGATCGACATCTCCGTCCCGTCGGGCTGGAGAAGGGTGTAGCCGCCCTCCTTGCCGGCCAGCATCTCGTTCCTGATGCGGATGTTGGCGAAGGTGCCCCGCATCATGACCTCGTGGTTGCCGCGGCGGGACCCGTAGGAATTGAAGTCCTGCGGCCGGATCTGGTAGCCCTGGAGATACTCGGCCGCCGGGCTCGTCCGGCTGATCGAGCCGGCCGGCGAGATGTGGTCGGTGGTGATCGAGTCGCCCAGGAGCGCCAGGATGCGGCCACCCTCGATGTCGCTCACCGTCTCCGGCGCCGCCTTGGGCATCCCCTCGAAGTAGGGCGGCAGCCGGACATAGGTGCTGCCCTCGTCCCACTCGTAGGTGAGGCCGGTCTCGGAGGCGGCGATCGCCCGCCAGCGCTCGTCGCCCGAGAAGACGTCGGCATAGGAGCTCTTGAACATGGCCTGGTCGACCGCCTCGCGGACGACCTCGTCGACCTCCTGGGGCGTCGGCCAGACGTCCTTCAGATAGACGGGCTTGCCGTCGGAGCCGGTGCCGAGAGGCTCGGTCGTGACGTCCTTCAGCATCGAGCCCGCGAGCGCATAGGCCACGACGAGCGGCGGCGAGGCCAGGTAGTTGGCCTTGACCTGCGGATGGACGCGACCCTCGAAGTTGCGGTTGCCCGAGAGCACGGCCGCGACCACGAGCTTGCCCTCGGTCACGGCCTCGGCGATGGGCTCGGGCAGCGGGCCCGAGTTGCCGATGCAGGTGGTGCAGCCATAGCCCACGAGGTTGAAGCCGAGCCGGTCGAGGTACGGGGTGAGGCCGGCCTTCAGGAGATAGTCGGTCACGACCTTGGAGCCGGGCGCCAGCGAGGTCTTCACCCAGGGCTTGGGGGCGATGCCCTTCAGGGCCGCCTTCTTGGCGACGAGGCCCGCGGCCAGCATCACGCCGGGATTGGAGGTGTTGGTGCAGCTCGTGATGGCCGCGATCACGACGTGGCCGTGCTTCATGGCGTAGTCGGCGCCCGCCACCGGCTGCTCCCGGTCGAGCGGGCTGTCGCCGGCCAGGGCCTTCAGGCTTTCGGCGAAACCGGCCTTGGCGCCCTTGAGCGGTACCCGGTCCTGCGGCCGCTTCGGGCCGGCGAGGCTGGGCTCGACGCTGGCGAGGTCGAGCTCGAGCATGTCGGTGACGATGGGGTCCTCCGTGCGCTCGTCGTGCCACATGCCCTGCGCCTTGGCATAAGCCTCGACGAGGGCGATGCGCTTGGGGTCGCGGCCGGTCAGCCTGAGATAGTCGAGCGTCACCCGGTCGATCGGGAAGAGGCCGCAGGTGGCGCCGTACTCGGGCGCCATGTTGCCGATGGTGGCGCGGTCGGCGAGCGGCAGGCCCGGCAGGCCAGGACCGAAAAACTCGACGAACTTGCCGACGACGCCCTTTTTCCGCAGCATCTGCGTGACGGTGAGCACGAGGTCGGTGGCGGTGGCCCCCTCGGGCAGCTTGCCGGTGAGCCGAAAACCGACGACCTCGGGGATCACCATCGAGACCGGCTGGCCGAGCATGGCCGCCTCGGCCTCGATGCCGCCCACGCCCCAGCCCAGCACCGCCAGGCCGTTGACCATCGTGGTGTGGCTGTCGGTGCCGACCAGCGTGTCGGGATAGGCGATCTGCCGGTTGCCCTCCTTCCCGGTCCAGACGACCTGGGAGAGATATTCGAGATTGACCTGATGGCAGATGCCGGTGCCGGGCGGGACCACCCGGAAATTGTCGAAGGCCTCCGCCCCCCAGCGCAGGAAGGCGTAGCGCTCGCCGTTGCGCTCGTACTCGAGCTCGACATTGCGCGCGAAGGCGCCCTGGCTCGCGAAGGCGTCGACCTGGACCGAGTGGTCGATCACGAGGTCGACCGGCACCAGCGGATTTATTTTCTTCGCATCGCCGCCGAGGTCGAGCATCGCCTCGCGCATCGCGGCGAGGTCGACGACGGCCGGCACGCCGGTGAAGTCCTGCATCAGCACGCGGGCCGGCCGGTAGGCGATCTCGGTCTCCGAGGTGCGCCTGGCGAGCCAGGCGGCGATCGCGTCCACATGGTCGGTGGTGACGGTGCGGCCGTCCTCGAAGCGCAGCAGGTTCTCGAGCAGCACCTTCATCGAGAACGGCAGACGGTCGATGTTGCCGAGGCGCCTGGCGGCCTCGGGCAGGCTGAAATAGTCGTAGGCGAGGTCGCCGACCGATAGCGAGCGGCGGACCTGCAGGCTGTCATGACCGGTCGTGGACACGGGGCATCCTCCTGGGCACAGGTCAGGGCGCCGCGCGGCGGGGAGCGCCCCGGTCTCGCGGGATTATAAAGTGGTTATAGGCTCCGGCCGGCCCCGGTCAAACCGCCCCGCCGCATACCGGCCGAGCCTCAGCCCTCCGCAGGCTCGGCCGTGCCGAGCCGGAGGTTGAGGAGGCGCCGCGCCGCGAGCTCGCCCCGGATACGGAAGATCCAGACAGCGAGGAAAAGAAGAAAAAAGACGGCGAGCATGATGAAGAGCGGCCAGAGCATGCTCCAGGCGATGGTCGGGCCGCCGGCCCGGAAGATGCTCTCGCCCTGATGGAGGGTGTTCCACCAGTCGACCGAGTATTTGATGATCGGCAGGTTGACCGCACCCACCAGCGCCAGGATGGCGGCGGCCCGCGAGCCCCGCGCCGGGTCCTCGAAAGCATCCTGGACGGCGATGTAGCCGAGATAGAGGAACAGAAGAATCAGGAAGGAGGTGAGCCTGGCGTCCCAGACCCAGTAGGTGCCCCAGGTGGGCTTGCCCCAGATCGAGCCCGTGACGAGGGCGACGGCCGTGAAGCAGGCGCCGATCGGGGCCGCGGCCCGGGCGGCGATCTCGGCCAGGGGATGCCGCCAGATGAGGGCCGCGGCGCTGGCGACGGCGATCAGCGCATAGGTCTGCATCGCCATCCAGGCGGCCGGCACGTGGACGAACATGATCCGGTAGGAGTCGCCCTGCTGATAGTCGGCGGGCGCTATCCAGAGCCCCCATACCAGCCCCACGGGCAAGAGGACGACGAGCCCCGCCAGCAGCCAGGGCAGCAGCGGATCGGTGAGCTTCTGAAAGCGCAGGGGATTGGCGAGCGCGTGCATGCCCGGGGAGATAGCAGCGCGGCGTCGCGACGGCGAGGGGGCCAACGCCAAAGGACGCGCGGCGTGACCGGCAACGGCGCCGGCGCTAGACTGAGCTCGCCAAAGGAGTGTCGAGATGGCTTCTTCCGCCCGCGCCCGCATGACGGCCGACGAGTTCATCGCCTGGGCGATGGACCGGCCCGAGGGCGAGCGCTACGAGCTGGTCAAAGGCGAGATCGTCGGCATGGCGCCCGAGCGGCTGGCCCATGCGCGAACCAAGGGTGCCGTCTACGCCGCCCTGCGCGATGCGATCGGGGCTGCCGGCCTGCCCTGCGAGGCCCTGCCCGACGGCGTCTCGGTCGAAATCGACGAGACGACCATCTACGAGCCCGATGCCCTCGTCCGCTGCGGCCCCGAGCTGGCGCCCGACACCATCCGCATCACCGACCCCCTGATCCTGGTCGAGGTTCTCTCGCCCTCGACGCGGGCCATGGATGCCGGCGCCAAGCTCGCCGACTATTTCTCGCTGGCCTCGGTCCGCCACTATCTGATCGTCAGGACCGAGAGCGGCACGGTGATCCACCACGAGAAGGCCGGGAACGGCGCGATCTCGACGAGGATCCTGAAGGAGGGCGAGCTGCGCCTCGACCCACCGGGGATCGCCGTTCCCGTCGAGAGCCTCTTCGCCTGAGGTCGATCCGGGCCTTCAGGCCGCCTTGGCGCCGCTTCGCCCGCCGATCCTCACGACCGCCGTCGGCCCCGCCACACCCTGGAGCTCGGCCGTGCGTGGCTCCGCCGCGTGGGCCGCCAGCAGCTTCTGCACCCCCGGATAGGCCCAGACCTCCCCGGTGATCCAGATCTCGGCGGCGTCCGCCATCTCCTGGACGCGCGAGGCGATGTTGACGGTCTGGCCGAAATAGTCGAGCCCGTCGTTGAGCGTGACCGCGATCGCCGCCCCATGGTGGATGCCGATCTTGAGCAGCACGGGGGCGTCCGGCTGGGTCTCGTTGAAGCGCTCGATCGCGTCGCGCATGTCGAGTGCCGCGCCCACCGCGCTGGCGGCGTCCGGATAGGCCGCCATCACCGCATCGCCGATGGTCTTCACGATCGCCCCGCCGTGGCGCACCGTCGCCTCCCGGAGCTGGTCGAAATGCTGCTGGACGAGCTGGAACGCGTTGAGGTCGCCGATCCGCTGGTAGAGCGCCGTCGATCCCTTGATGTCGGTGAAGAGCAGCGCGATGTCCCGGATCGCCAGACCCTCGGCCCCGCCCACCACCTCGGACCTGAAAAGGCTCCGGAACGTCTGGCTCGTGAGCAGATGCTTGCCCGTGAGGTAGGGGTCGAAGCGCAGGAGCCCCTCGTCGTGATGACGCGACAGCTGGATGATCCCCAGCACCTCGCGGTCGGCCTCGGGATTGGCCACCTCGAGCTCGACCGGACCCTGGGCCAGCGCCACCTCCCTGGGCTCGTAGGCCGCGCCGACCCGGGTCAGCCTGATCCGCTGCGGTCCCGACGCCTTCTCGGCCGCAACCGGAAAAAGAAAGCCGGCGTCCGTCTCCGAGCTGAAGCCTAGGAGCTGCCCTTCCGTCGCCTCGAAGGAGAAGGTGACGACGCTGCCGGGCTCGAGAAAGGAGGCGCCGCGCAGCCCGGCCTTCATCACGTCGAGGTAGGGATCGCCCGTCGAGGTCCGCGCCTCGGGCACGGCCTTGAGGACGAAGAGGTGCTCCAGCGCATCCAGCTCGGCGGGGCGGTGGTGGCGGATGGCGCGGATCTGGGGCGAGACGGTAAAATAGATCGCGATGAAGTCGTCCATCGCGGCTTCGTAGTCATTGTGGCAGATCGGGCAGTGGAATCGCCTCTGCACGGCGCGAAGCCGCGCGAAGCTTTCCACGGCGCAGGCGCACATCGGGCAGACCAGGAGCCAGTCCATCTCGAAGAGCCCCAGCGCCGTCGCATGGAGGAAGAGATCGACCGCCTCGCCCGCCTCGAGGCCGCGCGCGGCCGCGAACGGGAAAGGATTGACGCGGAACAGCGCCCTGTCGTCGGCGGTCCGGATCAGCGTCTCGAGCCGCGACACCACCCGCGGGCTCCAGGGCCGCGCCGACTTCCAGCCGCGCCAGCCGCTCGTCGAGCGCCCGCTCGTCCACCAGCGCAACCATCGCCCTTCCTCTCCGCTCGCCTGGTCGGGATCGAAGACCGAATCTAGGCTCGAAGCGACGTCGATCCAAGCGGGCGCAGGCCGCGACGCTCCGGCGCTCGCTCAGGGCGCGACCGCGAGACCATCGCCGGAGGGGCTCCCCGCCATCGTCGTTCCGAGACTCGCCGCCAGATGGTCGGAGAACGCTCTCACCTTGAGCGACGGGCGCCGGCCGCTGGGATAGACGGCGTGGGCGTCGACCGGCTCGAGCCGGTAGTCGGTCAGAACGGGGACAAGATCGCCGACGGCCAGCTCCGCCCTGCACATCCATTGCGAGACGATGGCGATCCCGAGCCCGACCTTGGCACAGGCCATCACGCCTTCGGCGGACGCCACCTCCACCCGGCCCTCCACGGCGACCGACGTCACCGTTCCCCCTCTGACGAAGCTCCAGCCGCGTCGGCCCGAGAGGCCCGGCCCGAGAATGCAATCGTGCCCCGAGAGGTCGGCGAGCGTTTTGGGCATGCCTCTCTCGGCCAGGTAGGCGGGTGCGGCGATGGCGAGACGGGGCGACGTGCCGAGCAGACGGCCGCCGAACCCGGAATCGGCGAGATGCCCCAGTCGCACGGCCATGTCGACACCTTCGGCGACGAGGTCGTCGGTCCGGTCCGAGATGCGCAGGTCGACCCTGAGGCGCGGATGCTGCGCCAGGAAGCCCGGCAGGTGCGGAATGACCTCGCGGATCCCGAAGGCGCCGGGCATGGCGACCCGGAGCACCCCCTGCAGGCTGTCGACACCGCGGGCCGCGTCCTCGGCCTCGCCGAGCTCGCCCAGGATCTGGCGCACGCGCTCCAGGAACACGGCGCCGGCATCGGTCGGGGTGACCTTGCGGGTCGTGCGCAGGAGAAGCCTGACACCCAGCCGAGCCTCGAGGCCGGCCACCATCCGCGACACCGAGGGCTGCGACAGGCCGAGCTCGCGAGCGACGCGGGAGAAGCTGCCGGTCTCCGCGGCGCGCACGAAGACGGTCAGCTCCCGCACTCCGTCATTCATACGCAGAGCGTATAAATGAGATGCGACCTCGTCGTCTACCCGCCTCGGCCGGTGGAAGTCATCTTCTCGCCCAGGCGCGGGCCAGCCGCCCGCGACAGGAAGAGGAGATGACCCGATGACCCTTCAGGACCGTCTCGATGCGTTCAAGGCCGACTTCGAGGCCGGCAAGCCGCCCTACAATGTGCCGCCGGCGGTGATCGAGACCATGCACCGCGCGACGGCCGAGCTGATCGCCTCCGGCCAGGCGGAGCGCGCCAGGCACGTCGGCGATGTCGCCCCTGCCTTCACCCTCGCCGATCCGGACGGCCATCCGGTCAGCTCGGCCGCGCTGCTGGCGCATGGCCCCTTGGTGCTGACCTTCTATCGCGGCGTCTGGTGCCCCTATTGCAACATGGAGCTCGCAGGCTCTCCAGGCGGCCCTCCCCGAGATCCAGGCGCGGGGTGCCGGCTTGGTGGCGATCTCGCCGCAGACGCCACCCAACAGTCGCAAGTCGACCCGGCAGAACCAGCTGACCTTCCCGATCCTGAGCGACGTCGGGGGTGAGGTGAGCCAGGCTTTCGGGCTCCGCTTCGCGCTGCCCGACTATCTGATCGAGCTCTACAAGGGCTTCAAGAACGACCTGCCGACCTTCAACGGCGACCCGGCGTGGACCCTGCCGATGCCGGCCCGCTACGTGATCGGGACCGACGGCGTGATCGCCTATGCCGCGGTGAGCCCGGATTACACCCGGCGGCCGGACCCTTCCGAGCTGCTGCCCGTTCTCGACGGACTCGCCGCCCGTCGGGCCGCCTGACGCCTTCATCGTCGCCGGTCGCATTCCCTGGGCCTGCTCGGCGATGAGATCCCGCGCTTCCGCCGACCACGGTGGGACCGGCGACGAAAGAGACCCTGATTCCGTTCGCTCGGGCGCTTGCTGCCGGCTCTTCGGGGGAATATGATGACCGCATAAGCCTACAACACGGGAGGTTCACCGCGATGAAACCGCTTCTCTATGGCTTGGCCGCGGCCGCAGCCATCGGCGGCTTGGCAGCGTCCGCGGCGAAGGCCGAGGACGTGGTCAAGATCGGCGTCGACGCCGCCGAATCGGGCGCGTTCGTCTCGGCCGGGAACACGATCCCCGCCGCGGTCAAGCTGGCCGTGAAGGAGATCAACGACGCCGGCGGCATCAAGGTCGGCGGCAAGACCTACAAGCTCGAGGCCACCTATCGGGACGACCGGACCGACATCAACACCGCCATCGCCAACGCCCGCGAGCTCGTGAACGACATCGGCGTGCAGGCGATCTGGGGCACGGAGTCGCACGACTTCTCCGTCGCCATGACGAAGATCACCGGGCCCGCCAAGGTCATCCAGTTCACCGGCAACAGCTCGCTCGGCGGCATCCTGAACGAGAAGTCGGTGGCCCCGGGCGGCCCCCTGCACTACGCGTTCCAGACCGAGCCCCCGGAGTTCCAGCGCAGCGGCAGCACCGCCAACGGCGTCATCAAGCTGATGAACGAGGCGCTGAAGCCGGCGCCCAAGAAGTCGGTGATCCTGGTCGCCAACGACCTCGGCGGCCAGTATCTCACGGCGCACTACATCAAGGCGCTCGAGGCCAAGGGCCAGACGGTGGAGCGCGTCTTCTACCCGCCCGACACCAAGGACTTCACGCCGCTCCTGACCCGCATCAAGGGCATGAAGCCCGACATCCTGCACATCTGGTACAATCCGGACGAGACGCTGGTCGCCCTGCCCCAGGCCATCCAGCTCAACGTGGCCCGCTCCTACTTCGTGATGGGCGTCGATCCGGGCGTCTGGAAGGCGCGCAAGCTCAAGGCCGCGGTGCCGGTCGCGATCAGCTGCATCGCCCTCTGCTGGGGCCAGCCGCCTTCGGAGAAGGTCGCCGACTACTTCAAGCGCTACTTCGCGCTCGGCGCCCAGGAGGGGCCGCAGGCCTCCGTGTCCCTGCTCTACTACGACTATGTCCACTGGTACGCGAAGGCGCTCGAGGCCGTCGGCAAGGTCGACGATCCCGACGCCGTCGTGAAATATCTCGAGACCTCGACCTATGACGGCGTGCTCTCGGCCGTTCCGCTCAAGTTCTACAAGACCCACCAGGTGGTGAACATCGCCACCGAGGTCTGCCTCGTCGAGACCAACTCCTCCGACAAGTTCAGCTGTGCCGTCGAGCAGCCCCCGGCCCAGCCGCCGAAGGGCGACGTCTGGGGCTGAGCCGGGCCCGTTCGAGGGGCGGGCGGTGCGCCGGCGCAACCAGCGGATCGGTGGCGCCGTCCCCCCGCTCGCCCCTCCGGCGCTCGACGGAAAGCCCGCTGGGCTCCGGTGCGTAGCGCTGCTCGAGCCTCCAGTGAGCCGGGTCCCCTGATGGACATTTTCATCCAGCAGATCGTCAACAGCCTCTCCGTTGCCAGCGTTTTTATTCTGATCGGCATCGGCATCAC
Source organism: uncultured Alphaproteobacteria bacterium (assembly GCA_963828215.1). Classification (GTDB taxonomy): domain Bacteria; phylum Pseudomonadota; class Alphaproteobacteria; order Geminicoccales; family Geminicoccaceae; genus CAVTJL01. Next base: position 372,901 of record CAWHFO010000044.1, on the reverse strand, counting down.
GATCATCTTCGGGCTGACCGGCATCATCAACTTCGCCCACGGCGAGTTCCTCATGGTCGGAGGAATGGTCACCTGGGCGCTGGTCAGCAACGGCATGAGCTTCTTCCTCGCGCTCATCGTCGCTGCCCTCGTCGTGGCCCTGCTCGGCCTGCTGCTGGAACGAACGATCTTCCGCTTCACGCTCGACCGGCCGATGAACGGCTTCATCGTCTCGCTCGGCCTGATCGTGCTGCTCCAGCACATCGTCATCCGCATCTGGAACTCCGACCAGAAGAGCATCCAGGACCCGATCGGCACCATCTGGCAGGTCGGCGACGTGCGGATCGTCGCCATGCGCGCCGTGGTCGTGGCGATCACGGTCGTCGTGGTCGCCGTGACCTTCGTCACGATCTCGCGCAGCCGCTACGGCCTGGCGCTCAGGGCCAGCGTCTCCGACCAGGAGACGGCGGCCCTGATGGGCATCCCCATCCGCCGCTACATCACCGCGGTCTTCATGTACGGCAGCTTCCTGGCGGGTCTCGGCGGGGCGCTCCTGATCGCCCTCTACCCGATCACCCCCTTCATCGGCAGCCAGGTGGTCGTCAAGGGCTTCGCCGTCGCCCTCATCGGCGGCCTCGGCAACGTCACGGGTGCTGTGATCGCCGGCCTCATCCTCGGCCTCGTCGACGGCCTCAGCGCCGGCTACGGCCTGCCGCAATGGACCGACGCCTATTCCTTCGCGCTGATGATCATCATCCTGCTCATCCGCCCGCAGGGGCTGCTCGGCGGGACCGAAGGCCCGCGCAGTGTCTGAGGCGGTCGGGAGCCAGGGCGTCGCCCCTGCGCCGGCCAGCGTCGCCACGGGCGCACGGTCGGGCCGCAGCACCTCCTACGAGCGCGCCGTCGTCACCCTGGTCGTGGTGGCGGTGCTGGTGGCGGCGCCCTGGATCGACCACAGCTATCGCTTCCTCTCGATCGCCATCTCGACCGGCATCGCCGCGATCACCCTCTACGGGCTGGGCATCCTCTTCGGCCAGGCGGGCATTCTTTCGATCGCCCATGCCGCGCTGATGGGCGTGGGCGGCTACACCGCCGCCATCCTCGCCGGCTCGCTCGGCCTCGGCTTCTGGGCGTCGATCCCCTTCGCGATGGCGGCGACCGCCGTGGTGGCGGGCATCGTCGGTCTGCCCTCGCTCCGTGTCGCCGGCCACCACTTCATCATCATCACCTTCGCCTTCGGCGCCCTCTTCAGCATCGCCATGACCAATGGCGGCGACCTCACCGGCGCCGCCGCCGGCCTCGACGTCGGCCCGGTCGGCGCCCTCCTCGGCATCAACCTCGACAAGATCCTCAACTTTTATTACCTGACCGTCCTCCTCGTCCTCGCCAGCATTTTGGTCACCTGGCTCGTCTCCGTCTCGCGCTACGGCCGCACGCTCCGGGCGATCCGCGAGAACGAGACGCTGGCCCGGTCGATCGGCATCAACACGGGCTTCCACAAGATCGGCGCCTTCATGCTGAGCGGGCTGTTCGCGGGCCTTGCCGGCGTGCTCCAGGCCTATTTCCTCCGCCACATCTCGCCCACGCTCTACGACACCTTCCCCAGCGTCTACCTGGCGCTGATGGTCATGCTGGGCGGCCCGCGCATGCTCTACGGACCCCTGGGCGGCGCCATCATCGTCTACTTCCTCCCCGAGGTCCTGAACCTCGACCCGGTCGACTCCCGCATCGCCTACGGCGTGGCGCTGGTCGCCGTGATCATGCTGCTGCCGGGCGGCATCATCGCCGGTCCCATCGACCTCTACCGCCGGGCGATGGCGGCCCGGGGCAGCGGGCGCTGGGGCCGACGAGCCCCGGAAACACCCCGATGACCCTCGAGATCAGGGGCCTCGAAAAAAAATTCGGGGGCGTGGTGGCGCTCGCCGGGGTCGACGTCGACATCGGGCTCGACCAGATCCTGGGCATCGTCGGGCCCAACGGCTCGGGCAAGACGACGCTCTTCAACATCGTCACCGGCGCCGTGCCGCCCACCGCCGGCCGCATCACCTGGCAGGGCCGGGACATCACCGGCCGGCCCGCCGCCGAGATTTCTCGTCAGGGCATCGCCCGCAGCTTCCAGCAGGCCATGACCTTCGCCGGCGTCAGCGTCCTCGAGAACGTCCAGACCGCCTGGGAGCATGGCGGCCGCCACCGCCGGGCCGAGCGGCGCTGGGCCTCGCCCCAGGACCTCCTCGAGTTCGTGGGGCTGCGCGGCTTCGATGGAGCGATCGCCGGAACGTTGCCCTTCGGCAGCCTGCGCCGGCTGGGCATCGCCATCTCGCTCGCGACGCACCCGCGGCTGCTGCTGCTGGACGAGCCGGCGGCCGGGCTCAACGACACCGAGACCGAGGAGCTCGTGCTGACGATCCGGCAGCTGGCGGGCATGGAGATCGGCGTCTGCGTCATCGACCACGACATGAACATGATCGCCGCCCTCTGCGAGCGGCTGATCGTGCTCGACTTCGGCACCAAGATCGCCGAGGGCCCGCCCGCCGCCGTCCTCAACGATCCCAAGGTCCTCGAGGTCTATCTCGGCGGCAGCCTCTGATGCTGCTCGAGGTGAGCGACCTCTACACCGCCTACGGGCCGATCCGGGTCAATCGCGGCGTCTCGGTCACGGTCGACGAGGGCGAGATCGTGACGATCCTGGGCCCGAACGGCGCCGGCAAGTCGACCCTGCTCCGGGCCATCTCCGGCCTGCTGCGCCCGACCGGAGGAGCCATCAGGCTGGATGGGCTGAACGTCGCCGGGCGGCCGGCCGACGTCGTCGCCAACAAGGGCATCGTCATGGTGCCGGAAGGGCGCCGCATCTTCGGCCCCCTCACCGTCCAGGAAAATCTGCGGCTCGGCGGCTATGCGCGCAAGGACCGGGACGAGGTCGAGAAGGACATCCAGCGCATGGAGGCCTATTTTCCGATCCTCGCGCAGAAGCGGTCGGCCAAGGGCCGGGAGCTGAGCGGCGGCCAGCAGCAGATGCTGGCGATCGCCCGCGGCCTGATGGCCCGCCCCCGCCTCCTCCTCCTCGACGAGCCCTCGCTCGGCCTTTCTCCTCTTCTCGTCAAGGAGGTCCGCCGCGTCATCCAGGACGTGGCCGAGCGCTTCGGCGCCGCTGTCCTCCTGGTCGAGCAGAACGCCGGCCTCGCCCTCGCCGTCGCCCGGCGCGGCTACCTGATGAACAACGGCAGCATCGTCGCCTCCGGCTCGATCGACGAGCTCAAGGACGCCCGCCTGGTCCAGGAGCTCTATCTCGGCCGCGGCGCCAAGGCCGGTGTGCAGGCAGAGCGCTGATCGGCCTTCCTCGTCGTCGCATCCCTACCCTCGTTGGCGCGTGGCTGCCGGAGAGCCGGAGCCGGCCCTCGGCCCAGATGTGAGACCTCGGCGCCGGCCCGGGGCGGCGATGCCAGTGGGGTCGAGGCGACGGCCGAAGAGCCTGCCCGCATGGGCTTCATGCCGTCTTTACCGATCGTTCTTATTTTGGGCATGCGCGCACCTGTCCGCCGAGCCATGAGCGGGGCAGGCGGCCTCGTTCCAGCCGAAGCCGCCTTGCGGCTCGGCCTCGGTCTGCCGTCGGGAACACCAGAGATGCTTTTCGATGTTCTCTCCAAGCTCGGCGGCATCACCCTGCTGGCCGGCCTGCTGGCCACGCCCTGTTTCTACGTCAGCAGCGGCAAAGCCTCTCTTCCCGGGCAGGCGCCCTCGTTCGTGCGGTACTTCGGCGTCGCCATGGTGGTCGGGATCGGTGCCTACATCGTCGGAACCTACATAGGCATCTGTCTCGCCTGCTCTTCCCCCGCCTCGGGCAATCTGTGCGGCTTGTACGGTGTGTTCGGCGCCGGCCCGCTTCTGTCGGGACTCGCTCTCCTGCTCCATGGCCTTTCATGGAAATTGCAGCGGGCGTGATGGAAGCTCTCGCAATCGCCCCTCGTTCCGACGTCAGCGCGGCGGCCTCAGGACCAACGGCCGGATCGTCGCCTCCCGCTCGATCGAGGAGCTCTATCTCGGCCGGGGCGCCAAGGCCGGTGCGTCCCGCGACGCCTCCCTAAAGGCTGGCCCCACGGCCGGCCGATCCGCCACCTCGTTGCCCTAATCCTCCAGCCCGTGGTGGCAGCGGGCGCAGTTGGCGGCGCTGCGGATGCCGGGGCCCGTGCCGATGCCGGGCTCGAGCAGCCAGTCGTGGATGTGGCGCCATTCGGGCGTGTCGGTGATGCGGATGGGCGCCTGGGAGGGTCCGAGGCCGCGGAGAAAGGCGTGCACGCCCCGCGGCGTGTCGGCGGCGTTGGCGACGAGCAGCGGCGTCGATCTCCTTGGTCGTCGCCTCGGAGAGGCTCGCATCCTCGCCGAAATGGTCGGTCAGCCCGGCCATCAGCTTCTCCCAGGAGCGCGCCGGCAGGAGCTGCGGCGGATAGGGCAGATGGCAGGCGCCGCATTCCGTCCGCCAGGTCTTGACCGCGGCCGCGTTGCTGTTGCTGCTGCTGACGGCTGCGGGCAGTCGCGGGGTGCAGGCCAGGAGGGCGAGCCCGGCGGCCAGCGCCGGCAGGACGATCAGGCGGGCGCCGGCGCGCCAGGAGCGATGGGCCCGGGCGCCCATCACTCGCTCGCCATGAAAGTGATGAAGTTGCCTTCCTCCTCCGCGGTGCACTCGCGGCCGTAGACGGTGTTGCAGTTGCGCCGGAACCATTTCTCGACTTTGGCGAGGTCGGTGAATCGGCTGGGCGTGCGCGATACCGCCATCGGGTCCAGCAGCTTGCCGGCACGGGTGCGGCCCTCGTTGCGCGGATTCGTGGTGTGGCAGGTCGAGCAGGAGGGCGTGTCCGGCCGGCCGGTCCCGGGGTGGGCGAGAAAGAAGGCCTGGCCCGCGGCGGCGGAGAAGGCCTTGAAGTGCGGGTCCTCTTGTCGCGCCAGCGCGGCAAAGTGGTCGAGCACGGCCTGCCGGCCGGTGGTCGCGGCGGCACCGGCGATGCCGCAGCCGAGCGCCAGGACCGCGGCCATGGGCAAAGCCCGCTTCATCATCATTGGACACTCTCCGGCAACGCGATGGCCTGGGGGGCGAAACGGCCCGTGCTGGCATCGTGGTGGCAGGCATTGCACTGGCCCTTGCCGCCCACCGCGCGCGACTCGAACACCGCGACCGGAATGCCGCGGTGCATCCGCCGCCAGAACGGTGTCGACGTGATACGGAGCGGGTCGGCCGGATCGACGACGCGCAGCCGGTTCGCCGCCAGCGTGTCGACATGCTCCGCCGAGTTGGCGAGGAGATAGGCCCTGATGGCGCTGGTCTCCTCCGGATCGAGGCTCGCGTCCTCGCCGAAGTGACTGTCCAGGTGGTCCATGATGCCGGCCCAGGTCGCGGCGGGGGCGAGGCTCGGCGGGTAGGCGAAGTGACAGGCGCCGCACTCGCTCTTGTAGAGCGGGTCGACCTGGGCGGGCGGCATGCCGGGCACGGGCAGCGTGGCCAGCGCCATGACGCCTACGGCCAGGGCCACACCGCCGCCGAGGATGATCGCGGCCGCCCGCCCCGGCTGTGCCTCGGCCGGCCTCGCAGCGGCTGCCCGTGGGCGGGCCGCCTTGAGCCCGGTGACCATGGCGGCCACCAGGTTCTCCCGGCTGCGCCGGCTCTCGTACGCCACGCCCAGCAGGTGCAGGCCGATCATCAGGAGCAGCAGCACGGCCAAGGCCTGGTGCAGATCGAGCAGCCACCAGCCCACCGCGAAGCTGGTGAAGGCGGCGAGCGGCCCCTGCTTGAGCATGCCGCCCAGCGCCAGGGTGCCGGTGAGCACGATGGCCGCCAGCACCAGAAGGAGGGCGAGCACCATCATGGCGCCCAGCGGGTTGTGCCCGAGATGCCGGCGCCCGCGGCCGCCCAGCAGCTGAAGCGCGTGGCCGTACACCGTGCGCGGCGGATAGGCGAAGCTCGAGAAGCGCGCGTGGGTCGGGCCGAGCAGGCCCCAGACGACGCGGGCGCCGACGAGCGCCAGGACCCCGACGCCGGCGACGAGATGCGCCTCGAGCGCCGTCATCCCCATGACGAAGCCGGTCCACGCCGCCGCGATCACGGTGAGCACGAGAAGCCAGTGGAACGCGCGGACGCCCAGGTCCCAGACCTCGACGGCCGGCCCCGCCGGCCGGGCCGCGACGAGCGCCCAGAGCCTCTTCCAGACGCTGGCTCCCTTGTCCGGCCGGCTCGGCGTCTCGCTGGCGTCGTCGACCTGATACGCTGCATGCGCGGCACGATGGGCTGCGTTCCTGGCATGAACCTTACGGGCCGATTCCCCGGCGTGGCCGTCGCAGGCATCCTCGCCGCGCGGCGACCCGCGATGCGGGTATCGCGCAAAAGCACGAAAATAGCCTACACCTGCCCGAAGATCGTGGTGAGGCCAGCACGACTGCGGGGCTCGGCCGGAGGATCGCCATCGTCGATCGGATGACATGATCAGTGGGTGCAGCAGGTGTCCTCGCCCTCCTCCTCGCCGGCGGGCAGGCGCGGCGGATGGGAGGCGGGGACAAGTGCCTGCGCCTGCTCGGCGGGCGGACGCTGCTCGAGCGCGTGATCGAGCGCGTGCGGCCGCAGGTGGGCGGCATCATCCTCAACGCCAACGGCGATCCGGCGCGGTTCGGGCACTTCGGGCTGCCGGTCGTGGCCGACGGCGTGGCGGGCTTCGCCGGGCCGCTCGCCGGGGTGCTGGCCGGGCTCGACTGGGCGGCAGAGGAGCGGCCGGACCTGCCCTGGCTCGTCTCGATCGCCACCGACACGCCTTTCTTTCCGAGCGATCTCGTGGCTCGGCTGGTCGCCGCGACCGAGGCCGAGGGGGCGGACCTCGCCTGCGCCGCGTCGGGCGGGCGGACGCATCCGGTGTTCGGGCTCTGGCCCGTGCGACTGAAAGACGATCTCCGCCGGGCGCTGGTCGACGAGGGGCTTCGGAAGATCGACGCGTGGACGGCGCGCTACCGCCTCGCGACCGTCACCTTCCCGGCCGAGCCGGTCGATCCCTTCCTCAACGTCAACACGCCCGACGACCTGGCGGAGGCGGAGCGGCTGGCCCCCGGTGGGCGCGGCATGATGGCGCGGACCCTGCCGGAGCGTGCCGCCGGTGCCCCGCGCGCGGGCCTGGCGGCGATGGCCGGGTGCTTTCTCATCTGGGCCGCCTATCCCTTTCTGTTCAGGGCGCTGACGGACGTGGGGCCGCTCGAGATCGTGGCGCAGCGGGCGCTCTGGTCGGCCGTGGCGCTGGCCTGCTGCCTGCCCTTCGGCGGGCTGCGGCGGGAGGTGCCGGCGGCGCTCCGCGATCGCCGGTCGCTGGCGGTGCTGCTGGTCACGGCGGCGCTCATCATGGCGAACTGGCTCGTCTACGTGCTGGCGGTCGTCCAGAATCGGGTGCTCGAGGCCAGCCTCGGCTACTTCCTCGGGCCGCTCGTCTCGGTTGCCATCGGCATGGCCTTCCTCGGCGAGAGGCTGCGCCCCTGGCAGTGGGCGGCGGTCGGCGTCGCCCTTCTGGCCGTGCTCAACCTCCTCCTCCGCCAGGACCACCTGCCCCTGCTGGCCCTCTTTCTCGCGGTGAGCTTCAGCAGCTACGGGGCGATCCGCAAGGGGCTCCGCGTCGGGCCGCTGGCGGGCATGTTCGTCGAGTGCCTGATCGCCCTGCCCTTCGGCCTCGCTGGTGCTGGGCTGGACGGCGGCCGAGGGCACGCTGGTCTTCGGCCCGAGCGTGCCGGTCCTCGACCTCCTGCTCGTCATCGGCGGCGCCTCGACCGTGCTGGCCCTTTCCCTCTTTCACTTCGGCGCCAAGCGGCTCGACTACACGACGGTGGGCCTCCTCGGCTACGTCGTGCCGAGCTGGCTCTTCGTGGCCGGCGTCTGGATCTTCGACGAGCCGCTCGATCAGGCCCGCCTCGTCACCTTCGTGCTCGTCTGGCTGGCCCTCGCCCTCTACACGGCCGAGGGCCTGCTCCGGGCACGGCGCGGGGCAGGCTGAGCCCCCTCCGGCCCCGGCCCCTGCGCGGCAGCGGGAGCGATCGCGAGCCCGCCCGACGCTCGTGGCACCCCTCCCGGCGATCGGTCCGGCCACGAGCCTGCCCCGACATTGACCCCGGCTCGCCCGAGGCGCAGCCTCCCATCCGCCGATCCGGTGCGCCGTGGCGGGTCGAGCGGGGGAGGCGGCTCATGCCGCAGGGTGGTCGACCCCTCAGGGTCGCCGTGGTCGGAGGCTCCGTCGCAGGGCTCGGCGCGGCGATGGCGCTGCGCGGCGCCGGCTGCGACGTGGACGTCTACGAGCGGGCGCCGGGCCCGATGGCCGACCGCGGCGCCGGCATCGTCGTCCAGGACGACCTCCTCCGCCTGCTGGCCCGGGACCGGGGCGCCCCGGAGCTTCCCGCCACCGCCTGCCTGCGGAGACGCTACCTCCTGCCCGACGGAGGTGACGGCGGTCGCGACCCCGATGCCGCAGCGCTTCACCTCCTGGGGCGCGATCTTCCGGACGCTCCGGTCCGCCGTGCCTGACGAGCGCTACCATCAGGGCTCGACCCTCGTCGGGTTCGGGCAGGCGGCCCGGCGGGTCGTGGCGCGCTTCGCCGAAGGGGGCGAGGTCGAGGTGGACCTGCTGGTGTGCGCCGACGGCTCCCGCTCGGAGGCCCGGCGCATCCTGATGCCCGGGGTCGAGACGAGCTATGCCGGCTACGTCGCCTGGCGCGGGACGCTCGAGGAGGCGCGCGCGGCTCCCGGCCTGGTTCGGTTCTTCGACGGGTCGTTCACGGTCTCCGAGGCGCGCGCCGGCGGGCACATCCTCTGCTACCTCATCCCGGGCCCCGGCGCCGCGACCGAGCCGGGGCGACGCCGGCTCAACTGGGTGTGGTACGTCACCACGCCCGAGGGGCCGGGGCTCGATCGCCTGCTCACCGACAGGACCGGCCGGCTGAATGTGAGCTCGGTGCCGGCCGGCCTGGTGCCGAGCGGGCTGGTGGCGGAGATTCAGGCCGCCGCCACGCGCGAGCTGCACCCGCGCTTCGCCGAGCTGGTCCAGGCGACCCCGGATCCGTTCGTCCAGGTCATCGTCGACGTGGCGGTGCCGCGGATGGCGTTCGGGCGCGCCTGCCTGGTCGGCGACGCGGCGTTCGTGCTCCGGCCGCACGCGGCGGCGGCGACCGCCAAGGCGGCGGCGGACGCGACGGCTCTGGCGGACGCGCTCGCGGCCGACCCGCGCGACCCCGAGGCAGCGCTGCGGGCATGGGAGGTGGCCCGGCTCGAGCGGGGCCGCCTGCTCGCCGAGCACGGCGTGGACCTCGGGAGACGGACGGTGGGCCGGCCCGGCGCCGCCTCCCGTCCCTCCGCGCCGACCTTGCGCGCGGCAGCCGAGCGCTTCGGCGTGATCGCCCAGCCGCCGCGGCGGGAGTAGCGACGCGTTCCTCAGTGGTGCGTGAGCCTGACGAAAACGTCCTCGAGGTCGGCCTCGCGGGTCTCGAGGTCGGCGATGGCGATGCCGGCGGCGCCCAGCCGGTCGAGCACCTGGCCGGCCCGGGTCTGGGTGGGCTTGTAGCGGCAGACGATCCGGCCGTCCTCGGCCAGGACGCAGCCGGCCTCGAGGAGGGCCTGGGGCAGCGTCTGGATCGGGGTCACCGGCGTGATGCGGATCTCCTTCTCGTCGAGCCGTCGCATCAGCACCTCCTTGTCGTCGCAGGCGACGACGCGGCCCTGGTCGATGATCGCGATGCGGTCGCAGAGCTCCTGGGCCTCCTCGAGATAGTGGGTGGTCAGCACGATCGTGACACCGCTCCGGTTCAGCTCCTGCATGTAGCGCCAGAGCGAGCGTCGGAGCTCGACGTCGACGCCGGCCGTGGGCTCGTCGAGGATGACGACCGGCGGGCTGTGGACCAGCGCCTTGGCGACCAGCATGCGCCGCCGCATGCCGCCCGAGAGCGATCGCGCATAGGCGTCGGCCTTGTCGGCGAGGCCGACCGCTTCCAGCAGCTCGGCGGTGCGTCGCTCGCGCCGCGGCACGCCGAAGAGGCCGGCCTGGAAGTCGAGCGTCTCGCGCGGGCTGAAGAAGGCGTCGAGGTTGAGCTCCTGGGGCACCACGCCGATGGCGAGGCGGGCCCGCCTGGGGTGGGCGTCGATGTCGATGCCGAGGATGCGGGCCGTGCCGCCGGTCTTGATGACCAGCCCCGCCAGGATGTTGATCAGCGTCGACTTGCCGGCGCCGTTGGGGCCGAGGAGGCCGAAGAAGGAGCCGCGCGGCACCTCGAGATCGATTCCGTCCAGCGCCCGCTTGGGCGTCTGGCCGCGCTGGGCGGCATAGGTCTTCAGGAGGCCCTTGAGCTCGATCGCCAGGGCTGGCAAGTCCTGCCTGGACAGCGGTGCGCTGCCGGCGAGCGCCGTTGCCATCAGGGTCTGGGGGACACGGCGCCTGGGCCGGTCCGAGCGGGGGCGAGGGTCATGGACGACGAGACGTTCTTTCTCGTGAACGACCGCGAGGTCGTGATCACCCCGCATATGCACGTCAAGTGCGACGGGGGCAACGTCGCCCTCGGCCATCCGATGGAGTACATGACCCTCGAGAAGGGCGGGCACGTGGTCTGCGGCTATTGCGGCCGGCGCTACGTCCACGAGGGCAGCGCCGAGGCGGAGCAGATCCGCGCCAGCGGCCAGCGCTACGCCGCCTGAGCACCATTCTCGGAGCCTACCGGCCTTCGGCCTGCATGAGGTGCCTCAGGCGATCCGCACGTTCTTCTGCCAGAGGCGGACGCCGCCCTCGAAGGCGTTGGCGTTGTCGCCCGCGCCGGCTGTGGGGCGGCAGCTTCTTCATGAGCTTCGCATTGCCGCCGCCGAGCACGACATAGTCGGCGACCAGCCCCTGCTTCAGCGCCGCCGTGACGTCGCGCACGGCCTTCCGCCACTTCTTCGGGCCGAGGCGATCGAGGCCGCGGCGGCCGACATAGTCCTCGTAGCTCATGCCGCGCCTGAAGGGCAGGTGCATGACCTCGAGGCCGATGACCACATGGTCCGCGACGATGGCGACCCCGAGGCCGGTGCCGAGGCCGAGGAACAGCATGCGCCCGCCCTCGTAGGAGCCCAGCGCCTGCATCTCGGCGTCGTTGACGAGCCTGGTCGGCGCGGCGAAGGCGGCGGCGAGGTCGAAGTCGAGCCAGCCGCTGCCGAGATTGACGGGCTCCCTGACGAGGCGGTTGTCCCGGACCGGGCCCGGGCAGCCGATGCTGATGCGGTCGAAGGTCCAGTCCCGGGTGAGCTCGCCCACGGTCGAGACCAGACGCTCGGGCGTGAGATCGGGCCCCGACGGCGCCTTGCGGCGCTCCTTGCTGCCCGAGTGATAGAGCTTGATGTTGTTGCCGCCGACGTCGACGACGAGAACGGTCGGTGTCGCCAAGGCAGCCTCCCCTGCTCTCCCGCCCTCTTCTTGCCGCTCCGGCCGCCCTCAGGCAAGCGGCGGCTCGATCCGAGCTTGCTTGGATCGGCGGGCGCTCCATTCTCCGCTCAGTCGGCCCTGCATCGGCAGAAAGGACAACCTCGTTGCGCGCGCCCCTCGTCCCGGGTCTCCTGCTGCTCCTTGCGATGGCCGGACCCGCGGCCGCCGAGGCGGCCGAGGTCCGGGCGGCCTACCGGGTGGCCTGGATCGGGCTGCCGGTGGCGGCGGGCACGGTCGAGGCGAGGACGGGGAGCGACCGCTACAGCGTGTCGTACGACTTCGAGACGATCGGCTTCCTCGGGCTCCTGTTCAGTGCCCGGACGATGGTCGAGGCGGAAGGCACGCTCGATCGGGGGCGGCCGACGCCGGAGCGCTTCGTGGCCGACGGACGTTGGCGCGGCCGGGACCATCGAAGCGCCCTCGACTTCCGTCCGGACGGCAGCCTCGCCGGGATGCAGGTCGACGCCGACGATGCGGATCGGGAGCCCGTGCCGGCGGCGCTGCGCCGGGGGCCCGATCCGCTCAGCCTCGCCGTGGAAGCGGCGCTCGGCGCTGCCGCGGGCAGGACGCTGGACGGAGAAAGCTTCGACGGCCGGCGGGCGACGCGGGCGGATCTGAGATGTGGGGGGCTCGCGGCCGTGCCCGGCGGCGACGGCCGGCCCGCCACCGAAGCGCTGCGCTGCGAGCTGACCGCAAGGCTGGTCGCAGGCGCCAGCCGGCGCTACCGCGCTCGAGGCATGAAGCTCGACGGCCCGGTCGTGGTCTGGCTCGAGCCCGGCATCGTGCCCGATGCGGTCTGGCCGATCCGGGTCGAGGCATCGACCAGCTACGGCGCCGTCGTCGCGACGCTGCAGAGCCTGAGGGTCTCGCCCGGGCCGGCGCCGCGGCCTGCGACCGACTGACGGCCGGGCAGCAGGCTACTTGACGATCTGCGAGGCGGCGTAGAGGGCGACCGCGGCCGAGACCGCGAGAACGAGGAGGAAAATGCCGAAGTCGTAGAGCTTCATGAGCGAGTTCCGAGGGCCAGGGGCACGGCTTTCGCTGGCCAGCATCGCGCCTGCCCGTGGATTGCACAAGCGCGCCGTGCTCTGCTTCACTCGGTCGCAAACCGATGACGATGCCGCGGTTGGCGATCGCCGGCATTATCCCTTAGAGGTCCTGCGCTGGAACCCGTCTCGCAGCTCGCGGCATGCCGGTCCCAGGCCCGGGAGCGGCGAGCTGCGGGGCGCCTTGATCCACATCAACGTACTGTCACGCCTCGCCCGCTAGAAGGGCGGCGGACCGTGGCACGGGAGATCCCGAGGATGAGCAAGGACTTCCGGCAGCGAACCCGGCCCCGAGGCCATCGGCATGGCGCCCTGGGCCTCGCTGTTTCCTGGGGTCGAGTATGCCGTCGACGCCTGGCAGCGCTCGATCCTCTACTGGGATGTCATGCGGCAGCGCGGCAACCAGTATCGCGAGCACATCGCCTCCAAGGCGCCCAACGTCCTGAGCTTCGAGTTCCAGGTGGTCCTGGACGGGCGCTCGCTGGAGCGGCCGGTCAACTACTGTCTCGTCCGCATCGAGCCGCCGTCCGACGCGGTGCCCGACCCGCGCAAGCGGCCGATCGTGGTGATCGATCCGCGCGCCGGCCATGGGCCCGGGATCGGCGGGTTCCGCGCCGACAGCGAGATCGGCGTGGCGATGCGCGAGGGACACCCCTGCTACTTCATCGGCTTCCTGCCCGAGCCCGCGGAAAGCCAGACGCTCGAGGACGTGATCAAGGCGGAGGGGCGCTTTCTCGAGAAGGTGATCGAGCTGCAGCCCCTGGCCGAGCACAAGCCGCTGGTGATCGGCAACTGCCAGGCGGGCTGGGCGGTGATGATGCTGGCGGCGGCGCGGCCGGAGCTGTTCGGCGCGATCCTGGTGGCAGGCGCGCCCCTCTCCTACTGGGGCGGTGTGCACGGCAAGAACCCGATGCGCTATACGGGCGGCCTCCTCGGCGGCAGCTGGCTGACGGCACTGGCAGGCGATCTGGGCAACGGCAAGTTCGACGGCGCCTCGCTGGTCCAGAACTTCGAGAACCTGAACCCCGCCAACACGCTCTGGACCAAGCAATACAACGTCTATTCCAAGATCGACACCGAGCCCGAGCGCTACCTCGGCTTCGAGCGCTACTGGGGCGGCCACGTCCTCCTCAACGCCGACGAGATGCAGTTCATCGCCGACCAGCTCTTCGTCGGCAACAAGCTGGCGACCGCCGAGATCGTGACCCGGGACGGCGTTCGGCTGGATCTCCGCGAGATCAAGGCGCCGATCGTCTGCTTCTGCTCGAAGGGCGACAACATCACGCCGCCGCAGCAGGCGCTGGGCTGGATCCTGGATCTCTACGAGAGCGTCGAGGACATCCGGGCGCAAGAGCAGACCATCGTTTATGCCGTGCACGACTCGATCGGCCATCTCGGCATCTTCGTCTCGGGCAAGGTGGCGAAGAAGGAATATGCGGAGTTCACGAGCAATATCGACCTGATCGACGTGCTGCCGCCCGGCCTCTACGAGGCGGTGATCCAGCCGAAATCGCCCGACGACGACAACGCAGATCTGATCTTCGGCGACTACCTGGTGCGCTTCGAGGCCCGGACGCTCGACGACATCCGCGCCTTCGGCGGCAATGACGAGGAGGACGAGCGCCGGTTCGCCACCGTCGCCCGCGTCTCGGAGATCAATCTCGGCCTCTACCGGACCTTCGTGCATCCCTGGCTCCGGGCGGCTGTAAGCGAGCCGATGGCGGACTGGCTGCGGCGGATGCACCCGCTCCGCCTGCAGTTCGAGCTGCTCAGCGACGAGAACCCGCTGATGCGGCCGCTGGCCGATGCCGCCGAGTGGGTGCGCGCCAACCGGGCGCCCGTCTCCCCCGACAATCTCTTCGTTCAGGCGCAGGACAAGATCTCGGAGCAGATGGAGTCGGCTCTCGACGGCTACCGCGATGCACGGGACCGGCTCTACGAGGAGACCTTTCTCGCCATCTACGGCATGCCCCTGCTGCAGGCGATGGTCGGGCTCCGCGCGTCGGACGCCCCGCCGCGCGCGAAGCCGGGCGAAGATCCGGATCACCTGCGACAGATGGCGGCCAAGCGCGCCGAGCTGGCGGCCCGAATCGGGGCGGGCGGCCCGCGCGAGGCGGTGGTGCGGGCGATGATCTATGTGCGGATGCACGAAGGGGCCGTCGACGAGCGCGGATTCAACCTGCTGCAACGGCTTCGCCAGGAGCAGGCCGCCGACCTCGGGTTCGCCACCTTCAAGCAGATGCTGCGCGAGCAGCTCTATATGCTGCGCCTCGACGAGCGGGCCGCGATCGACGCCTTGCCCGAGCCTCCTGGCGAGCCTGGGCGAGAATGCGACGGGGGCGCTCGAGCTCGTGCGCCGCGTCGTCACCGCCAAGGGCCCGCTCGAGGGCGAGAGCCTGGAGCGGTTCGCCGAGATCGAGCGGATTTTCGAGGCCGTCGCCAAGGGCGGCCCGTCGGGCGCCGTGCCGCTTCGCGCGGTCGCCGCGTCCGGCGACGCTGCAACCGCCGAGCCTGCGCCGGCGTCACCCGCGGCGCCAGCGCCGCGCCGGGCAGCGGCGCGGCGCCGGCGGCCGGTCGGGCCAATAGGGAGGACAGGTCATGGCGAGCCCTTTGATCAAGCCGGACGATCTCCACAAGATCGCCGAGGACATCGAGATGGCCAAGGTCAAGGAGGCCTTGGCGAAGAAGCGCACGGTCGACGACGAGCAGCGCCAGATGCGCGAGGCCTTCATGGAGCGCGACCTGCGACCGGATGTCCGCGATCGTGTCGCGACCGTGCTGAAGCGGGCGGCGGAGCAGGGGCACCGCGAGGTCATGGTCATGAAGTTCCCGGCCTCCTTCTGCACCGATGGCGGCCGCGCCATCAACAATTTCGAGGCGAGCTGGCCGGACACGCTCCAGGGCTGGGCCAAGCGGGCGCACGACCTCTACACGACCGAGCTGCAGCCGCTGGGCTACCGCATCCGGGCCCAGATCCTCGACTATCCGGGCGGCAATCTGGGCGACGTCGGCATCTATCTCACGTGGTGAGCCGAGAGAGCGATGCGCCGACCGGCGGAGCGCGGCGGGCCGCCGCGACCCGAGCTGCCGACGCCGGCGGAGCTTCACAAGGTCACCGAGGCGATCGAGGCGGAGCGGGCGACAGAGGCGCTGGCCCACGAGGCGGAGCACCGGAGGCACGAGCGGGAGCTGCACCGCAAGTTCGAGGAGGAGACGATCGGGCCGGAGACGATCGCCTGGCTCGAGACCCATCTCCGGCGCGCCGCCACGATGGGTACGACCGAGATCCAGGCCCTCAGATTCCCCGCGAGCTTTCTTCCCGACCATGGCCGCGCGATCAACAATGGCGAGCCGCGACTGGCCGGACTCGCTGACCGGCTTCGCCCGCCGGGCCTACGAGTACTATGTCCAGGAGCTGCAGCCCAAGGGCTACCACCTGTCGGCACGCATCCTCGACTATCCGGACGGCATGCCGGGCCATGTCGGCCTTTTCCTGAGCTGGTGAGCCGGACGGCGGCCGGCGTTCCCGGGCTTCGCCGATCGCCAGAACAAGAGGGCAGGAGCGCATGAGCGAGCCGACGATGGTCGAGAACCGCACCTTCGACGAGATCGGGGTCGGCGAGAGCGCGTCCCTCTCGAAGGCGATCCGTCGGGAGGACATCGAGCTCTATGCCGCGGTGTCGGGCGACGCCAACCCGATGCATCTCGACGAGGCCTATGCGCGGGCGGCGCGCTTTCACGGCGTCGTGGCGCACGGCATGCTCTCGGCCGGCCTCATCTCCAACCTGCTCGGCAACAAGCTGCCGGGCGCCGGCACGATCTATCTCAGCCAGGACCTCCATTTCTCCGCCCCCGTGCGGGCCGGCGACACCATCAGGGTCACCGTCACGGCACGCGAGAAGCGGCCCGAGAAGCACATCGTCCTCTTCGACTGCCTGTGCGTGAACCAGGAGGGGCACACCGTGCTCTCGGGCACGGCCGAGGTCGCGGCACCGACCGAGAAGCTGCGGGCACCAGCCCACGAGCTTCCGCAGGTCCAGGTCCACGATCACCAGAAGTACGATCGGCTGATCGCCCGGGCGCGCTCGGGCATCGCGATCCCGACCGCCGTCGCCCACCCCTGCGACGAGACCTCGCTCAGGGGCGCCGTCGAGGCGGCGGAAGAAGAGATCATAGCACCCGTCCTCGTCGGCCCCGCGGCCAAGGTCCGCGGCGTGGCGCAGCAGCACGGCCTCGATATCAGCCGCTTCGAGCTGATCGACGTGCCGCACAGCCATGCCGCGGCGGCGCGTGCGGTGGCGCTGGTGCGCGAGGGCAAGGCCGAGCTCCTGATGAAGGGCAGCCTCCATACGGACGAGCTGCTGCGCGAGGTGGCGGCGCGCGAAGGCGGGCTCAGGACCGAGCGGCGGATCAGCCACGTCTTCATCATGGACGTGCCGAGCTATGCCGATCCGCTCTTCATCACCGATGCGGCCGTGAACATCTTTCCCGATCTCGAGGCCAAGCGCGACATCGTCCAGAACGCGATCGACCTGCACCACGGCCTGGGCCTGGACACGCCCAGGGTCGCCATCCTCTCCGCGGTCGAGACGGTGACGCCCAAGATCCCGGGCACGATCGACGCGGCGGCCCTCTGCAAGATGGCGGATCGCGGGCAGATCACCGGCGGCGTGCTCGACGGCCCGCTCGCCCTCGACAACGCCATCAGCCCCGAGGCCGCCCAGATCAAGGGCATCGCCTCCCCGGTCGCCGGACGGGCGCAGATCCTGGTCGTGCCCGACCTCGAGGCCGGCAACATGCTGGCCAAGAACCTCTCCTTCCTCGCCGGCGCCGATGCCGCCGGGATCGTGCTCGGCGCCCGCGTGCCGATCATCCTGACCTCGCGGGCGGACAGCGTGAGGACGCGGATGGCCTCCTGCGCGGTGGCGGCGCTCTACGCCCACCACCTGCGCTCGATCCCCAAGGTCGCGGCCGGATGAGCGCCGTGGATGGCGGCATCCTCGTCGTCAACGCCGGCTCCTCGAGCATCAAGTTCGAGGTTTTCGCCATCGGCGACGGCGACCGGCTCACGCGCCGGCTCAAGGGTCAGCTCGAGGGCATCGGGACGCGGCCGCATCTGATCGCACGGGGCGCCGACGGCGCGGTCCTCGCCGACGAGCATCCCGAGGCCGCCGAGGTCGGGGACGTCGGCGCCGCGCAGGACAAGCTCGGCGCGTGGCTCATCGCCCATATGGGTGCTCCGCCCGTCGCCGTCGGCCATCGCGTGGTGCATGGCGGGCCGACCTACAGCGCGCCGATCGCCATCGACGACGAGGTGCTGAGGACACTCGAGGCCCTGGTCCCGCTGGCGCCGCTGCACCAGCCGAACAACCTGGCGCCGATCCGCTCGATCCGCGCGGCGCCGGCCCGATCTGCTGCAGGTGGCCTGCTTCGACACCGCCTTCCACCGCAGGCATCCGGCGCTCGCCGACTGGTTCGCCATTCCGAGCGGCGCTGCATGCCGAGGGCGTGCGCCGCTACGGCTTCCATGGGCTGTCCTACGAGTACATCGCCGGGCGGCTGCCGCAGGCGGCGCCCGAGATCGCGGAGGGCCGGGTGATCGTGGCGCATCTCGGCAGCGGCGCCTCGATGTGCGCGCTCATGGGCGGGAAGAGCATCGAGAGCACGATGGGCTTCACCGCGCTGGACGGCCTGCCGATGGGCACCAGGCCGGGGCAGCTCGATGCCGGCGTGGTGCTCTACCTGCTGGCACAGAAGGGCATGAGCCCGGCCGAGGTGGAGCACTTCCTCTATCACGACTGCGGCCTCAAGGGGGTCTCGGGCATCAGCAACGACGTCCGCGACCTTCTCGCCAGCGACGATCCGCAGGCGGCGTTCGCGATCGACTATTTCGCCTACCGGATCGCCCAGCTCGCGGGCGCGCTCGCGGCGTCGCTGGGCGGCCTCGACGGCTTCGTCTTCACGGCCGGCATCGGCGAGAACGCCGCACCCGTGCGTGCCAAGGTGGCCCAGCGCCTGGCCTGGATGGGCCTGGAGCTCGACGCGGAGGCCAATGGCCGGAACGGGCCGCGCCTCTCGACGGCTGCGAGCCGCGTCGCCTGCTACGTCGTGCCGACCGACGAGGAGCTGATGATCGCCCGCCACACGCTGGCCGTGCTGCGCGCCGCCTAGCCCGGGAGACCCCTGCGATGTTCGACCCGTCCTCCGTCACCCTCGCGGGCAAGCGGGGCCTCGTGACCGGTATCGCCAACGACCAGTCGATCGCCTGGGGCTGCGCCAAGGGGTTTCGGTTCCTCGGCGCCGAGCTGGCCGTCACCTACCTGAACGAGAAGGCCAAGCCTCATGTCGAGCCGCTGGCCCGGGAGCTCGAGGCGCCGATCCTGATGCCGCTCGACCTCCGGAACGCGGGCGACCTCGAGGCGGTCTTCTCGCGCATCGAGACGGACTGGGGCGGGATCGACTTCGTGCTGCACTCGATCGCCTTCGCGCCGATGGCCGATCTGCACGGACGCGTGGTCGACTGCTCGCGCGAGGGCTTTCTCACGGCGATGGACATCTCCTGCCACTCCTTCATCCGCATGGCGAAGCTCGCCGAGCCGCTGATGAAGAAAGGGGGAGCGCTGTTCTGCATGACCTATTACGGCTCGACCATGGTGGTCGAGCACTACAACATGATGGGGCCGGTGAAGGCCGCGCTGGAGGCGGCGACGCGCTATCTCGCGGCCGAGCTCGGACCCGAGGGCATCCGGGTCCACGCCATCTCGCCGGGCCCGCTCAAGACCCGCGCCGCGTCGGGCATCGATCAGTTCGACGCGCTGCTTCAGCAGGCGATGGCCAAAGCGCCTGCCCGCTCCCTGGTCTCGATCGAGGACGTGGGGCTCGCCACGGCCTATCTCGCGACCGACGCGGCAAAGCTCATCACGGGCGGGACGGTCTATATCGACGGCGGCTATCACATCATCGACTGACGACGAGACGATCAGCCCTCGAGCTTGGGGACCATCGGCAGGGGGCGGATCGGCACGCCCTCCTCGACCAGCTCCTTGACCTCCTCGCGGCTGGCCTCGCCGTAGATGTCGTGCTTCTCGGCCTCGCCGTAGTGGATCTTGCGCGCCTCCTCGGGGAAGCGGTCGCCGACGTTCTCGAAGTTCGTCTCCACATGCTCGCGGACGGCGCGCATCATCTTCATCATGTGCGCCATCGCCTCCTTGCGGGGATCGACGGGTGCCGCCTCCCGGGCACGGGCCACGGCCGGCGCCATCACCCCCTTGACGATGTCCCGGTCGCCGCAGACCGGGCAGGTGAGCACGTTGCTCCGGACCTGGGCGTCGAAGCCGTCATTGTCGCGGAACCAGCCTTCGAACTCGTGATGCTGGCCGCAGCGGAGGGAGAAGCGGATCATTCGGCCGCCTTCAGGGCGCCCGCCCCGGCGTCCATGCGGAGCAAGGAATCGAGTCCGCCCTCGGAGTCCAGCGCGTGGATGTCGTCGCAACCACCCAGGCTCCGCCCGTCGACGAAGATCTGCGGAACCGTATGGCGGCCTCCGGCGCGCTCGACCATCTCGGCGCGCCGCGAGGGCTCCCGCCAGAGGTCGACCTCGACATAGGCCGCACCCTTCCTGTCGAGCAGCCGCTTGGCCCGCCAGCAGTAAGGGCAAAGCGGCGTGGTGAAGATCTCGATCTGCGCCATCTCGAACCGCCAGGCTAGGGTCGGCCAGCACGCCGTCAGTCACACAGCCGTCTTCATATGGGATCGCCGGGCAGCCCCACCACCCTCGCAAGAACCAAGCCGTCCACCGATCTGGCACCGGCGCCACGGAGGGCAGCAGCGCAGGCGCCGAGGGTCGATCCGGTGGTGAGCACGTCGTCGACCACGACGATCCGGGCGTTCCTCACCTGCGACCCCTGGCGGCGGCCGACCCGGAACGCGGCGGCGGTGATGTTCCGCTGCCGGGCGGTGGCGCCCAGCCCGCGCTGCGACAGCGTCGCCAGCGGGCGCTCCAGGAGGCCCGCCACGAACGTCCGGCCGGTGGCGGCGGCGGCCTCCCGGCCGAGCAGGGCCGCCTGGTTGAAGCCACGGCGGAGCAGCCGCCAGCGGTGCAGCGGCACCGGGCAGACGAGATCGGCATCGGCCAGGATGTCGGCACCCGCCCGCGCCATCCAGCCGGCCATGCGCCCGACGCCCTCCAGGCGCTCGCCATGCTTCATGTTGAGCACGAGGCGCCGGCTGCCCTCGTTGTAGGCCAGCGCCGCGCGGAGCCGATCGAGCGGGCGCGGCAGCTCCCGGCAGCCGCCGCACGGACCGCCAGCACCCATCTCGTCCGCGAACGGCAGGCCGCAGGTCGGACAATGCGGCGGGTCGAGGAACAGAAGCTGGCCCAGGCAGCCCTGGCAGAGCTCGCCCTGGGTGGCGACGGAGCCGCCGCAGGCGAGGCAGCGCGGCGGCAGGACGAGATCCAGGGCCGCGACCGCAAAGTGCTGAAGCGCTGCCGTCCTTATCATGCCGGGGCCTCCTGTGCGACGCCGCCGGATCATACGCGGACGGTTGGCCTTGTCGAAATTTTTTCACCTTCAGGTTATGCCCCGGGACGCTCGGCGGTCGCAGCGGCCCTGCGCCGTCGACGAGCTAGGAGCGGGTGCCCGCCCTCGGATCGAGAAGGGCGAGAAGCCCGTCGCCCAGCATGTTGAAGCCGAGCACCGTCAGGAAGATCAAAAGCCCGGGCCAGACGGCGAGACGCGGCGCCGCGAGCACGAGGTCCTGGGCACCGGTCAGCATGTTGCCCCAGCTCGGCAGCGGCGGCTGCACGCCCAGGCCGAGGAAGCTCAGCACCGACTCGGCCAGGATGACGTTGCCCACGGCCAGCGTCGTCGCGACGATGGCCGGTGTGGCCACGTTCGGCAGAATATGCCGGGTCATCACGGCCGGCCGGCCGGCGCCGAGGGCGCGGGCGGCCAGCACATAGCTCTCGCGCGCGACGCTGAGGGTGCGGGCCCGGACGAGGCGGGCGGCGGTCGGCCAGCCGAACAGGGCCACGACCAGGACGACGCGCACGGCGCTGGTCCAGGGGCCCGTGGCCAGGGCCTGGCCGAGGCCGAGCTTGCCGAGATCGAGGGCGCCCAGCACGATGAGGAGCGGCAGGATGGGCAAGGCCAGGACGGCGTCGGTGAGACGCATCAGGAAAGCGTCGGTCCGCCCGCCCGCGAAGCCGGCGACGAGGCCCAGCGCCGTGCCGAGCCCGCCCGCGAGGAGCGCCCCGGCGATGCCCACCGCCAGCGAGACGCGGCCGCCATAGAGCAGCCGCACGAGCAGGTCGCGGCCGAGCTCGTCGGTGCCGAGCGGGTGGGCGAGGCTGGGCGGCGCCAGGCGGCCGAGCAGGTCGACGGTGTCGGGCGTGACGTCCAGCCCCAGCGCCACGAGCGGGGCGGCGGCGGCCAGCAGGGCCAGCACGCCCAGGAGCAGCGCGGCCCCGAGCGTCTCGGCGCGGCCGGGCCGGCGGCGCGACAGGGCCGGCGCCGCCGGGGCCGGGAACGACTCAGTCGTCATAGCGCACGCGCGGGTCGATCCCGGCGACGGCGAGGTCGGCCGCGAGGTTGGCGAGGAGGACCAGAAGGGTCGCCAGCATCAGTGCCAGCAGCGCCAGATTGTAGTCGTTGCCGAGAATGCTGTCGTAGATGAGCTTGCCCATGCCGAGATAGGAGAACACGGTCTCGACGACGAGGGCGCCCGAGAAGAGCTGGCCCAGATGGAGGGCCAGCAGGGTGACGAGCGCCGGCAGCGCCTGGGGCAGCGCATGGCGCACGACGACTCCCCAGGTGCCGCAGCCCTTGGCCCGGGCGGTCCGGATGAAGGGCTCGCGCAGGGCCTCCATGACGGCGGCCCGGACATAGCGAACCAGGGCGGCAGCCGTCACGATCGTCAGGGCCAGGGCCGGCAGGGCCAGATGGCGGAGCCGATCGGCGAGGCCGGAGGCGCCGACGTCCTGGCTGCCGCCGGCCGGCAGCCAGCCGAGCTCGACGGCGAAGAGGATGATGAGGAGGAAGGCCAGCCAGAAGGAGGGCACGGCGAGCCCGACGAAGGCGAGGAGGCCGATCGTGCGGTCGAGCCGGCCGCCCGGCCGGAGGGCCGCCAGGATTCCTGCCGGAAAGGCCAGCAGGACGGCGAGCAGCAGGCTCGAGCCCATCAGAAGCAGGGTGTTGAGCAGGCGGGGCCAGAGGACCTGGAGGGCCGGAACGGCATAGAGCCGGGAATAGCCGAAATCGCCGTGCGCCATGGCGCCGAGCCAGGCGAGCCAGCGCCCGAGGAGCGGGCGGTCGAGCCCGTAGAGCGCCTTGAGCCGGGCGACGTCGGCCGCGGTGACGTGCGGGTCCGCCTGCAGCATGAGGTCGATCGGATCGCCCGGCATCAGGCCGATCAGCGCATAGATGGCGAGCGACATCAGGACGAGAAGGGCAGCCGCGCCGAGCAGCCGGCGCAGCAGGTAGGCGGTCATCCGCCGGTCCGCCGTCGGCCGCCCGGGACGGATGCGCCCGCCGGGCGGATGCCGGTGGTGGACGGCGCGCTCCGCGGATCGAGCGCGGGCTGGTGCGGCTCGTCCGGTCGGCCACCCGGGCGCTGCGGCTCTCCTCGGCGAACACCCGCATCCGCCTCAGATCTTCGGGGAGGGACGCATCGCTGTCGAGGCCCGCTTCTAGCCCGCCGGCCCGGCGTCCCGCCAGTGCTCGATCCAGAGCGTGGTCGGCGCCATCTGGCCGGTGGGCTCCACGCCCTCGAGCCAGCGCGGCCAGATATGCGCCTCGGCCCGGAAGTAGAGCGGCAGCGCGGGCAGATCCCGGGCATAGATCTGCTGCAGCTCGACCCAGAGCCGGCGCCGCTTGTCGCGGTCCAGCTCGACCTCGATCGCATCGATCAGCTCGTCCACGCGCGGATTGCTGTAGCCGCCGGTGTTCTGGCCGGCCCAGCCATTGGCGGCGGTCGGAATCTCGTCGGAGCGGAGGGTCGAGCGCGGCGGGTTCTCGGGGCTCGAGATCCAGGCGTACATCACCATGCCGGTGAACAGCCGTCGCTGCACGGTCTGGCCGAAGAGCACGCGGGCCGGCTCGTTCCTGATCTGCACGTCGACGCCGAGCTGGCGCCATTGGCTCTGCAGCACCTGCTCGACCAGCTCCCGCGTGCGGTCGCCCGCCGTGGTCATGAGTTCGAGCCGCACGACGTTGCCCCTGGCGTCGCGCCTGAGGCCGCCCGGACCCTTCGTCCAGCCTGCCGCGTCGAGCAGGGCCGCGGCCTTGGCGGGGTCGTAGGGATAGCGCTGGACATCGTCCGTGTGCACCCAGTCCAGCGGATGGACGAAGGTATCGGCGACCGGCTGGCGGCCGTCGAACAGGCGCTGGCTGATGGCCGCCCGATCGGCACCGTAGAGCAGCGCCTGACGGACCCGGACGTCGGCGAGGATCGGGTTCTCCAGCATCAGATCGACATGCTCGTAGAAGAGGCCGGGCTTGAAGACGACCCGGAAGCGGTCGGCATGGCGCTTCTCGAAGGCGATCGCCTGGTCGAGCGACAGGCCGAGCGTGCCGTCGGTCATGTCGACGTCGCCCGAGAGCAGGTTGGCCTCGAGCGCCGCCGTGTTCTCGATCGCCTTGACGACGATGCGCTCGAAGGCCGGGGGCTCGCCCCACCAGGTGGGGTTCCGCTCGAGCACGATGCTGCTGCCCGGCACGATCTTGCTGATCCGATAGGGGCCGAAGGCGAGGCCCGGGTTGGTCGGATCGGCGTCGAACAGGGTGCGGTTGCGCCAGGTCGCGGGATCGGCCTCGAACACCTTGCGCTCGAGATGCTCCGGCAACAGACGGAAATCGTTGATGGCGTTGTACTGGAAGTCGAGCTTGTCGTCGTGCAGGACGAAGGTCTTGTCGTCGACCAGGTCGACCTTCCAGATCCGCCGATAGAGCTCGGCGTTGCTGACGCCGCTCCGCGGATTTCGGCCGACCTCCCAGGTGAAGAGCACGTCCTTCGTCGTGACCGGCACGCCGTCGCCCCAGGTCGCGTGCGGCTGGATCGTGTAGGTGACGGCGACCCCGGCCTTGCCGCCGGGCGCGGTCTCCCGAACCGCCCTGCCGTTCTCGAGCGTCGGCAGCTCCGTGCAGAGCATGCAGACGAGCTGCCAGTGCTGGTCGTAGACGGTGAGCGGCCGCTGGGTCATGCCGAGCACGTAGCTCTTGGCCGCCATCGAATCGACGTTGGGGTTGAGGTTGCTCGGGAACTGGGTGATGCCGATGACCAGCTGATCCCGCGCGACCGCGGCCCCGGCGCCGGCCAGGACGAGCAGGCCGCCAGAAGCCACCGGGAAACCCGCCTCCAGCGCCCCAGCGCAGGGGCGGCGATCCGAGGTCGAGTCGACCGGGCTCATCGGCCGGGTCCGGTCGCCAGCAGCTGCATCAGCTCGAGGCGGTTGCCGAACGGATCGGCCACATGGCAGCGGAGAAAGCCGTCCAGAGGATGATCCTCCATGATCGCCGTGCCCGCAGCCTCGAGCCGCGCGCGCAGGGCCGGGAGATCGTCGACCAGCAGAGCGGGATGCGCCTTCCGGGCCGGCCGAAACGGCGTCTCGACGCCGAGATGGAGCCGAAGCTCGCCCTGCTCGAACCAGACGCCGCCGCGCACGGCCAGGGCGTTCGGCTTCGGCTTCTCGGGAAGACCCAGAAGCTCGCCGTAGAAGGCTCGCGCGGCCGCCTCCTCACCCTTCGGGCATGGCGAGCTGGACATGGTGCAGGGCGAGGAGCACGGGGCTCATTTGGCGGCGATCGCGGTCGTGGCGGCGACGCTGCGGATCGCTTCGGCCAAGCCTTTCAGGCCCCGCTCCAGCTCGCCCTGGGTGATCCCGGTATAGCCCAGCAGCAGCCCCGGCCGGGGCGCCTCGGCGACGTAGAAGGCCGAGAGCGCCGGCGCCTCGATGCCGCGGGCACGCGCGGCCTCGCTCACCGCGCGGTCGTCGATGCCGGGCGGCAGGAAGCCCACGAGGTGCATGCCGGCCTCGGCCGGCGCCAGGTCCAGGAGGGGGCCCAGGATCGCGGCGGCCCGCTCGAGGAAGCGCTTCTGGCGCTCGGCATAGAGCGCCCGCATCCGGCGGATGTGCTGGGCCAGATGGCCGGCGGCCACGAACTCCGCCAGGGCCGGCTGGGCGATCATCGGCGGGTGGGTGTCGGTGATCCGGCGCACCGCCATGAAGGTGTCGACGAGGTGCTTCGGCACGACCATGTAGCCGAGCCGGAGGCCCGGGAACATGACCTTGCTCATCGTGCCGACATAGACGACCCGGCCGTCGGCATCGAGGCCCTGGAGCGCGGCCAGCGGCCGGCCCGTGTAGCGGTACTCGCTGTCATAGTCGTCCTCGAGCACGAAGGCGTCGGCCGCCCTGGCCCACTCGAGCAGCTCGAGCCGGCGGGCGAGGCTCATGGTGACGCCCAGGGGATATTGGTGCGAGGGGGAGACGCAGGCCATGCGCGCCCGGGGCGCCCGCTCGCGGCCGGCGGCGACCGACAGGCCCTCGGCGTCGACGGGGACCGGGACCAGCCTGGCGCCGCCGGCGACGAGGGCACCTCGCAGGCCCGGATAGCCCGGGTCCTCGATCCAGACCGTGTCGTCCGGGTCGATCAGCACCCGGGCCGTGAGGTCGAGGGCCTGCTGGGCACCGCTGACGATGATCACCTGCTCGGGTCCGCAGGTCACCGCCCGCGCGGCGCCGAGATAGGCGGCGACGGCCTCCCTGAGCGTGCGCCAGCCCAGCGGGTCGCTGCCGATCAGGAAGCTGGTCGGCGGCTCGCGCCAGTACTTGGCGAGGAGACGCGACCAGTCCTCGAAGGGAAACGCCGCGAGCTCGGGCAGGCCGGGCGCGAAGGGGCGCGGCCGGCTGGCGGCGCCGCCCAGCGTGGCGAGCCCGGCGCCGCGCCGGGACGGCCCCGGCGCCGGCCCCGGACGGCGGCGCTCGCCCATCGCCTCGGCACGGGCGTGGAGCGCGTCCTCGGGAAGCTCGTCGCTGACGAACGAGCCGGCGCCCACGCGCCCGCTGATATAGCCCTCGGCATGGAGCTGCTCGAACGCCGCCATGACGGTGTTGCGCGACACCCCCAGGTCCTGGGCGAGCGTCCGCGAGGAGGGCAGGCGCGTGCCCGGCTGGACTCGGGAGGCGAGGATGGCCTCGCGGACCGCGAAGTAGAGCTGGCGGTGCAGCGGCACCTCGCTGCCCGGGTCGAGCGCGATGCTGGCGAGGTGGATGGGGCCGAGACGGCGGCGCGAGGCGGAGGGGGACATGACGGGCACCGTGATGAATGGCCCTCCCTCATAGCGCATTCGGCGCGAGCAGGGCCAGCCACTTCGGTGAATTGATCGCCATCTCCCGGGCTCGGCGATGACAGCCTCCGGCGATTGGGCTAAGGGCTCGGGCTCGCCGCGAGCCGATATCGACCGGGAGGGAAGACCCATGCGGCGCAATCGCTGCGCGAAGATCGTTGCCACGCTCGGTCCGGCAAGCTCGACGAAGGAGCGCATCACCGAGCTGGTGACGGCCGGCGCCGACGTGTTCCGCTTCAACTTCAGCCATGGCAGCCACGAGGATCACGCCCGGCGCTTCGCCACGGTCCGGGAGGTCGAGCAGGCGTGCGGCCGGCCGATCGGCCTGATCATGGACCTGCAGGGCCCCAAGCTGCGGGTCGGGACCTTTGCCGAGGGCAAGGTCCAACTCGAGCGCGGGAGCCCCTTCCGCCTCGACCTCGACCCGACGCCGGGCTCCAGGGAGCGCGCGCCGATGCCGCACCCGGAGATCTTCGCCGCGGTCAGCGCGGGCCAGGACATCCTTCTGGACGACGGCAAGATCCGGCTCCGGGTCGAGCGCTGCGGCCCCGACTTCGCCGACACCGTGGTCGTCGCCGGCGGAACGCTCTCGGACAAGAAGGGCGTGAACGTGCCGGGCGCCGTCCTGCCGATCTCGCCCCTGACCGAGAAGGATCGCCGCGACCTCAATTTCGGCCTGGAGCTGGGCTTCGACTGGGTGGCCCTCTCCTTCGTCCAGCGGGCCGACGACGTGGCCGAGGCGCGCCAGCTGATCGCCGGCCGGGCGGCGATCATGTCGAAGATCGAGAAGCCGGCCGCGATCGACAGGCTGGACGAGATCATCGACCTCTCCGACGGCATCATGATCGCGCGCGGCGACCTCGGCGTCGAGATGCCGCCCGAGCTGGTCCCGGGCCTGCAGAAGCGCATGGTCCGCAAGGCGCGCGAGGCCGGCAAGCCGGTCGTCGTCGCGACGCAGATGCTCGAGAGCATGACACAGAGCCCGACACCGACCCGGGCCGAGGCCTCGGACGTCGCGACCGCCGTCTACGACGGTGCCGACGCGACCATGCTCTCGGCCGAGAGCGCCTCCGGCCAGTATCCGGTCGAGGCGGTGGCGATCATGAGCAAGATCATCCAGACCGTCGAGCAGGACGGCCTCTATCGCGCCTACCTCGACTCGTTCCACGCCCAGGCCCTCGGGACGCCTGCCGACGCCATCACGCTGGCCGCCGGGCAAGTGGCGCACACCCTCAAGGCAGCGGTGATCGTCACCTACACGACCTCCGGCGCCACGGCGCTCCGGGCCGCCCGCGAGCGGCCGGACCGGCCGATCCTCGGCCTCATCACGCGGATGGTCACGGCCCGGAAGCTGGCGGTCGTCTGGGGCATCCACGCCGTTCACTGCGACGACGCCCACGACCTCGACGAGATGGTCCAGAAGGCCCGCCACTACGCCCGGGAGGAGGGCTTCGCCAAGCCCGGCAGCGCCATCGTCATCACGGCGGGCCTGCCCTTCGGGACGCCCGGCGCCACCAATCTCCTCAGGGTCGCCTGGGTGACCTGAGCCACCTCCGCCGGTCGGCCGGGCATCCTCAGCAGGCCCCCGGGCAGGTGCGCCCCAGCCCGGAATCGGCTCAGAGAGGCAGGCCCCGCATCAGGCGGGGGAGGTTGCCGACCAGGCCCATGGCGTGGCGCATGAAGAAGCCCTTGGCCAAGGGCGTGCGCTCGACCATCGCCAGCCCCAGGTTGCGCAACAGCTTCAAGGGCAGGCTGTCGTTCGCGAAGAGGCGGTTGATGCCGTCCGTGACGGCCACGAGGGCGAGGCTGTCGAAGCGGCGCCAGGCGTCGTAGCGCTCGAGCGCCAGGGCATCGCCCGGATCGAGGCCCAGCCGCAGGCGGTCCACGACCGTCTCGGCGACGGCGCCGACGTCGCGGAGCGCCAGATTCCAGCCCTGGCCGGCGATGGGGTGGATGGCCCGGGCCGTATCGCCGACGAGAACGAGGCGCCGGGCGGTGTAGGCGTCGGCCCAGGCGAGGCCGAGCGGATAGGCGAAGCGCCGGCCCACCGGCGAGAGATCGCCCAGATGGTCGCCCAGCCGGGCCTGGACCTCGGCCGCGAAGGCATCGTCGTCGAGCGCCTGCAGCGCCCGGGCGAGCTCCTCGGCGGCGGCCCAGACGAGCGAGGAGCGATCGCCCGACATGGGCAGCATGGCGAAGGGGCCATCCGGGAAAAAGCGCTCGATGGCGACGCCGCCGTGCGGCCGAGGATGGGCGAAGGTGGCGACGAGGCCGGTCTGCCCGTAGCTCCAGGTGCGCACGCCGATGCCTGCGGCCTCGCGCGTCGAGGAGCGCCGCCCCTCGGCGGCGGCGATCAGGGCGGCCTCGTAGACGGCACCATCGGCCAGCTCCAGGGTGGCCACCGCCGCTCCCCGCTCGAGGCGGACGATCTCCGCCGGTGCCGCCACCCGGACGCTCGGCAGCTCGGCCAGCCGTGCCACGAGCGCCTGGCGGAGCACGCGGTTCTCGACGATCCAGCCGAGCGGCTCCTTGTCGACCGCCCGATGATCGTAGTGGACGCTCACGGGCGAGCCGCCCTCGCCGACGACGATGTCCAGGATCGGCCCGGCCCGGTCGACGCAGCGGCTCCAGACGCCGATGCCGTCGAGCAGGAGCTTCGAGCCCCGCGCGATGGCGGTGACGCGGCCGTCCTGGTCCGGCTCGACGAGCGCGCCCAGGTCACGCCGCTCGACGAGCAGCACCGATCGCCCGTCGCTGCCCAAGGCGCAGGCGAGCGCCAGGCCGGTCGGCCCGCCGCCCACGACGACCAGCTCGACCCGCTGGACGCGACCGCTCATCGGGCATCGCCCGCTGCGCAGGGTTGCGGCAGGTGCCCAGCTTTTGGGCAGTCCACGGAGCCCGCCATCGGAGCAGCATTCCGGAACCTGTGCCGCCGAGGTTGGCACGGAGCTTGCGAAGGTGGAGGCGTGTTCAGCCGGTGACGGCCTCTAGCGGATCCGGCAGGACTTGTGGTTTGGCCCGAGCGCCGCCTCCCGACCTTCGGGACGGGAGCGGCCACTTCGGCCCGGGGGGCGAGGCTCCCCGGGCCGTCTCTTTTTTGCAGGGCCGCCTCCCATCTCGGGCCTTCGCCTGGGCCGCGCCGTTCTGCATAAGGACCCGGGCAGTCCCGCTCGGGAGGAGACAGGGCATGAACGACCTCGCAAGCAGGGGCCTCGAGTTCGTCAAATTCGGCGTCGGCCAGCCGGTGCCGCGCAAGGAGGATCCGCGTCTCGTCAGCGGACGCGGCCGCTACACCGACGACCTCGCCAGCGACCGGGCGCTCGTCGCCTGGGTGCGCCGGTCGGACGTGGCCCACGGGACCGTCGGCCGGCTCGACGTCGAGGCGGCCCGGGCGATGCCGGGCGTCGCGGCGGTCTATACCGGCGCCGATCTGCTGGCCGCCGGCTACGGCATCCTGGGCTGTGCCATGCCCCTCAAGAGCCGCGACGGCAGCGCGCTGATCGTCCCGCCCCGTTACGCCTTCGCCACCGATCGGGTGCGCCATGTGGGCGAGCCCCTGGCCATCGTCGTCGCCGAGAGCCTGAGCGAGGCCAAGGACGCGGCCGAGGCGATCGAGGTCGAGATCGACGCCCTCCCCACGATCATCGACCCCGAGGCCGCGCTGGCCGAGGGTGCCCCGCAGCTCCACGAGGAGGCGCCGGGCAACATCTGTCTCGACTGGGGTGCCGGCGACGAGGCCCTGGTCGAGCGCCTGTTCGCCAACGCCGCGCACGTCACCCGCGTGCGGGCGGTCAGCAGCCGCGTGATCGTCGCCGCCATGGAGCCGCGGGCCGCGCTGGCCGAGCACGACCCGGCGACGGGCCGCTACACGCTGCATGTCGGCTGCCAGGGCGTCATGGGCCTGCGCAGCTCGCTGGCGGAGGTGCTGAACGTCGCTCCCGAGGCGGTGCACGTCCTCACCTACGACGTCGGCGGCTCGTTCGGCATGAAGGCGCCCGTCTACCCCGAATATGTCGGCATCCTCCATGCCGCGCGCGAGCTCGGCCGGCCGGTGCGCTGGAACGACGAGCGCAGCCAGAGCTTTCTTTCCGATCAGCATGGGCGGGACGCCATCTTCGACGCCGCGCTGGCGCTGGACGCGGATGGCCGCTTCCTCGCGGTGCGGGTCGACGGCATCGGCAATATGGGCGCCTGGCTCACCCATGTCGGTCCCATGATCCCCACCCTCAACATCCAGCGCAACACCCCGGGCGCCTACCGCACGGCCGCCCTCTTCGTCCGCACGCGGTGCGCCTTCACCAACACCGTGCCGACCGGCGCCTATCGGGGGGCCGGGCGGCCCGAGGGTGTCTACATCATGGAGCGGCTGGTCGACAGTGCCGCCAGGGAGCTGGGCATCGACCCGGCCGAGCTGCGCCGCCGGAACCTCGTCGGGAAGGACGAGCTGCCCTGGAAGGCCGCCTCCGGCCTGACCTACGACAGCGGCGATTTTCCGGCCCTGCTCGAGACGGCGCTCGCCCGCGCCGACTATGCCGGCGTGGCCGCCCGCAAGCGAGCGAGCGCCGCCAAGGGCCTCTGTCGCGGCGTGGCCGTGACCTACTATCTCGAGGTGACGGCCGGAACCGGCAAGGAGATGGGCGGCGTGCGCTTCGAGCCCGACGGGCGGGTCACCATCGTCACCGGCACGCTCGACTACGGCCAGGGCCACGCCACGCCCTTCGCGCAAGTGCTGAGCGAGCGGCTCGGCATCCCTTTCGAGCTGATCGACCTGCTGCAGAAGGACAGCGACCAGCTCCTGGCGGGCGGCGGCACCGGCGGGTCGCGCTCGATCATGATGAGTGGCGCGGCGATCCTGCAGGCGGCCGACCGGGTGGAGGAGCAGGGCAAGGCGCTGGCCGGGCCATCTCCTCGAGGCGGCCACCCAGGACATCGTCTTCGAGTCGGGCCGCTTCACGGTGGCCGGCACCGACCGGTCGATCCGGATCATGGAGCTGGCCGCCCGGGTGCGAAGCATGGACCAACCGCCCGAGGGGGTCCCGGCGGGCCTCGACGCGGCACTCGTCATCGACACGCCGCCCTCGGCCTTCCCGAACGGCTGCCACGTCGCGGAGGTCGAGGTCGACCCCCTGACCGGCATCGTCAGGATCGACCGCTACAGCGCCGTCAACGACTTCGGCACGATCGTCAACCCGCTGCTGGTCGAGGGGCAGGTCCATGGCGGGGTGGTCCAGGGCATCGGCCAGGCCCTGCTCGAGCAGACGGTCTATGACGAGGGCGGCCAGCTCCTCTCCGGCTCGTTCATGGACTACGCCCTGCCCCGCGCCGGCGATCTCGGCACCTTCGACATCGGCTTCAGGCCCGTGCCGGCGACCACCAACCCGCTCGGCGCCAAGGGCTGCGGCGAGGCCGGGTGCGCAGGCTCGCTGCCGACCCTCGTCAATGCCGTCATCGACGCCCTGGCGCCGCTCGGCGTCACCGCGCCTCGACATGCCGGCGACGCCCGAGCGGGTCTGGCAGGCGATCGCCGCGGCCGAGGTCGCGAAGGCAGCGGACTAGCGGGTCGCCCGGCGCAAGAGAGGCGGGCGTCGTCTCATGGCCGGCGGGGACTGCCCCCGGCGCCCGACGGGCCGGCCAAGCGTCTCACCAGATCCGCTCGGTCAGGGCCTGGCGCTGATCGAGCTCGCCCGCCATGCTCGCCAGCTCGACCAGCGGCAGGTCGCGGATCGAGAGGATGCCGACCAGCCGGCCGGCCTCGGTGACCGGCAGATGGCGATAGCCGCACTCGTCCATCATCCGGACGGCCTGGCAGACGGAGGCGTCGCCCGCGATCGTGTCGGGATTCGCGGTCATCACCGCGCCCAGCGGGGTGGCGTCGGGATCGCGGCCGACGGCGAGCACGCGCGTCAGGATGTCGCGCTCGGTGAAGATGCCGACGAGACGCCCGGCCTCCATGACGACGATGCTCCCGCAACCCCGCTCGGCCATGGCCATGGCGGCGCCACGGACCGTCATGTCGGGTGCCGCCGACAGGACGTCGCCTCCCTTGAGGATCGCCTTAACCGGCCGGTCGGTCATCGCCAGCTCCCCTCGGCAGGATGTCCGCGTTGCGGATGGACGTCAGGCTTCACTATGAACCAGGCGATCGATCCGCACCAGCCGGGACGGGATGCCCGAGACCGGCGTCACCAGCGGGATCACCAGCGCCGGGGAGTGCGAGCTTGACGAGCTTCGAGGCGGTCGATCCAGGCTATGCCGAGCGCGTCCGGGCGAGCTTCGCGGCGCAGGGCATCATGGCTCACCTGGGCGCCGAGCTGCTCGAGGTCGCTCCCGGGCAGTGCGTCATCGGCCTCGCCTGGCGGCCCGAGCTGACCCAGCAGGACGGCTTCTTCCACGCCGGTGCCGTGACCACCATCGCCGACAGCGCCGCCGGCTATGCCGCGTTCACCCTCATGCCGGCGCAGTCCCGGGCGCTGACCGTCGAGCTCAAGATCAACCTCATGGCGCCGGCCCGGGGCGAGCGGCTGGTGGCACGCGGTCTCGTGCAGCGGGCGGGCCGCACCCTGACGGTGGTCCAGGCGACCGTCGACGCGCTGGACGGCGGCGTCAGCACGCCGGTCGCCCTGATGCAGGCCACGATGATGGCCCTCTTGCCGCGGCCCGGGGGCCCGGGCTCCTAGGCGTCCGCGCCGCCGAGCTCGACCGACGGCCGCAGGCTGGCCCGGCGCCGGGGCGGCTTCGGGCGAGGCGGCTGGACGTCCCGGGCCTCCGCGGCCGCCTCCAGGCCGTCGATGGCCCGGCGCAGCACCAGGTCGAGCTGCTCCTGGTCGTAGATGCTGCCGTGCGAGCAGTCGGGCACGGTCTCGACGAGCACGGGCCGGACCAGCCGCTCGACCAGCGCCATGGTGCGCGCGCGCGGCACGACGCGGTCGTGGCCGGCCATGATCACGGCCGTCGGCACGTCCAGGCCCTCGAGATAGCGGTCGCTGCGGAAGCGATGCTTGAGGAGCCGTCCCACCGGGACCCACGGGTAGCGGGCCCGGGCCACCGCCTCGATCGAATCGAACGGCGTCACCAGGAGCAGCCCGTCGAGCGGCCGCTTGCGGGCCAGATAGGCGGCGACGCCGGAGCCGAGGCTGAAGCCGCCGGCGAAGACGCGGCGCGGCTGCAGCCTCTCCCGGTAGGTATCGAGGATCAGCTTGGCATCGGCGAAGAGGGCCCGCTCGCTCGGCGTCCCCTCGCTCGGGCTGTAGCCCCGGTAGTGAAAGACCAGGATGTCGAGATCGAGCAGCCGGTTGGCCAGGAAAACGGTGAAGTCGTCCACGTTCCAGGCATTGCCCGAGAAGCCGAGGAAGAGCCCGCGGCTCGGCCCCGACGCCGGCACGAGATAGCCGACGAGGCGCGCGCCGTCCGGCGTCACCAGCTCCTGGCGCCGGGCACGGCCCGGCAGCGGCAGGGACGGCAGGGCCGCCGCCCCACGCGGGAAGAGCAGGCTCTCCTGCAAGAGGTAGAGGCCGCCGACCAGCGCGCCATAGAGCGCTGCGCCGCTCAGAACGAGGTTGAACACGTCAAGCCCTGCTCAATGGGAAGAACGACCTTCATCTGCGCTCGCCGGTCGGCGTTGCCAAGGCGGCAAAAGCGCCCTGCAGCCGTCAGCGTTAACGGAGATTTAGGATGTGGCGCGTAGGTCTCAATGCGACCAAAGGCGCGGCCGGGCGACGACAGTGACGGGCACCGACATCAGGCTCGCGGCGATCCAGGAGCTGGCGGGCGGAGCCATGGACCGGCTCGCGAGCCTGGGCGTGGCGCCGACGCCCGAGAACTACCGCCTGTGGTTCAGCCACCTCGCGGGCGATCACCCCGACCTGTCGCGCGCCGTCGACGACCTGCTGAAGAGCGGGGGCGCGCTCGACGAGGACCGCTTCGCCGATCTCTACGAGCGCTACTTCTCCGCCAACGGCGAGGCCCAGGCCATCGTCGACACCGGCCGCCGGCTCCACCAGCTTCTGGAATCCCTCCAGGACCAGATCGCCACGGTCGGCCAGGACACCGCCCACTACAATGTGACGCTCGGCCGGGCGCAGAGCCGCGTGGCCCGCGAGCGGGACGCCAATCTCTCGGGCCTCGTCCAGGACCTGCTCAACGAGACCCTGCAGATGCAGCATCGGGCCCTGCAGCTTCAGGACCAGCTCTGCGCCACCTCGACGACCTGCGCCGAGCTGCGCCGCGAGCTCCGCGCAGCCCAGCTCGCAGGCCTCACGGACCCGCTGACCGGAATCGCGAACCGCAGCCACTTCGACAAGGTGGCCCGGGCGGCGGTGGCCCGGGCCCGGACGGCGCGGGCCAAGCTGAGCCTGCTGCTCGCCGACGTCGACCATCTCACGCGCTTCAATGGCCGCTACGGCCCGGTGCTCGGCGACGATGTGCTGCGGCTGGTCGCCACGAGCCTCAAGCGCTGCGCCGGCGAGACCGACCTCGTCGCCCGCTACGGCGGCGGGCAGTTCGCCGTCGTCATGCCCGGGCGCGACCTCGGCGAGGCCTGCGGCCTGGCCGACCGGGCCCGGGCCGAGATGGCGGCGCGGGAGCAGCAGCTTCGCCGCGCCGGCACGCGGATCGCCCGCATCACGCTCTCGGTCGGCGTCGTCGAGCTGGCCGGCGAGGAGGGGGCCCGGAGCTGGATCGAGCGTGCCGGCGACGCGCTCTGCGAGGCCAAGCGCGCCGGACGAGATCGCGTCGTGGCTCTTCCCCGCGGCCTGCCCCTCGGCTGAAGCGCCGTGGAGGGGTGCCGCCGGGCGCCGGCCTCACGCCGGCCGGCTGGCCGCCTTGCGGAGCCAGTCGGCGCAGGCGGCAGCGGGCAGCGGGGGCACGCCCCCGAAGGACTGCACGGCGTCGCACCCCTCCCGGCGCAGCATCTTGAGCTGGTCCTGGGTCTCGACGCCGTCGGCGACGATGCGCATGTGGAGCTGCTTGCCGAGCCGGATCAGCGCACCGAGAAAGAGCGTGGCGGGTCCGTCCTCGGGCGTGCCCTCGAGCAGGGCGCGGGCGAGCTTGATGGTATGGAGCGGGGCCTCGCGCAGGACCCGGAGCGCGCTCGTGCCGGCGCCGAATCCGTCGAGGGCGAGACGGACCCCGAGCCGGCGCAGCGGCTCGAGCGCAGCACCGCCCGCCTCGATCTCCTCGAGCAGCAGGCGCTCCTCGATCTCGAGCTCGAGGCAGGCCCTGGGCAGGCCGAACCGCTGCAGCTGCGCCTCGACGCGATCGGCGAGCTGGCTCCAGGCGAGCTGCCGGCGGGACAGGATCGGCACGCTCAGGTGGAACGGCCTGAGGTCGAGCTGCTGCCATTCCCGGGCCTGCGCGCAGGCGGCGGCCAGCATCCAGTCGGTCAGCGGCTCGACCATGCCGCTGTCCTCGGCGAGGGTGCGGAAGCGGTCGACCTCCAGAGAGCCGAGCTGGGGATGCTGCCAGCGCACCATCGAGGCCAGCGTGACCTCGGACGAGCAGAGCGTCACCTGGGGCTGGTAGTGGAGGATGAAGCGGCCCTCCTCGAGCGCCCGCCGCATGTCGGCCTCGAGCAGGGCGCCGCGGCTCGTGCGGCTGTCGAGGCGGGCATCGTGGAAGCGGCAGAGGCTGCCGCCGACCGCCTTGGCCTCGTACATGGCGGCGTCGGCCTGGCGAAGCAGCGTCGGCCCGTCCTCGGCGTCCCGCGGGAACGAGGCCACGCCCAGGCTGAGGGTCACGACCACCGACCGGCCCTCGACCGTCAGCGGCGGGCCGGCGGCATCGAGGATCTTCCGGGCGACGATGACCGCGTCCTCGGGCCGCTGGAGGTTCTCGAGGACGAGCGCGAACTCGTCGCCGCCGAGCCGGGCCACGGTATCGCTCTCGCGCACCCGCCCGCGCAGCCGCAGCCCCACGGCCCGCAGCAGCTCGTCGCCGGCCGCATGGCCGAGACTGTCGTTCACGGCCTTGAAGCCGTTGAGGTCGGCCACCGCCACGGCGAGGCAGGTGCGGTTGCGCCGGGCCGCCCGCAGGGCCCGGTCCAGCCGGTCGTCGAACAGCGCCCGATTGGCGAGCCCGGTCAGCGGGTCGAACTGGGCCAGGTGGTCCAGCCGGTCGCTGGCGCGCTTGCGGGCGATGGCGAAACGGATGCAGCGCTCGAGGCGCCCGGTGTCGAGCTCCTCCTTGTCGAGATAGTCGGCCACACCCTGCTCGAGCAGCTCCGGGTCCGGCTCGTCCCCGCGACTGCCGCCCATCAGGACCACCGGCGTCTTGAAGCCCCGTCTCTGGACGATGCGGACGATCTCGAGACCCTCCTGGTCGGGGAGGTCCATCTCGACCAGGCAGGCGTCGTAGGGGCCGGCGGCGAGGCGGCGGAGCCCGGCCTCGCCGCGGCTCGCCCAGTCGACCCGGAAGGCCGTGCCCTCGGCGCAGCCGAGGAGCTCCTGAACGAGATGGAAATCGTCCTCCGAGCCGTCGATCACCAGGATCCGGAGGGCGGACCGGCCCGGCGTCGCCGGAGCGGCTGGCGGTGCCGGCTCGACGGCGCGGCGGTGCCGGCCGATGGCCACCACGGCGCCCTCGTCCCGCTGGAACGGACCGGCCGGCGCCTCGTGCAGCGCCGCCGCGGCCCGATCGTCGCCCACCTCCGCTTCACCGCCGGGCGGCATTGTCTCGTTCTCGTGCCCCGATCCCATCGGCAGGCCCAGATGCCCAGGAACCCCCGTCCAGCACGCCATAGCGAAAGCCGCGGGCAATGTAAACCTCTAGGAGATAAGTGTCGTCATATATTGCCCTATGGTTGCAGGACGACGGTCCGCTCGGGCGTCAGCGAGCCGCCACCCCGGCGGCGAACGTCTTGGGCGCCGGATCGACGACGACCGGCCCGTTGGGCGACAGCTCGAGGATCGCCAGGCCGTGCTCGGTGGTGCCGTCCGGCAGGAGCCGGAAGATGCCGGTATGGCCCGCGAAGCCCTGGGGGTCCGTCAGCGAGGCTTGGCCGAAGGCGCGGTCGGTGCGGCTGATGAGCACCGCCAACGCCGTCGCATCGTAGGCGAGGCCGGTCAGAGGGTTGGGGTCGTGCCCGAAGACCGCCCGGAAATGATCCCGAAAGCCGGTCTCCGCCTGCGGGTCGATGCCGGCGATCCAGGCCCCCCGCAGCGTCGGATCGGTCAGCATCCTCGGATCCTCCTGCCAGCGGCGCGTTCCGAGAAGCTGGGCCGAGCCCGTCTCGGCCTCGTAGAACTGGAGCAGGGCCGCGATCTGCTTGAGGCGCTCGCCGCCATCGGCGATCAGGATCGCGTCGTACGCCGCCGTGCCGCCGCCCGTCGGGCGCGCGGCGGCCGGCGAGGAGGCGGGAGGCGAGGCGTCCGGCGCCGGGATCACGGCGCCGCCGCTCTGCAGGAAGGAGCGGACGATCCCCGACGGATCGCTGCCATTGGCGGGATAGGTGGCCGTGGCGGGCTCGCCGGGCGATCCGGGCTCGCTCGCCATCGCCCTGCGGAAGGCGCCGACGGCCAGCTGCCCGTAGGCGTCGTCGGGAGCCAGGAGGCCGATGCGCCGCAGGCCGCGCCCGAGCGCGAACCCGGTCACCCGCCTGACCTGCTCCTCGGGGCGGAATCCCAGGATGAAGACGTTGCCGCCGGCGACGCTCGAATTGTTCGAGAAGGAGAGAACCCGCAGATTGGCGGCCTGGGCGACGGGCGCCACGGCCTTGGTGGCCGAGCCGAACAACGGCCCGATGACGAGCTCGGCCCCGGCGCCGATCGCGTCCCTGGCGGCGGCGACGGCGCCGTCCGCCGTGCCTGTCGTGTCGCGCGGCAACAGCACCAGATCGTTGGGCCCCACGTCGAAAAGGGCGAGCTCGGCGGCGCTCAGCATGTCGTCGCCGATCGGCTGGGCATCGCCGCTGAGGGGCAACAGCAGCGCCAGCTTGGGCGGGCCCGTCGGGACGGGCGCGGTCGGCGCCACAGCGGCCGGTTGCGGCGGACGGGTCGGCGTGGTCTCCTCGCGCGATACGCACCCGGCGAGGCCGAGGATCAGGGCGAGAAGGCTGGCGAGGGCCTTCGTGTTGGGCGATCGGATCATGACTGAGGCCAGGGCTCGGGACGATCGGGGGCGGCAGGTGCGGGAGCCTAGCCAACGACCGGTGGCAAGTAAACTCGAGCCCGGTCTCTATGTGGTGGCGACCCCGATCGGCAATCTCGGCGATCTGACGCCCAGGGCTCTGGAGGTGCTGGCGGGGGCGGACGTCGTCGCCTGCGAGGACACGCGCGTCACCGGCCTCATGCTCCATCGCCTGGGCGGCCGCCGCAACCTGATCGCCTACAACGACCACAATGCCCCGCAGGTCCGGCCGCGGCTGCTGGCGGAGCTGGGCGCCGGCCGGACGGTGGCCCTGGTGTCCGACGCCGGCACGCCCTGCATCGCCGATCCGGGCCTCAAGCTGGTCCGCGAGGCGGCGGCGGCCGGCGTCGCCGTGCGCGCCGTGCCGGGCGCCTCGGCCGTCATGGCCGCCCTCTCCGTGGCCGGCCTGCCGACCGACCGCTTCCTGTTCGCGGGCTTCCTGCCGCCCCGGCGGGCGGCGCGGCGGGCGGCCCTGGCCGAGCTGGCCCCCGTCCCGGCCACGCTCGTGGTTCTCGAGGCCCCGGGCCGGCTCGCCGCCTGTCTGGCCGACGCCGCCGAGCTGCTGGGGCCTCGTGAGGCGGCGATCGCCCGCGAGCTCACCAAGCTCTTCGAGGAGGTGCGCCGCGGCGATCTCGGGACGCTGGCCGCAGCCGCGGCCGCGGCCGGCCCGCCCAAGGGCGAGATCGTCCTGGTGATCGGGCCGCCCGACGCGCGGGCCGCCCCGACGGTCGACGCGGCGGCGGTCGATGCCGCCCTGGCCGAGGCCGCGCGCACCCGCCGGCCGCGCGCCGCCGCGGCGGCGGTGGCGGCGACGACCGGGCTGCCGGTCAACGAGCTCTACGAGCGGCTGAGGCAGCTGAGGGGCGGATGTGGGCACGAGTGACTCGCGCGGCCGGCTGGCCGAGCTCGCCGCCACCCTCCTCCTGCGCCTCAAGGGCTTCGAGATCCTCAGCCGGCGGTTCGCCACGCCGGTCGGCGAGATCGACATCGTCGCCCGCCGCGGCGACCTCTTGGTCTTTGTCGAGGTCAAGCGCCGGCCGACGGTCGTGGCCGCCCTGGACGCGGTCACGCCGCGCCAGCAGGAGCGGGTGGCGCGGGCCGCCGGCCTGTTCCTGCGGTCGAGGCCCGCCATGCGGGAGCATCGCTGCCGATTCGACGTGGTGGCCATCGTGCCGAGGCGCTGGCCGCGCCATCTGCCGGACGCCTGGCGGCTCTGAGACCGGGCCGCGGGCGGGGTCAGGCGCCCTGCCGCCGCGCCGTCGGGATGCCGGCATGGGCCAGGATCTTCCGGGTCAGCGTCGGCAGGGCCAGCCGGTGCAGGTCCTGCGGCCGGGCCCAGAGCCCCGCCGGCGCCGGCCCCGCGACCGTGCCCAGCGCCACCTCGAGCTCCAGGACGAAGTGGGTGAAGACGTGGCGCACCCGGCCGTCGAGGGTCCGCCATGCCGTGGCGGCGGGGGCATGGGCGACGGGATCGGCCGGCATCGTACCGGTCTCCCAGGGCGTCGCGGGCAGGTCGACCATCCCCGCCAGCAGGCCGGTCGCCGGCCGGCGCCGCAGCAGCAGCGCCCCCTCCCGGCCGAGCAGGACGAAGGCGACGCCCCGGCGCACGGGCCGGACCGCCCGGGCATCCCGGCGCGGCAGCCGGTCCGCCTGCCCGGTCAGGGCACCGACGCACCAGGGCCGCCAGGGACAGGCGAGGCAGGCAGGCCGACGCGGCGTGCAGACCCCGGCGCCGAGGTCCATCAGCGCCTGGGCCAGATCGCCCGGCCGCTCGCCGCCGGCCAGGGCCAGGGCCAGGGCCCGCACGCTGCGCCGGGCACCCGGCAGCGGAGCCTCCAGGGCGACCAGCCGCGCCAGCACCCTCTCGACATTGCCGTCGACCGGAACGGCCGGCAGGCCGAAGGCGATGGCGGCCACGGCCGCCGCCGTGTAGGGGCCGATCCCGGGCAGGGCCAGGAGGGCCTTCCCGTCGGCGGGCAGAGTTCCGCCATGCCGGGCGACGATCGCCTGCGCGCAGCCGTGCAGCGCGCGGCCGCGACGATAGTAGCCGAGGCCCTGCCAGGCGTGGAGCACCGCGTCGAGATCGGCGGCGGCCAGTGCCCCGACCGTGGGAAAGCGTGCCATGAACTCCTCGAAGCGCGGCCGGACGGTGGCGACGGTGGTCTGCTGCAGCATCACCTCGCTGACCAGCACCGCGTAGGGATCGACGGCCCCGCCCGGCTCCGCCCGCCAGGGCAGACGGCGCCGATGGCGGTCGTACCAGCCGAGCAGCGCCTCGCGAAGCCGGGCCGGATCGGCCGGCAGCGCGTTTGGCTCGGCCCGTGCTGCCGTGCTAGCCTGCGGCGGGAGCCTGGATCTCGGCATCAGGCCCCTGGACATAGCGGGACCCGAGGATGACGGAAAGCGGCGGCAGGCCGTCGTCGCGGCCGCCCGGGACATGGCGGATCGGGGCGCTGCTCGGCGGCGTGCTGTCCCCGGCCGCGCGGGCCCGCGGCTTCGCCGAGGCGAGCGTGCTCGCCGACTGGGCGACCATCGTCGGCTCTTCCCTCGCGGCGCGCTGCGAGCCCGTGGCCCTGACCTTTCCGGGCGGCCGTCGCCAGGGCGGGGTCCTCGAGCTGCGGGCCAGCGGCGGCGCCGCTCTCGAGCTGCAGCATGCGGCCCCGCAGCTGGTCGAGCGGATCAACGGCTATTTCGGCTTCCGGGCGGTCGGCCGCCTGCGCATTCTCCAGGCGCCGGCCGCCGGCCGCCGCCCGCCGGCGCCGCCCCGGCCCCGCCCGCCGCTCGATGCCGCGGACGAGGCGCTCCTCGCCGACACCGTCCTGCCGGTCCGGGACGAGGCCCTGCGGCTGGCCCTGCAGGCCCTCGGCCGGGCCGTCCGGCTGCGTGATCGGGACAACCGCGCGGCGGTGCCGGAAGAGATTGTCCCGGCCCCTCGCCACGGCTAGATCCTTTGCCCGGGCGGCGGCGGCAGCCGGGCAACGGATGGGAGATCGTCGGGATGAGGCTCACGCGCAGACGCTTGGCCGCATGGATCGGGGCGATGGCCCCGGCGACGGCGCTCCTGGCCGGCCGGGCCTTCGCGGCCGAGGCCCACGAGGTGACCGTCGGCAAGGCCGATGCGCCGGTGACCATGATCGAATATTTCTCGCTCACCTGCCCGCACTGCGCGCACTTCGCCGACACGACCCTGCCGGAGCTGGAGAAGCGCTATGTCGACACCGGCAAGGTCAAGCTCGTGCTGCGCGACTTCCCGCTCGACGAGGTGGCGCTCAAGGCCGCGGTGATCGCCCATTGCGGCGGTGACGACCGCTACGAGGCGTTCGTCAAGGAGATGTTCAAGACCCAGGCAACCTGGGAGCGCGCCTCCGATCCCGTCCAGGCGCTCAGGGAGCTGGGCAAGGTCGGCGGGCTCACCGACGCCCAGATGGACGCCTGTCTCGCCGACAAGGCGATGGAGAACGCCGTCCTCCAGTCGCGCCTCGACGCCCAGAACAGCTTCCAGGTCGAACTCCACCCCGACCTTCATCATCAACGGCACGAAATATCCGGGCGACCGGAGCATCGACGAGCTGGCGACCATCCTCGACCCGCTGCTCAAGTAAGGAACCCCGCCAAGGCGGGTTCCGCCGCCGCCGGGCGGATGCTATGGTCGCCTCCTTCATCAACATATAGTGGCCCGGCGATTGCAGCTCACAAGACTTCGGGTCAGCGGCTTCAAGTCCTTTTCCGACCCCGTCGATCTCCTGATCGAGGAGGGCCTGACCGGAATCGTCGGCCCGAACGGCTGCGGCAAGTCCAACATCGTCGAGGCGCTGCGCTGGGTGATGGGCGAGAGCTCGGCGCGCGGGCTGCGCGGCGCCGAGATGGACGACGTCATCTTCGCGGGCTCGGCCTTCCGCGCCCCCTTCGACCTGGCCGAGGTCGTGCTGAGGGTGAAAGGGCCCGCCCCGGGCCTCCCCGGCTTCGCCGACGAGGAGGAGATCGAGGTCGGCCGGCGCATCGGCCGGGGGGCGGGGTCCGCCTACCGCATCAACGGCCGCGAGGCCCGCGCCCGCGACGTCCAGATGCTCTTCGCCGATGCCGCCGCCGGCAGCCGCAGCGCCGCCGTCGTCGGCCAGGGCCAGATCGGCTTCATCGTCGACGCCCGCCCCGAGGAGCGGCGACGCCTTCTCGAGGAGGCGGCCGGCATCGGCGGCCTGCACGGGCGCCGCCGCGAGGCCGAGATAAAGGTCGAGCACACCGAGGCCAATCTCGCCCGCGTCGTCGACCTCCTGACCCGCCAGGAGGAGCAGCTTCTGGGCCTGAAGAAGCAGGCGCGCGAGGCCGAGCGCTACCGGCGGATCGCGGCCGAGCTCCGGGCCAGCGAGGCGCTGCTCCTGAAGCGCCGCTATACCATGGCGCTGGCCGCCTCGACCGCGGCGGCCGAGAGCGTGACGGCGGCCGGCCGGGACAGCACCGCGGCCGGCGAGCGCCTGGCCCAGGCCCGGCAGGGGCATCAGGCGATCGCCCGGGATCTCGAGCGGGCCCGGGCCGAGCACGCCGAGGTCGCCGCCCAGGCGGCCCGCCTGAGCGAGCGCGTCCTGGCCGGGACCGAGGCGGCACGGCGCCGCCTGGCCGAGCGCGAGGCGATCACGCGGCGGGCCGCCGAGGCGGCCGAGGCGATCCTGCGCGAGACGGCGCGCGTCGCCGATCTCGAGGCCAGGCGGGACGCAGCGCTGGCGGACCGGGACGGGCTCGAGGCCGAGCGCAGCCGCCTCGCCCCGGCCCTGGAGCGCGCCGTTCAGGCCGAGGACGAGAGGGCGCGGGCGCTGGACGATGCCGAGCGGGAGCTGGCCCGGCACGGCCGGGAAGCCGCCGAGGGGGCCGCCCGGGTCGCCGCGGCGCGCGCGCATCTGGAGCAGCTGGCGCAACGCCGGGAGGCGGCCGGGCAGCGCCTCGGGGCGATGCAGGCGGAGACGGCCGATCTGGCCGAGGCCGCCGCTGCCGAGCGCCTCGGGCAGCGACGGGCGGCGCTGGCCCGGCTCGAGAGCCGGCGCGCCGATCTCGAGCAGGAGGTGGCGACGCTCCAGGGCCGGCTCGAGGAGCAGCGGGCCACGCGGACCGAGCTGGAGGCGGGTCGGCAGCGGGCCCTGGACAGGCTTCAGGCCGCGGAGGCGCGACTGAAGGATCTCCAGGCCCGCGAGCGCGAGCTGGACGGGCGCCGGGGCCTCCTGGAGCGCAGCCGCGAGCGCGTGGCGGCCCGCGAGCGCGCCCTGGCCGAGCTCGCCGACGATGTGGCGTCCCGGAAGGCCGACCTCGACCTGCCGGCGCGGGCCACGGAGCTGGAGGATGCCCGAGCGGCGCAGGACGGCGCTGCCGGAGCCCTTGCGGAAGCCGAGCGCGCCAGGGCGAGCGCCGAGGCCGAGGCCGCGGCGGCGATCCAGGGCGAGCAGGGGGCACGGGGCGAGCTCGAGCGGCTGGGTGCCGAGCGCCAGGCGCTGGCGGCGCTGGTGCCGCACCTGGAGGGAAAACCCCTGGTCGACCGGCTGACGGTCGCCCCGACCCATACGACGGCGCTCGCCGCGGCGCTCGGCGACGACCTGCTCGCGAGCTGCACCGGGGACGGTGCCGCCCGCTGGCTCGAGCCCGCCGACGATGGCGCCGGCGATCCGCCCCTGCCGGAGGGCGTCCCGACGCTCGCCGAGCATGTCGGCGGCTCGCCCCTGCTCCTGCGACGGCTGCGCCAGATCGGCGTCGTCGAGGCGGCCGACGGGCCGCGCCTGCGGCTGGCGCTGCGCCCCGGCCAGCGCCTCGTGACGCTCACGGGCGAG
The DNA here is from genome assembly GCA_963828215.1 of uncultured Alphaproteobacteria bacterium. Classification (GTDB taxonomy): domain Bacteria; phylum Pseudomonadota; class Alphaproteobacteria; order Geminicoccales; family Geminicoccaceae; genus CAVTJL01. The sequence goes on along the minus strand of CAWHFO010000044.1, from coordinate 328,150 downwards.
CTCTGGCGCTGGGACGGCCTGGTCCGCGGCGAGGTGGCCGAGGCGGCCGCCCGGCTCCGCCAACGTCAGCGGCTCAACGAGCTGCCGCGGCTGGAGGCCATGGCGGAGGCCGCCGTCACCCGGGCGGCGGCGGATCGGGAGGCGGCGGGTGCCCGGCTCGCGGCCTGCGCGGCCGAGGCCCGAGCGGCGGAAGCCGCGCTGCGCCGGACGGAGGCCCTGCTGGCCGAGGCGATGCGGGCCATGGAGCGGGCGGACGGCGAGGCGGCGGCCCTCGGCGAGCAGACCCGTCGCCTCGAGGAGGATGGCGCGGCGCTGGCGCGGGAGCGCGCCGAGGTCGATGGCGAGCTGAGAACGCTGGCGGAGCAGCTCGCTGCCCTGCCCGATCCCGCCGGGCTCCGGGCCGATTGCGCCGCCGCGCGGTCGGGGCTCGAGGCCGAGGAGCGCTCCGCCGCGACGGCGCGGCAGAGCCTCGAGGCGACGGCCGCCGCGGCCCGCGAGCGAGCCGTCGAGCTGGCCGGCGTCGCCCGTGCCGTCGAGGAGGCGAGAGGGCAGCTCGACGCCGAGCGCCTGGCTCTCGAGGCCCAGCTGCGCGAGGCGGCTCGCCGGGAGGCCACGCTGGCGGCGGCGAAGGCCCGGCACGAGGCCGAGCTGGCCGAGCTCGAGCCGGGCCTGGAGGCGGCGGAGGCCGCCTGCCGCGCGGCCGAGGCGGACCGGATCCTGGCCCAGGGCCGGCACGACGCGACGATGGCCCGGGTCGGGGCGGCGCGGCTGGAGCGGCAGCAGGCGCAGGAGCGGAGGATCGGGCTCGAGGCCGAGGCGGTCCGCGCCGAGGAGCGGCTGGCCGCGGCCGGCCGAGCCGGCACGGCCCTGGCCGAGCAGCTCCGGGAGGGCGCCCAGCGGCTCGCCGAGGCGCAGGAGCGCCGGGCAGCGCTGGCGGCCGAGCTGTCGGGACTGCCGGAGGAGGACGGCGCCACGGCGCTGACGGCCCTGCAACAGGAGCTGGAGGGCTGGGAGTCGCGACGGACGGCCATCGCGGCGGGGATCGAGGCGCTGCAGGCGGCGGCGGCGGAGGCCCTGCGGGCGGCGGCCGAGGCCGAGGAGCGGGCCGTGACCGCGCGCGAGGCGCTGGCCTTGGCCCAGGCCGACGTCGCGCGCGCCGGGGCGGCGAGGGACGCGGCGCTCGAGGCGGCGGCGGAGCGGCTGGGGCGGCCGGCCGAGGCGGCGCTGGCGCGGATCCTGGAGGAGGAGGGAACGGCCGCGCTCGACCTGGACGCGCTCGAGGCCCGGGTCGACAAGCTGCGGCTCGCCCGCGAGCGCCTGGGCGCGGTCAATCTCCGGGCGGCCCAGGAGGTCGTCGAGGCCGAGCAGGCGATCGCCGAGACGAGGGCCCAGGAGGGCGAGCTGCGCCAGGCGGTCGAGCGCCTCAAGCGGGCCATCTCGACGCTCAACGGCGAGGCCCGCGACCGGCTGCGGCAGGCCTTCGAGACGGTCGAGCTGCATTTCCGCCGACTGTTCGTGCAGGTCTTCGGCGGCGGGCGGGCCCATCTGCGGCTGACCAACCTCGAGGACCCGCAGGGGGCCGGCCTGGAGCTCGAGGCCATGCCGCCCGGCAAGCGCCTGACCCACGTCTCCCTCCTGTCGGGCGGCGAGAAGAGCCTCACGGCGCTGGCCCTGGTCTTCGCTTTCTTCCTGGCCAAGCCGGCCCCTCTCTGCGTCCTGGACGAGGTCGACGCGCCGCTCGACGATGCCAATGTCGACCGCTTCGTCGACCTCATGGCGACGATCGCCAGGGACACCGGCACGCGCTTCCTCGTCGTGACCCATCACCCGCTGACCATGGCGCGCATGGACCGGCTCTACGGCGTCACCATGGTCGAGCGAGGCGTCTCCCGCCTCGTGTCGGTGGCGCTCGACGAGGCGGTCGAGATGCGGGCTACGGCATAGTGCCGCAAGGCGGTGGCCGTCTTGACAGGCTGTAATGTGGTTCTTAGGTTGCGCCCGCCCCGATCGAGGCGGACGCGGATGAGGTTCGCCCTGATCGGTGGGCGCAGAACAGATGGCGCGAGACGGCAGACCACCATCGTTCGACGAGTTCGACGCCCGTCTCGAACGACTGCGCGGCGAGGGAAGCTCGCCCGCGACTGGGGGGAAAGCCGGTAGCGGACGGCGGTCGAAGCTCGGCGGCGGGGTGCAGGCGGGGATCGAGATCGCCGTCGGGGTGGTGGGCGGTGCCTTGATCGGCCACGGCCTCGATGTCTGGCTCGGAACCCGCTGGGTCTTCCTTGTCGTTCTGTTCTTGCTCGGCGCGGCGGCGGGCATGCTGAATGCGTACCGCCTTCTGCGTCGCTTCGGTGCCGACGGTCCCGGGGAGCCGGACGGCGGCGCTTGACGGATCGGCCCGCTGCCCCAAGGGTGGCGGCGCTGCCGAACGTGACGGGACGGGGAGGCGGACGGAGCCGTGGAGAGCCCTCTTCTTCAGTTCAAGGTCCATCCGTTCCTGCAGATCATCGTGGGCGGGCTGGACCTCTCCGTCACCAATGCGACGCTCTGGATGGCGATCGTCGTCGCCGTCGTCTACCTGCTGGTGATGGCCGGGACGCGGCCGCACGCGCTGGTGCCCGGCCGCCTCCAGTCCATGGTCGAGATCCTCTACGAGTTCGTGGCCGACATGGTGAGCGGCAACATCGGCAAGGAGGGGCTGCGCTTCTTCCCCGCCATCTTCACGCTCTTCATGTTCGTTCTTCTGGCCAACATGCTGGCCCTGATCCCGGGCGGCTTCTCCGTCACGGCCCAGATCATCGTGAACTTCTTCATGGCCATGTGCGTGGTCGTGGGCGCCACGATCCTGGGCTTCTGGCTGCACGGGCCGCGCTTCCTCAAATTCTTCGTGCCGGGCGGGGCGCCGCTGGCTCTCATGCCGCTGCTCGTGCCGATCGAGCTCATCTCCTACTGCTTCCGCCCCATCAGCCTCTCGGTCCGGCTTTTCGCCAACATGATGGCCGGCCACGCCATGCTGCACGTGTTCGCGGCCTTCGCCGTCATGCTGGGGGTGATCTACGGCATTGCCCCCGTCGCCCTCACGGTCGCCCTCTACGCGCTCGAGATCCTCGTGGCGCTCCTTCAGGCCTACGTGTTCGCGATCCTGAGCTGCATCTATCTGAACGACGCCATCCACATGCACTGACCGCTTCCGGGACCTCGGACAGGACCCGCCCACGTCAAACTCAACGGAGTGAGCCTCGATGGATCTCCAGTCAGCCAAGATGATCGGCGCCGGTCTCGCGACCATCGCGCTGGCGGGTGTGGGCGCCGGCATCGGCCAGGTCTTCGCCAGCTTCATCACGACCGTGGGCCGCAACCCGTCGATCCAGGCGCGCATCTTCCCCTTCACCATGCTCGGCTTCGCGCTCGTCGAGGCGGTGGCGCTCTATGCTCTCCTCATCGCCTTCCTGATCCTCTTCCTCTGAGCCGGCCAGAGGGCGCGGGCCAGCACCCGCCCCGGGTCCGACAGCGATGCGTGGAGAAGGAGCTCTGGTGATGCGATGGCTCGCCTCGGGACCGATCCCAGGGCGGCGCGCCCTCGTGACGCTCGCCGACCTCGGGGTGCTCTCGGCCGTCCCGGCCCTGTGGGTGCTCGCGTCGACGGGGCCGGCGGTGGCGGCCGAGGAGAGCGGCGGCCTGCCGCAGTTCGAGGTCCAGACCTATGCGAGCCAGATCTTCTGGCTCGTGGTCGCCTTCGGCACCCTCTACTACCTCCTGGTGCGGCGCGGCCTGCCGCGCGTCGCCCAGATCCTCGAGACGCGACAGAGCCGCATCACGGCCGACCTCGACCGTGCCGCGGAGCTCCGGGCCGAGGCCGAGGCGGCGCTGCAGCGCTACGAGGAGGTGGTCGCCAAGGCCCACCTCGATGCCCAGCGCCAGGTGAAGGAGGCGCAGGATCGCCTGGGCGCCGATCTGGCGCAGCAGCAGGCCAGGCTCGACGGCGAGCTGGCCGCCAAGGTCCACGACGCCGAGCTGCGCATCACCGAGGCCAAGCGGTCGGCCCTGGGCCAGATCACCGACGTGGCGGTCGAGACCATCCAGGCCGCGGCCAAGCGTCTGGCCGGTCTCGAGGTCAGCGAGGAGACGGCGCGATCGGCCCTCGATCGGGCCCGGGGGGAGCTGGCGCCATGATCGACATCGTCCTGGTCATCGCCTTCGTCATCACGGTGGCGCTCCTCTGGAAGCCGGTCGGCCGGGCCGTCTCGAGCGCGCTCGACGGGCGGGCCGAGGCCATCCGGCAGAATCTCGACGAGGCCCAGCGCCTGCACGAGGAGGCCAAGGCCCTGGTGGCCCGCTATCAGCGCCAGCTGCACGAGGGCGAGAGCCTGGCCAGGGAGATCCTCGACCGCGCCGAGAGCGAGCGGCGCCGCCTCGAGGCCAAGCTGCGCGCCGACATGGTCGAGATGACCGAGCGGCGCACCCAGCAGGCGCTCGACCGCATCGCCCAGGAGGAGGCCCGCGCGCTGAGCGAGGTCAGGGCGCGCGCCGCCGACCTCGCCGTGCGCGGCACCCGCGTGGTCCTGACCGAGCAGCTCCAGGGCGAGCAGCGCCAGCGGGTGACCCGGGACGCCATCGAGGAGATCGGGCGCCGCCTCGCCTCCTGACGGACGGGCCGCCCCCGACGCTCAGACGGTCCCGTAGTCGCTCATGGCGGCGGCGAGGGCTATGTCGCGTCCCGTCACGCCGCCGGCGTCGTGGGTGCTGAGCGTGACCTCGACCCGGTTGTAGACGTTGAACCACTCCGGGTGATGGTCCATCTTCTCGGCGAGCAGAGCCGAGCGGGTCATGAACGCGAAAGCCTCGCTGAAGGTCTCGAAGCGGAACGTCCTGGCGATGGCGGCGCCGTCCCTGGCCGCCGCCCAGCCCTGGAGACCGCCGAGGGCCTTCTCCAGCGCCGCCGCGTCGAGCTTCTCCGCCATGCCGCTCCCTCCCTCCGGTCCCGGTGGCCCCTGATATGTCCCGTCCCGCCGGCCCCGCCAAGGTCAGCGCCGCCGCCCCGCCGACGCTGGACGACATCGCGGCGATCGGCGAGGCGGTCCTGGCCGGGCTCCCGGCCCCCTTCAGGAAGCTGATCGGCGACATCCCGATCCGTGTCCAGGACTGGGCCGAGGACGCCACCCTCGACGAGCTCGGGGTCGAGGACGCGCTCGAGCTCACCGGCTTCTACCACGGCGTCCCGATCGCCGAGCGCGCCCTCATGGGCATCCCCCCGAGCGAGCCCGAGATGATCTATCTGTTCCGCATGCCCATCCTCTTCGAATGGTGCGAGCGCGGCATCGACTTGGCCGACGTCGTCTTCGACGTCCTGACCCACGAGATCGGCCACCATCTCGGGATGAGCGAGGAGGAGGTCCTGCGGATGGAGGGGCGGCCCCCCGGGCGGGACGACTGACGCCATGGCCATCACCGGCCTTGACCATCTCGTCCTGACCGTCGCCGACGAGGTCCGGACGCGGCGGTTCTATGTCGACGGGCTGGGCATGACCTGGACGGTCTTCGGGCGCGGGCGGCGTGCCCTGGGCTTCGGACGCCAGAAGATCAACCTCCACTATACGGGCCGCGAGCTCGAGCCCAGGGCCGCCCGCCCGACCCCGGGCTCCGGCGATCTCTGCCTGCTCTCGGACGAGCCGCTCGCGGCCGTGCTGGCGCGGATGGAGGGCGTGGGCTTCCCTGCGATCCTGGGGCCGGTACGGCGCACGGGCGCTGCCGGCCCCATCGACTCGCTCTACTTCCGCGACCCCGACGGCAACCTGATCGAGATCAGCCGGCCCCTCTGATCAGGCGGCCTTCTTGATCTCGAGGCGGCCCCAGACCTCGGCCAGCGCCAGGACGAGCCGATCCATGAGGGGATCGGTGTGAAGCGGCGTCGGCGTGATCCGCAGGCGCTCGGTGCCTCTCGGCACCGTCGGGTAGTTGATCGGCTGGATGTAGATCCCGAAGCTCTCCATCAGCATGTCGGAGGCGTGCTTGCAGCGCACCGGATCACCGACCAGCACCGGCACGATGTGGGACGGCGAGGCCATCACCGGCAGCCCAGCCTCGCGGAGGCGGCGCTTCAGGGTCGCCGCCCGCTCCTGCTGGGCGGCGCGCTCGACGGCGCTCGCCTTCAGGTGCCGGACCGAGGCCAAGGCACCGCCCACGACCGCCGGCGCCAGCGAGCTCGTGAAGATGAAGCCCGGCGCATGGCAGCGGACGGCGTCGATCAGGCTCGCGGAGCCTGCGATGTAGCCGCCCATGCAGCCATAGGCCTTGGCCAGCGTGCCCTGGATGACCGTCACCCGGTCGGCCACGCCGTCCCGCTCGGCGATGCCGCCGCCGCGCGGCCCGTACATGCCGACGGCATGGACCTCGTCGAGATAGGTCATGGCACCGTAGGCGTCGGCGAGGTCGCAGATCTCGGGGACCGGCCCGAAGTCGCCGTCCATCGAGTAGACGCCCTCGAAGGCGATCAGCTTGGCGCGCTCGACCGGCTGGGCGCGGAGCAGCTGCTCGAGATGGCCGAGATCGTTGTGCCGGAAGATCACCTTCTCGCAGCCCGAGGCGCGGATCCCGGCGATCATCGAGGCATGATTGAGCTCGTCCGAGAGGATCAGGCAGTCGGGCAGCAGCCGCGCCAGCGTGCTGATCGCCGCCTCGTTGGCGACGAAGCCCGAGGTCATGACGAGCGCCGCCTCCTTGCCGTGGAGATCGGCCAGCTCGCGCTCGAGCAGGACGTGCAGGTGGGTGGTGCCGGAGATGTTGCGCGTGCCGCCGGCGCCGGCGCCGTACCGACGCACCGCCTCGACGGCGCCGTCGATCGCGACCGGGTGCTGGCCCATGCCGAGATAGTCGTTGGAGCACCAGACGGTGACCTCCGAGGTCCCGTCGGCGGCGTGGCTCAGCGCGGTCGGGAATGCGCCGACACGGCGGGCCAGCTCGGCGAACACACGGTATCGCCCCTCGGCCCGCACCTTCGCCACGGCCGCCTCGAACCTCGCCTCGTACTCCACGCTCCTCGCTCCTGCTCTACCTGACCACCCACCCCTTCGAGACCCGAGAGCCTAGGCATGCGCCCGACCGGATCAACCCGCCAAACGCCGCAGCCGGGCAGCTCGGGCCTGGCGCCCGGGGGCCATGCGGCGGGGAGTGGACAGGCGACGCGCCGCCCACCATAGTCCGCTTGCCATGTACACGACAACGACCCGCTCGATCCGCGTCTCGGTCGAGCCCTTTTACCTCGCCGAGCAGTCCGAGCCCGACAAGGAGCGCTGGGTGTTCGGCTACAAGGTGATGATCGAGAACGGCGGCCCGGAGCCCGTCCAGCTGCTGACCCGGCACTGGCGGATCACCGACGGCCGCGGCCGCCTCCACGAGGTCAAGGGCGACGGCGTGGTCGGCGAGCAGCCGGTCATCGAGCCCGGGCGGGCCTTCACCTATGCCAGCGGGGCACCGCTCGGCACGCCTTCGGCCATCATGGTCGGCAGCTACCAGATGGCGTCGCCGTCCGGCGAGCGGTTCGACGTCGCCATCCCGGCCTTCTCCCTCGATGCGCCCGAGGCCCGCGGCACCCTCAATTGATCCTGCGCCCCGAGGCTTGACCCCACGGGCCCGGTGATCGAGATAGCCCGGCATGCTCGACTTTCTCGATCGCCTCCTCGGCCAGGCTAGCCACGACCCCGCGGGGCCGCGCTTCGCCCGCCACCATCTGGCGGCCGCGGCCCTGCTGGTCGAGGCCGGGCTGACGGACGGCGAGTTCGGGACGGCCGAGCGGAGCCGCGTCGGGCACCTCTTGGCGGAGCGCTTCGGGCTCGGCCAGGCGGTCGCCTCCGCCCTCCTCGAGCGGGCCGAGGCCGAGGCCCGGGACGCCGTCGAGTGGCACGGCTTCACCAACGTCCTGAAGCAGGCCTACGACGCCGAGGGACGGATCGAGATCGTCGAGATGCTCTGGGAGGTCGTGCTGGCCGACGGCCGTGTCGACGACTACGAGGCCTCCCTGATGCGCCGGGTGGCGGGCCTTCTCTACGTGGCGGACGGCGCCAGCGCCGAGGCCCGCGAGCGGGCGCGCCGGCGCCTCGCCTCGAGGCCCTAGAGCGGAACCGTCTCGCCGATCGCCGGCACGAGCGCCGCATCGGGCTCGTAGGCGCCCTCCCGCGCCGCGGCGCGAAAGCGCTCGGCCGGCTCGAAGGGCGGCTCGTCGGTCAGCCGGATGGTGCCCCAGTGCATGGCCGCCAGCCGGGAGGCGCCGAGATCGCGGCCGATCATGACCGCCTCCTCCGGCGTGCAATGCGTGCCCTGCATCAGGGGGCGGGGCTCGTAGGCGCCGATCGGGACGAGCGCCAGGTCCGGCGGCGCGTAGAGCTGGCCGAGCTCGCCGAACACCGGCCCGTAGGCGGTGTCGCCGACGAAATGGATCGTGCGCTGCCCGTCGCCGACGCGGAATCCGCACCAGAGCGACGCGTTCCGATCGCGAAATCCGCGCTTGCTGAAATGAACCGCCGGCGTCGCGGTGACCTCCAGCCCGAGGAGCCCGACCCGCTCGTGCCAGTCGAGCTCGTGGATCTCGCGGAAGCCCCGGCGCAGGACATAGGCGCCGACGCCCAGCGCCGTGACCAGCGCCGGCCGGTGCCGGGCGCCGATCGCATCGAGAGTCCACCGGTCGAGATGGTCGTAGTGATTGTGGGACAGAAGGATGAGCTCGATCGGCGGCAGGCGATCGACGGGCAGCCCGGGCGGCGCGAACCGGCGCGGCCCGATGCCCCGGGCCGGGGAGGCGTAGTCGGCGAGAAACGGATCGGTGAGGAGCGTCCGACCGCCAAGCCGGATCAGGTAGCAGGAATGGCCGAGCCAGGTGACGCCGTCCCGCCCGCCCAGCGCGGCCAGATCCGCCAGGACCGCGCTCTCCGGGCGCACATGGCCGGCCGGCAGCTCCGGCGCTGGCTCGCGGGTGAGGACGCGCCGCCAGATGAACCTCCGCCAGTCGGCGGGCGTGCCGGTCGGCACCGGGCTGCCCGGCGGGTTGCGGAAGCCGCCCCTCGGATCGTGCCAAGGCCGCTCGGCCTGTCCCGGGCGCAGCGGGTCGACCCGATCCTCCAGGCCGGGCGGCAGGACCCCCAACCTGCCGACCAGCCCCCGCCGGCTCAACGCCTCGGCTCCTCGCCTGCCCTGCATGCCGGCCATCCGCGCTTCCCTCACCCTGCCATCCACCCCGGGGCGCCGGTCCGGCGCCAGCGGCCTGCCCCGGCTCCGCAGGCGACCTGTCTTGCAACGATCATGCTGTTGCGCTAGCTCAGGCACGTCGCCGCGAGCGGGCGGCGGGCTGCCGAGGAGACACTGCCTTGGGGCAACCTAGTCCTTCGATCAGACCAAGTACCGCCGCATGATGCCGCGGCCGGGCAGCGACGCACTTCCCCTTTCGGCCTGTCCGGCGCTGGTCCTGAACGCCGATTATCAGCCGCTCAGCTATTTCCCGCTCTCGGTCTGGAACTGGCAGGAGACCGTCAAGGCCATCTTCCTCGAGCGCGTCGCCATCGTCTCCTTCTACGACCGTGTGATCCGCTCGCCCGGCCGGGAGCAGCAGCTGCCGAGCGTGGTGGCGCTCAAGGAGTACGTCCCCCAGTCCCGGCGGCCGCCCTTCACCCGGTTCAACCTCTTCCTGCGCGACCGCTTCGCCTGTCAGTATTGCCACGGCTCGTTCCCGACGCACGATCTGACCTTCGATCACCTGGTACCCCGCTCCCGCGGCGGCCGCACCTGCTGGACCAACATCGTCACCGCCTGCAACAGGTGCAACCTGAGGAAGGGCAGCCGCCTGCCCCAGGAATGCGGCATGGCGCCGACGATCCGCCCCTACGCGCCGACCGCGCACCAGCTCCGCCAGAACGGCCGCGCCTTCCCGCCCAACTACCTGCACGTGAGCTGGCGCGACTATCTCTACTGGGACGTCGAGCTCGAGCACGACTGATCGGGCGGGCACGCCTCGGCCGGGCCCAGGACGGCAATCCCTGCGCCTCTTCGTTTGAACTCCGCGACGAACGGCCTAGAGTGGCCGCCAACGACGGAGGCCGGCTCCAGCAGCCGTATCTCCGCGTCGGTCGATCCGATCGATCTATCAGGAGAGGAGGCTGAACGATGAGCCATGATCACGACGACCCGCGACGCCGAGGTGCCGGACCCGCGAACCTTCCCGGGCCCCGCCTGACGCGCCGCCAGTCGTTGGCCACCGCCGGCGCCTTGGGCCTGAGCACGTCCCTGCCGCTCTCCTGGGCGCAGCGCGCCCTGGCGGCGGACAGCACGCTGCTCGACAGCTCGCCCGTTGCCCCCTACGAGTTGCCGATCACGCCCGAACGGGTCGACTACCTGAAAAAGAAGCCCTATCAGGGCATGACCCTCAACATGATGGTGATCCAGGCGACCGTGGGCGACGCGGTGAAGGCGCACGCCCAGCACTGGCAGGAGCAGACGGGTGCCACCGTCAACGTCGCGGCCGTCCCGATCGAGACGCTGCACCAGCAGATCTTCACCGACCTGTCGACCGGCCTCGCCCGCTACGACATCTACCAGACCGGCGCCTGGTTCTACGGCGACTACTTCGTCCCCGAGACGCCCTACATCATCTCGATCGACGAGATGCTGAAGGACCGCAGATTTCCCTATTGGCAGACCAGCGAGGTCCTGCCGGCGATCGAGAACCTCTACACCTGGGAAGGCAAGTGGTACGGCGTGCTGTTCGACGCCGACGCCCAGATCCTCTACTACCGCAAGGATGTGCTGGCCGACGCCGGCAATCAGCAGAAATTCAAGGCCAAGTACAACTACGATCTGCCGGCGCCGCCGAAGACGATGAAGCAGATGCACGACGTCGCCGACTTCTTCACCGGCTGGGACTGGAACGGCGACGGCAAGGCGGACTGGGGCCTGGCGCTGCACGCCAAGGTCAACGAGCAAGGCTTTTTTCACTTCCTGACGCTGGCGGCGCCGTATGTCGTCTCCAAGGACAACAAGAACTTCTGGTTCGATCCGGACACGATGAAGCCGCTGATCGCGTCGGAGGGCCATCTCCAGGCGCTCGAGGACTATGTCAAGTTCATGAAGAACGGCCCGCGCGAGATGCTGAGCTGGACGCTCGGCCAGGGCTGGAACCTGTTCCTCGCCGGCAACTCGGTGATGGAGCCGACCTGGGGCGATCTTCCCACACTGGCCCAGGATCCCGAAGGCCTCGAAGGTGCAGGGCCTCATCGGTGCCGCAGCCATTCCCGGTACGACCCGGGCCTACGACCCGATCAAGAAGAGCTGGCAGGACTACGAGAACAACCAGGTCGGCAACTCCAACGGCGGCAGCTGGCACGGCGTGATCTCGGCCGCCTCCAAGAACCAGGAGGCCGCCTACGACTTCCTGGCCTTCATGGCTAACCGCAAGAACGAGTTCTTCGACGTCACGCACGGCTGGACGGGCGTGCAGCCGGGGGTGAAATATGCCTTCCTGCCCCCCTACGGCTCGGCCACGATCAAGCAGTACGAGGAGCAGGGCTGGAACGCCGACGACGTCAAGGCCTACACCAACGCCTACTTCGAGAACCTCGCCAATCCGTTGCAGGAGACCTATCTGCGCATCCCGGGCGCCGCCGAATATTGGCACGAGCTCGACGTGCGCGTGTCGGCCGTCCTCGGCGACCAGCAGAAGCCGGCGGAAGCCCTGAAGCAGATCGCCGACGCCTGGGAGAAGATCACCGACCGCTATGGGCGCGATCTGCAGAAGAAGCTCTATCGCGCCTCCCTCGGGCTGAGCTGAGCCGGGACCGTTCGGCGGGCGTCGCGGGGGCGCCCGCCCACCGGCCGACCGTTGCCGCGGCAGGGCGATCGCCCCGTCGCGGCGGCCCGGCGTCACCCTCCTGCCAGCTCCACGAGGAGAGCGCATGCCGCGTCAGGTCGGGATCTTCAAATATCTGCTGCTGCTGCCCGCGGTCCTCTGGGTCCTCGGCTTCACGATCTATCCGCTGATCTCGGCGATCCGCTTCAGCTTCGCCCAATACGTCATGGGCCGCGGCATCACGGCCTGGGTCGGGTTCGACAACTATGTGGGCGTGCTCACCTCGTACGACTTCTGGTACGCCGTCTTCATCACCGTCGCCTACACGCTCATCGCCGGCGGGCTCGAGCTGCTCCTGGGCGTCGCCCTCGCCTGGGTCGTCCATTTGGCCATGCCCGGGCACCGCATCTTCCGCGCCGTCATCACGGCGCCGCTCTTCACCATGGGCGTCGCGATCGGCTATCTCGGCGTCACGCTCTACTCCTCCGACGGCGGCCTCTTCGCGATGGCCCTGCGCTCGATCGGCATCGACATCCCCTGGCTGTCGACGGCCTCGGGCGGCATCTCCGCCGCGATCATCCTCGACATCTGGCGCTGGACGCCGTTCATCTTCCTCATCGTCCTGGCCGGCCTCGCGGGCATCCCCAACGAGCTCTACGAGGCGGCCCTGCTCGACACGCGCAGCCACTGGACGGTCTTCTGGCACATCACCCTGCCGCTGATCCGGCCGGTCGCCAGCATCGCCCTGCTGCTCAGGCTGGTAGAGGCGCTCAAGACCTTCGGGCTGCCCTATGCGCTGACCAGCGGCGGGCCGGGCACCAGCACGCAGCTCTTCAGCACCATGGACTATCTGACGACCATCCAGTTCTTCGACTTCGGTCGCGGCTCGGCCATGGGCATCGTCTATCTGATCCTGGTCTCGATCGTGATCGTCTTCCTCTTCCGCCAGATGCGGCGGCAGCTCGACTGACGGCCCGGCAACAGGCGCACCATAGGATAACGGCCTCATGGACATGCCGCTGTGGAGGACCTCCGGACCCGCTCGCCGGGTCCTCTTCTACATCGTCCTCGCCATCATCACCGTCTGGGTGATCACACCCTTCCTCTGGGCCATCGGCAACTCGCTCAAGAGCCCGCTCGAGACCTTCAACTCGAGCGCCATCCTCCCGTTCATCGACTACAAGCCGACCCTGGCCTCCTGGGAGGCCGTGCTGGGCAGCCAGAACGCCCGCCTCGCCCTCCTGAACAGCGCCCTGGTCAGCGTCGGCACCACGCTCCTGGTCCTGATCATCGCCACGCCGGCCGCCTACTCGCTCGCCCGCTTCAGCTTCCCCATGCCCAGCAAGGACATCGCCCTCTGGTTCCTGTCCCAGCGCGTCATGCCGCCGGCCGTCGTGCTGGTCCCGTTCTTCGTCGTCATGGTCAATCTCCGGCTGATCGACACGCGCTTCGGCCTGATCCTGGTCTACACCACCTTCAACCTGCCCTTCGGGGTCCTGATCATGCGCGACATTTTCCGCGACATCAGCCCGGACATCGAGGACGCGGCCCGAATCGACCGGGCCAGCGAGTGGCAGGTCTTCTGGCGGATCGCGCTGCCCCTCTCGATCGGCGGGCTCGTCACCAGCGCCATCATCGTCTTCGCGTTCAGCTGGAACGAGGCGCTGTTCGCGGCCACCCTCACCTCGCGCCAGGCCGCGACGCTGCCCGTCTACATCCTGAGCTCGCGCAGCACGCGCGGCGTCGACTTCAACACGGCCGGCGTCAACACGCTCCTCGCCATCGTCCCGCCGGTCGATCCTCTCGCTCATGGCCCAGCGCTACCTCGCCCGCGGGCTCTCGTTCGGCGCGGTCAAGGGTTGATCCGGGCGGAGCCGATCGCCGCTCCGGGCGGGCCGGCCCTTTCTGCCGGGCTCCGGCACATTCTGCCGGGCCCGGGCGGCCGACCCGCCCGATCCACAGCCGCCGAGGCAGGATGACCGGGGCGACGGGGCACTGGCACACCGTTTGCACCCGGTGCGCCCGCCATGGCCGATATCGCCCCCGCCAGCCCCCCGGGACAGCCGTCCGCGCCGATCGCGCGGGCCGGCGCCGACGAGACGGCCGACCCCCTGTTCGGGGCCCTTCTCCAGGCGCTCCTGGGCCCCGCGACCGCGCCGGCCGCCATCCCGACGACGCCCGCCGCGACCCCGACGGCGCCCGCCGCATCGAAGCCCGGCTGCGGGCCCTCCCCCCGTCTCGGCCGCCTCGGCGCAGTCGACGGGCAAGCCGCCGGGCGGCCGCAAAACGAAGCCCGATAGCAGCGACGCGGCCTTGCTCGTGGGCGTCCCCACTCCTGGCGAAGGCCCCGTCGTCGCACCACCCGATAGCGGCACCGAGGCTTGCGCCGAGAGCTTCACGGCAAGCGTCGCAGCCCGCAGCGCGCCCGTCGCCGACGGGCCTCGGGACGGTGAGCCAGCAACGGCCGCAGCGGCTCGCGCCGGGGGAAAAGCAAAAGGCGACGCGCCGGTCGGTGCCGCGTCTGTCGTTTCGCCCGGACCGCCCGCGCCGACCCCGGTCCACCAGCAGGCTCGGGGCACCGCCACGGCAGCGCCCGTCGCCGGCCGCCGGCGGCAGTGCCGCCGAGACCATCGACCCTGTGGGCACACCCGTGGCCGTTGTCGCGCCCGCCCGGGTCCCCACCCCGCCCGGGCCCGACGGAGCCGGGCCGGCCGCCGCGCCGAACGCGTCATCGACGGCGAGCACGATGCCCCCGGTCACCGCCACGACGACGGCCGCGCCCCATGGGCCGGGCACCGCGGACGGCGCGTCGGCTGCCGCTCGGGACGACCGGGCGACCGGCGTGAAGGAACCGTCGGCAGGCGATCGTCACGGAAGCGGCGAGCAAGCCGATAGCGACGCGTCGCCTGGTAACGGGCATGCGGCCGATCGGGCCGGGCCGGAACGCCCGCCGACGCAGACGGCCCAGCATCATGAGGCCACGGCGCCGGATCCCGCAGCCGCTGGCCCCGAGACGCCCTCGCCTGCGCCGACAGGCGCTCCGAGCCCCGGCGGGCCCTCGCCCATCGGCCATTCGAGCGCCGCCGCCGGAGCGGCAGCGCCGGCAGCGGGCACCACACCGTCGGCACCGGCCCAGCCGGCCGTGGCGGCGCAGCTGGCCGTCGCCATCGCCGGCGCCGCCCAGCAGCGGACGACCCGCCTCACCGTGGCGCTGGCCCCGCAGGATCTGGGCGGCGTGCAGATCACGCTCGAGTTCGGCCGGGACCGCCGGCTCAAGGCCGCCATCCGCGTCGACAGGCCGGACACGCTCAAGCTCATCCAGACCGATGCCCAGAGCGTGGTCCGCAGCCTCGAGAGCGCGGGCTTCGATCTCGGTGCCGCCGGCCTTCAGCTCGAGCTCAGCGGCCAGGGCGACGGACGCCGCCAGTCGCCGCTCGCCGCCTTCGACCCGCCGAGCCCGTCGGCGGCCGTGGCGGGCATCGGCACCGCCGTTCAGCCCGGTTCGTCCGCCCGCCTGCTGCGGGCCCTCGACCTGACCGTCTAGCCCCCGCCGAGGAGCACACCGCCCTTGATCACCGCCACCACCGCCAGTCCCACCGCCGCCACGACCTCGGCCACGACCGGCCTCTCCACGGATTTCAACAGCTTTCTCAAGCTCCTGACGGCCCAGCTGCAGAACCAGGACCCGCTGGCGCCGATGGACGCCGACAAGTTCACCTCCCAGCTCGTCCAGTTCTCGGGCGTCGAGCAGGCGATCAACACGAACACCAAGCTCGACCAGCTGATCGGCATGTCGAGCGCCAGCATGGCCGGCGCCGGCCTCAACTATGTCGGCGCCCAGGTCGAGACCGATGGCAGCCAGGTGACGCTGGACGACAGCGGCGCCGATGTCCGCTACAGCCTGGGCGCCCCGGCCGCGACCGTCCAGATCAGTCTCTTCGACCAGAACGGCCGGCTCGTCCAGCAGATGAGCGGCCCCGGCGCCACCGGCGACAACCAGGCCCATTGGGACGGCCTGCTCTCGCCCGGCGTGCGGGCGCCGGACGGCACCTACAAGGCCAGCATCGTCGCCAAGGATGCCGCCGGCCAGCCGGTCGTCGCGACGCTCGGCCAGATCGGCACGGTCGACGCGGCCGAGGTTCGCAACGGCACGCTGCTTCTCTCCGTCGGCGGAACCGAGGTGCCGGCGGACACCGTCCGCATCATCGGCCGGGCCGCGAGCTGAGCCGCCCGCCACCCTCCCGCCAGCCATCAGGAGACCCGCCATGAGCCTTTTCGGCTCCCTCTTCTCGGGCGTCTCGGGCCTCGCCGCCCAGAGCCGCGCCATGAGCGTCATCTCGGACAATGTCGCGAACGTGAACACCACCGCCTACAAGGGCGAGGTGGCGCAGTTCGCCAGTCTCGTCACGGGCATGCCGGGGTCGCCTTACGACGACACGGGCGGGGTGCGCGCGGTCACCGGCCGGATGGTCGGCAGCCAGGGGCTGATCCAAAACAGCTCCTCGCCCACCGACGCGGCCATCTCGGGAGCGGGATTCTTCGTCGTCAACGCCGCCGCCGACGGCTCCGGCGAGCAGCTCTACACCCGGGCGGGCTCCTTCTCGCCCGATGCGCTGGGCGACCTGCGCACCACGACCGGCGACTATCTCCAGGGCTGGCTCCTCGACGCGAACGGCAATCCGGTCGACCCGAACCAGATCGAGACGGTCAATATCCGGAGCATCAACGGGATCGCGGTGGCCACGACCGCGGTGCAGGTCGGCGCCAATCTCGACGCGGACCAGGCGCCGCCGGCGACCGCCTACACGACCGGCGACCTCGCGACCTACGCCCAGACCAACGGGGCCTCCGGCCAGCAGCCGCAGTTCAGCCGCCAGGTGCAGGTCTTCGACAGCCTCGGGCGGGAGCACGACCTCACGCTCGCCTTCGTGCACGATCCGGCGGCCCAGACCTGGGACGCCGAGCTCTACGGGGCGCCCGGCGAGCTCGATCAGCCGCCCTACGGCGCCAACGGCCTGATCGCCTCGGGCACCATCACCTTCAACGGCGACGGGAGCCTCGCCAGCAACGGCCTGACGCCGGTCGTGGCGGGCACGGCGGCGGGCGAGATCGGCGTGCAGTGGGCCGCGTCCGGCGGGGCCGCGGCGAGCAGCATCGCCCTCGATCTCGGCACCCCGGGCTCGACCGACGGGCTGTCGCAGTTCGCGAGCCCGAGCGACGTCGCCTATGTGACGCAGAACGGCGCCGAGGTGGGCCAGCTCAGCGGCGTCAGCATCGACGAGAAGGGCTATGTCGTGGGCGCCTTCACCAACGGCGCCGAGCGGCGCCTCTACCGCCTGCCCATCGCCGTCTTCGCCAATCCCGGCGGCCTCGACGCGAGGTCCGGCAACGTCTTCGCCCAGACCGAGATGTCGGGTGCCTTCAACCTCAAGGTCCCGGGCAGCGGCGGCGCCGGCGCCGTCACCCCCTCGGCCCTCGAGGCGGCCAATGTCGACCTGGCCGACGAGTTCACCAAGATGATCGTCACGCAGCGCGCCTACTCGGCCAATGCCAAGGTCATCACGACGGCGGACGACATGCTGAACGAGCTGCTCCAGATCCGGCGATGAGCGGCCCGGCCGACATGGCTAACGGCCATTTACAATAAAACTTAGAAGTGCCTTAAATGCCCATGCAATAAAACGGACGAAATGAGGCGGACATCCAATCGAAGCCGTCACCGGTCGCAGGAGATGCCCATGTCGGAACCTTCGAATGCTCGACCCGCCCCGATCGTCGGGCCGAGCGGCGCGCCGCTGACGCTGCAGGGCCTGCCGGCGCCCCAGACGCGCCGCTGGGTCGCCAGGCGCAAGGCCGAGGTCGTCACCGCCGTGCGCGCAGGGCTGCTGACCCAGGAGGAGGCCTGCCGGCGCTACGGCGTCTCGGCCGAGGAGTTCGCCTCCTGGGAACGCCTCATCGACCGCCACGGGCTGAGCGGCCTCCGCGTGACGCGGCTGCAGCACTTCCGCGCCCAGGACGGCGCCCCCCGGCCGGACCAGCCGGGCGCGGCGGCAGCGACCCGTTAACCGCCCGTTCAGCATGCCCCGGCTAGCCTTCAGCCGCGTCGCGATGGGAGCGTCGCGGCGGAGGTGTGGAGGGCCATGGCCAGCGAGCTGCAAACCGTCGAGGCGACCGGGCCCGCCGGGGGCATCGACCCCGGCCGCCCGGCGGCGCGGGCGCTTCTGGCGCTGCGGGCGCTCGGACCCGGCCGCATCGTGGCGCTGGGCACCGTCGCCCTGGCCCTGCTCGGCTTTTTCGCCTTCGTCATCACCCGGACCATCGAGCCCGCCTATACCCTGCTCTACGGCGAGCTCCAGCCCGGCGACGCCCGCGAGATCGTCAAGCAGCTCGAGGCGCTGGGCGTGCCCTATCGTCTGGGCGCCGACGGAACGGCGCTCATGGTGCCGGAGACGCGGGCGCTCGAGCTGCGCATGGACCTCGCCGCCGACGGTCTGCCGAGCGGCGGCTCGGTCGGCTACGAGCTGCTGGACCGCACGGGCGGGCTCGGCACCAGCGATGCGCTGACCGACGTCAACCTCAAGCGCGCGCTCGAGGGCGAGCTGGCGCGGACCATCGCCTCGCTGCGCTCGATCCGGGACGCGCGCGTCCTGGTCGTCCTGCCCCGGAGAAAGCTGTTCGAGCGGACCCAGGACCAGCCGAGCGCCTCCGTCGTCATCGGCCTGCGCGCCGGGACCCGCCTCGAGCCCCGGCAGGTCGAGGCGATCCGCAATCTCGTCGCGGCCGCGGTGCCCGGACTCGGGCCGGATCGCGTGACCGTCGTCGACGACCGGGGCGAGCTGCTCGCACGCGGCTCGGAGGGGTCCGACGACGGCCCGGGCGACGACGAGCTCGAGGCCCGACGCGCCGCCTTCGAGGACGGGCTGCGCGCCAAGATCGTCCAGCTCCTGGAGCGCACGGTGGGCGCCGGCGAGGTCGAGGCGGTCGTCACCGCCGACCTCGACTTCGACGCCCAGTCCACGAGCGTCGAGACCTACGACCCCGAGGCCCGGGCGGCCCGCAGCACCCAGACCGTCGAGGAGACCACGGACCGCCGGGACAGCCGCCCCGACGCCGGTGTCTCGGTCGCCAACAATCTGCCGACCGGCAATACCACCGCCGCGACCGCCACGGGCTCGGGCGAGAAGACCAGCCGCACCGAGGAGACCACCAACTTCGAGGTCTCGAAGACGCTGCGCAGCCAGGCTCGCCGCGGCCCGGCGATCCGCCGCCTGTCGGTCGCGGTCCAGGTCGACGGGGTCTACACGACGGCACCCGACGGCACCCGGACCTATGCCGACCGCAGCCCGGAGGAGCTGACCCAGCTGAAGGCGCTGGTGCGCACCGCGGCCGGCATCGAGGACAGCCGCGGCGATGTCGTCGAGCTGGTCTCCAGGCCCTTCGCCCGGATCGCGCCGGCGGCCGAGGCGCAGCCGGGCCTCCTCGATCTCACCCATGAGGACTACCGCCGGATCGGGGAGCTGGCGACACTGGCCGTGCTCACCATCCTCGTCCTGCTCCTCGGCGTCCGCCCGCTGCTGCGCCGCATCTTCGCAGCACCTCTGCCGGGGCCGGCCATCGACTCCGCTGTCGCGAGCCCGCCGCGGCTCGAGCCGTCACGGGCCGACGCCGGCCTCGCGGCCCCGGCGCGCCCGGGCCCGGCGGCGATCGCGCCGCCTTCGGCCGAGGGCGGCCAGTCGCCGAGCCGCGCCCATCCCGACGCCGCGGCCTTGATCGAGGCCCGCCCGGCCGACGCGGCACGGGTCGTTCGCGGCTGGCTCGGCGAGAGCCGGGGTGCCGCGTGAGCGCCGCGGCCCGCTACGGGGCGCTGACCGGCGCCGAGAAGGCGGCGATCCTGCTGCTCGCCGTGGGCGAGGAGCAGGCCGCCAAGCTGGTCCGGATGCTCGACCTCGAGGAGGTGACGGAGGTGTCGCGGACGATGGCCGGGCTGGGCGAGATCGAGGGTGCCGTCGTGGAGCGGCTGCTCGGTGAGTTCGGCCAGCGGCTGGGCGACGCCGGCGAGGTCGCGGGAGGCCCCGCCGCGGTCGAGAGGCTGCTCCAGAAGGCGCTCGACGGCGAGCGGGCCGCGGGCATCATGGAGGCGATCCATGGCCCGGCCGGGCAGTCGGTCTGGGAGCGGCTGGGCGGCGCCGAGCCCAGGGCGCTCGCCGCCTTTCTGGGCCGGGAGCATCCCCAGACCGCGGCCATCGTCCTGGCCCGCCTCGAGCCCGCCCGAGCCGCGCGCGTCCTGGCCCGCCTCGACGAGGCCCTGGCCGTCGAGGTGGTGACGCGCATGCTGCGAACGGACCCGGTCCGGACGGAGGTGCTGGCCGAGGTCGAGCGCGCCCTCGCGGCGGAGCTGGCCCAGGGCCTGGGCGGGGCGGACGGCACCCACAACGACAAGGCTGTGGCCGAGGTGCTGAGCTTTCTCGACCGCGCCACCGAGGCCCGCTTGTTCCAGGGCCTCGAGGGGCGGTCGCAGGCGGCGACCGAGCGGGTCCGCTCGCTCATGTTCACCTTCGACGACCTCGCCCGCCTCGATGGTGCCGCCGTCCAGGCGCTCCTCCGGACCGCCGGCAACGGCCCCGTGGCCCTGGCGCTGAAGGGCGCCGGCGAGAAGCTCAAGGACCTGTTCTTCGCCAACATGTCGGAGCGGGCGGCCAAGATTCTCCGGGAGGAGCTCGGGGCCATGGGCCCGGTCCGCCTGAGCGCCGTCGAGGAGGCGCAGCGGCTCCTCGTCAACACGGCCAAGGAGCTGGCCGCGTCGGGCGAGATCGCTCTCTCCGGCGCCGGGGAGGACGAGCTTGTCGCCTGATGCCGGCCGCTTCGAGGCGTTCCCGGCCCCGAGGGCCGAGCGTCGATCCGGGGCCGACAGGCGCCGGCTCCAGCTCGTCGATCTCGCCCTCGAGCGCCAGCCGAGCCGGGCTGCGGCACCGGTGGGTTCTTCCGGGAGCGGGCTCCGCTTCGACGAGGCGGACCTGGCACGGGCCTGCGCCGCCGTCGAGCGCCGCGTCGCGGCCGATGCCGACCGGCAGGCCGCCTCGGCCACCGCCGAAGCCGAGATGGAGCTGCAGCGTGCCCTGGGCTCGGCGCTCGAGGCGCTCGTCGGCGAGCGTGCCGAAAGGCTGGCGCTGGTCGACCGGACGGCGCGGAGCCTGGCCTTGGCGGTGGTCCGCCGTTGCCTCGGCCAGCCGCGGCCCGAGCTCGACCTGGAGATCGAGGCGCTGGTCCGGAGCGCGCTCGGGCGGATCGAGGGGCACGGTCGCCTCGAGGTCTTCCTGGCGCCCGCGGACACGGGCCGGATGGCGGCTCGGCTGCCGGCGCTCGCCGCCGCCGCCGGCTTCGAGGGCGAGCTCGTCTGCCGGGCCGATCCCGGCCTCGCCGGAGGAAGCGTGCGCGTCCTCTGGGGCGAGGCCTGGGCCGAGCGCGACATCGGCGGCTGGCTCGAGCGGCTGGCGGAGACGATGGGACTTGGTGGAGAGGCGCCGGGCACGGAGCGCGACGGCCCGATGGCGGGGGAGATCGAGGGATGAGCGGGGCCAGCATGGATCTCGAGAGCTTCGGCGAGGACGCGCCCGGCGCGGCCGAGGAGCGGCGGCCGGCCGCCGCCGTGGCGCCGCCGGCCGACCGGCTGAGCGCCGTCTACGACGTTCCGGTGCAGCTCTCGGCGGTGCTCGGCCGCACCTCGATGCCGGTGAGCCAGCTCCTGCGGCTCGGCCGGGGGGCGGTGCTCGAGCTCGACCGCAAGGTCGGCGAGCCGGTCGAGGTCTATGTCAACGACCGGCTCGTCGCGCGCGGCGAGGTGCTGATCCTGGACGACCGCCTCGGCATCACCATGACCGAGATCGTCAGGAGCGCGCCGTGAGGCCGCGGCACGGGCCCGGCCGGGCCGGGTGCGGACGCGATCGGAAGGGGTGAGCGGGCATGCGGCTTCTCATTGTCGGCGACCATGCGCGGGAGGTGGCGGAGGCCAGCCGGATCGCCGCCGGCCGGGGCGCCCTGGTCCGCCACCACCGCGCCCTCGAGGCGGCGCTGGACGACCTCCGGGAAGGCCGGGGTGCCGACCTGCTGCTCCTCGACGCGGCCCTCGACACGGCCGGGGCGATCCGGACGCTGCTCGCCGAGCGCATCCATCTCCCGGTCGTGGTCTACGGCGTCGACACGGCACCGGCGGTCGCCGCGGCGGCGATCCGGGCCGGGGCCCGCGAGTTCCTGCCGCTGCCGCCCGATCCCCAGACGATCGCGGCGATCCTCGAGAGCGTGGCCGAGGAGGCGGCCGAGCTGGTCTCTGCCGATCCGGCGATGCTGGACGTGCTGCGCCTCGCCGGCCAGTTCGCGCCGGCGGATGCCAGCGTGCTGATCACCGGCGAGAGCGGCACCGGCAAGGAGATGATCGCCCGCTGGGTCCACCGCCACAGCCGGCGCGCGGCCGGGCCGTTCGTCTCGCTCAACTGCGCCGCCATTCCCGAGACCCTGCTCGAGTCCGAGCTTTTCGGCCACGAGAAGGGCGCCTTCACGGGCGCCATCGCACGGCGGGTCGGCAAGTTCGAGGAGGCCGAGGGCGGAACGCTGCTGCTCGACGAGGTGACGGAGATGGAGCCCCGCCTGCAGGCCAAGCTGCTGCGCGCCATCCAGGAGCGCGAGATCGACCGGGTCGGCGGCGGCCGCCCGGTCAGGATCGACATCCGGCTGATCGCGACCAGCAACCGCGACCTCGAGAAGGCGGTGGCCGAGGGCGTGGTCCGCGAGGATCTCCTCTTCCGCCTGAATGTCCTCAATCTCCATCTGCCGCCGCTGCGCGACCGGCCGCGCGACATCCCGGTCCTGGCCCGCCACTGCGCCAGCCGCCACGCCCTGGCCAACGGCCTGCCGGACCGGCCCCTCGCCGAGGCGTCGCTGAGGCTCCTGCTCGGTCACGGCTGGAAGGGCAATGTGCGCGAGCTCGACAATTGCATGCACCGTGCCGTGCTGATGGCGACCGGTGACGAGATCGGCCCCGAGGCGATCCTGCTCCAGGGCGCCGGCCGCCCTGCCGCGACGCCGGACGCCGCGGCCCGGGTCCGGCCGGCGCCCGTCGGCCGCACCGTCGCCGAGGTCGAGCGCGACCTCATCCTCGACACGGTCCGCCATACGCACGGCAACCGGACCCATGCGGCGACCGTGCTCGGCATCTCGATCCGGACGCTGAGGAACAAGCTGCGGCAGTACGGCGAGGAGGGCTCGGCCGTGCCGCCGCCGGCCTTCGAGCCCGCCCGCTGAGCCCGGCGGAGACCGCGCCCATGGCGAGCACGACCCTGGCGCTGCCGACCGGCGTGCTGCCGCGCGCGCTGGCGATCCTGCGCCAGACCGACATCCTCCTGGCGCTCGGGGTCATCGGCATCCTCGTGATGCTGATCCTGCCGCTGCCCCGCCTGCTCCTCGACCTCCTGCTCGCCCTCTCCATCACCTTCTCGGTGATGATCCTGCTGACCGCGCTCCTGATCGAGAAGCCGCTCGACTTCAACGTCTTCCCGACCGTGCTGCTGATCGCGACGATGCTCCGGCTGTCGCTCAACCTGGCCTCGACCCGCCTCATCCTGAGCCAGGGCCATCTCGGCACCGACGCCGCCGGCCACGTCATCCAGGCCTTCGGCAGCTTCATCATGCAGGGCAACTTCGTCATCGGGCTGATCGTCTTCGCGATCCTCGTGATCGTGAACTTCGTCGTCATCACCAAGGGCTCGGGCCGGATCGCCGAGGTCGCCGCCCGGTTCTCGCTGGACGCCATGCCGGGCAAGCAGATGGCGATCGACGCCGATCTCTCGGCCGGCCTGATCGACGAGGCCGCGGCCCGGACGCGGCGCCGCGAGCTCGAGGAGGAGAGCGCCTTCTTCGGCGCGATGGACGGTGCCGCCAAGTTCGTGCGCGGCGACGCCATTGCCGGGCTCCTGATCACCGGCATCAACCTCGTCGGCGGGCTCGTCATCGGCGTCGTGCAGATGGGCGTCTCCCTCGAGCAGGCCGGCCACAGCTACACCCTCCTGACCGTCGGCGACGGGCTGGTCACGCAGATCCCGGCCCTCATCGTCTCGACGGCGGCCGGCCTCCTCGTCTCCAAGG
This sequence comes from uncultured Alphaproteobacteria bacterium, assembly GCA_963828215.1. Lineage (GTDB taxonomy): Bacteria > Pseudomonadota > Alphaproteobacteria > Geminicoccales > Geminicoccaceae > CAVTJL01. Next base: position 304,188 of record CAWHFO010000044.1, on the reverse strand, counting down.
CCGGCGTCACCGGCCGGGCCGACAAGGCCCTGTTCGGGCAGCTCGGCGCCTATCCGAGGGCCCTGGCCGTCACCGCCGGTGCCATGCTGGCGCTGGCCCTGCTGCCGGGCCTGCCGGCCCTCCCCTTCCTCTCGGTCGGGGCCGGCATGGGCTGGCTCGCCCGCCGAGGCTATCGACGGGGCACCGCCGCGGCCGGTGCCGCACCGTCCAAGCCGGCGCCCCCGGCCGCGGCCGGCGAGGAGCCCGGTGCCCTGGTCCCGGCCGTCGACACGGTGCGGCTCGAGCTCGGCTACGGCCTCCTGTCGCTGATCGGCGACGGTCGGGGCGCCCGCCTGCCCGACCAGATCAAGGCGCTGCGCCGCCAGCTCGCGGGCGAGCTCGGCTTCGTCCTGCCCGCGGTCCGCATCCAGGACAACATCCAGCTTCCGGCCGAGACCTACGTGATCCGCATCAAGGAGATCGAGGCGGGCCGCGGCGAGGCCCGGCCGGGCATGGTGCTGCTCATGGACCCGCAGGGCGGGACGATCGGCCTGCCCGGCGAGGACACGGTCGAGCCGACCTTCGGCCTGCCCGCCAAGTGGGCGGCCGAGGCGCTGACCGAGGAGGCGAGCTTCCGCGGGCTGACGGTGGTCGACCCGGCCACCGTGGTGACCACCCAGCTCACCGAGCTGGTCAAGGAGAACCTGCCGGAGATGCTGAGCTTCGCCGAGACGCAGCGGCTGCTGCGCGGGCTGGGCGAGGACTACCAGAAGCTGATCGCCGACATCGTGCCGGGCCGGATCACGACCGGCGGCATCCAGCGGGTGCTCCAGGGCCTGCTCGCCGAGCGGGTGTCGATCCGCGATCTCGGCCTCATCGTCGAGGCGATCGCCGAGGCCGTGAGCCGCACCCAGAGCATCGTCGTCGTGATCGAGCATGTCCGGGCCCGGCTGGCGCGCCAGCTCAGCAACGGCGCCACCTCGCCGGCCGGCTACATCCCGATCCTCGGCCTGGCGCCGGCCTGGGAGCAGGCCTTCCAGGACGCGCTGGTCGGGCCGGCCGAGGAGCGCCAGCTGGCCATGGAGCCGAGCCGGCTGCAGGAGTTCATGCGGAGCCTCCGCGATGCCTTCGAGGCACAGGCGGTGAGGGGCGAGCTGCCGGTCCTGGTCACGGCACCGGCGACGCGGCCCTTCGTGCGCTCGATCGTCGAGCGCTGCCGGCCTTCCACCATGGTCCTCTCGCAGAACGAGATCCATCCCAAGGCCCGCCTCCGCACGCTGGGGCAGGTCTGAGCCGTGCGGCTGCAGGTGTTCGACGCTCCCTCGGCCGGGGTGGCCCTCGCCAGGATGCGCGAGTGCCTGGGCCCCGACGCGATCATCGTCCAGACCCGGGAGCGGGCCGACGGCGTCAGCGTCACCGCTGCCGTCGACACGCCGGACGACGACCTGGACGGCCTCCTGGCCCCCGTGCCGGACGACCGGGTCAGAGCGGCGATCGCCGCCTGCCTCGCCGGGCACGGCGTGCCGCCGGCGCTGACCGAGGCGCTGGCCGCCGCGTCGAGCGACGGCTCCGACCGCTCGGCGGGCGCCGGCGGCGACGCCTGCTCGGTCCTCGCCCGCGGCCTCGCCCGGCACCTCGATCTGGAGCCGCTCGGCACCGCCTGGGCCGGGCCGCTCATGCTGGTCGGGCCGCCGGGATCAGGCAAGACGGCCGCCATCGCCAAGCTCGCGACCGCCCTCACGGTCGCGGGCGAGGCCGTGACCGTCGTGACCACCGACCTCGACCGCGCCGGTGCGCGGGCCCAGCTCGGCCAGCTGCTGGCCCCCCTGGGCCTCGAGCCCGCGGCGGCGGCCGACCCCCAGACCCTGGCCGGGCGCTGCACGGGGGACGATCGGGTGCTGATCGACAGCGCCGGGATCAACCCGTTCCAGGGCCAGGATCTGGCCCGGCTCGCGGATCTCCTCCGGGCAGCCCGTGCCGAGCCGGTCCTCGTCCTGCCGGCCGGCGGCGCCGTCCTGGACTCGACCCAGATGGCCGCCAACTTTTCCTTGCTCGGCACGCGGCGGATGGTCGTGACGCGGCTCGACCTCGCGCGCAGCCTGGGCGGCCTGCTCGCCGCCGCCGCGGCCGGCCTCGCCATCGCCGCGGTCGGCACGAGCCCCCTCATCGGCAAGCCGCTCGCGGCCCTCAGCGCCACCGGGCTGGCACGGCTGCTGCTGCGCCAGCCCGTCACCCGAGCGGGCTGAGCCGGTTGGGCCGCCCGTGGCGCCTGCCGTGACCAGCGGCCCGATCCCGTCACCCGCCGTCGGCCCGACGACGGCGCCCGCCTCGGCAGTCGGCCAGCGTATCGAGGCACGAGTGATCGGCACGGTGGACGCCAGGCTCCTGCTCGCGACCCCTGCCGGCAATCTTCTCCTCGCCGGTGCCCCGCCCCTCGAGGTCGGCACGGCCGTGACGCTTGTCCTCACGGGCGCCGGCCCGCCGCGAGCCGGCATGACCGGCCTGCTGGTGACCCGCTCGTCGACGACGTCCGCGCAGGTCGCCGTGGCACCGGAAGGCGACAGGCTCACGCTCGGCGAGGCGGCCATTCCCGTCGATCTCGAGCGGGCGAGCCCCGACTCTGCCGAGGGCCGGCCTCATCGGCGCTCCTGACCCCGCTGATCCAAGGCTGGGCGCCCGCGGAATCGCCCGCGTCGGATCTCCAGGCGGGCGTCCGGATGGCCGGCCGGTGGACCGCCGAGGTGGTGGACGCAGCCATGGTCGGCCACCCTCTGCTCCGAGCGGGCGACGCCCTCTTCAGATTGCGCGCCCCGAAGCTTTTCTTGCCTGTCGGGGCGCGCGTGCGCCTGGAGGACATCGCCACCGGCCGGCCGCAGCGGCACAGCCCCGACCCCGTCACGCTCGATACCCTGCCGGACACCGGCGACGAGGGGCTCGACGCCGATCTCCTGGCGACCCTGCTGAGGCTCGCCCGCCCTCGATCGGCAACGAGCCCGGAACCCGGCGCCTCGGCCTCGCCGGGCCCTGCCGCCTCGACGGCCCCAGCCGTGGTCCTTCCGGAGCGAGCCCTGGGCGCCCCGCCTGCAGGGCCGGCTCCGCCAGTCCCCGAGGTGGCCGAGCCCGGGCCCGAAGCCATCGTCGACGAACACCCTGACCATGCCCGGGATCCGGAGCAGGACGCCCGGCGCTTCGTCTTGCGCCTGGATTTCCGTGCGTTGGGGCCCCTGGAGGTCGAGATCCGGGGCCGAGGCCCGGGCTTCGCCGCCATCCTGCGGACCGCCGCGCCGATCCCGCCAGCGCTCCGCCGCGACCTCGCCGACCTCTTCGGCGCCGCCTGCGAGATCACCGGCACGGCGGGGCAGCTTCTGTTCGTGAGCCAGGGCCCGACCGGCGAGCGGACCCGGCCCGGCCGAGGGGTCTCCGCCTGATCCGCGCCGCCGACGGGCCTGCGGCGACCCTATGCGGCCGCGGCCCGCGAGCCCGTCCCGATCATCGCCAGCTCGTAGGGCGTCGTTTGATACATCTCGTTGATCCAGTTGCCGAACAGCAGATGCGCGTAGGCGCGCCAGCGATTGCGCGGCGGCTTTTCGGGGTCGTCGTCGGGATAGTAGTTGATCGGCAGGGCCACGTCGGCGCGGTCCGCCCGATCGCGCTGATACTCGTCGTGCAGCGTGAAGGTGTCGTACTCGAGATGGTTGAACATGTAGACCGTGCGCGCCCGCTCGTCCTGGACGAGGCAGAGGCCGGCCGCATGGGACACGGCCAGGATGTCGAGACCCGCATCGCGCGGGATGTCGGCCTCGCGGACCTCGGTGTGGCGCGAGACCGGCACGAAGAAATGATCGTCGAAGCCGCGCAGCAGCGCCGGCCGGCGCGCATCCCGGCGCTCGATCACCTGATGGGCGTAGATGCCGAACCGCTTGGTCGGCAGCGTGTGCTTGGGCACGCCATGGGCGTGGGCGAGCGCCGCCTGGGCACCCCAGCAGATGTGGAAGCAGGAATGGACGTTGGTCCTGGCCCAGTCGAAGATCCGGCAGAGCTCGGGCCAGTACTTCACCTCCTCGAACGGCAGGAGCTCGACCGGGGCGCCGGTGACGATGAGGCCGTCGAACTTGCGGTCCCGGACCTCCTCCCAGGTCTTGTAGAAGGACTGCAGGTGCGAGAGCGGCACGGTGTTGGGCCGGTAGGTCGAGGTCGTGAGGAGGGTGCAGCTCGACCTGCAGGGGCGTGGCGCCCAGGAGGCGGGCGAGCTGGGCCTCGGTCTTCGGCTTCTCGGGCATGAGGTTGAGGAGGGCGATCTGCATCGGCCGGATGTCCTGCCGCAACGCCTCGTCCTCGGCGATGAGGCCGACGCCCTCGCTCCTGAGCTTGTCGAAGGCAGGAAGACTGTTCGGGATCTTGATGGGCACGATCGCCTCCGGCTGCGTCGACCGGCCAGATCGGGTCCCGGAGGCCTCGACCTTTTAGCTGCTTGTTTAGCGTGGCCGCAAGCCGGTCGGCTCAAATCACCACGTATGCCGAAAGTGCAGAGCGGCACCCGCGGTGTCAAGAGCCCGGCGGCGGCGCGGCCTCCCCGGCGGGCGGTGCCTCCGGCGCTTTACGAGAGCCCTCGGGGACGGCTAGGCTCCGGGCTTCCTCGGGACAGCCGGATGGGCCGCATGCGGGTCGTCACCAGCGACCTCGACGATCTGAGGCGCGAGGTCGACCGCCTGGACAATGCCGTCGTCGACCTGCTCGTCGAGCGACTGACGCTGGTCGAGCGCATCGCCATCCTCAAGGACGACCGCCAGGACGGCCGCATCGCGCTCCGCCCGGCCCGCGAGGCGGTGATCCTGCGCCGCCTCGTCGCCCGTGCCGGCGACGGCTTCCCGGCCGCCGAGCTGATCCGCATGTGGCGGGAGCTGCTCGCGGCCACGACGCGCCAGCAGACCCCGTTCGCGGTCGCGGCCCATGTCCCGCCGGACCAGCCGGGGCTCTGGGACATCGCCCGCGATCACTTCGGCTCCTCGACACCGGTCCGGCGGGTGGCCAGCCCGGCCCACGCGCTGCGCAGCCTCGCCGACGGCAGCGCCCAGGTGGCGGTGCTGCCCGAGCCCGGCGAGCAGGAGCCCTGGTGGCGGGCGCTCGTCACACCCGGAGATGCCCCGCTGCGGATCGTGGCACGGCTGCCCCTGGCCGATCTGCAGCACCCCCGGGAGCCCGTCTCGGCGGTCGCCGTGGCGAGGCTCGACCAGGAATTGTCGGGCGACGATCTGACCCTCCTCGTGCTCGAGGCGAGAGCCGCCCTGAGTCGGGCGACGCTCCTCGAGGCCCTCGCCCGGGCCGGCCTCCTGCCCCGCTGCCTCGCCACCGTCCGCGAGCCCGAGACGGGCTCGGCCCTCCATCTGGTCGAGGTGGCGGGCCTCCTCGGGCCCGGCGAGCCCGCGCTGGCCGATGCGCTGGCGCCGATCCGCCACCAGATCTTGCGCGCGACGCCGATTGGCGGCTATCCGCGTCCGCTGAGCATCACGGCATCCGGCTGAGGGGCGAGGCCGGTCCCCCCGGGACCGCCGAAGAGCGGAAGCCCAGAACCTCGAGAGAGCGTAGCGATGAGCATGGTGGCGCCCCGGCCGCGGCCGGGAATCCTGGAGATCAGCCCCTATGTCGGCGGCAAGGCCGAGGCCGCGGGCGGCGTGCCGGCGATCAAGCTCTCGGCCAACGAGAGCGCCATCGGGCCCAGCCCGGCCGCCCTCGCGGCCTATGCGGCGCTCGCCCCGTCGCTCCACCGCTATCCCGACGGCGGCTCGACGGCGCTGCGCCGGGCGATCGGCCGCCGCTTCAACCTCGACCCCGAGCGGCTCGTCTGCGGCGCCGGCTCCGACGAGCTGATCTCGCTCCTCGTGCGCGGCTATGCCGGACCGGGCGACGAGGTCCTGATGAGCGCGCACGGCTTCCTCATGTACAAGCTCTCCGCCCTCGCCGCCGGGGCGCATGTCGTGGCGGCGCCGGAGGCGGGCCTCCGCGCCGACGTCGACGCCCTGCTCGCCCGGGTCGGCAGCCGCACGCGCATCGTCTTCATCGCCAACCCCAACAACCCGACCGGCAGCCATCTCAGCGGCGAGGAGCTGGCCCGGCTCCATGCCGGCCTGCCGGGCGACGTCCTTCTCGTCATCGACGCCGCCTATGCCGAGTTCGTCTCGGCCGCCGACTATGGCAGCGGCCAGGAGCTCGCCCGGACGCACGCCAACGTCGTCATGACGCGGACCTTCAGCAAGCTCTTCGGCCTCGCAGCGCTGCGCGTCGGCTGGATGCTGGCCGGGGCCGAGGTCACGGACGTCGTCAACCGCATCCGGGGCCCCTTCAACGTCTCGCAGGCGGCCCAGGCGGCGGCCGTCGCCGCCCTCGAGGACCAGGACCACCAGACGGCCGCCAAGGCGCACAACGACCGCTGGCTGCCCTGGCTCGCGAGCGAGATCCGGGCCCAGGGGCTCGTCGTCCACCCGAGCGCCGGCAATTTTCTCCTCGTCGACTTTCCGGCCGAGCCCGGCCGGGACGCCCAGGCCGCCAACGCCTTCCTAGAGAGCCGTGGGATCATCCCGCGCGCGATGGGCGCCTACGGCCTGCCGCACAGCCTCCGGATCACCGTCGGCCTCGAGGACGAGAACCGCCGGCTCGTCAGGGCCCTCGGCGCCTTCATGGGCCAGGGAACGGGCATGAGCCGGGAGCCAGCCGATGAAGCCCTTCGAGCGGGTCGCCCTGGTCGGCATCGGGCTCATCAACGGCTCGCTCGCCAAGGTGCTGCGGCGCGAGGGGCTGGCCGGCGAGATCGTGGCGACGGCGCGCCGCCCCGAGACCCTGGAGCGGGCGCGGGAGCTCGGCCTCTGCGACCGGGCGGAGGCCGATCCGGCAAAGGCGGTCGAGGGTGCCGACCTCGTCGTTCTGGGCGTCCCGCCGGGGGCCATGGGCGCGGCCGCGACGGCGATGTCGCCCGGCCTTTCGGCCGGGGCCATCGTCACCGACGTGGGCTCGGTCAAGGCGCAGATCGTCCACGACGTCGTGCCCCATCTGCCGAGCCGGCACCTCTTCGTGCCGGGCCACCCGGTCGCCGGCACCGAGCATTCCGGCCCCGACGCCGCCTTCGACACGCTCTTCGTCCGACGCCGCTGCATCCTGACGCCGATCGAGGACACCGACCCGGCCGCCGTCCAGCGCATCAAGGCGATGTGGGAGATCGCCGGCTCCTCGGTCGACCTCATGACGCCCGAGCACCACGACCGGGTGCTCGCCATCACCTCGCACCTGCCGCACCTCATCGCCTACACGATCGTCGGCACCGTCGCCGACCTCGAGGACCAGGCCCGCACCGAGGTCTTCAAATATGCGGCCGGCGGCTTCACCGACTTCACCCGCATCGCCGCCTCCGACCCCACCATGTGGCGGGACGTCTTCCTCAACAACCGCGAGGCCGTGCTCGAGATGCTCGGCCGCTTCACCGAGGACATGGTGGCCCTGCAGCGGGCCATCCGCTGGGGCGACGGCCAGATGCTTTTTGACCTTTTCACGCGGACCCGTGCGATCCGCCGGGGTGTCGTCCAGGCCGGCCAGGCCTATGAGCGCCAGCCCGCCGACGGCGACGCCGGCGAGCCGGCGTGAGCCTGGGGTGAGCCTGGGGTGAGCCCAGAGTGAGCGACGAACGGCCTCGCCTGGTTCTTCGGCTATGGCTCCCTCATGTGGAACCCGGGCTTCTCCCACGAGGCCTTCGCCCCCGCCGAGCTTTTGGGCTTTCATCGCGGCCTCTGCATCACGTCCCGCCACTATCGGGGCACGCCGGAACGGCCCGGGCTCGTCCTCGGCCTCGCCCCCGGCGGGCACTGCATCGGCCGGGCCATCGGCGTCGCCCGGCCCCGCGAGCCCGAGGTGCTGGCCTATCTCGACGCCCGCGAGAACGTGCGCGGCATTTATGTCTATGAGCGCCGCCGCCTGCCGCTCCGCCTGCTGACCGACGGCCGGACGGTCCAGGGCTGGTGCTATCTCGCCTGCCCGGACCACCCCGACTATGCGGGCGGCCTCGGCGCGGACGAGGTGCTGGAGCATGTCCGCCACGGCATCGGCCTCGCCGGCACGAACGCCGACTACGTCCGGAGCACCGTCGCCCACCTCCGGGACATGGGCATCGCCGAGCCGACCCTCGAGGCCCTGGTCGAGAAGCTGGACGCCCTGCCGACAGGGCCCTGGCCCTAGGGTCCCGAACCGCGCGCCGAGACGCCGGCCCCGGAGCACGGCCATAAGACCTTCCGCCCCGCCGCCTTCGCCGCTACGTTGAGCGCCGAGGAGGACGCCCCACCATGGCGACCCGAAAACAGGACCTCTACGACAGGGACTTTTTTGCGTGGACCCAGGACCAGGCCGCGGCCCTGCGTCGACTCGCCTCCGAGCGCTGGAACGGCCCGCTCGATCTTTCTCGTCTTGCCGAGGAGGTGGAAGATTTGGGCAAGGCCGAGCGGAACGCCCTCTTCAGCCGGATCGAGCGCCTCATCGAGCACCTCCTGAAGCTCGACCATGCCACGGCATCGAGACCGCGCCGGCAGTGGATCGTCTCGGTCGACGCGGCCCGCCGCGGCCTCGATCGCCACCTGACGCCGACGCTCCTGAAAGACCTCGAGGCGGCACTCCCGGACCTCTACCGCCGCGAGCGCAAACGCACCGCCCGCAAGCTTCGTCTCTTCGACGATCCCTCCGCCGCCGACGCCCTGCCCGAAACCTGCCCCTACACCCTGACCCAGCTCCTCGACGAGGACTGGCTGCCGGAGGGTGGGCAGGGATCTTCGGATCATGCGTAGCGGGCAGGCGAGCATCCCGGGCGCCGGAGTCGCTCGGCTCGGGAATGCGGCCGGCCATGTGGCGGAGCTCGATACCGGGCTGGATCGCAAGGCTCCATTCCTGGCGCGGGGCCGAGTTGGGCTCCGGGGAGTGGAGTTGAATGCACTGTCATCGTAACTCCCGAGCCGCCAGCCCCGGGCACGACCATAGGAGCCTTCCGCCCCGCCCCATTCGCCGCTACGTTGCGCGCCGAGGAGGGCCCCTCGCCATGGCCACCCGCCAGGAAGACCTCTACGACCAGGATTTTTATGCCTGGACCCAGGACCAGGCCGCAGCGCTCCACCGCCTCGCGGAGCAGCGCTGGAACGGCCCGCTCGACCTTTCTCATCTGGCCGAGGAGGTGGAGGACTTGGGCCGATCCACGCGCAACGCCGTCCGCAGCCAGCTCCAGCGGATTATCGAGCACGCCTTGAAGCTCGAGCACTCGGCCGCCACGGAGCCCCGCCCAGGCTGGATGAACTCCATCGACGAGGCGCGCGACCAGATCGACAACCTCCTCACCCCCACCCTCCGCGCGCGACCTCGCGGACCAGCTTTTTCATCTCTTCGCCCGCACCCGCCGCCGCGTCGACCGCGACCTCCGCGCCCACGGCGAGGCCGAGGCGGCAGACGCGCTGCCGGAAGAGTGCCCCTACGGCCTCGACCAGCTCCTGGATGAGGAGTGGCTGCCGGAGGGCGGGCAGGGGTCCTAGGATCGCGGTTAGCACGCCAGCGCGTACCTCATGTCTCAGAGCCGGGCGATCTCGGGAATGCGGCCAGCTCCGCGGCGTGGCATGTTCGTCCGACCGGAGCGCATGCCAACCCGCCGGTCGCGTTTCAGCCGGACCGCGGAAAGAGGGAGTTGAATGGGCTATCACCCCAGTAGCCGCCACCATAGCACACCGCGATACGCCTAGAGTTTCGGCTCGGGAGGCACCTCCCGTCCGCCGCTATCCGATCTTAGTGCCTCAGCCAAACGATCGGCCTCTCGACGGAAGCTCCGGTCGTCTCCGGCATGTTTGGTAAAGTCGCCGGCAATTCTTGAGCGAATATTGGCAACCTTGCTATTTTGGCAAGACTTATCAAAGAGATATCCATCAAGGTCAAGAGGTATTAGCACCTTAACGGATTGTCCTCTTTCATTTTAAGAGGGCCCGCTCCGTCTCGAACGCAAGATTGATCTCATGATCTACCCACCAGCTGCTAAGGGAGGCGCTCTGAACAGCATAGAATTAGTTTATCCCAGATTTCGCACCCCGTGTCGATTCGTTCGAAAGGATCATCCCCAGGGAGCATTTGCTTCTCATCCGACCAGTATCTAATTCCGTGAATTTGCAAATATTCATAGATCCTTTTTGCGAAGGTCTTGTCCGCGTGGCTATAGCTAATGAAGCAGCTATAGAACTCCAAGAGGAGTACCGAGTAAAGATGGAAGATATTCAATTACAGATTTAGGCAAGCCGAACCCTCTTAAGACGTCCGGGGTCAAGCTTGATGACCGCTTCGCTGAGAGTACATCAATGCATGACGGGCCTCGCCCGGTAAACTCGTCCAGCCCCGAGCACTCGTGGATTTCGTACTGCGCGAAGGAACATGTGGAAATGGTTGCTTTGGAAAAGGAGCACTGCCGAATTACGCCTCGGTGGAAAATATCTTCAATGAACTCAGTATTGACAAAGCTACATCTAGCAAATCCAGACTCGACAATATAACATATAGTTATTAGCGCTTCACTAAAGTCGCATAGCTTGAAGCCGGAGATGCATATTTCGGTCCGATGTAGCCTGACGCCGCGAAAATTTCCGAGTTCCACGTTAAGATTGTCAAGCCGACCCTGTTTCATGCTGCAGGAGTTGAATTGAGCGCCGTCCAGAGTTGCCGCGAGAAACTCGGCGCGATCCAAGCACGAACGGCTAAAGGAAGATCCTGTTAGATCGCAATTCCAAAATTCGACATTTGTTAGGTCTCGATCGGCTAGGTTAGAGCCTCTTAGGTCTAGCCTCTTATCTGAGTTGGAGCGGCGCCAGTCATTCCACGTCGGGCGCCGTGGGCTAGGATTTCAGCAGGATCAACTTTATACATTTCGGGTTTCGGTGACAACAGTGAATTCAATTGAGGCCCAGCTCTCGGCGGGTGCTCTTCCCGCTCCACGTGCCGTGCTAGACATGGCTCGATAGACCGACGCGGCTGGCCGGATCCCATGCCTCATTGAGGAGCTGGTCGAGCGCATAGGGGCACTCTTTCGGCAAGGCACCAGCGGCCTCCGGCTCGCCGGCTCCGATCCAGGGCCTTGCGCACGCGGCGGAGCGCCCGGGCGTAGACTCTCCGGCAGGTGAGCCTCGACATCGCTGCGGATCGTCGGCGTGATCCGTCCGGCGATCTCGTCGCGGGCGTCGTCGATCGAGTTCATCCAGCCGGGGCGCGGCTCCTCGGCGGCCGAGTGCTCGAGCTTGAGCGCATGCTCGATCAGGCGGCGGAGGTGGCTCCGCCCGCGGCATTGCGGACTCCTCCGAGCCCAACTCCTCGACCTCCTCGGCCAGATGCTCGAGGTCGAGCGGGCCGTTCCAGCGCCCGTGGGCGAGGCGGCGCAGGGCAGCGGCTTGGTCCCGGCTCCAGGCATAGAAGTCCTCGTCGTACAGTTCTGTCTTCCGCGTCGCCATGGCGATCCGCCCTCCTCCGCCCAACCTGCCAGGGAACGGCCGCGGGCGAAGAGGCGAGGGGCCAGCGATCAGGCTCGACGGCGGCGTGACAAAAGAAAAGAATCAACTTTCGGTTGACATAAGGTGTTTCCTCCTAGTACAAGGAGAAATGCCTTCTCCCTACCCCTCCCGCTCGCCCGTCTCGCTGCCCGGCGCCCGCCGTTGCCGGCTCGCCCGCCGCCTCGCCGCCGGGCTCACCCCGGCCGAGGTCGCCGAGGTCGAGGCCGCGACGGAGGAGGAGATCCAGGCGTTCGTCGCCGACCGCGAGTTTTCTCGAGCTCGTCGCGCAGTACCGGGCCGCCCGCGAGCTGCCCTTCGACGAGCAGGAGCGGCTGCTGATCGAGACGGCCATGGCCGATCTCCAGCATCTGGTCGACATGGGCGACCGCCGCGCCCTGATTTTCATCGTCTACGAGGCCAACCGCGGCCGGAGCCCGGCCCGGCGGCTGGTCCAGCTGGTGCGGCGCACCTTCGAGCAGGCGACGGAGCCCAAGGCCGTGCGCCCGGCCGCCACGGCCCCGCCCGAGCAGCCTCGCGACTCGATGGCGGGCTACGGCCAGCATCCCCTGGGCCCGGCCCATGCCGCCGCCCCCCGCCTCGCCGACTTCATCGGCGCCGAGGCCGGCCGGTCGGCGCTCCGCGAGGCCGCGCGCGAGGCGGCGGCAGCCGAGACTGACGTTCCTGCCGCTCCCGCCTCCGCCACCGACAAGGCCCCGGCGGCAGCCGTCACCGTCCTCCGACCAGCCCGCCCGCGACCCGATCCCCTCCGGGCACGGCTCCTCGGCGGGACCAGCCTCGGCGCCGCGGTCGAGCCCTCCGAGAAAAGGACTGCCGGCCGCAGGCCGCTGGGACCGTAAGAAAAAAGCCCGGCCTTTTCCTCCTTTCTGTCACCCTCGGACTTGATCCGAGGCCCATGGCCCAATCACGGCACATGTCGCGAGTGTAAGCATGGATCCTCGGATCAAGTCCGAGGATGACAACGGAGAGGGGTGTGGCGTTGCGGCACAACGCGAGGAAGAAGCCGCCCGGGCCGTAAAAGAACAAAAAAGAAGAAAAACCTCTCTCTTCTTCTTTTGTCATTCCCGAACGACCGATCACCGCATCTCGATGCCGGTGCGGCCGGCCTTTTGTTCGCGCTCGATCATCCGCCGCTCGTGCTCGGCGCCGCGCTCGTCGTAGAAGAATGTAAAAAGCGCAAAGCGGCGGCCGGCGGTGACCGGCAGGGCCTCGTGGAGCAGGGAGCAGGAGAAGACCACGGCGCCGCCGGCGGGCGGCTCGTGGCGCTCGCGGCCGAACTCGGGGAAGAGGAGCTGGCCGCCTTCGTAGGCGCCGGTGTTGAGGTTGAGCGACATGGCGAAGCTGCGGTGCGCCGTGTAGGGGGTGGCGTTGTCGCGGTGGCGGCGGAAATAGCCGCCGGCGGCCGCGTCGTAGCAGCCGATCCTGAGCGCCTCGAAGCGGGTCGGCTCGAAGGCGAAGGCCTTGCGGATCTCGGGCATGAGCCGCCGCCCGATGCCGCGTCTTCAGGATCTCGAAGAGCGCCTTGTCCTGGACCACCACGTCGGCCCGGCGCTTGACCTTGCGGGCGCCCAGATCCTGGCTCTGCTCGGAGGTCGAGACGCTGTCCACGACCTTCTCGCCCGCCTGCCAGTAGGCGATGAGGCGCTCGCACAGCGGCAGCTCGAAGATCTCGGGGACGATCAGGACGGGGGCGCCGCCGCGCCGGACCGTGGGCTCGCCCTGGCCGTGGATCCGCTCCGCCGCCGCCAGCGCCTCGTCGAACGCGTCGCCCGGGGCGATCAGCGCGATCCGCCAGCTCGGATCGAGCACCAGCATCCCGTCGCCGGCGAGGCCCAGGGCCGGGGCCAGCCTGCCCTCCGGGTCGAGGAGCCGGCCGATGCCGGCCGCCTCCTCGCCCGCCGCCTCGTCGCCCCTGGGGCCGGCCACGACGTGGAAAAGCCGCGCGTCCAGGGCCTCGAACGCCAGGCTCCGCCCGGCGAGCGCCGCCACGCGCCCGGCCGACGGCTCGCCCCTGGTGATCCAGAGGACCCGTGTGCGCCCGGCCAGGTCCTGGTGCTGAAGGTCGACGAGCACGCCGTCCGGGGCCGGCAGCGCCAGCTTGATCATCGGGTCGCCCTGGACGAGCGACGGGCTTCGCGGTCGTGGGGGCCATTTTTTCAATTCCTCGGCAGGCTCGGGGCGATGGTGCCGCAGACCGCCCCGCCGGTCCAGGTCGGGCGCGCGGACCACCTTCGGGCCGACCGTCGCAGGCCCCTCCGGGGTTGGCCGCCCGCCTCTCCGGCCCTATCTCATCGGCGGCTCGGCCCGCCCGACCGTCGAGCCCCGCCCGCTGGACGGCGGCGATGCCACTCTCTAGCGTGAGGCCCGTCATCGGGGCGGGGCGGCCATGACCATCTGGGGCAAGCTCGTCGGCGCGGCCACCGGCCTGGCGCTCGGCGGTCCGATCGGCGCCCTGCTCGGCGGGGTGGCGGGCCATGTCTACGACCAGTGGCAGGACGACCGCCGGGACGGGCCGACGGCGCTGCCGCCCCATCAGGGCCCGGTCTTCGCCGATCCGCTCGAGACCCGGCGGATCGCCTTCGCCACCGGCGTCATCGTGCTCGCGGCCAAGCTCGCCAAGGCCGACGGGGTCGTCACGCGCGACGAGGTCCGCGCCTTCAAGCAGGCCTTCGCCGTCTCGGACGCGGATGTGGGCTCGGTCGCCCGGCTGTTCGACGAGGCCAAGCGCGATGCCGCCGGCTTCGAGCCCTTCGCCCGCCAGCTGGCGGAGCTCTTCGCGCACGACCCGGTGATCCTCGAGGAGCTGCTGGAAGCGCTGTTCATGGTGGCGGCCGCCGACGGCCGGATCAATCCGGCCGAGCTCGCGTTCCTGCGCACGGTGGCCCACATCTTCGCGCTCGACGGCCTGACCTTCGAGGCCGTGCAGGCGCGATTCCAGGCGCGGCGGAGCCGGACACCCGAGGCGCCGGCCGACCCCTACGCCGTCCTCGGCCTGCGCCCCGACGCCGACGACCAGGAGATCCGCACCGCCTATCGGCGGCTCGTCCGCGAGCTTCACCCCGATCGCCTGATCGCCAAGGGCGTGCCCGAGGAGTTCGTGCGCGAGGCCAACCTCAAGCTCGCCGCGATCAACGCCGCCCACGACCTGATCGAGAAGGACCGCGCCCGCCGCTGAGCCCCTCGGGGCCGGTGCCGGACAGAGACCATGGTGCGAACCGAGCAAACGGCCTCCCCGGTCGCGCCCGGAGCCCTGTCCCGGCGATCGATCGCGATCCTGAGCGCCGCCGCCTTCGCCTCCGCCGCCACCGCCCGCGTCGGCGACGCGCTCGTCCCCCAGGTGGCGGGCGAGTTCCACGTGACGGCGGGCGATGCCGGCCTGATCGTGACGGCGTTCGCGTTCGCCTACGGGCTCTGCCAGCTTCTCTGGGGGCCGCTCGGCGACCGCTTCGGCAAGTACCGGCTGATCGCCATCATGACGACCTTGTCGGCCTTGACCGTGGGGGCCTGCGCCAGCAGCGGGTCGCTCGCCGCCCTCGGCCTCTG
This sequence comes from uncultured Alphaproteobacteria bacterium, assembly GCA_963828215.1. GTDB lineage: Bacteria > Pseudomonadota > Alphaproteobacteria > Geminicoccales > Geminicoccaceae > CAVTJL01. The sequence continues at coordinate 289,111 of CAWHFO010000044.1, read as the reverse complement.
GCGGCTCCTGGGCGGCGCCACGGCCGCGGCGCTGATCCCGCTCTCGATGGCCTTCATCGGCGACCATGTGACCTATGAGGATCGCCAGTGGGTCCTCGCCCGCTTCCTGTCGGGCCAGATTCTGGGCGTCATCGCCGGCCAGGTGTTCGGCGGCATCGTCGGCGACCTCGTCGGCTGGCGCATGGTTTTCCTCATCCTCGGCGGGGTCTACCTCCTCGTCGCCCTGCTGCTGTGGCTGGAGCTGCGCGGGCCGCGGCTGCCGCCGCCGGTGCTGGGCCGCAGCCAGGGGCCGGCGGCCCTGCTGCGGGGCTATGCCCTGCTGCTGGGCCGGCCCTGGGCGCGGACCGTGATCGTCGTGGTGTTCATCGAGGGCTGCCTCTTCTACGGGTCGCTCGCCTATGTGGGCGCGTTCCTGCGCCTCGACTTCCATCTCGACTACACGGCCGTGGGGCTGTCGCTGGGCGGCTTCGGCCTGGGCGGCCTCGTCTACGCGCTCGTCGCCCGACGGCTGGTCCGGCGGCTCGGCGACCATGGCCTCGCCCGAGGCGGCGGCTGGCTGATCGGCCTCGGCCTGGTGGCCCTGCCCCTGGCGCCCACGCCCCTCCTCGCCCCGGCCCTGATCGGCATGCTCGGGCTCGGCTTCTACATGCTGCACAACACGCTCCAGACCCACGCCACGCAGATGGCGCCCGAAGCCCGCGGCCTCGCCGTCTCGGCGTTCGCCATGGCGCTCTTCATGGGCCAGGCGTTCGGCGTCTGGATCGGCGGCCTGGTCGTCGACGGGCTGGGCTTCACCACCCTGTTCGCCACGGCGGGGCCGGCCACGCTCGCCCTCGCCCTCGTCTTCGCCCGCCGCCTGCGGCACCGCTCGCGGATGGCCCGGCCGCAGCCGCGGCCGGCGGTCAGCTATAGGGGTCGGCGGCGTCCCGGAGCCCGTCGCCCAGGAAATTGAAGGCGAGGACGACGATGATCACCGGCACGACCGGCAGGATCAGCCAGGGGTAGAGGGCGATGACGTTGACGTTCTGGGCGTCGTTCAGCAGCACGCCCCACGAGGTCATCGGCGGCCGGACGCCCAGCCCGAGGAAGGAGAGCGCGGTCTCGCCCAGGATCATGTTGGGGATCGAGAGCGTCGCCGAGGCGATCAGATGGCTCATGAAGGAGGGGATCAGGTGGCGGCCGATGATGCGCACCGGGCGGGCCCCCATCAGCCGGGCCGCCTGGGCGAACTCCTCCTCGCGCAGCGCCAGGATCTTCGAGCGGACGGCGCGGGCGAGCCCCGTCCAGTCGATCAGCCCGAGAATGATGGTGATGCCGAAATAGACCCAGAGCGGGTCCCAGCTCACCGGCATCGCCGCGGAGAGGGACATCCACAGGGGAATCGACGGAAAGCTCCTGATGATCTCGATCAGGCGCTGGATGAGGGTGTCGAGCCAGCCGCCATAGTAGCCGGACATGCCGCCGAGCACGATGCCGAGCACGAAGCTCACCGAGATGCCGATCAGGCCCACGGTCAGCGAGATGCGGGCCCCATAGAGGATGCGGGAGAAGAGATCGCGGCCCAGCCGGTCGGTGCCCAAGAGGAACATCTCGCCGCCCGCCGCGGGGCAGACGAGATGCAGGTCCGCGGCCCACCTCCCCCAGAACCGGTACGGATCGCCATGGCAGAAGAAGCGCAGACGCTCGACCTTGGCCGGGTCCGAGGTGTACACGCGCTTCAACGTGTCCATGTCGAGCTTGAAGCTGTAGCCGTAGATGAAGGGGCCGACGAAGCGCCCCTGGTCGAAGAGGTGCACCATCTGCGGCGGCGCATAGATGGCCCTGGGATTGCGGGTGTCCTTCTGGTAGGGCGCCAGGAACTCGACGATCACCACCGAGACATAGAAGAGAACGAGAATCCAGAGCGAGACCATCGCGACCTTGTGGCGGGCGAAGCGCCACCACATGAGGCGCCATTGCGACGCGGTGTAGTAGCGCTCCTGCTCCGGCGTGAGCGCCTTCTCGCCCTCGTAGGGGTCGAACGGAGCGGGATCGACCCAGTGGCGCTTCGGCTCCACGCGCAGATCGGTCACGCCGCCCTCACCGTTCCTGCCCCGCGCCGAACCGGATGCGCGGGTCGAGCCAGGCCAGCAGCAGGTCCGAGACCAGCACGCCCAGGACCACGAGGAAGGCCTCCAGCATCAGGAACGACCCGGCGAGATACATGTCCTGGGTCTGGAGCGCCCGCACCAGAACCGGCCCCGTCGTCGGCAGCGAGAGCACGACCGAGACGAGGGCGGCGCCGCTGATGAAGTCCGGCAGCATGTTGCCGACGTCGGCGATGAAGGGGTTGAGCGACATCCGCAGCGGATATTTGATCAGCGCCCGCCAGCGCGGCAGGCCCTTGGCCTTGGCCGTGACCACATAGGGCTTCTGCAACTCGTCCAGGAGATTGGCGCGGAGCCGGCGGATCATCCCGGCCGTGCCCGACGTGCCGATGATCACCACCGGAATCCACATATGCGCCAGCACCGAGCCGAGCTTGGCGAAGCTCATCGGCTGGTCGATATAGTGGGGATCCATGAGCCCGCCGATCGAGGTGCCGAACCACACATTCGCGAAATAGAGCATCACCAGGGCCAGGAGGAAATTCGGCGTGGCGAGGCCGAGGAAGCCCAGGAAGGTCAGCCCGTGGTCGGCCCAGCTGTATTTGTGCGTGGCGCTGTAGACGCCGATCGGGAAAGCGATCGCCCAGGTGAGGAGGATCGTCGAGAAGGACAGCACGAAGGTGAGGAACACCCGGTCGCCGATGACCTCCGTCACGGGCCGGTCGTACTCGAACGACCAGCCGAGATTGCCGTGCAGCAGGCCCCAGGCCCAGTAGGCATATTGCTGCCAGAGCGGCCGGTCGAGCCCGTAGAGCTCGCGCAGATAGGCGATCTTGTCCTGGGCGACGGCACCCCCCTCGGCCTGCATCTCGGTGATCATCGAGGTGAGGAAGTCACCCGGCGGCAGCTGGATGATGATGAAGGTGAGGATGCTGATCGCGACCAGCGTCGGGACCATGACCATGAGCCGATAGAGGATATAGCGCAGCACGGACAGCCCCTGAGCCTTGTGCGGGGGCATCTTAGACACGAAAAGCGACCGCGCAACGAAGGGGTGCCGGCTCGTCGCCTGTGGGGGAGGGCCGGCCCGCCGCAACGACCGGAGGCCTCGACGGCTCGGCGGAGCGGATCCGGGCCGTCGGCGCGCCGGGGCGCTCAGGGCCGTCGGGCGACCGTGACGAAATGGGTCATCGACATCAGGAAGCGATCCTCGCCGATCCGGCGCTCCTGATCGTCGAGCCAGGAGCGGGCTCGGGCCGCGTCCAGTCCCGCCGCCACGGCGGCGCGGGCGATCGTGTCAGCCATCCAGCCATACTGATGGCCATCGGCCGTGATGCGGGTATCGGGCGTGACCTCGGCGTCCACGAACCCGGCCTCGCGAAGCACGGATCTCAGGCGCCTGGCGCCGGTGCCGCTCACCAGGGAGTCCGCGAAGGCCCGCGTGAGATCGCGGGTGAGGGCCAGGTCGCCATCGAACAGCAGGGTGTCCCAGTCCTGGTCCATGACGAGGATACGGCCGCCCGGGCGCAGCACACGGAAAGCCTCGGCCAGCGCCCTCTCCGGCTGTGCCAGGTGCTGGAACACACGCTCGGCACGGTAGGCGTCCAGGCTCTCCGCGGGCAGCGGCAGGGTGGCTGCATCCGCGACCCGGAAGTCGACATTGGCGACGCCGGTCTGGACCGTCCTCGAGAGAGCCACGTCGATAAGGGTGCCGCTGATGTCGAAGCCGTGCACGCGCCCCTCGGCCCCCACCAGCGCCGCAAGCTCGCGCGCCGCCGTCCCGGCACCGCAGCCGATCTCCCCGACCGCCATCCCCGGTCGCAGTTCGAGCCGCTCGTAGGACCGCCGGCGGCGCGACCGGACGTCGGCCAGCGACTCGACCCGGTCCAGGAACTCGAGCAGCGTGTCGGCGGCGCCCGTCGCATCGACGCGGTCGAAGCGATCGAGACCGCTGTACCCCGACCCCTGGACGCTCATCCCGGCAGCCTACCGGCGGCGCCCCGGCTGCTCAATCCCGAACGACGGAGCGGAAGCGCTCCCCGGCGATCCGCCCTGCGGCGCCACCCCCGTCACCCGACTGTTGGCGACGCTCCTTTTTGCCTAAGCTCGTCGGCGCGGCGGACGACGCGACCGCGGAGCGCTCGCCGGACCGGCGAATCGCTCCACGACGGGGGGATGGTCATGATCGAGGTTCGGCCGGCGCTCGAAGCCGACCTGGGCGCCCTTCTGGCGATCTACAACGAGGTCGTGCTCAACACGACCGCGTCCTATGACGAGACGCCGCGCAGCGAGGCCGCCCAGGCCGAGTGGCATGCCCGCAAGCGCCAGGGCGGCTTTCCGGTCCTCGTCGCTGCGGAGGGCCCCGAGGTCCTGGGATTCTCCAGCTACGGACCCTTCCGCGCCTGGCACGGCTACCGTTTCACCGTCGAAAGCTCCATCTACATCCGCACGGACAGTCGCGGCCGCGGCATCGGCGGGCGTCTGCTCCCGCCTCTGCTCGAGGCGGCGCGCGGCCAGGGCCTGCACGCCGTGGTGGCCGGGATCGACGCCGCCAACGAAGCCAGCCTCCGCCTCCATGCCCGCCACGGCTTCGAGCGCGTCGCCCACTTCCCCGAGGTCGGCTTCAAGTTCGGCCGCTGGCTCGACCTCGTCTTCATGCAGCGCCTCCTTGACCGCTGAGCCGGCTGACGGCGGCGGGCCCGGATGCTAGAGCCGCCGCATGCGGCCGGACACCTCCCCGTCTCCCGACATCTGGCTCCTCCTCGCCGACAAGGTCGGCGACAACGCCCAGGCGCGGCTGCTGATCGACAGCACGGGCCTGCCCTATACGCTGCGGACGGTGCTGCCACGGCCCGAATGGGCGCTGGGCAAGCCCCGCTTCCGGCCGACGCTCGAGCATCTCGACCTCGGCCGCTCGGACCGCCTCGAGCCACCCTGGCCGGACCTCGTCGTCACCGTCGGCCGGCGCCCGACGATGGCGGCGCTCTGGGTCAGGGAGCGATCGGGCGGCAGGACGCGGCTCGTCGTGGTCGGGCGGCCGCGGCGCCGCCTCGACGACTACGACCTCGTCGTGGTGCCGCCCCAGTACCACGTCCCGGCCGCCCCCAATGTCGTCCACCTGGACCTGCCGCTGATGCGCGCCGATCCCGCGGCCGTCGCCGCCGCGGCGGCCCGCTGGCGGGACCGCCTCGCCGACCTGCCGCGGCCGCTGACGGCCGTCCTGATCGGCGGCGAGACGCAGCCTTTTCGGTTCGACCGGGCCGTCGCCCTGGAGCTGGCGAAGGCGCTTGGCGCGCTCCAGAGCCGGGACGGCGGCTCGCTCTATCTGACCACCAGCCGACGCACCTCGGCCGCCGTGACGGAAGCCCTGGCCGCCGGCCTGCCGGACGGCGCCACCCTGCACCGCTGGCAGGCCGACGATCCGGACAATCCCTATCTCGGGCTCCTCGGGCTCGCCGACCGCTTCGTCGTCACCGGCGACAGCGTCTCCATGATGGTGGAGGTCGCCCGCCTCGGCCGGCCGCTGGCGATTTTTCCGCTCCCCACGCGTCGGGACGCCCGGACCGTCGTCCACCAGGCGATCGGCCACGGCCTGCGCGGCGAAGGACCGTTGGGGCCGCTGGGGCGGGTCGGCCGGACGCTCGGGCTGGCCTCCTTCGGGCGCGATCTCGGGCGGTTGCACCAGCGGCTCGTCGACCGGGGGCTCGCGGTGCGGCTCGGCGCCCCCTTCCCCGACCGGGCGGGTGCCGCCGGCGACGAGCTGGAGCAGGCGGCTGCCCGCATACGTGCCCTGGCGCTGCGCGTCGGGGCAGGCTGACGAGGCGGCCCCCGGCATCCACGTCGAAGCCATTGCATTTCTCGAATGCCGCTAGTATCTGTCGAATGTTCTCTTAAAAGTTGATAAAGGCCAGGGAACGCGCGGGGGTCGGCTCGGGTGGCCGCGGACCTCGGAGGCACGATGCGCATCGACCTGTCATTCTGGCGCGGCCGGCGCGTCCTTCTCACCGGCCATACGGGATTCAAGGGCGCCTGGCTCGCGACCTGGCTCACCGAGCTCGGCGCGGAGGTCACAGGCCTGGCCCTGCCGCCGCGGCATGCGCCCTCGCTCTGGGAGCGCCTGGACCTCGGCCGGCGGCTCCGGCACGTCGAGGGCGATGTCCGCGACCGGCCCCTCGTGGCCGCCGTGATGAGCCGGGCCCAGCCCGAGATCGTCCTCCATCTGGCCGGCCAGGCCATCGTGTTCGAGAGCCTGGAGCGGCCGCTCGACACCTTCGACACCAATATCGGCGGCACGCTGGCCGTGCTCGAGGCGGCCCGGCATGCCCCGGCCCTGCGCGCGCTGGTCCTGGTCACCAGCGACAAATGCTACGGCGATCCGAGCCGGCCCTGCGCCGAGGCCGACCATCTGGGCGGGGACGATCCCTACAGCGCCAGCAAGGCCGCGGCCGAGATGGTGGCGCGCGCCTACCGGGCGTCCTTCTTCCCGCCGTCCCGCGGCTGCGGCGTGGCGACGGCGCGGGCCGGCAACGTCATCGGCGGCGGCGACCTCAGCCCCAACCGGCTCGTGCCGGACATCGTGCGCGCGGTGGCGGCCGGGCGCCCTGCCGAGCTCCGCCACCCCGACGCGGTCCGGCCCTGGCAGCACGTGCTCGACGCGGTGAGCGCCTACATCCATCTGGCCCAGGCCCTCTTCGAGGAGCCCGAGCAGCATGCGGGGGCCTGGAATTTCGGGCCCGGGGCCGGCAGCGAATGGACCGTGCGCGAGGTGGCCGACGCCCTGGTGAGCGGGCTCGGCGGCGGCGAGGTCGACATCGCCGGCCGAGCGAGCCCGCCCGAGACCCCCGTCCTCCGCCTGGTCACCGAGCGCGCCCGGATGCAGCTCGGCTGGCGCCCGCAGCTCACCACCGAGGAGGTCGTCGCCTGGACGGCGGACGGCTACCGGGCCTTCCTGGCCGGGCCGGACATGCGCTGGCTCTACCGCCAGGTCGAGATCTACGGCGAGCGCGCCCTGGCGCTGCCGCGGCCCTGGGAGAGCCTCGCCCGAGGCTATGCCGATGCCCTCCTCGCCGCTGGCTGAGGTCCCCGTCTTCATCCTCTGCGGCGGCCGCGGCACCCGGCTGGGCGAGGTCGCGCAGAGCCTGCCCAAGCCGATGGTCGACATCGGCGGCATGCCGCTGCTGCTGCACGTCATGCAGTGCTACGACCGCTGGGGCTTCCGCCGCTTCGTCCTGTGCACCGGCTGGCGGGGCGACGTCATCAGCAGCTACTTCCTCAACTTTCCGGCCCTCCACCAGGACTTCACCCTGGATCTCCGGGACCGTCAGGTCAGCTATCACCAGGTCGGCCGGACCCCGGAATGGGAGGTGACCATCGCCCATACCGGCCGCGACGCCATGACCGGCGCGCGGATCGCCCGGGCCGTGGCCCGCTATCTGGGCGAGGCCGAGCATTTCGCCGTGACCTATGGCGACGGCCTCACCGACGTCGACCTGGACGCCGAGCTTCTCTTCCATCGCACGCACGGCCGCCTCGGCACGATGCTCGGCGTCCACCCGCCCTCGCAATATGGCTGCGTCGAGCTGGACGAGAGCCGGGCGCTCCGCTTCGCCGAGAAGCCGCGGCGCGGCAGCGACTGGATCAATGCCGGCTTTTTCTTCTTTCGCCGCGGCTTCCAGGACTATCTCTCCACGGAGGACGGCTGCGTGCTCGAGGGGGAGCCGCTGCGCCGGCTCGCCGCCGATCAGGAGCTCGAGGTGTTTCGCCACGACGGCTTCTGGTCGAGCGTCGACACCATCCGCGACCGGGACCAGCTGGTCGGCCTCTGGGAGAAGGGGGCGCCGCCCTGGGTCGGGCCGGAGGCCCGCTGATGCGGCTGCTGAGCGAGGGCCTGCCGGGGGTCAAGCTGCTGGCGCTCGAGCCCCGCCCCGACGAGCGGGGCAGCTATGTCCGCTGCTTCTGCCGCGAGGCCCTGGCCCGTCTCGGCGTCGAGCTCGAGGTCGCCCAGGCGAACACCTCCTTCACCGCCCGGGCCCTCACCCTGCGCGGCCTGCACTACCAGCTGCCGCCCGCCTCGGAGGCCAAGCTCGTGGTCTGCCTGCGGGGCGCGGTCTTCGACGTCGTGCTCGACCTCCGCCCGGGCTCGGCCTCCTTCGGCCGTCATGTCGGCCAGGAGCTGAGAGCCGCCGACCACCGGGCCCTGGTCGTGCCGCCGCGCTGCGCGCACGGCTTCCTCAGCCTCTCCGACGACGTCATCGTCGCCTACTATCTGTCCTGCGCCTACACGCCCGACCTGGAGCGCGGCGTGCGCTGGGACGATCCGGCCCTGGCCCTCGGCTGGCCGTCGCCCCCGCGCCTCGTCTCGGAACGCGATCGGCAGCACCCCGACTTCGATCCGGCCCAGCACAGCCTCACGTGATGCATGCGCTGTTCACCGGAGCGAGCTCCTTTACCGGCTGCTGGTTCGTCGAGGCGCTCGTCGCCGAGGGCTTCGTCGTCACCGCCACCTGCCGGGACGCTCTGTCCCGCTACACCGGCCTCGCCGCAGCCCGCCTCGCCCGCGCCGCCCGGGCGGCCGAGCTGGTCGAAGGCTGCGCCTTCGGCGACGCCCGCTTCCTCGCCCTGATCGCGGAGGCCGGCCCCTTCGACCTCCTCTGCCACCACGGCGCCGAGGCGGCCGGCCACCGCGGCACCGGCTTCGCCGTCGACGCCGCCGTCGCCGCCAACACGCACCAGGTCGAGTCGGCTCTGGACGCGCTCCTCGCGCGCGGCTGCCGCACCCTTTTGGTGACCGGGTCGATCTTCGAGGCGGACGAGGGGCGCAGCACGCCGCCCACCGGCGCCATCACCGCCTATGGGCTCGCCAAGACGCTCTCCTGGCAGATCCTCCGCTACGAGGCCGAGCGGCGGCGCATGGCGCTGGGCAAGCTCACCATCCCGCATCCCTTCGGGCCCCTCGAGAAGCCCGGGCTGACCACGACCCTGGCAGAGCGCTGGCTCGCCGGCGAGACCCCGCTCATCGAGCAGCCCCATCTCGTGCGGGACTTCGTCCATGTCGACCTGCTGGCGGCGAGCTACGCCCGCTTCGCCCGGTTCCTCGTCGGCGCCTCGGCCACGCATCGCCTGGCGCCGAGCGGCTATGTCGAGACCGTGGCCGACTTCGCCGAGCGCTTCGCCGTGGCGATGCGGGGGCGCCTCGGACAGCCCTGCCCGCTCGACCGCGCGGCCGAGCCCGCGCCGCTCGACGAGCCACTGGTCCGCTGCAATCGCGATCCGCTGATCGACCAGGCGCCCGGCTGGCGGGTGGAGCGGTCCTGGGACCTGGCCGCCACTTGGTATAAGGCTAATTTCGACCACTCGCGATCAACTAAAGATTGATTTTTCTGAACGTCCGCTCATCATAGGACGGTTGCCATCCGAGAGACGGTGGCGGCGTTGCGGAGGCAAAGATGGGTATCGAGGGCGACGAGTCCGTGGCATCTCCGACCGCGCCCCGTGTCGGGGTGGTGCTCGTCACGCACCGGGCCCGCAGCCATCTCGAGCGCTGCCTGCCGCCGCTCCTGACCTCGCCGCTCCGGCCGCGCGTGCTCGTCGTCAACTCCTCGTCCGACGACGGCACCGTGGAGCGGGCCCGGGAGCTCGGCGCCGAGACCTGGGTGGTGGCGCGCGCGGCCTTCAATCACGGCCTCACCCGCGAGGCGGCGCGCCGCCGTCTCGGCGTCGACATCGCCGTGATGATGACGCCGGACGCCTATCCGGCCAGCCCGGACTTCCTCGAGACGCTCGTGGCTCCGATCGTCAGCGGCGCCGCCGCCGTCAGCTATGCGCGACAGGTGGCGGCACCGGACGCGGACCCGATCGCCCGCTTCGGCCGCCGCTTCAACTATCCGGCGGAAAGCCACTGCCGCGCGATCGTCGACTGGCACCGCTACGGCGCCTACACCCATTTCTGCTCGAACGCCTGCGCGGCCTGGTCCTGCGCCGCCCTCGACCGCATCGGCGGGTTCCGCCCGACGCTGGTCTCCGAGGAGACCATCGCCGCGGCCGAGCTGCTCCTGCGGGGCGAGGCCATCGCCTACGTGGCCGAGGCGGTCGTCAGCCATACCCATCCGACGCGGCTGGCCGACAGCTTCCGACGCCAGTTCGACATCGGCTACACGCGGGAGGCGTTCCGCCACCTGCTGCTCGCTCGCGAGCCGGACGAGAAGCGCGGCCGCCGCTACGTGGCCGGGCTCCTCCGCACCCTGGCCGCCGAGCGGCCGACCCTGCTGCCCTATGCGCTGCTCGACACGGCCGCACGGCTCGCCGGCTACCGGCTCGGCCGCCTCGGCGCGCGGCTGCCGGACGGGATCGCCCGCCACCTGAGCGGCCAGGATTTCTACTGGGGCTCCGCGGTCCGGCCCGGCCGGCCGGTGCCCGCCACCGTCTGAGACAGCACGGTGCGCCTGGCCCTCCTCACCAACAACGTCCTGCCGCCGCGGGAGGGCATCGGCCGTCACGTGCTGGAGATCGCGCTGCGGCTGCGCCGCCGCGGTCACGACCCCTTCATCCTGTCGCGCGGCCGGAGCTTCGACCGGTGGCGCGAGATCGATGTCCTGGGCATCGAGGTCCACCGCGTTCCGACCATCCCGATCCGCCCCTTTCATCAGCAGGCCGCGCGCCTGATCCTGGACCGGTGGCTCGAGGACGGCGCCATGGGCGCGGAGCTGCTGCATGTGCATCTCCCCCTCGTGCCGCCGCTCAGGACGGGGCTGCCGATCGTCGCGACCTTCCACAGCCCGATGCTGACCGATACCGCGGCCATTGCCGAGCCCGGGCCCCGTGCGCAGGCGATCCGTCTCAATGCGCGCCTCTTCAGCCGCCGCTACGAGCAGTGGTATCTCGACAATGCGCGCGAGATCGTCGCCGTCTCCGCCGGTGTCGCCGGGGAGCTGAACCGGCACTACAGGCTCGACGGTCGAGCCCCCCTGGTCGTGCCCAACGGGGTCGATGCGGCCTTCTTCGGCGCCCACCTGCACCGGGAGCGGCATCGGCCACCGGTCGTCCTCTATGTCGGGCGGCTGGGCTACCGGAAGGGCCTTTCGCGGCTGCTCGAGGCGTTCGCCCTGATCAGGGGCGATGTCGCGGGCCGGCTCGTGCTGATCGGCGAGGGACCGCTCGAGGCGGCGCTCCGCGCCCGCGCCCGGCGGCTCGGCATCGCCGGCCATGTCGACCTCTTGGGGTTCGTGCCGCCCGAGGGCGTGCGCGCCTGGCTCGGCCGCGCCGCCTGCCTCGTCAATCCGGCCGACTACGAGAGCGGGCCGCTCACCCTGCTCGAGGCGATGGCGGCCGGCACGCCGGTCGTATCGACCCGAACCGGGCTCGTCGCCGAGCTCCCCGATCCGGCCCCTCTTCTGGTTGTCCAGCCGACGGCTCCGGCGCTCGCCCGCGGCATCCTCGACACCCTCGCCGATCCCGCCGCCGCCGAGCGCCGGGCGGCGGCGGCGCGCAACTTGGTGCAGCGCCGCTTCTCCTGGGACCGTGTCGTCGACGGGCTCGAGGAGGCCTATGGCTATGCCTGGGGGCTCGCCGCGTGAGCCCGGCCCTGCCGGCCCGGCGCTTCGCCGTGATCTGCTTCGGCCTGGAGCGGCACCGGGTGCACCGCCAGCCCTGGCACGTCGCGGTCGGCCTCGCCGAAGGGCTGCGGTCGCTCGGGCATGGCGTTCTCCTCGTCACCGACGCCCCGGACCCCCCGGACACGCTCGGCGTGCCGGTGGCCCGGGCAAAAAAGCTGATCGAGCGTGGGCGGTCGACGGCGGCACTGCGACAGGCGCTGGCCACGCACGCGCCCGAGCGCGTTTTTTTCGTCTCCGGTGCCTGGGCGCTGGCCCGGATGAGAGCCCTCGGCCTGCCCTGCGCGGTCAGCCTCGTGATGGCGAGCCCTCGGCTGCGCCTAGCCGAGCTGCTGCGCCTCGGCCTGCCCTGCCTCGTGGCCGAGGGGCGCCTGCTGCTCCTGCCGCTCGCCAACGCCCTGCTGCCCGCCACTTTTCTGCGTCGGGGCTTCGGGCGGAGCGGGGCCGACGACATGGTCTATCTGAGCGCCGCCGCCCGCGAGCGCTACGCCGCGCTCGGCCTGCCGGCCGGCCGGCTGCTCAGGCCGCGGGCCGATGCCGGCCTCTGCCTCGCCCTGCCGCCGCCGGCCGGGGCGACGACCCTCTGCTATCTCGGCCCGCCGCTCGAGCTGCGCGGCGCCGTGCTGGCCCTCCGCACCTTCGAGACGGTCGTCCGGCGCGGCCTCGATGCCCGCCTCCTCATGCTGCTCCGCCCGGACGGAGACGACCGCCATCTGCAGCGGCTCCTCCGCCTGATCGACCGCAGCCCCTGCCGGGCACGGATCGAGGTCGAGACCGCCATGCTGCCGCGGCCCGAGCTGCGCCGCCGGCTGGCCGAGGCACATCTTTTTCTTCTTCCCTTCCGGGCGCCCGTCTCGGAGGTGCCCCTCGTCGTCATCGAGGCGGGTCTGAGCGGCCGGCGGCTCGTCGTGCTCGGGGCACCGGGCGTGACCGAGGTGGCGGAGGCCCTGGGTGGCCGGGTCGCCGCCGCGCCCGAGGACCTGCCGGACGCGGTGCTCGAGGCCCTCCGCGAGCCGCCCAGGAGCTCGGCGCCGTCCGCGGACGCCTGGACCCGTTGGGATCTCGCCGGCGCGGCCCTGCTGGCGCAGCAGCCGTGGCGCCTTCGGCTGATCGCCGTGTGCGGCGTCGATGGCAGCGGCAAGACCGCCTTGATCGAGGCCCTGGCCCGTCGGCTCGAGGCGGAAGGCGTTCCCCATCGCCGGGTCTGGAGCCGCTTCCGCAACTACCTCTCGAAACCGCTCCTCGCCCTGACGCGGTTGAGCGGCCACAATCGCAAGGAGCGCAGCCAGGGCGTCACCATCGGCTACCACGACTTCGCCGGCAGCCGGCCCCTGGCGCTGCTGTTCCTGGCCCTTCAGGCGATCGACACGGCCCTCGACACCCTGGCCCGGTTCCGGCTCGGCCGGCGCCTGCCGATCCTGGCCGACCGCTGCGCCCTCGACACGCTGGTCGACCTCGCCGTCGACACCGGCCTGGACGACCTCGTCCTCGACCGGCTCGGTCCGCGCCTTCTCCGCCTCCTTCCCGAGCCGCGACTGGCCGTGCTGATCGAGCGCAGCCCGGCGGTGATCGCGCGCCAGCGGCCGGACGCCGTGGCGGACCGGCACTTCGCCCGCCGCCGCGCCCTCTACCGGCGCCTGGCCGAGCGTCTGGAGCTGCCGGTCCTGACGAACGACGGGCCGCTGGAGACCACCCTCCAGCGCCTGATGGCCCTCGAGTCCGGGAGCCCGGTCGAGCGGGGGCGGGCCGCATGATCTATGTCTTCTACAACAACGATCCCCTGGCCCAGGATCAGGGCGGCGGGGCCGAGCATTTCCGGGGGCTGCATCGGGCCCTTCAGGGCTCCGGCCTCACCTATCGCCTGATCGCGGCACGGCTCCAGGACGTCCGTCGCGACCCGCGCATCGTCTACATCTCGACGAGCTCGCACTTCCTCCGCTTCTACCTCGCCCTCTGGGTCTGGTTCTGGCGCAACCGCAGGAGCTTCCAGCCCGGCGACGTCTTTCATTTCCACCGCAACTACGCCGCCTGGCCGAAGCTCCTCCTCGCCCGGCGCCATGGCCGCGTGGTGATCAGCTACCACAATGTCACGGGCCGCGTGCTCGAGGGCCGGCTCGGCCGCCTCGCAGCACCCGTTCGGGCGCTGATGCTGCTGCTCGAGCGCCGCGTGGCGGGGCTGGCCGACGCCATCGTCTGCGTCAGCGGCCGCGACCGCCGCACCCTGGCCCAGCTCGTGCTGCCCGGGCCCTTCGCCCGGGCGGTCGTCATCCCCGCGGCCTTCGATGGCCGCCTCTTCGCCGAGACGGCCGGCCCGCCGGGGCCGCAGCTCGCCCGCCGGCTGCTGCTCGTCGGCCGGATCAGCCACCAGAAGAACGTGCCGCTGGCCATCGCCGTCCTCGAGCGGCTGGTCGCCGAGGGCGAGGGCTACGAGCTCACCATCGCCGGCGAGGGCGAGGACAGCCGCCAGCTGCTCCGCCGCATCGCGACCAGCCCGGCCGCGGCCCGCATCCACTGGATCGGCCAGGTGCAGCACGACCTGATCCCGGATCTCCTGGCGGCCCACGGCATCCTCCTTCTGACCAGCCGCTACGAGGCCTCGCCGACCGTCGTCAAGGAGGCGCTCAAGGCCCAGCGGCCGGTCGTCAGCACCGACGTCGGCGACGTGCCGGACTGGCTCGACGAGGATCGCACCGGCTTCGTCTGCGCGCCCGAGCCGGGCTCGCTCGCGGCGGGCGTCCGCCGGGCCACCCGCCTCGTGCTCGAAGGACGCTATGGCCAGGCCAGGACGACGCGACCACTCGACGAGGGAGCCATCATGAGCGAGGTGCTACGGCTCTATCGCCGGCTCGAGGCCGTATGATCGCGCAATACCGGGCCGCTCTCGGCGCCCAGGCCCGGCCGCTCGCCGCCCTGGCCCTGCTCGGCGGCAGCCGCGGGCTCGCGGCGATGCTGTCCTTCGCCGCGGTCGCGGTCGTCGCCCGTCGCCTGACGCCCGCCGACCTCGGCGTCTGGTCGCTGATCCTGGCCGCCCAGGGCTACGCCCTCCATCTGGGCGAGCTGGGCCTGCGGAGCGTCGTCACCGCCGAGGGCCGACGCACCGAGGGGGGGCCGGTGGCCCTGCTGCCGGTCTACCTGGCCCTCCGCCTCGCGGTCAGCGCCGTCGTCGTCGCCTCGGCCACGGCCATCGCCTGGCTCGCCTTGCCCGATCGGGCACCCGTCGTCCTGCTGGCCATGCTGGCCCTGCTCGCCACGGCCCTCCAGCTCGACTGGCTGGCCCTGGTCGAGGAGCGCCCCGCGGCCGCCGGGGCCCTGCTTCTGGTCCGCCCGGTCGCCTACGCCCTGATGGTCGGGCTCTGGCCCGGCCGCCTCGACCTCGTGACGCTGGCCGGGCTCTTCGCGCTCAGCTGGTCGCTCGGCGCCCTCGCCTCCTGGCCGCTGCTGGGCGCCGGGCCCTCGGCACCGCGCGGTCCCGGCGACGAGCCGGTGGGCCCCGGCCTGATGCTCAGGCTCGGCATCCCGCTCTGCGCCGTCACGCTGCTCAACCAGGCCCAGCTCAGCCTCGACCTTCTGCTCGTCGGCGCCGCCCTCGGCAGCGCTGCCGCCGCCCACTACTACCTGGCCTCGGGCATGGCCGTGGCCGCCCTGGCCTGCGCCAACGCGGCGGGGCAGCTCGCGACCGCCCGCCTCGGCCCGCTGCGGGAGGATCCCCGGACGCTCGGCCCGGCCCTGGCCGGCGAGGCCGGCCGCCTCGCCCGGCTGGCCCTCCTTCTCGTCGCGGGGCTCGCGGTCGTGGCCCCGTTCGCCGTGCCGCTGGCCTTCGGCGGCGGCTATGCGCCGGCCGCCCGCCTCCTCCTCTGGCTCCTTCCCTGGCTGGCGCTGCAGCACCAGACGACGCTGCTCCAGGGCGCCCTCGCCGCCCTGCGCGGCCAGCGGGCCCTGCTCCAGGGCAATCTCCTGCTGATCGCCGTTCTCCTGGCGACCCTGGCTCCCGCCCTCTGGCAGGGCAGCCTCGAAGGCTGCGCGCTCGCCCGCGGGGTGGCCGAGGCGGCACGCCTCGCCTGGCTCGTCGGCGCCCTGCCGCGCGGGACGAGGCGCCCCCTGGTCGACACCGTGGCCGGGCCTCTGCTGGCGACGCTGGCGATCGCCCTGGCGGGGATCCTGCTCACCTGACCGGGACTGGCCGGCCGTCGTCGGCCGGGCTAGGTGTGCCGCCAGGGAACGCCGGGGAGATGTCCATGGCCGCCGCCAGCGAGGCCTTCGCCACCACGACCGCCCGCCTCCTCCTCGAGGTCGGCGCCGTCAATTTCCGCCCCGATCCGCCCTACATCTTCACGTCGGGCTGGGCGAGCCCGGTCTATATCGACTGCCGGCGCCTGATCTCCTATCCGCGCCTCAGGCGGCGGCTCATGGAGATGGCCGAGGCCACCCTCCTGGAGGCGGTCGGCGCCGAGGCGTTCGACGCCGTGGCGGGCGGCGAGACCGCCGGCATCGCCTATGCCGCCTGGCTGGCCGAGCGCCTGATGCTGCCGATGCAGTACATCCGCAAGAAGCCCAAGGGCTTCGGCCGCAACGCCCAGATCGAGGGCGACGTGCGCGAAGGCTGGCGAACGCTGCTGGTCGAGGATCTGGCCTCCGACGGCGGCAGCAAGGTGGGGTTCGTGAAGGCGCTGCGGGACGCCGGCCAGCGCTGCGACCACGCCTTCGTCCTCTTCTACTACGGCATCTTCCCCCACGCCGAGCGCACCTTCCGGGAGCTGGAGGTCGAGCTCCACCATCTCGCCACCTGGCGGGACGTGCTGCGGGTCGCCCGCGCGCAGCAGAGCTTCGCGCCCGACGTGCTGGACGAGGTCGAGAGCGTTCCTGGCCGATCCGGTGAGCTGGTCCGCCGCGCATGGCGGGGTCGACCGGGCGGCCGGCTGATGCGCGGCGCGGTGCTCGCGGCGGCCCTGGTGACGGCAGTCTGATAGGCTCCGGCCTCGGCCGAGCCTCGCTGTGGCACCGAGGCACCCTGCGCGATCGAGAACGGGAGCTACCGGGTCAGCCCGCCAGCCGGCTGGGACGGGACCACGCCGCTGCCGACGGCATTCTTCTTTCACGGCTATGGCGGCTCCGGCGACGACGAGATGGGGGACATGGGCCTCCGCAAGGCCTTCTCCGATGCCGGCGTCCTGCTCGTGCTCCCGAGCGGGCCCAAGAAGGACTGGTCCTTCCCGGGCTCGCCCGTCCAGGGTCGGGACGATTTCGGCTATGTCGACCGCGTCCTGGCCGATGTCGCGGCGCGGTGGCCGGTCGACAGGCGACGGCTGTGGGCGGCCGGCTTCTCGGTGGGCGCCTCGATGGTCTGGGCCGTGGCCTGCTACCGGGGGGACCGCTTCAAGGCCTATGTGGCGGTCTCGGGCGCCTTTTGGGGCGAGATCCCGGCGAGCTGCCCGTCGGGCCCCGTGAGCCTGCTGCAGATCCACGGGCTGACCGACAACACCGTCCCCCTCGAGGGCCGGGCGATCCGCAGGATCTATCACCAGAGCGACGTCTTCGCCTCGCTCGCCCGGCTACGCGGGATCGATGGCTGCCGTACCAACCCGACGGGCTTCGCCACCGCCGGCCCCCTCGTCTGCCGCAGCTGGACCGGCTGCAGCAGCGGGCGCGAGCTGGAGCTCTGCCTGCACGCGGGCGGCCACATGCTGCCGGCCGGCTGGCTCGATCTCGCCTGGCAGTGGGTTCAGAAGGTCACGACCCGCTCCGGATCGTGAGCCAGAACGCGACGAGGCCCGGCGCCCGCGTCGACGGGGGCCGGGCCTCGCTGTCTCCCATCGGCCGGATCGCGCCGATGCTAGCCCTTGGGCTGCGTCGTCGTCGTGGCGGGCGGGGTCTCCGCCGGTGTCTTCGTGGCGGTCGTATGCTTCTTCTTCTTCGTCGACGCCTGCTTCACGCACTTGTCGACGTAGGTGGTCTTGGCGTCGCCGGTCAGCTTCTTCTTGGTGGCGCTGGCCTCGCAGGACTGCTCGTGCTTGGCCATCGCCGAGCTGCTGCCGCTGCTGGTCGTCGCGGCGAACGCCGCGCCCGAGCCGATCGAGGCCGCGAGCAGAGCGGCGCCAGTGACGGCGCCAAATCGCTTGAGGAGAGACGTCTCGGCCATAAGCCACGGTTCCAGCCCCGAATGACACGCGGACGCGCCGCGCGGGGCTTCGGTCGCGTCCGGGGCACTATCTTCGCGCCAGCGTTGCGGCGCAACCGTGCGTAGCATTAATAATCATCCATCGACCAACTACTCGGTCCACCGATACTTCATGTGCCGCGGCAGGCCAAGAAAGAGCCGCCGGAGCCGCAAGCAACAGACGATCGCATGAACTTTCGGAGACCTGAACGTCGTGTCCTCAGAGCGGGCGGCTCGAAGAAGATCTGGCGCTCGCCCGCGCCGGACGCACCCGGCAGGCAAGGCTCCCTGCGTCGGGCGGCCCGACCGGAGCCGCCCCTTCCGGGCGCCTGTCTCGCCGGTCCGGACACGACCGCCCGCGACCGCCTCGTGCCGGGCCTCACCTCGATTCGCGTTCTCGCCGCGAGACGGCAAGCGCCCGCGGCCGTCGCCGCGTCGACCGGAGGCACGGGGCATTCCCGCGAGCGCCCCGGCGCAGTTTGAAACGATTATTGTTCTCGATCCAATTTTTACTTACTAAAAATAAGAATTTCACGAGTATATGTTGACGAGATCATCCATCCGTTCAATAGAGGGGGCGCCCAGGAAAGGAGCCTGACGATGCGGCAGATCTCACCGGACAATGAGCGCGGCGAAGACATCGAAGGCGACATACGGCGTCCGAGCGGCCTGCTGGTGGTCCACCTGACGGCCGGCGAGCAGTTCGTCCTCTGGGCGTTCCGCCATCGCCGCGCGGACGGCGGCCCGGCCAGCCGCTGCATCCTGCACGGCTTCCGCCTCGCCTTCGGGCTGGCCTGGATCGAGACCGGCCTCGCCGTTTTCGAGCGCCTCTGGGCCCTGCTGGCGACCCGCGCGGTGCGGCCCGTCCAGCTGGCATCGCTGCGCGCGGCGGGCGTGCTGCAGGACGAGCGGCGCCTCCTCGATCTTCTCGCCGCGGCCCAGGCCGGCGACGCCGCCCGGACGGCGCGCATCTCCCGCGTCCTCGTCGAGGCGGGCGCCGTGGCCCAGCTCTGCGCCTACGCCGAGACCATGGCCGAGCTCCTGGCTCGCCGCGACTGGCGCGTCGGCGAGCCGCGAGCCGGGCGCGAGCCGGCCCTTCACTGACCGGCCGCCCGGGCGCTCAGACTTTGCCCGGAACCGGCCGCCGGACGCGGTAGATGTCGAAGCGCGCCTCGATGTGCTCGACGAGCTTGGCGGTCGGGTAGCTGATGATGAAATAGATGATCGCCACCATGGTAAAGATCTCGAAGTGCTTGAAGGTGGCCGAGGCCAGCAGCTGGCCGCTGAACATCAGGTCCCGCATGGTGATGACCGAGACGAGTGCCGAGTCCTTGAAGATGGCGACGAAGAAGTTGCCGATCGCCGGGAGGACGATGCGGATCGCCTGCGGCAGGATGACCCGGCGCATCAGGAGGCGGCGCGACATGCCGAGCGACAGGCCGGCCTCGCGCTGGCCGGGCGGTATCGCCTGGATGCCGGAACGGAACACCTCCGCCATGTAAGCGCTGTAGTTGACGGTCAACCCGAGCACGCCCGAGGCGAATGGCGTGAGCACGATCCCTCCATAGGGCAGCACGTAGTAGATGAAAAAGAGCTGCAGGAGCAGCGGCGTGCCGCGGATGAACTGGACATAGGCGGCGGCGAGCCAGCGGATCGGCCAGAGGCGCGAGAGCCGGGCGAGGCCGAAGGCCAGGCCGACGATCAGGGCCAAGGCATAGGCCAGGAGCGAGACCGTGATGGTGACCCAGGCGCCCTGGAGCAGCGTCGGCAGGAAGGAGATCATCTCGGGGATCGAGAACAAGGGCGGCTCCGCGCTCGGATGGGTGGCGGCCCGCGTGGGCCCGGGCCGAGGGCTGCCGCGTGCCGCCGCCATGGAGCGGCTTCCGCGTCCTTCCGGATCGGCGCGGGCGACCCTCGGCCGCCCGGCCGGCCCGGCCCCGGCTAGTTGTTGTAGCCGCTGAGGCCCCACTTGCTGAGGATCTTCGACATCTCCTCGGAATCCTCCATCCACTCGATGGCGCTCGAGAAGCCGAGGCGGAGCTGGACGTCGCCCTGACGGAAGGCATAGCGGCTGTAGCCGGCCGGATTCTTGAGCTGATGCGGCTCGTAGCCGCTCGCCAGCTCGATCTGCCAGTCGGCGTGCTCCTTGATCGTGGCGGCGACGATCGGCTGGTCGTGGACGGCGCCGTCGAGGCGGCCGTTCTGGATGTCCTGGGCCATCGCCAGCCAGTCCTTGTAGCCTCGATAGTCCACGCCCGAGGTGCCCTGCACCCATTCGGCGTAGTTGGTGCCGAGCAGAGCCCCGCAGCTGTGGCCGTTGAGGTCGGCGATCTGGTGGGCACCCAGCGGGTTGCCCTTCTTCACGACCAGCCACTCCGAGTAGTAGTAGGTGGGAAAGCAGAAATCCACGACCTTGGCCCGCGCCTTGGTGTAGTGGATCGAATCGCCGACCAGGTCGAAGCGGCCGTCGAGCAGGCCCGGGATCAGCCCATCGAACGTCACGGTCTCGACCTTGACCTCCGGAATGCTCAGCATCTTCGCGACATAGCGGATGACGTCGGCGTCGAGGCCGCTGAAGTCGCCGGTCTTGGGATCGAGATAGGAATAGGGCCAGTCATTGGAGGTGCCGATGACGAGCCGCCCTTTCTGCTGCACCTTGACCAGCGAGTCGTCGCAGTCGAACTTCGGCAGCGTGAAGTCCTTGAAGGACGTGTCGATCTCGGGCGCGCCCGCCGCTCGGGCCGCCGTCGACGCCGCCGCCGCGCCCACGAGGCCGGCGGTGGCGAGGCCGCCCGTCAGAAGCAGGCGCCGGCGCGTGGCGGTGCCCTGGCGCTCGAGATCCATCGTTCCGGCCTGGTGCCGATCAGTCATCGAGTCCTTCCTCCTCGACCTCTGTCTCGTTGAGGGCTCGCCGATCCGGCCCTTCCCGGCCCGGCGGCGCTCCCGCCTCTTGCCTATACGACGGAAGATGCTCGACGCCTGCCCCTCATTCCGCGGCCGGCGGGCGCTGGTCGCTCAGGGCTCGTCCTCGTCCTCCCCGTTCCCGCCTTCGCGGTCGAGGATGCTCTGCAGGAACTGGCGGGTGCGGGCGTGGCTGGGCTCGGTGAAGATCCGGGCCGGCCGGTCCTCCTCGACCACGGCACCATCGGCCATGAAGACGACCCGGTCGGCGACGTCCCGGGCGAAGCCCATCTCGTGGGTCACGACGACCATCGTCATGCCCTCGGCCGCGAGCCGGCGCATGACCCGCAGCACCTCGCCGACCAGCTCGGGATCGAGCGCGCTGGTCGCCTCGTCGAACAGCATGAGCTTGGGATTCATGGCCATCGCCCGGGCGATGGCCACGCGCTGCTGCTGGCCGCCCGAGAGCTCGTGCGGATAGGCGTCGGTCTTGTGGCCGAGGCCGACCTTCTTCAGGAGCGCCTTCGCGCGCTCGCGGGCCTCGGCCGGCGGCTCGCGGCGGACATGGATCGGCGCCTCGACCACGTTCCCCAGCGCGGTCAGGTGAGGAAAGAGGTTGAAGGACTGGAACACCATCCCGATCTGCGAGCGGATCTCCTCGACCCGCCGCTCCGGATCGGTCACGGTCCGGCCCCCCTGGACATAGCGGTAGACGGGTCGGCCCTCGAAAAAGATCGTGCCGCCGTCGACCGTCTCGAGGTGGTTGATGCAGCGCAGCAGGGTCGACTTCCCGGCCCCCGAAGGGCCGATGATGCAGACCACCTCGCCGCGCCGGACATCGAGGGTGACGTCGCGCAGCACGCGGGCCTCGCCGAACGACTTGTCGATC
This sequence comes from uncultured Alphaproteobacteria bacterium, assembly GCA_963828215.1. GTDB lineage: Bacteria > Pseudomonadota > Alphaproteobacteria > Geminicoccales > Geminicoccaceae > CAVTJL01. Next base: position 267,472 of record CAWHFO010000044.1, on the reverse strand, counting down.
CCCTCGAGCCTCAGGATCACGTCCGCGGACGCCGTTGCGGGCTCGAGTGCTGTCGCTGCCGACATCGCGCCCTGCCGCGGCTACCCGGCCGCGGGCAGCGCCGCCAGGGTCTGGTCGAGGGCCGCCCGCAAACGCCGGCCGAGCTCGCCGATCTCGGTCTCGGTGATGATCAGCGGCGGCGCCATCACGACGCAGCCGGCGAGCGGCCGGACGATGATCCCCTGCTCGAGGCCGGCCTCGTAGAGGGACTTGCTGAGGCCGCCGACCTTGAGGGTCGCGGCGGCGCCCGCGGCTCCTTCGCCCGGTGCCGCGATCTCGAGAGCCCCCATCAGGCCGAACTTTCTGTTCCCTCGCACCAGCGGATGCTCCAGCAGCCCGTCCAGCATCCGGTTCCAGACCGGGATCATCCGCCGGACATGGCCCAGGATGTCGCGCCGCTCGAAAATGTTCAGCACCTCGATGGCCACGGCGGCCGAGACCGCGTGGCCGTGGTGGGTTCCGCCATGGGCGAACCAGCCCTTGACCTCGCTGCCCCGGTCGAGGCGGCCGGCGAACTCCTCGCCCATCATGATAGCCGCGATCGGCATGTAAGCGCCGGTGATGCCCTTGGCGCAGGTCACGCAGTCGGGCTCCAGGCCCATGGCCTCGGTCGCCCACATCGACCCCGACCGGCCGAAGCCCGTCACCACCTCGTCGACGAAGAGCTGGATGCCGTATTTTCTCAGCACCTTCGTGATCTTGGGAAAATAGCCGGCCGGCGGAGGGAACATGCCGGACGATACCGAGACCGGCTCGGCGATCATGGCGCCGATCGTCTCCGGCCCCGCGGCCAGGATCGCGGTCTCCAGCTCCTCGGCCAGCCGGTCGGTGAAGGCCGCCTCGTCCTCGCCCGGCTCGGCCGCCGCGGGCCAGCTCGGATGGCGCACCTGGAGCGCCAGGCCCATCGGGATGCCGAAGCTCTCGTGCAGCTCGCGGCTGCCGCCCAGCGCGGCCGTGGCGATCGTGCTGCCGTGGTAGCTGGCCTCCCGCGAGATCACCTTGCGGCGCTCCGGCTGCCCGGCGAAGCCGTTGCCGTACCACATGAACTTGATCAGATAGTCGTTCGCCTCGGAGCCCGTGGTCGAGAAGTAGATGCGTGGATTTTTCAGGGGCGCGATGGCGGCCAGCCGGTCGGTCAGCTCCATCACGGCCGGCACGGTGCGATGGATCGCCGAGGGGTACATCGGCAGCGCCCTGAGCTGGCGCACCGCCGCCTCGATCAGCTCCTCGTCGCTGAAGCCCAGCGCCGCGCAGTAGAAGGTCGAGACCGCCTCGATATAGTCCTTGCCGTTCTCGTCGAAGACGAAAATGCCGCGGCCGCGGCTGAAGACCAGCGGCCGCTCGCTCTTGAGCTTCCTCAGCTCGCTGAAGCCGAGCAGCAGGCTTTCGTTCTGGTAGTTGCTCTCGGCCGCGCGGATGTCCAAGTTCTGCCTCCTCCGACCCCTGCCCGTCCCGCAGGCGCCGGCATGCTGCGCCGGGAGCCCCGACCCGTCAACGGGCGGGGCCTCTCCCGCGCCCGGCGGCGCATGGCTGCGCCCCATGCGGCCGCCGCCCCTCCCGCGACCGTCCCCCGCCTGCTATCACCCCCGGGCGCCGCAGCGGGCGCCACGAGCCGGAGAGGGGGAGGCGCATGCGCTTTGTGCTGGGGATCGACGTCGGCGGCACCTTCACGGACTTCGTCGCCTACGACCGGGACACGAGCGCCATCGAGGTCTGGAAGGAGCCCTCGGTGCCGGCCGATCCCGTCGTCGGCATCCTCACCGGCATCCAGCGCCATCCCGAGCCCGGCGCCATCGCCAACATCCGCCTCGGCACCACCGTCGCGACCAACGCCATGCTCGAGCGCAAGGGTGCCGTCGTCGCCTACGTGACCACCCGCGGCTTCAAGGACGTCCCCTTCATCCAGCGCGGCAACCGCAAGTCCCACTACGACATGAGCTGGGTGAAGCCCAAGCCGCTCGTGAAGCGCCGCCACTGCTTCGAGCTCGACGAGCGCATCGACGCCTACGGCCAGGTCGTGACGCCACTCGACGAGGCCGAGGTCCGCGCCGTCGCCGCCCGCATCCGCGCCATCCAGGAGATCCGCGCCGTCGCCGTCTGTCTCCTGTTCTCCTATCTCAATCCCACTCACGAGCAGCGTGTCCTGGCGATCCTGACCGAGGAGCTGCCCGACCTGCCGATCTCGATCTCCTACGCCGTGCTCCCCAAGTGGAAGGAATACGAGCGGGCCTCTACGACCATCGCCGACGCCTACCTCAAGCCCGTGGTCAGCCGCCAGCTCCAGGCGATGCGCGGCCGGCTCGACGAGGCCCAGCTCAGGGCGCACACCGTGGTCATCAAATCGAACGGCGGCGAGATGACGCTCGCCGCCGCGGCCGAGGCGCCCGTGAACATGGTCGTCTCGGGGCCGACCGGCGGGGTCATCGCCAGCCGCTACGTCGCCGGCCTCGCCGGCATCGAGCATCTCGTGACCCTCGACATGGGCGGCACCTCCACCGACGTCTCGACCATCCAGAACGGCCGCGAGAGCTTCACCACCGCCTTCGAGATCGAGTGGGGCGTGCCGATCCAGATCCCGATGATCGACATCCGCACCATCGGCGCCGGCGGCGGCTCGATCGCCTGGATCGACAAGGGCGGCATGCTGCGGGTCGGCCCGCAGAGCGCCGGCGCCGACCCCGGCCCCGCCTGCTACGGCCATGGCGGCACGGAGGCCACCGTCACCGACGCCAACCTCGTCCTCGGCCGCCTCAACGCCGAGAATTTTCTCGGCGGTCGGATGCCACTCGACACCGAGGCCGCGCGCCGCGCGGTCGCGAGAGTGGCCGAGGCGCTGGGCCAGCCGCCCGAGGCCGCCGCCATGGCGATCGTGCGCATCGCCAACACCAACATGGTGGGCGCGCTGCGCTCGGTGCTGATCGAGCGCGGCCTCGATCCCCGGGACTTCACGCTCTGCCCCTTCGGCGGCGCCGGCCCCCTGCACGCGAGCGAGCTGATCCTGGAGATGGGCATCCCCAGGGCGCTGGTGCCGAACCATCCCGGCCAGTTTTCCGCCTATGGCTTCATCATGACCAACGCCCGCGTCGACCGCCAGCGCACCACCCAGCTCACCAGCCGCCGCTTCGACCCCGCCCGCGCCCGCGAGGTCATGGCGACCCTGGTCGAGGAGGGTGCGGCCGAGCTCGCGGCCCAGGGCTACACGAAAGGCCTCGAGGTCGTGCGCGGCCTCGAGATGCGGTATCTCGGCCAGAACTACGAGCTCGAGATGCCGATCGGCCCGGACGCTCTCGACGACGACAAGGTCGACCGCCTCTGGCAGGCCTTCCACGAGGCCCACGCCGCCCGCTTCGGCTTCAACATCCCGGGCGAGATCATCGAGCTCGTGACCTACACGGCCACCGCCGTCTCCCTCACCCCGAAGCCCGAGCTCGGCCGCCTGGCAATGGCGGCGTCCGGCCCGCCCGAGCGCGTCGGGCACCGTCCCGGTCCATTTCGTCGACGGCAGCCACGAGACCGCGATCTACGACCGCGCCGCCCTCCTGGCCGGCCACGCCCTCGCCGGCCCCGCCATCGTCGAGGAGGCCGCCTCCGTCACGGTCGTCAACCCGGGCCAGCGTCTCCAGGTCGACCCCTGGGGCCATCTGCTGATCGACGCCGTCGGCTGACCGCTCGAATGATCGAGGACCAAGCGTCTCGACATCGACCCTTGCCGTTCCGGCGGCACCTCTCTCCCTTCCCCCCTCCGCTCATGCTAGGCTGGCTCAGCGGGAGAAGGAACGCTGGCCGAATGGACTCTGAGCGAGCGGAACGAAGGTTGGCCGCCATCGTCGCCGCGGACGTCGAGGGCTACAGCCGCCTGATGGCGGACGACGAGGCGGCGACGCTGGCGACGCTGACCGCGCACCGCTCGGTCATGGATGGGCTCGTCGCCCGCTTCCACGGCCGAATCGCCAACACCGCCGGCGACAGCGTGCTGGCCGAGTTCGCCAGCGTCGTCGATGCGGTCGAGTGCGCGAAAGCCGTGCAGGAGGCCCTGGCCGTGCGCAACGAGCCCTTGGAAGGCGCCCGCCGCATGCGCTTCCGGATCGGCGTCCATGTCGGCGACGTCATGGTCAAGGACGGCGATCTGTTCGGCGACAGCGTCAACATCGCGGCGCGCCTGCAGACGCTGGCCGGACCCGGCGGGATCTGCGTCTCGCAGGCCGCCCGCGACCACCTCGGCTCGCGCTGGGCGCAGACCTGGACCGACGGCGGCCCGCAGCCGATGAAGAACATCGCCGAGCCCGTGCACGTCTTCCACCTCGCCGGCGATCGGGCTTTCGCGGGGCCGGCGTCGTCGTCCCCGCCCAACCGCCCGTCGATCGCGGTTCTGCCCTTTCAGAACATGAGCGGCGACGTGGAGCAGGACTACTTCGTCGACGGCATCGTCGAGGACATCATCACCGGCCTGTCGCGTGTCCCCTGGCTGTTCGTGATGGCCCGCAACTCGAGCTTCACCGTCAAGGGCCGCGCGGTCGATGTGAAGCAGGTCGGCCGCGACCTCGGCGTGCGCTACGTGCTGGAAGGAAGCCTCCGCAAGTCCGGCGAGCGGATCCGGATCACCTGCCAGCTGATCGACGCCACGACGGGCGCCCATGTGTGGGCCGAGCGGTACGACCGCCCGTTCGGCGACATCTTCGCCCTGCAGGACGAGATCACGCTCAGCGTCGTCGGCGCGATCGAGCCCAGCCTGCGCCAGGCCGAGATCGAGCGGGCTCGTCGCAAGCGCCCGGACAGCTTGGACGCCTACGACCTTTATCTGCGAGCCCTGCCGCACGCCCAGATCGCCGATGCCGGGCGATGCCGAGAAGGCGCTGCACTGGCTCGGACAGTCGCTGGAGCTGCAGCCGGACTTCGCTGCGGCGCACGCGGCCGCGGCATGGTGCTACGAGCAGCGCTATCTGCGCGGCGGCATGAACGAGGCCGACCGGAAGGCCGGCATGAGGCATGCGCGCGCGGCGCTCGGGTCCGGCGCCGACGACGCCACGACGCTGGCGACGGCGGGATTCGTGATCGGCCTGCTCGAGCACGACTACGCGTCGGCCATGCACGCCATCGACCATGCGCTGGCGCTGAACAATTCCTCGGCCCTGGCCCTTGGGCTCGGCGCGACGATCCTGGCGCATGCGGGAGAGGTGGAGCGCGCGATCGCCGATAGCGAGCGGGCGCTCCGTCAGTGCCCGCGCGACTCGACGATCTATCTGCCGCTGACGGCACTCGGCATCGCGTACCACGCCGCGGGCAATTTCGAGGCCGCAGTTGTGGCGTGCGCCAAGGCCGAGCAGGCGAACCCGAGATTCAGCTTCCCGTGCGTGTTGCACGCAGCCGCGCTCGCGCGGCTCGGACGCCCGCAGGAGGCCGCTGTGGTGGCACGTCGTGTCCAGGAGCTCGAGCCGGGCTTCAGCATTGCGAGCTTCGTGCGGTCGCACACCGGCCGATCGGAGATCTGGGCTCCCATCGGCGACGCCCTTCGCCAGATCGGCCTGCCGGCGTGACCCGACGATCCCGCAGCCCCCGGCAGTACCGCCGTTCCCGCCAGGAGTTCTCTTGATGCGTTTTTCCGACAATGGCTACTACATCGAGAAATACATCAAGTGCGCGACCTGCGGGATGCTGGTCTATGGGCCGGGCATCGCCGGTGCCCGCCACGGCAAATCTTGTGTCTACTGCTCGGACTGGTGCGTCGAGTGGGCGAAGCGGCGGGATGCGGGCATGGTCGAGCCCCGCCTGCCGATCGTCCAGCCGACGATGCCGATCGAGAAGCAGCACCGGCCGCTCGGGCCGCGCACCGCGCCGCCCGATCTCGTGACCATGAACATCATCGATTCGACCATGGTCTCGATCTGTCGCGAGATGGGCATTCTTCTGATGAAGACGTCCTATTCGACGATCTTCAACGAGGGCCTCGATTTCACCTGTGCGCTCGCCGACACCAAGGGCGACATGATCGCCTGCGCCGAGTTCTGCCCGACCATGATCGGCGGCATGCCGCTGTTGATAAAAACCTGCGCGCAGGAGATCCCGTTCGACACGCTCGAGCCGGGCGACGTCATCCTCCACAACGACCCCTATAGGGGCGGCCTGCACTGCCCGGAGCACACCTTCTTCAAGCCCTTCTTCGTCGAGGGGGAGCTGATGGGCCTCGCCGTCTGCATCGGCCATGTGGCCGAGATCGGCGGCATGGTGCCCGGCGCCTTCTGCGGCGAGGCCACCGAGATCTTCCATGAAGGTCTGCGGGTGCCGCCAATAAAGATAAAAAAAGCCGGAAAAGATGTCGACGAGGTCTGGAAGCTGCTGCTGGCCAACACCCGCACGCCGCGCCAGAACTATGGCGACCTGCGGGCCATGATCGGGTCCGTCGATCTCGGCGAGCAGCGCATCACCGAGACCGTGAAAAAATACGGCAAGGAGGTCTTCCGGCGCACCTGCGAGGACCTCATGGACTATTCCGAGCGGCGGATGCGAGCCGAGATTCTTTCATTTGCGGACGGCAGCTACGCGTTCGAGGACGTCATCGAGAACGACGGCATCGAGCGCAAGCCGTACACGGTGGCGATCGACATGATCGTCCAGGGCGACGAGCTGGTGGCGGACTACGGCCGCAGCTCGTCCCAGGCGCGGGGGCCGATCAACGCCACCCTCGGGGTCGCGACCGGTGCCGTCTACAATGGCATGCTCCACGTCACCGACCCCTCGATCCCCAAGAACTCGGGCTGCTTCAGGCCGATCCGTGTCGTCTCGCCGCCGGGCCGCGTCACCAATGTCGACTATCCGGGCCCGCTCGTCGCCGGCAACACCGAGACCCATCCCCGCCTCGCCAACATCGTCATCGCCGCCATGGCCAAGGCCAAGCCCGAGCGCGGCATGGCCTCGGAGAGCTGCACCGGCACCAACTTCGTCTTCGGCGGCAACCATCCGGACCATGACGAGTATTTCGCCTGCTACGACATCATGTCCGGCGGCTGGGGTGGCCGCTACGGCGAGGACGGCAACGACTGCGTCATCGCGATCAACGGCAATTGCCGCTTCAACCCGACCGAGGTGTTCGAGACGCGCTTTCCCTTCCGCGTCGAGTGCTGCGAGATGATGGCCGAATTTGGGCGGTGCCGGGACCTGGCGGGGCGGGCTCGGCTATCGCCGCGTGCTGCTGGCGACCACCGTGCCGATCACCGGCAGCCAGTGCAGCGACCGCCACGAGGTCCATCCCTTCGCGCTCTTCGGCGGCAAGGAGGGCGGCAATGGCGGCACGCTGGTGCGGAAGGCAGGTGCCGATGGCTGGGCCACGGTGGTCGAGCTCTACGGCAAGGTCAGCTCGAGCAAGTACGCCAACATCCGCTTCGAGCCGGGCGACCGGGTGATGCTGTGGACGCCCGGCGGCGGCGGCTACGGCGACCCGGCGCAGCGCGATCCCGCCCGCATCGCCGAGGACGTGGCGGAGGGCTATGTCACGCCCGAGGCTGCTGAGCGGGACTATGGGTGGAGGAGATCCCGATCCTGAAGGCCGGGCCCATTTCGTCGGAATGATTCGCCACCCGGTCGCGTCATGAGTTCGGCGCGATGGAGGTGTCCGGGCGAGGAGAGATGGGCGGCATGCGGAAACGGGAGCTTTGCCTCGAGGCGAGATGCCTGCCGGCGGCGGTGCCGGCGCGCGAGGCGCTGCGCTTTGTCGCTCGCGCGGTCAAGCGGTTTCGGGTGATCGTCTGGACGGATGGCGGTGATCGCTCCGATGCCCTGTCGGTCAGGGAGCGCCTCTGCCGGGCGATGGTCGAGGACCTCGGCCGGCAGCGCGGCTACGGGCGGGCGAGCCTCGTGAAGGTCACGCACGAGCTGCCGGAGACGGCGATCATCGTCACGGCCGAGCGGCTGAGCCGCGCCAAGGGCTGGGCGGGGTTGGAGGCCCGGCTCGACAAGATGCGGGCCGCGCAGGTCGCCCGACACCCGCAAGGGCCGACCGGCGACGGTCCTGGGCTGGCCCCCCGCTGAGCAGGGTCCCGAGCGGACACGCTCCCTCGGGCCGAGCCATGCGGCGGTCGTGTCGAGATATCCCGAACCCGAGGGCTCGGCTGCGCCTCAATCCTCGTCGTGATGGTGGCGGTAGTGGTCGCCCAGGATGTCACGGCCCCAGTCGCTCGCAGGGTCCCGCCACAGCGAGTGGATGTGATTGGCCTGGTTCTGCGTGCAGTCGAGCTCGATCAGGAGGCGTGGGCCGTGGATGCGGTAGTAGAAGGCCGTGCCTTCCGCCATGCCGCCGGCCCAGGCGAGCCGGAGCCGCTCCAGCCCGGCGTCACGCACCCGCTCGAGATAAGGCACCCCCACCGCGTCGGCCGCATTGCCGACATAGGTCCGGACCAGCCGCATCAGAAGATCCTGCTGGCCCTGGCCCAGCCGGCCGAAAGCAAGGCCCGTGGGCTCGCGCAGCGCCTGCGCCCGTCCTCGCTCGGTGACGATGTTGCCCACCGAGCTGGAGCCGAAGACGGCCACCGCCTGCTGCCCCGAGTCGAGGCTCCGGGCCAGCTCGAGCCCCAGCCTGTACTCGTCCTGCAGGATCCGCTCGCCCGCGCGCGGCCCTTTGGGGATGCGGGCGGGATTGCTGCCCCAGAAGGTCGGGGTCAGCGTCAGGGCCGCCGGGCCGGCGACCGAGACGTTGACGATCAGGTGGTGGCCCTCGACCCGCCAGCCCCAGGGCGGCTCCCCGGGCAGGCCGAAGACGGTGAAGCTGTAGTTCAGCGGGTCGCGGAAATCGAATCGCCCGCCCTCGAGCTCCGCCAGCACCGTCTCGAGCGCCATGATCGCCCGCGCCTTGGCGGCGCCCACCGGGCTGAGCACGCTCGCGAGCAGCCGGTAGGCGGCCGCCTGCTGCGGCTCCCGCATCACCTTCAGCGGCAACCCCTGACGACGGCGCGGCGCGTAGTGCCAGTTGCCGCGCTCGGCGCTCCCGAACGGCCAGAGCGCCAGCCGCCGCTGCGCCGGATCGAGGCCGTCGAGCCAGGCAACGGCCGCGGCGGTGGTGGCGGCGACGAGCCCGGCCGCCGGATCGAGGCGCTCGGTCGGGTCGGCTCGCCCCGGCGCGACATGGAGATGCGTCATGACTGGCCTCCGCTGAGACGACCTCGGCTGCGCTCGCAGACAAAGGCGGAATCGTCGCCCCGGTGAATGAAGATGTGGCCGACGAGCCGCCCCTCGCTGTCCATTCTGGCCCAGCCGCGGCCGCTGGCCTCGTCGTTCTCGTCGAAGCCCTGCCAGGAGAACTCGGCGAAAGCCGCACCGTCGCGCGTACCGTAACGCACATCCAGGCCGCCCGTGACGGCGATGAAGGCGATCTCGCCATCGGACGCGCCCGTGAAGGCGATGAAGGCCTCCTCGACGAGATCCAGGTCGTCCTTGCCCCACACGTCCATCTCGACGATCCGCCAGCGGCCGGCGAAGGGCTTGGCGAGTGCGGCCATGCGGGCCATCGGCTGTCCTCTCCGAGCGAGCCCCGGCCCCTCAGCGCTTCACCAGCGCGCTCAGATCGAGCTCTGAGAAATCCGCGATGCGCTCGATGGTGAGGTCGGCCGGCGGGTAGTCGGCCAGAACCGTCGGGTCCGTCGCATAGTGGCCCTGGCGCGGAAACACCGTCGTGACCCGGTCGCCCCAGGCGTGCTTGACGGCGTCCAGGATGCGCAGCTTGTCGTCGATCAGCACATAGTGGCGGGCGGGAAGATGATGCTCCACGTCCGCCAGCTCCAGCTCCTTGTGCACATAGATCAGCACATTGTCGCCGAACACCGGCCACAGGCCGGATCTTTCGACCTTGCGCGGCTGGAACACCGCGTCGCCGTCCGAGAGGATGGCGGTCGTGCCGACCGTCTGCGCCCGTCTCGCCGCGTCGATCGCACCGGGATAGACCCGGTCCGTGAACGGATAGTCGAGCAGCCAGTTGGCCATCCGCAGCACCTTGGGATGGTGCATCGCCTCGAGCCGGTAGCGCTCGAGCGCCCCCAGATAGTCGGTATAGCCGAGCTCGGCGCGCAGCTCCTCGAAGATCGCCCAGTACCGCTCGCGGGCCGTCTCGCCGTAGGTCAGGGCCAGATGGGCGCCCAGGTCCGCCTGCACCCGATCATTGTCCAGGAGCGTGTTGTCCACGTCGAACAGGAATACGGTGTCAGCCATGTCGGTCATGCCGCCAGCACCCTCATGCGGAAGGAGTCGTCCTGTCTTGCCTGGCCACCTGCGGGTCGCGCCATGGGCCGTCGGCGCCGATGAGCTGGATCGCCTCCTCGGGGCCCCAGCTTCCCGGCTCGTACATGTAGAGCGGTGCCGCGTCGTCGAGAATGGGCTGGACGATGCGCCACTGCGCGTCGACGATGTCCTCGCGCCCGAAGAGCTCGCCGTTGCCGTGCATCGCGTCGCCAAGCAGCCGCTGGTAGGGCGGCCGGTAGTTGGCGGCCTGCGCGGCCAGCATCAGCTCGGTATCGTTCCCCACCATCCGGTCGCCCGGCTGCTTCACCCGAAGCCCCATGCCGATCGCCATGTCGGGGCCGAGCCGGAACCGCATGTGCGCCGAGCTCCCCGGCACCAGCTCGCCGAAGGTCTCGCGCGGCGGGCGACGGAACTCGATCGACACCTCGGTGGCGGTGACGGGCAGGCTCTTGCCGGCACGGATGTAGATCGGCACACCCTCCCAGCGCCAGCTCTCGATGAAGAGCCGGGCCGCGACATAGGTCTCGACCGTCGAGTGCGGCCGCACGCCCGGCACCTTGCGATAGCCGGCATACTGGCCACGCACGATGTCATCCAGGGTGAGTGGCCGCACCGCCTTCAGCAGGGCCGACTTGCCGTCGCGCAGCGCCTCGCTCTCCTCGCCCGTGGGCGGATCCATGGCGAGCTGGGCCAGCACCTGCAGCAGGTGGTTCTGGAGCACGTCGCGGGTGGCGCCGTTGGCGTCGTAGAACTGGCCCCGATCCTCGACGCCGAAGGCCTCCGCCATCGTGATCTGGATGCTGCGCACATGCTCGCGGTTCCAGATCGGCTCGAACATCGGATTGGCGAAGCGGGTGTAGAGCAGGTTCTGCACCGGCTCCTTGCCGAGATAATGATCGATGCGGAAGATGCTCTCCTCCGGAAAGCACTTCCTCAGCATCGCGTTGAGCTTCTTGGCCGAGGGGCGGTCGTGGCCGAACGGCTTCTCGATGACGAGACGCGCGTCGTGCGCGCCGCCGGCCTTGGCCAGGGCCTGCGCCACCGTGCCGAACAGCTTGGGCGGAACCGCCAGATAGTGCAGCGGGCGCGTGGCCTTCCCGAGCTCCTTCTGCAGCCTCGAGAAGGTCGCCGGATCCTCGTAGTCGCCGTCGACATAGCGGAGCAGCGACAGCAGCTTCTCCTCGGCCGCCGCATCGCCGACGCCGTGCTCCGCGAGGCTCTTTCCCGCCCGGTCCTTGAGCTGGTCCAGCCCCCAGCCGGCCTTGGCGACGCCGACGATCGGAATGTCCAGCCCCTCCTCGGCCACGAGCCCGAGAAGCGCTGGAAAGATCTGCTTGTACGCCAGGTCCCCGGTCGCCCCGAAGAAGACGAGGGCGTCCGAGGGCTGGACCGAAGACGCGCGGGCCATCAATGCTCGTCCTTCGGCTTCTCGACATGGCCGCCGAACTCGAAGCGCAGGGCCGAGAGCAGGCGGTCGGCATAGTCGAACTCGCCGCGCGAGGCGAAGCGGGCGAAAAGGGCCGCCGAGATCACCGGCGCCGGCACGCTCTCGTCGATCGCCGCCAGCACGGTCCAGCGGCCCTCGCCCGAGTCCGAGACGCGGCCGGCGAAGCCCTCGAGGTCGGGGCTCTTCCTGAGCGCGCTGGCGGCCAGATCGAGCAGCCAGGAGGCGACCACGCTGCCGCGCCGCCAGACTTCCGCCACCTGGGCGATGTCGATGTCGTAGCGGTAGTGCTCGGGCCGGCGCAGCGGCGTCGTCTCGGCATCGCTCGCCGAGGCTTTCTTCAGCCCGACATCGGCGTGCTTGATGATGTTCAGCCCCTCGGCATAGGCCGCCATGAGCCCGTACTCGATGCCGTTGTGCACCATCTTGACGAAGTGCCCCGCACCGTTCGGCCCGCAATGGAGATAGCCGAGCTCGGCGCTGCCTGGCTCGCCCGTCGCACCCGGCGTGCGCGGCGCCGCGTCCAGGCCGGGGGCCAGCGACCGGAAGATCGGGTCGAGATGCTTCACCACCTCGGGCTCGCCGCCGATCATGTGGCAGTAGCCGCGCTCCAGCCCCCAGACGCCGCCGCTGACGCCGACATCGACATAATGCAGGCCCTTCTGACGCAGCTCCTCGGCCCGGCGGATGTCGTCGTGGTAGTAGGAATTCCCGCCGTCGACGATGATGTCGCCCTGCTCCAGCAGGGGCACCAGCGAGCCGATGACCGCGTCGACGGCGCCCGCCGGCACCATCATCCACACCAGCCGGGGCTTGGTCAGCTTCTCCACGAAGGCGGGCAGGCTCGTGGTGCCCTGGGCACCCTTGCCCACCAGGGCGTCCACCGCTTCCTGATGGCTGTCGTAGACCAGGCAGTCGTGCCCCGCCTTCATCAGGCGAACGACCATGTTCCCGCCCATCCTGCCCAGGCCGATCATTCCCAGCTGCATCGTTTCTCTCCTTCGCCTCGGGGCCCGCTCGCCGCGCCCGCCTTGTAGACCCGGTCGATGGACTTCCGGGCATCCTTTGTCCGTGAGACCGCCTGCGGCCGCGGAGAGAGCCTAGCGCAGAACGCCCGGATGTCATCGTCGTGGGTGGCCCGCGCAGCCTTCGGTTGCATGGTGGACATGGAGACGCCAGAGCCGAAGCCGCCCTCGGCACGGGCGGCAGGCCTGGATGTCGCCCGCGCGGCGATCGGAAGGTCGTTCCATTTCCGGAGGAGGCGCCGGCCCGTCTCGCCCCGGCGGCCGATCGGTGGCATCCTGGGGGTACTCGCCTCCGAAGGGAACCCCGGCCATGATGCCTCGCCGTGCCGTCGCCCGCCTCGGCCTCCTTCTGACGCTGCTGCTCGCTCCGGCCGCCGGCAGGGCGGCCGACGGCAACGGCCTCCTCGTCCTCGAGAGCGACTTCGGCCTGCGCGACGGGGCGGTCGCGGCGATGAAGGGGGTGGCGCTCGCCGTCGATCCGAAGCTCCAGGTCCAGGACCTCACCCACGCCATCCCGCCCTTCGACATCTGGGCCGGCGGCTATCAGCTGGCCGTCACCGCGCCGTACTGGCCCAAGGGCACGGTGTTCGTGGTCGTCGTCGACCCGGGCGTCGGCACCGAGCGCAACGCCATCGTCCTCCTGACCAAGGCCGGGCACTATGTGGTCGGACCGGACAACGGGCTCATGACGCTGATCGCCGAGCAGGAAGGCATCGCCGCCGTCCGCCTGATCGACGAGACCAGCAATCGCCTGCCGGGCTCCCAGGCCTCGCACACCTTCGAGGGGCGGGACGTCTTCGCCTATACGGGCGCGCGCCTCGCCGCCGGCGTGATCGGTTTCGACGGGGTGGGGCCGGCCAGGGAGCCCGAGGTCGTCCGCCTGCCCTACCGGGCGGCCGCCATCGAGCACGGCGAGGCGGTCGGCATGATCCCGGCGCTCGACGTCAATTTCGGCAATGTCTGGACCGACATCGACCTCGAGACGTTCGAGCGGCTCGGCATCGCCAGGCAGGACCTGGCCAAGGTCACCATCCGCCACGGCGGGGCGGTCGCCTGGGAGGGCAGCGTGCCCTGGGTCGATACCTTCGGCGACGTCGGCCAGGGCGCCCCGCTGCTCTACGTCAACAGCGCCGGCAACATGGCCCTGGCGATCAATCTCGGCAGCTTCGCCGACACCTACGCGATCGGCAGCGGCCCGAGCTGGGAGGTCGAGATCGCCCCGGGCTCCTGATCCGCCCCCGCCCGTGCGACACCCGCGGCGGGTGCCCGCTCCAGGATGGCGGCCAGGGCCGCGACGACGCTCGCATCGTAGCGCTCGCCGTGGCAGCGCAGATGATGGAGCGCCTCGGCCGGGGCGATGGCGTCCCGGTAGGCGCGCGGCCGGGTCCGGGCGCAGAACACGTCCGCCACGGCCAGGAGCCGGCCCTCGATGCCGATCGCGGCGCCGGCGAGGCCCAGCGGGTAGCCCCCGCCGTCCAGCCGCTCGTGCATCTGGGCGATCGCCGTCTCGACCGGCAGGTCGAGATCGACGTCCTCGAGGACCCGCAGCGCGTGGCCGACATGGCCGCGCATCACCTGCTCCTCCTCGGGCGTGTGCCGCCCGGGCTTGGCCAGGAGCTCGCGCGGCACGAAGAGCTTGCCGACCTGGGAGAGGCTGGCCGCGAGCCTGACCGTGGCCATGGCGGTGGCACCGAGGCCCAGCTCCTGGGCCAGCTGGCCGGCGAGGTCGCGGACCCCGAAGGAGTGGCCGAGCAGATAGGGGTCGGCCAGCTCGATCGCCCGCACCAGAACCTCGACCGTCTGCGCCACGAGCCGCTCGCGCTGCTGACGCGCCCGGGTGAGCTGGGTCACGTCGCGCGCCACCGCGATCACGCCGGTCAGGCGCCCCCCGGGCTCGGCGACCGGCACCTCGGCGATGTGCAGGTACCGCCGCCCGCCCGGCAGCTCGACCTCGAGATCCTCGACCAGCACGGCACCGATCGCCAGCGCCTCGCGGTCGAGCCGATCGAGGCGGGCCGCGGTCGCGGGCGGGAAGAGGTCGCGGTCGGTACGCCCGACCAGCGCCGCCGGGGCCTGCCCGGCGGCCAGGGCGAGCGCCGGATTGGCGAACAGATAGCGGCGCTGCAGGTCCTTGAGCCCGATCATGTCGGGGACCGTGTCGGTGATGCTCAGGAGCAGCCGCTGCTGGGCCTCGAGCCGGCCGGCGAGGTCCCGATACTGGGCGGCGAGCGCCCGCTGGCGGCGGCTCTCCTGGTGGCGCCAGCCGGCGGCGGCGGTCACCGCCAGGAGGAGGGCCAGGGTCAGCCCCAGCAGCCGCGCCTGACCGGCGAAGGCACGGAGCGGTGCCGTGGCCTTCCGCCAGTCTGCCGAGGCGAGCGCCGTCCAGTCGAGGCCGCTGACCGGCCGCCCGACGGCCACGGCCGGCCCTGCCGCGAGCCCGAGGGCCCCGTAGACGCGGCTGTGGCCGGCGGCGACGCCGATCGGAGCCGGGGCCAGCCTCGGCCCGTCGGGCCCGACGGTCAGCTCGAGCGGTCCCGCCGGGTCCGGGACGATGAGGGAGCGGCGCTCGCCGGGCGCGTCGAGCGGCCCGTGACCCAGGGCCCGCGCCAGCTCGCGCTCGACCGGCAGGCTCATCACGAGCGCGCCCACCAGTCGACGGTCGTCCGGCACGGCGCTCTGCGGGGCGGCGATCGGCAGCACGAGGTCCGCGACGAGATGGCCGCCCGAAAGGTGCGGCGGCAGCACGATCGGCGCTCCGGCCTCGCCCAGCCGGGCGACGGCGTCGCGTCGCAGCGGGTCGGGCAGCATCGGGCCGCTGGCGTCGCGCAGCAGCAGGCCGCCCTGCGGGTCGACCACATAGACCCCCAGGAGACGGCTGCGCCTCGCGAAATCGTCGATCAGGCCCTGCAGGTAGGGCAGCTCGTCCTGGAGGTCGTCGGCCCCGACGCCGCCATCGTGCTCGACGGCGTCGGGGCCGGGCTCGGCTCGACCCGCCTCCGCGACGAACAGCCGGAGCAGCGGCGAGTCGGCGAGCCGCTCGCCCAGCCGCAGCGCCCCGTCCCGCCAGGTCGCCATCACCTCGGCGCTGCCCAGGGCCAGGGCGTCGAGACGCAGGCGGAGATCCGCCTCGAGGTCCGCCTGGCGACGGTCGATCAGCACCTGGGCGAGGCCGAGCGCCAGGGTCGCGGCGAGGAGGAGCCCGCCGAGCAGGGCGGCGAGCGCCGGCCAGGGGCCGGGCGGCGCGGGCGGCGGTGCCGGCGGGGCCGTCTCGAGGAGCGCCCCGGCGCCGAGGGCGGGTGCGGTGGCGCTCATCGGCCGGCGCTGCCGGGCCCGGACGGCGGGGCGACGCGACGCTCGGCCGAGGAGACCATCAGGGGCGCCGTCGCGATGTGCGCCCAGCGGCCCGCCTCGTTGACCGAGTAGTAGGGCACATACTGGCCGAGGCGCGTGTCCGGCAGGACCGCCTCGGTGAGATTGTCCAGGATCAGCACCCGGTCGCCGTCGTAGACGGCGAGCACGGCATGGGCGATGTCGCGCAGCACGTCCTGCACGACGACGAGCCGCAGCCGGTCGACCGGGATGCCGAGCTCGCGCAGCGAGACATATTTGGCGATCGCATAGTCCTCGCAGTCCCCGGAGCGGGTCATGAACTCGATCGGCGTGGCCCAGTAGTCGCTGTGGCCGTAGTTCTCGGCGTCGCTCTTGTAGCGCCACTGGTTGACGAAATGGTTGACGGCGTGGACCTGATGCTCGAGGGGGGCCCCCGCGAGGCTCTTGAGGAGCGCCCGCCAGGCCATCACGCCGCGGCTCGGGCAGGCCTCGCTGTCGGCGTCGCAGGCCCGGTAGACCGGGCGCTCGGCGGCGATCCGCTCGAGAACCCCCCGCCATTGCGGCAGCGCCGCCAGCGAGCCCGCCTGGAACTCGACGGTGCCGAAGATCGAGGCGCCGGTGGCGGCCCAGGCCGGCAAGGCCGTGCCGAGCCACAGCGCTGCGGTGACGGCGCCGAGGATTGGCCGCATGCTCGTTTCCCCCGCTTTGGCGTTTTCCGACGGGGGCAGGATCGGCGGTCGCGGTGAACGAAAGCTTAGGCGGCCGGGGCGGCGGCCGCCCGGCCATACCCGGTTGCCCAGGGCTCAGCGCGGCCGGCGCAGCCGGAGGATGTGGCCGATGATCTGGGCCACCGCCTGGTAGTGCGCCTCGGGGATGGTCTGGCCGATCTCGACCGCGGCGTGCAGCGCCCGGGCGAGCGGCGGATTCTCGACGATCGGCACGGCGTGGGCGGCGGCCGTCTCGCGGATCCGGCGGGCCACGAGGTCGGCGCCCTTGGCGACGACCGTGGGCGCCGTTCCCGCCACCGCGTCGTAGCGGAGTGCTACCGCCACGTGCGTCGGGTTGGTCACGACCACCGTGGCCTTCGGCACCTCGGCCATCATGCGCCGTCGCGCCCGGCTCAGGCGCAGCGCCCGCAGCCGCTGCTTGATCACCGGATCGCCCTCGGTCTGCTTGTGCTCGTCCCGGAGATCGTGGCGGGACATGCGCATCTCGCCCATGAAGCGCTGCCGCTGGTGCAGCCAGTCGAGGGCGGCGACGACGGCCAGGACGGCGGCGATGGCGAGCAGCAGCCGCCCCACATCCAGGCGCAGCTCGGCCAGGATGGCCCAGGGGCCGAGGCCGGCGGCAGCCACGAGGCGGTCCCGCGCCGGCCAGAGCGCCACGGCGGCGGCGCCGCCGACCAGAGCGAGCTTGACCAGGCTCTTGGCGAGGTCGGCCACGGCCGCCGGGCCGAGCAGACGGCGGGCGCCGGCCAGCGGCGAGAGGCGGTCGAGCTTGGGGCGGGCCGCGTCGGGGCTCCAGACCACGGCCCGTTGCAGGATCGACGGGCAAATGGCGGCGAGCACGAAGGCCAGCGCCGGCAGGGCCAGCGCCTGCAGCAGGGCGAGCACGGGCGGGGCCACCAGCCTGGCCAGACCGCCGCTCGGGTCAGGATCGGCGGCCGCCACGAGGAAGCCGCGCAGCGCTGCCCGAATCTCCTGGCCGACGTCGCCCGCGCTCAGCGCCCAGAGCAGCGCGGCCGCGGCCAGGAGAAAGAGATTGTTGACCTCGCGCGAGCTGACGACCCGGCCCTTCTCGCGGGCCTCGTCGAGCCGTCGCTGGGTCGGCTCCTCGGTGCGCTCGGTCTGGTCGGGCTCCCCGGCCATCGGCTCAGCCGGCGGCGCCGAGCCAGCGGACGCCCTCCTCGAGGGTGCGCAGGCCGACGAGAAGAACGCCGCCGACGCCGAGCGCCAGCAGCGCGAAGGCGAGGGCCAGCTGCAGCGGCAGGGCCACGAAGAAGACCTGGAGCGACGGGACCAGCCGGTTGAGGGCGCCCAGCGCCAGATTGCCCAGCAGGCTGGCCAGCAGCACGGGCGCCGCCATGGCGAGGCCGGCCGCCAGCGCGGTGCCGGCGAGGCGGGTCAGGAGCAGGCCCAGATCGCCCAGCGGCAGCGCCGCGCCCAGCGGCTGGAGGGCATAGCTGTGGGCGAGCGCCCTGAGCAGCAGGTGATGGCCGTCGGTCGCGAAGAGCAGGGCCAGGGTGGCGAGCCCGAGGAAGTTGGCCGGGGCCGGGCTCTGGGTCGCCTCCGAGGGATCGAAGAAGGTGGCCGCGGCCAGGCCCGACTGCATGGCGATGATCGAGCCGGCGACGTTCACGGCCGCGAAGGCGAGGCGCGCCGCCGTGCCGATGGCGAGGCCGAACACCGTCTCGCCCGCGACGAGCGCCGCCAGATGGGCGGCGGGCGGGACCGGCGGCGCCGGCTCGGCACGGGCCGTCGCGAGGAGGAAGCTGATGACGAGGGCGAGGCCGAGGCGGAGGCGCGGCAGCACCTGCGGCTCGCCCAGCCCCGGCATGACCATGAGCGCCGCGCCGACCCGGGCGAAGATCAGCAGAACGAGAAAAACCCCGCCGGGCAGGGCCGCGAGGTCGAGACGGATCACGGGCTGCCCGGGCCGCCGGCGGGACGAAGGGCGCCCTCGAGGCTCCGGGCCATGCCGCTCAGCCCGCCCCGAGCGCCGCGATGCGCGCATAGAGCCCTTCGGTGAAGGTGCGCAGCACCGCCATCGCCAGGGGCAGCGTCAGCGCCAGCGTCGCGAACACGCCCAGCGCCTTCGGGACGAAGGACAGGGTCGCCTCCTGGATCTGCGTGAGGGCCTGGAGGAGCGAGATCAGGAGCCCGATGCCGAGCGCCGCCGCCAGCGCCGGGCCGCCGACCTGGATCGTCACCCACATCGCCTGCCGCGCCAGATCCAGAACCTCGTCCTGAACTCAAGACCCTCTCCCGCCCCGCCGTCCCCCGCGGTCGGCCTCGCCTCCGCGGCGCGGCTCCGGCAACGCCCGAGAAATCAGATCGGCATCCTCATGATCTCCTGGTAGGCGGCGATCACCCGGTCCCGGACCGCGGTCACCTTCTGCAGGCTGAGCTCGGCCTGGGTGACCGCCTCGACCACCTCCTGGACGCTGGCCTTGCCGGTGACGCCGGCGATCGAGGCCGCCTCGCCCCGGCGCAGGTCCTCGACCGCGCCGCCGATCTCGCTCTTCAGGAGGGCGCCGAAGCTCGGGCCGGCGCCGGCTCCCGGAGCCGGGGCGGGCTGCTGGAGAATCCTGCCCGCGGCCGCATAGGCCGAGAGCGCCTGGCTCGTGGTGGCGATCGCCATGGTCGGGCTGGCTCCTCGGGGTGGGCCGGACGGACGGCTCAGCGCAGCAGGTCGAGCGTGCGCTCGATCATCTGGCGCGCCATCTGGAGCGCGCTGAGATTGGCCTCGTAGGAGCGCTGGGCCTCGCGCATGTCCATGAGCTCGATCAGCGGGTTGACGTTGGGGAAGGTGACGTAGCCCTTGGCGTCGGCCGCCGGGTCGCCCGGCAGATAGCGGCGCGGCTGGGCGCTGGCATCGACCCCGACCCGTCCGACATCGACGAGGTCGAGGCCGCTCTCGCGGTCGCGCAGGCTGCGGAAGCTGATGGTCTTGCGGCGGTAGGCGGCCGCACCCGGCGCACCGCCCGTGGACTCGGCGTTCGCCAGATTCTCGGCCACGACCCGAAGCCGCTCGGACTGCACCTTCATGCCGGCCCCGGCAATGCGCATGGCGGCCCTGAGATCCATCTTCCTTCTCCTGCTTGCCCGGCTCCGTCGGCCGCTCAGCCCGCCGTCGTGCCGAGCGCCGTGCGCATCATCTGGACGTAGCGCTTGTAGAGATCGGTCGCGAGCTGGTGGTCGACCTCGGTCGCGGCGAGCTTCTCCATCTGCTCGTCGATGACCACGCCATTGCCCGTGGGCGTGGTCTCGTAGGACGGGACGGGCCGGTCCGGCACGTCCCGGCCGGCCGGCCCGGACGTGCCCGCGATATCGGCGCCGCCGGTCGACGCCAGCGCCAGCGGCGAGACGGACCCGGCGAGCCCGCCGAGCATCCGCGCAAAGGGCAGGACGTCCCGCGCCTGCCAGCCCGGCGTGTCGGCATTGGCGATGTTCTGGGCGAGGACCGCCTGGCGCGCCGCCAGCCAGCCCTGGCGGGTCGAGAGCAGATCGAGGATCAGGGGGCCCGAGGCGCTCATGCCGGCCGGCTCCTTCGCTCAGGGGCGGCCACGATCTCGGCCGCGATTGAAGACTAGCCGCGTTAGGGTTAACAGACGCTCAATGCTCGATGCGTAGACTGGCGGTCCGGGCAGCCCGCCAGCGGAGACCAGGATGCTCTACCTCACCCGACGCTGCGGCGAGGCCGTGGTCATCAACAACGAGATCGAGATCCAGGTGGTCGAGCTGCGCGGCCGCACGGTGAAGCTCGGCTTCAGCTTTCCGACCTCGGCCTCGATCATGCGCAAGGAAGTCTTCGACCAGGTTCGGGCCGACAACCAGGCGGCCGCCAGGGCGACGCGCGAGGCGATGCCGGCGGGGGGCCTGGAGCAGGTGGTCATCGACCTCGATCTCGACGCCGCCCTGGACCGCGACGAGCGGGAACGCGCTTGAGCCTGGCCGATGCCCGGCCCGTCGCGATCGTCATGGGCAGCCGCTCCGACTGGGCCACCATGACCCATGCCGCCACGACCCTGGAGGGCCTCGGCATCGGCCACGAGGCGCGCATCGTCTCGGCCCACCGGACGCCCCAGCGGCTCTTCGCCTTCGCCCGGGGTGCTGCCGCCGAGGGCTTCAAGGTGATCGTCGCCGGCGCCGGCGGGGCCGCGCATCTGCCCGGCATGATCGCCTCGCTGACCACGCTCCCGGTGCTGGGCGTGCCGGTCGAGAGCGCCGCGCTCAAGGGCATGGACAGCCTGCTCTCGATCGTCCAGATGCCCGCGGGCGTGCCGGTGGGCACGCTCGCCATCGGCCGCGCCGGCGCCGTCAACGCGGCCCTCCTCGCCGCGGCGATCCTGGCGCTGGGCGACGAGGCGCTGGCCCGGCGGCTGGCAGCCTGGCGGGCCGACCAGACGGCCGCGGTGGACGAGCGGCCGACGGACGCCGGCCCGCCATCATGAGCGTCATCCCGCCCGGCTCGGCGATCGGCATCCTGGGCGGCGGCCAGCTCGGGCGGATGACCGCCATGGCCGCGGCCCGGCTCGGCTATCGCTGCCACGTGCTGGCCCCCGAGGCGGAGAGCCCGGCGGGCGACGTCGCGGCCCTCCTGATCCGGGCCGACTACGAGGATGTGGCAGCCCTCGACCGCTTCGCGGCCGGCGTCGACGTCGTGACCCTCGAGTTCGAGAACGTGCCGACCGCGGCCCTCCAGCATCTGGCGCGGCTGCGGCCGGTGCGGCCGAGCGCAGCGGTCCTCGAGGTCACCCAGGACCGCCTGCTCGAGAAGGCCTTTCTGGCCTCCATCGGGGTGCCGGTGACCGACCATGCGGCGATCGACGGGCCGGACGCGCTCGCGGCCGAGCTCGATGCCATGGGTGGCGGGGGCATCCTGAAGACGCGCCGTCTCGGTTACGACGGCAAGGGGCAGGTCAGGCTCGGGGCCGGCCAGGACGCCGCGGAGGCCTGGGAGGCCATCGCCGGCGCCCCGGCCATCCTCGAGGCGATCGTCGATTTCGCGGCCGAGCTGTCGGTCGTCACGGCGCGCGGCGTCGACGGCCGGATGGCGAGCTTCCCGGCCGTCGAGAACCGGCACGAGCATCACATCCTGAGGCGCACCATCGCCCCGGCGGAGGTTACGCCCGTCATCGCCGCCGAGGCGGTGGCGCTGGCCGAGCGGGTGGCGCGCGAGATCGGGCTCGTGGGCCTGCTGGCCGTCGAGATGTTCCTCACGGGCGACGGCCGTCTGCTCGTCAACGAGCTGGCGCCGCGGCCGCACAACTCGGGCCACTGGACGATCGACGCCTGCCCGGCCAGCCAGTTCGAGCAGCTCGTGCGGGCGATCTGCGGCCTGCCGCTGGGCGATCCCACGCCCCTCTGCCCGGCGGTGATGGACAATCTCCTGGGCGAGGAGGCCCTGGCCTTCGAAGCCTTGCTGGCAGAGCCCGGCGCCCGGCTCCATCTCTACGGCAAGAGCGAGGCCCGCCCGGGCCGCAAGATGGGCCACGTGACGCGGCTCGGCGCTCCGGCGGCGCCGGGGCCGCCCGACGCCCTCAGGCGATGATGTCGGGGTAGCGGGTGCGCTCGAGGAAGGCGATGCGGTCCTTCAGCTGAAGCTTCTGCTTCTTGAGCCGCTGGAGGTCGAGCAGGCTGGTGGCGCCCTCGGCCACGAGCTGCTCGATCCGCGCATCGAGCGCTCGATGCGCCGCCCGCAGCGAGTCGAGGCGCGTGTCGATCTCCCGACGTCCCGAGGTCAAGTCCATGCTGGCCGAGCGTTCGGTGAAACAGCTATGGTCGTCAGGCTAGCACAGATCGTTCGCGATCGCAGCAAGCGGTGGAGGCTCGCCCGGTCATGCGGCTCGGCATCCTGACCAGCGGCGGCGACTGCGCCGGGCTCAACGCCGTGATCCGGGCGGTCGTGTTGCGGGCGGTGCGCGGCTACGGCTTCGAGGTCGTCGGCATTCACGAGGCGACCCACGGCCTGCTGCAGCGCCCGTTGGCCGCCGCCCCCCTGACCCCGGACAGCGTCCGCGGCATCCTCCATCAGGGCGGGACGATCCTCCGGACCACCAACCGCGGCAACCCCTTCGCCTATCCTTCGCCCGACGGCCGCAAGCTCGACCGCTCGGCCGAGATCGTCGAGGGCTATCGTCTCCTCGCCCTCGACGCGCTGATCGGAGTCGGCGGCGACGGCAGCCTCGCCATCCTCCGCCGCCTCGCCGAGGCGGGCGGGTGGAACCTGGTCGGCATCCCGAAGACGATCGACAACGACCTCGGCCATACCGAGCAGTCGGTGGGCTTCAGCACGGCCGTGGCGATCGCGACCGAGGCGGTCGACCGCCTCCATGTCACGGCTGCCAGCCACAACCGGGTGATGGTGATCGAGGTGATGGGCCGGGACGCCGGCCATATAGCCCTCACCTCCGGCATCGCGGGTGGCGCCGACGTCATCCTGATTCCCGAGATCGGCTACGACATGGCCAAGGTCTGCGCCAAGATCGAGGAGCGACGGGTGAGCGGGCGCAACTTCAGCCTCGTCGTCGTCGCCGAGTCGGTCCGCTCGACCGAAGGCGAGATCAAGACCTACACCGACGCGCACGGTCAGTCGCGCTATGGCGGCATCGGCCGGGTGGTGGCCGAGACGATCGCCGAGCGGACCGGTGCCGAGACGCGGGTCACGGTGCTGGGCCACGTCCAGCGCGGCGGCTCGCCGGTGCCGCTCGACAGGCTGCTGGGGTCGGCCTTCGGCGTCGCCGCCGTCGACCTCGTCGCCGCCGGCCGCTTCGACCGCGTCGTCGGCTGGCGCGAGCGGCGGGTGATCGACGAGCCCATCCTGGAGGCCTGTGCCCGGTTCGGCGCGATCGATCCCGAGGACACGCTGGTGCACACCGCCCGCGGCCTCGGCATCGCCTTCGGCGACTGAGGCCGGGCATGGCGCCGGAGGACCTCTGGCCACCCTCCGCCTTCTGGGACTTCTCGCTCGCCACCTACGCCCGGCCGGGGGTCGCCGACGCCTGCCTGGCGCTCCAGGAGGAGCTGGGCGTCGATGTCAACCTGCTTCTCCTCGCCTGCTGGCTGGCGCGCCAGGGCCGGCGTCCCGGGGCCGAGCTGGCGGCCCGGTTGCGGGACGCCGCCGCCGCGCATCAGGATCCGATCGTCCGTCCGCTCCGGGCCGCGAGGCGGGCCCTGAAGGCGCGGCTCGCCCGGGTCGATCCCGCCCTCGCCGGGCCGCTCGGGCAGCTCCGCCGGGCGGTGGCCGCGGCCGAGCTGGCGGCCGAGCGGGCCGAGCAGCTGGAGCTGGGCCTGATCGCCGGGGCGGAGCCCGCGGGCGGGGCGCCGGCCCACCGGGCGCCGGACGAGGCCGCTCTGGCAGCGATCAACCTTCGGGTGCTGACAGGCCACGATGCCGCCGCCCATGCCGAGCTGCAGACCCTGATACGCTTGGCCTCGGCTACGCCTGTCGGTTGATCCGGCCTCCGGGCGAGGCTTTTCTCCTGGAACAAAGGCCCCTGCATCACTAGATTGTCATGTGCTCGTGGAGCAATCGGGAGGTTCTGGTCGATGTCGATGCAGGAGCATGTTGAAAGCCTCCGTGTGAAGCATTCGCGGATCGAGCAGCAGATCGACGAGGAGCTGCACCGACCGCTGCCGGATCAGACCCTGGTATCGCGCCTGAAGAAAGAAAAGCTGAGGATCAAGGAGGAGATCGAGCACATCCGCCCCGCGGGGTTCGCCGCGAGCGGAATGAGCGCCGCTCATCCCTGAGGCTTAGCGAGACGGGGCCGACTGGATCGGCCCCTTTTCGTTTGCCGCCCCGGTCAGGCGGCCTCCCGAGCCGAGGAGGCCGCGCGCCGAGAGGTTGCGCATCAGATCGGCGAGGCCGAAGTCCCAGGGGGCGATGCGGTCGGCGGTCTCGATGCGGTTGGCCAGCGCCCCCAGCCGCTCCGACGCCACGACCACGAGATCGCCCGGCTTGTGGGTGAAGCCCTGGCCCGGCCCGAGCCGGTCCTGGGTCGGCGCGAACATCGTCCCGCAGAACAGCAAGAAGCCGTCCGGATACTGGTGGGTCCTGCCGATGGTGTGGGCGACCAGCTCCTCGGGATCGCGGCTGATCTCGGCCATCGAGCTCTTGCCCTCGAGCCTGAACCCGTCCTCGCCCTGCACCAGAAGCTCGACCTCGGCCTCGCGCACATCGTCGAGCCCGAAGCTCTCGTCGAAGAGGCGGACCAGCGGGCCGATCGCGCAGGAGGCGTTGTTGTCCTTGGCCTTGCTCAGCAGCAGGGCGCTCCGGCCCTCGAAGTCGCGGAGGTTGACGTCGTTGCCGAGGGTGGCGCCGACGATCCGGCCGGCGCCGGAGACCACGAGCACCACCTCGGGCTCGGGATTGTTCCAGGAGGACTTCGGGTGGATGCCGGCCAGCGCCCCGTGCCCGACCGCCGACATGGGCTGGGCCTTGGTGAAGATCTCGGCGTCGGGGCCGATGCCGACCTCCAGATATTGCGACCAGAGCCCCTCCGCGACGAGGTGCTCCTTGACCTTCATGGCGGCCTCCGAGCCGGGCCGGATGCTCCGCAGCGAGCCGCCGATCGCCCCCTCGATCCGCTTCCTGACGCCTTCGGCCTTCGCATGGTCGCCCCGAGCCTGCTCCTCGATCACCCGCTCCAGCATGCTCTTGACGAAGGTGACGCCCGCCGCCTTGAGCGCCTGCAGGTCGGCGGGGGCGAGCAGCCAGGGCAGCGCCGGATCGCGCCTGTCCCAGGCCGAGTTTTTTATCATGGGAGCCAGATCGCCGATCCGCGGGGCGGCGGGATCCCGGGCGATGGCCAGGGGATCGGGGGCGTTCATCAGGAGGCTCAGCGTCGGGGTCCGGGCGGTGAGGTCGAAGACGCCCGCCTCCCGCACCGCCACCACCGCCGGCCCCGGCACGCGCCCGGGCAGCTGGACCCGGCCGACCAGCGTGCCCCGGGTGCCGTCGGCGGGCAAGGTGCGCTCGGCCGTCAGATAGTCCTGCATCGAAGCCTCCGCCGGAATGAGTTAGGGGCCTTTTAGCCCGCCCCGGAGACCTTGCCCAGGCGGCGCGGCTGGGCCGCCGGCGGGCGCCATGCTAGCCAGGGCCCACTATTTTCAGGCCACCGCGGAGTGCCCGGCCATGACCATCACCAGCCTCGCTGACCTCGAGGCGTCTCTCGGCGAAAAGGAGCCGCCGCCGGAGCTTGCGCCGCTGGTCCTGGCCCTCTGGCGGGCCGCCAGGGGCGACTGGGACGGTGCCCACGCCATCGCCCAGGAGCAGGACGACGAGAGCGGTGCCTGGGTGCACGCCTACCTGCATCGCGTCGAGGGCGACCTCGGCAACGCGGGCTATTGGTACCGCCGGGCCCGGAAGCCGCCGGCGAGCGGCGACCTCGAGGCCGAGTGGCGGGCGATCGCGGCGGCCCTCCTGGCCAGAGAAGGCCCTCTGGAGCCGTAGCCTCGTCACCGCTCGAGGATCTCCTTGAGGAAGAGGCGGGTGCGCGGCTGGCTGGGGGCGGAGAAGATGGCGTCGGGGGAGCCTTCCTCGGCGATGACGCCATGGTCCATGAAGACCACGCGATCGCAGACCTGCCGGGCGAAGCCCATCTCGTGGGTCACGACCACCATGGTCATGCCGCGGGCGGCGAGGTCGCGCATCACGCCCAGGACCTCGCCCACGAGCTCGGGGTCGAGGGCGCTCGTGACCTCGTCGAACAGCATCGCCTTGGGCTCCATGGCCAGCGCCCGGGCGATCGCCACCCGCTGCTGCTGGCCGCCCGACAGCTCCTCGGGATAGTGGTCGGCGCGGTCGGCGAGGCCGACCTGGGCCAGAAGCGCCGAGGCCCGCTCGCGGGCCTCGCCTCGGGGCAGGCGGAGGACGTGGGCCGGCGCCTCCATGACATTGCCCAGCGCGGTCAAATGCGGGAAGAGGTTGAAGGACTGGAAGACCATGCCGACGCGGGCGCGGATGGCGGCGATCTCGCGCGGCCGCTGCAGCCGCGGCCCGCCGGGCCCGTCGATCCGGTAGGCCGGCTGGCCGTCGATCCGGATGCGGCCCCGCTCGGGCGTCTCGAGCCAGTTGATGCAGCGCAGGAAGGTCGACTTGCCCGAGCCCGAGGGACCGATGATGCACATGACCTCGCCGGTGCCGACGGTGAGGCTCACCCCCTTGATGACCTCGAGATGGCCGTAGGACTTGTGGAGGTCCAGGACCTCGATCATCGGCCGCGCATGATCCTTCATGTGCGGGCCGGGCGCCGGCGCCGATAGCCGGCCTGGTTCCGGCGCTCGAGTTGGTCGACGAGCCGGGCCGCGACGAAGCCGACGATGAAGTAGAGTGCCCCCACGACCGTGTAGAGAGTAAAATACTGATAGTTGCGGGCGGCCATGAGCTGGGCGGTGAAGAGAACCTCCTGGACGCTCACCACCGAGCAGAGCGCCGTATCCTTGAAGAGCGAGATCAAGTAGTTGCCGAGCGCCGGGATGACGAGGCGGATGGCCTGGGGGAGGACGATGCGGCGGAGCGCCAGCGGGCGGGTCATGCCGAGCGCGGCCGCGGCATCGCTCTGGCCCCTGGCGATGCCCTGGATGCCGGAGCGGTAGACCTCGGAGATGTAGGCCGAGTAGTTGAGCGTCAGCGCCAGGACCGAGGCCGAGAAGCTGTCGAGCCGGATGCCGAGCTCGGGCAGCACGTAGTAGATGTAGATGAGCTGGAGGAGCAGCGGCGTGTCGCGCATCACCTCGACATAGGCGAGCACGGCCCAGACGAGCCAGCGCGGTCCGTACATCCGCGCCAAGGCCACCAGCAGCCCGAGCCCGAGGCTCAGCAGGATCGTGACGACGGTCAGCTCGACCGTGATCAGCATGCCGGCCAGAAGCGGGCCGAGGCTGGTCACCGCGACCGCCGGATTGAAGAGCTCCATGGGGCTGCAGGTCCGGATGCACGAGGCCGGCCGGGGCGCCGGACGGGCCGCCCCGGCCCCTCACCTCAGGGGTTGAGCTTGAACCAGAAGAGGTTGCGGTCGCTCAGGCCGTACTTCTTCAGGACCGCGCTGACGAAGCCGTTGCCCCGCAGCTCCGCCAGGGCCCGCGTGTAGGCGACGCGGAGCTGGCAGTCCTCCTTGCGGATGCCGAAGCGGGCATAGCCGTAGCCGCCGCCATAGATGATGTCGTCCGGCGTGGCGATGCTCGTCAGCGCCTCGATGTTGCTGTTCGGGTTCTCCTTCTGGAAGACCGTGAAGATCACGTCGTCCTCGACCACGTACTTGACCCGGCCCTGGTCCAGGCTCTGCAGCTCCTCGACCTCGGACTTGAAGGGCTGCACGTTGACCCCGATGCGCACGAGATAGGCCTCGGCCGCCGAGCCGCCGATGGCGGCCACGGTCTTGCCCTTGAAATCGTCATAGGAGGAGATCTTGTCGGGATTGCCCTTCTGGACCAGCACGATCGGCCCGTACCACCAGGCCGGGCCCGTGAAGGAGATGACCTTCACCCGCTCCGGATTGACGTGGATGTTCTGGGCGATGACGTCGGTGCGCTTGGCGAGGAGGGCCGGGATCTGCGAGCCCCAGGGCATCCACTCGATGCGCCGCTTCGCGACCCCCAGCCAGTCCAGGACCGCATTGTTGATCTCGACGTCGATGCCGCTCGCCTCCTTGGTGGTGGCGTCCAGGATCGAGTGCGGGGCGATGCCCGACTTGCCCAGGACGATGCCCTCCTTGCGGACGCGGTCGAGCGAGCCGTCGTTGCAATTCTCGAACTGCGGCTCGGTCTCCATGAAGAACTTCTGGTCGGCGGCCGCCGCCGGGCGGCCGACCGCGAGGGCGGCGAGACAGACGATTCCCAGAGCCAAGGCGCGCATGATTTTTTTCCCTTCTGCTTGCCTCTCTCGACCCGGCGGTGGTCGCGGCCGGGTCAGCCGCGCACGAGATAGCGCTCGACGACCTCCATGTTCGGCTCGACGCCGAGGCCCGGCTCCTCGGGCACCCGGAAATGGCCGTCCTCGAGCCTGAAGGGGTTGCGGGCCAGCGCCCGGCTGATCTCGCTGGGCTCGACGCAGTATTCGAGCACCAGCGCGTTCCGCACCGCCGCCAGGAAGTGCAGCGAGGCCGCGGTGTTGATGTCGGTCGTGAAGTTGTGGTTGGCGACCGGGATGCCGCGGCCGGCGGCGTGGGCCGCGATCTCGAGCGCCTGGGTCAGGCCGCAGCGCGTGAGGTCGATCTGGGCGAGCCCGATGCCGCCCTCGTCGATCAGCCGTGCCATGCCCCGCACCGTGCACTCCTCCTCGCCGGCGGCGAGGCGCTGGGTGATGGCCCGGCTCACCTTCCTGTAGCCGAAAAGGTCGTCGGGCGGCAGCGGCTCCTCGATCCAGAAGAGGTCGTAGGGCTCGAACAGGCGGGCCCGCTGGATGGTCGTGGTGGCGTCCCAGACGAGGCCAACGTCCAGCATGAGATCGAAGTCCGGGCCGGCCGCCTTCCGCATGGCGTCCAGATAGCGGCAGTCGGTGCGGGCGTCCTTGCCGAACGGCTCCCAGCCGAACTTGGCGGCCGTGTAGCCCTCGTCCCTGGCCTTCTTGACCCGGTCGGCGGTGGCCTCGGGCGTGAACTGGAACATGTTCGAGGCGTAGACGCGGAGCCTGTCCCGGTAGCGGCCGCCCGCCACCTGCCAGACCGGCATCTTCAGGGCCTTGCCCTTGATGTCCCAGAGCGCCAGGTCGATGCCGGCCATGGCCTGGATCACCGCCCCCTCGCGGCCATAGTAGAGGGTGCGCTCGTACATCCTGCGCCACAGCCGCCGGACCTCCATCGGGTCCTCGCCGACGAGGATCTCCTTCAGCCCCGCCACCAGCGTGTGGGACATCGGCGCCTCGACGATGGCCTTCGTGACCCAGGGGCAGCCGTCGACCTCGCCCCAGCCGGTGATGCCGGCGTCGGTCGAGATGCGGATGAGAAGCGCGTCCTGCGAGCTGTCGGTGCGCGCCTTGATCTCCGGCAGGCGCAGATAGAGCGCCTCGACGTTCGAGATCCGCATCGACGCCTCCCCCTTGCCGCCGACGGGCCGCCGCGAGGCGCTGCCGGCCTTTTGCCTTTGACGGCACTCTATACGGGGGCTGCCTCCGCCACAACGCCCATCGCCTTCTCCGCCCCTCCGCCCCCCCCGTCAGGGCGTGACGGTGGGCCTGGCGCCGAGGCGGCGGAGGGTGGCGGTGTCGAGGGGGGGCAGGGCGGCCAGGGCCTGGTCGACCAGGTCCAGGTCCTGGGCGCCCCGATAGGCGGGCCAGTGCGGCCAGCGCAGCGCCAGGACCGCCTCGGCGAGGTCCTGCGCCTCGGGGGTGGCGGGGGTCGGGCCGGCGATGAGGTCCCGGAGGCGGAGGCGGAGCGCCGCCAGCGCCGCCTGCCGCTCCTCCCGGCGCCGGGCCGGGCCCCCGGCCGGCGGCGCCCGCAGCTCGGGCGGCAGCGTCAGGGGCTCGTTAGGAGGCTCGCCGCTGAGCTCCTCCGCCGTCGCGGCCGGCACAGCCTCGCCGCGCATCGCCGCCTGGGCCCGCTCCCAGCGCACCCGGGCGGGGCCGACCGGCGGCTGGCGCGGCGGGTAGGGATTGTCCGGATAGGCGCAGTAGGCCTCGTAGTCGAGGTCGCAGAGCCCGGCCAGGAACAGGAGCTTGGCGGTGCCCTCGCGGTCGGGGGCGCCCGGATCGACCCTGTCCACCACCGTCGAGACCCCGGCCCCGCCCGTCACCTTGTGGCCGAGCCTGGCCTCGCGCATCATCCAGCCCAGCTTCTCGGCCGAGCCGGTCTCCAGCGCATGCGACAGCTCGTCGAGCAGAAACCCGTGGACCCGGCCCAGCCGCTCGGCCGCCGGCCGCGCCCGCTCGGCCTCGTAGACCCGCACCAGCCCGGCCAGCTCGTCGTCGTTGGCGACCCTCTCCCGCAGCGCCCGCAGCTCGATCCCGAGCGCCGCCGCGACCGCATAGAACGGCACCTCGGCCGCCACCCGCCGGGCGGCCCGACACCACTCCAGGGCCGTGGGCTCGGGGCGGAGAGAGGATGTGTCCATGGGAAGAGATGATAGGTATTTTTTCTTTTTCTGTCAATAGGGACCTGTAGGGACGCGGCGGAGGGCTCGTCCGTGCGGCCGGGTCGCGGATCTGGGGCGCCGGAGATCTAGGGATCGTGCGGGGGAGCGGCGGGCCCGAGCGGTCCATGGACCTCCGGCTCCGGCCGGATCGCCTCGGCCAGCCGCCCGACCGCGTCCAGGACCTCGTCCGGGGTCAGCTCGAAGGCGGCGCCGCGGACCGTGACCTCGAACGTGGAAAGGCCTTGGACGGGGCAGTCCTCGAGATCGTCGAAGAGCCAGATGCCGGTCGTCTCGGCGACCGCGAGGGCGGCCTCGCGCGCGGCCCCGGGATCGCCCTCGAGGGTGACGAGAAAAGCGTTGGCGTGGGGCGGGTCGGGGGTCACGCGGAGGCCCGGCACGCGGCCGAGCGCCGCCGCGATCGCCTTGGCCCTGGCGTGGAAGCCGCCCATCAGCGGCAGCCGCTCGTCCAGGGCCTTCAGGGCCGAGAGCAGGTAGGGAAAGCTCCTGAGGGCGCGGCCGCCGGCCCGCCGCTGCCAGATCCGCACCTCCTCCAGAATGTCGGCCGGGCCGGCCAGCGCCGCCCCGGCGAGACCGCCCAGGCCCTTGTCGAAGGCCACGTAGACCGTGTCGAAGAGGCCCGCGATCTCGGCCAGCGGCCGGCCGTAGAAGGGCTGGCTCTCCCAGAGGCGGGCCCCGTCCAGGTGGAGCGGGATGCCGCGGGCCCGGGCGCGGCCGGTGATGGCCGTCAGCTCGTCCCAGGGGTGGAGGAGGCAGCCGAGGCGGCGGAGCGGCATCTCCAGCGTCAGGGCGCCCAGCGGCTCGGCCAGGCGGTCGAGGTCGGCGGGCGCCGGCAGCCGGTCGTAGCCGCCGAGCGAGGCCGCGGTCAGGCCCCACAGCTCCTGATAGGCGCGGGCCTCGAACTCCTCGAGATGGGAGCGGGGATGCATGGCGACGCGGCGGCAGCCGGCCCGCCCGGTCAGGACGCGCAGCGCCGCCATCTGGGCGAGCTTGCCGCTGGGCAGCCAGAGGGCGCGCTCCTTGCCGAGCAGACCCGCGACCCGGCCTTCGAGGCGGTCGAACAGCTCGCCGGCCTGATAGAGGTCGGCCTCCGCCTCGCCGGCATAGGAAGAAAGCTCGGCCAGGGCCTCGGCCGGGCGGGGCGCATGGTCCCGCGACAGCCGCCGCCGGCACCGGCTCCGGATTTTCGTCGGTCGGTCGGTCTCGTCCATGGCGGCCACCCTGCCGCCGGGAGCCCGGGCGATCAAGCCGCGAGGGCGGCTCCGTCCGGGCGGCCCTCAGGGCCCGAGCGGTCGGCGGCCGGCCGTCTTCCTCGGGCGGCCGGCCAGCGTGGCGATGCCGGTCCCGCCCAGGAGCGCCGTCCGGAGACGCGAGCCGGGCTGGGAGGCCGGCCGGGGGAGGGTCGGGAGCAGGGTCGCCGGAGCACCGGCGACCGGAGCGGCAGGGGCGACAGAAACCTCGGCCGCCGGCGTGGCAAAAGCGGACGCGGCGGCGCCCCGCCCGGCCTCGAAGAGGGCCAGGCGGCCGGCCTCGAGCGGGACATGGTCGGCGAGGCGACGCGCGGCGTGATGGGCCGGGCCCAGCGGGTGCTGGCCGTAGCCCTGCATGGTCTCGGGCGACGAGCCGGCCGGCGAGGCGGGCACCGGCCGGGCGGGGTCAGCGGTCGGCCGCCTTGGCGAACGTCTCTTTCACGCGCTCGACCAGGCGCCGGGCGGGATGGCGGCCGCGGTTCATCTCGTAGACGACGAACAGGACGGCGCGGCGGTCGCCGAACTCCATCAGATGCTCGAGCTCGGCCCAGGCGGCCGCGAGAAGCTTCTGCTCGCGCTCGGCCTCGGGCAGCTCCGCCACCGCCCGGTACTGGGCGACGAGGCCGAAGAAATCCGCGCCCTCGAGGAGAAGAAGAATCTCCTCCTCGGTGGTGGCCTCGATGCGCGCCACCTCGCCCGGCGTCAGCCCGCAAGCCAGCCGCCGCGCCAGGCGGCAGCGGCGGACGGCCGGGAAAGAGATGCCCGAGCGACGGGGATGAACTGAAGGCATTTCTCCTCTATATAGGATTATATAACCCATCGTCAAGCGAAAAGCGCGAAAGCCGACCGCTCAGGGCTCGATGCCGCGTTCCCGCAGCCAAGCCTCGATCCTTGGGCGCGAACGGGTCCTCGATCTCGCGGTGGATGGAAAGCGACAGCGTCGCCAGCCTCACCGCCTCCGCCTGGTCGCCCTCCTTCTCGTACGCCAGCGCCAGGTTCCAGAGCGCGTTGCCCTCGCCCCGACGGTCGCCGATCTCGCGGGCGATCGCGAGATGCTGCTCGTAAAGCCCGATGGCCTTGCGGGTCTCGCCGAGGGCGGCCCAGGCGATGCCGAGATTGCCCAGCGCGTCGCCCTCGCCCCGACGGTCGCCGATCTCGCGGGCGATCGCGAGCTGCTGCTCGTAGAGCCCGATGGCCTTGCGGGTCTCGCCGAGGGCGGCCCAGGCGATGCCGAGATTGCCCAGCGCGTGCGCCCTCGCCCCGACGGTCGCCGATCTCGCGGGCGATCGCGAGATCCTGCTCGTAGAGCTCGATGGCCTTGCGGGTCTCGCCGAGGGCGGCCCAGGCGAGCCGAGATTGCCCAGCGTCGGTCGCCGATCTCGCGGGCGATGCGAGCTGCTCGTGCTCGATGGCCTTGCGGGTCTCGCCGAGGGCGGCCCAGGCGAGGCCGAGATTGCCCAGCGCCCTGCCTCGACGGTCGCCGATCTCGCGGGCGATCGCCGTCTGCTCGTAAAGCTCGATGGCCTTGCGGGTCTCGCCGAGGGCGGCCCAGGCGTTGCCGAGATTGCCCAGCGCGTCGCCCTCGCCGCGACGGTCGCCGATCTCGCGGGCGATCGCGAGATGCTGCTCGTAAAGCTCGATGGCCTTGCGGGTCTCGCCGAGGGCGGCCCAGGCGTTGCCGAGATTGCCCAGCGCCTGGCCCTCGCCGCGACGATTCCCGGTAACGCGACAGCCCTCGCGGGCGGCCTCGAGCCAGCGGACGCGGACGCGCGGCGGCAGGCGGAGGTCCAGGACATAGGCGCCGGCATTGCTGAGGTCGAAGCAGAGCTGGGCGGCTTCGCGGCTCTGCTCGAGGTGTGCCGCCGCCCAGGCCTGGGCCGCCTCGATGTTGGCCCGCTCGCTGTCGAAGAGTGCCAGACCATCGAGCGGAGCGCCGGCCAGATAGAGCTCATGGGCCCTCCCGAGCACGCTGACGTAGTGCTCGCCGTGGCGCAGGTGCGCGGCCTGCAACGCCATGGCCTCGGCCTGCTCGCGGGCGAGGTCGCGCAAAAGGTCGTGGAGGCGGAAGCGGGCTTCCTGCTCGGCGGTGAGGAGGCTGCGGTTGACGAGGGCGTCGAGGCGGTCGCGGGTGAGGGCGAGGTCCTGCTGCCAGACGGCGGCGGCGGCCTCGCGGTCGAAGCCGGCGGGGAAGACGGCAGAGAGAGTCCAGGCGGCGGCGAGCTCGGGGGTTTCCTCGCGCAGCTTCGCGAGGCCGAGGCCGAGAACGCTGCGGACGTCGAGCTGGGCCTCGGGCACCGCGAGCGCCGCGAGGCGGGTGCGCTCGCCCGCCAGCGCGTTCAGATAGTCCTCGACCGTCCAGGAGGGGTGCGCCTGCAAAAAGCTGCCGGCGGCGCGGAGCGCGAGCGGCAGGCGGCCGCAGTGGCGGGCGATGGTGGCGAGCGCCGCATCGTCCGCGCGCGGCTCGGGCACCATGCCGCGCAGGAGGAGAAGCGCGTTCTCGGGCGTGAGCGTCCTCAGCTCCAGGCTTTTCGCCCCCTGGAGCAGGATGCGCTGGCGCGAGGTGACGAGCAGCGCCACCGGGGCCGGCGGCAGCAGCGGCGCCACCTGTCTCGTGTCGGCGGCGTTGTCGAGCAGGAGCAGGGCCCGCTTGCCGGCGAGCGTCTGCTGGTAGGCGGCCTTCAGGCGGTCCGGCTCGCCCGGCGGGCGGGCGTCGGGCGAGAAAGCCTCGATCACGCGCGCCATGGCATCCTCGGGTGCCAGGGGCCGCTCGCCGGTGCCCTGCAGGTCGAGAAAAATGCGGCCGTCGGGGAAGCGGTCGGCCAGCCGAAAAGCCAGCTCGTAGGCGAGCTGGCTCTTGCCCATGCCGCCCATCCCGTCGATGGCGGAGACGCTGGCCCGGCCGTTCGGGGCCAGGGCTGCCGTCAGGGTGGCGATCTCGTCGTCGCGGCCGGTGAAGTCGGCGACGGGCGACGGCACGGTGAAGGGGGCGGGGGCGGCGCCGATCGGAGGGCGCGGCGCGCTCCCAGTTGAAGCAGCGCCTGCGTGACGTATTCGCCGAGCTTCGCCGCGTCGGGCTCGAAGAGCTTCGCGATCTTCTTGTCGGGCCCGTTGAGGACACGCTCGCGGAACGCCTCCTGCGCGCCTGCGCCTGTCGTCGGGCTCGATCCAGGCCGCGTTGAGAGGAAGATCGTCGTCGGCGACGAAGCCCAGGATCGGCTTTTTTTCTCTCAGCGCCGCCTCGTACTCCAGCTCGGTATAGGAGAGCTCCTCGCCGGGTGGCGAGCTGCCGTAGCAGTGGCCGAGGATGAGGACGAAGACGTCGGCCGGCGGCGATGCGCTTCTCGTCGAAGCTCTCCGGGGCGTCGTCGCGGGCGCCCCAGTTCTCCATGGCGTCGGCGTGGAAGCCGTCGAGGCCCTCGATCGCGCGGCAGGCCGCCTCGCGGTAGTCGAGCAGGTCCTTGCCGGTCGAGCTGACGAAGACGCGCTGCACGGGCGCTGCTCCCCTCGATCCCGGGGAGACTAACGCCGGAAGAAAAAAAGATCGAGCCTCGCGGCGTTTCCGTTTTTTTAATCGGGCAGGGTGTAAGCGATGACCTGGTCGCTGACCTTGGGCATGAGGATCGAGTTGCCGCCGGCGACGAAGACCACGTATTCCTTGCCCTTGTAGGTGTAGATCGCGGGCATGGCGACGGCGGGGGCGTCGACCTGGCCCTGCCAGAGCAGGTTTCCCGTCCCGAGGTCGATGGCGCGCACGCGGGAGTCCATCGAGGCGCCGATGAAGACGAGGCCGGTTTTCGTCAGTGCCGGGGCGCCGATGGTGACCGAGCCCCAGGAGAGCGGCATGTAGAAACCCCAGTGCTGGACCTCGCCGAAGGGCTTTTTCCAGAGCAGACGGCCGGTGCCGAGATCGTAGGCGGAGAGGGTGCCGTAGGGCGGCTTCCAGCAGGGCATGCCGAGCGGGTTGAGGAAGGTCGTGAGGTGAAGCCCGTAGGGGGCGCCTTGCTGGGCATAGAAGCCCTTGGGCGTGCCGTCCTTCGTCGCCGCCTCGTAGGCGCCGCGCTCGAGGAGCTGGTAGATCTGCACGACGCTCGAGCTGTTGACGACATAGGTGCCGGTGGCGGGATCGACGGCACCGCCGCCCCACTCGACGCCGCCGGGCGAGGCCGGATAGATCAGCGAGCCCTCGAGGCTCGGCGGGGTGAAACGGCCGTCGTAGCGCAGCCCGGCGGCCTTGCGGCTGCAATAGCCGAGGCTCAGGACGTCGGCCAGGGTCGAGACGCCGGGCCAGGTGTCGGCGACCGTGGGCTCCGGTGTCCTGGCGTAGGGCTGCGTAGGCGCCGCCTCCTCGCCCGGGACGTCGGAGGCGGGGACCGGCCTCTCCTCGATCGGATAGATGGGCTCGCCGGTCCGCCGGTCGAGAACGAACAGGAAGCCGGTCTTGCCGGACTGGACGAGCGCCGGGATGGTCTTTCCGTCCTTTTTGATGTCGACCAGGACCGGCGGGGCGTTGGTGTCGAAGTCCCAGAGATCGTGATGGACGAGCTGGCGGCTCCACACGACCTCGCCCGTGTCGGTGTCGAGCGCCGTGACGGAGGTCGCGAGCGGCAGCTTTTCCTTTCGGTCGCCGCCGTAGAAATTGGGGCTGGGCGAGCTGACCGGGATGTAGAGAAGGCCGGTCTCGGGGTCGATCGACATGCTGGCCCAGACATTGGCCGTGCCGGTGTGCGCCCGGGCCTCCTCGGGCAGGGCGTCGAAGGTCCATTTCAGCCTGCCGGTGCGGGCGTCGAGGGCGAAGACCGTGCCGGGCGGGTCCGCCTCGAATTCCCAGTCCTTGCCGGCCCAGCCGACGAAGAGGGTGTCGTTGTAGACGGTGGGCGGCTGGAGGATCGAGAGCGGCCACTTCCTGTTGACGGTGTTCCACCGGTCGATGTCGACCATGCCGTCCTCGCCGAAGCCGGCGCAGGGCCGGCCGGTGTCGGCGTCGACGCCGTAGAGCCTGGCGTCCATGGTGCCGATATAGACCATCTTCTGGCAGGCCTGCCCGGGCTGCGGGGACGCGGCCTGCCAGTAGGCGACGCCGCGGCTCTTGAGCTCGGGCTGGGTCAGCGCCTCGAGACGGGCGTGGGGGTCGAAGGTCCACCTGACCTCGCCGGTGTCGGGGGCGAGCGCCAGGATCCGGTAGAAGGGCGTGCCCAGATAGACGGTGTCGTTGACGAAGAGCGGGGTGGCCGACCAGACCGACGTCGGCTTGCCGCCGGTGCCGTCGGAGACGTCGCCGGTGTGGCGCTCCCACGCCACGACGAGGCCCTTCACGTTCTCGGGCGTGATCTGGGTGGCCGGCGAGTATTTGCGGGCCATCAGGTCGCCGTTGAAGGTCGACCAGGTGCCCGGCCCGGCCCAGGGGTCGGCATGGTGGGCGGGGCGGCCGGGGGTCGCCGCAGCGGCCGGGGGCGAGGCGGGTGCCGCGGATCGGGCCGGGGCCAGGGAGGCCAGGAGCGCCAGCGCCAGGCCGAGGAGAAGCTTCGGGGTCACGGCAGCGCCTCCGGGCCGGCCCGGCGGGCAGCGGGCGCGGGGTGGCGGGGGCCCCGGACGAGGTGCAGGAGCCAGCCGATCAGGCCCAGGCCCATGAGCGCCAGCAGCGCGTGGGATTCGAGGAAAAAGGCGGCGAGGCCGGTGCCCAGCAGGCCGAGCGGGATCGCGACCCGGAGAAAAACGCGCAGCCAGGCGGCTTTGTGGCGATCGAGCGTCGTGACAAGCGCGGCCGCGAGCAGGAGGGCCGTGGACCCGACCACCAGCAGGGCGCCGCCCGACCGGCTGATGCCGCTGCCCGGGCGGATATAGGCGAGCCCGGCCGAGGCGAGGCCGACGGCCGAGGCGGCCACCAGGAGCCACCCGCCATGGTCGACGGAGCGCGCCGGCTCTCGAGACATCCCCTGCCCTCCCCGCGCGCGCCCACACCCCGAGCGCCGAGCCGAAGCGCGCCTCACAAGGAACGGGTATGTCCCGGACTCGTTGCGCGCCCTACGGGATTTCCTTTCGCCTCTTGGCTGCCGGGCGCGGCCGCCTCGAGGGCGACTCGACACGGCCTCGCGCCACGTCGCGGCCCGCGGGGCCGGGACGAAGAGGGCGAGGAGCGGCGGACCGCCAGGCGGGGGCGTGCGCTGGGCACGCCCCGGGCGGTCAGCCGGCCTTGCGACGGCCCTTGACGGCCTTGGCCCCGGCCTTCTTGCCCGAGTCCCCGGCCACCGCGTCGCGCAGCCGCTTGCCGACCTTGAAGCGCACCGCCTTGGTGGGCGGGATGGTCAGCGCCTCGCCGGTGCGCAGGTTGCGGCCGGCGCGCTCGCCGCGCTGCTGCACCTCGAAACGCCCGAAACCGACGATGTTGACCTCCTCGCCCTTGGCGAGGGTGGTCTTGATGCGCTCCAGCGCGGCCCGCACCACCTTGTCGGTGGTCGACTTCTGCTGCTCGGTGTCGTGGGCGACGGCGTCGATGAGCTCCGGCAGGATCACTTCAGGCTCCCTTCCGATCTTCGGCGGCCCATCGCGCGAAACCATCTTCCCGCGATCAACCGCAAGGAAGCCGCCTATCATCACCGGCTGCGCAATGGAAGCCCCAAATCGCCCCCATCCTCGAAAGAAACGGGCCGTGCGACCACTAGGCCCCACGAATAGCCCGCCGACGAGCCCCAATGAGCCCGCCGACGGCGACAGATGCCGGCCAGTGGCGGCGCCATGATATCGCTATCCGCCGCCACCGCCGGCCTCCCCGGGCGCGAGCCGGCGACCCCCGCCCCGGCCCCGCCGGCCGAGGGCCGAGATGCCATGCAGGGCCTCCCGGCGGGGAGAGGCGCCGGATCGGACGGCGGCACAGCGAATACTTGTGGCGGCCGCTCCGGTCGGTAAATCTCGAGCGGGAGCCGGGGATGGACGGCCGAGGGCATCCGAACCGGCGGTGGAGGCGGGCGCGGATGGAAGGTGGGAGGACCGGTTTTTTTGCTTTTTGTCGTCGGGGAAGCGGTCGCGGGGTCGGCGGCGCTCGGCGGTGCGCGGTCGCAGGCGCAAGACATCGGCCCTCGGCTCGGGATGAGGAGCCGGACCGGCGGCCACCCTCCTCGGGCTCCACGAGGGCGGAGCCTGCGTCGTCGCCGGATCTCGCAGCTCGGCGGGCGGCGGCCGGGCCGGGGCGCGCGAATCCGTCGAGGCCCCTGCTCCGCCGGCGTTGCCCCGGCGCCGGCATCCGGTTACCGTTCTCCGGCGCCAGGAACGAGAAAACGAAGGCTGAGCGACACGCGAAAGCGGCGCCAATCAGCTTCGGCACCGAGGCGCAGGGTCGGGCCGGGTCTGCCGGCATCGCAGGCGAGCGCGTTCCAGTCTCGGGGAAAAAACATGCAGAAGAAGGGCGGGCGGCAGGCGGTGGATCATCGGTGCGGTGCTCGGGCTGCTGGCGCTGGCAGCGGGCCCGCTCGCGGGCACGGCGAAGGCCGCGGCCGGGTCGCAGACCGTGACCGGCCGGGTCGAGGGCGACGGGGCACCCCTGTCGGACTATGTGGTGACGCTCTATCGGACGACGCGCGGTGCGTCCGACACGCTGCGCCAGGCCAGAACCGGTGCGGACGGCGGGTTCGAGATCAGCTACCGCCCGGGGAGCGATCGAAGCTCCGTCTTCTATCTCATCGCCTCGCAGAGATCGGTGACGCTGGCGACCGTGCTGGGCTCGCAGGCGATGCCGGCCCTGCCGAACCAGCCGGACGCGGTCGCGGCGGCTAGCCGGACGACGCCCGGCGAGGCGCCGGCGGGCGACCTGCCGGACCACGTGGTGATCAACGAGCGCACGACCGTGGCGACGGCCTACGCGCTGGCACAGTTCATCGACGGCACAGGCGTCTCCGGCAATGCGGTGGGGGTGCGCAATGCCGCCGCCATGGTCGGCAACATGGTCGACGTGACCACCGGCGAGATCGCGCCGGTGCTCGCGGGCGACCCGAACGGCTCGGCCACCTCGACGCTGCCGACGTTCAACGCGCTCGCCGACATGGTGGCCGGCTGCATCGCCGACCCTTCCACCTGCACGACGCTGTTCGAGGCGGCGCCCTCGCCCGACGGTCAGCCGACCCGCGGCACGCTGCAGGCGATCGTCGACATCGCCCGCAACCCCTGGCGCAACGTCGCAGCGCTGTTCGGCGTCGCCGCCCTGTCCGATGCGTTCCAGCCGGCCCTGGCGGCGGCACCCGATGCCTGGACGATCGCCCTCAAGTTCCGCGGCAACGGCCTGCTCAACGGGCCGGGCAACTTCGCCTTCGACGCCGAGGGCACCTCCTGGCTGATCAACAACTACACGCCGCCCTCGAACGATCCGACCATCGACGCCTGCGACGGCAAGCTCCTGTTCCGGTTCACGCCGACGGGCCAGTTCTTCCCGGGCTCGCCCTACCAGGGCGGCGGCATCTCGGGCGCCGGCTACGGCATCACCTTCGATCCGCAGGGCCGGCTGTGGGTCGGCAATTTCGGCTTCGCCTCGCCCGTCTGCGCCAGCTCGCCCCAGGGGCCCACGAACGACAGCATGTCGCTGTTCCGGCCGGACGGCACCGCCCTGTCGCCCGCCTCCGGCTTCACGCAAGGTCAGATCTCCTGGCCGCAGGGCACGGTCTCCGACCAGAAGGGCAACATCTGGATCGCCAATTGCGGCAACAGCAGCGTCACGATCTACCCGAAGGGCGACCCGTTCGAGGCGCGCAACATTCCGCAAGGCGTGCTGGGCCTCTCCAAGCCCTTCGGCATCGCCATCGACCATCGCGGCTTCGCCTGGGTCACCGGCAACAACAGCAATTCCGTCGCCATCATCGGCAAGGGCCGGATCCGCAACGTGAGCGGCGTCTTCGACCGGCCGATGGCCATCGCCGGCGACAGCCGGGGCAACATGTGGGTCGCCAACTCGCACATCGTGGACGTGCCCTGCCCCTCGGGCGGGCCGGACACCAACGGCCAGGGCGGCTCGATCGTGCTCATCCGCTCCAACGGCGAGGATCGCCGACGGGGCACCCTTCACCGGCGGCGGCCTCACCGGCCCCTGGGGCATCGCGGTCGACGGCAACGACAATGTCTGGGTGGCCAATTTCGGCAGCGGGAAGGGCACCGGCGGCTCCGACCTCGTCCGGATCAGCCAGTTCTGCGGCACGGACACGAGCCGGTGCCCGCCCGGCCTGCGGACCGGCGACCCGATCTCGCCGCCCACCGGCTACACGAGCGACGCGCTGCAGCGCACGACCGCGACCCAGATCGACCCCTCGGGCAATGTCTGGGTCACCGACAACTGGAAGAAGGTGCCGATCCCGAACAATCCGGGCGGCGACGCGATCGTCATCTTCGTCGGCATCGCCGGGCCGGTGAAGGCCCCGCAGATCGGACCGCCCGAGCGGCCGTGACGGCTGGTCGCCGTGAAAACGGCGATGGAACGGGAGCGAATGGAAGGCAGGAAGGGCAGGTCTTTTTGTTTTTTGTCGTCGAGGGCATCGGGGCGCGCGGTCGGCGGGGCTCGGCCGGTCGGCGCCACCGGCCTGCGGCGTCGCCGAGCGATAGAGCTACAGCACCCCGCGCTCGGCGCTTCGTCCCCGGCCGATCGCTGGTAGGTTGATCGGCAAGGAAGACGGATCGCCGTGGCAATGCGGCGCTCCGGCTCTCCCGACTACGGCAAAGGGAGCTGAATGCACTGTCACCGTAACTCGCGTTACGGAAGAACGACACGTCCCCGCCCGCAGCGGGCAATTGCAATGACAGTGCTGTTCGTTGTAAACATCCGCCCGCTCGATTTTAGAGGAGACGCGGCATGGACCGATTCACGGGCGGTTGCCTGTGCGGCACCGTCCGAATTGTGGCGTCGGGACTTCCATACCGGGTCGGCCTTTGTCACTGTCTCGACTGCCGCAAGCATCATGGGGCCCTTTTTCACGCTTCCGCGGTGTTCCCTCAGGATGCGGTGACGATCGACGGCGAAACACGCGACTACGCCGGGCGGTTTTTCTGTCCCCGCTGCGGCTCGTCCATTTTCGCACGCAGCGCAGACGAAATCGAAGTGAACTTGGGATCCCTGGATGCCCCTGACCAACTGATGCCGACCTACGAAAGCTGGATCGTCCGTCGCGAGTCCTGGTTGCCGCCGTTTCCGCTCACGAGACGATACGACCGCGATCGTGACGCCACGAGCCGCTTTGAGGAGTAGGCGCGGGGGCAGGCTCCGAAGATGTCAACCGCGACCAAGGCGCCGGTGTGCGGCGCCTCGATGTGACGCTCCTTGAACTCGGGGCTGAGCCGCTCCAGAAGCCTACCCTGCTCGGCGGTGAGCTCGATGCTGCGTTCGGCCGTGCTCCTCTCGAGGCGCAGCAGCCGTTCATGCCCTGTCAGCTCCGCTGACGTGGGTCTCCCCCTACCCCCTGACCGCCTCGTGGTGGCGGATCACCTCGGCGATGATGAAGGACAGAAATTTCTCGGCGAAGGCGGGGTCGAGGCGGGCGGTCTCGGCGAGGGCGCGGAGGCGGGCGATCTGGCGGGACTCGCGGGCGGGGTCGGCGGGCGGGGCGCCGTGGCGGGCCTTCAGGACGCCGACGCGCTGGGTGAGCTTGAAGCGCTCGGCCAGGAGGTGGACGAGGGCGGCGTCGATATTGTCGATGCTGGCGCGCGCTTCCGAAAGCTCGGCCTCGTAGGCGGCCAGGTCTTTTTTTTCCTTGGTGGCGCTCATCGGGTGATCTCCCTCATCGGGGCCCAGGCTCGTGGGCGTCGAGCTCGGCCTCGCCCTGCATGGCGAGGCGGCCCTGCGGCCCCTCGACCCATTCCTTTATAAGCCTGCCGTCGGGCTCGGGGCGGGCGTGGACGGTGAGGGGCTCGCCGGCGAAGAGCGGGGCGGTGGCGCGAAAGGAAAAACGGCGGAGGAAGGCGCTCGGGCGCTCGCGGCGCAGCAGGTCGAGCATGAGGGTGGCGAGGAGCGGACCGTGGACGACGAGGCCGGGATAGCCCTCGACCTCGGTGACGTAGGGGTGGTCGTAGTGGATGCGGTGGCCGTTGTAGGTCAGGGCCGAGTAGCGGAAAAGAAGAAGCGGATCGGGGAGCCAGGGGCGCTGCCAGGGGCCGGGCGGCGGGGCCGTGCTTTCAGGAGTCGGCGCGGGCGAGGTGGCGGCCTCGCGGTAGACGATGTCGTGCTCCTCGACGAGAAGAAGGCCGTCGGGGTCGGAGAAGCGGTGCTCCACAGTGACAAAAACAAGAGGACCCTTTTTTCCTTTTTTATCACTTATCGATTTGACGGTGGAGACGCGCTCGATGGTCTGGCCGATGCGGAGCGGGTGGTGCCAGAGGAGGCGGCCGCCGGCCCACATGCGGCGCGGCAGGGGCACGGGTGGGAGGAAGCCGCCGCGTTTTGCGTGGCCGTCCGGGCCGGTGGCCGAGGCTTTTGTCACCGGGAGGCCGTAGAGGTGGTGCCAGAAGGGGGGGAGCGGCGCTCCCGGTGCCGGCGGGTCGTCGCGGTCGAGGGCGGCGGTGAGGGCGGCGGCCGGCCAGGGGTCGAGGACGAGCCGGGAGGCTTCGGTGCGGCCGATCCAGGCCTCGGGCCCGCCCCCGGCCGGCCGGGTCATGCGCGGAGCGCCTGGTCGAGGTCGGCCTCCAGGTCCTCCACGCCCTCGAGCCCGACCGAGAGGCGGACCAGCTCGTCCGTGATGCCGAGCGCCAGGCGCTCCTCGAGCGGCACCTTGGAGTGGGTGGTGGTGGCGGGGTGGGTGACGAGGCTCCGGGCGTCGCCCAGATTGTTCGAGATGGCGATGAGGCGCAGGCGGTTCATGACGGAGAAGGCGCGCTCCTGGCCGCCCTCGACGTAGAAGGCGACGAGGCTGCCGCCGGCCCGCATCTGGCGCCGGGCGAGCGCGTGCTGGGGATGGCTCTCGAGGCCCGGATAGAGGACCTTCTTCACACGCGGATGGGCCTCGAGCCAGCGGGCCAGCGTCTCCGTGGTGGCGACGTGGCGGGCGAGGCGGAGCTCCAGGGTCTCCAGGCCCTTCAGCATCACCCAGGCATTGAAGGGGCTCAGGGCCGGGCCCGTGTTCTTGCACCAGGGCTGTATTTTTTCCTTTTTCAGCTCCGCGGAGGAGAGGATGGCGCCGCCGAGGCAGCGGCCCTGGCCGTCGATATGCTTGGTGGCGGAGTAGACGACGACGTCGGCGCCGAGGCGCATGGGCTGCTGGAGGAGCGGCGTGGCGAAGACGTTGTCGACGACGACGAGGGCGCCGGCCCGGTGGGCGAGGCCGCAGACGGCCTCGAGGTCGACCAGCTCCAGGGTCGGGTTGCCGGGGGTCTCGAGGAAGACGAGCTTCGTGGGCCTGGCCAGCGCCCGGGCCCAGGCGTCCAGGTCCCGGCCGTCGACCAGCAGGACCTCGATGCCGAAGCGGGGCAGGATCTGGGTCAGGATGTAGTGGCAGGAGCCGAACAGCAGGCGCGAGGCGACGACGCGGTCGCCGGCGGCGAGCTGGGAGAGGAGGGCCGCATGGACCGCGGCCATGCCGGTGGCGGTGGCCGTCGCCTCC
Source organism: uncultured Alphaproteobacteria bacterium (assembly GCA_963828215.1). Taxonomy (GTDB): domain Bacteria; phylum Pseudomonadota; class Alphaproteobacteria; order Geminicoccales; family Geminicoccaceae; genus CAVTJL01. The sequence continues at coordinate 222,793 of CAWHFO010000044.1, read as the reverse complement.
TCCGCCCCCTCGAGCATCGCCATGCGCTGCTCGAACATGCGCACGGTGGGGTTGCTGACGCGGGAGTACATGTAGCCCGGGTCGCGGTCGGCGAAGCGCGCCTCGGCGTCCTCCGCCCGGCCATAGACGAAGCCCGAGGAGAGAAAGAGGGCCTCGCTGGTCTCGCCGAAGGCCGAGCGGACGCGGCCGGCGTGGACGAGCTGGGTGGCGAGGCTCCAGGTGGGTTGCGGCTCCGACATCGAGGACTCTCCGAAACACGAACGCCCCGGCCTGAAGGGTCGGGGCGGTCGTGCTACCCGACCTTTTAGCGGATTCTTTAACGTGGCCCGCAAGCCGGCCGGCCCAAATCACCACGTAGGGGCCTCTTAGGCGCGAGGCGGGGGCGGGTCAAGGGCGGAGGTAGGGGGCGGGCCCGGCGCGGCGGCATGCCCGGACGGGCCGCCGCGGCCCGACGCGCCGGGCCCCAGCGGCCGCGGTCGCCGGTGTGCCTCGCAACGCCACGCCATCCCTTGGCCGGCTCGTCCTGCCGTTCGGCGCGGCCCGCGGCCGCGGCCCGATGCGCGGCGGTCATCGCCCATGACGCACTTCAGGACTCCGCTTTCGGGAGACGATCCTGTTGATCGTCCAGTTGGAGACATGTATCTTTGATAGCATGAATGAGAATTCTCCAATAAAGCGAGCTTCATCAGCCATGATATCCACAATCGAGTTCCCGGATGTTCTGGCCGTATACAACCATATAGGGACTGAATACTGGACAGTGTTCACCAAGGGGGTATCCCGAGCGCCATGACGGGCGACGATCGGCGATAGCAGGACGATGCGCTATCGGCCGGAGATCGACGGGCTGCGCGCGATCGCCGTCCTGCCCGTGCTGCTCTTCCATGCCGGGTTCGCGCGCTTCCGCGGCGGGTTCGTCGGCGTCGACGTGTTCTTCGTCATCAGCGGCTATCTGATCACCGGCATCATCCACAGCGAGATCCGGGACGGCTCTTTCTCGATCGCACGATTCTACAAGCGCCGGGCGCGACGGATCCTCCCGATCCTCTTCTTCGTGAGCCTTGCCTGCGTCCCGTTCGCCTTGCTCTGGATGCTGCCCGACGAGCTCGCGGCCTTCGGCAAGAGCCTCGTCGCCGTCGACCTCTTCGTCTCGAATTTCTACTTCTGGAGCGAGCGGGGCTACTTCGAGGCCGCGGCGGGTCTGAAGCCGCTGCTCCATACGTGGTCGCTCGCCATCGAGGAGCAGTTTTATCTCTTTTTTCCCTTGTTCCTCGTTCTTTGCAGGCGGCTCGACCGCAAAGCGCTGCTTGCCGTGCTCGCGCTGTCGGCGGCGGCGAGCCTCGGCCTCGCGCAATGGGCGTCGGGTGCCCATCCCTACGCGGGCTTCTATCTCCTGCCGAGCCGGGCCTGGGAGCTCGCCGCGGGCGCGATTCTGGCGATCAGCGCCGGCTCCGGTGCCCGCGCCGCGCCCTGGCTGGCCCAGATCGCGTCGGCCGTGGGGCTGGGGCTGATCCTCGGGGCGGTGCTCCTCCTCGACGAGACCTTTCACTTTCCGGGCGCCTGGGCCCTGCTGCCGGTGGTGGGGACCACGCTCGTGATCGCCTATGCAGGACCGGGCACGATCGTCGGCAAGGTCCTCGGCTGGCGCCCGATCGTCGGGATCGGCCTGATCAGCTACAGCCTCTATCTCTGGCACCAGCCACTCTTCGTCTTCTATCGAATGCGCACCTTCGGCGAGGTCGGGACGTTGGGCTATCTGCTCCTCATCCTTCTCGCCCTGCTCCTGGCCTACCTCAGCTGGCGGCTCGTCGAGGTCCCCTTCCGCTTTCGCTGGCTGAGCGGGGGCAGGCCGCTCCTGCTGTCCGGCGCGCTGGCCTCGACCCTGATGATCGCGCTCGGGGCGACGATCGCGGTGACGACGCCCCAGGAGCAGGTCGCCCGCGACGTCGCCCCCGGCGGGTGCCATTCGCTCGATGGCCCGACCGAGCAGAAATGCCCCCTCGCGCGACTGTTGCCCGACACTGGAACGATCGTTCTCTGGGGCGACTCCTTCGCGGACATGATAGCCGTGGCTCTTTCCGGGGCGCTCCAGCCCTATCCGGTTTCCTTCCTGCCGATCGTCTATCCGAGCTGTCCCTCCCTGCTGGGCACCCTCAGGAACGAGGACTACCGCATGGGCGACGGCTTCGGGCGCAACTGCGCGGCCTTCGTGGAGAGCGCGAAGGAGCGCCTGGCGGCTCTCCGACCGGATGTGGTGGTCCTCACCAGCAACTACCTCTGGTACAGCGGCGCCAGGAATCCCTACGACGGCCTGCCCATCCTGAGCGACCGGGACGATGCGGGCATGTCGGGAAGAAAGGTCGTGCTCGCGAGCCTGCTCAGGACGGCCCGGTATCTGCGGTCGATCGGCGCGCGGATCGTTCTGATCCCGCCCTATCCTCAGGTGGAGGACTTCGTCGGCAGACGTCGGCAACATGAGCGCTTCGGCGGAAGCAGGCGTTTGTTCGATCTGGATCGACGGACCGCCCTCGGCTTGCGGGACGACATCGTCTCCACGTTTGCCGACGCGGGCGTCGAATTCGCCGAGGTCGACATTGGCCGCCTGCTGTGCCTCAACGGAGCAGAAGCCTGCTCGGCCCTGGCCGCCGACGGCGAGCCGCTTCTCTTCGACGGGGCGCATGCTTCGTCGTCCCTGTCGCGGATGATCGCGGGGAGGATCGTCGAGGTGATGACGGAAGAGGGCTGGCTCCCCGAGACCCCGGCGCCGCAGCGACAGCTCGGCGACGACAAGCTGTCACCGGCGTCCTCGCTGCAAAGCGTCGGCCGCTGAGGCGCCCGGGCGGCGAGAGAAGCGTCGTCGCGGTGGCCCTCCCGGTCGACGAGGGCGAAGCCGGTCGGGCTGCGGTCGGCGGCCCCCATCGGCCGCACATGTCCGGGGTGGTGTCCCGCATCGGGCCGTCCGCCCCGTGGTGCGACCCTGGCAGTCCGGTGGAGGTCCAGTCCGGGTCTCGGGAGTGCCGGCCGGGAGCGTCGCAGCCACGACATCCCGGTCAAGGGGAATGAGCGAGCTACCGAGCGCGGGCACCTACGCCCGCGCCATGATCACGTGCCCCTGGATCTTGCCGGAGACCGGGCCTTCGCCGCGGGCCTTGGCGGCGCGGGCGTTGGCGGGTCAAGGGCGGAGGCGGGGGGCGGGGCGGAACAGCCGGAGCCCAGCAGAGGGTGGAAATCGTCCCAGCGGTCCGCCGCCGGGCGCTCCGGGCTCCTGCACGGACCTCGGGTGGCCCCGCATGCGCGCCGTCGACCTTGATCCTCATCCCGCCAGGGGCGTCGAGGCGCTCGTCGTGAGGAAGGCAACTCGGTCCATGCTGGACACCGCCACGTCCGGTTCACCCAGGCTGGGAGCAGCCTCTCGATTTTCCGAATATGGCTTATCCCCTTGACGACGCTCGAGCGAGATGTTGTGGTGCCGTGGGCGGCGACAGGGTGGATGGGACAGATGGCGGTGTTTCCGAGGAGCCTGGTCGAGTTCCAGCGGCGCTTTCCGACGGACGAGGCGTGCGGCGAGTATCTCGTGGCGGTTCGCTGGCCGCGGGGCTTCTGCTGCCCGGCCTGCGGTCATGATCGGGGCTGGCGGCTCGAGCGGCGGCTGCCGACCTTCGAGTGCGCCGGCTGCGACCGGCAGACCTCGGCGACCGCCGGCACGGTGATGCACCGCTCGCACCTGCCGCTCACCACCCCGCCGAGGCCTCCTGGCCTCGGCCGCTGCGCGGATGGATCGGCGGTCTGCTGACCGACGATGGTTCTGGGCCGCCTATCTGATGACGGCGCACTCGAACGGCATCTCGGCGCTGCAGTTGCAGGCACAGCTCGGCATCGGCTCGTACAAGACGGCCTGGCTCCTGGCCCGCAAGCTGCGCCGCGCCATGGTCGATCCCGGACGGCTGCCCCTGGCCGGCCTGGTCGAGATCGACGAGACCAGCCTGCCGCAGCGGACGAAGGACGATCCGCCGGGCGGTGGCCATGGCCGCTCGGGCAAGGGCAGGATGCCGGTCGTCGCGGCCGTGGAGATCGAGGGCCGCAAGCCCAGGCGGCTGCGTCTCGCCACCCTCGCCGACTATTCGGCCAGGAGCCTGCACGCCTTCATCGCCAGGGCCGTGGCCCCGGACGCGATCCTCCGGAGCGACGCCTGGAAGGGCTATCGCGGCGCCCCGGTGGCCGACCACGATCCCAGGACCGTGGGCCCCATGGCAGCCCACCTCGTCCTGCCCTGGACCCACCGCGTCTTCAGCAACCTCGAGCGCTGGGCCTTGGGCACCTATCACGGCCTGCGCCGACAGCACCTCCAGGCCTACCTCGACGAGTTCACCTTCCGCTTCAACCGACGGCACGACCGCCACGCCGCGTTCCATCGCCTCCTCGGCCTCGCCACCACCCTCCCGCACGCCAGCCACCACATGTTGATCAGCCGTAGCTAACGGGATAAGCCATTTCCGAATATTCGATTGGGCTCGAGTCGGAGTGTGACGAGCATCACACTCTTTGGCTATTCTTGTTGGTACTATATCAACCAGATCCAGCTGTGAGCTTGGAGGGGGAACGATATGCAGGTCCGGACTCTGCTTATAATCGCTTTGCCGCTGTTCTCGACTGGATGTTCCTCTTACATCTACAAAACAGAGACGGCCGGATTCTCGACCGGGGTCGACGAGCTGAAGAAAGCCCATCAGGCCGCGATCGCGGGGTTGGTCTCGGACCGGGAATCGAGCTTCCGCCAATCCGCCATCGAGGCGCGGGCGGCCGTCAGTCCTTCGCCGGATTGCCCGAGCAACAAGCCGTCGCCCGATCTGGTCGGTCTCTGCACGCTGATCGGCCAGGCGCGGGGCACGACGCCGGACGAGATCAAAGAGAGCATTGCCGTCCAGCAGCAGGCCTCCGTCGCGCTGCAGTGGCTCAGCGCCTTGGCCGACTACGGTGCCGCGCTCACGGCCATCACGGACGCCACGGACCGGGCAGCGCTCGTGGACGCCCAGGGCAAGCTCGCCGCGTCCGTCAAGGCGCTCGCCAAGCAGCGCGACGACGCGGTCGTCGCGAAGGCCAAAGCAGGGGACACCAAGGCGGCGGCCACACCTCTGATCGGCGATGGCGCCGCGGCTTCCGTCAATCTGATCGCCTCCGCGGCGAATGCGATCCTGGATCGACAGCGTCTCCAGGCCCTCCGGGAAGCCGTCGACCAAGCCGACGGCCCTGTCCAGATCCTCGCCGGCTACATCGGTGAGGAGCAGGTCATCCTTCAGGATAACCAGCGCGCCGACCTCTCCCAGTTCGCCACGGAGCTCACCGTCGGCCTCGGGCCCACCTCTGCGGCCGGGACCTACGAGAAACAGCTCGACCAGGCGATCGCCGTCACCCAGAAGATCGACGCCGTCGCCGGGACGAATCCAAAGCAGGCGGCGACGAAGATGGCGGAGGCGCACGGCGCGCTCCGAGACGCGATCGCCTCGGGCAAAGGCCAGGATCTCGCGGCGATCGAGCTCGTCACCGAGTTCGTGGCGGCCGCCACCGCGGTGCACGACGGCTTCGCCAAGACCGCCGGCGGCGCGGCAGCCGGATCCTGAGGAGCGTAGTTCATGGCGACACACGAGGGCAAATCCATGTCGAAGGGCAGCCTCAAGTCCGGACAGCGGCGGCGCAAGATGAAGGCCGTGATGGCGCATCTGAGCGCCTTGGAAACGACCCCGCGCATCGAGGCGGAGGGCCTGCGCGCCCGCGCCCGAGACGCGATCCTCGATCAGATGGCGAGCAATCTCACCCTCCTCCAGGCGACCGTCGATCCCAACGAGCGCAGGAGGCTCGGCGACGCGAACCACGACCTGAACCGCTCGCTCAAGAGACTGGTCGCCGATCAGCTTAAGGAGATCAACGAGGCCCCCGAGATACAGCAGGCTCTGGACAAGCTGAGGGCTCTGACGGATAGCCTCGTCATGGAGGCCAAGAAAACCAGAGACGTTACGGAAGCTATTACGACGGCGACCGCCGTCATCGGTCTGGTCACCAGGATCATCGCGCTATTCGCTCCATTCTTGTGAGCATGCGGCCGGGCCGCAGCCGATCCGAGCTCGTGCGCGATCTTCGAGTTTGTCGATCGGAGACGGTCGGGAGTGACGAAGGGAGGGGCTGAGGCCGACAAGGCGGGACGAAGGCAACCGCTGAGGACCCTGCGAAGAAGCTGGTCCGTTGTCGGCGGACGCATTGAGCTCACGATGCACCGCGGGCCTCGCGGTGACGGGACGAACGGCGGCGGCCCCCAGTGTAGGCCGAGATCATGTCAGGGAGGCGGAGATCGCCACGGGCCGGAAGATCGGCCGGTGGATGTGCCGATGGGCACTGGTCCCGGCAAGAATTCTCCGGCGCGCTGCACCTTTGCTGGTCTGACCCCCGCGCACGGGTCTGTCCACTACTGTGGATGACGCTGGTCGCCAGGGGCTCAGAGTCGTCCCCGCCGGCGAGGACGCAATCGTGTCTACAGTAGTTGGATCGATGGGCCACGGTCTGGTGCCGGCAGGCGCTGGTCATGAGGGGGCGTCGAAAGGCCGGCCCTCGGCTACACGGGAGGCTGCCGGCCCTCTGCCCCGTGGCGCGGTTCCAGCAGTCCGGTGGACGTCCAGTCCGGGTCTCGGGAGTGCCGGCCGAGGGCGTCGCGACACCAGCCTCCCGGCCGAGGCAGCCATGGCCTGTCGAGCGCGCGCCCTACCCGCGCGCCATGATCACGTGACCCTGGATCTTGCCGGAGACCGGGCCTTCGCCGTGGGCCTGGGCGATGGCCTCGGCGGCGCGGGCGGTGGCGGCTTCCAGGGCGGCGGGGTCGCGGGCCTCGATCTCGTTGCGCAGGGGGGTGCCCTGGCAGTAGGCGATGGCGACATCGCGAGCGGTCGGGGCGTCGCTTCGCTTCCCGAGCGTGGCAAGCTCGATCGCGGAGAAGCCGGCGGCGCGCAGGTCGGCCTCGATCAGGGCGATGTCGTGATAGCCGTGCGGGGTGCGGGCGAGGAAGCGGGGCGGGTCCTCGGGAAAGAGCGTGCCGACGGCATCGGTCACGACACGGGCAAAGTCGTTGTCCTCGATCCGGTCCCAGACATTGAAGAAGAAAAAGCCGCCGGAGTCGAGGACGCGGCGGGCTTCCCTATAGCCGGCGGCCCGGTCGGGGAAGAACATCGCGCCGAACTGGCAGCACACCGCGTCGAAGCTCTTGTCCGCGAACGGCAGGTCCAGGGCATCCGCCTGGCGCCAGGTGATGCGCTCGTCCGGGCCCTGCCGGCTGGCCGCCCTGTCGAGCATGGGCGGGTTGAGGTCGCTGACGACGTAGCGGGCGCTCGGGGCGAGCAGCGGGGCCAGGGCGCGGGTCACGACCCCGCTGCCGGCCGCCGTTTCCAGAACCTGGGCCGGACGCGTTGCCGCCACCCGATGCGCGAGATCGAGCGCAAAAGCTTCGAAGATGAGCGGCACGAGCCAGGTATCGTAGAGCTCCGGTATCGAGCCTGCGAAGACCTTGTCCCTGTCAGTCATGATGCCTGCCCTCATGGCGGCCCGGAGGCCCCCGGCCGCGCACTTTTGTCACGATAGCAGGCCCGGGCGTCTCGTTCATCGTCCGGCTCCTGTCGCCCCGCCCAGGTGCCGAGGCCCGGCTCCGGCGGCTTGTGTTTCCTTCCGCCCCGGTCATAGTCGCCCCGGGTCGAGCCTGGAGCAGGGAGCCATGGCGGGCGGGGGGCCGGTGGGGGCCGGGCGAGCGTGGAGGGCGGGGCTGTCCTGCCTGACCCTTGTGGCCGTCTGCCTCCTGTCCTGGTCGGCGCAGGCTCAGCAGCAGGCTGCTCCTGAGGGGCTGGTGGAGCGGCTGGCGCCGCTGGTGGCGGAGCGGCTGGGCGCGCTGAGAGAAAAAGGCCCGAGTCAGCCGGCGGGGGTGCCGTTTCTGGTGCGGCTCGCCGGCGAGGTGGGCGAGATCGAGGCCGGGACGGCGGTCAGGATCCGGGGCATTCCGGTCGGGCGGGTGCGGGAGGTCCAGATCAGGTTCGACACGGGTGCTGCGACGCTGGACGTGCCGGTGGTGATCGAGCTGACGGCCGGCCGGCTGACGGTGGACGGGCAGACGCCGAGCACCCCGGAGCAGACCTACGACGCCGTCGCGGCGCTGGTGGCCAAGGGCCTCCGGGCCAGGGTCGCCGCCGGCGGGCTGATGGGGGGCTCTCCGTTCATTGCGCTCGACCTCGTGCCCGACGCTCCGCCGGCCGTGCTGGAGCGGGGCGGGGCCTATCCGGTGATCCCGTCGGTGCCGCCGCAGCCGGACCCGCTGCGGGCGGCGCTGGACAGGCTGATCCTCCGCGTCAACGCCCTGCCGCTCGAGGAGCTGGCGCGGAACGCCCAAGTGACGCTGGCCGGCCTGCAGGGGGTCCTGACCGGGCCGGAAGCGAAGACCGCGCTCGACAACCTGGTGGCGACCACCGGCGAGCTCAGAAGCGCCGCCGGGCGCCTCGACGAGGTCCTGCCGCCGCTGGCAGAGAGCGCTCAGGCGACGCTGGTCGACGTGCGGAGCCTCGTCGCCGGGCCGGAGGCGAGGGCGGCGCTGGCCAATCTCGTGGCGGCCACGGACGATCTCAGGGCCACGGCGGGCCGCCTCGACACCCAGGCGGAGCCGCTGATCAGGAGCCTGACGCGGACGGCGGACAGCGCCGGGGCCGCCGCCGCGCAGGCCAGCCGGACGATGGCCCAGCTCGACAGGACGGTCGGGGCCCAGGCGCCCTTGTGGACCCAGGTGCAGGCGCTGCTGAGCGAGCTGACCGGGGCCAGCCGGGCGGCACGCCTGCTGACGGAGTATCTGGAGCGGCACCCGGACGCGCTCATCCGCGGCAAGTCGGAGCAGGCTCCATGACCCGGAAGCTGTCGGGCGCGCTGGCCGGAGCGTTTCTTTTGCTCTGCGGGTGCTCGGGCACGCCTCCCTCGCACTTTTTCCTCCTCGGCCCGGCCGGCCCCGAAGCCGCGCCGGCGGCCTCGCCGAACGACCAGAAGGCCGGAGGGCCGTTGCTGTTCGTGGACCCGGTCACCGTCGCGGCCTATGCGGACCGCTCGCAGATGGTGACCCGCTCCCTGGACGGGCAGGTCCGCTTCGCCGAGTTCCAGGTGTGGGCCGAGCCGGTCGGCAACCTGATCACCGCCACGCTGGTCGACGATCTCGGCCGGCGGCTCGGTCCCGACCGGGTGCTGGCGACGCCCTCGCGCCTCGACTTCGGCGCGGAGTACCGATTGACCGTCGACGTGCTGCGCTTCGACGTCGACGAGGCCGGACAGGCCGTGCTGGACGCGCGCTGGACCCTGCTCCAGGGGCAGGGCGGGCGGCTCGTCGCGACCCGGCGGGAGCATCTGGCCGAGCAGGTCGCCGATCCGGCATCCTTTCCCCAGCGCGTCGCCGCCCTCGACCGCACGATCGAGACCCTGGCCGATCACATCGGCCAGACGATCATTGCCGGGAAGCCGATCGGCAAGTGACGACTAAAGAAAAGAAATAAAAAGAGTCTTTCTTATTTCTTGGCTTTTGAACGAGCCGAGCCGCGGCACTCGGCCCTCTGCCCCCCGGGGGTGACGGGACCGGCCGGCTCGGCTTACGTCCGAGAGCCTCGTCAGAAGCGGCCGGAGACGCTGTGGAGGGTGCGCAGGGCGGCGTCGGCGCCTTTGGGACGGGGCTCGGCCTTGGGTATCTTGGGCAGATCGGGCTTCACCTTCTTGTAGGGTATTTGCTCCAGCATGTGGCCGATCAGGTTCAGGCGCGCGCGCCGCTTGTCGTCGGCCGGCACCAGATACCAGGGCGCCGCCGCCGTGTCGGTCGCCTCGAGCATCTTTTGATAGGCCCTGGTGTAGTCCCACCAGCGGCGGACCGACTCGACGTCCATCGGGCTCAGCTTCCAGTGCTTGACCGGGTCGCGGATGCGCGCCTCGAACCGGCGCCGCTGCTCCTCCTGGCTGACATCCAGGAAGTACTTGAGCAGGATGATGCCGTTGTTGACGATCATTTCCCGCTCCACGACGGGCGCCAGCTGCAGGAACCGCTCGTATTCCCTGTCCGAGGAGAAGCCCATGACCCGCTCGACGCCGGCCCGGTTGTACCAGGAACGGTCGAAGAGGATGATCTCGCCCGCGGCCGGGAAGTGGGCGACGTAGCGCTGGAGGTAGAGCTGCGATTTCTCGCGGTCCGAGGGCGCCGGCAACGCCACGTGCCGGAACACGCGCGGGCTCGTGCGCTGCGATATGCGGGCGATGACGCCGCCCTTGCCGGCGGTGTCCCTGCCCTCGAAGACCACGATCACGCGGGCCCCCGTGGCCACCGTCCAGGCCTGCAGCCTCGTCAGCTCCACCTGAAGCTTGGAAAGCTCCTTCTCGAAGCGCTTGCGCGACAGCTTCTTGCGCTCTTTCGATCCGGCCCCCTCGGTTTCCTCGGCAAGCTCCTGCACCTCGTCGCTCAAGTCCGTCGCCTCCCCCGATTCTGGCATGTGCGCACGAGTATCATACGCTCGTCACGAGGCAATCGGAAGTCGGCGCATCGCGCACGGGAAGGTGACGCGGGTCATCCGGCCGTCGGGCGCCCCGGATCCGCGCCGATGGCATCCTCGAGCCGGGCGTAGCCCTGGCGCTCGAGCAGGCGGTCGAGATCGCGGACGAGACGGCGGACGAGCCCCGGGCCCTCGTAGACGAAGGCCGTGTAGAGCTGGACGGCGGTGGCGCCGGCCCGGATTTTCTCGAGAACGTCCTCGGCCGTGGCGATGCCGCCGACGCCGACGAGGGGGAGACGGCCGCCCAGGCGGCGGGCGAGGCTTCTCAGGCGTTCCGTGGAGGGCTGGAAAAGGGGCCGGCCGCTGAGGCCGCCGGACTCGGCCGCGTGCCTGGAGCGCAGGCTCTCGGGGCGGGCCACGGTGGTGTTGCCCAGGATCAGGCCGTCGATACCGGTCGAGAGCGCCACCTCCACGATCGCCGCCTCGTCCTCCTCCTCGAGGTCGGGGGCGAGCTTGACGAAGAGGGGCTTTTTTCCGGCGGTGGCGGCGAGGCTCCGGCATTCGGCGACGAGGGCCTTCGCCAGCTCGCTCAGCCGCTCCGCCTTCTGGAGCGCCCGCAGGCCCGGCGTGTTGGGCGAGGAGACGTTGACCGTCACATAGTCGGCGAGCGGGTACAGCTTTTTCAGGCCGAGGAGATAGTCGCCGACAGGATCGGTGCTGTCGCGGTTGATGCCGATATTGGCGCCGACGATGGCCCCCGCCGGATGCCGCGCCGCGAGCCTGCGGGCGGCGACCTCGAGACCGGCGCCGTTGAAGCCCATGCGGTTGATGAGAGCAGAATCCTCCGGCAGGCGGAACAGCCGGGGCTTCGGATTTCCGGCCTGCGGCCGGGGCGTGACGGTGCCGACCTCGAGATGGGAGAAGCCGAGGCGGTGCAGGCCCCGGAGCGACTGCGCGTCCTTGGCGAAGCCGGCGGCGAGGCCGATCGGGTGGGCGAGCCTCAGGCCGGCCAGGTCGACCGCCAGCCGGGGCGGGGCCTCGAAGCGAGGAAACGGCAAGAAGTCGAGAACGGCGTGGGCGAGGGCGTGGGCGGTCTCGGGCGGCAGCAGACTGAAGGAGACGGGTCGGCATCGGGCGGCCGGAACGGCTCCGGCGTCAGGCGCCCTCGGCGACGAAGCTGGGGTTCCTGAAGTCGGGCTTGGCGTAGCCGAGCGGGGCGCCGTCCAGGAGGCGGACGCGGCCGCCCGCGGCCCGGAGCACGGCGTGGCCGGCGGCCGTGTCCCACTCCATGGTCGTTCCGAGCCGCGGATAGAGGTCTGCCTTGCCCTCGGCGACGAGGCAGAATTTCAGGGAGCTGCCGGCCGAGACCGTGTCCGTCACCCCGTGCTCGGCCAGCCAGGCGTCGGTGGCGGCGTCCCGGTGCGAGCGGCTGGCGACGGCGACGGGGGCGCCGGCCGGGCGCCGGCGGACGCGGATGGCCTGGGCCTGGCCGCCCTCGCGGCGGACCGCGCCGTGGCCCAGGGCGCCCCACCAGGCGATGCCGCGGGCCGGTGCCGTGACCACGCCGATGAGCGGCTGGCCGCCCTCGATCAGGGCGATGTTGACGGTGAACTCCCCGTTCCGCGAGATGAACTCCTTTGTTCCGTCGAGCGGGTCGACCAGCCAGAAGGGGCCCTCGCCCACCGCCGGCGCGCGGCCGGCCGCGACCTCCTCCTCGGCCACGATCGGGATGCCGGGCGTCAGCTCGCGGAGCGCCTCCAGGATCACCGCCTCGGCGGCACCGTCGGCCTCGGTGACGGGCGAGCTGTCGGCCTTGGCCGTGACGGTGGTGCCGCCCTCATAGTGCTCGAGCACGACGGCGCTGGCCCGGTCGGCGATCAGGACCAGCTTCGGGATCAACAGAACAGGCGTCAGCATCGGCGGGTTCCTCGGCGGCGGGGCCTGGGCGGCCCAGGCTCTAGAGAAGGCGGGCGGCCGAGGCAAGCGGGCGGCCTCGCCGCGTAGTGCGCGGGTGCGACTGCCACGGAACGGTCGCCGTTCCCGCGGATTGTCCAGATGGGCCATGCGTCGAAAACACCCTCTGGAGGGCTCGCCATGCCGCTCGATCGAAGCTGGATCGGCCGGAAAGCGGTCGTCGTCCTGGCCGAGGCGGGGAACGGCGGGGAGTGGCCGGCGGGCGGGCCGTGGCCGGGGCTCGTGCTCGGAGCACCCGCCGTCGACGGCCGCCCGATGGAGGCCTATGTGCTGGGCATGCGGCGGCCGAGGAGCATCGTGCGCGGCGTGATCGTGGCGCTGGCGCAGCGTCCCGGCCGCGCGGCCGGGACGCTCATCGTGACGGCGCCCGGGTCCGAGCCGCCGGTGCCGGCCACGCTGGACGATCAGCTGGCCCGGGCGGAGCAGACGGGCAGCCTTCTGATCCTGAGCCGGGGGACTTGACGAGGCGTCCGGACGGCTCAGCTTTGGTGAGCGGGGAGGCCGGCCACAAGCCGCATCGGCGTGGGACGGGCCTCTCGGATCGCTGCGAAGACCCGAGAGAGGAGCGCTCGAGATGAAGATCAAGAGGACGGGGTCGGCCACCTGGCGGGGCGGGCTCAAGGACGGCAGGGGCGCCATCTCGACCGAGAGCGGGGCCTTGAAGGACTATCCCTACGGCTTCGCCAGCCGCTTCGAGGGCCAGCGCGGCACCAATCCCGAGGAGCTGATCGGCGCCGCCCATGCCGGCTGCTTCACCATGGCGCTGTCCCTCATCCTGGGCGAGGCCAAGCTCACCGCCGAGCAGATGGACACGACGGCCGCCGTGACCCTCGAGCAGGTCGAGGGCGGCTTTGCGATCACGTCCGTGCATCTGACGCTGAAAGCAAAAATACCGGGGGCCGACCAGAAGACGTTCGAGGAGCTGACGGCCAAGGCCAAGGCGGGCTGCCCGGTCTCGAAGCTCTTCAAGACCGAGATCACGCTGGACGCGACGCTGGTGGGGTGAGCGGACGGCCCGCCCGTCGCGCGATCTCGGCGAGCACGGGCGGGCGCGCCGAGAGCACGGCAAGACACAGTGAGGAACGGCCCGGCCGCTCCGTCGATGCGAGGGGACGTGCCCGAGCGCCGCCCCTCGTCTCTTCGGCAAGGGCCACGGCAGTCGCCGTGACGCCGGCCTGTGCCGGAGGGATCGCCCGGGTGGTTCCTGGTGATCGCTTCGTGCCGGCGATCCCGAGCCTCTCAGGTGGCCCCCGCCTCCGCCCGCAGTCGCCGTAGCGCCTCGAGCACCCGAGCGAGCAGATCGGGCTCGCCTTCGCGCATGCCCTCGTCGGCGGCGACCTCCAGCTCGCGCGCGTCGAAGGCCCAGCGGCGCAGAATTGTCGCCTTCTGGCCGCGCGAGAGATCCGCGCGGGCCAGCACCTGCTCCGGGGCACTGAAGACCGAGGTAGGGTCGAGCAGGGCGCGCTCGAGGTCACCCGCCTCGGCTGCGGCGGCGAGATAGTCCTTCGCCGAGAGAGTGTGCAGATGCGCGTCCTCGGCCGAATGGCGCCTCAGGATCTCCATGGCCCGCGCCTCGTGCGCGGCGTTGCGGGTGTGCACCCAGAGGACCATGCCGCCCTTGTCGAGCTGCCGCTGGAGATAGTCGGCGTGATGATCCTCGACGAGCTTGGCGAGGCCCGAGCCGACGAGGCCGCCGGCGGCGCCGGCCAGGGCCGCCGCCACGAAGGCGCCGGCGAGGGTGCCGCCGGACGCCACCAGGGCTCCGGCCGTCGCCACGGCCCCGACATACATGAGGCCACCGATCAGCCCGCCTTCGGCGTCGCCGATCGATTCGGTCGAGACGAAGGCGATGCGGGGCACGCGCGGGTCGTCCTCGAGCTCCGCCACCTTGCGATAATGGTGGCCGAGCTTCTCCTCGACCGCCCGCTCACCCGCGAGGAGGCTGAGATCGGCCCGATCGAAGCCGGAGCTCAGAAGATCGTCGACGGCACCCTCGAGCGAGGCCGTATCGTGAAAGACAGCAACGGCCTCGCGAATGGCGGTCGGCATGACGGCTGCTCCAATGCTGCGGTTCCGTGGTTGGGAGAGCGCCCGGCGCTCTCACGAGAGCTGCCGGACCTCTCCCGGTGCCAGGTCCGGCGCTGCGTCGTCCGGCAGGAGCTTCGCATCGATGCTCTCGGCCCGTCGGGCCAGCATCATCTCGACCTCGCGCAGCGCCGCGGTCTCGCTCGGCGCATTCACCTCCCAGCGCTGCGTCACCTCGGCCTCGTCGTCCCGCCAGGAAGCCCTGACCAGCCATAGCGGCATCTGCCTTGCCCTCGATGGATCTCGCCGCACCGTCCTGCCGCGACCGTATCGAGCGCGTGCGAGCATGCCGATCCCGGCAGGCTCATCCTGCACGTATGGGCGAGCGCGCCATTGCGCTGGATCAAGAGAGACGCACAGCCCGCCCTCTCCACCCTCGCGGGCCTCGTTCCCGCAAGCGGCTGCCGGCGGCTGCTCCGCCTCGCCGGCGGGGCGCCGATGGGGGCGGGCGCGGCTGCGCCCGCGCCCTGAGCCGGGACGCGTCCGTGACGGTCCTCGTGCGGCGCTCGCCTTGGCGGGCGCCTGCGCCGGACGGCCTCCGTCGACGGGCGGGAGCCCGCCGCGCGCGCCCTCCATGCCGCCGCCCACCCGACCTGTCCGACCCGTCGATTCGCCCGCGGGCAGCCCGCCATTCGCTCCGGATCGCCGATCCTGCCGCCGAGACGCTGCCGACGGACAAGCTCGGCTACGCGCGGAGCGGGCAGCAAGACGAGGGGGCTAGGCTGTCGTGAAGCTGCGTCCGGAAGCCCGTTCCTTGACGGAAGATCGTCGTGCCGCCCTCAATCCTCGTACTTGAACGACAGTTTTACTTTCGACCGATAGAACTTCACCTTGCCGTTCTCGAGGACGAGGTCCTGGTCGACGATCTGGGCGATGCGGAGGTCGCGGAGCGAGGAGGCGGCGCGCTCGACGGCGGCGGCGGCGGCCTTCTCCCAGGAGTCCGTGCTGGTGCCGACGAGCTCGACGACCTTGTAGACGCTCTCAGGCATTGTCATCCTCCCCGACGCTGCGCGCGGACGAAGGGCCCGCGCCATGAAGATCGTCCGATTCGGGGGCGGAGGCAACCCCGTTGCCGCTCGGGCCGGGCGTGGCTTTGCTCAGACGCCGAGGAACGCCTGAAAGAGGCAGAAAAGAGAAGAAAGGCCGATGGAGGTCAGGGTGAGCGCCATGCCGAGGATGCGGGCCCTCGGGCGGGGCTCGACGAAGGTGAAGGCGAAGGCGTGGGCGCAGCGGCCGGCGACGAGCAGGAGGCCCAGGAGGTGGAGGACCCAGGGAGTTCAGCCGCCGAGCTCGAGGATCAGAAGGAGCAGGAGGCCGAGGGGGGCGTATTCGGCGAGGTTGGCCTGGGCGCGGATCCAGCGGGCGAGGAGGGGGTCGTCGCCCTCGCCCATGCCGATGCGCAGGGCGCGGCGCCGCCCGATCACGCGGGCGCTGAGATAGACGAGGAGAAGCGCCAGAAGGGCGGCGTAGAGGGCGGTCACGCGCAAGGTGGCTCTCCTTCGGGGGCGGCGACCGAGCCGCGCCTGCGGTCGGCATTGCCGCGGAGGACCGCGAGCGGCCCGTTCCGGACGTCGGTGTCCCGGATGCCTGTACGCGGCGAGCCCGCCTTCCGGATCGCCGGCGCCTCGAGGGTGTCGCCTGCCGTCGAGGTGCCGCCGAGCCGCTCGCCCGGGCGTTGGGCCTTGTCCTCGGAGTCGCTCATCGGCCGGAGAAGGTGGGCCGGCGCTTCTCAAGGAAGGCTTTCACCCCTTCCCGGAAGTCCTCGGTACGGCCGGCCAGGCGCTGCAGGTCGCGCTCAGGTCGAGCTGGGCGTCGAGATCGTTGGCGGCCGAGGCGTCGAGGGCCCGCTTGACGAGGGCGAGGCCGCGCGTCGGCTGGCTCGCCAGATGCCGGGCCAGCGACATCGCCTCACCCTCCAAAGCGCGTCGTCGACGACGCGCCGGATCAGGCCCATGCGAAAGCCTGCCGGCCAGAGCGTCTCGCCGAGCAGGGCCAGGCCCCGCGCCCGGGCGGCCCCGACGAGCCGGGGAAGAAAAAAGTCCTGCCGGCGTCGGGGACGAGGCCGAGCCGACAGAAGGGCTGGATGAAGGAGGCGGAGCGGGCGGCCAGGACGATGTCGCAGGCGAGGGCGAGGTTGGCGCGCGCCCGGCGGCGACGCCGTTGACGGCGGCGATCACCGGCCGGTCGAGCGCCCGGAGGCGACGGACCAGCGGATTGTAGAGGCGATCGAGCGTGTCGCCGAGGTCGGGGGCCGCCTCGCCCTCGCCCATTGGCACGGTCGGCCAGGTCCTGGCCGGCCGAGAAGGCGCGGCCGGCGCCTGTGAGAAGGACGGCGCGAATTTTTTTGTCCTCTTCGACTCCGGCCAGCGCCGCGGCCAGCTCGGCCTGCATCGCCTCGTTGAAGCTGTTGAGCTTTTCCGGTCGGTCGAGGGTCAGCCGGAGAACGGCACCCTCCTGCTCGACCAGCACCGTGCGCTCGCCCATCGCCCTCTTTCCCCGTCGCCGTGATCGGTGCCAGGATAGGCGAGCCGCCCGATGCTTGAACAGGCGGGCGCTTCGACGGGTGGCCCCGGGAGGAGATGCAGGACGTGCTGGTGCGCACCGCCACGCTGGATGACCTCGATGCGCTGGCCACACTGCAGGCGGCATCGATGCAGGCACTCGGGGTCGGCTACTACAGCCCGGCCGAGGTCGCGGCGGCCGTCCGTTTTGTTTGCGTGCCCGATCGCGGGCTCATCGAGGACGGCACCTACCTCGTGGCCGTGGCGGATGGCGCTCTCGTCGGTTGCGGCGGCTGGAGCCTACGACGAAAATCCTATGCCGGGCCGGCAGACGCCGCGGACGACGCGGGCAGGCTCGATCCCGCGAGCGAGCCCACGCGCATCCCGCCATGTTCACGGCCCCGGTGCCGCACGCCGCGGCATCGGCCGGGCGATCCTCGAGGCGGCGGAGGCCGGCGCCCTCGCCGCCGGCTTCTTGCGTGCCCGCCTCGGCGCCACGATGAGTGGTTTTTTGTTCTATTGCCGCACGGCTATGCCGAGATCGGCCGGGAGGAGGCGGTGCTGCCCGACGGCACGCGCCTCGCCGTGCGGCTGATGGAGAAGGCGCTGCGATAGGGGCAGGCGGCCGGTGACGGGGAGGGAGCAGTCGGATGCGACTGCTCGTGTTGGTGCTGGCGGCGCTGCCATGGCGTCACCGGCTCGATGGCCGTCCAGCCGAGCTTCGACTGCACACGGCGAGCCATGAGATCGAGAAGCTCGTCTGCAAAAGCGATGCGCTGGCAGCACTCGACAACCAGATGGCTTCGGTCTTTGCCCAGGCGACAGTCCAAGGTGAAGGCGGACGCCGGGGCGACGAATTTCTGCGGGCCGAGCAGCGGGGCTGGATCAAGGGCCGGAACGACTGCTGGAAGGCCGACGACAAGACCGCCTGCACGACGGAGAACGTACAAGCACCCGGATCGCCGAGCTGCAGGCGGTCTACGGCCTCGTGCCCGCCTATGTGCGCGTGGTCTACACCTGCGACGGCAACCCGGCGAACGAGCTGATCGCCCGGATCTACGGACCGATCCCGAGGTGGCGCTGGTCGAGCACGGCGACCGCACCGTCACGACCTTCCAGACCATCTCCGGCCAACGGCGCCCGGTTCGAGGGCGGGAACGTCGTCTACTGGAGCAAGGGCCGGGATGCGATGGTGACCTGGGACGGCGAGGACACGCAGTGCACGGACGCCAGGCGAAGTAAGAGGGCAGAAAAGATGGCATTGATTCTCTAACGCACCCGTTCTCCTCCTACAGCCAGAAGGTGCTGATGGCGCTCTACGAGAACGGCACGGCCTTCGAGCCGCGCATGGTGGTCCCCGAGACGATGGCGGAGCTCGAGGCGCTGTGGCCGCTGCGGCGCTTCCCCGTCCTCGTCGACGACGGCCGCACGGTCCTCGAGGCCAGCGTCATCATCGAGCATCTGGGCCTCCACCACCCGGGCCCCGTCCGCCTCGTGCCCGAGGACCGAAAGGCCGCGCTCGAGGTGCGCATGCTGGATCGCGTCTTCGACAATTACGTCATGACGCCGATGCAGAGGATCGTGGGGGACCGGCTCCGCCCCGAGGCCGACCGGGATCCTTTCGGCGTCGCCGAGGCGCGGTCAATGCTGGACAAGACCTATCGCTGGCTCGACCAGCGCATGGAGAGCCGCAGCTGGGCCGCGAACGAAACCTTCAGCCTCGCCGACTGCGCCGCCGCCCCCTCGCTCTTCTATGCCGACTGGGCGCACGAGATCGACCCGTCGCTCGGCCACCTGCGCGCCTACCGCACCCGCCTCCTCGCCCGCCCGTCGTTCGCGCGCGCGGTGGAGGAGGCGCGACCGTACAGGGCCTACTTCCCGCTCGGCGCGCCTGATCGGGACTGAGCCGGCGCGGCCCGTCGGTCGCCGCGGCCGAGCCCCTCGGCCATTGACCGACGGGGCGCCCGGGCGCAGCCTCCGTCCCGCCCCGGGCGGCTGTCGGCAGGCGAGGCAGCAGCCAGGGCGAGGAGGAACTGACAAAAATGACGCAGATTGGAGGCTACATCCCGCCCACGCGGCGGCCGGACGTGCTGGGCGTGCACTCGCTGGACCATTTCAGCCTGACCGTGCCGGACATGGAAGAGGCGAAAAGCTTCTACGGCGGCTTCGGGCTCGACGTGCGGGCACAGGGGGGCGGGCTGGAGCTTCATACGGTGGGCAGCGATCATCGCTGGGGCACGCTGGTCGAGGGAAGTCGCAAAAGACTGCATCATGTCTCGTTCGGCGCGTTCGCGGACGATATCGAGCGGTTCCGCGAGCGGCTGGAGCGGCTGGGCATCGAGCGGCTCGACCCGCCGGCCGGGTTCGAGAGCAACGGGCTCTGGCTGCGCGACGCGGACGGGACGCTGGTCGAGATCCGCGTCGCCGAGAAGGCTCGCCCAACGCCAAGGCGGGCTTCGAGATGCCATCCTCGCCGGCGGGCGTGGCGGGGGCTCCGAACCGCACCGGTGCCCCCTTCGTCCGGCCGCGGCGGCTCGCCCACGTCCTCCTCTTCAGCCGCGATGTCGGGGGGCAGATCCGCTTCTACGAGGACGTCATGGGACTTCGGCTCTCCGACCGCTCGGGCGAGGGCATCGCCTTCATGCACGGCGTCCACGGCAGCGACCACCACGTGATCGCGTTCGCCAAGTTGGATGCGCTCGGCCTGCACCACTGCAGCTGGGACGTGGCCTGGTCAACGAGATCGGGCTGGGCGCCATGCAGATGGCGGACAAGGGCTTTGTCGTGGCTGGGGCCTGGGCCGCCACGTGCTGGGCTCCAACTATTTTCACTATGTCCAGGACCCCTGGGGAAGCTTTTCCGAGTATTCCTCCGACATCGACTACATCCCTGCGATCAGGACTGGCAGGCGGGCGACCACCCGCCCCACGACGCCTTCTATGTGTGGGGCCCGACGCCGCCCGAGGATTTCGTGAAGAATTACGAGGCGGCTTGAGCGCGAGCAGTGACAGCAAGGATTGCGCACAGCTTCACGACATGGGCGCTGCCGCAGGATCGCCGCGTGGGTCGGTTAGACCGACCGATAGACCCTGGCCTACGAACGATACCTGCTACGCGAGGAGGGTTCTGGTGAGCGGCCTCGACCGAGCTTGGGAGATGGAGGAGGACGGACCTTCTCACTATAATTGGAACGGTTCCCGAGAGCCTTACCGTAGAATACAAGCAGTCGGATCATCTTCAGAATGCGAAGATTAGCGAGAACATCAGTAAGGACGTGTCCGCGTTCGCCAACTCTGCGGGTGGAACTATCATCTACGGTATGAAGGAGGCGGGGAAGACACGCCTACCCGAGTGCGTCGATGGGGGGACCGACGAAGAGCAGTTGGCGCCTGAGACACTGGAGAACCTCATAACCCCCAACATCCGCCCACGCATACAGGGCCTCCGCGTCAAGGACGTGGCGCTCCACACCACGGCACCAGGACACGTGGCATACGTTGTGTCGGTTCCTCAATCGTACACTGCGCTTCAGGCTGCCGATCGGCGATACTATCGGAGGTTTGAGTTCAAGTGTGAGCCAATGTATGATCATGAGATACGAGATATAATGAACCGCCGACTTCATCCGCGACTTTGTGCCGACATTTAAACTCGTCGTAGGTGTGCTGAGCGACAGCGGTCGAATTGTCTTACTCCATATCAAGTTACATAACCATAGCCCAGTCCGCGCAACAGCAATGAAATTCAAGCTGTATCTCCCCAAAATCCACCTTCAGCGCTCTGATAGGCCACGAGGCCATCGATGACGTCAGTGGCGTCTGAATTCTCCGAGAGACTGGCAACGACACCGACCAGCAGGATCGTTTGGCGCAGAGACGCTACCATCTTTCCAAATGACAGCCTGCTGATATCTGATCACGATAGAATGGCGTTGATGCTTAGATTCCCGGAGGACGAAATTGCGTTGCCGGCCAGCCCCTATCTGATGTGCATTTTACTATCGTGTGTTTGCGGATGACGCGCCTGTGGAAAGCGGTGATGTAAAGCTAACGAAACAACATGTGGTCTCAGAGCCCGTCCGAGAAAGTTTCTCTTCTGCTCAAGGGATTGCGAGACGCCGGGTGAGCAGGCGGGTGGCGGCGAGGTAGAGGATAGCGGTGCTGCTAGCGATCAGGGTTTCCACGTCCTTGGCCAAGCGGCGGTTGCGGCCGAACCAGCCGAAGGTGCGCTCGACGACCCAGCGCCTGGGCAGAACGTCGAACCTGTGACGGGTCCGAGCGCTTGATGATTTCCAGCCCCAGCCGCTGCCGGAGCCAGCCGCCCTTCGGCCCCGGGTAGCCAGCGTCGGCCCACAGCAGGGTGAGCAGGGAAAGCGGCGGCAGATGCGCTCAGCAGCAGCGCGGGCCCGTCGCGGTCTTGGATGCCGCGGGATGGACGATGACGCAGACAGGACCCGAGCGTGTCGACCAGGACGTGCCGCTTGCGGCCGTTGACCTTTTTCCCGGTCGTAGCCGCGCTCGTCGGGCCGCCGCTTCGTCGTCTTGACCGACTGGCTATCGACGATCCCGGCACTGGGCTGCGGCTCCCGCGGACCGCTTGGCGCACCGGGACGCGCACCTTAGAGGCCGTGCACGTTCCGTCCGCCGCCAGCGCCGGAAGTAGCCAAAGACCGTGCTTCCGCGCGGGAAATTTGGGCAACAGTCCCATTGACAGCCGGTCCGCAGGACATAAAGATCGCATCGATCACGCCCGGACATCCGTCTTGCGGGCCGGCCGGCCGGCTCGGCGTGCCTGGCCGGCTCGACCAGCTCGAACTGGGCATCGGTCAGATCGGTTGCGTAGCGCTTGGCCGCACGGGCATACTTGTTTCGAGCGGAATTGGTCCACATGGCGGCGTCCCCTCGCTTCACACACGAGACAGACACCACAACCGGCTGATTCCGCTCAACTCTTTTTCGGACGGGCTCTCAGACCCGACCAGGCCGGGTGGGTGGTCGCCGGTACGAGTCCCTGCCCTATGCTGAGCATGGTGGATTTCAGATAGCCATGGCGCGCATCTATGCCTATGCCGGCATCCGGCCGGTGGTCGATCCCTCCGCGTTCGTTCACCCGACGCGGTGCTGATCGGCGACGTGATCGTGGGGGAGGGCGTTTTTATCGGTCCGGGGGCGGCCTGAGGGGCGACTTCGGGCGGATTATCGTGAGAGCGGAGCGGACCTGCAGGACAATTGCGTGATGCACGCTTTCCCGGCAAAGACGCGTGATCGCGGAGAACGGCCATTCGGCCACGGCGCCATTCTCCATGGCTGCCGCTCGGGCGGACGCGCTGGTCGGCATGAACGCGGTGATCATGGATGGCGCGGAAATCGGCGAGAAGCCTTCGTCGGCGCCATGAGCTTCGTGCGGGCCGGCTTGATGTGCCGCCGGGCATATTGGCAGCGGGCGTTCCCGCCCAGATCATGCGCGCGCTCGCTCGAGGAAATCGCCTGGAAGGCGACGGGCACACGGCAATATCAGGAGCTGGCGCGACGCAGCCGGCGACGCTGGTACCCTGCCAGCCGCTGCCGGAGCCCGAGAGAACCGCCCCCGCTGCCCGAGCCTCGGCGACGTGCGGCCGCTGGCCGAACGAAGCGCGGGTAGGCTCGGGCTCGGCTCGTGCGCCGGCGCGCGCTCAGCGCTGGACGGCCCGGAGCAGCCGCTGGTTCCAATAGGGAAATGGCGCCAGGAGGACCTTGCCCTGGCCCTCGAAAACGCGCACCCGGTTCTCGCCGGAGATCCAGGAGCTGAGGATCGAGCGGCTGGGCGCCTGATGCGATAGCCGAGGCCCTCGGTGCGGGCGATGACGAGCTTGCCCCTCGACCGCCAGCGGCTCGCCCTCGAGGACCACCTCCTCGACCGGGCCGGGCGAGTTCAGGACGACGGTGCCCCTGCCGCGCACCTTGGTCTGGTAGTCGATGGAAGCCTTCCCCGCCCCAGAGGGAGGTAAAATCCGCTCGCGGTGAGAGGCCGAGCTTGACCTTGCCCTCCGACGCCCAGTAGGCGCCGTTCTTGAGAATTGCAGACTCCCCGCCACCTCGAAGACGTGGTAGCCGCCGACCGAGCTGGCGGAGAGGAGCTCTCCGGTGCCGGTGTAACGCGGGCGGATGGGCGCCTCGCCCGAGAGCGTGGCCTTCAGCCATTTGCCGACGGAGGGCAGCTTGGCGTGCATGGTGATGGCCCCGCGCATGTAGGCCATGGCGCCGAACTCGGCCCGGACCGTCTCGTTCGCGAGCGTCACCCGGACCACCCGCAGCCCCTGCTTCTCCAGGATCTCGAACGCTGCCATCCCGGCCTTCCCCGGCGGCTTCTAGGAGATCGTCGCGAGGCCCGGCCGCGTCATCGCGGCAGGACCCCGAGATCCTGGAACGCGCGGAGCGCGCCTGGATGCATGGGTGCCGTCAGCGAATTCCCGCGCCATCTCGCCGACCTCGAGATGGCGCAGCGCCGGCTGCATGCGGCGAAGCCCTCGATCCGTCCCACGACCGCCTCGACGATCCTCTCGACGACCCCGTCGTCGAGCCCGGCGGTGGTGACCAGCGTGGCGCCGCCGCCGAAGGATAGGACGTCCAGGGCCAACCCGTAGGCGGCGGCCGGGATCACGGCCTCGCGGAAGTAGGGCCGGCCGTCGATCAGCTTGGCGACCGTCGCCTCGGGGATGCCGACGAGCCGCGCGTCGCAGTCCTGGAGCATCGCCCCGACTTCCTGGTTGGGGTGGCCCAGCAAGAGGACGAGCGCGTCGATGCGCCCCTCGCACGGGGCCGAGCGGGCCGCCGCCGGCTTCAGCTCGGTGAGCCCGGCCAGGTCCTGCCGGCGCCAGCCGAGGGTGGCGGAGATCATGTCCCAGGTCTCGTGGGTGCCCGATCCGGGGCTGCCGATGTTGACGCGCTTGCCCTGGAGGTCGGCCAGCAGGGCGATCCCGGCATCGCGGCGGGCGATGATCGTGACGGGCTCCGGATAGAGGGAAAAGACGGCGCGCAGCCCGGCCAGCGCGCTGCCGCCCCAGCGCCCATGACCGCCCACGGCATCGAACTGGACGTCCGACTGGACGATGGCGAGCTCCAGCTCGCCGTTCGCCAGGCCCTCGATATTGTAGACCGAGCCGCTGGTCGAACTCGACGGAGCAGTGGATCGGCGGGTCGCCCGGCGCGTCGTTCACCAGCGCGCAGATCGCCCGGCCGACCGGATAGTAGGTCCCGCCGAGCGCCCCGGTGCCCATCGAAAGGAAGATCAGCGGCTGGGCGGCGAGGCCGCCACCGCAGGCCAGCGCCGCACCCAGCAGGAGGGCCGCGAGCCCTCTCCGGCGCCTCAGGCCCATCCGGCGTCTCACCCCGATCCGGTTCCTCACCCCTATTCGGCGTTTCACGAGGACTCGTCCGCCCGCATGGTCATCTCGTAGACATGCTCGTAGGGCTGGGCCGAGACGCTGACGCCGCTGCGCATCGGATAGCCCATGGCGGCGATGACGAAGATCATGACGCCCAGGAAGAACGAGACGAGGCCGCCCAGGAAGATGTGGGTAAAGAAGCGCATCTCGAGCAGCAGGAGCAGCAGGAGATAGATGACCGCGCCGATCCCCACCACATACCAGAGAACCCCCGGGATGCCGGTCAGCACCCCTGCCAGCCGCTCCTGCCGAAGGGCGGCCAGCTGATTGAAGTCCTGCAGCATCTCGGTGTGCAGGATCTCCTGGGTCTTGGTCTTCGGCTCGTACTCGAACAGCCGCTGGCCGATGGTCTGCAGGCGCAGCATGCCGCCGTTGAGCGCCTGGCCGCGCAGGTGGGCCGGCCAGTCCTTGTAGACCACGTAGAGGGTGTAGTCGCGCAGCAGCGCCTGCAGCTCCGAGGACAGCGGCTCGGGGTAGAGCGCCGCCACGCGATAGAGGGAGGCCAGGGTCGACGCCTCCTCGTTCGTGCTGCGCTTGACCTCCTCCGAGTTCTGGAAGGCCGCGACCGAGAGCAGACCCAGCACGAGGCCGTAGAAGAGGCTGAAGCCGGCACTCGTAATGCTGACGAGATCGTTGGCGCTGGATTGCGAGCGCAGCCCGAGCCGCAGGAACGGCTTGACGAAGACGATGCCCAGCCAAGTGATGGCGATGAACAGGCCCGAGATGAGCAGGGCCAGCCAAGTGAGCGGGATCTCGTAGATCCAGTCCAGCATTGGAGTGTCTTCTCGTCGCCTGCGACGGCCGGCGCCTCCCTGCGCGGCTCGGAGCACGGCAGGGCGCCGCCGCCAACCGGTCTCCGGCCGACGGCTGGTCGACCTCGCGGAAGCTTGCTCCTCCGGCGATGGCCAGTCAATCGGGACGGCCCGGGCCGGCCCGCGTCGTCCGCCCGCGCCCGGCGGGCGCCGGCCCCGGCGAGCCGAGGGCGCTCGGCGAGGCGCGCGGGGGTAGGAGGCGAGCAGCACCAGTGGTACGAGCGGGGGCCGCCGGTGAACCGACGAGACCCCAGGTCGACGGCAGCCGAGAGAGCGGCTGCCGATGCGGCCGCGACGGGGCTTTCGGCGAGGAGTCCCTGGCCTCCAACCTCGAGGAACGCTCAGCGATGATCTACGAGATGCGCAACTATCATTGCCTGCCGGGGCAGATGCCGAAGCTGCTGGCCCGCTTCAGCGACCACACGCTCGGGATCTGGGCCAGGCACGGCATCCGCCAGGTGGGCTTCTGGACAACGCTGATCGGCAGCTCCAACCAGGAGCTGACCTACATGCTCGCCTGGGAGTCGCTGGCCGAGCGCGAGACCAAGTGGACGGCGTTCATGAACGATCCGGACTGGCAGAAGGCGCGCGCGGACAGCGAGAAGGACGGTCCGATCATCGCCAGCCTGAGCAGCCAGATCCTGACGCCCACGGCGTTCTCGGCGCTGAAGTAGCGGGGTCATGCACGGCGTCCCACGGGAGATCGTCTGGACGACCGGGGGGAACGGGAGCGTACCGAGGCCCCCGGCTCGCCCTGCCCGGGCAACCCTGGTGCGCCGCCCGAGGCTCAGGGAGCATGTGCCCGAACGTCGCTGCCGCAACGGGCTGGGCCGCACCCCGACGCCGGCCGAGACACGCATCGCCTGCCGCGCTTGCCGCCCCCTACGGCTTCTGCCGCTGCTTGCCACTCTCGGCGACCGACGCTTCGGTCGTCTGAAGGATGCTCGGCACGAGCCGCTCGGAGAAGCCCGCAAGGAAGCTCCAGACAACGAGGAGGGCCAGTTGCACGTTCGGCAGGACCAGCCTGAGCGCGACGATGTCCGAGCCGGCCTTCTGATCCTTGAAGCTGAGCTGATTGAGCCCGATCTCCTCGAAACGCGGAAACAATCCCCCGCCAATAACCCCTGAGAGCAGGAAATAATATACGACTATCGCGCCGGTCATTCCTACCGAGCCTCTGAGCAATATCGACGAGTAGTCCCGTGCATCCTTCAGCGAGCCGAGGCTCAACGTGTCCCAGTTGGATTGTAGATAGAGCAGCCTGCTGAACATGGCCCCGAAGAATCCCGAGGTGATCGCGGTCCACAGCGGCAGCCACGCCCAGCTGTCGAAGGGCAGCGTATACTTGTCGTCGCCCATCCATATGCGTAGATAGATGTAGATGTAGGGAAGAATGAAGAGGAAGCAGGCCAGCATCCCGATCCACACCAACCTGCGGGTGGCGCTCTTCTGTATCGGACGAGAGTGGAATTTCCTCTGAACGGCCCAATGCGTCTCCTCGAGAATATCGAGGAGCATCGCCCTCAGCCGGGTCTCGCCCCCGGGCTTCAGGATGGGCGGCGAGGGCGTCGTGTCGATGACCTGAGGGGCCGCCGCCTCGAAGGCCGTCCGCAGCCGGCCCGCGGTCGCGATCTTCTCTTCGGCCGCCTCGTCCAGACGCCGTTGCACCTCGCCGATCAGCGTGTCGGGTGGCTCGATCAGCGCCATCAGCCGCTCGAGGCGATATGCCTCGGTCCACGCGTCCTCGACAGGATTCTCGTATGTAGTGCCGGAAGTCGTCGAAAAAAGAGTCCAGCTTTGTTCTGATCTCTCCCATCACCGTCTTCTGGCTCTCGGTCAGAGGCCTGGGGCGATCAGCTTCGTCCTCACGTCGAGCTGAGAAATAAAATACTTCAACATGGTATCGTCACGGAGAGGATGTTGTCCGGATCTCAGGCGGAGCTTCGCCGAGTCCAGTACGCCACTCCACATGCCAGCCTCCTGTCGCAAGGCTGCGCCTGAAATCGAAGGCGTGGGCGCGCCTCTTCTGTCCGCGACGTGGTCGCCTGCTGCAAGCTGCTCCTACCCGGGAGCGCGGTCAATCGGGAAGGAGCGGCCTGGCGGGGCACGAGCGGTGGCGTCGCGCCACGAGGCGGCCAGGCGGCCGACGAGCGAGCGGAAGGTGCGGCGCCACGGTCGACCGGGGGCCCCCGGATTTCTCAGCCTACGCCGCTCACGCCCCATCCAACCGCCCGCGCGGATAGGTCTTCAGCCCATCGGCGATGACGTCCCAGTCCAGCTTCTCGCTGGTCCAGACGTGGAGCGTCGGCGGTGCGGCTTCCGGGCGGTCGAGGCTGACGGTCATGACGTCGATGGTCTCGGGCTCGCTGGCGCTGCGATAGGTGAGCGGCGAGCCGCAGGCCCCGCAGAAGCTCCGCGTCACGGGCGGCGAGGATTTTGTCTCCCTGGGCGTTCCCCTGACGATGGCGAAGGCGGCCGAGGGGACGGAGACGAACGGCAGGCTGGGTGCCGAGGCCACCTTGCGGCAGGTGCGGCAATGGCAGATGCCGCTCACCAGGACCTCGCCGTCGATCCGGTAGCGCACGGCACCGCAGAGACATCCACCTTCGAGCATGCTCGCCTCCGTCAGTCCCAGGAACCTCGGCCTCGCCCTACCCCCCCTTGACCGCACCCGCGGCGAGGCCGCTCACGATCTCGCGCTGGACGAAGACGGTGAGGACGAGGACGGGGAGGGTGACGACGAGGGCGGCGGCGGCGAGCGGGCCCCAGGAGAGCTGCTCGAAGCTCAGGGAGTTGTAGACGGCCACGGGAAGCGTGCGGGTCTCGCGGCCGGCCAGCACCACCGCGAAAATAAAATTGTTCCAGGAGAAGATGAAGGAGAGGATGGCGCCGACGACGATGCCGGGGCGGGAGAGCGGCAGGGCCACCTTGTAGAAGGCCTGCCAGAGATTGGCGCCGTCGATCAGCGCCGCCTCCTCGAGCTCGCCCGGCAGGCTCTCGAAGAAGCCCAGCATGACCCAGACGATGATCGGCACCGAGATGACGAGGTGGATGATGATGAGCGGGTAGAGCGTGCCGGTGAGGTGCAGGGCCCGGAACATGATGAAGAGCGGGATCAGGTAGCTGAGGCCGGGGGTGATGCGGGAGACGAGGACGAGGAGGCCCAGCCCCTGCGCCCGGGCCTTGGCGAGACCGTAGCCGGCCGGCACGCCGACCAGCAGGGCGACGAAGGTCGAGACGCCCGACACGATGATGCTGTTCCAGGTATAGAGGAGAAAGGGGTTCTGCTGGAAGATCGTGACGTAGTTCTGCCAGGCGGGCTGCCGCGGCCAGAACACGGGCGGGTAGGCGGAGTTGTCGAGCTCGCTCTTCAAGGAGAGCGACAGCATCCACAAAAAGACGAGGATGGCAGGCGAGACGATGACCACGACGGCGAGCGCGAAGAGCAGCTTCCTGGTCAGGACCCTGAGGCCCAGGCCCGGCGAGTGGGCGAAGGCGCCCCTGATCGACGGGGTCATGTGTTGAGCGCCCATTGGGTGCGCTGCCGCGACCAGAGCAGGAGCAGGGTCAGCGCCACGATGATGACGAAGAAGACGACGACGACGGCCGACGCATAGCCGATATTGTAGAAGGCGAAGGCCTGCAGATAGAGAAAGATGTTGATGGTCTCGGACGCGGTGCCGGGGCCGCCCTGGGTGATGACGAAGATGGTGTCGAAGGCCTTGAGGGCGTCGATGGCGCGGATGACCACGGCGACCATGACGAAGGGCAGCACGAGCGGCCAGGTGATGTGGCGGAACATCTGCCACTCGGAGGCGCCGTCGATCAGCGCCGACTCGTAGGGCTCGGTCGGCAGCGAGGCGAGGCCGCCCAGGACGATGAGCATGACGAGCGGCGTCCACTGCCAGATCTCGATCAGCACGAGGCTCGGGATGACGGTGCCGGGCGCGAACACCCAGAGCTGGGGGGGATGCCGACCAGCGAGAGCAGATAGTTGAGGACGCCCAGCTGGGGATGGAACATCATCGTCCAGACGAGGGCGATGGCCACCGGGGTGGCCATCATCGGCATCATGAAGAGGGTGCGCAGCACGCCGCGGAAGGGGAACTCGCGGTGGAACACGACCGCGGCCCCGATGCCCAGCACCACCGGCAGCAGCACCGCCAGAAAGGTAAAATAAAAGGTGCGGGCGATCGATTCGAGGAATCGCGTGTCGTGCAGGAGCTGCTTGTAGTTGCCGAGGCCCACGAAGGTGCGCTCGCCCACGATCGGCCAGTCGTGGGTCGAGAGGAAGATGGTGAAGCCCCAGGGAAAGAGAATGACGGCGAAGATGACGAGGAGGGCCGGCGCCGCGAACAGCAGGTAGCGCCAGCGCCGCCGGTAGTGCGAGCGGGCCGGCGCGGCCCCGGCCGCCACCTTGGCGGCGGCCGGGCCGGTCGTGACGCTGCCCATCGCCGGGCCCGGGCTCAGGCCTTCTCGCTCTTCTCGAGGATCGGCTTGAACTGCCCGGTCGCGGCCACGAGCTCGGGCTTGGGCTCGGCACCGTTGATCATGTTGGTGAGGGCGATGCCGAAGATGTCGCGGAACTCGGTCACCGGGATGACCACGGGCAGGCTGGGCCGGCCGATCTTGCTGCACTCGACGATCGCCTGGACCACGTCCTTGGACGAGGTCGTGCCGGCCAGCACCTCGGGGTCCTCGTAGACCCCGGTCCGGCCGGGCGCTCCGTAGCCGCCCTGGAGCTGGCGCGCCGCCATCGTCTTGCTCGTCGCCCACTGGCAGTAGAGAAAGGCCTCCTCCTTCTTGTCGGTGAAGGCCGACACGCCCATGCCGTCGGCGAAGCTGCCCGAATGCTGGGCCTTGGGGCCCATGGGCTGCATGACGTATTTGGTGCGGCCGGCGACGCGGGACTTGGTCTTGTCCTCGACCGGGACGGCGAAGCCGATGCCGTCCAGCCACATGGCGGCGCGACCCTGCATGAAGCTCGCCTGCGCCTCCATCCAGTTGAAGCCGCTGGTGCCGGGCGGGCCGTAGTCGACGTTGAGCGTCTTGTAGAGCTGGGCGGCGGCCACCGCCGGATCCTCGGTCGTGTGCATGACGCCCTTGTCGTCGATCGAATCGACGTCCCAGCCCAGGAGGAGGTTGGTCCAGACCGGCACGTTGGCGTTCTTGATGCCGCGGCCGACCCAGCCGCTGATGCCGTTCGAGGGATCGTTCAGGGCCTTGGCCGCCTCGACCATCTCGTCGAAGGTGGCGGGATATTTGATTCCCTTCTTCTCGAAGAGGTCCATGTTGGCATAGATCAGATGATAGTCGATGTTGATCGGCAGCGTGTCGACGCGCCCGTCCGCCTGCGTGGCCCAGAGCAGGCCCGCCTTCGAGAAGTCGGCGAAGTCGTAGTCGGGGAAGGTGAGCTGCGGGTCGGCCAGCATCGGCTTGACGTCGACCAGCCACTTGCCCTTGGCGACCAGCCGCTTCTGGACGTGGAGGGCCAGCATCAGCACGTCGAAGGAGGTCGAGCCCGAGGTGAACTCGATCACCGCCTTCTGGCGCTGCTGCTGCTCGGGCACCTGCTCGGAGCCGACCTTGATGCCGGTGAGCTCGGTGAACTCCTTCTCGTATTTCTGCAGGAGGTCGCCGCGCGGGCCCTTGGCGAACAGGACCTCGATGGACTGGCCGGAGAAGCGCTTGGGGTCGAACCCGCCCGTCGCCGCCCTGGCCCGGCGCAGCACGAAGGGTGCCGCAACGCCGCCCAGCGCCACCGCGCCGGCCGTGGTCTGCAACAACGCCCGCCGCGACAGGCGGCCGGGCTTCTCGTCCAGATGCTTCATTCGAGCCTCCCCTCATCGTCGGCCCGGCCCGTGCCGGGCGCCCTCACCCTCTTCTGGTCCCCCTCAGACTGTGAGCAAAGCTTTCATGCCCTTCATGGTCGAGTCGAGCCCCGTAGCAGGGGGTGGGGCCCCCCGGGCCGGGCGGCCACGGGCGTCGGAGCTTGGCCCGTGCGGCCCGGCCGTGCGACGCGCCACCGGGCCGGGGTGCCTCGACGCTGGCGTTCCAGGCCCGGTCTGATATGCACGCCGAAGCCGGAAAGGGCTGGGCGGAGGCAGGATGGTGGAAATGACGCGTCAGACGAGAAGGTCCGCGCGGGTCCTGATCGACCGCCGGCTCGGGCGGGATGCGGGGGAAGGGATTTCCGAGCCGGGTGGCGGACCACCGCCGGGCCGAGCCGGACGCGGCCGGGGGAGGCAGCCATGGCGGGCCTGACCGAGCGGGCCGTGCGCCAGCAGCGGAGAATGGGCCCGCTGCTCGTGGTGGCCGTCCTTTTGGGCCTGATCGGGCTGCCGCTGGCGGTGTGGCTCGACCTGCGCAGCCTGTCCGAGCACCTCCTGCGGGTCCAGGCCCGCGAGACCGGCCTCATCATCGACGACATGCGCGCCTTCTATGCCAGCGACGTGGTCGGCCGCGTGCTGCAGGCGCACGGCCAGGTGACGACCGCGGGCTACGACTACAAGGGCACGCCGGGTGCCATCCCCATTCCGGCGACCCTCTCGATCGAGCTCGGCAACCGGATCAGCGGCCACAACGGCGCCGTGCAGTACCGCTTCCTCTCCGACCTGCCGTTCCGCGGACGCGAGCGGCATCCGCTGGACGGGTTCGAGGAGGAGGCGCTGAGCAAGTTGCGCGCCGACCCGAGCCAGCCCGTGGTCCAGGTTGCGGGGTCGCTGTTCGACCGGCGGGTCCGGGTCGCGACGCCCGTGCGCATGGGCGAGGTCTGCGTCGCCTGCCACAACAGCCACCCCGACAGCCCGAAGCTCGACTGGAAGGTCGGCGACGTGCGGGGCATCCAGGAGATCGCCGTCTCGGAATCGCTGGGCAGCAATCTGCTCGCCTTCAAATATCTGCTGCTCTACTTCGTGCTGGCCGCCGGCGCCGGCGTCGCCTTCATCCTGATGCAGCGCCGGCAGGCCGGCCTGGTCCGCGGCATCAATCAGGAGCTGACCCAGGCCAACGATTTTCTGGCCGCGATCTCGATGAAGCTGGCCAAGTACCTGTCGCCGCAGGTCTACAAGAGCATCTTCAGCGGCCAGAAGGACGTCTCGATCACGACCGAGCGCAAGAAGCTGACGATTTTCTTCTCCGATATCGAGAACTTCACCGGCACCACCGAGCGGCTGCAGCCGGAAGAGCTGACCGCCCTGCTGAACGAGTACCTGACCGAGATGTCGCGGATCGCGCTGGCCCATGGCGCCACTGTCGACAAGTTCATCGGCGACGCGATCCTGGGCTTCTTCGGCGACCCCGAGACGAAGGGCGTGGCCGAGGACGCGCAGGCCTGCGTGGAGATGGCGACGGCGATGCAGCGCCGGCTGGGCCAGCTCAATGCCGAGTGGCGCCGGCGCGGCATCGAGCAGCCGTTCCGGGCCCGGATCGGCATCAATACCGGCTACTGCAATGTCGGCAATTTCGGCAGCAACGACCGGATGGACTACACCATCATCGGCGCCGAGGCGAACCTCGCGGCACGGCTGCAGTCCATCGCCGAGCCCAACGGGATCGTTCTCAGCTACGAGACCTACGCGGTGGTCCGCCACCAGGTGCGCGCCCACCCGCTGCCGCCGATCCGCATGAAGGGCATCAGCCGCGAGGTGGTGCCCTACGCCGTGGAGGGCCTGCTCGGCGACCTCGACCAGCGCGCGCGAGGTGATCAGCGAGCACGCGAAGGGCCTGGATCTCTTCATCGACCTCGATGCGATCGACGAGACGACGGCCGAGCGGACGCGGCACCGCCTGCGCGAGCTGCTGACGACGCTGGAGGCCCGGGCGAAGCCGGTCTAGGCAAAGACGGCCGACCGGCCGTGCGCCACCCACTCGGCGCAGGCCGGCGGGAGGGTGGCGGCGAGCCTGGCGTCGTAGAGGGAAAGGTCCTCCTCGCGGTAGACGCCACGCCAGCGCTCGTTCGTGCCCTTGTGGAAGAAGCTGCGGCTGCCGTCCTCGAACATGGCTGCGAGGCTGCCGATCAGCACGTCGCCGTCCCGGCGCATGGCCTCGAACCCGGCGGCCCGGAGGAGATCCGGCCAGACGGTCGGCGCCACCTCGATGCCGAGGAAGCCCGCCACGCGTCGCATCTCGCCCGCGAGGTCCGCCTTGAGGTCGTTGTAGTGGACGAGCAGCAGGTTCGGGCGGTGCCGCAGGCTCCACCAGGTCCGCTCGAGCTGGAAGAACGACAGGGTCGGCGAGCCGTCCTCGTGGCCCGGCACGACGCCTTCGGTGAGCCAGCGGTGGAAGTGATCGGCCGGATCGGCGGGGACGCGCGGGTAGGGACGGCCGACGGCCTCGTCCGCGAGGCCGGCGCGGTCGAGACCCTCCAGCATCCGGGGCGTGAAGACCGAGCCGTGATTGTGGAAGGACATGCAGGCGTCGCGCCCGTCCCGGACGACGTGGACGTACTTGACCTCGTCATGGATCGGCAGCCCGTCGGCGGGCAGGTGCGTCTTGAGGAAGCGGCGGTGGTCCTGGGCCTCGATCCGGGCCATCACGGCCGGGGCCGGCTCGGGAAAGCGCTTGTCGATCCAGGGCGAGATCTGGGTGATCGGTCGCGCCTCGGGCGTCTGGAAGACGAGAAGGCCGACGATCCGCTGCATCCAGGTCGTGCCGCACTTCGGATAGGTTGCGATCACGATGTCCGTGGGGCGGGGCCGATAGTGGTCCCAGCGCCTGCTGTCCAGGATCCAGGTGCGGTAGACGCTCTCTGCGGGCCGGACGGTCATGATCTTCTTGTTCCCCGGGGCGACGCGCGCGATGGCGGCGCCGATGGCGCCCGGCTGCTCGCCGCGGCAGCCTATCCTGCCCGAGGTCCGGGAGAGCGGCAAGGCGGGCCCGATGGGCGGGCGGAGCGATGTCCGCTCAGCGCCGGGCCGCGACCAGGAGGAAGGGCGGGCGCTGGCGCTCGTCCGCCCATTCCGGATGTTCCCGGATCTGCTCCTCGCTGGGTGCCCATTCCTGGATGTGGGAGAGGGAAAAACCGAGCCGGAGCAGCAGGTTGACGTAGGTGGCGATCGTCCGATGCTGCTTGACGACGCCTTCGGCCAGCCAGTCGGTGATGCGCGGACCCTCGTCGAGATAGCCGTCGAGCGGCCAGGTCCTGCGGCCGGCCGGGCCGTCCGACCAGCCCGGTCGGGATGGTGCCGTGAAGATCGGATGCTCGACCGAGAAGACGAGACGGCCACCGGGCACGAGCGCCCGATGCACGGCCGCAAGAAGCCCGGCCAGGTTCTCGATGTAATGGAAGGCCAGCGAGCTGTAGGCGAGATCGAACGCGGCAGACGGCAGGTCGAGCTGCTCCATGTCGGCCCGCCGGTAGGCGATCCTTTTGTCCCGGGTTTCTTCCGTCGCCCGCGCCAGCATGCGCGCCGAGACGTCGATGCCGAGCACGCTCGCCGCCCCCTGCTGCCGCGCCCAGCGGCAGAACCAGCCGAAGCCGCAGCCGAGGTCGAGGACCCTCAGCCCACGCGGCTCCGGGAGCAGCGCCCGAAGCGACGGCCATTCGGCAGCACCGTCGAGGCCCTGGATCGAGCGCTCGAGCCGGCTGTAGGCCGCGAAAAAGCCAGGATCGTCATAGATGTTCTGGGCCACCGGCGTTCCCTCTGTCGATCCGCGCCCCACTGCCCCGTCGAACCCGCCGGCCCCCGCCAGCAGACTGAATAACCTCCTTGCCAACAACATCTACCCGCCCGGCTGGGTCACCATGCCCGTCGGCATCTTCGCGCTCAACGACCGGGGCGACGTCTTCGAGGGTGCCGCGCTCACCGTGCTTTTGATCCTCGAGATGCTCGTGATGCTGGCGATCCTTCGGTCGCGTCGAGGCGGCCCGCCTCTCAGGGCCGGGCGCCGCTCCTTCCGCCCATCTCGATGACGCCCTCGACGCCGCGCATGATCGACACCGCGCGGTCGGCCAGCGCCATGGTCGGGGCGTTGGTGTTGGCGGAGACGAGCTTGGGCATGATCGAGGCGTCGATCACGCGGAGGCCATCGACGCCCTGTACCCGGAGGTCCGGCGTCACCACGGTGTCGGGAGCGCCGGCGCGGCCCATGCGGCAGGTCCCGACGGGGTGAAAATCGGTCCGGGCCGACTGCCGGAGATGGGCCGCGATGTCCTCGTCGGTCACGGCATTCGGGCCCGGCAGCAGCTCCGCCGTCAGCACGTCGGCCAGGGGCCGCGTGCGCATGATCTCGCGCGCCGCCCGCACGCCCGCGATGTGATGCGCCATGTCGTCCGGGTGGCCCAGATAGTTGGGGTTGACGAGCGGCAGGTCGCCCGGATCGCCCGTGCGCAGCCGCACCCAGCCTTTTGCGCGCGGCCGCAGCATCACCGTGTGCAGCGTCACCCCGTCCACATTGGGCACGCCGCCCGCATAGCTCGTCGTCGGCACGCAGTAGATCTGCATCACCGGATCGCCGCTGCCGTCCTCGGGCACGTGGAACGAGCAGGACTTCGACACCCGTGGAGGTGACCCGCCCGCGCTTGAACATCAGGTATTCGAGCCCGTTCATGGCCAGCTTGAGCCCGCGCTCCTGGCCGAAATGGCCGTAGCTGCCCCGGGTCGCCGCCACCACGGGCGAGCCCGGATGGTCCTGCAGGTTTCTCGCCGACGCCCGGGCAGGTCCGACCTTCGACCTCGATGCCGACGCTCTTCAGATGATCCGCCGGCCCGATGCCCGACAGCATCAGGATCTGCGGCGAGACGAAGGCGCCTGCGGCCAACAGAATCTCGCCGTCGGTGCGCACGGTCTCGAGCCGGCCGTGATGGGAGTATTCGACGCCGACGGCCCGGCCGCCGCTCGACCAGGATGCGCGGTGACCTTGGCCTCGGTCCGGATCTCCAGCTCGTTTGTCGGTCATCAGCGGGCGGATGTAGGCGTCGACGGCGCTGCAGCGGCGGCCGGGCGTGCCGGTGATCTGCAGATAGCCCACGCCGCCCGGCGCGCCGTTGTTGAAGTCGTGGCGGAACGGCAGCCCCAGCCCCTGGGCGGCAGCGACGAAAAGATGCGTCATGTCGCAGACAAAACCGCCGCTGCCGACCTTCAGGGGGCCGTCGATGCCGTGAAACTCGTTGTTGAAGCGCTGGTTGCCCTCGAGCGCCTTGAAGTGCGGCAGCATGGTGGCCCAGGACCAGTGCTCGCTGCCGCTGGTCTCGCCCCAGCTGTCGTAGTCGGCCTTGCGCCCGCGCATATAGGCCTGGGCGTTGACGCTGCTGCCGCCGCCCAGCACCTTTCCTTGCGGGATGGTCAGCACGCGCCCGTCGAGCTGCGGCTGCGGCACCGTCAGATGCTGGGTCATGTAGTGCGGGTGGTTCAGCAGCTTGATGAACCCGGCCGGCAGCCGCAGCAGCCAATGATCGTCCGGCCTGCCCGCCTCGAGCAGAAGCACCCGCGCGCCGAACGCCGAGGTCAGCCGCCACGCCGCGACGCACCCGGCGCTGCCTCCCCCGACGATGATGTAGTCCCAGCCACGGCCGTCCCCCCGGTTGCGCGGCGCAGGGATGCGGCGGAGAGCGGGCGGGGTCAAGGAGGAGAGGTCGGAGGAGATCGCCCGGACGATGCCTCCTCGCTCGGCGATCCGAGGAAGACCGCGCTCAAACCGCTTTCGGCTGGGCGCTCCTCATGGTATGAGGCGCAGCTTAGGGAAACGGCTTTTCGAGTGGAAAAAAACCGGCATCCCGCCATCGAGCGAAAGGGGGAGCCATGGGACGTGCCTTGGAGCCGTCGGGAGCGAGAGCGTCCTCCGCTTCCGGGTGGAGCTGGCGCTGGGCGGGCTCAGCGCCCTCATGCTTCTCGTGACGCTCGTCTGGCCCCAATGGATCGAGGCCGTGTTCGGCGCCGATCCGGACGGCGGCAGCGGCGAGGCCGAATGGGGCCTCACGGCAGCGCTCTGCGCCTTCACTGTGGTGATGCTCCTGGCGCGCGCGCCGCGACTGGAAGCGCGCCGCCGCGGCCGGCAACCCGGTCTAGCCCGCCGACCGGCCCGTCGGGGCCAGGGGAGCGCCGTCGGTCCGCTCCCTGCCGGATCTCGGCGACGGTCGATGCGGAGCATCGGGACCACGCAATTCAGGGCCCGGGGGCGGATCTCACGCGGTTGACAGAACCGGCCTCGGGGCATCCATCGGAGAACCAGTCGACCGTCGGGGACAGCCATGGCCACGAGCAGCACGGAAGAGAGCAGGTTCGCCGCCGAGTCGGCCTTCGTCTTCGTCGGCAAGGTGGTCAAGACGCGGGCCGCGACCATGGAGGGGCTGGCCGGCGACAATACGGCGATCGTCGAGGTTGAGCGGGTGGTGTCGGCGCCCGACATGTTCCAGTCGCTGGGCGGGCACCAGATCACGGTGCGCTTCAAGTCCCCTCCCAGCCTGCGGAAGGGCAGCAGCCTCACCTTCTTCACCAATGGCTGGATCTTCGGCAGCAGTGTCGCGGTGGACGTGGTCGGCACGGCCGTGGCGACCGACAGCCGGGCGATGGCCGGCGCCGTGCGCAGCTCGATCGTGGCCGGCGAGGACAGCGTGCTCAGCGCCCGGCTGGCCTCGGCCACCCTGAGCGTGGTCGGCACGGTGGCGAAGGTGGCCAAGAGCGAGCAGAAGACCACCCATTTCAGCGAGCACGACCCGGACTGGCACGAGGCCACCATCGACGTCGACGAGGTGATCAAGGGCAAGAAGGACACCAAGCAGACAAAAGTGCTCTTCCCCAACAGCGACGATGTGCGCTGGTACAAGGTCGGACAAGTACAGAACCGGGCAGAAGGGCATCTGGATGCTGCAGCCGGGCGCCAGGCAGGACTCGGCGGGAATTCCGCCCAAGGTCATGGCCGCCGTGCCCACGGGCGCCAACGTTCTGACAGCGCTTCACAAGGGCGACTACCTGCCGCTGCACGAGCTCGAGCGCGTCCGCGCTCTGGCCCGCAAATAACGCCCTGCGCCGGGGAGACCCAGATGATCACCGTCGTCAACATGATCCCGCAGTCGCTCAGCGGCGAGACCAACCAGGACAGCGAGCCGAACATCGCCGTCAACCCGGCCGATCCGCAGCAGATCGCGGGCTCGGCCTTCACGCCCAACCCGATGGGCGGCACCACGGCACCCATCTACGTCTCGACAGACGGGGGCGGCAGCTGGACCCTCAACAACATCGTGCCGAGCGCCGGGAGCCTCGGCACGGGCGACATCACGCTGAAGTTCGCCGGCACCTCGAGCCGGCTCTTCACGTCGATCCTGGACGGCGGCACCGGGGACTTCGAGGTTCACCGGTCGACCGACTTCACGAGCCCGACGGTGATGACCCAGCTCGAGAACCGGGCCAACGAGGACCAGCCCTATGTGCAGGCCTCGACCGTGATGGGCGGGGCCGGCGTCGGCTCGGACCGTGTCTATATCGGCGTCAACGACTTCAACGCGTCGGGAGGCAAGACCGCGACCATCGAGCAGACGCTCGACGGCGGCACCGCCCTGCCGGCCTTCAGCTCCATCCGGATCGAGAAGCGGACGACGCTCGGGCAGAACGGGCCCCAGGTCCGCCCGGCCGTGCACGGCGACGGCACGGTCTACGCGGCCTTCTACCGATGGATCTCGAGCTCGGGAAGCTTCCCCGGCAACACGCTCGTCATCACGAACGCCGAGCTCATCGTCGTGCGCGACGACAATTGGGGGGCCAGCGCTCCGCAGTTCGCGGCGCTGACCGACGGCTCGGACGGGCTGGCCGGCCGGCGCGCGGCGACCGGCCTCAGCTTTCCCTTCAACCAGACGGGTGTCGCCGCCAACGGGCAGGAGCGCTGGGGCGGCGACATCAGCACGGCCGTCGACCCGCGCAACAGCGACACCGTCTACGTGGCCTTCTCGACGCTGGTCTCGGGCGTCTACACCTTGCGGCTGGTCCGCTCGCAGGACCGCGGCGCCACCTGGTCCGCGAACCTGCTCTCGATCGGCAACGCGAAAAATCCTGCGGTCGCCGTCAACAGCCTCGGCAAGATCGGCTTTCTCTGCCAGCAGCTCTCGGGCAGCGGCGCCACCCAGCGCTGGGAGACGCACTTCCGCGACAGCACAGACGGCACCACGTGGAACGACACCATCCTGTGCACGGCGCTGTCGCAGTCGCCGGCCCGGCACCTTCTCGCCCTATATCGGCGACTATCTGCACATGATGGCGCTCGGCAAGGACTTCTATGGCATCTTCGCCGCCAGCAACACGCCCGATCTCGGGAACTTCCCGGAGGGCGTGACCTTCCAGCGGAACCACGATTTCGCGGCCAAGAAGCTCTTTGGGCTCGACGGCGTCACTGTCGTCCCGCCCTCGATCGACCCCTTCTTCTTCAAGGTGACCGAGCTCGACGCGGCGACCGGCTCGGATTTCTACGTGCGCGACTGGACGGACAGCGCCGCCACCCACGACACGGGCCTCGAGCCCTCGACGGAGCCGGTCTTCTACGCCAGGAGCGACGTCTGGAACCAGCGGACCAACGTGGCGCCCACCTTCGTCAGCGATCAGCCGCAGAGCCAGGATCCGCAGAACGACGCCCAGAACTTCGCTTTCGCGCGGATCTCGCGCAACGATGCGGGGGCCGCCGAGACGGTGGACGCGGAGTTCCTGGTGGCCGAGTTCGGTACCGGCAGCCCCTATGCGAGCGTGGCCACGACCAGCGTGAGCTTCGCCCCGGGCGAGACCTCGAAGATCGCCTCCGCACCATGGACGCTGGGCCCGACCTCCTCGACCCATCTCTGTCTCGCCGTGCAGGTCGGGACGCCGTCCGATCCGTTCGTCGCACCGGGCCTCAATGGCAACACCCCCGGTTGGCCCACCACCGACCTGCTTGTGATCAACGACAACAACAAGGCCCAGCGGAACATGTCGGTCCACTACGGGCTGGCCGGCTTCGGGTCCAGGTACTATGCGATTCTCCGCAACGCCTCGCCCAAGGTGCGGGATCTGGCGCTGAGGCTGGATGTCGACCGGGCCGCGCTCGCGGGATTCAAGGCCCCGACCGTCGAGGTGCAGGGCGGCGAGGGGCCGAGCCGCCTCGAGCCGGGTGCCGTGCTGACGGCGCCGCGCATGAAGCCCGGCGAGTATCGCTGGGTCGGCTTCGGCATGACCGCGCTCGACGCCCAACGCGGCGCCTCGCTGCCGGTCGACATGCTGGAGCTGGTCGACGAGAAGGTCGTCAACGGCTTCCGATTCACCATCGTCTCGTCCTCCACGGCGCAGGCGCTCCGCGAGGCGCTTCTGCTCGGCGCGGCCGTCTTCCGGCGCGTGCAGCATCAGCAGGACTCCACCGACGCCGCGGCGGTGGTGAAGGCGTCGACGGCGCTGCTCGGGGCCAAGAGCGTCACCTCGTCCGCCTATGTGAAGCTCCTGGCCTCGATGCAAGACGCCATCGCCGCCAGCGTGAAGAGCTTTCTCAGGACGGGCGCCAACGATAGCGGGCTCGATATCGCCGCGGCGATGGAGGCCCTCTTCGGCACGGTGCGCACGAGGAAGACGGGAGACGTCTTCGCCACCCACGTCACCCTGCTGAACAAGCTCGACGTGGCCCTGACGCTCGCCCGGCTGAGAAAGGGCTGAGCCCGGCCGCCGCCGTCGGTCCGTTCGGGGACTCCTGAAAAAGCGCCGGGAGCCCGGCAGCGCGGATGCGCCGGGCGGGGCCGGCGCCCTGTCCCGAGGCTCCGGGCCTCGCCCCTGACGCCCCGGACATTCTCTGCTACCATCGGTGGCATCAGCCCGCCGGAGACGCTCGCCATGACCGCTCCCCGCGCCGAGCGCAGGCTCGCGGCCGTCCTGGTGGCGGACGTGGTCGGCTATTCGCGCCTGATGGAGCGGGACGAGACGGGCACGCTGGCGCGGCTCAAGGCGCTGCGCAAGGAACGGGTCGAGCCGCTGCTGGCGGAGCATCGGGGGCGCATCGTCAAGCTCATGGGCGACGGCGCCCTTTGCGAGTTCGCGAGCGTCGTCGACGCCGTCGAGTGCGCGCTGCGCATCCAGGAGGCCGTGGCCGGGCACGAGAGGGCGCTGCCCGAGGAGGAGCGCATCGCCTTCCGCATCGGGGTCAATCTCGGCGACGTGCTGGTCGACGACGACGATCTCTACGGCGACGGCGTCAACGTCGCGGCCCGCCTGCAGGCCCTGGCGGCCGCGGGCGGCATCGTGATCTCCGGGACGGCCTACGACCAGGTGCGGGGCGATCTCCGGCGCGCCTTCGACGACCTGGGCGAGCAGAACGTC
This sequence comes from uncultured Alphaproteobacteria bacterium, assembly GCA_963828215.1. Taxonomy (GTDB): domain Bacteria; phylum Pseudomonadota; class Alphaproteobacteria; order Geminicoccales; family Geminicoccaceae; genus CAVTJL01. The sequence continues at coordinate 181,206 of CAWHFO010000044.1, read as the reverse complement.
AAGAACATCGGCCGGCCGATCCGGGCCTACCGGGCGATCGCGGTCGGCGGAGGGCAGGATCGGGGGCCGGCCTGGGCCGCCCCTTCGCCGGTCCAGGGCCCGTCCATCGTCGTCCTCGCCTTCGAGAGCATGAGCCCCGACCCCGAGCAGGACTATTTCGCGGACGGCATCGCCGAGGACATCATCACCGATCTCTCGAAGATCGGCGGCCTCTTCGTCATCGCCCGCAACTCGGCCTTCGCCTACAAGGGCAAGAGCACGGATCTGCGGCAGGTGGCGCGCGAGATGGGCGTGCGCCACGTGCTCGAGGGCAGCGTGCGGCGGGCCGGCAGCCGGGTGCGCGTCACGGCCCAGCTCGTCGACGGCACGACCGGCGGCCATGTCTGGGCCGAGCGTTACGACCGCGAGCTTCTGGACATCTTTGCGCTCCAGGACGAGCTGACGCGCGAGATCGTGGCTGCCCTGTCGCTGCGCCTGACGGCCGACGAGGAGCGGCGGATCGAGCGCCGGGGCACCACGAGCGTGGAGGCCCACGACCTCTATTTGCGCGGACGCGACCAGCTCTGGCAGCATACGCGGGACGGCATCAGGGCGGCCATCCGGACCCTGTCCCGCGCCGTCGAGCTCGATCCCGGCTTCCCCGCGGCGCACGCGCTGCTCGGCATGGCCTACAACACGGCCTACATCAACAGCTGGGAGCTGGACCCCGCGCTCGCCCAGCGCCGGGCCGGCGAATTTGCCGACCGGGCCGTCGAGCTGGACGGGCGCGAGCCGCTCGGCCATTTCGTCCGCGGCGTCGTCCGCACGTGGCGGCGCGATCTCGAGGGTGCCCGCGCCAGCGCCGAGCTGGCCCATCGAGCTGGCGCCGGGCTATCCGCCCACCCTGGCCTCGCTGGGCCAGATCCATCTCTATGGCGGTGACGCGGCGGGGTCGATGGGCCTGTTCGAGCGGGCCATTCGCCTGGACCCGCGCTATCCCAACGCCTTTCTTCATTTTCTGGCCCAGGCCTGCTTCGATCTCGGCCGCTGGGAGGAGGCCGCGGCGCACCTTCGCCGCCGGCTGCTCCTGAGCCCGGAGAGCGACGCCTCGCGGATGCTGCTGGCGGCGACGCTGGGGCATCTGGGGCAGCACGACGAGGCCCGGGCGCTGTGGCGGGAGCTGCTCGCCATCAATCCCGCCTTCTCCCTCGAGCAGCGCCGCCGGGTTCTTCCCTATCGCGACCCCGCCGCCTTCGACCGGATCGCCGACGGCCTGCGCAAGGCCGGGCTGCCGGAGGAGACGTCAGACAAAAATTGACGAGCGCGAAGTGTAGGGTCAGTCTTCCCGAAGTAGCCTGGCTTGGCCCGACAATCGCGGCCTGCGGGGGCGGGGGTGGCGGTGACCGACGACAGGACGGCGCGGCTGGGCCGAGCTGCGCAAGGCCGTGGACGAGGCCGCCGGCCAGGCGCGCCAGCTCACCTTCCTGATGCTCACGGTGGGGCTCTATATCGGCATCACCGGGCTGACGACGACGCACCGGATGCTGCTCGTCGGCGGCACGATCCAGATGCCGATCCTCAATGTCGGCGTCGACCTCGTCGGCTTCTATCGCCGCCGCACCCTGCTTCTTCCTCGCCCTGCACATCTGGCTGCTGGGCGCCATGCTCTCGCTCTCGCGGCGCGTCGACGCGCTGAACCGCGAGGTCGACGCGGCTGCCGGGCGTCGAGCAGCGCTACCAGAGCGGCCTCGTCACCGCCTTTCCGTTCGTCGAATGGCGGGCCGGCTTTCTCGTCAAGAAGATCGACCTCCGCCTGTCGGCCGCGATCAACTGGGCGATCTATGTCGGCTCGCCCGTTCTTCTGTTCCTTTGGATCCAGGTGCGGTTTCTTCCCTATCAGGACGCCTGGATCACGAGCCTGCATGTCCTCTGTCTGTTCGTCGACCTCTTCGTCCTCTGGTTCACCTGGCCGGAGATCAACGGGCCGGGGACGTCGCTCGCACATCGGGCTTGCGGTGGGATGCCTGACGGTGCGTCCTTGGCCTCGTGGCGGGCCTCCTCGCGGCCAACGAGCAGCTGCCGTGGATTTCAGAGTCAGCCTGCCCGACGACTGGACGCGGCTTCGCGTCACCAATCAGATCCTCATGAAGCGCGAGCCCTCGCCTGAAGTCATGGCCGCGTTCCTCGCCAAGGCGAAGGAGGGCAAGGAAGACGAAGCGCAGCTCGCGGCCTTCCTCGACAAGGATCTGGCCGACCCGCTGAATCTGAGCGGCCGCAATCTGCGACGGGCCGATCTTTCGCGGTCGCGGATGCCGGGCCTGGTGCTCGACAGCAATACCCATCTCGAAGAGGCAGACCTCTCCGGCACCAACCTGACGAAGGCGGTCATGTCAGGCGCCTCGCTGCAGGGCGCCAGCCTCGATCGCGCCTCGCTGCGGGGCGCCAGCCTCACGAATCTCTGGCGAGCTTGGATCACTGCTGGAACGGACTTGGCCCTCAGCGACATTCGCGGATCCTCGCTGGACGCCCCCAAGGATGTCGGAGCGATGATCGACGAGGCGCTCGACGGCATCGACGATCCGAATGTTGCCGAACGCGTGAAGCGCGGACTGACCGAGTCGCTGCGGGTTACCCGGAACCCTTGGCTGCCCCCGATCATTGACGGAGGATCGATGGAAGAACGCGCTCACGGATGGAGGCGACGCTGCCGTTGGCGGTTGGCTTCCGCACACCATCGATCCGGCTGCCTACGCCGTTGCTCTCAACGACGGCTCGCGCCTCTGTTCTGCTCCGATCATTGGATCGCTCAAGGCCTCTTGGGGAGAGCTTCGTCTGAACGGATCTCTGACAAGGGCGATGCAGCTCGCCGATGGCCCGACTCGCCCGTCGCGTCACCGATCCGAAGAACGGCTGCCCGGCGATCGTCGCGCAGCTCAGCGGGGACGACCAAAAGCCTTCTCAGCGACCTCGCCGGCTGCCGCCGCGCTCCGACCCAAGCTCTCCAGCCAAATAGGCGATATCCCGGCGCCCGAACGGCATCCCCGCCTACAGGAACGGCAGCGCCAGCGGCGGCGGTGTGGGCGCGGCGGCATGGTCGTCGCCCGCCCCTTCCGATTGACCTCGGCCCGGCGGTGGCGCAGGCTTTCGGGTGGCAGCCGAGGCTATCTCGGGGGATGTCGCCGCAGGTCGGCCACAGCTTCGCCAAGCCAACAGTCGGATCTCAGGGAGAGTGAAGAAATGCCTATTCCTACCGAGCCCGTCGGGTCGCTGCCCAGGCCCATGAAGCTGCAGGAGGCGCTCGCGGCCTATGACGCGGGCAAGATCAGGCACGAGCAGCTCGTGAAGGAGCAGGACGCGGCCTGCCTCGATTCGATCAGGCGCATGGAGGCCACCGGCTCGCCGATCGTCTCGGACGGCGAGCAGCGGGCGTCCAGCTTCGCCACCTATCCCCTGACCGACACCCTGGCCGGCACCGGGCTCGCGAAAAACCTGGCCGCGGACGGGCAGTATTTTGCGATCTTCACGGACGGCCACCACCGCCAGCTCCCCCGCCTGACCGGCGGGCCTTTTCGTTACAAGACCTATGCCTCCTCCTATGTCGAGAAGGCGATGGCGATGGCGACGAAGCCGCTGAAGCAGGCGGTCATCGCGCCCTCGATGCTGGCGCTGCTCTATCCGCTCGACGGCAAGGTCGACGGCTACTCGCGCGAGCAGTTTCTTGTCGGATCTGGTCGACGAATGCGAGAAGGACATCCGCCAATGCTTCAAGGCGGGTGCGAAACGCGTCTCGATCGACTTCACCGAGGGGCGCCTGGCCCTCAAGAAGGACCCGCGGAACCCCTGGACCGGCCGCAACATGCTGGGCCAGTTCATCGAGCTCAACAACCGCGTGCTCGACCGGTTCTCCGCCGAAGAGAGAAAAACATCGGCATTCATACCTGCCCGGGCGGGGACTGCGACGCGACGCACAGCGCCGAGGTCGACTATGCCGACCTGCTGCCCAGCCTGTTCCAGATGAACGCCGGCTATTTTCTGATGCAGCTCGCGAGCGAGAAGGACAAGGAAAGGATCTACAAGCTCGTCGGCCAGCACAGCCGCGAGGACGCCAAGGGCGTGGCCCAGGTGTGCTTCATCGGCGTCATCAATCCCCAGAATCCCCGGGTCGAGACGCCGGAGGAGGTCAAGAGCGACATCGTCCTGGCCGCCAGATACATCCCCAAGGAGCGGCTGGGCGCCACCGACGATTGCGGCTTCTCGCCGTTCAGCATCGACGTCAAGCCGAAGCACGGCTCGCCGGACGTGGCGCGCGACATCGCGTTCCAGAAGATCGGCTCGCGGGTGAAGGGTGCCGCGATGGCGTCCGAGGCGCTGAAGGTCTAGCGGGCACCGGCCCGTCCCGGCGCCCGGGCGCGGCCCCGAGCGCCGGGCGGCGGGTGCCTCGGCGAGGCGCAAGCGCGTCTTGACCCGAGCAAAAGGCGCAATTATCGTGCAGAAGCTTTCATAATCGGCCGAGACGGGAACGGTGACGCGACCTCGCCCGGGCGGGGAAGAGGGGCGTTCGCGTCGACGGCCGGCCTTTGGGGGGGCGATGTCGGGAGCGAGCTGGCGTTCGGCCTATGCCGAAACTGCGCAAAAGCTTTCGGCTTTCGCCGGCCGGTCCGGCCTGGCGCTGTGCGGCCTGACCACGAACGTCGATGCGGTGGTGGCGCTGCACGCCGCGGCCCCGCTCTTCGCGGCGGACGTCCCGCCGGCGGCCGCCGGCCTCGCCGCGGAGCTCAAGTCCCGGGCCGCGAGGGGCATCGGCGGCGAGATCCGCGTCGAGTGGCCGGAGGGCTCGGCGTGGCTCGAGGAGCGGCTGCGGCCGCCCCTGGCGCTCGGCGGCACCGGCGCCCATGCGGCCCGGCTCCTGACCCTGCTGGGCGGACGGGCGCTGCTGGCGCTCACGGACCGCAGCCGTCATCAGCTGGCCGTCCTCGACGGGAGCATCCTGCTGGCGGTCGGCGGGCGGGCCGTGCCGGTGAGCGCCGTGGTCCCCGACGAGGGCCCGGGGCGGCCCAACGTCTATATCTTCGAGTATACGGCGGGCGAGCGGGTCGCCGACGTGGTTCCCAGGCGCTCCTCGCGCATCATCGTGCGCTTCCACGATCCGGGCCTCGACCGCGATCCTGCGTTCGAGGCCCTCTCGGCGGCGCTGGCGGCGGAGGCGGGCTCGGCGGTCCTCTCGGGCTTCAGCGCGGCCGCCAGCGACGCGCTCGGCGCGGAGGTGGCGTGGGGCCGCAAGCTCGGCCTCGCCTGGCGGGACGCGGGCGTGCCGATCATCCACCTCGAGCTGGCCGGCTATCAGAGCGCCGCCGACCGCGACCGGGCCATCGAGGGCCTGCGGGGCTGCTACGGCTCGATCGGCATGAGCCACTCGGAGTTCCGCGAGCTCGGCCTGGCGCCGGACGATCTGGGGGAGGCCATGATCCGCCTCGGCAGCGCGCTCGGCGTGCGCCGGGTCTGCGTTCACGCCGACCAGTGGGCGGCGGCGGCCACGCTGGACGACCCCGACCGCGAGCGGGACGCGCTGATGGCGGGCTGCCTGATCGCCAGCGCGCGGGCCGCGGCGGGCGTGCCCGTGCGCCCGGCGGGCGCTCCGCCGGAGGCGGCGTTCGACGAGCCGCCGTTCCCGGAAGCCCGCCGCCGCGCCGACTGGTGGCTCGTCTCCTCTGCCGCCCCCTATCTGACCAGCCCCGCCACGACGCTGGGGCTGGGCGACACGTTCATGGCCGGCTGTCTGCTCGTGCTCGGCGCACGGGACGCGGCGCGGCCCGACGCGGCCGGCGCCGCACGGCTCGGGCGCCGGCCGGGCCCCACCAAGAGAGCCGGAGAGCAGAGAGGTTCCCGATGAAGCTCAAGAGCATCTTGCCGCTGGCAGCAGCGGCGATGGTGTCGGTGCTGGCGGCGCAGGTCCGGGCCGAGACGACGCTGACGATCGCGACGGTGAACAATCCCGACATGATCGTCATGCAGAAATACTCGAAGAAATTCGAGGAGAAGACCGGCATCAAGCTGAAGTGGCTGGTGCTCGAGGAGAACGTGCTGCGCCAGCGCGTGACCACCGACATCTCGACCAAGGGCGGGCAGTTCGACATCATCACGATCGGCATGTACGAGACGCCGATCTGGGGCAAGAACGACTGGCTGGTGCCCTTCGACAACGTGCCCAAGGACTACGACCTCGAGGACGTGCTGGCCTCGGTGCGGAGCGCCCTCTCGTACAAGGACAAGCTCTACTCGCTGCCGTTCTACGCCGAGAGCACGATGATGTTCTACCGGACCGACCTCTTCAAGGCGGCCGGCCTCACCATGCCCGAGAAGCCGACCTGGGACCAGGTGGCCCAGTTCGCCTCGAAGATCACCGACAAGTCGAAGCAGATCTACGGCATCTGCCTGCGCGGCCAGCCCGGCTGGGGCGAGAACATGGGGATCATGGGGCTGCTGGGCAACACCTTCGGCGGCCAGCTCTTCGACATGGACTGGAAGTCGGGCTACAACAGCCCGGAGTGGAAGAAGGCCATCGCCTTCTATGTCGACATGATGCACAAGGACGGCCCTCCCGGCGCCGCCAGCAACGGCTTCAACGAGAATCTGGCGCTTTTCTCGAGCGGTCACTGCGGCATGTGGGTCGATGCCACCGTCGCGGCCGGCATCCTCTACGACCCGAAGCGCTCCATGGTGTCGGACAAGGTGGGCTTCGCCGAGGCGCCGATCGAGACCTGGAACAAGGGCAATGGCTGGCTCTGGGCCTGGGCGCTCGCCATCCCGACCTCCAGCACCCACGTCAAGGAGGCCGACCAGTTCATCGAGTGGGCGACCTCGAAGGACTACATCGAGATGATCGGCGAGAACGAGGGCTGGGTGACGGCGCCTCCAGGAACCCGCAAGTCGACCTATGAGAACCCGAACTACCTGAAGGCGGCACCCTTCGCCAAGATCACGCTGGACCTCATCGAGTCGGCGGACGTGATCAACACGACGAAGAACCCGAAGCCCTATGTCGGCATCACCTTCGCCACGATCCCGGAGATGCAGGCGATCGGCAACTTCGCCGGCCAGCAGATCGCGGCGGCGCTGACGGGCTCGGAGACGGTGGACACGGCGCTGGACAAGGCGGCGGACAACGCCAACCGCATCCTCAAGCAGGCCGGCTACCAGAAATAGCGGCCGGGGCCGGGCCCGGCCGCTCGCGGCAGGCCCGGCCCTTCCTCCTTCCGAGCCATTCCCGATGCGGACGAGCCCGAGCCGGACAGAGGCGGAACGTCGATGAGCACAGCCAGCCTCGGCGTGCACGGCAGCGACATGGTGGGCAGCAGGCTGCGCGGGGCGTGGCTGCTGATGGCGCCCGTCGTCTCCCTGATGGTCGCCTGGATGATCGTGCCCCTGGTCCTGACGCTGTGGTTCTCGGTCCAGCGCTACAACCTCCAGGACCCGAGCCTCCACGGCTTCGTCGGCTTCAACAACTACTATTATCTGCTGACCGACCCGTCACTGATCACGGCGCTCGTCAACACCGTCGTCATCGTCGTGGCCGACCTCGCCCTCACGATCGTCTTCGGCGTTCTTCTGGCCGTCGTCCTCGACCAGCCCTTCTTCGGCCGCGGTATCGCGCGGCTGCTCATCGTCGCCCCCTTCTTCGTCATGCCCACGGTCAGCGCCCTGGTCTGGAAGAACCTCCTGATGCATCCGGTCTACGGCCTCTTCGCCTGGATCGCGAACACGCTCGGATTCACCGCCGTCGACTGGTTCGGCCAGCTGCCGCTGACCTCGATCGTGATGATCGTCGCCTGGGAGTGGATCCCGTTCGCGACGCTGATCCTTTTGACCTCGCTCCAGTCGCTGGACCGCGAGCAGATCGACGCGGCGCGCATGGACGGCGCCGGGCCGCTGGACCTCTTCTTCTACGTCACGCTGCCGCATCTCGGCCGCGCGATCGCCGTCGTGGTCATGCTCGAGACGATTTTCTTTCTCGTGGTCTACGCCGAGATCCTGGTCACCACGGTGGGCGGGCCGGGCCTGGCGACGACCAACCTCACCTTCCTCATCTACACCCGCGCCCTCCTGAGCTTCGACGTCGGCAGCGCCTCGGCCGGCGGCGTGATCGCCATCGTGCTCGCCAACATCGTCACCATCCTGTTCGTGCGCACCATCGCGCGGCAGATGTAGGGGCGGAGCCGACCCGTGCGCCAGGAGCTCAGGACCAAGCTCGTCATGACGGCGATCGGCTGGCTGGCCGCCCTCGTCATGGCCTTCCCGATCCTGTGGATGACGCTGGCCGCCTTCAAGACCGAGATCCAGGCGATCACCACACCGCCCGTGATCTTCTTCACGCCGACGCTCGAGAACTTCGCCGAGATGCAGGAGCGCGTGGACTATGTCTCGCACGCCTGGAACACCATCGTGGTCGCCCTCGCCTCGACCGGCCTGTCGCTGCTGATCGCCGCCCCCGCCTGCTATGTGATGGCCTTCTTCCCGGGCCCGCGGACGCGCGGCGTGCTGCTCTGGATGCTCTCGACCAAGTTCATGCCGGCGGTCGGCGTGCTCGTGCCGATCTACCTGATGCTGCGCGACGCCGGGCTGCTCGACACGCTGACCGGCCTCACCCTCATCACGCTCTTCTCCAACCTGCCGATCGTCGTCTGGATGCTCTACTCCTTCTTCAAGGAGGTGCCGCGCGAGATCATCGAGGCCGGATGGGTCGACGGCGCCAGCCCGCTCCAGCAGCTTTTTCTGCTCCTCCTCCCTCTGGCGGCGCCCGGCCTCGCCTCGACCGCGCTGCTGTCCATTATCCTCTCCTGGAACGAGTCCTTCTGGTGCATCAACGTCACCGGCGTGAACGCCGCGACGCTGGCCCTCGCCATCGCCTCCTTCTCCAATCCCGAAGGGTTCTTCTGGGCCAAGCTCTCCGCGGCCTCGGTCGCCTCGGTGGCGCCGATCATGCTGCTTGGGGTGGCTGACCCAGCGCCAGCTCGTCCGCGGGCTCACCTTCGGCGCGGTGAAGTAGGTGCCCCATGACGCGGAAGGACCCCCGGCGCCACCACCGATCCACGACCGTATCCACCCGCTGACGTGAAAGAAGAAGAGATGTATCGTGAGAAATTCGATCTGACCGGCTCCACCGCGTTCGTCACGGGCGGCGGCCGGGGCATCGGTCTCGCCGGGGCGGAGGCCCTGGCGGAGCACGGCGCGAAGGTGATCCTCGCCGACTACAACTCCGAGGCGCTGAAGTCGGGCCAGGCGGAGCTGGCGGCCAAGGGCTACGAGGCCGAGGCGATCTTTCTCGACGTCACCAAGGCGGCCGACGTCAGGCGCGTCGCCGACGAGGTCAACGCCCGGCCGGGCGGCGTCGACATCATGATCGCCAATGCCGGCATCGCCCTGCCCGACACGCCCGGCGAGGCCATGCCGGACGAGGACTGGCTCAAGGTCATCGACATCAACCTCAACGGTGTCTTCTGGTGCTGCCGCGAGTTCGGCCGGCACATGGTGCAGCGCAAGCGCGGCGCCATCGTCACCATCGGCTCGATGTCGGGCCTCATCTCGAACAAGCCGCAGCGGCAGGCGCACTACAACGCCTCGAAGGCGGCGGTCCATCACCTCACCAGGTCGCTGGCGGGCGAGTGGGGCGAGCTCGGCGTGCGCATCAACTCGATAGCACCCACCTACATCGACACGGCGATGTCCAGGGGCGGCTTCGACAAGCCCGAGCTTTTCCCGACCTGGATGGACTTCACGCCGATGCGGCGGGTGGGCCGGCCCGACGAGATCGCGGCGATCATCCTGTTCCTGGCATCGGACGCGTCGAGCGTGATGACCGGATCGGTGGTGGTGGCGGACGCCGGCTACACCGTGTGGTGAGCCTCGGCGGGACCGCCCCGGAGGCAGCCATGGACGAGCAGTCGAGGCGTGTCGACATCATTCCGGCCAAGCGCCGGGCCATGATCCTCGAATGGCTGAGGGCGCGCGGCGCCGTCTCGATCCAGGAGCTGGCCAACGACATGGGCGCCTCGCCCTCGACCGTGCGGCGCGACCTCGAGCACCTGACCCAGGCGGGCTATCTGGAGCGCACCCATGGCGGGGCCCAGCTGCCCCAGCGGCGGCACGCCACGCTGGAGCTCGACCCCTCGATCACCGCCCACATCGACCTTCCCCAGAAGCGGGCCATCGGCGCCGAGGCCGCCAACCGCGTCAGAAGCCGGGAGAGCGTCATCTTCGATTCCAGCTCGACCGTCATCGAGGCCGTCCGCACCATCGTCGCGCGCGGCCTCGCCTGCACCGCGGTCACGAACAGCCTCGATATCGCCCAGCTCTGCGCCTATGCGCCGGCGATCCGGGTGGTGGTGCCGGGCGGCTCGGTACGCCCCGGCTCGCCCCTGATGGTCGGCGAGCCCGGCACCGAGTTCCTGAAGAGCATCCACGCCGACCTCTGCCTGATCGGCACCTACTCCATCTCGGGCACCCTCTTCACCGATGCCGCCCTCGAGGTGGCCTCGATCAAGCGGGCGATGATCAAGGCCTCCCAGCGCCGCATCGTCCTGGCCGACAGCTCGAAGTTCCGGCAGCCCTCGTTCTGCACCTTCTGTCACGTGTCGGAGATCGAGGAGGTCATCACCGACGACGGCGCCGGCGCCGAGGATCTGGAGGGGCTCCGGGCGACGGGCGTCAAGGTGACGGTCGTGCCGGTCAAGAGGGAGAGCGAGCGCGGGACGTGAGCGCCTCCTCGTTCGTCCGCGGATAATCCGGAGCCGGCCAGGCTCCTTTCGAGATCGAGCACCATGACATGAGGACCAACTGACATGACCCGCTACGACCAGAAGCTCGCCAATATCCGTGCAGGAAACTATAAGAGAAGAGATTTCATCATCGCCGATGCCAAGGACGGCGACATGGGGTCACCCATCACCGCCATGGGGCCGCACCGGCAGGCGGACGGCACCGTGCTGCGCAACCGCACGCGGAAGGAGTTCCTGGCCGAGATCGAGGCGATCCTGAAGCAGGACGTCCTCGACATCATGCTGGTCTCCGCCTCCAACCTCGAGCTGCTGACGGAGGCCGGCCTGTTCCGGGACAGCGCCGTCCAGCCGGCCATCCGGGCCAACGACGCCACCGACTGCTGGGGCGTGCGCCACGCCGACTACACGCGCATGGCGTCGCGCCCGTTCCAGTCGGCCTCGCTGTCGCGCGCGCTCGGCAGGGCACCCGGCGACACCTCCGCGAAGGCGGCCAAGCTGACCGATCTCGGCCTCTACTCGATGACCTTCAACAACGATCTCGATGCCGACCAGCGGTCGCTGGAGGCGTTCAACCGGTTCCGCGACGAGGCGGCGCGGCTCGGGTTCAAGTATTTCCTCGAGGTCTTCAATCCGAACGTGGACACGGGCCTCACGCAGATCCAGATGCCGGAGTTCGTCAACGACTGCATCGCCCGCTGCCTCGCCGGCGTGGTCAAGGCCGACCGGCCGCAGTTCCTGAAGATCGTCTACAACGGGCCGAAGGCGCTGGACGAGCTCGTCTCCTACGACCCCGACCTGGTCGTGGGCGTCCTGGGCGGCGCCGCCGGGACCACGCGCGACACCTTCGAGCTGATCGCCCAGGCCGAGCGCTACGGCGCCCGCGTCGCCCTGTTCGGGCGGCGGATCAATCTGGCGGAATCGCAGCGCGACATGATCGCCTTCCTCCGCCGGGTCGCCGATGGCGACCTCGCGCCCGCCGAGGCGGTCAAGGCCTATCACGCCACCCTCGGGCAGAAGGGCGTGCGCCCCACCCGCCCGCTCGAGCGGGATCTCGAGGTGACCCAGGCCGCCCTCAAGTCGGCGGTGTGACCCCGGCGGGATCGATGCGCGAGAGGTCTGCGGGGCGCAACCTTCGAAATGAAATAATTCGCGATACAGATTGCCCGCTCTATGTAATTAGAAGAAGTAAAAGAAAAATATCAGAGTCGATCCACTTGACCGAAAGTGAAGCGCCGTTCATGAACTGCCGTCGAGACTGTGGACAGCGGCATGCGCCTCCGCCGGGAGGTGCGGGGGGAACGACATGACGGCGCTCAGAAAAGCCTGGCTCGGCACGACGGCACTCGTGGGGGGCATGCTGGCGGGCATGGGCCCTGCTCCGGCAGGCACCGTGACGACCGGCTCGCCGTTCGACCTGACGCTCAGCGGCTACGGCCGGTTCGACGTCACGGGCGGTGCGGTGGGCGACCGCCAGTATACGAGCGAGAAGAACTCGAGCTTCGACTTCCAGACCGACTACCAGCTCCAGATCGACGGCGAGGCCAAGGACGAGTCGACCGGACTGGAATACGGCTTCCAGGTCAAGCTCAACGCCGACGCTTCCGACACCAACACGGACGAGGCGTGGACGTGGATGCGGGGCTCGTTCGGCGAGTTCCGCTTCGGCGACCTCGACGGCATCACGCACAACATGTCGCTCGGCGCCTGGGCGGTCGCTGTCGGCACGGGCGGCCTCGACGGCACGCTGGTCGACCTGGAATCCGACGACCTTCGTCGGCGATACCGGCGACGCCACCAAGCTGTCTACTACTCGCCGACCCTGGCGGGGTTTCAGCTGGGGGTGGCGTACATGCCGCACTCGGCCAGCGACGGCACCGACTTCGCCGCCACCGACGCGGGCGACGTCCAGGATATGCTCGATGCCGGCCTGACCTACGCCGGCAGCCTCGGGCCGATGGAGATCAAGGCCTCGATCGTCGGCAATGTCGGGCGGGCGGAATTGGGCGACAGCGGCGACACCAGGGGCATCCAGCCCGGGCTGGTGCTGTCCTTCGGCGATCTCAGCGTCGCCGGCGCCTATGGCTGGGACGAGACGCTGGGCGCCAAGCACCAGTTCTACAATCTCGGTGCCGCGACCAAGCTCGGGCCGGTGGCGCTCTCGATCAACTGGGGCCAGGTGCTCGACACGAACAACCGGTATCAGGAGCAGCAGCCCGACGGCCTGCCGGTCGGCAGCGACAAGTCCAAGGCCCTCATCCTGGGCGCCCAGATCGGGCTCGTCCCCGGCGTCTGGCTGAGCGGCGAGGCCTCGCATTTCGACCTCGACTCGGGCGGCAACGACGACGGCGAGCTGTTCATCAGCCGGCTGCAGCTCACCTTCTGATCCCGATCCGTCCATCCGCCCGCGGGTGGCCCGAGGCGGGTGGGCAATCGCGAATTGTGCCGTCCCGACCGCGAGGGGCGCCGCGATATCGATCATTAGCAAAGCTTAATGGTTCTGTCTCTGGCCTGTCTCGTGACCCCCTGATAGCGGTGCCGCCCGTCGGTGAGACCATGGTTGCGGCATCGACCACGAATGCCGGGACCGGCTCGGCACGACAGTCGACCTGGAGACGTCGATCGTCTTGTCGTTGCCATCGTCCCCGGCCGGGCAGGCAATGGTGGTGGCGGCCGCCCTGCGGCGCCGCCCCGGAACGAGGGGCTGACCGACCGGGAGAGGCGAGCCGAGCCTGCGGGCGCCGTCTGGCCACCGAGACGAGCAGGCCGAACCGTGAGGATGGCATCCATGAGAGCAACGAGACACATCCGCCCGTCACGCCGGGCGGCGCGAGCCTTGACCTTCGGCGCGAGCCTCCTCGCGCTCGGCGTCGGCGCCCGGGCCGCGCCTGCGGCGGAGCCGGAGACGGCCACGCCGATCAAGCATCTGGTCGTGATCTTCAACGAGAACGTATCCTTCGACCACTACTTCGCGACCTATCCCAACGCCACGAATCCTGCCGGCGAGCCGGCCTTCACCGCCGCGCCCGGCACTCCCGAGGTCGACAATCTCGTCGCCGCCCACCTGCTGACGGGCAATCCCAACTTTACCAACAAGGAGAACGGCGCCGACGCGGCCGAGCCGTTCCGTCTCGATCGCACCCAGGCCAACACCGCCGACCAGAACCATGCCTATGCGGCGGAGGAGCAGGCCTATGACGGCGGCAAGGCGGACCTGTTCCCCAAATATACCGGCAAAGGCACGTCCGGCGGCGTCGGCGCCTTCGGCACCAAGGGCCAGGTGATGGGCTATTTCGACGGCAACACCGTCACGGCCCTCTGGAACTACGCGCAGCACTTCACGATGAGCGATCGTGCCTACACCGATACCTATGGCCCATCGACGCCCGGCGCCCTCGAGGTGATCTCGGGCCAGACCAACGGCATGGAGATCATCGCGACGACCAAGAAGCCGTTCACCCGGGCCGCCTATTCCTACTATGTGGAGGACGGCCAGGGCGGTCTCACGATGATCAACGACGTCGACCCCGCCTACGACGTGTGCTCGAGCGCCAAGGATCAGGCGACGATGCGCGGGCTCAATGTCGGCGACCTGCTCAACGCCGCGGGCGTGACCTGGGGCGCCTTCATGGGCGGCTTCGACCTCGAGACCAAGAACGCGAACGGCACCACCGGCTGCGCCCGCAGCACCTTCTCGCAGGTGGTCGGCCAGAAGGTCGTCGACTACATCCCGCACCACGCCTGGTTCCAGTACTACCTTTCGACCGCGAACCCGACGCATGCGCGGCCGAGCGCGGTCGCGGCGATCGGCCACAGCTACCTGCCGGACGGAACGCGCGAGCCGGCCAATCACGAGTACGATCTCGAGGACTTCTATGCGGCGCTCGAGGCGGGCGACTTCCCGGCCGTGTCCTATATCAAGGCGCTGTCCTACCAGGACGGCCACGCGGGCTACTCCGACCCGCTCGACGAGCAGGTCGACACGGTCCAGGTGATCAACTTCCTGGAGCAGCAGCCGGACTGGAAGAGCACGGCCGTGGTCGTCCTTTGGGACGATTCCGACGGCTGGTACGACCACGCCTTCGTCGAGCCCACGAACGCGTCCTTCGATTCCGAGGCGGACGCGCTCGACGCGCCCGGGCGCTGCGGCGACGGCACGCCGGTCGACGGCGTCCAGGGCAAGCCGGTCAATGGCCGCTGCGGCCCCGGCACGCGCATCCCCTTCCTCGTGATCTCGCCGTGGGTGAGGCCGAACACCGTCAGCCACGCCCTCGTGACCCAGGCCTCGGTCGTCCGCTTCGTCGAGGACAACTGGCTGCACGGCCAGCGCCTGGGCGGCGGCTCCTTCGATGCGACCGCGCCGTCGATGATGGGCATGTTCGACTTCGGCTCGGGTGGCCACACGCCGGCGCTCTACGTCGATCCGGCCACCGGCAAGGTGCTGGACGCGCCGCCCGCGACCCGGCAATAGCCTTCCTCGAGCCGTGACCGGACGCACCGGCCGAGGGCTCGTCGGGGCCGGGCTGCTCGCGGCGCTCGCCGCGGGCGGCCCGGGGCTCCTCGCCCCGACCTCGAGCGGCGTCGCGCCACCGGCGGCGCTCGGGGATCCGCTCGCCAGCGTCGCCCTCTCCAGAGGCGAGAATCCGTACCCCGTGGCCCTTGTCCGGCCGCACAGCCGGCCTCTGTCGGCCATGGCCGAGCTGGGGCGGCGGATCTTCGCCGACGCCAGCCTCTCCTCCTCCGGGCGCATGTCCTGCGCCTACTGCCACAGCCCCGACCACGCCTACGGGCCGGCAGGGGATCGGGCAGTGCAGCAGGGCGGTCCCCATCTCGCGAGCGAGGGCGTGCGCGCCGTGCCCTCGCTCATGTATCTCGAGCGGCAGCCCAATTTCAGCATCGGCCCGGACAATGACGAGAACGAGACCGTCAGCCTGGCGCAGCTCGTGGCCCAGAGCCTGACCGCCACCCGCACCACGAAGACGGCGCTCAGCACCGCTGCCTCCGCCGCCAATCTCGTGCCCCAGGGCGGCCTCCTCTGGGACGGGCGGGCCGACACGCTCCAGGCCCAGGCGGCGATCCCGCTGCTGACGCCCTTCGAGATGGACAATGGCAGCGTCGCCATCCTGGCGGAGAAGCTCGAGCGGGCGCCCTACGCGGCGACGATGAGGGCGCTCTTCGGGTCGTCGATCTTCGGCGATCCGCACATGGCGGTGGCCGAGGCGACGTTCGCCGTGGCCCGCTACCAGATCGAGGAGCCGAGCTTCCACCCCTATACGAGCAAGTACGACGACTGGCTGGAGGGCAAGGCGCGCCTCAGCCCGGCCGAGCTGCGCGGCTATCTTCTCTTCAACGATCCGGACAAGGCGAACTGCGGCGGCTGCCATCTGGACCAGCCCACGGCCGACGGCCTGCCGCCCCTCTTCACGGACGACCAGTACGAGGCGCTGGGCGTGCCGCGCAACAGGGCGCTGGCGATCAATCGCGACCCCGGCTACTTCGATCTCGGTGTCTGCGGGCCGCTCCGGACGGACATCGCCGCCCAGACCCGGTATTGCGGAATGTTCCTGACGCCGACATTGCGCAATGTCACGACGCGGCACGTGTTCTTCCACAACGGCGTCTATCATACCCTGCAGCAGGTCATGGATTTTTACAATTTTCGGGACACCGACCCCGAGAAGATCTATCCGCAGGGCGAAGACGGCAACGTCGAAAAGTATGACGACCTGCCGCCCCGATATCAGGGCAATGTCGACACGGTCGATCCGCCGCTCGACCGCCGGCCGGGCCAGACGCCGGCGATGACGGAGCAGGACGAGGCGGACATCATCGCCTTTCTCGGCACCCTCACCGACGGATACCGGCCGAAGGCGCCCTGAAGGCAGGAGCGCGCCCCGTCCGCGGGGCGGCCGGGCCTGGCTCAGGCCGGGTGGGAGTCCCGGGCGACGAGGTGGTCGAGGTCGAAGGCCGGGGCGGCGCCCGAAGCCATGGCCAGGAGGAGCGGGCGGCCATGGGCGCCCGTGCCGACTGGGATGCTGGCATCGTCGAACTGCAGGATCTCGGCCGAGTAGATCTTGTCCTTTCCCTCGTTGCCGGGGGCGTGGTCGGTCTCGGCCACCTGCACGAAGCTCTTCTTCGCCGTGACGGCGAAGGCGGCGAGGTCGCCGTGAAAGACGACGGTGTCGGTGCCGGCCTCGCCATAGACCTTGTCGTTGCCGGGGCCGGGGGCGAGCGTGTCGTCGCCGGCGCCGCCGAGGAGCTTGTCGTTGCCGGCGCCGCCCTCGATGCGGTTGGCCACTTCATTGCCCCGGATCAGGTCGTTGCGGCTGCCGCCGCTGGCGTTCTCGATGACCGTGCCCTGGTCGATGAAGAGCGTCGTGGCGATGTGGCCGCCCCGGTAGACGTAGCGCGGGCCGAGGTCGCTCCAGCTGCCGGGCGCTGAGGTCGATCAGCGCCGCCGAGGTCTGGTTCGACCAGTCGATCGTGTCGTTGCCGCCGCTGTCGACGATCGTCTCGAGGAGCTGCTGGCCCGGGCTCCAGGCATAGGTGGTGTCGCCCGCATGGATCGACGGATTGGCGCCGTAGAGATACTGGATGGCCCGGACATCGTCCTCCATCGGCGTGGTGGGAAAGAAGTCGATGCCGTAGCCGCCCCCGATCGCGGCCGCCGGGGGCCGTGCGGTAGGTCATGATCGAGGTGCCGAGCCAGTCCTCCGAGGCCGGCAGGACCACGCCCGAGCCGCCGCTCTCGAAGGGATGCTTGAGGCCCAGCGCGTGGCCGATCTCGTGCATCAGCGAGACATATTCGTAGCTGCCGGGCGCGTAGCCGCCCTGGGCCGCGAAGTCCGGCCCCAGCCAGACGTCGCCCGACGCCGGGCTGCCGCCCGGATTGTAGGCCTGCGCCGTCGGGACGCGGGTGCTCTCGCCGAAGCGGATGTCGCCGACGCTGCCGCTCGTGTCCGCGACCTCGACGAAGGTGATGCCGGCGAGCGCGGACCAGGCCCCGAGCGCCACCCGCACGGCCACCTCCTGCGTCGTGGCTGAGCGGCGAGAAGCCGTGCCCCGGCTCGTCGACATAGCTGTAGGGGCTGGCCCAGACGGCGCCGTAGCCGGGAAAGCTGTAGGTGATCGTGGCGCCGGTGCCGACGGCACCGCCCCACTTCGTGCCGCCGAGCAGGCTGTCGATCTCCCGCACGCCGCTGCCCCCTTCGGCACGTCCGAATAGGCGCCGGAGCCCGAGGGCGCCACGCTGGCCTGCGAGAGCTCCGTCGTCGTGGTCGGCATGGAAGGTGATCCGCCCCGCTCGCTCATCAACCGCCAGGCGATCCCTACCACGGATCGGGGCCCCTCCGGAAGCACGGCTCGCCGCCGGCGGCAAGGACCGCTATCCTCCGCACCGCCATGATCCGCATCACCGACCGCCTGGCCATCGACGAGAGCGAGCTGTCGGAGACGTTCGTCCGCTCCTCGGGGCCGGGCGGGCAGAACGTCAACAAGCTCGCGACGGCGGTCCAGCTCCGCTTCGACGTGCGCCGCTCGCCCTCGCTGCCCGAGGAGGTGCGCCAGCGCCTCGAGCGCCGCGCCGGCCGCCGCCTCACCCAGGAGGGCGTGCTCATCATCAACGCCCAGCGCTACCGCACCCAGGAGCGCAACCGCGCCGACGCGCTGGAGCGCCTCGTGGCCCTGATCCGGGAGGCCGCCCTCCCCCCGACCCCCCGCCGCAAGACCGCCCCGACCCACGCCTCCCGCCGCAAGCGCCTGGAAAGCAAGGCCCGCCGGGCCGCGATCAAGGACAGGAGGGCGAGGCCGGAGGCGGAGGAATAGAGGGCGGGCGGAAGGCTGGTTCGGTCTTTTTCTTTTTCTGGTCTTATTGCGGGCCGAGCGGCTTGAGCGTTGCGGCCTTCTCGGGTCGGTCCGCAGTCATCCGGCGGCGATGCCTCCACCTCATGCCCTGGCGCAGGGCGATCAGGCGCTGGTCGCTGGCGTCGACGCTGATGAGGCCGGCGCGGCGGTGCTCGGGGAGGTCGAGGCGCGACGGGAGGACGGCGCATCGTGGCGCGCGCCGATACACGGCGCAAGGGGCTTGCGCGGCCCTCAGCAGCGCTGAGGGCCTTCGCCCACTATCTCAGTGCCTCGCCAAGCTATATCTGCCAGCTGGAGCGCGGCACGAAGCGACGGGCGACACTCGTGCTGCTGAACGTCATCAGCGGACGGGGATCGAAGGCATCTTGTTGGAGCGGCCATGCGAGGTGCACCGGCGAATGGTAGATTGGCGTCTTGAAGGTCCAGGCCGAAGCTGGCCAACTCGCGGGAGGAGCGGGCCGACGCATCGGGCTGACCGCGGGGCGCGGAATTGCATGCACTGTCACCGTAATTCCCATGGCCGACAACCAAGCCGACCAAGGCCGAAGAGATCCGCACGCTGCGCGAGCGCGCACCTCAGCCATGCCGTTGTCGCCCGCTATCTCAGCCTCACGCCCGGCTATGTCCCCCGGCGCGAGCGCGGCACGAAGCGGCCGACCGGCCCGACGCTCGTGCTGCTGAACGTCGTCAAGCGGAAGAGGATCGCGGACATCTTGTGAGCGAGCTGACGCAACACGCATGGGCGAGTGGTCGATTGGCGTCTTGACGGTCCAGACCGAAGCGCGCAAACTCCCAGAGAAGCGGTCTGACGCACCGGGTGACCACGGGACGCGGAATTGAATGTACCGTCACCGTAACTCCCACTGTTTGGCGCATTGTAACCGCAACTCGATAACTCGGAAGTTCGCGAGCCCGGCCGAGGCACGGATGATGTGATCCAGATCACACGTAGACGACGGATTTGCGTCTACAGCGCCAAGACAGCGGACCGCCTCGGCGATGGACGGTAATCGCTGGCCTACCCGACGGGGTGTCGCCGACAGAGGGGAAGTTGGTCATGGAATACTACGACTACATCAATGGGCACGACTACGGCGTCGGGATCGACACGGTCACCGGCTCGATCAAGGGCGACGCCGTCCTGCGCACGGATGTGGAGGAACTGATCGCGGCGGAAGGCCAGAGCGTCGTGCTCGACATACAGCAGATCGACAGTACCGAGGCGCTGACCGAATCGCTCGGTGCGTCTGCAGATGTCAGTGCGCGCTACGGACTGTTCAGCGCTTCCACAAGGTTTGATTTTGCAAAGAGTACATCAGTAAATCGTTTCTCGCTCTACTTATATGTTGGCGTGGTCGTCTCAAACGCCTTTCGCCAGATGCGGGACGTACGGCTCACGAAAGATGCCGCCGACTTGTGGCGCAGCGGGAGGGCCGACGACTTTCGCATATTTGGTGGCAACGCATTCTGCAGAGCCATGGGCACGGGCGGACTCTTTCACGCGGTCCTGCGGATCGATACTGAAGACGACGAGGAGCGAAGGGACATAGCCGCGCAGTTCAACGTCGGATACCACGGTCTCGCCACAGGGTTCGACGGGCACGCGCAGTTTAACCAGACGATAGCGCGTGCCGCTTCGAAAAGAAACATTAATATAAGCTACATGCAAATAGGCGGCAGCGACAGCAGCGTTGAAGTTACCGCCGACAAGATTATGGAAAGAGCGCAAGAATTCGCACCGTCTGTTGCTGGAAACAAGGCCGCCCCGTTCACCATTGGGGTCATGGACTACACGACCCTTTCAGGCTTGCCGCCACTGCCAAACAAGCACGATCTGCTGCTGGCCAAGGACGTGGTGCGAGAATGCGGAAGGCTTCGGCTGCGGTATTTGGATTGGATCAACGATCTTGAGTACGTGCTGGCGCACCCGAGCCAGTTTGACTGGTCGAACGAAAAGCAGCAGACGCTCCGGCTCGGCGCAAAGCTCGACGAACTGCGCGAGGCGATTACCATGCTTTCCCGGCAGGCGTCGAAGTGTGCCAACAATCTCTCGGAATGCGAGATGCCGACCGGCAAGGCCACGGTGATCCTCGATCCGGACGCCATCCCGGACCGGAGGGCGCGTGCAAAGCGTCCGTCTGGCAAACCAATCCGCGTGGGCGACGGGAGGCCAGGTAGCCGGGAAACGTTTGCGATGCTCGCTCGCGAGCACCGCAGATCAGTCGAAGAGTTGGTCGACGCGGCCCGCAACGGCAAGCGCGTCGTGGCCAGTCATGCCGAGTCGCCCGTCGCGGCCCGTCACGGCAAGCCCGTCGTGGCCAGTCACGGCAAGCCCGTAGCGGGCAATCAGGGCAAGCCGATCCGCTGACGAAAGGAAGGACGATGGAAGCGCAGCTGCGATACGAGGTGCGCCGAGTTGCGTCGCACGTCGGTTCGTGCGTCGCGGTGATGGGCGTGGTGTTGACTGTTGCCATGACAAGCGGGGGGGCCGCGCTGTCCGACGAAGTCACCATGGAGCGCAAACGCTGGACGCCGCCCGCGGAGGTCGCAGCGGGCTCGAACGGTGGAAGCTCGAGGCGCCGGCCGAGATCGCGGCCGAGCTCGGCCCGCTACGTTCCGGTGACTGGCAACTGGTCGCGGCGGCGGCCCGACGGGTGGCGGAGTCGGGCGCGGACGGCCGCGGCGCAACCGCTGCCTTGCTCGAGGCGTGGCTCGAAATGGGAGCAATAAATTACGGCCGTACACCGTGGGACCACCGCCCCAGGAAATACATCGGGCTCGCTCTGGGCGCTATCGGGCCCGAGGCGATCGCGCCCATCGTGGCCGTGTCCCAGGCGTCTGGGAAGGCGCCTGGATCGCTCAGATCGCTCGCCAACGTGCTGGAAGGCATGGGCTCACCCCAGAGCGTCGAGCCGCTAACAGCCGCACTGGGCTCTGATGCGTGGTGGGTGCGGGAAAGCGCTGCGCTTGCGCTCGGTCGCAGCGGCGGCGGGGCGGCCCCTGCGCTCGTCGAGGCGCTGCGCGATCCCGAGGCCACGGTCCGGCGTTCGGCCGCCATCGCTCTGGCGGGAATGGAAACACCCGAGACGAGAGCGGCTCTCACCGAGGCGCTGCGCGATCCTGACGCCACGGTCCGGCGGTCGGCCGCCATCGCACTGGCGGGAACGGAAACCCCCGAGGCGAGAGCCGCTCTCACCGAGGCGCTGCGCGATCCTGAGGCCACGGTCCGACGTTCGGCCGCCCTTGCTTTAGCGGGGATGCGAACCCCCGAGGCGAGAGCGGCCCTCGCCGGCGCGGTCCCTGCGCTCGCCGAGGCGCTGCGCGACCCCGAGGCCGCGGTCCAGGCTTTGGCCGCTGACACCCTCTCGGAGATGGGAACCCCCGAGGCGGCAGCGGCCCTCGTCGTCGAGGCGCGCTCGGAGCCTGTGGGGAGACGCCGGGCACTGGCAGCGCTGGCCGATATCGACGACCCACGGGCCACGCCGGTGCTCCTCGCGGCGATCGACGATCGCAACGAGAGGATCGCCGCTGCAGCCGTGAAAGCGCTCGTGCGTACCGGCGATCAGACCACCGCCGTGGCGCTGCTGCCGCTGTTGCTGAGCGAGCCCGCATGGCGCTCTGAACAGGCCGAACGTGCGCTCAATACTCTCGATCGGAACTGGCCGGCGTCGGCGGCGGCGCGCGAGCTTGCGCCCGGGCTCGTCGCGCTGCTCGGCTCCGAGGACCCCGCCATGCGCGTTCGCGCGGTGGTCGTGATGGGGGCCATCGGCGACCCGGAGTTCACCGATCCGTTGCTTCACGCTCTGGTACCGGACGATCCGGCAGTAGCCGCAGCGGCAGCCAGCGCTTTGGCCGACTTGGGCGAGGCGCGGGCCGTGGAGCCCACGGTTGAGGCGATCGAGCGCGTGCGAGACGAGTTAGACTTCGCCGAGCGCGAAGCAATGATTCTCGCGCTCGGGCGCTTGGGTGGCCCGCGAGCACTGGCCGTGCTGCTGTCAATGTCTGCCCCGAAACAAGCGCCAGGGCGCAAAGCGGCGAT
Organism: uncultured Alphaproteobacteria bacterium; assembly: GCA_963828215.1. GTDB lineage: Bacteria > Pseudomonadota > Alphaproteobacteria > Geminicoccales > Geminicoccaceae > CAVTJL01. The sequence continues at coordinate 158,556 of CAWHFO010000044.1, read as the reverse complement.
CGCTGGGCTCGGCTATCTTGACGACGAGCAGGCTGTCGATCGCCTTCTGGCCATCGTCGCTGCCGAGCGCGACGCCGGATACGATGACGTCGACTTCCTGACCGCGGTTCGAGCGCTGGGCCGGATCAGAATCCCCGACCCCAGCCGGCAGCAAGCCGCTCTGGAGGCTCTAGAATCGCTGTTGCTACGCTCCGACGATCATTGGGCGGCCTTCGAGAGTCGCGGAGGAAACACCGTACGCCTAGCTGCCAACTGGGCGCTCCGCGAGCGCGGGGATCATCCGACGCAGCCCATCGGCAAATAACTGATCAAGTCCCAGAGGCCCGCTCAGACTTCGTATATCTAAAATGGCAGCTACAACATCTCCAACCGAAACACGCAAGGAGACCAAGGGATGTTCGACCTCGCCAGATTTCCCAGAGCTGCGCAGGATGCGTTCGCTGGTGGGCCGCTGATGGTCTGGGAGGCCGTCGGGTCGGCGATCGACGGAGGCGCTTCGGATCTCGACGACTTGACCAGTTTGGCGTTCTTCATCAATCACCCGGAGAGAATGCACGGCAAGACGGCTGATCCCCTCGACGCGAAAGAGCCGGGCTTCAAGCGTCTGGCGGACGAGTGGAAAAATTGGCGGGCGCTTGTGAAGCCCATATTGGATGATGCGCCGAGCAGATCAGCAAAGAGATCGAAGCCGGCTACACCAGGTTGGCCTAAGCTTACGGCCGCGGAGCGACTCGATCTTTGTTAGGCTCGGAGGCGAAGCACTCGCCGAATGGGCGGCCAAGGCACCGTCTGATCGCATAGAAACGGCAGAATTCCCGGCTGCGCCCGGCGTTAGTGACACGACCAAGGTGATCTACGCATGGAAGTCCGCGGAGCCAGATAAAACTTGCCTTGCAGCGCAGGGAAAAGAAAGAGCATGTGTGCAGCTAATGCCCCTGCTACGCGATGATCTGGACTTCTGGCGCGCCCACACACGAAATGAAACACAAGCGTTGATCAAGCAGGCGGTGGCGGCTGCGATGGTCATGGACTATCGACAGGCCATGGTAGTTGAAAAACGGTGTATACCAGCTGCCAAGCTTCATCTTGCGGAATCTTTCTAATGATCTTGTTCTGAAGATGGCAGCAGCAATGTTCGCCATAATTCCCGTAGTTGGATTTTGGGCCGTCGACTACGGCTGGCGCAGAGCTTTTTAAGGAATTTGGGCGTTGGCTTGAGGCCGTGCGCCAGCACTTGGCCAAAAGAGACTAGCTTCTTTGCCGCGACTGAACATCTCTCATGTCAGCACGGCTGAAGTTGCCCGCGCCAAACGGCGCGCCGAAGCCGGGCGAGCGACGGGGCGCTGGGACGGCTCGTCACAACCGATCTGAAGAGCTACGGCGACGCTCCACCCAATTCGGCCAGTCACGGTCAAGCCGACCCTGGGGACGCGCTGGCCGGTTCGTAGTCGACATCCTGTCCAGGCCCCGGGATCGGAAGGCTGAGAGGTCGAAGGGCGCACAGGCCACATAGAAAGAGAAGAAAGATACCCTTCCCTTACGCCCTCTGGTCGATCGTCTCCGAGAAAAGCTGCTGCATCGCGGCCCAGGAGCGGGCATCGGCTTTCTCCTCGTAGCGGATCGCCTCCGGCATTTTTCTTTTCTCGGCCTCGGGGTTGGTGAAGCTGTGCACGGTGCCGCCGTAGAGGTGCATCTGCCAGTCGACGCCGGCGTCGCGCATCTCGGTCTCGAAGCCGGCGCGCTCCTCGGGCGGGATGAAGGGGTCGTCGGCGCCGATGCAGACGAGGACGCGGGCCTTGATGGCCTTGGCGTCGGTCTTGGGGGCCGTCGTCTTGAGGCCGCTGTGGAAGCCGGTGAGCGCCTTGATGGCGGCGCCCGAGCGGGCGAGCTCGAGGCACATCGTGCCGCCGAAGCAGAAGCCGATGGCGCCGACCGCGCCGGCGTCGACCTCGGGCCGCGCCGTCAGCGCCGCGAGCCCGGCCTTGGCCCTGGCGCGGATGCGGGAGGTGTCGGCGTAGAGCGGCTGCAGCAGGCCGATCGCCTCCTGCAGGTCGTCGACCAGCCGGCCCTCGCCGTGGAGGTCGCAGGCGAGCGCCACATAGCCCATCCCGGCCAGGCGCTCGGCGCGCGAGAGCGCGTGCGGGCCGAGGCCGAACGCCTCGGGAAAGACCAGGACGCCGGCGCCTGGGCTCGTGGCCGGGTCGAGGAAGAGCTGGGACCTCATGGTGAGGCCGTCGGCCTGGTAGGTCAGGGTCTCGTGGCGCATGATCGAAGCTCCATGGGGAAAAGCGGGTCCGGCGGTCGGCAGGACAGGGCCTCCATGGGCACGGCTGGCGGACGGCCGGCGTCCCCGGTGTCGGGCGCGACGATCGGTACGCCTGCGAGCCTCCCTGCGCCGTGGGGCATGTCCCGGCCCTCGATGCGAGCCCGGAGGGTGCCGCAGCGGGCGGCGGCGGGCAAGGGCGGAGTGGCCGGGCGGAGGCGTCTCCCGCGCGAGGCCGTGCCCCCCGTCAGCTCGCCTGCAGGGCGCGAGCAGCGCGCGAGCGGAGGGTGGCCAAGGCAATGGCGGCGCATAGCGCCGACGCCGTAGAGAGGACCAGCCAGCCGGCCTCGGTGAGGATCGGCGAGCCGCAATTGCCGAGCTGGACGAGGTCCCAGGGCTCGTGCGGACGGTAGACCATAGCGGCCTCGTCCCAGCGCAGGAGCTCGTCGGTGGTCATCAGTGGGACGTTCTCGCCGTCCTGGCGCGAGAGCATGGCGTAGCGGCCGCCGATGCGACGCGGGACGAGGGCGAAGCCCTCGTTGCGCACGGCCCGCCCCGACAAGGGCATGAAACCGAAGCGCACGAAATCGGCCGTGATCGGCAGCTCCGGCCGGACCTGCCGGCCGTCATGACGAAGCGGAGGTCGCCCGCGGCCACGCCCGCCTGGTCGGGATGAGGAACGATGCTCGGATTGAACAGCGCCGCCGCCTCGAAGGCGTGCTCGTGGCTGAAGTAGGCGCCGATCAGAAGCCGGCGCGCCTCCGGCCCGGATCGGGGCCGAGCCTGACCGGGAGGCGCTCGAGGCAGAGCGCCGGCATCGGCGCGACCGGCTAGGTGCCGACCGGAACGAGCTGCCGCGTCGCCTGGGGCTCGGGCTTGTCGATCGTCGTGGAGGCGAGCTTCAGCTCGATCAGCGTCGCGACGAAAGCCAGCGTCGATTCCGCCCCCTGGTTCTCGTTGACCCGGTCGGGGTGCAGCCCGTCGCGGCAGGCGCCCGTCTTGGGATCGAAGAGCGGCTCGCCCAGGTCGTTGTTGCCGAGGAACCACTCGAAGGTGCGGCTCGCACGGCCGAACCAGAGCGCGTCGCCGGTGAGGCGGTAGGCCTCGAGGCAGGCGTCGACCGCGGCGTAGGCCTCGATCGGCTGCTGGTCGAACGGCGCCGGGCGGTCGCCCCGATGATAGAAGCCCTGCGAGCCGATGGGCCGGAAGTGGCCGTCCTCGGCCTGCTGCTGGCGCATCAGCCAGCCGAGCGCCTCGAGGCCGACGTCCCGGGCCTCGTCATGCCCGGTCGCCCGCGCCGCCATCAGCAGGGCCTGAGGCAGACGGGCATTGTCGTAGCAGAGCACGTCCTCGAACCACAGCCAGTCGGGACCCTTCTGCGCGCGGTAGAGGGCCAGCAGCCTGTCCACCAGGATGTCCCGGAGGCGGGCGACCGTCCGGTCCCCGCCCAGCGCCGAGAGATAGCCGTTGATGCCGAGCAGGCTGAAGGCCCAGGCCCTGGGCGAGGTCATCGCCTCGCAGGCGCCCAGCGCCCGCCCGAACAGCTCCGCCGCCCAGCGGCGCCTCTCGCCGCGCGTCGAGCGCCCGACGCAGGTGCCGAGCGCCCACAGGCCGCGGCAATGGCTGTCCTCGGAGCCGGCGCCCTCCAGCCAGTGCCGGTCGTAGCTCATGAAGTTCCGGAAGCGCCGCGTCTCGCCGTTCCAGGCATGGTGGACGAAGGCCGCGTAGCAGGGGGCGAGGCGCGTCGCCACGTCGGCACAGGCCGGGATGGCCTCGGCCAGGGTCGTCACGATCAGGGCGCGCGCATTGTCGTCGAGGCAGTAGCCGTGATTGCGGTCGGCGATCGAGTAGACGGCGTGCTGCAGGAGGCCGGTCGAGTTGGTCATGGCCTCGAGGTGCTCGAAGCGCGGCTCCGGGAGCTGGTACAGGGGCGGCCTGGGGAGGCGGATGACGTTGGCGGCACCGTGCGTCGGGCGGGCCCGGCGCGCCCGCTCGAACACGCCCATGTAGCGTTCGGCGCAACGCGGCCAGATCATCGCCCGTCCGAGCTGATAGGCGCGCTTGCGCATCGCGTTGCGGCCGACATCGTCCGCGAGAAGGCTGCTCAGGGTCCGAGCCAGGGCGCCCGGATCGTCGAACGGCACGAGAAGGCCGCGCCCGTCCGCCAGAAGCTCCGTGGCATGCCAGTAGGGCGTCGAGATCACGGCCTTGCCCATCCCGAAGCTGTAGGCGAGCGTGCCGGAGGTGATCTGCGCCTCGTTGCGGTAGGGCGTGACGTAGACGTCGGCCGCGGCAATGAACGCCAGCAGCTCCTCGAGCGCCACGAAGCGGTTGAAGAAGATCACGTGATCGCCGACCCCGAGCGTCTTGGCCAGCGCCTGGAGGCTCGAGCGATAGGCCTCGCCCTGGTCGCGCAGCAGATGCGGGTGGGTGACCCCGACGACGCCGTACACCAGGTTGGGATGGCGCCCGATCACGTCCGGCAGGGCCTCGATCATCATCTCGATGCCCTTGTTGGGCGAGAGCAGCCCGAAGGTCAGGACGAGGGTCCGACCCTCGATCCCGAACTGGTCCTTGTGGTAGCTCGAATTGACGAACGGCGAGTTGGGGATGCCGTGGGGAATGACCTCGATCTTGTCGCCCGGCACGCGGAAGACCTCGCGCAGCAGCGATCGGCCCTTGGCCGTCATGGTCACGACCGCGCTCGACCGCCGGACGATCTCGTCCAGGACCCGGCGCTGCCGCGCATCGGGGTGATCCAGGACCGTGTGCAGCGTCGTCACCACGGGGGCTTCGACCCGGGCCAGGAAATCGAGCAGCATCTCCCCGGCGTCGCCGCCATAGATTCCGTATTCGTGCTGGACGCAGACGACCTCCGCACCGGACAGGTTGACGAAATCGGCGGCCCGGGCATAGCCGTCCCGGTCGCCCTCGAGCAGGTCGAAGCGGACCTCGTCCGGATAGGCGTAGCCCGCCGCCCGATCCGTGATCGCGACGACGCCGGCATCACAGCCCGGATAGCCTTCCGCGAGAGCGGCATGAAGGTCGTGCGTGAACGCCGCAATGCCACAGCGCCGCGGCGCATAATCGCCGACGAAGGCGATCTTGCGGATATCGTTTCTCAATAGACGTGACCTCTCATCGGAGGAAGCTCAGCAGCAGCGGCTCACCTTGCGTGCAGGTCGTTCGGCGCCGCGGCTTCCGGTCGATATTTGGTCCAGATGGTCACACATCGGGCCGGAGCGCCAGGAGCAAGAAGCCCGACCCCGTCATCCGGCCCGACGAGCAAGTGCAAGGAGCCCGGCCGGGCGGTCAGGGGCCACCCTCGTCGCCGAGCCGGCGCTTCAGGGCGTCGACGTCGTCCTGGACCTCCATGAGCTTCATGAGGAACTGCTGCTGCACCACGCTCTGCTGGTAGAGCATCTCGGTGGCCTGCCGGTTGATCAGCCAGAGCGAGACGAGCAGCATGGCGACGCAGGCGAGGAGGCAGCCGCCGGCGAGGATGGCGAGGAGCTGGGGCCGGCCCAGCTCCTCCGGGGGCCGCGGCCCGGTCTCGCCGGCACCGGCCGCGCGCTCGGCCGTCGGGGACGGGGCCCTCCCGGCCGTCTTCGACGGCTCCAGGCCACCGTGCAAGCGGCCCGCCATGGGGTCGGGGCCGGGCTCAGGCCCACCCCATCGCGATCAGCGCGAACGCGACGAGGAGGACGAGCATCAGGGTCCCGTTCAGGGCGTGGCCGGTCCGGGTCAGGCCCTCGAAGGCGGCCCGGCCGGCGGCGTCGCCCTCCAGGCCCTTCTCGCGATTGCGGTTGATCGACGGCCGCAGCCAGAGGAGGGCGAAGAGGAAGGCCACGCCCACCAGCGCCAGGAGCAGCCCGGCCAAGTGCCAGCCCACGCAGGCGGCGGCGACGAGCGCCATGACCGCGCCCGCGGCGTCCTGCATCCTGGAGGCGTGGCGGACCACCTTGGCGGCCATCTCCTCGGGCAGGTTGCGAAAGCTCGTCGGCGCGAAGCCGACGGAGAGGAACAGGGTGCCGCCGAGCAGCGTGCCGGTCAGCAGGAGGGCGAGGAAGGCGAGCGAGAACGGGCTCATCGGCGAAGGCTCCCGGTCGGCTGGCGGCCCGGCCAAGGGCCAAGGTGGCGGGCCGGCCCCATCGACGGCCGGGGGCGGCGATGCCGGGGCGGCCGCGCTCTCGCCCATCGGGCCTCGAGACCGACCCGGCGGCCGGCTCCCACCCTCTGGCGCGACCCGGGCACCCTAGCACCGCCGCGCCCCGCGGGCGAGAGCGCCCTGCCCCGCCTCTGGACGGCCGGCCGGGGAGACGCCTAGGCTCCGACCCTGAGGGACGCCCCGCGGAGGGAGGGACGGATGAGCGAGGAGATACGGCAGCGGCGGCTCGGCCGGACGGACCTCGAGGTGACGGCGCTGGGCTTCGGCGGGGCCCCGCTGGGCGAGCTGTTCGAGCTCGTGCCGGAGCCGGCCGTGCAGGCGACCCTCGAGGCGGCCTGGCAGGGCGGCATCCGCTATCTCGACACGGCGCCCTGGTACGGCCACGGGCTGAGCGAGCTTCGCGAGGGCGCCTTCCTGCGCCGACGGCCGAGGGCCTCCTTCAGGATCTCGACCAAGGTCGGGCGCGTCTACCGCCGTCCGGCCGATCCCGACCGGGCACCCATCGGCCCCTGGGTCGGCGGGCTCAATTTCGAGCTGCGCTTCGACTATTCCCGCGACGGGATCATGCGCTCCTACGAGGACAGCCTCATGCGCCTCGGCTTGCCGCGGGTCGACATGCTCGTCATCCACGACCTGGACGAGGGCTATCACGGCGCCGAGGGGGTCCAGGAGCATCTCGAGGCGCTCGGGCGGGGCGGCGGCTTCGCAGCGCTCCAGGAGCTGAAGCGGTCGGGCGAGATCCTGGCCATCGGCGCCGGCATCAACAAGGCGCCGATGATCGCCCGCTTCCTGGAGCGCTTCGAGCTGGACGCGTTCCTGGTGGCCATGCCCTACACGCTGCTCGATCAGGACGTGCTGGACGGCATCTTCCCGGAGCTGGAGCGGCGCGGCGTCGGCGTGGTGATCGGCGCCCCCTATGCCTCGGGCATCCTGGCCATGGGTGCCGTGCCGGGCGCCCGCTACGCCTACGCCCTGGCCTCGCCCGAGATGCTGGAGCGGGTGCGGCGGATCGAGGCCGTCTGCTCGCGCCACGAGGTGCCGCTGCGCGCGGCGGCCCTGCAGTTCCCGCTGCACCACAAGGTGGTGGCCGCGGTGATCCCCGGCGCCCAGACGCCGGAGCAGGTCCAGGACAATATCCGGATGATCCGGGCCCCGATCCCGGCCGCGTTCTGGGCCGAGCTCAAGGCCCTGGGCCTGCTGCGGGCGGAGGCGCCCACGGGCTGAGGCCCCCCGGCCGGCCCGAGCCTCCGGCCCCGATCACATCGCGGTGAGGTCGCCCGCCCGTCGGCCCCGCCGCCGGGCCCCGGCGCATCACCGCTTTTCCTCGACCGGCCACCGCACGGCGGGCCCGGACCCGGGGCCCGCCGCCCGCCCGCCCGCTTGCCGGAAGCCGTCGTGATGCTAGGCTCCCGGGTGGTCATCCGGCGGAGGTGACGGGCGATGCGGACAGGTGCTGCTCTCGTCCTCGGGCTCTGCCCGCTGCTGGCGGTCGGGCCGGCGCAGGGCGCCGACCTGCCGGTCGACCTCGAGCTGGTCCTGGCGGTCGACATCTCCGGCAGCGTCGACGCCACCGAGGCCCGCGAGCAGCGGGACGGCTATGTCGAGGCCATGGCCGACCCGATCGTGAGCCGCGCCATCCAGTCCAACATGATCGGCCGCATCGCCGTGACCTACATCGAATGGTCGGGAGCGCAGGACCAGCACACCCTGATCGGCTGGACCCTGATCGACGGGCCGGACAGCGCCAGGCGCTTCGCCGGCGCCCTGGCCGAGCAGCCCATGTCGAGCTCGATGTGGACCTCGATCAGCGGCGCCATCGACTATGCGGCGCCGCTGTTCGACGGCAACGGCTTCGACGGGCTGCGCCGGGTGATCGACGTCTCGGGGGACGGCCCCAACAATCGCGGCCGGCCGGTCGAGGCGGCGCGCGACGACGCGGTGGCGAAAGGCATCGTGATCAACGGCGTGCCCATCTTCAACGATCGCCCGCAGCCCTGGACCATCCCCACGCCCATGCAGTTCGGCCTCGACACCTACTACAAGGAGCACGTCATCGGCGGCCCCGGCGCCTTCACCGTCCCGGCCCGAAGCTTCGAGGACTTCAAGACCGCGATCCTCGACAAGCTGGTCCGCGAGATCGCCGCCGACCCCACCGACGCGACCCGCCTCCTCGCCAACCGCTGACGCGAGGCAAAAAAGGTCGAAGGGCCAAGGCGAAAGAAGGGCTTTCTTGTTTTTCTCTTCTTCTACGGCCCGAGCGGCTTCCGCCCCGCGCTCCTCTGGGGCCGGTCGGGCTCCGCCTCGGCCGCGTCCTTGGCCAGCTCGGCCAGGCGCTGCTCGCCGCGGCGGAGGAACCAGTCGGCGAAATCGGGAAAATCGTGGGCGAGCCGGGCGATCGGGGAGAGCGGCAGCTCGTCGGGGAGGTCGGGGACGCCGGGGTGGCGCGGCACCCAGACGATGCGGTAGCCGGGCGGCGCGATGGGCTCGCCCGAGGCGGACCAGGACAGGGCGGGAAGCGGCTCGGCGGCGGGAGCGGGCTCGCTCGGGGCGACAGGCGCCTCGGGCATGGCCGCCGCCGCCTCGCGCGCGGCCTCGCGCAGCGCGGCCCGGCCGGCCTCGGCGCCGATGAAGTCGGCGAGACGGGGTGCTGCGGCATGGGCCGGGCCCAGCGGATGCTGGCCGTAGCCCGCCATGGAATCGCGGTGCTGCTCGGGCGGCGCCGTGGCTGCCGGCCGCACGGCCCTGCGGCTCCGTCGCCTGCTCGAAGCTGCGCCGCACCAGCTGGACCAGCCGGCAGGCCGGGCTCCGGCCGCGGTTGGCCTCGTAGACGATGAACATCAGCGCCCGCCTGTCGCCCATGTCGACGAGATGCTGGAGATCGGCCATCGCCGTCAGGATCAAGAGCCGCTCCTGCTCCTCGAAGGGCAGCTCGCGGGCGGCCCGGTACTTCTCGACCAGCTCGGAAAAATCCCGGTCGGCGATGAACGCCTGGATTTCCTCCTCGGTCGCGGCCTCGACCTCGGCGACCTCGGCCGGGGTGAGCCCGGCGGCGAGCCGCCGTGCCAGCCGACAGCGACGGGCACCGGGCATCGAGACGGGCGAGCGGGAGGGGTAGGGAGCAGGCATTTCTCCTTGTACTAGGAGCAAACACCTTTTGTCAACCGAAAGTTGATTTTTTCTTCTGTCACGCCACTGCCGAGCCTGATCGCAGGCTCCTCGCCTCTTCGCCCGGCGGCTGCTTGCTGGTAGGCTGCGCGGGGAGTAGGATGGATCGCCATGGCGACGCGCAAGGCCGAGCTGTACGACGAGGACTTTTATGAGTGGACCCGCGATCAGGCCGCGGCCCTGCACCGACTCGCCGCCGATCCTGCCATCCGCTATTCGCTCCCCAATCACCTCGACTGGACTCCGATCCCTTGCGAAGAGCGCACACGCGGAGTAAAATACATTCCAGTGATCGCGCCCACACCATACCCACGGGGTCTAAATGAGTAGACTTTCCAAGACCCTACTTGTTCTATTAATGCTAGCCATAATCACCCCTATTGAGATCTACGCGGCAGACTTAGAAGTAATGCTGAAGTCCAAAAATATCGATGATCTCAACCAAGCTTTCAAGGACGGCAGTATCGGAGCCCAGATTAACGAGCCTATGTCTGATCATCGCCTTCCCTTATTGTGGACAATTTTAGCTGATAAAGTGGATCTCGCTCAGTGGTTGCTCACCCACGGAGCAGATCCAAGGGTGCTCACAGGCATCGGACTGACACCGGCGGCGTTTGCCGAGAGCGTCAGTATGGCGGAGATGCTTAAGAGAAATGGGATCGATCTCATGGACGTCGGTCGCCCGGGGTCCGGCGTGGGACTACTTCACTCACTGGCGAAGTTCCGAAGTCTGGCAGATCATCAAGATTTAGTTCATTATCTACTCAGAAATGGCGAGTTGGTCAACAGGGCCGATTCTTGGGGTGATACACCTCTCATGTCTGCATTAACTACTCCACAGGGCCCTCCCTACACACCTACTTTGGCTAGTAATGTGGAAATTCTACTAGATCTCGGCGCGACATTCGGTCACGAGACGAACGACCACACTACGGATCTTGTGTTGGCGAATAAGGATTATGAATTCTCACCGCTAGAATATCGCGAGTTGGAAGAACACTTTATCATGAAAGTTTATAACACTGTTGGGAATTTAGCTAAGATCGGCAACCGTCGATTGCTGGCTACCCCATCGCTTGAACTTCCGCTAAACGACGAGTGGTATCTTATGGACCCATCGACATTTTTTGGATCCGTTCTCGTATTTTAGATGAACTTGAGATAGGCGTCAAGTCCGCTTTCGGAAGAGATGTTACGATTTATTATTCTGAAGCTGGTATGGAGTACTTTTTCGCTGCGCGATCGGCGTCGGGAGATCGTGTCTTTTTTCTCGCGGAGTACGTGGTGCCGGATGCGAGTTTATTCGTTAGGCACACGATTGAGTTGTTATCTCAGAATGTTGGGGTCACGCAGGAGGCTGACGCGGGACGGGTAATTTACGTTCGGCCTGAGCGCATAGCTACGCTGGATTGCGCGAGAGCGGCGACCGAGCACTCTGATGTACTCACGGTCGGTTCCGTTTGCGCGCAGCCGAATGGTCGGAAGGTTGTGTTCCTAGGCCTTAGTTCGCCTGGAGCCGGGACCTCTGCGGACGCCGATGATGCTTTCTCCCACATGGTGGAACCGGTCCGATGGAAGTCGGTTAAGTAGAAGCGCAGGACGGATTTTTTTACTGACTGGCTGCCGGCCGATCGGCATCGGCTGATGGACCAGATCCAGCGCGACAGCGCCACCTCTCGTTGGCGGGACCGCACAGCGGAGCGATCGGGGTCGGTCTTGCCCCGCTGTTACGGGGACAGTGCATTATACTCCGCTCGCGGTGGCCTAACTGACGCCACACCAGGGCCAAGCCTTGCGATCCATTATTGCCACGAGCTAAACCGCATACTCGAGCCGAGCCACTCGACCGCCTGAGATGCCCGCTGGCGTGCTAGGCATAATCGGGGACCTCCGCCTTCCCTTCGGCAGCCTGTCCTCATTGAGGAGTTGGTCAAGGTCATAGGGGCACTCCTCCGGCAGCGCGCACCCGCCTCCGCCTCGCCGTGTGCGCGGAGGTCGCGGGCGACGCGGCGGCGGGTGCGCGCGAAAAGATAAGAAAGCTGGTCGGTGAGGTCGCGGCGGAGCGTGGGGGTGAGGAGGTTGTCGATCTGGTCGCGCGCCTCGTCGATGGGCTCATCCAGCCTGCGCGGGGCTCCGGGGCGGCCGAGTCCTCGAGCTTCAAGGCGTGGTCGATAATGCGCTGGAGCTGGCTGCGGACGGCGTTGCGGGTGGACCGGCCCGAGCCCTCCACGTAACGGCGAGGGGAGCGGGGGGACGGGGTGCCGGCGGCGGCCGGGGACTGTCGGCCCGAGGCGCAGGCGCGGCCTGTTCTCCGCCCAGCCTCTGGCCGCAAGCGGCCGGGACAGGCGCGTCGTCGTCGGCTAGGCTCGCCGGGCGGGGCGGGTTGGGTCCGTCCCGATCGTCGGCGACGAGGAGCCGCTCCGTTGATCCGTGCCTGCAAGGTTGCCTTGGTGGCGATGGTTGCGCTGTTTTTTGGGCTGGTGGCGTTCGGCAACATCACCGACTACGGCAGCAATCTTGCCTTCGTGCAGCACATCCTCGCCATGGATTCTATTTTTTCGGACTCGACGCTGGGCTGGCGGGCGGTGACCGATCCGCGGCTGCAGACGCTGGCCTACGTGTCGATCATCGGCTGGCAGGTGCTGACGGCCCTCGTGCTCGCGGTCGGGGCGATCCGCCTGCTCCTGGCCGTGGGCGACCCGGAGGCGTTCGCGGCCGCGAAGCCGCCGGCGGTGGTGGGCCTCGTCATGGGGCTTCTGCTCTATGGCCTGGGTTTTTCCGTCGTCGGGGGCGAGTGGTTCGCCATGTGGCAGTCCCACACCTGGAACGGGCTCGACAGCGCCGCGCGCTTCATCCTGCTGGACGGCATCGTTCTTCTGGTCGTGCTGGCGGCGGACGATCCGGGCCGAGGGCCGCCCGGGGCTTGACGGGGCCCGGTGTCGAGGCTCTCTGTCGGCGCAGGTGCTGCGTCTATCGGGGGAGAGACGAGAGATGGCGAGCTTCGTGCTCGGCGCGATCATGGGGGCCCTGAGCCTGGTCGGGCTCCTCTCGGTGTTCGGGATGCTCGAGCCGACCTGACCGGCGGGGCCCGTCGGCCATGGCGGGGCGGCGATGGGGACGGCGGCCTCGGGATGCAGGAAAGGCCGGCGCGGGGGTCCGGCAGCCGACGGGCGAGAGGGGGCGACCGGGGCCTCGGGTTCCTTGCGGCCGCGTCTCTCGCCCGCCGACCGGCGAGCCACCGTCCAGGCCTCAGGTCTTTTGTCGATCACGCCTGCTGCGGCTCGGGTCGTGCCGACCCTGAGGTTGTCGGGACCCCGGCAGGAGCGGGAGCGATGGTGGGCGCGTGCCGGCGGCGGCGCAGTGATGCTCGTCACTTCCGGCGAGGCGGATGGCCTCTTGGCGGGCGGGGTCGCCCGGGCCATCCTTCCGGCCGGCCGACGGGCCGGGAGAGCCGGAAAAGATGACGATCGAGCTCTATGGGGCGTTCGTGGCGGCGGTGACGGTGCTGATGCTGATACCGGGGCCGAACGTGGCGCTGATCGTGGGGACGAGCGTGGCGCACGGGACGCGCCAGGGTCTCGTGACTGTGGCGGGGACCAGCTCGGCCATGGTGCTGCAGCTGGCGGCGACGGCGGCGGGCATGTCGACGCTGATGGCCGCGGCGGGCCACGGCTTCGAGTGGCTGCGCTTGCTGGGGGCGGCCTATCTCGTGGTGCTGGGGGTGCAGTATTGGCGGGCGGCGCCGGTGCGGCTGGAGCCCGCGGTGCCGTCGGCTCGGGCACGGCACCGCCTCTTCGCGCGGGCCTTTCTCGTCTCGTTGACGAATCCGAAAACTCTTCTGTTCTATGGTGCGTTGTTCCCGCAGTTCGTGCATCCGGCGGGCGATCTTCTCCTGCAGCTCGGGCTGCTGGCGGCGACCTTTCTGGTCGTCGCGGTGGTCGTCGACTGCGGCTGGGCGGCGCTCGGCGGGCGGGCGCGGGGGCTGCTGGCGATGCGCGGCCGGCTCCGCAACCGGCTGACGGGCGGGCTTTTGATCGGCGCCGGCGTAGGGCTGGCGTTGGCGCGGAGGACGTGAGGGCAGGGTCTCGTCGTTGCTCGGCGGCCGTCGGTCGGCGCGAGGCGGCTAGGCCCTGTTTTCAAAGCCAGATGAGGATGGCGGCGAGATGGACGAAGGCGAGGTAGGAGCTGGCGAGCTTGTCGAACCGCGTGGCGAGACGGCGATGCTCCTTGAGCCGGCCGACCAGGCGCTCGACGACGTTGCGCTCCTTGTAGGTGCGCCACTCCATCATGCATGGTCGGGTCTCGGTGGCGAGTTGTGGGATGATCGGCGTGATGCCGCGGCGCCGGAGAGCGTCGCGCACCGGTCGGCCGGTATAGCCGCGGTCGGCGAGCAGGGCCCGAGGCCGGCAGCGTGGGCGGCCTTGGCTGGAGCGCCTCACGGCCCCGGCCGCCATCAAGGGCTCGAACGCCGTCTGCTCGTGGCGCTCGCCGGCGGTCAGGACGAAGGCGATGGGTCGGCCGCCCCGCTCGCAGCGCAGATGCAGCTTGCTGCCGAAGCCATGATCGGCAGCAGCCGATCATCCGTCAGCGCAGCTGCGGCCGTCAGGAGACGGCCGAGGGGGCGAGCGGCCGAGCGCCTGATTCGCCTGCCCCCTTTGGCGCCGGCGGCGTGACGATGGGCGCGGATGCTGGTGCCATCGACCATGTGGACGCTCCAGTCCAGCCGGCCCTCGGCGTCGCCCGCCCGCTGCAGCTCGGCCAGGATCCGCTGCCACAGCCCGCTCTTGGTCCAATGGTAAAAGCGCGTCGCCACCGTCCGCCACGGCCCGTAGCGCGCTCCGGCAGGTCGCGCCAGGGCGTCCCCGTCTTGGTCAGCCACAGCATGGCGTTGATCATGGTCCGGTGGTCCCGGGCGGGTCGCCCGGTCACCGGCCGTTGCAGCGGCAACAGCGGCGCCAGGCGCCGCCACGCCGCGTCGGTCAGTTCGTGCCTGCTCATGCCCCATGGCAATACACCCAGCCTAACCCACTTTGAAAACAGGCCCTAGTCCGCGTAGTAGGCCTTGAGGCGGGCGCTGGCGAAGGCGCGCTCGGTGTGGCCGTAGCGGGCGTGGCGACGGAGGTCGACGAGGTTGAGGAGCACGCCCAGCAGCTTCGGAGAGGTCCCGTCGAGCTGGGCCCGGCAGAGGCTGGCGATGGTGCGCGCGGTCGCCTGCCAGCGGACGATGAACAGAATGCGGTCGGCGTGGAGGGCCAGGAGGCGGGCGTCGGCCACCGCCAGGAGCGGGGCGCTGTCGACCAGCACGAGATCGTAGCGCTCGCGCGCGAGGGCGAGGAGGCGGCCGATGCCGGCGGCGCCGAGCAGCCGCGTGGGCTGGGCCAGGCGGTGGCTGCCGGGCAGGATGTCCAGGGTCGAGCGGGGGTCGGCCTTGAGCACGTCGCCGAGCTCGACCTCCTCGCGCAGCAGCTCGGCCAGGCCCGCCTGGGCGCGGGGGCCGAAGACCTCGTGGACGGAGGGATGGCGGAGGTCGGCGTCGATGACCAGCACGCGCAGGCCCTCGCCGGCGGCGATGCGGCCGAGCGAGAGGGTGAGCGTCGTCTTGCCCTCGCCGGGCAGCGCCGAGGTCAGGAGCACGACCTGGCCGGCGCCGGGCGTGCGGGCGGCCAGGAGGGTGGCGAGGGCGCCGCGCAGCGCCTCGGCGTAGCGGGACTGGGGCCGCTCGACGACATAGTCCTGGGGCGTGGCCGAGCCGCGGCGGCGCCCGAGGCGCGGCACGAGGCCGAGGCAGGGCAGGCCCAGGGTCGTCTCGACCTCGGCCGAGCCCCGGAAGCCGCGGTCGGCGAGCTCGGCCAGGTACACCGCCAGCAGGGCCACGGCGAGCGAGACCGAGAGGGCGACGCTCATGACCATGCGGGGCTTGGGGAAGGCCGGCGTGGCCGGCGGCACGGCTTCGGAGATGACCCGGGCGTCGGGCTGCTGGGTGCCCTCGACGTCGGCCGTGGCCTTGAGGCGGTCCTGATAGGCCTCGTAGAGGCGGCGGTCGAGCTCGACATCGCCCTGGAGGCGGTTGACCTCCTCCTGGGCGCGGCCGAGCGAGACGGCCCGGGCCTTCTGGCGCTGGACCTCCTCGGCGAGGGTGCGCTCCCGGGCGCGGGCGGCCTCGACCAGGCTGGCATATTGGGCGATCAGCGCCTGCTCCTCGCCGTCGATGCGCTGGTCGAGCTCGGCCTTCTCGCGGTGGATGTCGATGATCCTGGGGTGCCGCTCGCCGAACTGGGCGGAGAGCTCGGCCTCGCGGCGCAGCGTCTGGGCCTTCAGCGCGTTGAGGTTCTGCAGGAGCACCGAGGCGCCGATGTCGTCGACCGAGGCGCTGAGCTCCTGGTCGTCGCCGCTCCGGGCGAGCTGCTTCAGGCGCAGCAGCTTCTGCTCCTTGGCCTCGCGGTCGACGGTGGCGGTCAGGAGGTCGCGATCGAGCTGGGCCGTCTGGTCGGCGCCGCCCGCGGCAGCGGCCAGCGTGTCGGCCTCTGCGGCCTTGAAGGCGTCGAGCGCCCGGCGGGCCTCGCCCAGGCGGTCGCGCACCTCGGCCAGGCGCTGGCCCAGCCACCCGGCGGCCCGCCGGGTGGTCTCGTACTTGGCCGAGAGCAGGCCCACGACATAGTGCTCGACGACCGCGTTGGCGAGGCGGGCCGCGCGCGCGGGATCGCCCGAGGCGTAGGTGACGGCGATGACCCGGCTCTTGCCCACCCGCTCGACGGCGAGGCGGGCCTGAAGCCGGTCGACCAGGGCCACCGAGGCGTCGTCCCGGCCGCCGGCCGCGGCCGGTGCCGGCTCGAGGTCGCGGAGGAAGGGGAGCAGCGACTCGAGCCGGGCCCAGAGGCCCGGCTCCCGGCCGTTCAGCTCGGGATCGCCCGCGAGGCCGAGATCGCCCACGACCTGGCGGGCGATGGTGCGCGAGGCCAGCAGCTCGACCTGGCTGTCGATCGTGGCGTTGTCGACGGGCGCCCAGGCCGCCCCGGTCGGGTCGGGGCCGACGGCGCTGGGCTCGGGATCGACCATGACGAGCGCTCTCGCCACATAGACCCGCGGCAGCAGCGCCATGACCGCCAGCGTGAGGCCGATGCCGACCAGCAGCACCGTGAGGATCAGGCCCTTGCGGCGGTTGAGGATCTGCAGGAGCTCGAGGAGCGAGAGCTCGCGATCGGCCACGCTCGCCGGGGCGCCACCGCCGTCCCCCGCAGCGCCCTCCGCCCCAGCCCCACGCGTCCCGCTCGACCCCATCGGCTCCGTCCTGTCGGAGGGGCCTTTTAACTCATGGTTGATTTTTTTTCAATTGAATCAATCATACGGCGAAACCGCGATGGGCGGCCGCTGGGCCCGCCGGCTCGGTCGAGGCGCCGGCGACGGCCTGTCGCCGGCGCGCGCTCAGGGCTGTCGAGCCTGCTGGCCCGGCATGCGGTGGTCGATGCCGTAGGCCGCGTAGATGCGCTGGATGTCGCCGCCCTCGAGCATGTCCTGAAGGATGCGGTCGATCTCGCCGCGCAGCGCCTTGTCCGACCGCCGCATCCCGATCGCCACGTCCCAGCCGAGCTCCGGCCGATCGCGATCGAGATAGACGAGCCGGAGAGGCTTTTCCCGATGCTCGTGGTTGTACCAGCCGACACTCATCGGCGTGACAGCGGCGGCATCGATGTCACCGGCGGCAAGCGCTTCCAGCATGTCGCTCTCGTAGCCGAACGGCACCGTGCGATGGCCGTTCATGCCCAAGACGGTCTGCGTCAGGGAGCTGACCTGGACGCCGATGCGCGCATCCGGCGGCAGGTCGGCCAGCTGCCCGACGTCGCCGCGACTGGCCGGCAGCGCCAGCGCCACACCCGCGCGCATATAGGGCCGCGAGACGGCGAGGTGGGCGTCCTCGAGCGCCTGCGGGTCGAGGATCGTATCCATCAGGATGTCGCAGTCGACGCTACGGATCTGGGAGGTCTGGGTGATCCATCCGGTGCTGAGCACCACGCCCAGGCGCTTCGCGATCGCCTGCGCCAAATCGATCTCGAAGCCGTGCTGCCCTCCCTGACGGCTGGCGAACGGGAGAGCCGTGGGTGGCGCGCACACCGAGATCACCCCGAGCCTCTGGATCTGGTCGAGCGTTCGTGCCCTCGCGTCCACCCCGCCGAGGAGAGCCGCCAGGGCCGCGCCCCAGGCCAGGAGCCGGAGCGAGCGACGACGGCATAAGCCTCGCATCGTGTTCATGACCTCGTCAGTCCGGCTTGAGATTGCGGATATAGTGGATGATTGCCTCGATCTGGTCGATGTCGAGGGTGGGACCGAAGGCCGGCATGTTGCCCGGCTTGCCGGTGGCGATCCGGTTCAGGATGAAATCGTCGCTGCGCTTGGTGTCCATCAGCTGCGGGCCCCGGGCCGCCTTGCGGCCGCCGTTCTCGTGACAGAAGCCGCAGCTGGTGGCGAAGAAGCTGGCCACGTCCGCATCGCTCCTGAAGGGCGGTATCTGTCCTCCCGCGGCCAATGCCAGGGTCGAGATCGCCGACAGGGAAAGGGCGATCGAGGAACAGCAAGCCAAGCGCATCGGCCAGGAGGCAAGGCGGATCAAGAGCCAATCTCCAGCTGGTCCGAAAGGAGGGCCCGGGGGCGCGGCGCCCCCGGCCCGGGCGCTGTGCCGGCTAGCCGCCAGGAAGCGCGAAGACGACCAGCATCCCCTGATCCTTCGGCATGCTCTTGTAGGGCTCGCCGAAAAGCTCGGCATAGCCGTCGCCGACGAGCGAGCCCCAGCCCGTCGCGACCGCGACGTACTGCTTGCCCTTGGCGCTGTAGCTGATGATGCCGCCTACCTGACCGAGCCCGTTATTGTGGCTCCAGAGCTCCTCGCCGGTGCGGTCGTCATAGGCGTGCAGGACACCGCGCGCATCCGGCACGAACAGGAGGCTGCCGGCCGTCGAGAGGAGGCTCGCGAGCGGTGGTTCTGGAAAGTCGATTTCCCATTTCTTGTCCCCGGTGATCGGATCCCGGGCGTCGAGGTGGCCATAGGCCACGCCGCCGGGCGGGCCGTGGATGGTGAAGTTGGCGCCGATATTGAGCTGGACCATCGGCTGCAGCACCGGCTGGGTCTTGATGACCTCGAGGTCCATGCACCACTCGTTGCCGATCTTGTAGTAGAGGCCGGTCGCCGGGCTGTAGGTGCCGGTGTTCCAGGAGATGCCGCCATTGATGGCCGGGCATAGATCCTTGTTCTTGCCCTCGGTCAGATCCTTGCGGCCGATCAGCTTGCCGTCCTTGTCGACGCCCTGGATGAAGTTGATGTTGTGGACGAGCGGCCAAGCGTTCTGGAAGTGAAGCTCGTCGTCGAAGACGTAGACATAGCCACCCTTGTTGGGGTGGACGACGTAGTTCTTGCCGTCGCGCTGAATCTGCAGGAACTCGCCGACCGCGTCGTCGAAGTCCCAGCCGTCGTGCGGCAGGGTCTGGAAATAGTGCTGGAGCTTGCCCGTGTCGGGGTCGAGGGCGATGACCGAGCTCGTGTAGAGGTTCTCACCCGGCCGCGGACCCTTGGTCTGCCAGTCAGCGCCGGCCCAGTCGAACAGCGGGTTGGGATTGGCGGTGCCCCAATAGACGAGGTTCTTCTCGACATTGTAGCCGCCGACCATCCAGCCGCCGCCACCGCCGGTGTTAAAGGAGTCGTTGCCCCAGGACTTCTGGGCCTCCGGCGTGCCGCCGGCCGTGAAAAACTCCCACTTCTTCTCGCCGGTAGCGCCGTCGACCCCGAAGATCGGGCCGCGCCAGGGCCACTCGCCGCCCTGGGCGCCGATGATGATCTTGTCCTTGACGACGAGCGGGGCGCCGGTGAAGCCGACCGTCATCTTCTGCGAGTCGATGAGCTTCGTGTCCCACACGAGCTTGCCCGTCTTCATGTCGAGCGCGATCAGCCGGCCGTCGACCGTCCCGACATAGACATGGCCGTGTCCGAGAGCGATGCCGCGGGTGTAGGGGCTATGCGTCTGCTGGGCGATCAGGTCTTCGTCGAGCTCCGGGAAATAGCTCCAGATGAGCTGCCCGGTCGCGCCATCGAGCGCGAAGACACGGCTATAGGAACCCGTATAGTAGAGGACGCCGTCTGCGACGAGCGGGAAGCTCTGCAGCCCACGGGTCGCGCGGCCCGGCGAGTGCTGCCAGGCAACCTGGAGGCTCTTGATGTTCTGGGTGTTGATCTCGGTCAATGCGCTGTAGTGCCAGCTCTTGTAGCTGCCATGATAGGTGAGCCAGTCGTTCGGATCCTTGTCGGCGCTGGCGAGCCGGGAAGGATCGACGGCCCAAGCGGGCGTCGCCAGGCCCGCCACCATCAAGCCAAAAGCCACCACGGCCGCAGTCGATAGCAGATGCTTCTTCATGTCTTGTTCACCTACCCCGATTGACGGAGGCGAAGCCTTCCTGGCGCTGGTCTGCTGCGCAGACAGCCGCTCTGACCCCCTCCCCCGTGGGCCAATCACGCTATTTTCCGACCGATGGTCTATAGCACCGAAGCGCGGCGAACTAAACCTTTCTAGTCAATATCTCGCTGCCACGTGGCTGCGGGCGATCACGGAGCGGGCCATGGCCGGCACGGGGAATTGGCGGGAGCGGTTGGAGCGGGACGGGTTTCTCGTGATCGAGGGATTTGCGAGGGCCGGGATTGCGAAGGGCTGCAGGGAAGGATGAGCGCGATCGTCGAGGCGTTCGATCCGGCGGGGCTCAGGACCGTTTTTTCCGATCCCGTCCTGCTGGAAGGGATATAACTTATGGTTGATTTTTTATCAATGGGGTCAAGGTCGTGCCGAGGCTCCTGAGGGGCTCACCCCGGCGTCGCCGCATTGATCCAGATCATCGCGCCGCATGGGAATCCGGACCAAACGTCATCCCTGGCGCAGAGACTGGGGCTGAGGGGAAGGTAGAATGTCTGCTTCCACCATGGTCGCCACCGAAGAAGCGGCTGGGGAACGGCGGAGCGGCGTAGCCAGCAAGGTGCGTCGAGAGGTTTCGCCTGAGCGTCACAAGAACGCCCATCCTCAGGTGGCCGACGCTACGGCGTTGGCCAAGCGGGCCGCACCTTCAGAGAGCTCTGGCAGCGGGCAAGGCGTTGCGGGACGTCGTTTCGCTCGATGCGCATGGAACGTGGCGACGCGACAAGGGCGAAGTGGATCCGCTGGCAATTCTCAGCGCTTCAGACGCCGGCCGCGAGCAGAACCTGTTGTCAATTCGCTATGGCCGGATGCTGCAGTCGCCGTTCACCTTCTACCGCGGTGCCGCGGCGGTGATGGCGGCCGATCTGGCGAAGACGCCCGACCACCGGGCATCCGAGTGCAGGCCTGCGGCGATTGCCACCTGCTGAACTTCGGCGGCTTCGCGACGCCCGGAGCGCAACATCCTTTTCGATATCAACGATTTCGACGAGACGCTGCCGGCGCCCTGGGAGTGGGATGTCAAGCGGCTGGTCGCGTCCTTCGTGCTCGCCGCCAGAAGCCAGGGGCCTGTCTGACGCCGACGGCCGCGACGCGGCTGTCGCGTGCGCCCGCAGCTATCGCGAGCGCCTGCGCGAATATTCCGAGATGAGTCCGCTCGAGGTCTGGTACGCCCGGATCACGGCGGACGACTTGATCGATCCTCGCAACCAGCCCGCTCGTCAAGAAGCGCACGCAGGAACGGGTGGCCAAGGCGAAGCTCGGAAAGGCTCGTCCGAAATGGCCTATCCGCAAGCTCGCCGGGCATGGTCAGCGGACAGGATCCGGATTCAGTGACGCGCCGCCCCTGATCTTTCATCCTGCCGACCTCGCGCGCCGAGGAATTCCACGCTCGCCTGGAGAGCGGCTTCGGCGTCCTATCGCGACACCCTCGCCGACGACCGGCGCGAGTTGCTCGATCAATATCGTCTGGTCGACGGTGCGGTCAAGGTCGTCGGCATCGGCAGCGTCGGAACCATGTGCCTCGTCGTCCTGATGATGTCGCCCGCCAACGATCCGCTGTTCCTGCAATGGAAGGAAGCCGGGCCCTCGGTGCTCGAGCCCTATGCCGGCAAGAGCGTCTATCCCCATCCTGGCCAGCGGGTGGTGATGGGGCAGCGACTGATGCAACCGGCCTCGGACATCTTCCTCGGCTGGGTCAACGGCCGGGAGGGGCGCGTCAGGCTATGTGCGACAGTTGCGCGACGCCAAGATCAAGCCGCTGGTGGAGGCCATGGATGCCGAGGTGCTGATCGCATTATGCGGCGGCATGCGGATGGGTCCTGGCGCGGGCCCATGCCAAGGCCGGCAACGCGGATCCGACGATCAGCGGCTACCTGGGGACCAAGGGCAAGTTCGACGAGGCGATGGGCGACTTCGCCCTGGCCTATGCCGACCAGGCCGAGCGCGACCATGCGGCGCTGAAGGCTGCCGTCCGGTCCGGCAAGATCGAAGTCCAGCTCGAGGAGTAGCGCGCAGGAGCAAATGTCATACCAGGGCAGCGCCGATCCGCCGCGTCCCCGCAAATCGAGCGAGGCGGCGGCGCGCCGGCGGTTGTCCAGCGCGGTGACGGTGGCCGTTCTCGGTCCTGGTCCTGACCGGGTGCAGCTCCATCGGTCCGGGCTCCGTGCCTCGTGACCGCGTCGACTATGCCAATGCCCTGTCGGATTCCTGGAAGGACCAGATGCGCTCAACATCGTGCGCCTGCGCTACGCCGATGCCCCGACATTCATGGACGTCTTCATCCGTCATCAGCGCGTACACCATCCAGACCGCCCTGCAGGCAGGCGGAACGATCAACCTGGGCGCACCGTCCAACACGACGACCCTGCCCAACGCGACGGGCTCGCTCAGCGCGATCCACCGGCTACAATGATCGCCCGACCATATCGTATACGCCACTCTCCGGCAGGAAATTCGCGCAGAGCCTGCTGCGGCCCATTCCTCCCGAAGCGATATTCTCGCTGATCTCGGCCGGCTATCCGGTCGACCTCGTGCTGCCCGTGACCGTGCGCGCCCTCAACGAAATCTACAATCATGCGACGCAGGCGGGAACCATGATGCCGAGCGACCCGGACTTCAATCCCATGTGGAAGCCTGGCGGCGAATCCAGCTCTCCCGCTCGTTCAGCTTGCGCATCCAAGAGCGTGACGGCCAACGGGTCGCGATCGGCGTCTTCGCCCGCAGGCTCGATCCGGAGGTCCGGCGCGACATCAGCTTCATCAGCAGGACCCTCAACCTGAAGCCGAAGAACGGTGAGGTGCTGCTCGACTTCGGGGCGATACAGCGCCGCCCAGACGAGCTTGCAGCGCTGTCACGGTCGATGATCGAGATCATGAACGAGTTCTCGGCAGACATCGATGTGCCGGCGGAGCATGTCGCCAAAGGACGCACCTATGCGACCGCTCAGCCGACCGGCAGGGGCTCTCCGCTCGACAAGCCGCAAGTCAATATTCACTCTGGACCAAATCCACCGGGCGGTGCGTTTGCAGCAGTAAATTACCGAAACACTTGGTATTGGATCTCGGACGGCGATATCAGCACCAAACGCTCGATCACCTTCCTTTTGCTATTCTTCTCCCTGGCCGAGACCGGCGTCACGCCAGAGGCGCCCGTCCTGACCATTCCGGTTCAATGAGGCTCATGGTTCATCCTAAAACAGGATGCCGAACAATATTTTGAGCAATTCTTCCAAGGGCATCATGGTGAGCACCAGCGGGACGATCGGCGCCAATGTCGTGGCCAGCAGGCGAACGAGGGCGTCCCTCGTGATGGGGACGATACGCATGGTCCGCACCACCTCGGTGGTGGTGGACAGCTCGCCCAGTGACTGGATATCGGCGCTCCCCAGAAGTTGCTCATTCGTTCCCGAGCCGCCGGCCAGCCACCTCGCGTTGAAGGCACGCACGTAGCGCTCCGCGAGAGTGCCGAATTCCGCGTTGCCCGCTCGCTTCGTCTCGGCGAGCTGGGGTGCGAACACGAGGAGTGGTCCGAGTGTCAGGCACAGCATGAAGAAGACCACCACGGCGATCTCGACCTTGAAGTCGGGCAAGGCGGCGCCGGCAAACAGGATGCGGTTGCCCAGCAGCCCCGCCAGCAGCGCGCCATGTGCCGCGGCCAGCGGGGTGAAGGCGTAGATGGAATTGGAGAGAAAATCCAGACCGCCCACGCGATCCGGATGCGTCGGAAGCAAGCTCAGCTCGATGCGTGAGACGTGCCAAAGAAATCGTGTCCAGACCAGCAGCCGAAAATACCAACGGCACATCAGGAATTGAAAGACCGGCAGACTCACATAGCCGTACCACATGCCGGCGAGGGAGAGCTTGGTGCCCTGATCCGACGGGATCCCATACCAGGTGGCTGCATCGAGCGCCAAATAATGGCGCCAGACGATCAGGACGCCGACGCCATAGACGACAGCGACGAGCAGCAGCTCGGCGAGCACCGAGTTGCGCAGACGTACGGCCGACCCGATGGCCGCCTTGAACCGGGGCATGGCGCTTTCGGGGATCAGGCGGCGTTCGAGAAACAGATGAATCAAGGGACGAATGCGGCGGTGAACGACCAGCTCGGCGATGATCAACAGCGGCATCGCCACCAGGAAGCGGACATTGACGTCGACGTCGAGCAGGAACGGTACCGCCAGCCCATCGGGCAGTAGACGTCCCTCCAGGGCCGACAAGATCAGGAGGGGCAGCCAGGCGATCAGCGTGATCGCAATCGTCCGCTTCTGCACCATCTCCAGCGCGTCGCTCGACAGATGCCCGCGGCGCAGGAGCTGGAAGAGAGGGCCGCCCAGCACCAGGGAGAAATCTCCCGAATCCTGGGGACGGCCGTCGCCGGTTCCTGTTATGGCCGCCATCATCCGCGCTTTCTCCGCGATTGGGCGATGGCCCGGCTCGCGACCTGCCACTGGCGCAACTCGAAGCTCGCAAATCATCCGGCACCGCCCGCCACGCCGTATTGATTTCAGATCAACGGGCCGGGGCGGAGCCGGCCGCCTCGCCCTCGCGCCGCAGCGGCGGCAGGTGCCCTGCCCGGCCGCCGCTGGTGTAGTCGATGTACATCTTCAAGCAGCCTCGGATCGGCGGCGAGGTCGGCTGCCATCAGCTCCCTGTGGGCGCTGCCGGGCGGGCATCGTCTGCCGCTCGGGAGCCGGTTCGTGCGCGAGGGCGAGACGACGCGGATGGAGGTGCTGGACCCGGCGCCGCTGCCGGAGGAGGGGCTGGTGCCGCTCGAGGTGGCGAAGGGCACGCTGGTCGTGCTGCACGGCTCGCTGCCGCATCGGAGCGGGGCCAACCGCTCGGCGCGGTCGCGCCACGCCTATGCCCTTCATCTGGTCGACGGCGCCTGCCGCTGGAGTGACGAGAATTGGCTCCAACGGCCGGCGGAGGATCCGTTCCGCGGGTTCGGCTGAGGGTCGTCGGGGGCCGGCGGGGCTGCCGGGTCGCGGGCGTCGCCCTGACGGTCAGTCGCTGGCTCACAGGCGGTGGAGATGGCCGAGGCCGCGGCGGAGGTAGCCGCCGGACAGGAGGTTGGCGGCCTGGTGCCTGCGCTCGGCCCGGTCGGCGAGCAGCCAGCCGAGCCGGAGCCGGGCGAACCAGGCGAGGCGGCGCCCGCCGCCGCCGGCGTCCCAACGCTCCGCGGCCAGGAGCAGGTGCCGCCGCAGGGCGACGGCCGGGCCGAAGGCCGGGTCGGGCCGGATGTAGCCCGGGAACAGCCGGGCCGTGAGGGCGAGATGGGTGCGGACGGGGCCCCCGAGCCCGGCGCCCTCGGCGCGGTCGAGCAGGCCCTGCACCGCGGCCGGGTCGCCCCGGCAGAGGAGCGCCGTCTCGAAGAGACTGCGTGCCAGGAACATCCCGATGCCGCCGAGGCAGGGGTCGAGCCGGTCGTGGCCGATCAGGTGGGCGAGCTGGTCGAGGACGGCCGGCACGCGCACCCGTGCCCCGTCGAGGAGGACGAGCCCTGAGCCCGCCAGCACGCCCGGGGCTGGGCAGAGCTCCTGCCGATCCCGCAGGAGGTCGGCGTGGATCTCGACGCGGGCCGCCTCGCTCTCGCGCCGCAGCGGCGGCGGGTGCCTGTGCCGGCCGGACCGATGCGGCGGCCTCGCGGCGAACCCGTAGCCGAGCGAGGTCAGGCAGGCCGCCGCCTCGGCCAGGCGCTCACGCGGCACGAGCGGGTCGAGATCGCGCATGAAGCGCCAGCCAGGCCCGGGGTAGAGGCCGTCCACGAGGCGTATCGAGCCTTTCAGCAGGACGGGCTCGAGGCCGATGGCATTGAGGGCGGCCGCGATCCCGGCGAGCTGCTGGCGGAGCCAGCCGTTGCGGCGGCCGTTCTCGGCGTGGACGAGCTCGAGATAGAGCCGGAAATCCTCCGGCACCCGGCCGGCCGGGCCCAGCCCTGCGAGGCAGGGCCCGAGCATCGGCGTGACCAGGTGCCGCCCGGCCAGCCGCGCCAGGTCGAAAAGGTCGAGGGCCCGCCCGGCCAGGGCCAGGGCGGCGCCCGCATCGAGGCTCTCTCCCCGCTCGCCGGCCCCGAGGCAGGCGCAGAGGAGAAAGAGCGGCCGTGGGATCCCGGGCGCTGCCAAGCCGGCGTCCGCCCTCAGGTCACCGCCGCACCGGCGGCAGGCACGCGGGGCTCGCCCGGCATCGGGAGCAGGGTGCTCGCTTCGCGGATCGCCTCGTCGAGCCTGCCGTAGGACAGCTCGTAGGCCGGAATCCGGCTCCACCAGCCGAGAAACTCGGCGAGCCCGGCATCGGTGTCGGGCAGGATGCTGCCGCCCTCGCCGAGGCGGACGAGCGCCCGGACGGGATCCTGGGGGGTCAGCACGGCCGGGGCGCCGTCGACATGCCGCGGGAACAGCACGGCGGTCGGCCGAAAGCCCGCCGCCTCCGCCACGGCGCCCTCGTCGCCGGGCCAGAGAAAACGCATCCTCCGGCTGCCGAGGCGGACGATCGGCCTCGTGGCGAGCGCGGGGAACAGCGCTCCGATGGCGGGCCAGCTGCCCCGCTTGATGCTGACCGCCAGTCGGACGGGCCGGACGAGCCCGGTCTCCCGCTCGAGCGGGAGGATGTCGTCGGCGACGAGGCGGAAGCCCGCATGCAGCAGGGCGGCGAGGAGGGTGCTCTTACCAGCGCCGCTGTCGCCGCAGAGCATCAGGCATCCGGTCGGGCCCGCCACGGCGCCGGCGTGCAGGAGGGCCAGCCAGGGGCGCTGCCGTCCGGCCGAGACCAGCTCCCGGCCCATCGCCCAGCGCGCCGCCGGCGCTCCGGCCAGCCGGGCGAGGACCAGGCCGTCGCGGGCGAGCACGAAGGCGGCTCCCTCGCGGTGGAGGGTCAGGCAGGCGGCCCCGGGCGTGCCGTCGGGCGCCCTCGCGGGCGCGGCGAGCGGCTCGAACGCCAGGGCCACGGCCGCCGGATGGCAGACCACCCGGATCGAGACGCCGTCGACCCGATAGACCGCATCGAGCGCGGGCGCCCCTGCCGGGGGACGGGCACGGGCGATCAGGAGCGGCTCCTGGCCGGCGCCGGCCCCGAGCAGCGCCGCCTCCCGCAAGGCGGCGACGAAGGCCGCCAGATCCCGCCGCACCGCCATCGGGTCGGCGGCGTGCGCCCGCGCCAGATCATGGACGACAGCCTCGTCGTCCTGACCGTCACGGAGCAGGCACCAGGCCCGTGCGGCGGTCCGATTGAGCTGGAACAGCCTGGAGGTGACGACGTCGTAGACCACGGCGCCGTCGCCGAGCGGCGCCGTGGCGGTCCGGGAGGGCTGCGCGGCTTCGGTGAAGGCTCCGGCGGAGCCGAGGCTCAGCGGAAGCCGCCGCTGCGCTGGGTGGGTCCCTTCACCTGGTTCTGCGTCGTGACCACCGGCTTCTGCGCCGTGTACTTCGTGACGGGCCCATGCACGAGGGTCGGGGCCGGCGTCGGCTTGATGGTGCCGGTGCTCGATGACGTGCGGTGGCCGCCATAGTCGGCCTGGGCGGTCTTCGGCCTGGCCAGCAACGCCAGGCCCGGTGCCGCATAGGCGAACCGCCCGATCCTCGCCAACGCCTCGCGCCGCGACCTATCCTCAGCGCTCGGCGAGCTGTTCTCCTACGAACTGCATGTCATCGACATCCGCCTCTTGTCCGGCGTGTTGACTACGCTCGCCCTACCAAATAAGAAGATCCGTTTTGTTCAGTATATACTTCCGCCAATACAGGGGCGGCCGTTCGCATACTTCGCTATGCGGGCAGGAGAACTCGCGGCGAGAGGTCGCCCGGCTCCTCATGGAGCCGGGCCCGGCCCGGGCACTCAGCCCTCGATGACCACGAGGGTCCGCACCTCGATGCTCTCGCGGGGGGCGGCGCGCTCGGGCGTGCCCGGGAGGTCGAAGGCGCCGTGCGGCGTGAAGCGGGCGCGGCCGTCGTCCAGGCTGTCCCAGCCCTTGATGAGCAGAACCTCGTCCGGGGTCATGCGCGGCGCCCAGTACCAGCGCTGGTCCGGGTTGTGGACCAGATGGTAGATCTCGCCGACGCGGCCCGGAAAGACCTGGTCGGTGGCGATCAGGTCGGCGGGGTCGATGCTGGAGGCGTCGGCCAGGGCCAGGGGCGAGCGCTCGACCGGGCCGCGGATCGGCCGCCAGACATTTATTTGAACGATGCGGGCGCCGGAGCGGGCCAGACGTGCCGCCTCGGCCTCGCCGAGCAGGTCTTTTACTCGTTGTGGGCCGCTCTTTGCCGTGTAGTCGACGTGCACCCGGCTGGCCGGGCCGCGCAGGCCGTCCCTGTTCCTGGCGCCAGTGCCGCTGTCGGAGCGGCGGGTGGCGTCGAAGATGACGACGCGGCCGGCGCCGGTCAGGGAGCGCAGCAGGGCCTCGATCTCCGGGTAGTAGACCTTCTCGACCGCCTCGTCGTCGTAGAGGTCGCCGACGGCGGTCCCGTGCCGGCGCAGCTCGAAGCCCTCCTGGTCGAGCGACAGGGCGTCCGTGAGCGGCCGGAGGTCGTGGATGTCGACGGCGTGGCGCTCGGTATCGAACAGGACACGAGGCTCGCCGCCGGTGACGGCGGAGCTGTGGAACACGGGCTTCGTCGCCTGTGGCGTGATGAAGGTCAGCGCGGCCCTGACATCGGCAGAGGTGCTGCGAGCGGCGGCGGTGCCGGCGGTGGCGTGGACGGACCGGTCCATGAGTGGCCTCCGGAGCTTGCCGCGACCGCCTGCCGGCCACGGCTTCCATCGGCCCCTGAGGTGGGTGTGCGGTCCGGGAGGCGCGAATGAGTTCGGTTCAGTGCCACATGAAGGCCGTTCAAGTCGAGGCGGCGAGTGCCCGGAGCCAGCGCTCCAGGCGGCGGGCCTGGGCGGTCGGGGGCTCGTCGGAGGGCCGGCAGAGATAGTAGGCGGCGCCGGTGGGATCGCCTGCGCCGAACGGGGCGACGAGCGTGCCCTTGACCAGGCGGTCGTCGACCGTGGGCCGCCGGCCGATGGCGAGGCCGTGCCCGCCCTCGGCCACCTGCAGGGTCTGCTCCATCCCTTCGAGCTCGATGGCCCCGGCGAGCGCCGGGGGTGCGAGGCCACGGGCGCGCGCCCATTCCTCCCACTCGTTGGGGAAGCGGGCGTTGACGATCAGGCGGACGCGACGCAGGGCCGCCAGCGGGTCGTCGCCCGGACGGATGGAGAGATAGCCGGGCGCGCAGACGGGCAGCGCCGTCTCGCCGAGCAGGAAGGTGGCCTCGATGCCGGGCCAGGCGCCTTTGCCGTGACGGACCGCCAGATCCACCTGGTCGCGCCCGAGGTCGACCACGCGGGTGGTCGGCACGAGCTGCAGGTCGATGTCCGGGTGCTCGCGCTCGAAGGCGCCGAGCTGGGGGATCAGCCAGGTGGCCGCCAGCGAGGGCGGCAGGGTCAGCCGCACGACGTTGCGTCCGGTCGGGCGGAGCATGGCCTCGGTCGCCGCCTGGATCCGGCGGATCGCCGGGTCGATCTGCTCGAAGTAGCTCCGGCCGGCCGGAGTCAGCCGCGCGCCCTGGCCCGAACGGTCGAAGAGCGCCGTGCGCAGAAAGTCCTCGAGGCGGCGGACCTGGTGGCTGATCGCCGACTCCGTCAGGCCGAGGCTCTGCGCGGCGTCCCGAAACCGTCCGTGGGTGGCGGCGGCATGGAAGGCGCGCAGGGCGGCGAACGGCGGCAACGGGGCTCTGGGCGCGGTCATGCCGTCGAGCCTGGCCGTGGGATGAAGAGGATTCAAGAGGCGGGCCGGGCGGAGGCTAGTCCGACGCCGGCCAGGGCGGGCCGGTCCAGGGCCAGTGGCCGCGGCTTCCGGCCACGGTCGTGACGACGAGGCCGTCGCCGGCTGCGGCGAGGGCGAGGCCGTCGGAGCGCCAGAGGCGGCGGGGGCCGATCAAGGCCCCGGCACCGGGGCAGCGCTCGGGGCCGACGCGGGCGATCACGAGGTCGACGAGGGGGCAGTCCTCCAGCACCGCCTGGACCGTGCGGGCGACGCTGATGCGCCGGCCGGCGACGGTCAGGATGCAGCCTTCCTGGTCGCAGGCGAGACCGTCGGCGGGCCCGCTGCCCGGAGCGGGCCAAGTCTCGCGCCGGGTTGTGCCGAGCGCCCGCAGCCAGGAGTCCTCGACGAGGCCGTCGCGCCGCCAGGCGGCCATGCGGACGACACCCCAGGGGGCGCGGACGGCCGCCATGTCCAGCCCGGGGTCGACGAGCAGGAACGGCTGGGGGGCCGCGAGCGCTATCGGCAAGGCAGCCAGGACCGGAACCAACCCCCAGAAGCGCCAGGGGCTGCGCCAGAGGGCCAGCCAGAGCCCGCCCGCGGCGAAGGCCAGGAGGGCCGCGTTCGGCCATTGCGGCACGGCGATCGCGGCCCCCGGCAGCCGGGCCACGCCATGCGCGGTCCACAGCACGAGCTGCACTCCCCAGGCCATCAGACGGAAGAAGGGCAGGTCGAGGCCGAGGGGCATGAGCAGCAGGCCCGCGAGCCCGGTCGGCATGATCCAGAGTGTCGTGACCGGCACGGCCACCAGGTTCGCCAGGACGCCGTAGGTGGCGACGTTCTGGAAATGGTAGCCGGTGAGCGGTGCCGTGGCGGTGCTGGCGACCAGCGTGGTGAAGGCGATGCCGCGCAGATGGCGCAGGCCGGCACCGAGGACGGAGGCGGCGGCACCCGCCGGGGCGCCGGGCCCGCCCCCCTCATAGACCGCGACCAGCGCCAGCACGGCTGCGAAGGACAGCTGAAAGGAGGCGCCGAGCAGGCTTTCCGGCCTCAGCACGAGGACGGTCAGGGCAGCGCCGGCGAGGAGCCGCATAGACAGCGGCCGACGGTCGACGACGATCGCAAGGAGGCCCGCCGCGACCATCAGGTAGCTGCGCTCGGCCGGCACGCTCGCCCCCGAGAGGAGGAGATAGAAGGTGGCACCCAGAAGCGCCCCCAGCGCTGCCAGCTTCTTGACCTTGAGGCGCAGGGCCAGCGGCGGGATCAGGGCCAGGCCCCAGCGCAGCGCCAGGAAGACGGTGCTCGCGGCCAGCGCCATGTGCAGGCCGGAGATGGAGATGAGGTGGGCGAGGCTGGAACGCTGCATGTCCCACCACACGCGGTCGCTGATGCCGGCCTGAAGGCCGGTAAGCAGGGCCGATGCCATGGCGCCGGCGTCGCCCGGCGCCAGCTCCGTGAGACGGCGGGCGACGGCGGCGCGGAGCTCGGCGATCATCAGGGCGACGCTGCCCGGCCGCGCAGGCTCGACGAGGGTGGGTCGGCCCAGGGCGAAGCCGATCGCTCCCAGACCCATGAAATAGGCCTGCCTGGAGAAGTCGAAGCCGCCGGGCAGGGCCGGGCCCGGCGGCGGCTGCAGGCGGGCGAGGAGGCGGACGCGGTCGCCCACGGCCAAGGGCTCGGCGCCGTAGCGCACGGTGACCCGGATCGCAGCCGGCGTGCGCGCAGGGTCCAGCCGCTCGACCTCGAGGTCATCGAGGACGACCCTCGCACCGACGGGCTTCGGCGCGATCTCGACGATGCGCCCCGTCAGCCTGAAGGTGCCCTCGCGCGGCAGCACGACCGCCGCCGCCTCGAGGGTGCGCCATTGCGCCAGCGCCGCGCCGAGGCAGGGCAGGGCGATGGCGGCGACCGCGAGGCCGCCGAGTGGCGCGCGGCGCAACAGCAGGAAGGCGGGCGGCAAGAGCAAAAGGCCGACCGGGCCGAGGACGAGGCCGAGGGCCATCGGCGGCAGGCCCGGCAGGGCGAAGAAGAGGGCGATGCCGACCGCAAGGCCCACCGGCGCCCAGAGCGGCCAGCGATCCGCCTCGGCGAGCAGTCGATCCTCGAGCCCGCCAGCCATCTGGGCGAGCAGCCGGGACGCCGTCCGCAGCCCGCGGGCGCGATCGGTGCCGCGCACGGTCTCGAGTGGGGCGGCGGGCTGCACGGCTTTGGCAACTGTGCTAGTGGTCCGCGCTTCCTTATCCGCGAAGGGCGAGCTTATTTCAACCATGAGTGTAGTCGTTCGGTTCGCACCCTCGCCCACAGGTTTCCTGCACATCGGGGGTGCCCGGACCGCGCTCTTCAACTGGCTGTTCGCCCGCCACCATGGCGGCCGCTATCTGCTGCGCATCGAGGACACCGACCGCGAGCGCTCGACCGAGGCGGCGATCGGGGCGATCTTCGACGGCCTCGACTGGCTGGGCCTGACCGCCGACGAGCCGCCCGTCTTCCAGTTCGCGCGGGCCGCCCGGCATGCCGAGCTGGCCCGCCGCCTGGTCGACGAGGACAAGGCCTATCGCTGCTTCGCCGGCCCGGAGGAGCTGGAGGCGATGCGGGCGAAGGCCCGGGCGGAGGGCCGGCCGCTCCGCTATGACGGGCGCTGGCGCGATCGCGATCCGAGCGAGGCGCCGCCGGGCGTCAGGCCGGTGATCCGGCTCAGGGCGCCGCAGGAGGGCGAGACGGTCATCGAGGATCTCGTCCAGGGCAGCGTGCGGGTGGCGAACGGGCAGCTCGACGACATGGTCCTGCTGCGCTCGGACGGCACGCCCACCTACATGCTGTCGGTCGTGGTCGACGACATCGACATGGGAATCACCCACGTCATCCGCGGCGACGACCATCTGACCAACGCCTTCCGCCAGACCCAGCTCTACCGCGCCCTCGGCGCCCCGCCGCCGCGCTTCGCCCATGTCCCGATGATCCACGGGCCCGACGGCGCCAAGCTCAGCAAGCGTCACGGGGCGCTCTCGGTGACCGAGTACCGGGCCATGGGCATGCTGCCCGAGGCGATGCGGAACTATCTGCTGCGGCTGAGCTGGGCGCACGGCGACGAGGAGATCGTCCCGACCGAGCGCGCGATCGAGCTTTTCGATCTCGACGGGGTCGGCCGGTCCCCTGCCCGCTTCGACATGACCCGCCTTCTGAGCCTGAACGCGCACTATCTGCGCCAGCGCCCCGACGGCGAGCTCGTGACGCTCCTCGCACCCTGGCTCGACCGGCCGGACTATCGGCGCGACGCCCTGGCCCTGGCCCGGCTGGAGGCGGGCATGGGCGGGCTCAAGCAGCGGGCGCGGACGCTGGTCGAGCTCGGCGACGGTGCCGGCCTCTATCTGGCCCGGCGGCCGCTGGCGCTCGACGCCAAGGCCCGGGCCCTCCTCGACCCGGCGACGCGGGACCGCCTGGGTGCCCTGGCCCCGGTGCTGACGGGGCTGCCCGACTGGAGCGAGGCGGCGCTCGAGGCCGCTTGCCGCACTGCGGCAGAGGGCGCGGGCATCGGCCTCGGCAAGCTGGCCCAGCCGCTGCGGGCCGCGCTGACCGGCCGGACCGTCTCGCCCGGCCTCTTCGAGCTGATGCGCATCCTCGGGCGCGAGGAAGTGCTGGGCCGCATCGAGGACGCCGTCCTCGACCGCAACCCCGCCTGACGCCGGCGCGAATTGAAGGAGGGGCGACGGGGTACTAGATTGCCTCCAGGGGCATGCTGCAACCGCGAACAGGCGGTCAGTGGAACGGGAGCACCATGATGAGCGAGAACGGCAGGCCGAAGTCCGTGCGTCTCTCGGGCGGGGGCAACCGCAACGCCGATCTGCCGGTGCTGACCGGCAGCCTCGGCCCGGACGTCATCGACATCCGCAAGCTCTACGCCCAGACCGGGTTGTTCACCTACGATCCCGGGTTCACCGCCACGGCCGCCTGCAGCTCCAAGATCACCTTCATCGACGGCGACGAGGGCATTCTGCTGCACCGTGGCTATTCGATCCAGGAGCTGGCCGGCAAGAGCGACTTCCTCGAGGTGGCCTATCTCATCCTGCACGGCGATCTGCCCACTGCCGAGCAGCAGGCCGACTTCGTGCACCATGTGACCCGCCACACCATGGTGCACGAGCAGATCATCTACCTGTTCCGCGGGTTCCGCCGCGATGCCCACCCGATGGCGGTGATGATCGCGGTCGTCGGCGCGCTCTCCGCCTTCTACTACGAGGACCTCCGGATCGAGGACCCGCGCGCCCGCGAGATCGCCAAATACCGCCTGATCGCCAAGATCCCGACGATCGCCGCCATGGCCTACAAATACTATGTGGGCCAGCCTTTCGTCTATCCGCAGAACGACCTCGGCTATGCCGCGAACTTCCTGCACATGATGTTCGCGGTGCCGTGCGAGCCCTACAAGTCCAATCCGGTGCTGTCGCGGGCGCTGGATCGCATCTTCATCCTCCACGCCGACCACGAGCAGAACGCGTCGACCTCGACCGTGCGGCTGGTGGGCTCGACCGGCGCCTCGCCCTATGCGGCGATCGCCGCCGGCATCGCCAGCCTCTGGGGCCCGGCCCATGGCGGCGCCAACGAGGCGGTGGTCAAGATGCTCGAGCATATCGGCTCGGTCGACCACATCCCGGAGTATATCGGGCGCGCCAAGGACAAGGACGATCCGTTCCGGCTCATGGGCTTCGGCCATCGGGTCTACAAGAACTACGATCCGCGCGCCGGCGTCCTCAAGGAGAGCGCCGACGAGGTCCTGGCCGAGCTCGGCCAGCGCGACAACCCCAAGCTCGCCATCGCCCGCGAGCTCGAGAAGATCGCCCTCAGCGACGACTATTTCCAGGAGCGGAAGCTCTTTCCGAACGTCGACTTCTACTCGGGCATCATCCTCGAGGCGATGGGCATCCCGACCAACATGTTCACCGCGATCTTCGCGCTGGCGCGGACCGTCGGCTGGATCGCCCAGTGGAACGAGATGGTCGAGGACCCGGAGCAGAAGATCGGCCGGCCGCGGCAGCTCTACACCGGCCCGGGCCCCCGCCCCTACGTGCCGATCGAGCAGCGCCGCTGACCGGCGGGCCACGGGCCAGGGCGGGAGGCGGCCGCCTCGCTCAGGCGGCGTCCCGCAGCATCACCTTGGCGGTCATGACCGCCTCGGCCGCGAGGCCGCCGTCGACCTCCGCCCTGCCCTCGAACCTCCACACCGAGACGCGGTGGCGGACGACGCTGACCGCCAGCTGGAGCTGGTCGCCCGGCCGAACCGGCCGGCGAAAGCGCGCCTCGTCGATGCCCATGAAGTAGATCGGGCAGCCTTCGGCGTGCGCGCCCAGGCTGGAGATCGCCATGATGGCCGCGGCCTGGGCCAGCGCCTCGACGATCAGCACGCCCGGCATGATGGGATCGCCCGGGAAATGGCCCACGAAGCAGGGCTCGTTGAAGGTGACGTTCTTGATGCCGAGCGCCGACTGGAAGGCCCGGATGCGGACGACCCGGTCGACGAGAAGCATCGGATAGCGGTGCGGCAGGATGCGCTGGACGGCCCGGAAGTCGACATCGGGCACCTCCTCGCCGACGCTCCGCGCCCTCTCGGTCATGGACCCGCCCCTTTCCTCAGGCCAGCATCGTCCGCCGCAGCGGAGCGGCACCCCGCGCCGGCCCGGCCGACCGACGACCGCAGAGACGCGCCCTTAGCCGAAAAAGCGGGCAAGGCCAAGGCGTTCCTGCCGGACAGGGCGCGACCGGGCGGCTAGCCCGGCTTGTCGGGCGGAACCGTGACGGCCGGCAGCTTCTGGTCGAGCCGCTGCAGGACCTTGTCGGTGAGGTCGATCCTGGGCGAGAAGAGCAGGACGGCCGAGCTCGGCAGCACGAGGTTGAAGCCGCGCTCGTCGGCGAGCGCGTCGATGATCTCGACGACCGCCTGGCGGACCGTGCCGAGCGCCGTCTGCGAGGCGACCTCGAGCTCCCGCTGCGTCTCCTGGGCGAGATGCTGGGCCGTCTGCACCTGCTCCTCGAACGCCTGCCGCTTCGCGGCGAAGACCTCGGGCGAGAGGATGCCCCGCTGCCGGGCCAGCTCGACGTCCTGCACATGCAGGCGCTGCTCCTCCTTGGAGAGCTGGTCGAGATAGGCCTTGCGGCGCGCCTCGATCTGCTCGCGGATGCTCTGCGCCGCCTTGGCGTCGTGCAGGATGCGCTGATAGTCGACGATGGCCGCGACCGCCGGAGGCAGCTTCTCCCCGGTCGCGGAAGGTGCCGGCTGCTGCTGGCCCAGGGCGGCGGTGCCGCCGCCGATCGAGCCGAGCACGAGCGCCGTCGTCAGGGCCCGGGCAGCCGCCCGGGCGCCCCTCGCGCGGCGAGGGGCGCCGCTCAGAATTGGGTCCCGAACGACAGACGGAAGACCTCCGTCTTGTCGAAGTTCTGCTTGACCAGGGCCTGGGCGAGGTCGATGGACAGCGGCCCGAGCGGCGAGAGCCAGGACAGCCCGACGCCGGCCGAGACCCTGGGGCTGGAGTTGTCCTCGAGGGTCGGCCCGTTGACGTCGATCCCCGTCAGGCTGCCGACGTAGACGAAGGTCCGGCCGAAGATCCGGATCTCCTTGGGCAGGCCGAGCGGGAAGCGGAGATCGACGTCGCCGATATAGTAGTTGTTGCCGCCGAGCGCGT
Source organism: uncultured Alphaproteobacteria bacterium (assembly GCA_963828215.1). Taxonomy (GTDB): domain Bacteria; phylum Pseudomonadota; class Alphaproteobacteria; order Geminicoccales; family Geminicoccaceae; genus CAVTJL01. The sequence goes on along the minus strand of CAWHFO010000044.1, from coordinate 122,106 downwards.
CGTGGCTCTTGCTGTCGCGCGGGCCCAGGCCGCCATACTCGAATCCGGGGAAGTTGTCGCCGCCGATCAGGAAGCGGTTGACCAGATGCACGTCCTCGCCGGCGAAGCCGAAGATGTTGCCGGCATTGAGGCCCAGCGTCAGCACGACGTCTGGAACGACGGAATAGTAGTAGCTGCCCTGGACCTCGTGCTTGACGAACCGGTTGTCGCCGCCGAGGCCGGCGATCTGCTGGTCGAGCTTGGCATAGTAGCCGGACGACGGCAGGAACTTGGTGTCACGCTTGTCGTAGGTGAAGCTCTGGCCGACGGCCGAGGTGACCCGGTGCCCCTCGTCGTCGAAGATGAAGACAGAGGCGTTGTTGTCGACATTGTGGATGTCGTCGTCGCGCAGCGTGTAGTTGACGCCGTGCCGCAGGTTCTCGGTCAGGGGGTAGTTGGCGCGCAGCACGCCGCCCGTCGAGTTCTCGTCGTAGTTGCTCTGGCTCTGCAGGTTGGTCTGCGAGATGAAGAGATCGAAGCCGGCGGCCAGGTCGCGGTTGAGAAAGTAGGGATCGGTGTAGCTGATCTGGCCGAGCTGGCGCTTCTGCGACAGGGTCAGGCTGACCTGCGCGTCCAGGCCGCGTCCGAGAAAATTGCGCTCGTGCAGGGTGATGTCGCCGAGCACGCCGTCGGTGGTGGAGTAGCCGGCGCCGAACGAGAGCTCGCCGGTCGACTTCTCCGCCACGGCGACCTTGACGATCACCTTGTCCGGGGCGTCGCCCGGCGCCGTCGTGACGTCGACCTTCTCGAAATAGTTGAGGTCGCGCAGCCGCTGCTGGGCCTTCCTGAGCAGGGCCGAGTTGAAGGCGTCGCCCTCGGCCAGCTGGAACTGGCGGCGGATCACCGAATTGAGGGTGCGGATGTTGCCGGTGATATCGATACGCTCGATGTAGACGCGCGGCCCCTGGGTGATCTCGTAGGTCACGTCGACGGTGAGCTTGTCGCGATCCTTCTTCTCGATCGGGTTGACCTGGACGAAGGCGTAGCCGAGCCGCGACAGCTCGGCCGTGATCGCCTGCACCGTGCTCTCGATCTCGTCGGCGTTGTAGACCTTCCCCTCCTTGGTCGTGACGAGGGTCTTCAGGGTATCGGAGCTCACCTCCTTCATCCGGCTCTTGACGTCGATCGCGCCGAAATTGTAGCGGGGCCCCTCGTCCAGGGTGAAGGTGATGAAGAACTCCTTGCCGTCCGGCGTCAGCTCGGCGACCGCCGAGACGACCGCGAAGTCGGCATAGCCGCGCGCCTGGTAGAAGCGCCGGAGCAGCTCCTGGTCGAAGGCCAGCCGGTCGGGGTCGTAGGTGTCGTCGGTCGAGAGGATCCGGTACCAGGCCGCCTCCTTCGTCTGGATGACGCCCCTGAGCGTCGTGTCGCTGAACGACTGGTTGCCGATGAAGGTGATGGCGCCGACCTTGGTGAGCGGGCCCTCGTTGATCTCGAAGACGAGGTCGACGCGGTTCTGGTCGAGCTTGATGATCTGCGGGTCGACCTTGGCCGAGTAGCGGCCGCTGCGGCGGTAGAGCTCGAGGATGCGCTCGACCGCGTCCTGCACCCGCTGGCGCGTGTAGACGATGCGCGGCTGGAGCTGCACCTCGGCCTCGAGCGTCTTCGTGTCGATCCGCTTGTTGCCCTCGAAGGCGATGCGGTTGATGATCGGATTCTCGACGACCTTGACGACCAGGTCGTTGCCGGAGCGCTGGATCGAGACGTCGTCGAAGAGCCCTGTGGCATAGAGGTTCTTCAGCGACTGGTCGATGGCATCGGGATCGAAGGCCTCGCCCCGATGGACGGCCAGGTAGCTCTCGATCGTCTCGTTCTCGATCCGCTGATTGCCCTGGATGACGATGTTCTGGATCTGCCCGGCCGGGGCCTGTGCATTCGCCTGAGCGGTGACCAGCAGAGTCAACGCAAGGACCACCGCGCGCAGGAGTCGTCGCACATCCCCCTCCTCGGCCGCTCGTTCTGCTGGTTCCCGTGCCTGGCGCCGGGCAAAGGCGCCGTCTTACGACACGAGCCGCGTGACGAACTCGACGATCTTGAGCCGCACCAGATCGTTCCAGGTGGCAAATACCATGAGCCCCAGGACCATGGCGAGGCCGAACCGGAACGCGATCTCCTGGCTGCGCTCGGTCAGCGGCTTACCGCGAACCGCCTCGATGGCATAGATCACGATGTGGCCACCGTCGAGCATCGGGATCGGGAAGAGGTTGATGAGGCCGAGATTGATGGACAGCACGGCCGTGAACCAGATGGCCGGGACGAGGCCGTCCTGCGCGATCTCGCCCGACATCTGGGCGATCCGGAGCGGCCCGCCCAGCTCGTCCGTGCCGCGGGCGCCGATGATCATCTGGCCCACGGCATAGAGGGTGCCCCCGATCATGCGACCGGTCTCGCTGGTCGCCTCGACCACGGCCATGAGGGGGTTGCTGCGACGGAACTCGACGCCCGCCCGGGTCACGCCGATGAGCCCGATCCGGTGGACATTGCCGAAGCGGTCGGTCATCTGGCGGAGCGCCGGCGTGATGGACACCGGCAGCGCCTTGCCGTCGCGCTCGATCGTGAGATCGAGCTTCTGCTCGGCGCTGGCACTGACGACCGCCTGCAGATCCTCGAAGCTGGCGATCGCCCGGCCGTCGACCGCGGTGATCTTGTCGCCGGGCAGCAGCCCCGCGGCGGCGGCCGGCGTATCCGGCTCGACCTGACCGACCACGGCCGGCGTGAAAGGCCGGCCGCTGACGACGAAGAGCAGGGCCAGCGCCAGGATGGCGAAGACGAAGTTGGCCATGGGCCCGGCGGCGACGATCGCGATGCGCTGGCCGATGGTCCGGCTCGGGAAGCTGCCCGGCGCCGCGGCCGTGGCGGGATCCGCCGTGGCGCTCGTCGCGTCCGCGTCGCCCAGCATCTTCACGAAGCCGCCGAGCGGGACGAGGCTGATCTTCCAGCGGGTGCCGTGGCGGTCGTTGAAGCCGAACAGCTCGGGGCCGAAGCCGATCGAGAAGATCTCGACCTTCACGCCGGTGCGTCTGGCCACCCAGTAGTGGCCGAACTCGTGGACGAACACGACCACGGAGAGGATGACGAGGAAGGGCACGAGGTAGTGGGTGACGATCGAGAGCAGCTCCATCAATCCTCCAGCGACGCGCTCAGCCGCATCGTTCGAGCCGCTCGATCACCGAGCCCGCCCGCCGGCGCGCCTCGCCGTCGCAGGCATAGATCGCCTCGAGGCAGCTCAGCGACGAGGCGGGCATCTCGTCCAGGACGGCCTCGACGCTGCGCGCGATGTCGAGGAGACCGATGCGTCCCGCGAGAAATGCCGCGACGGCGGCCTCGTTGGCGGCATTCAAGATTGTAGGGGCGCCGCCGCCGGCCCGCAAGGCACGGCGGGCGAGGCCCAGCGCCGGGAAGCGCGCCTGGTCGACCGGCTCGAAGTCGAGCCGCCCGACCCGGGCGAGGTCGAGCCTCGGGGCGGTGGTCCGCAGCCGCCCCGGCCAGCCGAGGGTGTAGGCGATCGGCACCCGCATGTCGGGCTGCCCGAGCTGCGCCAGCGTCGAGCCGTCCCGGAACGAGACCAGGCTGTGGACGATCGACTGCGGATGGACGACGACCTCGATCGCCGCCTCCTCGACGCCGAAGAGGTGGTGCGCCTCGATCACCTCGAGCCCCTTGTTCATCATGGTGGCGCTGTCGACGCTGATCTTGGCGCCCATCGACCAGCGGGGGTGGGCGACCGCCTGGGCCGGGGTGGCCTTCGCCATCCGCTCGAGCGGCGTCTGGCGGAACGGCCCGCCGGAGGCGGTGAGCACGAGCCGCTCGACGTCGCCCCTCCGGCTGCCGGCGAGCGCCTGGAAGATCGCATTGTGCTCGGAATCGACGGGCAGCAGCACGGCACCGGAGCCTGCCGCGGCGTCGAGCATCAGCCGGCCGGCGCAGACGAGGCATTCCTTGTTGGCGAGCGCCACCACGGCCCGGCGCCGGAGCGCCGCCATGGTGGCGGCGAGACCCGCGGCACCGACGATCGCCGACATCACCCAGTCGGTCGGCCGCATCGCCGCCTCGATCAGGGCGGCAGGCCCCGCGGCCGCCTCGATGCCGGTGCCGGCGAGCCCGGCCTTGAGCTCGCCATAGGCCGCCTCGTCGGCCACGACCGCGAGCCGGGCGCCGGTCGCGCGGGCCACCGTCGCGAGGGCCTGGGCCTGCCGCCCGCCCGTCACCACCTCGACCCGGTAGGCCTCCGGGTCCTCGGCGACCACCGCCAGCGTGCTGCGGCCGACGCTGCCGGTGGCGCCGAGGATCGTGAGGGAGCGGGGCTGCTCCCGCGAGGGCATCGGCCTCAACCGCCGGCTCCGGGTCCCAGCAGCGCCACCAGAGCGGCGAAGACGGGGGCGGCGAAGAGCAGGCCATCCAGCCGATCGAGGGCGCCGCCGTGCCCCGGGATGAGGCGGCCGCTGTCCTTGACCCCGGCCCGCCGCTTGAGCAGCGATTCGAAGAGATCGCCGGCCTGGGCCACCAGGGCCAGGAGACCCCCCAGGAGAGCCGCGCGGAGACCGTCGGCCTGGATGGCGCGGGCGAGCAGGCCGCCCACGATCATCGCCCCGACGACGCCGCCGGCGAGCCCGGACCAGGTCTTGCCCGGGCTGATGGCCGGGGCGAGACGGGGGCCCCCGACGGAACGGCCGACGGCGAAGGCGGCGACGTCCGTCGCCCAGACGACCAGCAGCAGCCAGAGCACGGGCCCTGCGCCGCCGCTGACCGGGTCGACGCGCAGCCAGACGAGGCTGAGGGCGGGCAGGCCCAGATAGAGGATGCCGGCGGCCGTCCGATCGACGGCGCCGCCCGGGACCAGGGCGGCGAGGCCGGCGCCGGCCACGGCGCCGAGCAGGACGAGGCGGAGCGCCGACGCGGCATCGCCGGCCATCACGGCCATCAGGGCGAGCACGGGCACGGCCAGGGCGCCGGCGACGAGAAGATGGCGGGCGGCGGCGGTCGCCGGCATGGCGAGAGCGGCCCATTCGCGGGCCATCACGGCGACCGCGAGCACCACGAAGGCCACGAAAAACCACCCGCCGAGCGCGACGTCGCCCAGGGCCACCACGGCCAGCGCGGTGCCCGAGAGGATGCGCAGCCGTAGCGCCCGGGCGGCGCCGTCAGCCGGCGTTGGCGCCGTAGCGGCGCTCGCGGCGGGCGAACTCGCCAAAGGCCGTCTCCAGGTGCTTCTCCGTGAACTCGGGCCAGGTGGCGGCGACGAAGACGAGCTCGGTGTAGGCCAGCTGCCAGAGAAGGAAATTGCTGATCCGCTGCTCGCCGCTGGTGCGGATGAGCAGGTCCGGATCGGGGATGTCGGGGTTGTAGAGCGCGCCGGCGAAGGCGGCCTCGTCGATCGCCTCGGGCGCCAGGCGCCCGGCCCGCACGGCCTCGGCCAGCGTCCGCGCCGCGTGCACGATCTCCCGGCGGGAGCCGTAGTTCAGGGCCACCACCAGGTCGAGGCGGGTGTTGGCGCGCGTCCGCGCCTCGGCCGACTGGATCAGCTCGCGGATGTCCGGCGCCAGACGCGACCGCTCGCCGATCACGCGGGCCCGGACCCCGTTCCGGTCGAGCTGGTCGATCTCGTTGCGGATGTAGTAGCGGAGGAGGCTCATGATCTCGCTCACCTCCTCGTCGGGCCGGGCCCAGTTCTCCGAGGAGAAGGCATAGAGGGTGAGATAGCGGACCCCGAGGCGGACGCAGCCCTCGACCACGCGCCGCACGGAGACGGCACCCTGCCGGTGGCCGGCGACCGGCGGCAGCCCGCGCGCCCGCGCCCAGCGGCGGTTGCCGTCCATGATGATCGCGACATGCACCGGCACCGCCGTGTCGGGCGATGCTGTCGCGCGCTTCCCGCTCATCAAGACGCGCCCACTCCCCTCTCAGACCGTCAGGATGTCCTTCTCCTTCTGCTCCAAAAGGAGATTGATGCCCTCGATGTGCCGGTCGGTGAGCGCCTGGATCTCGTCGGCCCAGAGCTTGTGCTCGTCCTCCGACAGCGCGTGGTCGCGCTCCATCCTCTTGAGCTCGTCCATCCCGTCCCGGCGGACGTTGCGGACGGCGACCCGCGCCTGCTCGGCGTATTTGTGGGCCACCTTGACCAGCTCGGCGCGCCGCTCCTGGCTCAGCTCGGGCAGCGGCACGCGGATCAGCGTGCCGTCGACCGACGGGTTGAGGCCCAGGGGCGCCACGCGGATCGCCTTCTCGACCGCCTTCACGAGGCTCTTGTCCCAGACCTGGACGGACAGCATCCGGGCCTCCGGCACATTGATCGTGCCCACCTGATTGAGGGGCATCTCGGCGCCGTAGGCATCGACCGTGATCGGCTCGAGGAGGCTGGCGCTGGCACGGCCGGTGCGCAGCCCCTGAAGCTCCCTGCGGATCACCTCGACGGCGCCCTCCATGCGCTTCTGCAGCTCCGCGATGTCCGGCTCGCCGCTACTCATCGTTGAGCCTCCTCCTCGATGATCGTATGGGGGCCCTCGCCCGCCAGCACGCGGGCGAAGGCCCCGGCCGCATGGATGCGGAACACGATGATCGGTATGTGGCTTTCGCGCGCAAGCGAAATCGCCGAGGCGTCCATCACCCGCAGGTCGTTGGCCAGCACCTCGAGATAGGTGAGCCGGTCGTAGCGGCGGGCGCCCGGGTCCTTCTTCGGATCGGCCGAATAGACGCCGTCGACCTGGGTGCCCTTGAGGATCGCGTCGCAGCTCATCTCGGAGGCGCGGAGGGCCGCCGCCGTGTCGGTCGTGAAGTAGGGATTGCCCGTGCCGGCGGCGAAGATGACCACCCGCCCTTTCTCGAGGTGGCGGACGGCGCGGCGGCGGATATAGGGCTCGCACACCGCCGCCATGGGGATCGCCGACATCACCCGGGTCGGGATGCCGGCCCGCTGCTCGATCACGCTCTGCACCGCCAGCGCGTTGATGACCGTGCCCAGCATGCCCATGTAGTCCGCGGTCGAGCGCTCGACGCCCGCCGCCGCCAGCGTGCCGCCGCGGATGATGTTGCCGCCGCCGATGACGAGGCAGAGCTGCACGCCCATGGCGTGGACCTCGGCCACCTGGTCGGAGAGCTGATGCAGGACCTCCCGCTCGTGGCCGAACTCACGGCTGCCGAGAAGAGCCTCGCCCGACATCTTGAGCAGAACGCGGCGAAAGCGCGGCGCCGGGCTCGGTTTCTCGCTCATGTCGGACGGCTCCTCGGCCCAGCCCTGTTGCTACCCCGACCCGGCCCCCGAGGCCCGGCCGCCGCTCGCCGCCTCAGGCGCCGGTGAGCTTGGCCACCTCGGCGGCGAGGTCGGCCTGCTGCCTCTCGATGCCCTCGCCCAGGACCATGCGCACGAAGCCGGTGACCTCGACGGGCGTGCCCAGCTCCTTCGCCGCCGCCTCGACCACCTCCCGCACGCGCTTCTCGGTGTCGACGACGAACACCTGCTCGAGCAGGGCCTGCTCCTCGTAGAACTTGCGCAGCCGGCCCTCGACCATCTTCTCGACGATGCTGTCGGGCTTGCCCGTGGCCTTGGCCTGGTCGGCGTAGATGGCCCGCTCCCGCTCGATCACGGCCCCGTCGAAGCTGGCGCGGTCGAGCGCCAGCGGGTTGGCGGCCGCCACGTGCATGGCCAGCGCCTTGCCGAGATCGACCAGCGCCGCCGGCGGCGCCTTGGAGCGCAGGCCCACCAGCACGCCGATCTTGCCGAGCCCGGCCGCCACCTGGGCGTGCACATAGCCGGCGACGAGCCCCTGCTCGACCTCGAGGAAGGCCGTGCGGCGCAGCGTCAGGTTCTCGCCGATCACGCCGATCGCCTGCTGGATCTCCTGCCCGACCGTCCGGCCGGAGCCGGAGACCGGAAAGCCCACCAGGGCCGCGACGTCGCCCTTGGCGGCGGGCGCCATGCCCGCGATCAGACGGACGAGCGCCTGAAAGGTCTCGTTGCGGGCGACGAAGTCGGTCTCGGAGTTGACCTCGACCAGGACGCCGACGGGCCCGTCGAGGCGCATGCCGATCAGCCCCTCGGCGGCCGTCCGCCCGGCTTTCTTGGCCGCGACGGCCAGGCCCTTCTTGCGCAGCCAGTCGGTCGCCGCCTCGAGGTCGCCCGTGTTCTCCTCGAGCGCCTTCTTGCAGTCCATCATGCCGACGCCGGTACGCTCGCGCAGCTGCTTGACGAGCGCCGGGGTGATCGATGCCATGTCTCTCGCTCTCTCCACGAAGTTCATCGCCGGCCGGCACTGCCCGCCGGAGCGGCGGTCAGGACGCCGCCGGCTGGGCTTCCGCAACCTCAGGGACGGCAATCTCGGCCGCCGGGAGAGCCTCCTCCGCCATCGCCTCGTCGACCGGCTCCTCTATGCCGCCGATGTCGACGCCGCTCGCGACCATCTCGGCCTGGATGCCGTCGAGGATGGCGCCCACGGCGAGGTCGCAATAGAGGTTGATGGCGCGGCTGGCATCGTCGTTGCCGGGGATCGGGTAGCGCACGCCCAGCGGATCGCTGTTGCTGTCGCAGATCGCGACGACGGGAATGCCGAGCTTGCCCGCCTCCTGGACGGCGATCGCCTCCTTGTTGGTGTCGATGATGAGCAGGATGTCCGGCAGGCCGCCCATGTCCTTGATGCCGCCCAGGGCGCGCTCGAGCTTCTCCCGCTCGCGGGCGCGCTGGAGCATCTCCTTCTTGGTGAGGCCCGACTGGCCCTCGCCCGCCTGCGACTCGAGCTCGCGCAGCCGCCGGATGGACAGGGAGATCGTCTTCCAGTTGGTCAGCATGCCGCCGAGCCAGCGGTGATTGACGAAATACTGGCCGCAGCGCTTGGCGGCCTGGGCCACCGGCTCCTGGGCCTGCCGCTTGGTGCCGACGAAGAGCACGCGGCCGCCGCTCGCGACGACGTCGCGCAGCGCCTGGAGGGCCCGATGCGTCATCGGCACGGTCTGCGTGAGGTCCAGGATGTGGACGCCGTTGCGCGTGCCGTAGATGTAGGGCGCCATCCGCGGGTTCCAGCGCCGCGTCTGGTGGCCGAAGTGGACGCCGGCCTCGAGCAGCTGGCGCATGGTGAAGGTCGGGAAGGCCATTCCGAGAGTCCTGCTTCCGGTTGATCCGCCGCGGGCGATAGCCCGGCCATGGGCCGGGACCGGAAAGCGTGCGGCATGGCACGCTCGAGCCCGCGTGAGAGGTGGCGTGTATCTACAGGGCGACCCCGCCGATTTCAAGCCCGGCGGCAGGAACCCGCGAGGTTGCGGAGCCGGTCAGGCCGCGAGCGCCTCGCCCAGCCGCCGGCCCGACAGGAACGCCGCCTCGACACGGGGGCCGAGGCACCAGTCGCCGCAGACCGCGAGGCCGGCCGCACGGTCGAGCAGGAAGTCCCGGCCGAGCGGCCGCTGCACGAGCGCGAACGGCCAGCGATGCGCTTCGAGGACCGCGGGCGCCGGCAGGGCCCGCCCGAAGGCCGCTTCCATCGCCTCGAGAAGGAGCGGCGCCACGGCCGCGGGCCGCTCCCCGATGTGCCGGAGCGACCAGTCGGGCCGGGCGTGGGCGATCCACGTCTCGACCGGCCCCCGACCGGGCTTTTCGACCTGCGAGGCGACCCAGGCCAGCGGGCCGGCGGCCGGCCGGAGGCAATCCCGGGACACGCCCGGCGCCTCGGCGAAGGCGGCCATCAGGGCCCAGCAGGGCGCCATGGCCACCGCCCCGAGCGCCGCCGGCCAGCCGACGGGCGCGGCCGAGCCCAGCAGCGCCAACGCCTCGGCGGCCGGGATGGCCAGGACGACGCCGGCGAACGGCCCCGCCGTCCGGCCTCGGGCGCCCATGAGGTGCCACCCGTCGGCGGTCCGGCGCAGCCCGTCGACACGCCAGCCGAGACGGGCCTCCAGACCGTCGAGCAGCGCCTCGACCGGCGCCCGCATCGACGGCACGCCGCACCAGGCGGCGAGGTCGGGCGCGTCGCCCGGGCTCCAGCGGGCGACGATTCCGGCAGCCGCCCAGCCCCGGACGGCGGCCTGAAAGTCCGGATCGCGCGCCCTGATATATTGGGCGCCGTGGTCGAACCGGGCCTCGCCGACGCGACGCTGGGCCAGCCGGCCGCCGACCGCCTCGTCCGCCTCCGCCTCGAAGAGGACCACCTCCTGGCCACGCTCGGCGAGCGCCGCCGCGCAGGCGGCACCCGCCATGCCGGTGCCGACGATCGCCACCCTCTGCGCCATCGAGCTCTTCCCCTCGCCGCCGGGCGAAGCGGCGCCGGGCTCAGTGAACGGTGATCTCGCGAACCTCGACGACGCCCGGGACGCGCCCGAGGTCGGCGCGGCGTGCGTAGGCCAGCGTGAAGGCCTCCGGCAGGGCGACGACCAGCCGCTCGCCGGCGGGCAGCTCGACCACGAGGCGGACGCGGGCACCCCGCTCGGCGGCGAGGAGCGGCCGGAGCCGTTGCGCCGTATCGAGGTCCCTGAGCCGGATCTCGACCGTGCCGGCGGCCTGCCGCTCGACCCGGCGCTCGAGCGGCTCGACATGCTGGGCCGTGAGCTTCATCGCCTCGCCGTCGAGCCGGGCGTCGACGTCGACCAGCAGAAGGGCGTGGCCCTCCAGCAGCTCTCGGACCTGGCTCAACAGGTCGCTGAAGAGGGCCACCTCGTATTGCCCGGTGGCATCGGAGAGCTGGACGAAGGCGAAGCGTGCCCGCTCGGTGGCCCGCTCCTGCTTGGCGATCACGACGCCTGCCAGGGTCACGCGCGAGCGTCCCCCGCTCGCGAGGTGGGCCGGGAGATCGGACGAGGCGACGACGCCCATCCGCTGCAGCGCCGTGCGGTAGCCGTCGAGCGGGTGGGCGGACATGTAGAAGCCGATCGCCTCCAGCTCGTTCTGCAGCCGCTCCAGGGCCGGCCAGTCCTCGACCGAGGGCAAAGGCGGGCGCGGCGGCCGAGCCTCGGACGCCCCGCCGAAGAGGCTGGCCTGACCGCTCGCCGCCGCCTCGACGGCGGCGTGGCCATGGCGCAGCGCCGTCTCGATGCCCTCGAGCGACCGTCGCCGATTGTCGTCGAGCGCATCGAGGGCGCCGGCCTTGACCAGGGCCTCGAGCAGGCGCCGGTTGAGCACCTTGGGGCCGACCCGCTCGACGAGATCGAAAAGGTCGGCGAACGGCCCGCCCCGCTGCCGCTCCAGGACGAGCAGCTCCATGGCCTGGGCGCCCACGCCCTTGATCGCGGCCAGGGCATAGCGCACCGCCGGGCCCCGGGCCGTGTCCTCCACGGCGAAGCGGACCAGGGAGCGGTTGACGTCGGGCGGCAGCAGGGCGAGGCCGCGGCCGGCCATCTCCTGGCGGAAGGCCGCCACCTTCTCCTGCGAGGCCATCTCGGTGGTCATCGCCGCAGCATAGAACTCGACCGCATGGTTGGCCTTGAGGTAGGCGGTCTGGTAGGCGAGGAGCGCGTAGGCCGTGGCGTGGCTCTTGACGAAGCCGTAGGAGGCGAACTTGGCGACCGCCTCGAAGATCGTGACGGCCAGCCCTTCCTCGATGCCCCTGGACGTGGCCCCGGCGATGAAGGTCTCGCGCTGGGCGTCCATCTCGGCCTTGATCTTCTTGCCCATGGCGCGGCGCAGGAGATCGGCGCCGCCGAGCGTGTAGCCGGCGAGCTGCTTGGCGATCTCCATCACCTGCTCCTGGAAGATGATGACGCCGTTCGTCTCCTCGAGGATCGGCTTCAGCATCGGGTGCAGGTAGCTGGGGTCCTCCACCCCGTGCTTGACGTTGATGTAGCGAGGAATGTTGTCCATCGGCCCGGGCCGATAGAGGGCATTCATCGCGACGATGTCCTCGAGGCAGTCGGGCTTCAGCTTGCGGAGCGCGTCCCGCATGCCGCCGGATTCGAGCTGGAAGATGCCCGTCGTCTCGGCCCGGGACACGAGCTCGTAGGTGGGCCTGTCGTCGAGCGGCAGCTTGGCCAGGTCGAGCGCCACGCCCCGGGCGCGGATCATCTCCTCGGCCTGGCGGAGCAGCGTCAGGGTCGAGAGGCCGAGGAAGTCGAGCTTGACCAGGCCCGCCTTCTCGACGTCCTTCATGTTGAACTGGGTGGCCGGCATGGGTGCCCGGGGATCGCGGTAGAGAGGCACCAGCTCGTCGAGCGGCCGGTCGCCGATCACCACGCCCGCGGCATGGGTCGAGGCGTTCCGCGGCAGCCCCTCGAGCCTCATCGCGATCCCGACCATGCGCGCCACGCCCTCGTCCTCGTCCATCGCCTGGCGCAGCCGCGGCTCCATCTCGAGCGCCTGGGCCAGGGTCACGGGATGGGCGGGGTTGTTCGGGACCAGCTTCGAGATCCGGTCGACGAGGCCGAAGGGCAGGCCCAGGACGCGGCCGACATCGCGGAGCGCGGCCCGCGCCTGCAGCGTGCCGAAGGTGATGATCTGGGCGACGCGGTCGGCGCCGTAGCGGTCGCGGACATAGGCGATCACCTCGCCCCGCCGGTCCTCGCAGAAGTCGATGTCGAAGTCCGGCATCGACACGCGCTCGGGATTGAGGAAGCGCTCGAACAGGAGGCCGAAGCGGAGCGGGTCGAGATCGGTGATCTCGAGGCTCCAGGCCACGACCGAGCCGGCCCCCGAGCCGCGTCCCGGCCCGACCGGGATGCCCCGGCCCTTGGCCCAGGTGATGAAGTCCGAGACGATGAGGAAGTAGCCCGCGAACCTCATCTGCGCGATGACGTCGAGCTCGTAGGCGAGGCGCTCCCGGTAGGGTGCGGCCGTGCTCCGGCGCTCCGCCTCGCCCATGGCCTCGGCCCAGACGACCTTCTCGAGCCGCCGCTCGAGCCCCTCGGCCGCGAGGCGGCGCATCAGCGCCTCCTCGTCGGCGGCGAAGGTCGGCAGGATCGGCTCCCGGGTCGGGGCCTTGAAGGCACAGCGGCGGGCGACGACCAGGGTGTTGTCCAGGGCCTCGGGCAGGTCCGCGAAAAGCTCCGCCATCTCGGCCGGGGACTTGAAGCGGTGCTCCACCGTCAGCCGCCGCCGGTCCTCGTGAGCCAGCGGCGTGCCCTGGGCGATGCAGAGGAGCACGTCGTGCGCCTCGTAGAACGAGGCGTCCATGAAGTGGATGTCGTTGGTCGCGACGAGCGGGACGCCCTGCGCATAGGCGAGATCCAGAAGCGCCGGCTCGATCCGCTCCTCGACCTCGAGGCCGTGGCGCATCAGCTCGACATAGAGCCGGTCGCCGAACATCCCGCCGAGCGTCTCGAGCAGCTGCGCGGCCGTCGCCCCGTCGCCGCGGGCGAGGGCGGCGCCGACCGGCCCTTCGGGCCCGCCGGTCAGCGCGATCAGGCCCTCGGCCGCATCGGCCAGGTCCTCCAGGCGCAGCTCGACCGTGCCGGGCTCGCCGCCCAGATAGGCGCGGGTCATCAGCCGCAGGAGGTTCCGGTAGCCCGTCTCGTCCTTGACGAGCAGCAGCAGGCGCTCGGGCTCGGGCGGCCGGCCGTTGGCCCGCGGCCGCGCCTCGGCCGGAGCGATCGGCATCAGGGCACCGACGATGGGCTGCACGCCCGCCTTCGCGGCGGCGGCGCCGAACTGCATGGCGCCGAAGAGATTGGCGTCGTCGGTCACCGCCACGGCCGGCATCCGCTCGGCCCGGCAGCGCTCGACCAGCTCCTCGTGGCGCACGGCGCCCTCGAGGAGCGAAAAGGCGGAGCGGACGCGGAGATGGACGAAGCCGGCGTGCGTCATGGGATCCCTTCGGGCGATACGCGGAAGCTAATGCAGGCGGACGGCCCGAGCTATCTTCTCCTCGCCGTGATTGGCTTTCTGGCTCCTGTGACGGTGGCCGTGCCGACAGGAATCCGGCTCGGCGATGGCAGCGGACGACATCTGCGCCGGGCGGCCTTTCGATCGCCTCATGCCCTATCGACGGAGACCATCGCCCCGAGCGAGCACCGCCCGGACCGCAGCCGCCGGGCTAGGATACCGTGACCGGCGTCGCTGCCTGTGTCGCCGCGGCCTTCAGGCGGTCGAGGCGGCCGTCGCGGAGGGTCCAGGTCGCGTCCATGCGGGCGGCGAGGTCGGGGTTGTGGGTGGCGACGAGGGCGGCGGCACCGGTCGAGCGGACGGTGCCGAGGAGCAGCTCGAACACCGTGTCGGCGGTGTGGGGGTCGAGATTGCCGGTGGGCTCGTCGGCGAGGACGAGCACGGGGCGGTTGGCCAGCGCCCGGGCGATGGCGACCCGCTGCTGCTCGCCGCCGGAGAGGCGGCCGGGACGGTGGCTCGCGCGGTCCGCGAGGCCGGTCGCCGCCAGCAGCTCCCGGGCGCGGCGGCGCGCCTCGGCACGGGAGCGGCCGGCCAGGAGCAGCGGCATCATCACGTTCTCCTCGGCCGAGAAGTCGGGGAGGAGGTGATGGAACTGATAGACGAAGCCGATGCGCTCGCGGCGGAGGCGGGTCCGCTCCCGATCGGACAGGCGGCGGCAGGCTTTTCCCTCGATGACGACCTCGCCCTCGCTCGGCCGCTCGAGGAGGCCGGCGATGTGGAGGAGGGTCGACTTGCCGGAGCCCGAGGGGCCGACCAGCGCCACGAGGCGGCTGGCCTCGAGCTCGAGGTCGATGCCGCGCAGCACGTCCAGGCGGTCGCCGCCCTGGCGGAACTGCCGCTGGACGCCCTGGAGCCGCAGGACCGGCTCAGCCACGGGCGGGCTCACTCATAGCGGAGGGCCTCGACCGGATCGAGCCGGGCGGCCCGCCAGGCCGGATAGAGCGTGGCGAGGAACGAGAGGACGAGGCCCATGATGACGACCGAGGCGACGTCGCCCGGCAGCACCTTGGCCGGCAGATCCGAGAGAAAGCGGATCTCGGGCGACCAGAGCTCGGTGCCGGTCAGCCGCTCGAGGAAGCGGCGGATCGTGTCGATGTTGAGGGCGAAGAGGAGGCCGAGAACAAAGCCCAGAAGGGTGCCGCCGACGCCGATGGTGGCGCCGGAGAGGATGAAGATGCGGGTGATCGCGGCGCGCGAGGCGCCCATCGTCCTGAGGATCGCGATGTCCCGGCTCTTCGAGCGGACCAGCATCGTGATGCCGGTGATGATGTTGAAGGCCGCGACCAGGATGATGAGGGTCAGGATGAGGAACATGACGTTCTTCTCGACCTCGAGGGCCGCGAAGAAGTGGGAGTTGAGCTGCTGCCAGTCGACGAGCTGGCCCTCGCCGTCGAGCTTGGCCGTCAGAGCGTCCCGGTAGCGCCCGATCTCGTCGGGGTCCTGGACCATGATCTCGACCGCGTTGACCCGGTCCGGGATCTGGAAATAGGCCTGGGCGTCGCCGATCGGGACGAAGACGAAACCGTTGTCGTACTCGAACATCCCGACCTCGAAGATCGCCGCGACCTTGAAGGTCTTGACGCGCGGCACGGTGCCCAGCGCCGTGGCGGCCCCCTGGGGCGAGATCAGGGTGATGGGGCTGCCGATCACGAGGCCCATGCGCGAGGCGAGGCGGGCGCCGACGGCGGCGTTGCCGCTCTGGGCCAGCGCGTCGAGCGACCCGGCGAGGAGCGCCTTCCTGAAGATGTCGCGCTGCTCGAGCTCCTTCGGCCGGACGCCGCGGACGATGGCGCCGGAGGCGACGCCGTTGGCGCTGGTCATGACCTGCCCCTCGACATAGGGCATGACGCCGGTGACGCCCTGGACCGTGCGCAGGCGCTGGGACAGGGCGTCGAAGTCCTCGAGCCCCTGGGGGCCGCTCACCACCGTGGCGTCGCCGTTGAAGCCCAGCACGCGGCCCAGCAGCTCGACCCTGAAGCCGTTCATCACCGCCAGGACGACGATCAGGGTGCCGACGCCCAAGGCGATCCCGATCAGCGCGAAGGCGGTGATGATCGAGACGAAGCCCTCCTCGCGGGTGGGGCGCAGATAGCGCCAGGCGACGAGGCGCTCGACGGGCCTGAACATCAGGGCCTGAGGCGGCCGAGGAGCGCCTCGGGCGAGAGCTCCTGCTTCTCGCCGGTGGCGCGCGACTTGAGCTCGACCGTGCCGGCCGCGACCCCGCGCGGCCCGACCGTGACCTGCCAGGGCAGGCCGATCAGCTCCATGGTGGCGAACTTCACGCCGGCGCGCTCGTCCCGGTCGTCGAGCAGCGTCTCGACGCCGGCGGCGATCAGCTTGCCGTAGAGATCGTCGGCCACGGCCGACGTCTTCGCATCATCCGGGCGGAGATTGACGAGGCCGACCCGGAAGGGGGCCACGGGCTCTGGCCACTTGATGCCGCTGTCGTCGTGAAAGGCCTCGATCAGAGCGCCCACCAGGCGCGAGACGCCGATTCCGTAGGAGCCCCCCTCGACCGCCACCTCGTTGCCCTCGGGGCCCATCACCAGGGCCTTCAAGGGCTCGGAGTATTTCTTCCCGAAATGGAAGATGTGGCCGACCTCGATGCCGCGACCCGTCCTCAGCCGGTCGGCCGGCACCGGGCAGCTCGCCGGATCGTGCTTGTCGTCCGTCGCGGCATAGAGGGACTTCAGCCGCTCGATGTCGAGATCGGGCGATGCGAAGTCGATCTCCTCGAAGGCCTGATCGTAGAAGACGGCGCTCTCGCCGGTCGAGGCCAGGATCTGGAACTCGTGGCTCATGTTCCCGCCGATCGGGCCGGTCTCGGCCTGCATCGGCACGGCGGTCAGGCCCATCCGATTGAACGCTCGCAGATAGGCCAGGAACATCGCGTCGTAGCTGCGCCTGGCTCCCTCGTGGTCGAGATCGAAGGAATAGGCGTCCTTCATCAGGAACTCGCGGCCGCGCATGATCCCGAAGCGGGGGCGGATCTCGTCCCGGAACTTCCACTGGATGTGGTAGAGATTGAGCGGCAGCTGGCGATAGCTGCGGACGTGGCGCCGGAAGATGTCGGTGACGACCTCCTCGTTGGTCGGCCCGTACAGCATCTCCCGCTCCTGACGGTCCTGGATGCGCAGCATCTCCTTGCCATAGGCCTCGTAGCGGCCGCTCTCGCGCCAGAGGTCGGCCGGCTGGATCGTCGGCATCAGGATCTCGATGGCGCCGGCCGCGTTCATCTCCTCGCGGACGATCTCCTCGACCTTCCTCAGCACGGCGAAGCCCAGCGGCAGCCAGCTGTAGATGCCGGCCGAGAGCTGCTGGATCATGCCCGCCCGAAGCATGAGCTTGTGCGAGACGATCTCGGCCTCGGCCGGCGCCTCCTTGAGGACGGGCAGGAAGTAGCGGGAGAGGCGCATCCTGATTCCGGGGCTGGGTTGCGGAGCGGCGCAATCTAGGCAGTGGCGTCTCGGGCTTCAACGCCAATCGCCGCACCGCGAGGGGCGTCTCAGTAGCGCAGGACGACGAGCATCCGGCTGGCATAGGGGCCGGGCGTGGCCCCGGGCTGGGCGGGGATCACGCCGTAGATGGTCAGGCGCACGGGCCTCTCGCCGTCGCTGGCGCCGGCCACGGTCGGGCCGAGATTGCCCCCGTCGCCCCAGGCGCTGCTGTAGGAGGGGTCGCGGAAGAGCCCGTAGCGGATCCGCCGGCCGTCCGGCCCGACGAGCTGCCGGCCACCGCCCCCCGCCTCCTCGATCGCCACCTCGAAACGGGCGGGCCCGTCGCAGGTGACGACGACGGTGCCCTTCCCATAGGACGCCCGCATGGGCTCGATCGAGCCGAACACGACCGAGCGCGCGTCGACCCGGCAGGCGCCCCCGGCCGAGGCGTGCCCTGCCGCGAGGAGAGCGGCGAGGACGAAGGGCGCCAGCGTCCTCAATCGCATCGCAGCGTCCCCAGATCCGGCAGCACCTCGTCCTTGGCCACGGCCGGGATCGTGCAGACGATCGGCCCGCCGGCCACCTCGCCCGACACCCGCACAGGCGTCTCGCCGACCCCGGTGAGCTGGGCGAAGCCGTTGCGGCCGACCCAGATGCCGGCCTTGCCGTCCTCGCTCGAGAGGCGGAGGCCGGCAGGCAGGGGACGGCCATCCGGGCCCTCCATCACGGCCGTGGCCTCGCGGGCACGGCTGACGTCGAAACGGACCGGGATGCCGTTGCCGGCATAGGGCACGGCCGTGACCTCGATCCGGCCGGGATTGGCGTCGAGCGGCAGGTCGTCGACCGCGAGGCGGACCTTGTTCGCCTGATAGGGGCGGAGATCCGGCAGGAGCAGCCGGCCCTCCGCATCGGTGCGGCCGGCCTCGCGATTGTCGAGATAGACCCGGGTGTTGCCGACGCCCGGCACCTCGACCAGCCCGAAGGCGGCGCCGAGCTGCCGGGACAGCGCGAGATGGCCGTCGACCACGGACAGGCTGCCGTCGACGCCGGCGCGCATGTTGTTGCTGCCGGAATCGCGCACGACCTCGATATTGGCGCCGCCATAGGCCGTCTGGTAGCCGAGGCGGGCGTCGAGGGGCTGCGCCTGGCTGCCGGCCTCGACGGCGACCCGGTAGTCGAGGCCGAGATCGGAGGCGCCCCGGCTCTGGCGGTACTGCAGCCGGCCGAGCGCGTCGGTATCCCGGGTCCGAACCTCCGCGGCGACGCTGCGATTGTGGCCGAGCGGCAGCGCGTAGGTCAGGAGGACGGACAGCTCGTGATCGGGCGCCAGGCTCTGGCCGGCGCTGAGGATGACGGTGCCGGGGCCGAGCTCCTTCGACCAGGTGGCGCTGGCCAGGCGCCGGTCGCTGTCGTCGCGGCGGTCCTCGTTCACGAAGAGAAGGCCGAGGCGGCCGGCGGCGGCGAGGTCGAGGCCGAGATTGAGCTGGTCGACGCGGCGGGTGTGGCCGTCGTCGATGCCGAGCTGACGAAAGCCGCCGCTCGTGTAGCGGGTCCTGGCGCCGACGTTGAAGCTCCGACCCTCGTACTCGTAGGCGAGCTGGGCGAGGCTGCCGAGCTGCTGATCGCTGTCGTGGCTGGCGCCGAGCCCGCCGCTGACCACGCCCCAGCGGCCGACCAGCCACGAGCCGCCGAGGGCGAGGCTCTGCTGGTCGGGCTGCAGCTCGCCGTGGACCTCGCCGGTGCGGGTGTCGTCGATGCCGTAGCGCCAGGTGCCGGCGGCGAGGGCCTCGCCATAGTCGAAGCTCCGGTCGCCATAGTCCTTGCGCTCGAAGCCGGCCTCGAACGAGAAATCCTCGAGGCCCGCGCGCAGGAGCCGGCTGCTCACATAGTAGGGCTGGGTGATGATGCGCTCGCGGCCGAGCAGGTCCTTGACCGTGAGCTGCACCTCGCCGGCGCCGGTCACCACCGGGAATGTTGCGGAAGCTGAACGGGCCGGGCGGCACCTCGCCGCTGGTGCGCTGCAGATTGTCGACGAACACGTCGACGACCGAGCGCTGGTCGGCGAGCCCGCCGATCGCCGGCAGGGGAAAGGTGACGAAGCTCGGGTCGGTGGCGAAGTCCGTGGCCCATTGGAGGCCGCCGAACCGCACCGGCGCGCCGAAGGCGCCCCCGGCCGTGAGGGTGTCGCCGAGCCGCACCGTCTCCCGCCGGGCGGGAAGATCCTTGGTGAGCAGCGTCTCGAGGCGCGTCACGCCGGGCGAGTCGATGAGATCGTCGAGGCGCAGGCTGTTGGAGAGCACGCCGAACGAGGCGAAGGTGCCGAGCTCGACCAGCCCGTCCAGGCGCTCGGCGACATCGCCGCCGGCCGTGTATTGGAGGTCGTAGTCCGCGAAGGCGCCCGTGCCGGTCACGGGCGCCGGCGTGGGCTCGGGCTCCGCGCCGAAGGCGAAGGGCTCGAAGCTCCCGGGCGGGATGTCGAGGCGGAGCGCCAGCGTCTCGAGGTCGAGGTCCGTCTTGGCGCCCGGGATGAGGTCGACCGGGTAGAAGGCCTGGCCCTCGAAGGTGATGGCGGCGCTGTCGTCGGCGGCGATGCGCCAGGCGCCGAGCTGGGCCAGGGCCACGGCCAGGCGACCGGTCGCCGGGTCGCGGAGGAAGAGCGTGCCTTCGCTGACCTTCCGCCCGTTGAGCTCGACGGAGAGCAGAAGCTCGTGCCAGCCGGCGCCCGGGACCAGCGGCGGCTCGACCGGATCGCGGCGGCGCTCGCCCAGATGGACCGGCAGGGGCGTCTTCCCGGCGGCCGCCACGGGGGCGGGCGGCGCGCCGGTCGGCGGCAGGGCCAGGGGTCGCCAGCCCTCGGGCGTCCGCTCGATGGTCTCCAGCGGTCCCGCGGCCGCGGCCGGAACCCCGGAGGTCGGCCCCGGCTGGTCCGCCGCCGCGAGCCGGATCGGCGCCTGGGCCGGGCGCTGGGGCCTCGCGGCCGTCGGGTCCGCGGCGACCAGCCTGACCGGGGCCGCAGCCGGGCCGGCGGCCGGCTCCGGAAGCGGTGCGTCGCCGGGTGCGGAAGCCGCGCCGCCACGCTGCCGGCGCGCGAGCAGGATCGCCAGCATGCGCGACGCGGCCGGGGCCTCGGCCCGATCCGCCGCCGGCAGGGCCCGATCGGGCGGGGCGGACGGCTCGCCGCCGCGCGCATGGAGCACGGCCCAAAGCGCGCTCAGCGCCGCCGCGGCTGCGAGCCTAGCCGCCCAGGAGCGGCAGATCGACGTCGAGCTTGCCAAGGCTGGTCTCGGCCTCGAGCATCAGGCGCCGGCGGGGCTCGGGCGCCTTCTGGAGGCGCCAGTCGGCCGAGTCGCCGGCCAGCACGTAGACGCTGCTGTCGAAGCGCTGCACGGTCGGCCCCGCCGCCTCGCGGAGCGCCAGCCGGCGGACCAGGAGGTGGGCCGTGCCTCGATTGGCGAGCCGCACCACCCAGCCGTCGCCCGACCGCGCCAGCGACCAGACCGGCGCGGCGCGGGCCCCGGGCGGTGTGATGAAGACCGGCAGGCTCAGGCGCAACGCGAACCGGACGCCGCCCCCGGAGGCGGCCCCCGGCACCTCGCTGATCAGGAGGCGGTAGGCTTCCTCGATGGGCCCGGTCGCGGGGCTGCGCCGGGCGACGCGGATGACCTGCTCGCCCTGCGGTGCCAGCTCGAACATGGGCGGAACGGCCAGGAGATCCTTGGTCGGCGTCAGGCCGTCGTCGAGCGGGGAGCCCTGCCAGGCATAGGTGCGGACCTGGACGACGACCGGGTCGGTGGCGTCGTTGCGCAGCGTCACGACGCCGGCGCGGCGCTCGGGGGCGAGGTCGATGCGCGTCGGCGTGACGGACAGCGCGCCGGCCCGGCCGCCGCGCGGAAGAAGGCCCAGGACGCCGCCCAGCAGGCAGCCGACGAGGACGCGGCGGCGGCGCATGGGTCAGAAGGTCAAGGTGACGGTGACGGTATCCGTGTAGCTGCCCGCCGGCACCGTCTGACCTCCCGGAATGCGCCCGTAGACGTCGACCTTGCCGCTCTGCGTGGACAGCAGCTGGGTCACCTTGGCGTTGGCGCCCGTCGCCCAATTGGCGCTGCGCGCCGGATCGCGGAAGATCTGGTAGTTGAGCTTGTTGCTGCCGCTGCTCATCGCCCGATTGTTGACGTCGCCACTGCCGCCGCCGTCGAGCTCGAAGGTCAGGTTTCCGGCCGCGCAGTTGACGAAGTTGATGGCGCCGGTGACGTCGAGGTCGCCCGGCTGGCCGGACGTGTACTGGCCGAAGTCGAGGCTGCCGCCGGCCAGGGCGCAGCCGGTCTGCACGGTCGCGGTGACCGTCAGCTGATCGGTGTCGGTGCCCGCAACGGCGATGCCGGCGAGACCGGACAGCGCAGCCGCGGCCACCCAGAGGCGGCAGCTCTGGCGTAGCGTCATTGAACCTTCTCCCTCCCGACGCCTTGCAGCGCGAGAACACAACTCCGGCGGGAGTATTCTCCAGGTAATATCGCTCGACAAGCGATTTTTTGGTCGATCTTCGCTCATGGGTTGAGAGAGGCCCGGACCGGCCGGCGGGGCCTCTGGTCAGCCGGGCCCGTCTCGACTACCTCCCCGATCGTGACTTTCGCCGCAGGGAGGACGGGTGGTGAACATCGGCATGATCGGCCACGGCATGATGGGCGTCTGGCACTCGGACGCGCTGCAGCGGCGCGGGGACGCCGTCCTCCACACCGCCGTGGGCCGGCGGCCGGAGCCCACGGCCGAGTTCGCTGGCCGCTTCGGCTATCGCAGGCAGACGACCGATCTCGACGGCATGCTGGCCGATCCCGAGATCGAGGCGGTGATCGTCGCGAGCCCGAGCGAGCAGCACGAGGACCACGCGATCCGCTGCCTCGAGGCGGGCAAGCACACCCTGATCGAGATCCCGATCGCGCTGAGCCTCGAAGGAGCCGAGCGGGTGGTCGAGGCGGGCGAGCGGAGCGGCAAGGTCTACGGTCTCTGCCATCCGATGCGCTTCCGGCGCGAGCGCGACCCGATGCGCGAGCGGATCGCCCGGGGCGAGGAGACGATCCGGCACATGGCCGGCCGCTTCTTCATCCATCGCCTGAAGAACGTCGGCGCCACGGGCTACCAGCGGAGCTGGACGGACAACATCCTCTGGCACCATTTCTGTCACTTCGTCGACGTCTTCAGCTGGATGCTCGAGGGCGAGACGGTGGCGCGGGTGCAGAGCTACATGGGCCAGCCGCACCCCCTGACCGGCATCCCGATGGAGTGCGTCGTGCTCGTCGAGACCGCGGCCGACCAGTCCTGGCTGGTCCACGGCTCCTATCACGCGGCCTACAGGCTCTACGACAAGCTCTTCGTCACCGACCGTGACACCTATTTCTTCGACATCCTCAACGGCTCCCTGCAGACCCGGGAAGGCACGGCGCCGATCGAGGGCGAGGAGCCCAATTGCTGGCGCGTGACCTGGGATTTCCTCGACGCCATCAAGGAGGGCCGCCAGCCGCGCGCCTCGGGGCCGTCGGTGCTGCCGGCGATGCGGATCCTGCAGACGGTCCAGGACGACTGGGACGCCCGCCACGGCGCCCGGGCCCTGCCCGGCCGGCCGGCCTAGCCGCTCGGAGCCATCCGGCCCGCCCGAGACCGGGTCCGCCGGCCCGAATGGGCCGCCTCGTAGCACGGGGTGTGGCGCGCCTGTGACGTGAACGACCAGAAATGATCGCCTGAGCCGCTAGCAGCCGCGGTATCCGGCTACCGTAGGCTGACGACCGCCGCCGCATCTGCTACCGCTCACGAGCGGCCGTTTCCTGGGCGACCGTCGCCTGCTCGGGAGGGGGAATGGACGTCACCCGCTGCGCCCGCATTCTCTGGGCCGCCACCGCCGGCATGAGCGCCGCGACCGGTGCTCCGGACGAGCTGAGCAAGGCCCGGCTGGCTCTGGCCCAGATGCTGATGGCCGGCCACACGGCAGGATTTCCCGAGCCGATCGAGCCCAGCTCCGCCGAGCGCCAGACGCCCGGCTGGATCGCCTGTGTCGAGGCCGCCGTCGGCGCCGCGATCCCACCCGGGGCTGGTGCGCAGCCAGCGCCGGTGCCGATCGCGGCCCTGCTCTGGGCCAATGACGGCCGTGCGCCGGCCGAGCCCGCCGCCGGCCATGGCCTCGCCTGGCCCGCGACCTCGACCATCAGCCGTCGGATCGGCCCGGCCCGATCCGACCGCGACGATGTCTGGCTCTTTCTCTACGACGGGATCGACGAGACCACCGCGCTGGCCAAGGACGGCGACGCTGCGCCCGGCCTCTTTCCGCGGGCCGCGGTCGCCGCCGTGGCGGTGGTGCCGGCCGATGCCATCGCCGAGCTTCGAGCGGCGCGCGTCGCCGCGGTGCGGCCCTGGGCGATATTTCTGTTCGTGGTCTCGGTCGTGCTCGCCATCGCGACGAACGTCTGGATCTACGGCGCGGCCGACCTTGCCGCGCGGGCCGCCGCGTCGGTCGACGCCCGCGAGGACGCCGGCGCCTGTCTCGCCGAGGTGACACGCCGCGCCGGCAGCCCTGCGCCCGAGACGCTCACGCACGACTGCGACCGGATCTGGCGCACGGCCTGGGCGGCGCAGGATACCGCCATCGCCAGCGAGCGCGGCTGGTGGCCGCGGACACTCCATCGGCTCTGGCGGCTCACCGATGTCGCCGGCCAGCTCTCGCTGCTGGGCCCGCTTCTGCTGTCGGCCCTGGCCATCCTGGCGCTGATCGTGGCGGCGGGACTGGCCATGCAGGGTCTGTTCTTCGGAGCGCTGATCGACGAGCGTAACCGGCTGAGCCTGTCACGGGCGCAGCAGCTCGCCTGGACGATCGTTCTGCTCGGCGGCTACAGCGTGCTGGCCGTTTTCAATGTCGCCCTTCTCGCCGCACATCTGCGGGATCTGGGGCAGGGGGCGGCCGTCTCCAGCGCTGCGCAGGCCATCCCCAGCCTGTTCCCGTCGATGGACGCGACGCTCTGGGCCGTCCTCGGCATCACGGTCGCCATCAGCCCCTATCTCAGCCGACGGATTCTTCCCTTCCAGGCGATCGACGCCGCTGGCGCCGCTGCCGGCCAGGAGGTCGAGGTGATCCGCCCGGCGCCGTCCCAGCAGCTCGACACGAACGCGATCGCGTCCGAGGCCAAGTGGACGGATCTCTTCCAGGGCGAGCGGGTCGGCGACGCCGACCATGTCGACGTCAGCCGGCTTCAGCATCTGGTCATCACGGGCCTGCTGCTCGCGAGCTACATCGTGCTGCTGGTCCAATATGCGCGCGCCATCGACGGCACGGCGGTGCTGCTGGCGCTCCGGACCGGCGCTCCCGTGTTCGCCGGCATGCCGCCGGTCGACGCCACCTTCGTGGGGCTGCTCACCCTGAGCCACGCCGCCTATCTCGGCTTCAAGACGCTGCCGGGCGCCGCAGGAGGCGGTGCCGGCAAGAGCTGAGCGGCGATCCCAGCGGCCGCTCGCGGGGCCGGGTCGGTCCCGGACTCATCGCTCCTGCTTGCAGGGATAGCGGGCGACGAAGATCGACTGCAGGGCAGCGTAGAAGTCGACCGAAAAGAGCTCGGGCCGGGCGGCCATGCCCTGGACGAAGACGCGGATGAACAATTCCGTCGTCAGGGCGGGCGGGCAGCCGAACATCGTCCGGGCCACCTCGTCGTCGAGGCCCTTGCGGCCCGACATGAGGGCGGCACCCCGGGCGGCGAAGGCGAAGCCCGAGCGGAAGCCGTCGATCCAGTCGATGCAGCGGGCGGCGCGCCAGGGATTGGCCGGGCGGCCCTCGAGCGCGGCGATGGACTGGACGCAGTCGGCATAGACCGCTCCCGCCTGCCCGGAGGCATCGCCGCCGGCCACGGCAGCGCCGGCGGCCTGCACGGCCGGCCGGCCGCTCATGCCCAGAAGGGCACCGAGGGCCAGCACCCGCAGGGTCGAGCGCATGGCGAGGCTCCTCCTAGAGCAGACGCGGCTGGACCGCTCTGCTGTCGGGCTCGACGGCATGATGGGGTGCCACGAGCCCGGCGTCGTCGTTGCGGGGATTGTTGACGCGCCGGCTGACCTCGCGCAACGCCACGGCCGCCTCCGGCAGCGGCTCGAGCAGCTCCCGGGCCAGGGAGGAGTCCTGGAGCGCCGGGTCGAGCCAGGCGTCCCAGCGGGCGGGGTCGAGCATGACCGGCATGCGCCCGTGGATCGCGCGCAGCTCCGGCTGGGCCTCGGTCGTGAGGATGGCGCAGGTCTCGAGAACCGTGCCGTCCCCGAGCCTGCCGGCCCGCCACAAGCCGGCGAAGGCCGCGGGCGCGCCGTCGCGCCGGCCGATGAAGAAGGGGCGGTTGGGCCCAGTCGCCTGCTTCTGCCACTCGTAGAAGCCGTCGGCCGGAACGAGGCAGCGGCCACGGCGAAAGGCGTCGCGGAACATCGGCTTCTCGGCCGCGGTCTCGGAGCGGGCGTTGATCTGACGGCCGGGAGCGTTGGCCTCCTTCATCCAGGGGCCGAGCAGGCCCCAGCGGATCAACGCCGCCTCCCGCTCGCCCTCGCGGCCGGCGCGGACGACGACGATCGGCGAATCGGGCACGATGTTCCAGCGGGCCCGATAGCCCTCGGGCGGCGAGACGCCGAAGGTGAACCGGAACTGGACCGGCGTGATCGAGAGAGCGAACCGCCCGCACATCTCAGGCCTCCAGGATCGTCAGGGCCTCGGCCGCGACATCGGCAAGAGGCCGGTCGGCGCGCAGATGCCGCCAGGCGACGCTGCTCTCGTCGAGGCCTCGCTGGGCCCGGACGACGCGCCGGTCGGCATCCGACGCATCGCCCACCCGCCGCTCGACCCGCCCGACCAGGACCGCCTCCGGCGCGGTCAGCCAGAAGCCGTCGAAGCGGGCACCGGCCGCTCTCGCCACCGCCTCGATCCCGGCGCGCTGCCCGGCCTCGCCATAGACGCCGTCCGCGACCACCGAGCGGCCTGCGGCGAGCAAGGCCCGGGCGCGCCGGGCGATGGTCTCGAACACCTCGACCGAGACCTCGCGCGTGTAGGCGTCCTTCGGCAGCCGCTCCGTCGGCTTCCTGCCGAACAGGCGCTTGCGGATCACGTCGCTGCGCAGAAGCAGCGCCCCGGGCATGGCCCCGAACTCGCGGCGCCATCGCCTGGGCCAGCGTGGACTTGCCGGTGCCGGACCTGCCGCCGATGGCGACCAGCCGCGGCGGCACCGGCTCGAGGGCGCGACGCGCGAGCGCCAGATAGGACCGTGCCTCGGTCGCCTCGCCGGCGCGCGCGGCCCTGTCGCCCGAGCCCTCGGCGCCGAGGCCCGAGACCTTGGCCCGGATGGCGGCACGGACGGAGAGGAAAAGTGGAATTAGGGAAAGGCCCTCGTCCTCGAGCGTCAGGTCGACATAGGCCTGGAGGCTCCGCCGGGCCTGCGACGCCAGCTCGCGCGCGACGAGATCCATCAGCAGGAAGGCCAGGTCGTAGAGCACGTCGACCGTGGCCAGCGCCTCGCTGAACTCGATGCAGTCGAAGAGCACCGGGCGCCCGTCCAGGAGCACGATGTTGCCGAGATGCAGGTCGCCGTGGCAGCGCCGCACCCGGCCCGCGGCACGGCGCGCCTCGAGCAGACCGCGGCACCTCTCCAGCTCGGCCTGGGTGGCATCGTTCAGCGCTCCGACCTCGCCGGCATCGAGCCAGCGCGGCACCAGACCCTCGAGGTCGGCGGCGTTGCCCTGGACGACCTCGCGCATCGCCGCGTAGCCGCCCCCGTCGAGGCGGATCTCGGCCGTGTCGTGGAAGGCCGCGATCTCCTCGCCGAGCCGGGCGGCGAGCTCGAGATCGAGGCCGCCGCGCGCGGCCACGCGATCGAGCTCGGCCTCGGCCGGAAAGCGCTGCATCTCGAGCAGCCACTCGACCGGCCGGCCGTCGCCGTCGACCGCCAGCCCGCCGCCGGCGCCCCGGGTGACCGGCAGGACGCGGCGATAGAGCATGGGTGCCGTGCGCCGGTTGAGCTCGAGCTCGGCCCGCAGCGTAGCCTCGCGCAGGGCCAGCGTCGAAAAGTCCAGAAAGCTGAAGCGGACGGCACGCTTCATCTTGAAGGCCCGCTCGCCGGTCAGAAAGACATGGGCGCCGTGGGTGTCGACGCGCTGCGTCGGGCCGCCCAGGGCACCTTCCTCGAGGAAGGCGACGACCGCCCGCTGCCCTCTGTCGATGGACCCATCCGGAATGGCGTAGTCCCCAGCCCTGCCCGGGCGGAGTGTGCGCGATCCCCCGGCCCCGGCGCAAGCCCGGCCCGGACCTTGCCGCAGGAGTGGTCGCCTCGTACATCAGCCGAAGGTAAGAGCTGGAGAGCTACGGGGCCGCCATGCAGATCCGCCGCGATTTCGCAGCGCTCGTCGGGAACACGCCGCTGGTGCGTCTCAAGGGGGCCTCCGAGATGACCGGCTGCGAGATCCTGGGCAAGTGCGAGTTCATGAACCCGGGAGGCAGCGTCAAGGACCGGGCGGCTCTGGCGATCATCGTCGACGCCGAGGAGAAGGGCCTGCTGCGGCCGGGCGGCGTGATCGTCGAGGGCACCGCCGGCAATACCGGCATCGGGCTGGCGCTGGTCGGCAATGCGCGCGGCTACCGCACGGTGATCGTGATGCCCGAGACGCAGAGCCAGGAGAAGAAGGACATGCTCCAGCTGTGCGGGGCCGACCTCCGCCTCGTGCCGGCCGTGCCCTACAAGGACCCCAACAACTACGTCAAATATTCGGGCCGGCTCGCCCAGGAGCTGGCCGCGACGGAGCGTGCCGGCGCCATCTGGGCCAACCAGTTCGACAATGTCGCCAACCGCGACGGCCACTACCGCACGACCGGCCCCGAGATCTGGGAGCAGACCGGCGGCGAGGTCGACGCCTTCACCTGCGCCGTGGGCACGGGCGGCACGCTCGCGGGCGTGGCGCTGTTCCTCAAGGAGCGGCGGAAGGACATCCGGATCGTCTGCGCCGACCCGATGGGTGCGGCGCTCTACAACTACTACGAGCATGGCGAGCTCAAGTCGGAGGGCAGCTCGATCACCGAGGGCATCGGCCAGGGCCGGATCACCGCCAACCTCGAGGGCGCCCCGATCGACGGCGCGGTGCAGATCAAGGACGAGGAGGCCCTGCCCTACATCTTCGACCTGATCAGGGAGGAGGGGCTGGTGCTGGGCGGCTCGTCCGGCATCAACATCGCCGGTGCCGTCCGGGTGGCCAAGGACCTGGGGCCCGGCCACACGGTCGTGACCGTGCTCTGCGACTTCGGCACGCGCTACCAGAGCAAGCTCTTCAACCCGGCGTTCCTGCGCGAGAAGGACCTGCCGGTGCCCGAGTGGCTCGCATGAGCGAGGGCTTCGTGGCCTCCCCGACCGTCTCCACCGGCTGGCTGGCCGAGCATCTGGGCGCCCCGGACATCCGGATCGCCGACGCCACCTGGTTCATGCCGGCCGCCGGCCGCGACGCCGTCGCCGAATACCGGGAGGCCCATGTGCCGGGTGCCGTCTATTTCGACATCGACGACATCGCCGCCGACGGGAGCCCCTATCCGCACATGGTCCCGAGCGCCGCCAAGTTCAGCGCCCGCGTCCGGAAGCTGGGCCTCGGCGACGGCGTGCGGATCGTGCTCTACGACAATAACGGCTTCATCGCCTCGGCCAGGGCCTGGTGGATGTTCCGGCTGTTCGGGCACGAGGAGGTGGACGTGCTCGACGGCGGCCTGGCCAAGTGGCGGGCCGAGGGCGGGCCGGTCGAGGACACGCCGGTGGTGCCCAAGGAACGGCATTTCACGGCCCGGCAGAACAATCTCCTGCTGCGCGAGCTCGACCAGATGCGGGCCAACCTGACGCAGCGGCAGGAGCAGGTTCTGGACGCCCGCTCGGCCGGCCGCTTCCATGGCCGGGAGCCCGAGCCGCGCGCGGGCCTGAGGTCCGGGCATCTTCCGGGCTCGCTCAACCTCCCCTACGCCGAGCTGATCGCCCCGGACGGCACGCTCCGGCCGGCCGAGGAGCTCAAGCAGCGCTTCGCCGCCGCCGGCGTCGATCTCGAGGCGCCGATCACCACCACCTGCGGCTCGGGCGTGTCCGCCGCCGTCCTCAGCCTCGCCCTCTACGGGCTCGGCCGCCACGACGTGGCGCTCTATGACGGCTCCTGGTCGGAGTGGGGAGCCCAGCCGGACACGCCCGTCTCCGGCTGAGGGCCGCTCAGGGGATGATCGGGATGTGGGGTGCCGCGGAGGCCGGCAGCTCGCCGGTCAGGCGGGGGTCGTCGGCGATCTCGACGGCCTGCCGGTAGGGCCGGAAGCCCGAGCGCCGATAGAAGGCCAAGGCGGCCGGATGATCGAGCGTGCAGGTGTGCAGCCAGAAGCGGCGGGGTGCCGTCGACCAGACGATGTCGAGCGCCCGCTCCATCAGGAAGCGGCCGGCGCCGCTGCCGAGGAGGTCGGGCGTGAGGCCGAAGAAGGCGAGCTCGACCTCGCCCGGGGTGCGCCGGTCGAGCTCGAGCAGGCCCTCGTCCACCCCGTCTCGGGCGAGCGCCCAGACCTCGACCCGCGGATGGCGGACGATCCGGCTCAGCTCCTCGTCGCTCATGCCGAGCCGGCTGAACCAGAGCCAGTCCTGGCCGACGCGCCGGTAGAGGTGGCGATACCAGGCGGGATCGGGCCGCTCGACCCGGCGCAGCGCGAGGTCGGGGCGCGGCGGCAGCAGGCGCGGGGCCGGCCGCTCCGTCATCTCGAGGAAGGTCACGACGGTCGCGAGCCGGCCCGGCGGCACGTCGTGATAGCCGTTGCGCTCGAGCGTCACGGCAGCTCAGCCCGGCATCTCGATCGTCAGCCCGTCATGCGCTGGCAGGACGCCGGCCGGCAGGCGGCTCGCCCAGTCGGCATAGTCGACCTCGTGATTCATGTGGGTAAGGAAGGCGCTGCCGGGCGCCACCCGGTCGATCCAGGCGAGCGTGAGATCGAGATGGGCATGGCTCGGGTGCGGCCGGTCGCGCAGCGCATCGACGATCCAGACATCGATGCCCTCGAGCGCCCGGAAGGCGGCGGGGCCGAGCCCGTCGGTGTCGGTCGAGTAGGCGAAGCGGCCGATGCGAAAGCCCCAGCTCTCGCCGCGTCCGTGCTTCTGACGAAAGGCTGCGACCTCGACGTCGTCCAGGCGAAACGGGCCGTCGATGGGGTGGGGCCGAATCTCGGGGCGCCAGTAGCCGTGCTCGCTGTGCCCGCCCTCGAAGACGTAGGGAAAGCGGCTGCGGATGCGCTCGAAGACGCTGGCATGGGCATAGGCCTCGACCGGCGCCATCATGATGTTGTTGATGGAGCGCAGGTCGTCGATGCCGTGGATGTGGTCGGCGTGGGCGTGGGTATAGAAGAGGGCGTCGATCGGGCCGATGCCGGCGCTCAGGCACTGTTCCCTGAGGTCGGGGCCGGTATCGACGAGGATGGTGAGGCCGGCGACCTCGATCAGGATCGAGCAGCGCCGGCGCTTGTTGCGCGGGTCGGTCGAGCGGCAGACGGCGCAGCCGCAGCCGATCTGCGGCACGCCGGCCGAGGTGCCGCAGCCGAGAACGGTGACCTTCATGCGGCCGGGTGGAAGGCCCGGGCCTTCCTGAACAGCGCGAAGAAGTTTTCTGTCGTGGCGGCCTCGAGCTCGGCCGGGCTCACGCCCTTGAGCTCGGCCAGCCGAGCCGCGACGTGGGCGGTGAAGGCCGGCTCGTTGGTTTTGCCGCGCATCGGCACCGGCGCCAGATAGGGCGAATCGGTCTCGAGGATCAGCCGCTCCAGCGGCATGTCCCGGACGATGGCGCGGATCTCGTCCGAGCGGCGGAAGGTCAGCATGCCGCCGATGCCGAGATGCAGCCCGATCGCCACGGCGCGCTCGGCCAGCCGGCGGCTGGAGCTGAAGCAGTGGATCACGCCCGAAAAAGGGCCGGCGGCCATCTCCTCCTCGAGGATCGCCATCGTGTCCTCGTCGGCGTCGCGGGTGTGGACGACGAGCGGCAGCCCGGTCTCGCGCGCGGCCCGGACATGGGTGCGGAAGCTCGCCGCCTGCCGGTCGCGGGGCGCCTTGTCGTAGAAATAGTCGAGCCCGCTCTCGCCGATCGCCACCACCTTGGGATGCCGGGCGCGCTCGAGCAGGGGGGCCGGATCGTCGAGGCCTTCCTTGCCGGCCTCGTGCGGATGGACGCCGACGGCGCAGACGACCTCGGGATGGCGCTCGCGCGATGGCCACGGCCTCGTCCCAGCGCTCCTGGCGGGTGCCGATCGTCACCATCAGGCGCACGCCGGCGGCGACCGCCCGCCCGACGACCGCATCCTCCTGCTCGGCGAGCTGAGGAAAATCGAGATGGCAATGGCTGTCGACGATCATGCCGCCTCGGTCTCGACGTGGCGGGGGAAGATGCCGGAGGGTGCCGGCAGCAGGGTGCCGGGGACGAGCGGTCCCTCGGCCAGGGCCGCGAAGCTGCGGCGGTCGGCCGGCACGGCCAGCTGGTCGAGCAGCCGCCCCGCAGAGCCCGGAACGAAGGGCTGGGTCAGCACCGCCAGATGGCGAAGCGTCTCGGCCAGCACCCAGAGCACGGTTCCCATCCGCGCCGGATCGGTTTTCCTCAATGCCCAGGGCGCCTGGGCGTCGACGTAGCGGTTGGCCTGGCCCACCACCTCCCAGATCAGCTCGAGCGCCCGGTGGAGGCCGAGATCGCCCACGAGCGGGCGGAGGCGCGGCAGCAGCCCGCGCGCGGCGGCGAGAAGGGCCTCGTCCTCGGGGGCGAGCGGCCCGGGTGCCGGCACCCGGCCGCCGCAGTTGCGGGCGATCATCGAGAGCACGCGCTGGGCGAGGTTGCCGTAGTCGTTGGCGAGGTCGTGGTTCATCCGCCGGACCATGGCGGCATGGCTGAAATCGCCGTCCTGGCCGAAGGGCACCTCGCGCAGCAGAAAATAGCGGGTCTGGTCGAGGCCGTAGCGCCGCGACCAGCTCGTGCGGGTCGATGACGTTGCCCAGCGACTTCGAGATTTTCTGGCCCTCGTTGGTCCACCAGCCGTGGGCGAAGACATGCTTTGGCGGCTCGAGGCCGGCGCTCATCAGGAAGGCCGGCCAGTAGACGGCGTGGAAGCGGAGGATGTCCTTGCCGACGACGTGGTAGTCGGCCGGCCAGAACCGGGCGAAGAGCCCCTTCTCGTCGGCCGGCCAGCCCAGCGCCGAGATGTAGTTGGTGAGCGCGTCGAGCCAGACATACATCACGTGGCCCGGGTCGCCCGGCACCGGGATGCCCCAATTGAAGGTGGTGCGCGACACGGAGAGGTCCTGCAGGCCGCCCTGCACGAAGCTCCTGACCTCGTTGCAGCGGGTCTCCGGCATCACGAAGGTCGGGTGCGCCGCGTAGAAGGCCAGAAGGCGCTCCTGCCAGGCCGACAGGCGGAAAAAGTAGGAAGGCTCCTCGACCCACTCGACCGGGGCGCCCGTCGGGCGCGCTTGCCGCCGACCAGCTCGCTCTCGGCGTAGAAGGCCTCGTCGCGCACCGAGTACCAGCCGGCATACTTGCCGAGATAGATGTCGCCGCTGGCGATGAGCCTCTGCCACAGGGCCTGGACCGCGTGCTTGTGGCGCTCCTCGGTCGTGCGGATGAAGTCGTCCTGGCTGTAGCCCATGACGCCTGCGAGGTCGCGGAAGCGCTGCGACACCTCGTCGGTGAAGGCCTGCGGATCGATGCCCTTGCGCCTGGGCCGCCTTCTCGACCTTCTGGCCGTGCTCGTCGGTGCCGGTCAGGAAGTGGACGGCGCGGCCGTCGAGGCGCATGAACCGGGCCAGCGCGTCGCAGGCCAGCGTGGTGTAGGCGTGGCCGATGTGCGGCGAGTCGTTGACATAGTAGATCGGCGTCGTGACGTAGAAGGCGTCAGGCGCGGCCATCCAGCGTCTCCAGGAAGGATCAGCGCTCAGCCGGCAGGAGGTCCTTGGCCGGATCGACGATGGCCTCGACGACCCGGAAGAAGGCCTGGAGCGGGTCCAGATTGAGGGCCTCGACGCGGCCCGCGAGCGCGTGGAGCTTGTCCCACAAGGCAATCAGGCGATCAAGGCCCTGGCTCGCTGCCAGGGCCGCCAGCCGCTCGCCCTCCCCCTCGACGAGATCGGGGCCCGCGCCCGCGGTCGGCGGCCCCCTGCGCCGCCCGGCGCAGGAGCTGGCCCACGAGCTCGGTGGCCATGCCGATCCCCTGGCTCTGGGCGAAGCGCTGGAGAAGCTCCGCGGCCTCGATCCGGGCGCCGACCGAGTCGGATGCCCCAGCGAGCGTCCGGACCAGACCGCCATAGCTGTCGAGCCAGCCGCTCTCGTGGAGGAAGAGCGCCCGGCCGACGCTTCCGCCCGCAGCGGCGGCGAGACGGCGGCGGGCCGGCTCGTCGAGCGCCGGTGCCACGAGCCCCAGCGCCCGCTCGACCAGCTCGGCCCCGAGCGGCGCCAGCCGCAGGCGGGCGCAGCGCGAGACGATGGTCGCCGGCAAGGCGCCCGATCGCGCCGTCGACCAGGAGGAACAGCAGCCCGGGCGGCGGCTCCTCCAGCAGCTTCAGGAGCGCGTTGTAGCCTTCGCGGTTGAGCGTCAGGTCGACATCGTCGACGAGCAGCACCCGCCGGCCGCCGCCGCTGAGCGAGGTCATGAGCAGGGCCTCGATCAGCTCGCGGACCACGGCGACCTTCTCCTCGCCGCGCTGGCCCCGCCGGCTGCCGCGGCTGCGCGGCTGAAGCAGGTGAAAATCCGGGTGGGCGCCGCTCAGGATCTGACGGAAGACGGGGTGCGTCGGATCGAGGGCGGCGTCGGAGGACGGATCGCCGGCGAGGTAGCGGCGCGCAAGGCGGTAGGCGAGCGTGGCCTTGCCCACGCCCCTGGGCCCGGTCAGCACCCAGGCATGGGGCAGGCGGCCGCGCCGCCAGGCCTCGACGATCATCGCCTCGGCACGCTCGTGGCCGACGAGATGCGGGTTGGTCGCCGGCTCGAGAGGCTCGCTCACGGGGCCGTGCCCGGTTCTGCGGATCCCGGCCCCACGGGTCGCTCGGCGGGCCGCATCACGGCAGGTCCAGGCCGATACGACGCCCGACGCGGAGGCTCACGTCGCGGGCCACCGCGTCGACGTCCCGGGCCGCATCGACGACGAGAAAGCGCTCCGGCTCGAGCTTCGCCAGCTCGAGAAAGCCATTGCGGACCCGCTCGTGGAACGCCGGCCCCTTGGCCTCGAAGCGGCTGCCACCGCCCTCGGCGGCGCGGCGCTCGAGCCCGGCGGCGACGGGCAGGTCGAGCAGGACGGTGAGGTCGGGGACGCGGCCGCCCAGCACCTCGTCGTGCAGCCGGTCGACCCGAGAGATCCCGAGACCGCCGGCCAACCCCTGATAGACGCGAGTCGAATCCGATGTAACGATCGCAAAGAACGATGGCGCCCCGCGCGATGGCCGGCTCGATCAGCCGCGCCAGATGGTCGGCCCGGGCCGCCGCAAAGAGCAAAAGCTCGGTCAGCGGCGACCAGCGCTCGGCCGCGCCCTCGACCAGGAGACGGCGGATCGCCTCCGCCCCGGGGGTGCCGCCGGGCTCGCGGGTCCGGACGACGTCGTGGCCCAGGCCCTCGAGCCACGCCGCGAGACGGCCGAGCTGGGTGCTCTTGCCGGCGCCCTCGCCGCCCTCGATCGTGATGAGGAAGCCCTTTCTCGTTGGCACCCCTGTCAGCCACCGCCCCAGACGAGGTAGGCGAAGGCGCCGCCGATGCGGCCGATCATGCCCGCCTTCCGCACGTCGTCGGCGGCGACGAGCGGAACGATGCGGGTCGTGATGCCGGGTGCCGCGATCTCGACCTCGCCCAGCCGCTGGCCCTTGGCGATGGGTGCCTGCACCGGCGTCGCATAGCGCAGCTTCACCGTGAGGCCCTTGCGCGCATCGGGCGAGAGCACGGCGGTCACGGCACCGTCCGCGACGAGCGGCACGGTCGAGGATGCGCCCTGCCAGACCTTGGGGGCCACCACCGTCTGGCCGGCGGCGTAGAGCGTGTACTGCCGGAAGTCGCGAAAGCCGTGCTCGAGCATCCGCTCGCCTTCCGAGCGACGCTGCTGCACCGAATCGAGCCCGGCCAGGACGAGGATGATGCGGCGGCCGTCGCGCTCGGCCGACGACACCAGACCGTAGCCCGCGGCGTCCGTGAACCCTGTCTTCATGCCGTCGACGCCGGGCACGCCCGCTTCCAGCAGCGGATTGCGGTTCTGCTGGGTGATGCCGTTGTAGGTGAAGGACTTCTCGGCGAAGATCGGGTAGAAGTCGGGATAGTCGAGGATGAGCCGGCGGGCGAGCGTGGCCAGATCGCGCACGCTCATCAGGTCGCTCGGGTCGGCGGGAAGACCCGTGGAATTGACGAAGGTGCTGTGCTCGAGCCCGATCGCCTTGGCCTGCTCGTTCATGCGCTGGGCGAAGGCGTCCTCGCTGCCGGCCAGCGCCTCGGCGAGCACGACGCAGGCATCGTTGCCGGAATCGACGATCACGCCGCGCAGGAGGTCCGACACCTTCACCCGGTCGCCGACCTTCACGAACATCTTCGATCCGCCGGTCCGCCAGGCCTTGGCGCTCACCGGCAGCTCGTCGTCGAGCTTGAGGTTGCCGCTCTTCAGCCGGGCCAGGACGAGGTCGAGCGTCATCAGCTTGCTGAGCGAGGCCGGCGGGCGCGGCTCGTCCGGGCTCTTCTCGAGGAGGACGTCGCCCGAGGCATAGTCGACCATGATCGCCGCCTTGGCGGCCGTATCGAAGGCCGCGGCCGGTGCCGGCAGGAGCAGCACGGCCAGCAGCGGCAGGGGCAGGAGCCAGCTCACGTCGGAACCCCCATGTCCACGGCCCGATGCGTGGCGACCGCGGCGGCTCAACATGTGCCGCCCACATCGCCGCCGGCCGCGGGCGTCAGGAAAGCGTCACCATAGCCGCGTGCGCGCACCTTCGCGAGCAGCGCCTCCGCGGCGGCCGGGCCGTCGACCGGCCCGACCCGGACCTTGGCCACCGCCGTGCCGTTGACGTAGGCCGGCACGATGTGGACCGCATGCAGGCCGGCGAGCCGCTCCTGGGCGGTCATCAGGCGGCCGGTCTCGGCGAAGGCGCCGACCTGGACGTATTGCGGGCCGGCGATGCAGGCCTCGGCGCTGGCGAGCCGGACCCCGGGGACGGGCGATCTCGGGATGGCCGCCGCCGCTACGGGCCCGGGCGCCCGCGCAGCCGCGAAGGGCACACCGGGTGGTGCTGGCGCCGCGATCTGCGAAACGACGACCGGCGACGGTCGGGGCGCTCGCGACCAGCACGGGTGGCGCCGGACGCACGGGCTCGGGGCTTTGCGGCGGGGCCGGCTCGGACGGCGCCGCCCGGCCGTCGGCGATGCCCAGGAAGGTGACGCGGACCTTGGCCAGGCCCTGGCGCTCGTAGCCGAGCTGGCGTGCTGCCGCCTCGGAGAGGTCGATCAGCCGGTCGTCGACGAAGGGCCCCCGGTCGTTGATCCGGACGACCATCGACCGGCCGTTCTCGAGATTGGTCACGCGGACGAGGCTGGGCAACGGCAGGGTCGGATGGGCGGCGCTGATCCGGTTCTTGTCGAAGGTCTCGCCGTTGGCGGTCGCGAGACCGTTGAAGTCGTCGCCGTACCAGGACGCGACGCCGACCGCGTCGTAGCTCGGATCGTACTTCGGATAGTACCATTTGCCGTTGATCTGGTAGGGACGTCCGACCCTGGCGCCGCCGCTCGCGACGGAGGGCGAGGTCCCGGGATGGTGGGAGGCGCAGGCGCTGGCGAGGAGGCCGAGACAGACGGTCAACCAAAGTCCGGGACGCATCGCCACTCTGATCCCCCGTGCGCTGATCGGACCCGACCTCACGAGGTCGTGGCATCCCCGAGCGCGTCGGCCAGGAGGCCGACGCTGAGCGCGAAATAGGTCGACCGGTTCCACACCATCAGCGTGCGGAAGTTCTGATAGACGAGAAAATCGGCGCCGCCGGAGTCGTCCATGCGGAGGAGGGCGGCGTCGATCGGTGCCGATGGCAGCGGCCCGCCGTCGGCACGGCGCAGGCCGCGCCGGCCCCAGGTGGCGAGCGAGGCCCGGCCGTCCAGGCCCTGCCGGCGAGCGGCGACGGCATCGGAGGCCCTGACCTCGCGCCCCCAGATGTACCGGGAATCCCAGCCGGCGCGGGCGAGATAGTTGCTGATCGAGGCGAAGACGTCGGGCAGGCTGGCCCAGATGTCGCGTCGGCCGTCGCCGTCGGCGTCGACCGCGTAGGCGAGGAAGGTCGAGGGCATGAACTGGCATTGCCCCATGGCGCCGGCCCAGGAGCCGAGCATCGCGCCGGTGGCGACGTCGCCCTGGTCGAGGATGCGGAGCGCCTTCAGAAGCTCGCCGCGGAAGAAGTCCGCGCGCCGGCCCTCGTGGGCGAGCGTGGCGAGCGAGCCCACCACCGAATAGGAGCCCTGGGTCCTGCCGAAATTGGACTCGATGCCCCAGAGCGCCACGACCACGGTGGGCGGCACGCCGTAGCGAGCCTGCACCTGGTCGAGAAGCTTCTCGTTGCTCTGCAGCAGCTCGGCTCCCTGTGCGATCCGCTGGTCGGTCACCACGCGCGCGCGGTATTCGGTGAAGGCCATCCGCGCCTCGGGCTGGCGGTGGTCGAGCTCGATCACTTTCGGGATCGGCTCGAGGCCGGTCAGCGCCTGATCGAGGGTGCGGCGGCTTATGCCTGCGGCGAGGGCCTCGCGGCGCAGGCCCTCGAGCCACGCGTCGAAGGACTCCTCGGCTGCGGAGACCGAGCGACCCATGCCGCACAGCGCCAGAGGCAGCGCTCCCAGCAGCAGGCGGCGATCGAGCTGCAACAAATCTCGTCCTCGGCGCACCAGGATGCGGTCGGCCCCATCCTAGCAAAGATGAGGCCGATGTGAAGACTTCACTTCAAGAGCGGTCAGTAAACCACCGTCAGTATGTTGGCGCCGCTGTCCGGGTCGATGCTGCGCCGAACCGCGACGGGAGCCGGGCCAACCGGCCGCGACGCCGCCTCCGTGGACACGCCCGCGCGGTCCGCAGCACTGCTGCAGGACCCGCCGCCCGAGCCGCCGCCGCAAGGGGCGACGACGGTGACCCCGACCGACAGCGACCCGGTCCTGGCCGCCCGCGCCGTTGCCGCGAGCGAGCCCACGGGCAGCGCCACGGCAACGGCCAAGACGATGACGAGAGCAGGCGGTGACCCCCGGCCCCTTGTCATGGACATTTCCTCCGATCCGCCGGTCGTTGCCGGCTGACGGAGGAAGCCTAGCAGAAAAGCTCGGGGGAGGCGCTAAAGGCCGTCAACCAAGACGGGACCAATTCGGGAGCCCGGGGCGACCCTTCAAGTCAGGGAGGCAGTATACGAGCCTCAAAAGAAAAAGCCGGGGCCGAAGCCCCGGCGAGTGATAGGGAGGAAACGCCTCAAGTCGGGTGTCACAGGAAACTCC
The DNA here is from genome assembly GCA_963828215.1 of uncultured Alphaproteobacteria bacterium. Lineage (GTDB taxonomy): Bacteria > Pseudomonadota > Alphaproteobacteria > Geminicoccales > Geminicoccaceae > CAVTJL01. The sequence goes on along the minus strand of CAWHFO010000044.1, from coordinate 83,344 downwards.
CATGAGCACGTTCGAGACTATGCATGCAGGGCTAACGGATGGCAACCAAAAAATCGCCCCAAAGTAGAAGTTTCGTAGAGATGTTTTCGTAAATTGTTGAGATCAGTTTCATAAAATTTTAGGCGATAGCTTTCTTGATGGGAGGGCACGAAGCCGCCGATCCGCAAGCCGCGTCGCATCAGCCTCCCGGCGGGGGGCGGAACTGGACGAGGCCGGTCTGCGCCACGATCGCGACGATCAGGGTCAGCACCGTCGCCAGCACCGTGGTGACGAGGAACTTCAGCAGCAGCCGGGGCTTGCCGGGAGCGCTCGGCTCGCTGCCGGGCACGGGATTGTCGTCCGGCCGGCCGCCCCAGGGCAGGACCATGAAGAGCAGAAGCCACCAGCTGACGACGAAGGTGAAGACGAGGCCGATCCCGCTCATGCGGACTCGAGCTCGATCAGCGTTCCGTGCATGTCCTTCGGGTGGACGAACAGGACGGGCCGGCCGTGCGCGCCGATCCTCGGCCGGCCGTCGCCCAGGATGCGGGCCCCGGCGGCGGCGAGCCGGTCACGGGCCGCCTCGATATCGTCGACCTCGTAGCAGACATGATGGATGCCGCCCGAGGGGTTGCGCTCGAGAAAGGCCGCGATCGGCGAGGCGCCACCGAGCGCGCCCAGCAGCTCGATCTTGGTGTTGGGCAGATCGACGAACACCGTCCGGACGCCGTGCTCGACCTGCTCGACGGCGGGCGAGACGCGGGCGCCGAGCACGTCCCGGTAGGTTTCTGCTGCGGCCTCGAGGTCGGGAACGGCGATGGCCACGTGGTTGAGCCGGCCGATCATCAGGTGGCTCCGGCCTCCGCGTCCTCGAGCGCCTCGAGCGCCTCGGGGCCGAGCCGCACGACCTGCACCTCGATGAACGGCCGGCGATCCCGGCCCAGATCGAGCGCCTGGCGGACACCGGCCCGGACGGCCTCCTTGACCCGCGCGTCGCTCAGCACGGCCTCGTCGTCCAGCCCCTCGATGGCGGCGGTGATGGCCGTCTGCAGCGCGTCCTGGACGCGCTCGAGCCGCTCGACCTCGACGACGCCGAGCGCGGTCGGCCGGGGCAGCGTCAGCAGGGTGCCGAGCTCGTCCAGCACGAGCGTCACGAAAACGCTGCCATAGTTCATCAGGCGGCGTCGCTCCCGGTAGAGATCGTCGGTGGCGTCGACCAGCTCGTCGCTCTCGAGGACCCGGCGGCCGACGGGAACCTCGCCGACGATGGTGGCCGGGCCGGGCGCCAGGCGCAGCACGTCGCCATTCTTGACGAGCACCGGCTGGGCCACGCCGAGCTCCCGGGCGAGACGCATGTGGGCGGCCAGGTGGCGCGCCTCGCCATGGATCGGAACGGCGATCTCGGGCTTGATCCAGCGATACATCTGCTCGAGCTCGGCACGGCACGGATGGCCGGAGACGTGGACGAAGTGATCCTCCTCCGTGATGACCTCGACGCCCCGCGCCACGAGCTGGTTGTGGAGATTGTAGAGCGTGCGCTCGTTGCCCGGGATGATCTTCGAGGAGAAGATCGCCGTGTCGCCGGGCTCGAGACGGACGCGGGGATGCTGGCCGAGCGCGATCCGCGCCAGTGCCGAGCGCGCCTCGCCCTGGCTGCCGGTGCAGAGATAGAGCGCCCGCTTGCGCGGCAGGGCCGCCGCGTCCCGCTCGTCGAGGACCGGGGGGATGTCCTTGAGATAGCCGACCTCGCGCGCAGCCTCGAGCATCCGCCGCATCGAGCGGCCGACCACGCAGACCTCGCGGCCCACGGCATGCGCCGCGGTGATGGCCGTCTCGAGACGCGCGATGTTCGAGGCGAAGGTGGTGAGGACGACGCGCTCCGGCAGGCCGCGGATGAGCTCGACCAGGCTGTCGCGGACCTCGGCCTCGGAGCCCGAGGTGCCGGGCGTCAGGACGTTGGTGCTGTCGCAGACAAGAGCCAGCACCCGGCTCTCGCCCAGGCGCTCGAAGGCCAGGTCGTCGGTCCGGTCGCCGACCAGCGGGGCCGGGTCGAGCTTCCAGTCACCGCTGTGCAGCACCGTGCCCGCATCGGTCTCGAGCACGAGCGCTCCGGCCTCGGGGATCGAGTGCGTCACATGCAGGAGGCGGCAGCGGAACGGCCCGGCGGTGAACCGCTCGTTCGGCTTGAGGATCCGGATCGCGTCCTGGGCGGCGATGCCCTCCTCGGCGAACTTCCGGCGCAGCACGGCGGCCGTGAAGGCGCTGCACCAGATCGGGCAGCGCAGGCGCGGCCAGAGATGCGGGACGGCGCCCAGATGGTCCTCGTGCGCATGGGTCAGGACGAGCCCGCGCAGGCGGTCCCGCTCCTGCTCGGCGAAGCGGATGTCGGGCAGGACGATGTCGGCGCCGGGCAGGCGATCATCGGCGAAGGTCAGGCCGAGATCGACCATGAGCCAGCTGTCGTCGAGGCCGTAGAGATAGACGTTCATGCCGATCTCGCCGACCCCGCCGAGCGGGACGAAGCGGAGCTCGCCGGCACTCATGACGGCTGCCTCGAGGCATCCAGGACCCGCTCCCGGTTCAGCTCGAACATCTCGAGCAGCCCGGCCATCGTGAGGTCGCGGTCGACCCGCTCGATCACGGAGCAGCGCTTTCCGAACAAGGGGGCGAGGCCGCCCGTTGCGATCACCGTCATGGGCTTGCCGTACTCCGCCTTGATGCGTGCGACGATACCTTCGATCAATCCCACATAGCCCCAGAAAATCCCCGACTGCATCGCCCCGATGGTCGAGCGCCCGATGACCGTCGTCGGCGGCTCGATGGCGATGCGCGGCAGCTTCGCCGCGGCGCGGTGCAGCGCCTCGATCGAGAGGTTGATGCCGGGTGCGATGGCACCGCCCAGATACCCGCCCTCCATGTCGACGACGTCGAAGGTGGTGGCCGTGCCGAAGTCGATGATCACGAGCGGCGGCGTGTAGCGCTTGATCGCGGCCACCGCGTTGACGACGCGATCGGCGCCCACCTCGCGCGGGTTGTTGAGCCGGATCGGGATCGGGTAGTCGAGATCCTCGCCGACCACGAAGGCGCGCCGCTGAAAGAAGTCGCGGCTCATCCAGCGAAGGGGAACGACGGCCTGGGGCACGACGCTCGAGATCAGGACGGCGGCCACATCGCCATAGGCGAGCCCCTTGAGGCTCATGAGCTGGATCAGGGCCGCCGCGTATTCCTCGGCCGTGCGCTCGCGATTGGTCGACAGGCGCCACTGGCCCACGGGCTCGCGCTCGCGATAGAGCGCGAACACCGTGTTCGTGTTGCCGACATCGATTGCGAGCAGCATGAATCGAATCCGCTTGGCGCCATGGCCGATCGGGCGCCTTTCTACCCCTCGGCCGCCTAGGGGGCCAGCCTTCTGGCCGCGGCCCGGCGGCTCATGCGACGAGGAGCTCTCCGGCGGTGAACCGCGTGAGCCCCCCGTCCTCGAGATCGAGCCGCAGCGCCCCGTCGCCGTCGACATCGACGAAGCGCCCGCGCCTGGTGGTTCCGCCGAGCCGCAGCCGCACGAGGTCGCCGCGGGCCGCCGCCACCGCCAGCCAGCTCTCGCGCATCGGGGCGAAGCCGCCCGACCGCCAGAGCCCGAGGCGGGCCTGGAGAGGCGCCGACAGCGCCTCGAGAAAGGCCGCAGGCGTCAGGAGCGGACCGCCCTCCCCGGCGAGCGAGGTCGTGGGGTACGCCTTGTCGGTCGGGTGGTGTCGAAGGTTCACGCCGAGGCCGACGACCGCCCAGGCGCAGCGTCGGCCCGGGCCCTCCGCTCCCTCCAGCAGGATGCCCGCGACCTTGGCGTCGCCGATCAGCACGTCGTTCGGCCATTTGAGGCGGGGGACGAGGCGGCCCGCGGACACGTCGTGGATGGCCTCGGCGACCGCCAGCGACACGACGAGCGACAGCGTCGCGGCCTCGCTCAGGCTGCAGGCCGGCCGCAGCAGCAGCGAGCCATGGAAATTGCCGAGCGGCGAGTGCCAGACCCGCCCGTGACGCCCGCGCCCGGCCGTCTGCTCGTCGGAGAGAATCCAGAGACCCTCGGGCTCGCCCTGGCCCGCCGCCTCGCGGGCGAGGTCGCTGGTGCTGGTCGCGGTCTCGAGATGGCGGACGCGAAACCCGGCCTCGTCCACGCTCACCGTGCGAGCGCGGCAGCGGCAGCGCCGGCCGCCGTGACGATCGGACCGGGGATCACGATGAAGAGGAGGACCAGGATCATCGCGATCGCGGCGACACCGGAGAGACCGGGATAGCCCAGCTGATCGAACCGCTCCGCCGGCTCGTCGAAGTACATCACCTTGATGACCCGGAGGTAGTAGTAGGCGCCGACGACCGAGAGCAGGACACCGATGACGGCGAGACCGGTCAGGCCGGCATCGATCGCGGCCATGAACACGTAGAGCTTGGCGAAGAAGCCGGCGAGCGGCGGGATGCCGGCCAGGGAGAACATGAAGACCGCCAGGGCGGCGGCGAAGAATGGCTGCTGTCGCGAGAGGCCGGCGAGATCGTCGATCGTCTCGACGTAGCGGCCATGGCGCCGCATCATCAGGATGCAGGCGAAGGTGCCGAGCGTCATCATGAGATAGATGGCGAGGTAGACGAGCACGCCGAGCACGCCCTTCTCGGTGCCGGCGGCCAGGCCGACCAGCATGAACCCGACATGCCCGATGCTGGAGTAGGCCATCAGACGCTTGATGTTGCTCTGGCCGATGGCGGCGAACGCGCCGAGCGCCATCGACAGGATCGCGACGACGACGATGACCTGCCGCCAGTCGCCGACGGAGTGCCCGAACGGCTCCATCAGCACCCGCACCGTGAGCCCGATGGCGGCGATCTTGGGCCCGGCCGCGAAGAAGGCCGTGACCGGCGTCGGCGCCCCCTCGTAGACATCCGGCGTCCACATGTGGAAGGGCACGGCCGCCATCTTGAAGGCGAGACCGGAGACCACGAAGACGAGGCCGACGAGGACGCCGAGCGACAGATGCGCTCCCTCCGCACCGCCGGCCACCAGCCTGGCGATCGACGAGAACATGAGCGTGCCGGTGAAGCCGTAGATCAAGGAGCAGCCGTAGAGCAGCATCCCCGAGGCCAGGGCGCCCAGGACGAAATATTTGAGGCCGGCCTCGGTCGAGCGGAGCGTGTCCCGGCTCATGGCGGCCATCACGTAGAGCGGCAGGCTCGAGAGCTCGAGCGCCATGTAGAGCGCCACCAGGCTGTTGGCCGAGACCATCATGCCCATGCCGAGGGCGCTGAAGACCGCGAGCACGGGATACTCGAAGCGCTCGATGCGCTCGTCCCGCAGGTAGCCCGGGGCCAGCGCCAGGGCCGCCGCCGCGCCGACGTAGATCAGCAGCTTGAGAAAGCCCGCGAAGCCGTCGAAGACGAAGTGACCGCCGAAGACCTCGATGCGGGTGCGGTCGAGCACCATCGCGACGACGCCGGCGACCAGGAGGGCGATCACCGCGAGCGGGGTCACCACGCGGCCGCCCTCCTCGTCGCGGAAGACGCCCAGCACCAGGAGCGCCAGCCCCGCCAGCACGAGCAGAAGCTCCGGGATCACGGGCGCGAGGTCGAAGCCGTTGGCCATCATGAGGGCGCCCTCAAGGCAGCATCGCGGTGTGCGCCACGCCCTGATGGGTCAGGCGGGCGACCAGGCTGCCGACCGACGCGTCCATCGGATCCAGGAACAGCGAGGGGTAGATGCCCATCACGAAGACGAGCACGACGAGCGGCGCGAAGGCGAGGATCTCGTTGACCCGCATGTCCTTGATCAGCTTCAGGCCCTCCTTGGTCAGCGCGCCGAAGATCACCCGGCGGTAGAGCCAGAGCATGTAGGCGGCACCGAGGATCGACCCCGTGGCGGCGAAGAACGCGACCCAGGAACTCGTCTGGAAGATGCCGACGATGACCAGGATCTCGCCGACGAACCCCGAGGTGCCGGGCAGGCCTAAGGATGCCATCATGAAGAGCATGAAGACGGTGGCATAGATCGGCATGCGCTCGGCGAGGCCACCATAGGCGGTGATCTCGCGGCTGTGGATCCGGTCGTAGACGACGCCGACGACCATGAAGAGGGCGGCCGAGACGAAGCCGTGCGAGAGCATCTGCAGGATGCCGCCCTGGATGCCGAGCGCGTTGGGCGTGAAGAGGCCGATGGTCACGATGCCCATATGGGCCACCGAGCTGTAGGCGATCAGCTTCTTCATGTCGGCCTGCATCAGCGCCACGAGCGAGGTGTAGATGATGGCGATGACGCTGATGGCGAAGACGAAGGGCGCGAAGTAGGTCGAGGCATCGGGCAGCATCGGCAGGGAGAAGCGCAGGAAGCCGTAGCCGCCGAGCTTGAGGAGGACGCCCGCCAGGAGCACCGAGCCCGCCGTCGGCGCCTCGACGTGGGCATCCGGAAGCCAGGTGTGGAACGGCCACATCGGCACCTTGACGGCGAAGGACGCGAACATCGCGAGCCAGAGCCAGGTCTGCAGGCTCGGGTCGAAATCGTGCGTCATGAGGGTCGGGATGTCGGTCGTCCCGGCCTTCACGTACATGACGATGATGGCGACCAGGAACAGCACCGAGCCCAGCAGCGTGTAGAGAAAGAACTTGAAGGAGGCGTAGATCCGCCGCGGGCCGCCCCAGACGCCGATGATGAGGTACATCGGGATCAGGATGCCTTCGAAGAAGACATAGAAGAGAAAAAGATCGAGGGAGCAGAACAGCCCGACCATCAGGGTGTCCATGACCAGGAAGGCGATCATGTACTCCTTCACCCGGCTGTGGACCGAGTGCCAGGACCCGATGACGACGACGACGGTGAGGAGCGTCGAGAGCAGCACGAACCAGAGCGAGATCCCGTCGACGCCCATATGGTAGGTGATGCCGATGCCCTCGAGCCAGGGCGCCTTCTCGACGAGCTGGAAGCCCGCCTGGCTCGAGTCGAAATTGGCCCAGACCATCAAGGAGAGGAGGAAGGTGACGAGCGAGGTCCAGAGGGCGACGCTGCGGCTGTTCTGGGCGACGATCTCCTCGTCGCCGCGGATGAAGAGGATGAACGCCGAGCCCACCAGCGGCAGGAAGGTGACGAGCGAGAGAAGCGGCCAGTCGCTCATCGGTGGTCAGCCCCTCACGACGAAAAGATACCAGCTCACGAAGCCGGCGATGCCGATGAGCATGGCGAAGGCGTAGTGGTAGACGTAGCCGGTCTGCAGCCGCACGGCCCGGCGGGCGGTGGCCAGCGCCGAGGCGGCGACCCCGTCGGGACCGTAGCGGTCGATGATGCCCTGGTCGCCGCCCTGCCAGAGGCCGAGCCCGATGGCCTTGGCCGAGCGCACGAAGAGAAGATCATAGAGCTCGTCGAAGTACCATTTGTTGAAGACGAAGATATAGACGGGCCGCACGGCGGCGACGATGCGCGCCGGCAGCGTCGGCACCGCGATATAGCAGACCCAGGAGCCAGCGAGGCCGCCGGCCATCGCCAGGAACGGCATCAGCTTCACCCAGCCGGGCACGTGCTCCATGGCCTCGAGCACGTCGTTGCCGGGGCGCGTGAAGATGGCCCCGCCCCAGAGATGATGGTCCGGTGCTATGAGCCCGTGGCCGAGCCAGCCGGCGAAGACGGCGCCCAGCGCCAGCACGCCGAGCGGCACGGTCATGACCGGCGGGCTCTCGTGCACATGGTGCATGGTCTCGTGGTCGGCCCTGGGCTCGCCATGGAAGGTCATGAACATGAGCCGGCCGGAATAGAAGGCGGTCAGCACCGCGGCGGCGACGCCGAGCCAGAAGGCATAGAGGTGCAGCGCGTTGCCCGAGGCGAAGGCGGCCTCGATGATGGCGTCCTTCGAGAAGTAGCCGGCAAAGCCGGGAAAGCCGATGAGCGCCAGCGAGCCCGCCCACATCACCACGTAGGTGATTTTGATGTGGCGCCAGAGGCCGCCCATCTTCCGCATGTCCTGCTCGTCGGACATGGCGTGGATCACCGAGCCGGCGCCGAGGAACAGGAGGGCCTTGAAGAAGGCGTGGGTCATCAGGTGGAAGATGCCGGCCGAGTAGGCGCCGACGCCGCAGGCGAAGAACATGTAGCCGAGCTGGGAGCAGGTCGAGTAGGCGATGACCCGCTTGATGTCGAACTGGGTGAGCCCGATCGTGGCCGCGAAGAAGCAGGTCGAGGCGCCGATGAAGGTGACGAAGGTCAGGGTCGCCGGGGCCAGATCGAAGAGCGGCGACATCCGCGCCACGAGAAAGACGCCGGCCGTGACCATCGTCGCGGCATGGATCAGGGCGGAGACCGGGGTCGGGCCCTCCATGGCGTCGGGCAGCCAGGTGTGCAGGCCGAGCTGCGCCGACTTGCCCATGGCACCGATGAAAAGAAGGAAGGTCACGATCTCGAGGGTCGGCGAAGCTGTGCCCGAAGACGACGATCGAGGTCGGGGCGACCTTCCCGGCGGCGGCGAAGATGGTGTCGTATTGGAGGCTGCCGAAGACCAGAAAGGCCGCGGCGATGCCGAGCATGAAGCCGAAATCGCCGACCCGGTTGACGATGAAGGCCTTGATGGCGGCGGCGCAGGCCGAAGGCTTGGTGTACCAGAAGCCGATCAGGAGATAGGAGGCGAGGCCGACGCCCTCCCAGCCGAAGTAGAGCTGAACGAGGTTGTCCGACGTCACCAGCATCAGCATGGCGAAGGTGAAGAGCGACAGATAGCTCATGAAGCGCGGGATGCTCCGGTCATGAGCCATGTAGCCGATGGAATAGACGTGGATCAGGAAGCTGACGAAGCCGACCACCAGCATCATGATGGTCGAGAGCGAATCGACCCTGAGCGCCCAGTCGACCTCGAGCCCGTCGACGGTGATCCAGCGCAGGAGATGCACCTTGAAGGTCGGCTCGCCCATGTAGGCGAAGAGCCCGATCCACGCCATCACGGCCGTGACCGCCATCAGCCCGCAGGTCACGATCTGCGAGGCCCGATCGCCGATCGCGCGGCCGAAGAGCCCGGCGATGACGGCGCCGAGCGCGGGTGCGAAGACCAGGACGACGTGGAGCATGAGGAGGCGCTCAGCCCTTCATCAGGTTGATGTCCTCGACCTCGATCGAGCCGCGGTTGCGGAAATAGACGACGACGATCGCGAGCCCGATCGCGGCCTCGCCCGCCGCCACGGTCAGAACGAACATGGCGAAGACCTGGCCGGCGAGGTTGCCGAGATAGGCCGAGAACGCCACGAAGTTGATGTTGACCGAGAGGAGGATCAGCTCGATCGACATCAGGATGACGATGACGTTCTTGCGGTTGAGGAAGATGCCGAAGATGCCGAGCGTGAAGAGGATCGCCGCCAGCGTGAGGAAGCTCGACAGCGGGATGCTGGCCATCAGACGCCGCTCCCCGTCTGGACCTTCCTCAGCTCGACGGCCTGGGCCGGACGCCGATGCACCTGCCGGCCGATGTCCTGCCGTCGGGAATCGGGCCGCCGACGGAGCGTCAGGGTGATCGCGCCGACGATCGCGACCAGGAGAATCAGCCCGGCGGCCTGGAACAGGTAGAAATAGTCGGTATAGAGCAGCATGCCGAGCGCCTGGGTGTTGCCCATGGCCGGGGCCCCGGCGGCCGCCGGAGCGGGCCCGGCCGCGCCGGCCCCACCGACTGCCCAGGTGCCGCCGACCAGGATGAGCTCGACGAGCAGCACGAGCCCGATGAGGGCGCCGACCGGCAGATATTGGAGAAAGCCCTCGCGCAGGCGGATGAAGTTGATGTCCAGCATCATCACGACGAACATGAACAGCACCGCCACCGCGCCGACATAGACGATGACCAGCACCATCGCCAGGAACTCGGCCCCGATCAGCACGAACAGGCCGGCCGCCGTGAAGAAGCAGAGGATCAGGAAGAGGACCGAGTGGACCGGGTTGCGCGAGCTCACGACCATGACCGCGGAGGCCACGGCGACCGCGGCCAGGATATAGAAGACGAAGAGCGGGACCGTCATGGGGAGGCGCTTTCCTGGCGTCGCCGCTGGCCGGTCGCGGCGCGCGGGGTTTTCCTACCGATAGGGAGCGTCGGCCGCAAGGTTGGCGGCGAGCTCGCTCTCCCACCGGTCGCCGTTGGCGAGCAGCTTCTCCTTGTTGTAGAACAGCTCCTCCCGCGTCTCGGCGGCGAACTCGTAGTTCGGCCCCTCGACGATGGCGTCGACCGGGCAGGCCTCCTCGCAGAAGCCGCAATAGATGCATTTCGTCATGTCGATGTCGTAGCGCGTGGTCCGCCGGCTGCCGTCGGCCCGGGGCTCGCTCTCGATCGTGATCGCCTGGGCCGGGCAGATCGCCTCGCAGAGCTTGCAGGCGATGCAGCGCTCCTCGCCGTTCGGGTAGCGCCTGAGCGCGTGCTCGCCCCGGAAGCGGGGCGAGAGGGGGCCCTTCTCGTAGGGATAGTTCAGCGTCGCCTTGCGCTTGAACATGTAGCGGAAGGTCATGGCGAAGCCGACCACGAGCTCCTGCCAGAGGACGGTGCGGGCGGCGCGGTCGAGGGTGAGCATCTTCGTCTACCTTTGACGGCCGGTCGAGGCGGTCCCGGACCCCGCCGGGGCTCGGCCCGGGCTCATGTCGGCAACAGACCGAAGGCCAGGAGCACGCCCGAGGTGAGGACGAGCCAGGCGAGCGAGAGCGGCAGGAACACCTTCCAGCCGAGCCGCATCAGCTGGTCGTAGCGGTAGCGGGGCAGCGTCGCCCGCACCCAGATGAACACGAAGAGCATGATGCAGATCTTGAGGATGAACCAGAGCGGCCCGGGGATCAGGACGAAGGGCCAGAACGGCAGGATCGGCAGCCAGCCGCCGAGGAAGAGCACCACGGCGATGGCGCTCATCAAGATCATGTTGAGGTACTCGCCGAGGAAGAAGAGCGCGAAGGTCATCGCGCTGTACTCGACATTGTAGCCGGTCACCAGCGACGCCTCGTCCTCGGGCAGGTCGAAGGGGTGCCGGTTCGTCTCGGCCAGCATCGAGACGACGAAGATCATGAACATCGGGAAGTGCCAGAGCACGTACCAGCCCTGGCGCCCCTGGGCCATGACGATGTCCGTGAGATTGAGCGAGCCCGCGGTGACGAGGACGGAGAGGATGATGAGGCCGATCGCGATCTCGTAGCTCACCATCTGGGCCGCGGAGCGCAGGGCGCCCAGGAAGGCGTAGCGCGAGTTCGACGCCCAGCCGGCCATGATGATGCCGTAGACGCCGAGCGAGCTTATCGCGAAGAGGTAGAGGACGCCGACGTTGATGTCGGCGAAGACGAGACCATTGCCGAACGGCATGACGGCCCAGCCGATCACCGCCAGGATGAAGGTGAGCATGGGTGCGATGACGAAGACGACCTTGCTCGCCGAGGTCGGTATGACCGTCTCCTTGACGAACAGCTTGAGGCCGTCGGCGAGGGGCTGGAGGAGGCCGAACGGCCCCACCGTCATCGGCCCCTGACGGAGCTGCATGGCCGCGATCACCTTGCGCTCGGCATAGGTGAGGTAGGCCATCGCCACCAGCAGCGGCACGACGAGGCAGAGGATCTCGACCGTCAGGACGATCAGCGGCCAGACGATGCCGGTGAAGAAGCTAGCCATGGGTGCCGGTCGCCCTCTCGGCCGCACGCTCGACGAAGAGCTCGCTGCACTCGCGCATCACGGTGGAGGCCCGACTGATCGGATCGGTCCGATAGAAGTCCCGGACGGGGCTGGCGAACGGGGACTTCTCGATGCCGCCCTCGGCACCGAAGCCGCCCCAGGCCGCGGGCTCGATCCGGTCGATGGCCGCCAGCGGCGGCGCCAGCTCGGCCATGCGAGCCCGCACCTCGATCAGGGAGTTGAGCGGCACGATCCGGCCGATGACCTCGGAGAGAGCCCGCAGGATCTTCCAGTCCTCGCGCGCGTCGCCGGGCGGGAACACGGCGAGCTTGGCGCGCTGCGGCCGGCCCTCGGTGTTGACGTAGGTGGCGTTCTTCTCGGTGTAGGCGGCGCCGGGCAGGACGACGTCGGCGGCCGCGGCACCGGCGTCGCCGTGATGGCCCTGATAGACGACGAAGCTGCCCTCGAGCCGGCCCATGTCGATCTCGTCGGCGCCGATCAGGAAGACCGTCTCGATGGCACCGCTGGCGGCACCCTCGAGCATCCCCTCGACGTCGAGGCCACCCGGGCCCGGCAGGAGGCCAAGGTCGAGGCCGGCCACCCTGGAGGCGACCCGGTGGAGAACGTTGAAGCCGTTCCAGCCCTCGCGGACGAGGCCGCTCGCCTCGGCGAGGCCGCGCGCAAGGGCCTGGATCGCCGGGCCGTCCGGCCGCGCCAGCGCTCCGGCACCCAGGATCAGCATCGGCTGCTTCGCGCCCTTGAGCGTCTCGCCGAAGGCGATCTCGCCCTGGGCCAGCGCCTGGAGCGTCTCGGGCCCCGCCCCCAGCTCCTCGACCGGGTAGGTCAGGTCGAAGGGCTCGCCGATCCGCGCCACCCTGAAGCCGCCCTGGCGCCAGCGCTTCCTGAGGCGCGCATTGACGAGCGGCGCCTCCCAGCGGGGATTGCTGCCGACGAGCAGGCAGGCATCGGCCCGCTCGATGCCGGCGATGGTCGTGTTGAAGAGGTAGCCGGCCCGGCAGGCGGCATCGATCCGGGCGCCGTCCTGCCGGCAGTCGACATGGGCCGTGCCGATCGCGGCCGCGAGCTCGCGGACCATCACCATGGTCTCGGCATCGACGAGATCGCCGACGATGAAGGCCACCTTGGACGGATCCCGGCCGTCGAGCCGGGCCTTGATCGCGGCGAAGGCGCTCCGCCAGTCGGACGGGGCGAGCCTGCCGTCGGCCCGGACCATCGGCACGTCCAGCCGGCGGCGCTTCAGGCCGTCGTAGGAGAAGCGGCTCTTGTCGGAGATCCACTCCTCGTTGATGTCCTCGTGCAGGCGGGGGAGGACCCGCATCACCTCGCCGCCCCGGCTGTCGGCCCGGATGTTGGACCCGACCGCGTCCAGGACGTCGATCGATTCGGTCTTCTTCAGCTCCCACGTCCGGGCCCGGTACTCGTAGGGCTTCGAGTTGAGGGCGCCGACCGGGCAGAGGTCGATGATGTTGCCGCTGAGCTCCGAATCGAGCGCGCGCTCGATCCAGGTCGTGATCTGCATGTGCTCGCCGCGCTCGGTGGCGCCGAGCTCGCTGACGCCGGCCACCTCGTCCATGAAGCGGATGCAGCGCGTGCAGTGGATGCAGCGGGTCATGTGGGTCGAGATCAGCGGCCCCAGATACTTGTCGCTGACCGGCCGCTTGTTCTCCTTGAAGCGCGAATGGTCCGGCCCGTAGAAGAGGGTCAGGTCCTGCAGGTCGCACTCCCCGCCCTGGTCGCAGATCGGGCAGTCGAGGGGGTGGTTGATGAGCAGGAGCTCGAGCACCCCTTTCCTCGCCTTGTGGACCTGGGGCGTGTCGGTCTTGATGACCATGCCTTCGGCGGCCGGCATGGCGCAGGAGGCGATGGGCTTGGGCGACTTCTCCTGCTCGACCAGGCACATGCGGCAATTGCCGGCGATGTTGAGCCGGGGGTGGAAACAGAAGACGGGAATCTCGCGGCCGGCCGCCTCACAGGCCTGCAGGACGGTCGAGCCCGGCGGAACCTCCACCTCCTGACCGTCGATGGTGAGCTTGGGCATCAGCCGTCCTTCAGTTCAAAAGCCTGGCGCCCGGGACGATCCCGTCACTCGGCGGCGAGCGGCAGGGCACCCTGCCGCTCCTTGATGCGACGCTCGAGCTCCGGCCGGAAGTGGCGGATCAGGCCCTGCACGGGCCAGGCCGCCGCATCGCCCAGGGCGCAGATGGTATGGCCTTCGATCTCGGTGGTCACGTCCTGGAGGAGGTCGATCTCCTCGACCCGCGCGTCGCCCACGACCAGGCGCTCCATCATCCGCCAGAGCCAGCCGGTGCCCTCGCGGCAGGGCGTGCACTGGCCGCAGCTCTCGTGCATGTAGAACTTCGAGAGCCGCGAGATCGCCTTAACGACGTCCGTCGACTTGTCCATGACGATGACGCCCGCGGTGCCGAGGCCCGACTTGGCGTTGCGCAGCGAGTCGAAGTCCATGGCGATGGTGTCGCAGATCTCCTTGGGCAGCAGCGGCACCGAGGCACCACCGGGGATGACCGCCAGGAGATTGTCCCATCCGCCGCGCACGCCGCCCGCGTGGCGCTCGATGAGCTCCCGCAGCGGGATGCCCATCTCGTCCTCGACCGTGCAGGGCCGGTTCACATGGCCGGAGATGCAGAAGACCTTGGTGCCGCTGTTCTTGGGCGGGCCGAGGCCGGCGAACCAGGCCGCGCCGCGCCTCAGGATCGTGGGTGCGACGGCGATGGTCTCGACATTGTTCACCGTCGAGGGCCGGCCGTAGAGGCCCACCGCCGCCGGGAAAGGCGGCTTCAGGCGGGGCTGGCCCTTCTTGCCCTCGAGGCTCTCGAGCAGGCCGGTCTCCTCGCCGCAGATATAGGCGCCGGCACCGCGATGCATGTAGATGTCGTAGTCGTAGCCCGAGCCGCAGGCGTCCTTGCCGATCAAGCCCGCCTCATAGGCCTCCTCGATCGCCGCCTCGAGGGCTATGGCCTCCTGCACGAACTCGCCGCGGATATAGATGTAGCAGGCGGTGCAGCCCATCGCGACGCCGGCCAGCAGGCAGCCCTCGAGGAGCTTGTGCGGCTCGTTCCGCAGGATCTCCCTGTCCTTGCAGGTGCCGGGCTCGGACTCGTCGGCGTTGAGCACCAGATAGGACGGACGGCCGTCCGACTGCTTGGGCATGAAGGACCATTTGAGGCCGGTCGGGAAGCCGGCGCCGCCGCGCCCCCTGAGGCCCGAGTCCTTCACCTCCTGGACCAGCCAGTCACGGCCCTTGAGGATCAGGTCCTTGGTCCCGTCCCAGTCGCCGCCCTTGCGCGCCGTCTCGAGGTCCCAGGGCTCCTCGCCGTAGAGGTTCCAGAAGATCCGGTCCTTGTCACCGAGCATGGCCGCTCCCGCCCCCGTGCTTCTGGCCGTCCCCCTGATCCTCGGGCGCTGCCGCCTCGCGCCACGCTCCCGGGCGAGGCCGTGCCGAGGCGTTCTTGAGCGTGGTCTTGCCACCCAGGGGCATCGAGCCGTGCCGGCCGTTCTGCGGTCCCGGCTCCGGCCTCTCGCCCCGCATCAGCGCCTCGAGAATTCTCCGCGTGCCGGCATAGTCGAGATCCTCGTAGAACACATCGTCGACCCAGAGGATCGGCGCGTTGGCGCAGGCGCCGAGACACTCGAACTCGCGGACGAAGAAGCGGCCGTCCTCGCTCGATTCGCCCATCCCGCAGCCCAGCACCTCCTTGCACGCGCGCACCACCTCGTCGGAGCCGCAGAGCCAGCAGGGCGTGGTCGTGCACACCCGCACCTGGACGCGGCCGGTCGGGACCGTGTTGAACATGTCGTAGAAGGTCGCGACCTCGTAGACCCGTATCCGCGGCATGCCGAGCTGGTCGGCCACGTAGTCCAGCACCGGGCGCGGCAGCCAGCCCCCATGCTGGGCCTGGGCCAGGTGGAGCAGCGGCAGAACGGCGCTGGCGCGGCGCGCCTCCGGATAGCGGGCCAGGATGACCCTCGCCTTCTCGCTGTTCTCCTCGGTGAACTCGAAGGAGGTCACGTCGGGCGCCATGGCGCCGCGGGCGGTCACCGCCCCGGCCGGGCCGCTCATCGGTCGACCTCCCCGAAGACGATGTCGAGCGCACCGACGATCGAGGGAATGTCCTGCAGCATGTGGCCCTTGCTCATGAGCTCCGTGGCCTGCAGGTGCACGTAGCTCGGCGAGCGGATCTTGCAGCGGTAGGGTTTGTTCGTTCCGTCGGAGACGAGATAGACGCCGAACTCGCCCTTGGTGCTCTCGACCGCAGCATAGACTTCGCCCTCGGGCACGTGCACGCCCTCGGTGAAGAGCTTGAAGTGATGGATCAGGGCCTCCATCGAGCGCTTCATCTCCGCACGCTTGGGCGGTGTCACCTTCTGGTCGGCGATGCGCACCGGTCCCTCCGGCATCTGCTCGATGCACTGGCGCATGATCTTCAGCGATTCGCGGACCTCCGCCAAGCGGACGAGATAGCGATCGTAGCAGTCGCCGTTGCGGCCGACCGGGATGTCGAAGTCCATCCGGTCGTAGACCGCATAGGGCTGCGCCTTTCTCAGATCCCACGGCACGCCCGAGGCGCGGAGCATCGGCCCCGAGAAACCCCAATCGAGCGCGTCGTCGGCGCTGACAACGCCGATGTCGACGGTCCGCTGCTTGAAGATCCGGTTCTCGGTGAGGAGCCGGTCCACGTCGTCGAACTTGGGGACGAACTGCTCCATCCAGGCGGTGATCTGCTCGGCCAGCCCGGCCGGCAGGTCGCGGTTCACGCCGCCGAACCGGTAGTAGTTGGCGTGCATCCGCGCACCGCTCACGGCCTCGTAGAAGCCCATGAGCTTCTCCCGCTCCTCGAACATCCAGAGCAGGGGGGTCATGGCGCCGATGTCGAGCGCCATGGTCGTGATGTTGAGGAGGTGGTTGCGCGACCCTGGTCAGCTCGTCGAAGAGGGTGCGGATGTAGAGGGCACGGATCGGCGGCTCGATGCCCAGCAGGCGCTCGACCGCCAGGACGAAGGCATGCTCCTGGCAGAGCATCGACACATAGTCGAGGCGGTCGAAATAGGGGATGTTCTGGAGATAGGGACGGAACTCGATCAGCTTCTCCGTGCCCCGATGAAGTAGGCCGATATGAGGATCGGCCCGCTCGACGATCTCGCCGTCCATCTCGAGCACGAGACGCATGACCCCGTGCGCCGCGGGATGCTGCGGCCCGAAGTTCAGGTTGAAGCTCTTCAGCTGGATATCGGCCATGCCTCACGTCTCGCGTCGACTGCCGTGGCGTTGCCCGATGCGGGCGCCCGTTTCCCCCGACGACCCACCGTCACCGATCAGGCTTCGGCCTTCTCGTCGCCCGGCAACAGGCCGCCGCCACCCTCCCAGGGACTGAGGAAGTCCCAGGAACGAAAGTCCTGCCGCAATCGCACCGGCTCGTAGACCACGCGCTTCTGCTCGTCGTCGTAGCGGAGCTCGACATAGCCGGTGAGCGGAAAGTCCTTCCGCAGCGGATGGCCGTCGAAGCCGTAGTCGGTCAGCAGACGCCTGAGATCCGGATGGTCGCTGAAGAAGATGCCGTACATGTCCCAGGCCTCGCGCTCGAACCAGCCGGCACACGAGAAGACGCCGACCACCGACGGCACGGGCGTCGCCTCGTCGGTCCGGACCTTCACGCGGATGCGGTGATTATGCCTGAGCGAGAGCAGGTGGTAGACGACGTCGAAGCGCTGCTCGCGGTCGAGATAGTCGGCGCCGCAGAGCTCGACGAGCTCCTTGAAGGCCATGTTGGGGTCGTCGCGGAGATAGGTCAGCACGCGGACGATCTCGTGCGCCGGCACGACGATCGTCAGCTCGCCGCGATCGATGCGGCTCTCGACCAGCACCTCGCCGAGCGTCGGCTCGATGAAGCCCAGGAGATCCCGGAGCGCCTCCTCGCGCTCCTTCGTGGCATCGCTCGCCATGGCTCCTCCTCGGGACGCGGCCCGTCAGCGGACGATCGTGCCCGTGCGCCGAATCTTCTTCTGCAGCTGCAGAATGCCGTAGACCAGGGCTTCCGCCGTCGGCGGGCAGCCCGGAACATAGATGTCGACCGGGACGATGCGATCGCAGCCCCGGACGACCGAGTAGCTGTAGTGGTAGTAGCCGCCGCCGTTGGCGCAGGAGCCCATCGAGATCACGTAGCGCGGCTCGGCCATCTGGTCGTAGACCTTGCGCAGGGCCGGCGCCATCTTGTTGCAGAGGGTGCCCGCCACGATCATGACGTCCGACTGCCGGGGGCTAGGGCGGAAGACCAGGCCGAAGCGGTCGAGATCGTAGCGCGAGGCCGCGGCATGCATCATCTCGACCGCGCAGCAGGCGAGCCCGAAGGTCATCGGCCAGAGGCTGCCCGAGCGGGCCCAGCTCACGAGATCGTTGAGGCGCGTGACCAGGAAGCCCTGCTTCTCGAGCCCCTCGTGGACCTCCTCGAAAAGGGCGCCGCCGGGTGCTCCGGTCGGCGCCAGCGTGCCGGCCGTGCCGCTCACTCCCATTCGAGGGCTCCCTTCTTCCATTCGTAGATGAAGCCGACGGTCAGCACGCCCAGGAAGATCATCATCGACCAGAAGCCGAAGAGGCCGATCTTCCCCAGCGTCACCGCCCAGGGGAACAGAAAGGCCACCTCGAGGTCGAAGATGATGAAGAGGATGGCCACCAGATAGAAGCGCACGTCGAACCGGCCGCGGCTGTCGTCGAAGGCCTCGAAGCCGCACTCGTAGGCCGAGAGCTTCTCGGTGTCGGGGCGCTGGCGCGCGACCAGCAGCGAGGCCAGGACGATGACGATCGCCAAGCCCATCGCGATCGCCAGGAACACGGCGATCGGCAGATAGTTGGCGAGATAGCTCTCCATCGTCCCGGCGCTCTTCCCTCGGTGAGCAAGGGCCGGCAGGCTCTCTGCGCCCGCCCCGCCCGGTGCGGAACATAGGGCGCTGCACCGCAAAAGCCAAGCCGAGTTGCCGCCGGCCGGACCGCCGGCCCGGCTGCCCCGGGGACATCCCGGACGGGAGGATCTCGGAGGGACGAAACATGGCGAGGACGACGGGACTTGAACCCGCGACCTCCGGCGTGACAGGCCGGCGCTCTAACCAACTGAGCTACGTCCCCGCGCAGGACGGCGGACAGATAGTGACCGCCCCTGCCCCTGTCAACGTTCCCCCGCCGGCCGCTACGCGGCCCGGGCGACGGCGGGTGCGCGGGCACCCAGCCGGCTCGCCACGGTGACGGCGGTGAAGGCATAGAGCACGTGACCGATCAGCGAGAACCAGGTGAGCGGGATGAAGCCCAGCATGAAGGGCAGGCCGGCGAGGCTGGCGAAGACGCCCAGCGCCAGGATCCAGGTGACGAAGCCCCAGAGGATGCCGTCGCCGGTGGTGCCCAGCGTCAGGATGTAGCGGCTGAGGATCCAGTAGCCGATGGGATAGAAGACGATGCCGGTCGTGTAGTGGATCGCCTCGGCGGGCAGACGCGGGATCGTCACGCCGAAGAGGTTCTGGAGAAGGCTGATGATCAGCGCCGCCGGCTCGAGCGGGCCGCCGACGAAGATCGGCGTCAGGAAGCGGGCGAACAGCTCCCAGAGCATCAGCCCGATCAGGCCGCCGAGGAAAAGCTTCCAGAGATCGTCGGCCTGCGGCAGGCCGGTGAAGCGCAGGATCAGACGCATGGCACGAACCCCCGTCGCGGAGGCGCCGCCCGACTGCGGCCCTCGCTGGCGCCACCTGACATGCGCCGCCCCGGGGCGCCGCGCGAGAGCCCGGCCGCGCACGATCTCTCACGAGACCGCGACGCCGCCGCCCGCTTGCCCGCCCGGGGGCCAGCACCTATGGTCCGCCCCGTCGCGGGCGTAGCTCAGCGGTAGAGCACGGCGCTTACACCGCCGGTGTCGGAGGTTCGACCCCTTCCGCCCGCACCATTTTTCTTACCTCCCCGACACGCCATTCTCCGTCTTCTTGACAAGCAGAAGGCGTGCTGCTCCCGTAGCTTTGCAATCAATGCGCAAGACCGGTGGCAGGCCGGCCAGTCGCAGCGGGGAAACGCTCGGCGATGACCGTGCTAGAGGAGCTGGCCAAGCACGTGCCCGACCTGATCTGGGCCGGAGCGCTCTTGTGCGTCGTCTGGCTGTTCAAGGATCCGTTGCGGCATCAGCTCGGCCGGCTTTCGGGTCTCAAGGCTGCGGGCCTGGAGATGAGCTTCGCCGAGCAGAAGCTGGCCGGCGCCGCAGCCGATGCGGCCCGGAGCAGCAAGGTCGTCGACCGGACGGTGGGCGAGCGTAGCATCGTCGTGACCAAGGCCGACCGCGAGCGCGTGCTGGCCCGTGCCGAGCGCTCCGCCGCGGTGCTCAAAGGGCGGCGCCTGCTCTGGATCGACGACGTCGTCACCAACAACCGCAAGGAGCGCGACCTTCTCGAGTCGCTCGGCCTCAAGATCGAGCAGGTGCAGAGCAACGCCGCTGCGGAGATGGCCCTGGCCCCCGATGGCGGGGGCTATGACCTCATCCTCTCCGACATCAACCGGCCCGAGGGCGAGCCCAGCGGCCTCGACTTCCTTGCGGCCTACCGCCAACGCCCGGTCGACCAGCGCGTGCCCGTCATCTTCTATGTGACCGTGCGCGACCGCGACAAGCCGCTCCCGCTCGCCGCCTTCGGTCTCACCAACCGTCCGGACGAGCTGCTGCATCTCGTGATCGATGCGCTGGAGCGAAGGGCGTGAACGGCAGCGTCGCATCGACTGACGACTGCTGATCGGGTGCCACACTACATCGATCGCCATGGCGCTGCGTCGAGGGAATATCGTGCCGTTCCTCGGGGCCGCAGCGTCCGCTGGCGATTCGGCCGGACGGGATAGCAAACTGGACGAAAAGGGCAAGGATTTCTTGCCCTATGCGGGTGAAGGCTCGCGCTGGAGCTGACGAAGGCCTGCAAGTTTCCGGAGCAGCGCGACCCTGCCAACCTAGCGCGCGTAGCATCCTACTTCGTCGTTCGGTCCCGGCGGCCGGCGAATGCTGCGACGCCTTCTTGCGCGAGGCCTTGAACGTTGAGGTCGAGCCGGGCCCCCTGCACAGGCTCTTGGCGAGGCTCTCGCCCGCCGCTCATCGTCACCACGAACTATGACGACCTCATCGAGCGGGCGCTGGGCGAGGCCACGCTTCACGTCGTCGTCGACCGGGGCGAGCCAAGCCGGGTCTGGCTCAGCTCGGGCACTGGCAAGCTCGTGCCCGTCGAGCAGCAACAAGCTCGACTTCGAGCTCAAGCCCCGTGCACTGGCCGATCGTCTACAAGCTTCACGGCACGCTCGATCGCGAGGACGAGCGCAACGACAGCTTCCTCATCACCGAGCAGGACTATATCGACGCGCTCGGCCGCTCCCGGACGATCGTGCCGCAGCTCATCGCCAAGCTCATGGCGAACAAGCAGTTTCTGTTCGTAGGCTACAGCCTGGCCGACCGGAACGTCCGGGTGCTTCTCCGGAAGCTGCCTCGGAGCCAGAGCCGCCGCGCCGATGACACGCCTTCATGGGCGATCACCCACCAGCCGGGCGACGCCGACAGAACGATCTGGGCAAGCACGGCGTCGAGATGTATCACAGCAATCTCAAGGAATTCGCCCTGCGGCTGGAGCGGGCGCTGTACCCCGAGCCGAGGGCTTCGGGGTGACCGCTGCTCCGGCGTCCTCGCCGGATTTCTGCCCCTATGCCGGGCTGGCCCCTGTTCAGCCAGGATTTCCTGGCCGACTACTATTTTGGGCGCGAGCTGGATGCCGAGAACCTCGCCAGCAACGTCGCCTATACGCGCCTGACGGTGCTTTTTGGCCCCAGCGGCGTGGGCAAGACCTCGCTCGTCAATGTCGGTCTGCCGCGGGCGCTGGCCGGAACCACGGCTGGGCCCGCCGTCGCCTACTTTCGCGAGTGGCGGTCGCGAAAGCTGAGGCGTCAGCTCGCCGGTGCCATCCTGCGCGCTGCGGATACATCCCTCGGCTGGATCATCAACGGGCCGGACGATGCATATGAGGCGGCGCTGCGTGCCGTCGATCGGCTGAGGCGCCCGCTGGTCATCGTGCTCGACCAGTTCGAGGAATATTTCGCCTACCATGAGGGGGATCGCGATCACACGCTCGAGAGCGAGCTCGACGCGATCGTCAACGACGAGGCGCTCGATGCGCAGCTGCTGATCGTAATCCGCGAGGATCGCTATCACCTGCTCGACCGGCTGCGCCTCGACGATCCCGGCGATCCTCGAGAACACTCGAGCTGGACCCCTTGAGCGACGAGGGCACCAGGGCCGCGATCACCGAGCCCATCCGCGTCTTCAACAAGGACCATCGATCCGAAGGAAGCGAGGTGCTCGTAACGGGCGGGTTCGTCGATCAGCTGTTGCGGGAGCTGAAGCAGGCCGACACCAGCGCCGGCCGCGCCGGCGTCGCGGCCGGCGTGCGGCACGTCGAGCTGCCCTACCTGCAGCTCGCGCTCGAAAAGATCTGGAGGGCCGCGGGCGGTCCCGAGGCCAGAGCGCTCAACGAGACGCTCCTGGAGGCCCGCGGCGTCAGGCAGATCATCGCCGACCATCTTGACGGCGTGATGAGCGGACTGGATGCCGACCAGCAGGCGGCCTGCGCGCACATCTTCGACCGCCTCGTGACGCCGAGCGGCGCCAAATATGCGATGGCGGAGGCCGATCTTGCGAGCTTCGCTCGGCTGCCCGATGCGGGGGCACTCCGGCCGATCCTCCGCCACCTCGGTAGCGCCGATGCGCGCGTGCTCAAGGAGGTGCCGAGCCTCGAGGGCGTTGCGGTCGAGATCTTCCACGACGTGCTCGGCCCGCCCATCCTGCGCTGGAAGGAGCGCTTCGATGCCGCGAGCGAAGCGGCGGCGCGCGAGCAGGCGGAGCGCGAGCGCCGGGAGAAGGAGGCCAAGGAGGCGGCCGCGCGTGAGGAACAGCTGCGGCAACATCTCGCCCGCGCGCAGGCTGCCCTCATCTGGAGCGAGATCGATCTCAGCGGCACTCGGATCGAGGCGCACGAGGTGGATGCCCTTTGGCAGCTGGCGACGGCGGATGAGGCGGTCAGCGAGCAGTTCCTTGTGGACCTGGCGCGTGGCAGAGGAAACCTCGTCAATCTGGCCCGCCGACCGAACCCGGTCTTCAGGGCCTTGGGGCTGAAGCTCAGCACCAAGTGGGTCCAGGCGGTTCTCGGACCCACGCTTCAGCTGAGTGGCGCCGCGTCCGAGAGCAGCCAACTCGGAAGACTAGCGCGGATCGTTCGAGCCCTAGGAACCAAGCTCACGGCTCATCAGGCCCAGGCGGCGCTGGCACCCGTCCTCGACGCCATCAAGCGCACCACCGACCCCGATCAGCTCCGGGCCCTGGCGCAGGCCGTCCAGGCCCTGGCGCCCAGGCCGCGAGCAGGCCCAGGCGGCGCTGGCACCCGTCCTCGAGGCCATCAAGGGCACCACCGACAGCGATCAGCTCCGGGCCCTGGCGCAGGCCGTCCAGGCCCTGGCGCCCAGGCCCGAGCAGGCCCAGGCGGCGCTGGCACCCGTGCTCGAGGCCATCAAGGGCACCACCGACCCCTTCGGCTCCAGGCCCTGGCGCAGGCCGTCCAGGCCCTGGCGCCCAGGCTCGGGCCCGAGCAGGCCCAGGCGGCGCTGGCACCCGTGCTCGAGGCCATCAAGGGCACCACCGACCCCGTTCAGCTCCAGGCCCTGGCGCAGGCCGTCCAGGCCCTGGCGCCCAGGCTCGCGCCCGAGCAGGCCCAGGCGGCGCTGGCACCCGTGCTCGACGCCATCAAGGGCACCACCGACCCCTATCAGCTCCGGGCCCTGGCGCAGGCCGTCCAGGCCCTGGCGCCCAGGCCCGAGCAGGCCCAGGCGGCGCTGGCACCCGTCCTCGAGGCCATCAAGGGCACCACCGACAGCGATCAGCTCCGGGCCCTGGCGCAGGCCGTCCAGGCCCTGGCGCCCAGGCCCGAGCAGGCCCAGGCGGCGCTGGCACCCGTGCTCGAGGCCATCAAGGGCACCACCGACACCTTCAGCTCCAGGCCCTGGCGCAGGCCGTCCAGGCCCTGGCGCCCAGGCTCGGCCCGAGCAGGCCCAGGCGGCGCTGGCACCCGTGCTCGAGGCCATCAAGGGCACCACCGACTCGATCAGCTCCAGGCCCTGGCGCAGGCCGTCCAGGCCCTGGCGCCCAGGCTCGGGCCCGAGCAGGCCCAGGCGGCGCTGGCACCCGTGCTCGACGCCATCAAGGGCACCACCGACCCCGGTCAGCTCCGGGCCCTGGCGCAGGCCGTCCAGGCCCTGGCGCCCAGGCTCGGGCCCGAGCAGGCCCAGGCGGCGCTGGCAGTCGCGCGATCGGGTCTGGCCTATCACCGGTGATGCAGGTGCAGGCGGCGGGATGGGCGGGCGCCGCGGAGGCGCTGCTAGGCCACGAGTTGGCCAGAGGGCTATCTCGCGGCGGTCGTGGAGCTTCTGAAGTACCCGACGAGCGCGCTGGACCCTAGCGAGGACGCAGGACAGCGCGACCGGCTATCTCCTCGCAGCGCTCCACGATCGCTTCCCCGACTCGCCCGGCGCCGAGGCCGGCATCTGGGCCAATGTGGATTGGATCGCCAAGGCGCATCCCGAGATCGACCTCGCGAGCCCGCCCGTGCGGCCGCCGCCGCTGCATCCGGCGAGCGGCTGACGAAAAAGCCCGCCGGATCGCTCCGGCGGGCCTTTTGTCGTTGGCGCGGCGCCTGGGCCGAAAAGATCAGTTCGGGAGGCGGGCCGGGCGGTCGAGCTCCGGCGGCTTGGGGGGCAGGGCCACGGGCTCGGGGTCCGGCGGCAGGGCCTCGGGCAGGCGCACGAGGGCGTGCTGCAGGACCTCGTCCAGGGTCGCCACGGGGACGATCTGGAGGCCCTTCTTCACGTTGTCCGGGATCTCGGCCAGGTCCTTCTCGTTGTCCTTGGGGATCAGGACCGTCTTGAGGCCGCCCCGCAGCGCCGCCAGCAGCTTTTCCTTCAGCCCGCCGATGGGCAGCACGCGGCCGCGGAGCGTGATCTCGCCCGTCATCGCGACCGAGGCCTTGACCGGGATGCGGGTCAGCACCGAGACGATCGAGGTCACCATGCCCACGCCGGCCGAGGGGCCGTCCTTGGGGGTCGCCCCCTCCGGCACGTGGATGTGGATGTCGACCTTCTCGAAGGTGTCGGGGCGCACGCCCAGCGAGGCCGCCCGCGAGCGCACGAAGGAGCGCGCGGCCTGCACCGATTCCTGCATGACGTCGCCGAGCTTGCCGGTGATCGTCATCTTGCCCTTGCCGGGCACGTTGATCGCCTCGATCTGCAGGAGCTCGCCGCCGACCTCGGTCCAGGCGAGGCCCGTGGTGACCCCCACGAAGTCCTCGAGCTCGGCAGCGCCGAAGCGGAACTTCCGGACGCCCGCGAACTTGTCGAGGTTGCGCCGGGTCACCTTGACCTGCTTCTTCTCGCCGCCGACGATCTCCTTGACGGCCTTCCTGACGAGGTTGGCGATCTCGCGCTCGAGGTTCCGCACCCCGGCCTCGCGCGTGTAGTAGCGCACGAGGTCGAGGAGCCCCTCCTCGTTGATCGACCACTCCTCGTCCTTCAGCCCGTGCTGCGAGCGCTGCTTGGGGATCAGGTGGCGCTTGGCGATCTCGACCTTCTCGTCCTCGGTGTAGCCGGGGAGGCGGATGATCTCCATGCGGTCGAGGAGCGGCTGCGGCATGCGGAGCGTGTTCGCCGTGCAGACGAACATCACGTCCGAGAGGTCGTAGTCCACCTCGAGATAGTGGTCGTTGAAGTTGGCGTTCTGCTCGGGATCGAGCACCTCGAGCAGGGCCGAGGAGGGGTCGCCCCGGAAGTCGGCGCCCATCTTGTCGACCTCGTCGAGCATGAAGAGCGGGTTGCTGCTCTTGGCCTTCTTCATCTGCTGGACGATCTTGCCCGGCATCGAGCCGATATAGGTGCGCCGGTGGCCGCGGATCTCGGCCTCGTCCCGCACCCCGCCCAGCGAGAAGCGGATGAAGTTGCGGCCGGTGGCCTTGGCCAGCGACTTGCCGAGCGAGGTCTTGCCGACGCCGGGCGGGCCCACGAGGCACAGGATCGGGCCCTTCATCTTGTCGACCCGCTGCTGCACGGCCAGGTACTCGACGATCCGCTCCTTGACCTTGTCCAGGCCATAGTGATCGGCGTCCAGGACCTGCTGGGCGTGCCTGATGTCGCGAGCTGACCTTGGTGCGCTTCTTCCAGGGCAGCGAGAGCAGCCAGTCCAGATAGTTCCTGACGACCGTGGCCTCGGCCGACATCGGGCTCATCGAGCGGAGCTTCTTGAGCTCGCCCTGGGCCTTGTCGCGCGCCTCCTTCGAGAGCTTCGTCTTCTTGATGCGCTCCTCGAGCTCGCCCAGCTCGTCCTTGCCCTCCTCGAGCTCGCCCAGCTCCTTCTGGATCGCCTTCATCTGCTCGTTCAGGTAGTACTCGCGCTGGGTCTTCTCCATCTGGCGCTTGACCCGCGAGCGGATGCGCTTCTCGACCTGGAGGACCGAGATCTCGCCCTCCATGAAGCCGTAGAGCCGCTCCAGCCGCTCGCTCAGCGAGCCGATCTCCAGGAGCTCCTGCTTGTCGGCGATCTTGAGGGCCAGATGGGCCGCGATGGTGTCGGCGAGCTTGCCCGGCTCCTCGATCTGGCCGAGCGAGACCAGCACCTCGGGCGGCACCTTCTTGTTGAGCTTCACGTACTGCTCGAACTGCTGCACGACCGCGCGGGAGAGCGCCTCGATCTCGCGCGGATCGGAGACCGCCTCGCCCAGCACCTCGGCCTGGACCTGGAAGAAGCGCGGATTGTCGACGAAGGTCTGGATGCGGGCGCGCGTGGCGCCCTCGACCAGCACCTTGACCGTGCCGTCCGGCAGCTTGAGGAGCTGCAGCACGCTCGACACGGTGCCGACGCGATAGATGTCGTCACGGCCCGGGTCGTCCTGGCTCGCGTTCTTCTGGGCGACGAGCAGGATCTGCTTGTCGTCCTTCATCACCTCCTCGAGCGCCTGGATCGACTTCTCGCGCCCGACGAACAGCGGAACGATCATGTGCGGGAAGACGACGATGTCGCGAAGGGGCAGAACGGGGAAGATGCTGATCTGCGCGGTCTCGCTCATGCTACCTCACCGCGGCCGGCGCCATGCGCCCGACCGCCCAACGGAACCGACTGTACAGGTGGCGGCCGCAGGGGGCGCTTTCAACCCGACGGCGGGGGCCGCGACATTGGGTGACAAGTCCGGCCTCGGGGCGGCGCCCCGTCAGGAGGCCGAGCCGACGTCGCCCTTCCGCTCGGCATAGATCATCAGCGGCTTGGCCCGGTTCTCCGAGACCTCCCGATTGACGACGATCTCGGCCACCCCGTTCAGCGCCGGCAGCTCGAACATGGTGTCGAGCAGGATGGCCTCCATGATCGAGCGCAGCCCACGCGCCCCGGTCTTGCGCTGGATCGCCCGCTCGGCGATGGCCTTCGTCGCGTCCTCGGTGAAGGTGAGGCGGACGTCCTCCATCTCGAAGAGCTTCTGGTACTGCTTGACCAGGGCGTTCTTCGGCTCCTTGAGGATCTTGATCAGGGCCGGGATGTCGAGGTCGGTCAGGGTGGCCACCACCGGCAGCCGGCCCACGAACTCGGGGATGAGGCCGAACTTGAGGAGATCGTCCGGCTCCACCTCGCGCAGCAGCTCGCCCGTCTTGCGGTCGTCGGGCCGCGACACCTCGGCGCCGAAGCCCATCGAGCGCGGCCGGCCGCGGGCGGCGATGATCCGCTCGAGCCCGGCGAAGGCGCCGCCGCAGATGAAGAGGATGTTGGTGGTGTCGACCTGCAGGAACTCCTGCTGGGGATGCTTGCGGCCCCCTTGCGGCGGCACGCTCGCCACGGTGCCCTCGATGATCTTGAGGAGCGCCTGCTGCACGCCCTCGCCCGAGACGTCCCGGGTGATCGAGGGATTCTCGGACTTGCGGCTGATCTTGTCGACCTCGTCGATATAGACGATGCCGCGCTGCGCCCGCTCGACATTGTAGTCGGCCGCCTGGAGCAGCTTCAGGATGATGTTCTCGACATCCTCGCCGACATAGCCGGCCTCGGTGAGCGTCGTGGCGTCGGCCATCGTGAAGGGCACGTCGAGCGTGCGGGCCAGGGTCTGGGCGAGGAGCGTTTTGCCGCAGCCCGTCGGCCCGATCAGCAGGATGTTCGACTTGGCGAGCTCGACCTCGCCGCCCTTGCCGCCGTGCGCCAGACGCTTGTAGTGGTTGTGGACGGCCACCGAGAGCACCCGCTTGGCGTGCTCCTGGCCGATCACATAGTCGTCGAGAACGCCCTTGATCTCGCCCGGCGTTGGGAACGCCGGCCCGGCTCTTCGCGACCGCGCTCTTGTTCTCCTCGCGGATGATGTCCATGCACAGCTCGACGCACTCGTCGCAGATGAACACCGTCGGCCCGGCGATCAGCTTCCGAACCTCGTGCTGGCTCTTGCCGCAGAAGGAGCAGTAAAGGGTGTTCTTCGAGTTGCCGCTGGACTTGCTCATCGATCGGTGCTTTCCCGGCGCGGTCAGGCAAAGTGATGGTAGCGACGCGCCGGAACCGAGACAACCCGGCAATCTCGCCCCCACGGGGGCGGCATGCCAGAGCCACGGCCCGACACCGGATGCCCATCTGGTGTCGCGGGGCCGAGCTTTAAAGGCACATCCCTTGGCAAGCGCGGATGCGACGGCACCGAAGGCCGCGATGCGACCCCCTTCCCCTGCGACGGTGAGCGCGCTTTCGGGGTGCGGGATCAGCTCTCTTTGCGTACTGGAGGGCGCACTTCCATGACCTCGTCGACGATGCCGAACTCCTTGGCCTGGTCCGCCGACATGAAGGTGTCACGGTCCATCTTGCTCTCGATCTCCGAGAGCGTGCGGCCGGTGTGGCGCATGTAGATCTCGTTCAGGCGCCGCCGCATGTCGAGAATCTCCCGCGCGTGGATCTCGATGTCGGTGGCCTGGCCCTGGAAGCCGCCCGAGGGCTGGTGGGTCATGATCCGCGCATGCGGCAGCGCGAAGCGCTTGCCCTTGGCCCCGGCGCAGAGCAGGAGCGAGCCCATCGAGGCCGCCTGGCCGATGCAGATGGTCGAGACGTCGGGCCCGATATACTGCATCGTGTCGTAGATCGCGAGGCCGGCCGTGACGATGCCGCCCGGCGAGTTGACATAGAGGCTGATGTCCTTGTCCGGGTTCTCCGCCTCGAGGAACAGGAGCTGGGCGGTGATCAGGCTCGCCACATGGTCGTCGACCGGACCCATCAGGAAGATGATCCGCTCCTTGAGCATGCGGGAGTAGATGTCGTAGGAGCGCTCGCCGCGGGCCGTCTGCTCGACCACCATCGGCACGAGCTGGGCGATCGTGCTCATCCGCTGAATCCTCTTTCTCCGTGTCGACTAGGCGACCTCCGCCGGCGCGGAGTCGCTCGGGACCGCGGCCGATGGTGCCTCGTCCTCCTCGTCGGGGTCGGCCAGGAGCGCTTCCGGCGTCACCGGCCGCTCGCTGACCTTGGCGAGCTGGAACACGAACTCGCAGACCTTGTCCTCGAAGATCGGCGCCCGCAGCTGCTCGAGCGCCCCCTCGTTCTTGCGGAAGAGCTCCAGCACCTGTCGCTCCTGGCCGGGAAAGCGCCGGGCCTCGCGGATCATCGCCTGCTGAAGCTCCTGCGGCTCCACCTTGATGTCGTTCTTGTTGCCGATGTCGGCCAGGAGGAGGCCCAGCCGGACCCGCCGCTCGGCGATCCGGCGATACTCCGCCTTGGCCTTCTCCTCGGTCTCGCCCAGCGCGTCGCCTTCGGCCGCGAAGCTCTGGCCGGTCCGCTTCATCTCCTCCTCGAGCTGCCGCCAGATGCCCTGGAACTCGAGCTCGACCATGCCCTCGGGCACCGCGAACGGATAGGTCTCGGCGAGGCGATCGAGGAGCTGGCGCTTCAGCTTGTTGCGGCTGGCCGTCCGATACTCCTCCTCGAGCCGGTCGCGCATGGCCTTGGTCAGCGCCGCCAGATCGTCGAGCCCGACATCCTTGGCGAACGCGTCGTCGATGGTGACGGGCAGGGGCGCCTTGACGGCCTTGACCTCGGTGGCGAACACCGCCGTCCTGCCGCGCATCTCGGCGCGCGGGTAGGTGTCGGGAAAGGTGACGGTCAGCTCGCGGCTCTCGCCCTCGCTCACCCCTTCGAGCTGGGACTCGAAGCCCGGCACCATCAGGCCCGACCCCAGCACCACGGGCAGATCCTCGGCGGTGCCGCCCTCGAAGGCCTCGCCGTCGATCGTCCCTTTGAAGCTCACCGTGACCTGGTCGCCGACCCGGCTCGGGCGCGGCTCCGCCGGCGCCTCGAAGCGCTGCCGGGCCTCGGCCAGCCGCCGAAGTGTCTCCTCGACCTTCCTGTCGTCGACCTCGCTCACCTGACGCTCGAGCTCGAGAGCTGGCAGGTCGACGGTCGGGATCTCGGGCAGCACCTCGAGCTTCAGGTCGAACTCGAGGTCCTTGCCCTCGTCGAACGCGGTGACCTCGATCTTGGGGCGCAGCGCCGGCCGCAGCTGGTTGGTCGAGATCGCCTCGCGCGAGCCTTCGTCGACCGCCTCCTCCAGAACCTCGCCCATGATCGAGCGGCCGTACTGCTTCTTGAGCAGCGACAGGGGCGCCTTGCCCGGACGGAAGCCGGGCACGCGCACCGTCTGGCCGAGCCGCGTGAGCCGGCTCCTCACCCGCTCCTCGATCTCGTCGGCCGCAAACACGACCTTGAACTCCCGCGCAAGGCCCTGCGCCGACACTTCGGTGACCTGCATCCTCTCCCATCCCGCTCACGAGCCCGGGCCGCGGCCCCGGCCACCGTCGAAAGTACGCGCTCGTCGCTTGCTCTGGTGCGGGCGGCGAGACTCGAACTCGCACGGCTCGCGCCACAGGAACCTAAATCCTGCGTGTCTACCAGTTCCACCACGCCCGCAGGCGCGCTGGAGCAAGCCCCGGCGCGCGAACGGGGCCTGGATATAGCATGGCCGGGAGCGGCGCCAACTGTTTTGGCCGATGCCGCTGCTGCCGCGACCGGCAGGGCTGCGGGCAGGCGTGCGCCGGCGGGGCTTTGCCGGGGCCACGGGATCGGCCTAGAAGCGGCCAGCCCCCAACGATCCGGCCCCCGATGACCGAACGCGTCCTGATCCTCGACTTCGGCTCGCAATATACCCAGCTCATCGCCCGCCGCCTGCGCGAGCTCAGGGTCTATTGCGAGATCCATCCCTGCACGCTCGACGAGGAGCATGTCCGCGGGTTCGGGGCGGCGGCCGTCATCCTGTCCGGCGGGCCGGCCTCGACCCACGAGGCGGCCAGCCCCAGGGCGCCCGCTTCCGTCTTCGAGCTCGGCGTGCCGGTCCTCGGCATCTGCTACGGCGAGCAGACGATGTGCGCCCAGCTGGGCGGCGAGGTCCTGCCCGGCACCACCCGCGAGTTCGGCCGGGCCTCGATCGAGCTCCTGCACGAATCGCCCCTCTTCGACGGGGCGGTGCGGGTCGGCGAGCAGGTGCCGGTCTGGATGAGCCACGGCGACAAGGTCACGGCCCTGCCGCCCGGCTTCGTGCCGATCGCCCGGAGCGCCGCCTCGCCCTT
Organism: uncultured Alphaproteobacteria bacterium; assembly: GCA_963828215.1. Classification (GTDB taxonomy): domain Bacteria; phylum Pseudomonadota; class Alphaproteobacteria; order Geminicoccales; family Geminicoccaceae; genus CAVTJL01. The sequence continues at coordinate 52,045 of CAWHFO010000044.1, read as the reverse complement.
CGCCGCCATCGCCGACGAGACCCGCCGCTTCTACGGCGTGCAGTTCCATCCCGAGGTCGTGCACACGCGGATCGGCGGGGCCGTCCTCCAGAACTTCTGCTTCCGCATCGCCAGGCTCGCCGGCGACTGGTCGATGGAGGCCTACCGGGCCGAGGCCGCGCGGCGCATCCGGGGCCAGGTCGGCGGTGCCGGCGTGATCTGCGGCCTCTCGGGCGGCGTCGATTCGGCCGTCACGGCACTCCTCCTCCACGAGGCCGTCGGCGACCAGCTCACCTGCGTCTTCGTCGACACGGGCCTCCTCAGGGCGGGCGAGGCCGAGGAGATCGTCCGGCTGTTCCGCGGGCACTTCAACATCCCCCTGGTCCATGTCGACGCGGGACCTCTGTTCCTGGCGAGGCTCGACGGCGTCACCGACCCCGAGCAGAAGCGAAAAAAAATCGGCGCGGCGTTCATCGACGTCTTCGATGCCGAGGCGCAGAAGCTCGAGGGCGTGGGCTTCCTCGCCCAGGGCACGCTCTACCCGGACGTGATCGAGAGCGTGTCCGCCAAGGGCCCGAGCGTCACCATCAAGTCGCACCACAATGTGGGCGGCCTGCCGGAGCGGATGCGCCTGAAGCTCGTCGAGCCGCTCCGCGAGCTCTTCAAGGACGAGGTCCGGGAGCTGGGCCGCGAGCTGGGGCTGCCCGCCCTCTTCGTCGGCCGCCACCCCTTCCCCGGCCCCGGCCTCGCCGTCCGCATCCTGGGCGAGGTGACCCCCGAGCGGGTCCGGGTGCTCCAGCAGGCCGACCGCATCTATCAGGAGGAGATCCGCGCCGCCGGGCTCTACGACGCGATCTGGCAGGCCTTCGCCGTGCTGCTGCCCGTGAGCACGGTGGGGGTGATGGGCGACATGCGGACCTACGAGGCCGTCTGCGCGCTGCGGGCCGTGACCTCGGTCGACGGCATGACCGCCGATTTCTACGAGTTCGAGCCCGCCTTCCTCGGCCGCGTGGCGAGCCGCATCGTCAACGAGGTCAGGGGCATCAACCGCGTCGTCTACGACTACACCAGCAAGCCGCCCGGCACGATCGAGTGGGAGTGAGGGATTTGCCACGGGATCGTCGAGGATGACGTCGGGGCTCGTGGGGGGTCCGTAGCTCTCGATAGCCGTCGATAGCTGTCACGTCGGGGCTTGGCCGCCGAGCCTCGAGTTCCCGGTTTCCGCTGGCCTCGAGCACGACTCGACGTAGCCAGCGATGACCTTGATCGGCATCCATCCGGGGGTGCCAGATCTGCGAGACCGTCAGCTCGCTCGTCCGCACGGGCAGCTCGAAGCTCTCGATGGTGCAAAGCGATCTGGACGCTCGGCTGTGGGAGGCCATGAAGGATTGCGGTACCAGCGCCACGAGATCGGACCCCGCGGCCACCGCCAGAGCCGTCGAGAAGCTCGGCACCACGGCGACCACCTCGCGGGCGAGACCGAGCGCTGCCAGGGCCCGATCGACGGGGCCCGCCCCATGGCCCCGACGCGACGCCACCACATGATGGCAGGCGGCATAGCGTTCGGCCGTGATCTCGCCCGAGAGAAGCGCGTGGCCGCGCCGCACCGCGCCGACGAAGCGATCCCGAAACAGCGTCTGCGCGCGGACCTCCGGTCCCGTCTCGCCGATCACGCCGACCTCGAGGTCCACGACGCCCTCGCGGAGCGGCCGGACATCCTTGTCGGGCTTGGGCGCGAAGCGCAGTCGCACGCGCGGAGCGGCGTTCGCCACGGCGGCAATGAGCCGGGCGCCAAAGGCTTCCACGAAGCCCTCGTTGGCGCGGATGGTGAATGTTCGCTCGAGCGAGCCGATGTCCATCTTCATGCCGCCGGGGCGCAGGACGGCGGTCGCCTCATCGGTGACGAGCCGCACGCGATCGCGCAATTCGGCGGCGCGCGGCGTGAGCACCAGTCCGCGTCCGGCACGCACGAGCAACGGATCCCGGGTTATCGCTCGCAAGCGGGTGAGGGTGCGGCTCATGGCGGAGGGGCTGAGCCCCACTCTCCGCGCCGCACGCACGACGCTGCCCTCGGCCAGGAGCGCATCCAGAGCGCGGAGGAGGTTGAGATCAGGGCCCGCCATCCAGAACTCCCGATGATGTCGGCACGCGCTTTCGTTTGGACAGTGCACCAGACGCAACCACAAACTGCAATCGCTGCGTGTTCCGCTCTCTCTCTCGCGGTCAGCTATCCGAACCTCGCCGATATGCCGAGAAGGGGACACGTGGATGAAGCTGATCGCGATCGAGGAGCACTTTCTTACCCGCGACGTGAGAGATGCCTGGACCGCCATCCCCGAGGCGGATGACCCGACGCTGGGTCTGCATCAGGGAGACATCGAGGATCGGCTCAACGATCTCGGCCCCGAGCGTCTGCGTCTCATGGACGAGACCGGCGTCGATGTGCAGGTGCTTTCCCTCACCACCCCCGGTCTGCACAATCTGGACGGAGGAAGCGTCGCGCTCGCCCAGCGCACCAATGATCTCGTCGCCGCAGCCGTGGCGGGTCGGCCGGATCGCTTTCAAGGCTTGGCCGCCCTGCCGACCGGCGCACCCCGAGAGGCGCCGGGTGAGCTGGAGCGCGCCGTGCGCGGCCTCGGGCTCAGGGGGGCGATGCTCTGCGGTCGAACCGGCGACAAGAACCTGGATCACAAGGATTTCTGGCCCGTTCTCGAGTGCGCGGCGGAACTCGTCGTGCCGCTCTTCATTCACCCGCAGATCCCCCAGCGCGCGGTGCGGGCCGCCTACTACTCGGGCTTTGGCGGTGAGGTCGACCTCGCCTTCTCCACTTACGCGCTCGGCTGGCACTATGAGGCGGGGATCCAGTTCGTGCGTCTGGTGCTGGCGGGTGTCCTCGATCGCTTTCCCGACCTTCAGATCATCCTGGGGCACTGGGGAGAGGTCGTGCTGTTCTACGTCGAGCGGCTGGCGGCGCTGAACAGAGCGGCAAAGCTCGATCGCCCTTTTGCCGACTATGTGCGCCAGAACCTCTATGTGACCGCGAGCGGGATGTTCAACCGGACCTACCTGCAGCGCTCGGTCGAGATCGTCGGCATCGACCGTATCCTGTTCTCCACCGACTATCCCTACCAGTATCGCCCGGGGCGAGAGGCCCGCCGCTTTCTGAACCAGACGGCGTTCGCCGCGGCCGACAAGGAAAAGCTCGCCCATGCCAATTGGGAGCGGCTGACCAGCCGGGCCCCGTAACGCATGTCGGCCGTCCGGAACCCGCAGTCCTCCGCCGCGAGGAGTATCAAGCGAGTGCCGAGATGCTGCGGAACACCATGTAGGCCGCCACCACGAAGATCAGGCTCGCGAAGACCGTCGTCAGCCGTCCGGTGGTCCCGGCGAGGTGCCTCGCGATCCGCGTTCCGAGGATGCTGCCAAGAACGCCGCCGCCGATGAAGACGAAGGCGAGCGGCCAGTCGACCAGCCCGGAGAAGGCGTAGTTGAAGGCGGTCGTCAGGCCGAACGCCGTGACGGCCACGAGCGAGGTGCCGACCGCGTTGAGGATCGGCATGCCGGTCGAGCCCACGAGGCCCGGCACGATGAGAAAGCCGCCGCCGATGCCGAAGAAGCCGGAGAAGGCGCCGGTGCCGAGGCCATAGCCCAGCACCTTCGGCGACTTCGCGAGCGTGCACTCGGCGCCGGGCTCGCCCTGGAACCGACGTCCCCGAAGCATCAGCACGCCCACGACGACCATCAGGAGCGCGAAGAGAAGCGAGCAGCTTCTGCCCGTCGACGGCCTTGCCGAGCGACGAGCCGGCTATGGCTCCCAGGATACCGGCCCCGGCATACATGCCGCCGCAGCGCCATTTGACCGTGCCGGCCCGCGCGTGGCTGACGAGCCCCGAGGCGGCGTTGGCGGCAACGGCGAAGGCGCTGGTGCCGATCGCGACGTGCGGGCTCCTCAGGCCCACGAGATAGACCATGAGCGGGACGGCCAGGATCGAGCCGCCCGCCGCCCACGAGCCCGAGCGTGAACCCGACCAGAACACCCGAGCCGACGCCCAGCAGGTACTGGACCGCATCCAGGCTCATGCGGCACGAGCCCCGTTCTTGTTGGTCAGATGGGGCCGGCAGAGCCACTCCCGACCCTGCAGCATGCAGCTCCAATAGACGTGCGGCAGCAGGCGGTCCTTGAGGAACCAGGCGGCGCGCGTGGGCTTCGTGCCGTCGATCAGCCACGCCGGGAAGCTCGGCAGCAGCTTGCCGCCATAGCCGAACTCGGCGAGGACGATCTTGCCGCGCTCGACCGTCAGGGGGCACGAGCCGTAGCCATTGTACTCGGCGACGGGCTCCCCGCCGGCCAGGGTGGCGAGCACGTTGACCGCGACGATCGGCGCCTGGGTGCGGGCCGCGGCGGCCGTCTTGGCGTTGGGCGTCGAGGACGCGTCGCCGACCGCGTAGACGTTGGGGTAGCGGACGTGGCGGAGCGTCGCCTGGTCCACCTCGACCCAGCCGCCCGGCCCCGCGAGCGGGCTCTGACGGACGAAGTCGGGCGCCGTCTGCGGGGGCACCGCATGGAGCATGTCGAAGCCCCGCTCGACGCGCTCGAGCTCGCCGTCCGCCTTCTTGCTGCTCGAACGTGGCGCTGCCGGCCGCGCCGTCGACGGCCACGAGCCGTGAGTTGAATCTCAGGTCGATGCCGTAGCGCTCGACATATTCCATCAGCGCCGGGACGTAGGTCGGCACGCCGAAGAGGACGCCGCCGGCATTGTGGAACTCGACCTCCATGTCGCCGAGAACGCCGTTCTCCCGCCAGATGTCGCAGGAGAGGTACATCGCCTTCTGCGGGGCGCCGGCGCACTTGATCGGCATGGGCGGCTGGGTGAACAGCGCGCGTCCCGCGCTTCAGCTCGTGGGCCAGCCTGTTGGTGTAGGGGGCGAGGTCGTAGCGGTAGTTGGAGGTGACGCCGTTCTTGCCGAGCGCCTCGGTGAGGCCGGGCACGGCATCCCAGTCGAGCTTCAGGCCGGGCGCGGCCACGAGCACGCGATAGCGTACCGTCGAGCCGTCCGCGAGCACGACCTCGTCGCTCTCCGGCGCGAAGCCGGAGGCCGGCTGACGGATCCAGGTGACGCGGTCCGGCATGACCGAGGCCATGGTGCGCCGCGTCGCCTCGGGCTTGAACACGCCGGCACCGACGAGGGTCCAGCCGGGCTGGTAGTAATGGACGTCGGCCGGCTCGATGACGGCGATGCCGAGCGACGGCTGACGCTTGAGCAGGCTCGACGCCGTGGCGAGCCCGCCGGCGCCGCCGCCGACGATCACCACATCGAAGATGGTCGTGCCTTGACCGCCATTGGTCGAGGCGCCGCGAGCACGCGCGGCCAGCCGTGGCTTAAGCGCGCCGAGGTCGTAGCCGGCCTCGGCGGTCTTGCGCAGGATCGCGTCGGGGTCCGATTTTCCGGCCTGCGTCAGCGCCCAGAGCATCGCCGACCGGGTGCCGGTGCGGCAGTAGGCGAGCGACGGGCCCGGGCAGCCGCTCGAGGGCCTCGGCCATCCTCGCCACGTCCCCGTCACCCAGCGCTCCAGCGACGACGGGAATGTGCTCGAACGCCAAGCCATGCTGGGCGGCCATAGCGCCCATCTCCACGCCGGTCGGCTGACCGGACTCCTCGCCGTCGGGCCGGTTGTCGATGATCGCGCGGAAACCGGCCTCCGCCGCTCGGGCGACGTCCGCCTCCGTGAGCTGCGGCGAGACCGACAGGGTCGGCGTCAGGGGCTTGAAGCTCATCTGGGCCTCCATCTGGGTTCTTGTCGTGCGGGCAGCCTGCCGGGCTACCGGCGAAGGCGCGTCGAGATGCCGAAAGGCAGGTAGCCAGGGCAGGTCCCGACCAGGCTGGTGAGAAGGAAGGCGAGGGCCACGATGCCCAGAATGATCGCCCAGATGCCGCCCAGATAGCCGAGCGCGTAAGCCGCAGCGATCACCAGCACGACCAGCAGGCGGACCACGCGATCCGCGGTTCCCATGTTCCTCGTCATCCGTGGGTCCTCATGAATGTGCCGGCGCTGCCGTCCGGGCGCGGGCGAGGCCGACCCGGTGCAGCGCCATGCCGGCCAGCATCGCGATCACGAAAAGAGCCGCCCGGGCCGGGTCGAGGGCGAGCCCCACCACCGCCGGACCAGGGCAAAGGCCGGCGAGCCCCCAGCCGACACCGAAGACGACGGCCCCCACGACCAGTCGCGCGTCGATGCGCTTGGGTGTCGGGCAGATCGTAGGCAGGCGCCGCGACCGGACGGGTGAGATGTGCGCGGATCCGCCAGGCGATCGCCATCGGGACAAGCGCGCCCGCCATCACGAAGGCCAGGGTCGGATCCCAGGCCCCGAAGATATCGAGAAAGGCGCGAACGCGGGCGGGGTCGGCCATCCCGGAGATCGCAAGCCCGCCGCCGAACAGCAGGCCGGAGGCCAGCGCTACGAGGGTCTGCCGGGCGATCATGGCAGGCCCGCCGCATGCATGATCGCGACGGTCGCCATGCCGGCAGCCATGAACGCTGCCGTGGCGACGAGCGAACGCCGCGAGAGACGGGAGAGGCCGCAGACGCCATGGCCGCTGGTGCAGCCCGAGCCGAGCCGCGTTCCGAAGCCGACCAGGAGCCCGGCGATCAGCAGCACCCAGAACGAGCCCGGATAGCGCGTCAGCACCGGACCCGGAGACCATTGCGACAGCGAGCGCGCCGAGGGGCAGGCCCACGACGAAAGCCGCCGCCAACGCGCGGGGCGCGCCCGTGGCCGCCGACGCCGGTCGCCCGCGCGACCATGCCGCTGACGCCGGCGATGCGACCATCGCCCAGCAGCATCAGCGCCGCCGCGAGGCCGATCAGCAGGCCGCCCATCAGCCCGTGGCCGGGCATGGCGCGGGCGAGCAGCTCGCTCACAGCACGTCCACCGGCAGCTTCAGGTAGCGCTGGCCATTGTCCTCCGGCGGCGGCAGGTGACCGCCGCGCATGTTCACCTGGACCGACGGCAGGATCAGCTTCGGCATCGACAGGGTGGCATCGCGCTTCATGCGCATCGCCACGAACTCGTCCTCGCCGACGCCCTCGTGCACATGGATGTTGCTCTCCCGCTCCGCGCCGACCGTCGTCTCCCAGGCGTAGGAGTCACGCCCCGGGGCCTTGTAGTCGTGGCAGAGGAAGAGCCGCGTCTCCTCGGGCAGCGACAGCAGGCGGTGGATCGAGCGATAGAGCTTGCGGGCGTCGCCGCCCGGGAAGTCGGCACGGGCGGTGCCGAAGTCGGGCATGAAGAGCGTGTCGCCCGTGAAGACGGCCTCGCCGATCACGTAGGCCATGTCGGCCGGCGTGTGGCCGGGCACGTGGAGGGCGATCGCCGGGATATCGCCGATCGCGAACCGATCGCCGTCGTCGAAGAGCCGATCGAACTCGGACCCGTCGCGCGCGAACTCGGTGCCGACGTTGAAGATTTTCCCGAAGACGTTCTGGACGGTGATGATCTCGCGGCCGATGGCCAGCTTTCCGCCCAGCTTCTCCTGGATGTAGGGGGCAGCGGAGAGGTGATCGGCATGGGCGTGCGTCTCGAGCAGCCAGTCGATCTCGAGCCCCTCCCGCCGGACATACGCGATCATCGCGTCAGCGGACGCCGTCGAGGTCCGGCCGGCGGCCGGATCGAAGTCGAGAACGCTGTCGACGACCGCTCCACGCTTCGTCGCCGGATCGTGGATGACGTAGCTCGCCGTGTTGGTCGGCTCGTCGAAGAAGCCCTGGACCACCAGCTCGGCGCGGCCCTGCGCGGCGCGGATCTGGTCGATTGCGGCGGACAGATTGGGGTCGGACACGGGTTCCTCCCAGGCCTTACATTCATACTTTCGAAAAGTATGTAATCATGTAGTCTGGTTGCGTCAATGGCCTTCGAGAGGCAATGAGCCGCGCATGGAGATCGATCAGCCTTCCGAGCCGCCCGGCCGCGCCCGCGTCCCCTGCGGATCGGCGACAGCGCGCCGCTCTTTCGCGCCCGGTCGACCCGGGGCGAGATAAGCCTCGATCAGTATCGGGGCCGCTGGGTGGTGTTCTTCTCCCACCCGGCGGACTTCACGCCCGTCTGCACGAGCGAGTTCGTGGCGCTCGCGCGCGCGGCGGAGCGCTTCGAGGCCATGGGCTGCGCTCTCCTTGGTCTGTCGGTCGACAGCCTCTATGCCCATGTGGCGTGGGCCCGTGCCATTCATGAGGTCTTCGGCGTGACCGTGACCTTCCCGATCGTCGAGGACCCGTCGATGGCGATCGGGCGCGCTTACGGCATGCTCGACGAGCAGGCGGAGGACTCCGCCGCGGTCCGAGCCGCCTACTTCATCGATCCCGAGGGCACGATCCGCGCGATGACCTGGTATCCGCTCAATGTCGGCCGCTCGGTGGACGAGATGCTGCGGATGGTGGCGGCGCTGCAGCGGGCCGCGTCGGGCGAGGTCATGACTCCAGAGGGATGGCGCCCCGGGGACGACGTGCTGCTGCCCCCCGAGCAGGGAGTCGCCGCGGCCCTGAGCGAGGGAGCCCCCGCCGACTGGTTCTATCGCACGCGAAAAGACGCATGACGGCAATCTATCAATCGCGCCAGCGGGCGAACGAGGCCACCGAGAAGCTGAAGGTCTATGCCCAGCCCCAGCGCCTGATGATCCTTTCCTGCCTGCTCGAGGGCGAGCGGACGGTGGGCGAGATCGACCAGGCGACCGGCATCGGCCAGCCGGCCCTGAGCCAGCAGCTGGCGGAGCTGCGCCGGGCCGGGCTCGTCCAGGCGCGTCGCGACGCCAAGCTCGTCCACTACAGCCTCGCGGGCGACGCGGTGGCGCTCTGCGTGCGCAGCATCGAGGCCATCTTCGGCAGCGGGAGGGATGTGGCGACCGCCTTCCCCGGCGCCCCGGCGGCACAGGCGCAGCCTTGTCCCGAGCCGTCGACCGATGCCGGAGCCGCAAGGTTCGCACGGATCACGGGCTGACCTGATGGCCCCCGGAGGCCGCGCCGGCGGGGTTGACGTGCCGATCGGGGTGTCGTATTTAGCCAGTTAGTTACTTAACGACCCGGTTCACCAAATCGTGCCGTCCGACCAGCTCAGCGCCACCTTCTCGGCTCTCGCGGATCCCACGCGCCGCGCGATTCTGGCCCGCCTCGCCTCGGGCGAGGCGTCGGTGACGGATATCGCCCGGCCTTTCGCCATGAGCCTTCCGGCGATCTCGAAGCACCTCAAGGTGCTGGAGCGGGCGGGCCTCGTGGCGCGCGGCCGTTCGGCGCAATGGCGGCCCTGCCGGCTCGAGGCCGGGCCGCTCAGGGACGCCGCCGGCTGGCTCGAGCTCTATCGCCGTTTCTGGGAGCAGAGCTTCGACCGCCTGGAGGAGTATCTGCAGGAGATACAGAAGGGAGATCCTCATGGCAGCCGCAGCTGACGCGGCGCCGGCCGGCCGCGAGTTCGTGATCTCGCGCGTTCTGGCTGCGCCCCGCGAGCTCGTGTTCAAGGCGTGGACCGAAGCAAGTCACCTGAAGCACTGGTTCGGGCCGAAGGGCTTCGACATCCTCTCCTGCACCATGGATCTCCGGCCGGGCGGCATCTTTCATTATTGCCTGCGCACGCCCGATGGCACCCCCCTGTGGGGGCGCTGGGTCCTGCGCGAGATCGTGGAGCCGGAGCGGCTGGTGTTCGTGGTCTCGTTCTCCGACCCGGCGGGCGGGCAGACGCGGAACCCATGGACGCCGGACTGGCCGCTCGACCTCCTGACGACGGTGACGTTCGCCGTGCACGGGAAGGGGACGGCGGTCACCGTGACGTGGCTGCCGCTGGGCGCCACGGAGGCGGAGAGCAGGGAGTTCGACGCCGGTCGCGAGTCCATGCAGCAGGGCTGGACCGGAACCCTGGATCAGCTCGTCGACTATCTGTCGAAGGCCTGACACCGGGTCGCCGGCGTCAGCCGAGGGAGGACGGCGATGGCCGCAGCAAGGCTTCGTGAGGACACCAGCGCCACGCGGCGCGAGCCCCAGCAGCGGGGCGGTCATGAGGGTGGCGGGGGCAGCGCGTTCGATCGTCTCGAGGCGTATGCGAGGGAGGTCCGGGATGGTGGCGGCCCGCAGCGCACGTCCTGAGCCGCTCGAAGGGCAAAGCGGGCGGGAGCTCGTCGTCACACGGGTGTTCGATGCCCCGCGGCGGCTGGTCTTCAAGCTGTGGGTCGAGCCCGAGCACGCGGCGCGCTGGTGGGCTCCGCAGGAGTGTGTGCTCGTCTCGTGCGAGATGGATGTCCGCCCGGGCGGAGCCTGGCGCCGGGGGATGCGCACCCCGAATGGCGGCGTGGTCTGGAAGCAGGGGGTCTACCGCGAGATCGTGGAGCCCGAGCGGCTGGTCTTCACCTATGCGGACGAGGACATCCAGGGGATGCCGGGGCACGAGACCCTCGTGACGGTGACCTTCGCCGAGGAGGACGGAAAGACGCGGCTGACCCTGCGTCAGGTCCTCTTCGACACGGTCGAGGCCCGCGACGGGCATCGGGCCGGCTGGACCAGCGCCCTCGAGGGCTTCGCCGACTACCTCGGGAGCCTCTGAGCGGGGACCGCCAGGGGAGCCCCCGGACGCCACGATCGAGGGAGCAGAAAATGTCGATCACGCTGTTCGAGTTCCCGCCGACCCGCTCGGCGCGGGCGCGCTGGACGCTCCTCGAGCTCGGCATCCCGTTCGAGAGCGCTTCCGGCCGCGAGGTTCTTCGGCTCGCCGCGACTGAAAGAAGCCTCGCCGCTCGGCAAGGTGCCGGCGATCATCGACGAGGGCCGGCCGCTGTTCGAATCGGCCGCGATCTGCACCTGGCTCGCCGACAGCCATCCCGAGAAAGGGCTGATCGCACCCTCGGGGAGCTGGGAGCGGGCGCTCCACGACCAGTGGGTTTCCTTCTGTCTGGCCGAGCTCGAGGCACATCTCTGGAGCACCCATCGCAACAGTTTTTTCTATCCGGAGGCGCGCCGGGTGCCGGCCGTGCTGGAGCAAAACGCAGCAGGAAGGGCGCCGCTCGCTCGAGGTGCTGGACCGGCACCTCGCATCGACGCCGTTCCTCGTCGCGGGCAGATTCACGGTGGCGGACATCATCGTCGGCTTCGCCCTGAACTGGGCGCGCCGCCTCGGCTGGATGACCGGGCTCGCCCATGGCCTCGCCTACACCGAGCGCCTCCTGGCGATGCCGCACTGCCCCTACGCCAAGGATTGACAAAAGCCGGAGCCGACGATGGCCACCAAAATCTTCGTCAATCTTCCCGTCCGCGATCTCGCGGCGTCCGTGACGTTCTTCAAGAGCCTCGGCTACAGCTTCAATCCCCGGTTCACGGACGAGACGGCCACCTGCATGATCGTCAGCGACACCATCTTCGTGATGCTGCTGACCGAGGAGAAGTTCCGGCAGTTCACGCCGAAGGCCATCTGCGACACGGCGCAGAGCACCGAGGTGCTGCTGTGCCTGTCCTGCGAGAGCCGCGGCCAGGTCGACGAGATGGTCCGCAAGGCGGTCGAGGCCGGTGGCAGCACCTACAGCGAGCCGCAGGACCATGGCTTCATGTACGGCCACGGCTACCAGGACCTGGACGGCCACATCTGGGAGCTGATCTACATGGCGCCCGGCGCGCCAACCTGAGGGAGGTGAGCATGGCCAAGGTTCTCATCCTGCTCGGAACGCGCAAGGGCGCCTTCATCCTGGAGGGCGACGCGGATCGGCGATCCTGGGCGCTGCGCGGGCCGCTCTGCGAGACCTGGCCGCTGAACCACGTCAAGGCCGATCCCGCCACGGGAACGATCTATGCCGGCGGCGGCAGCGAATGGTTCGGTCCCGCGGTGTGGAAATCCACCGACCTCGGCCGGTCCTGGACGCATTCGAGCGAAGGGATCGACCTACGGGACGGGGGAGCCGCCGATCAAGTCGGTCTGGAGCGTGGCGCCGGGCACGGGGGCCCTCTATGCCGGCGTCGAGCCGGCCGGGCTGTTCCGGAGCGACGATGACGGCCACTCCTGGCGGCACGTCGCCGGCCTGCGCGACCACCCCTCGCGGACGGACTGGCAGCCGGGCGGCGGCGGGCTGATCCTCCATTCCCTCGTCCCCAACCCGCAGGACGAGCAGGAGATCTGGGTCGGGATCTCCACGGCCGGCGTGTTCCATACCGGGGACGGCGGGGCCAGCTGGGAGCCGCGCAACCGGGGCACCCGCTGCGACTTCCTTCCGGAGGGCCAGCGCTATCCCGAGTTCGGGCAGTGCGTGCATTGCCTCGTGATGGCGCCCGGGACGGAGGGCCGCCTCTATCAGCAGAACCATTGCGGGATGTATCGCAGCGAGGACGGCGGCCGGACCTGGGACAGCATCGAGGCGGGCCTGCCCTCCTCGTTCGGCTTCGCCGCCGCCGCCCACCCGCGCGATCCGGCTGTTCTCTATCTGCTGCCGCTCAACGGGGACTCGGTGGGCCGCTACGTGCCCGACGGCAAGGCCGCGGTCTGGCGGACGCGGAACCGGGGCGATAGCTGGGAGGCTCTGCGGCAGGGCCTGCCCCAGGATGGATGCTTTTTCGGCGTGCTGCGCCGGGCCATGGCGACCGACCGCCTCGATCCGGCCGGCATCTATTTCGGCACCAACACCGGCGCCCTCTACGGCAGTGCCGACGAGGGCGACAGCTGGACCTGCATCGCCCAGCACCTGCCGCCGATCTGCTCGGTGGAGACATTGGTGGTCGAGGCGTAGCGGGCCCGGCGCGAGGACGATCGGCGATGCCCGCAACGGAGCCTCGACAGCCCCCGCCGTGGGTCCTGGTGATCCTGCCGCAGGCGCTGCTGAGCCTCTTTCCGGGGGCCCCGCGGCAGGTCGAGCTTGCGGCCGCGACCGTGGGCGAGGCGATCGACGGGCTGGACGCCCGTTGGCCCGGGATGCGCGACCGCCTGTGCGATTCGCGGCCGCGCATCCGGCGCAACATCAATGTTTTCGTCCTCGGCCGGCGCGCCACCCTCGAGACGCCCCTGGTCCAGGGGGCCGAGGTCATCGTCATGACGGCCGTCATCGGCTGAGGCCCGAGGCCGGGGGAAGGGAGGATCGCATGACGAGATCGGGCGGGCTGTCGCGCGTGCGGCTCAGCCGCATGGCCGAGGTGCTGCAGGGCTATGTGGAGCGCGGCGAGGTGGCGGGCGTCGTGGCGCTCGTGAGCCGCGGCGACGACGTGCATATCGAGACGTTCGGCGTGCAGGATCTGGCGACCGGCGCGCCGATGCGGCCGGACTCGCTCTTTCGCATCGCCTCGATGACCAAGCCGGTGGCGGCGGCGGCCGCCATGATCCTGGTCGAGGAGACGCGGCTGCGGCTGGACGAGCCGGTCGAGCGGCTGCTGCCGGAGCTGGCGGAGCGCCGGGTGCTGCGCGGCATCGACGCGCCGGTGGACGACACCGTGCCCGCCGATCGGCCGATCACGCTCCGCGATCTCCTGACCATGCGGCCCGGCATCGGCGTGGTGATGGCGCCGCCCGGGACCTACCCGATCCAGTCGGCCATAGCGGAGGCCGGCCTCGCCCCGGGCCCGACGCCGCCGGCGCTGTCGCCGGACGAGATCGCCCGGCGCTATGGCGGCCTGCCGCTGATCCACCAGCCCGGCGAGCGTTGGATGTACCACAGCGGCTTCGACCTGCTGGGCGTGCTGATCGCCCGCGCCGCCGGCATGCCGCTCGAGGCCTTCCTCGAGGAGCGGATCTTTTCTCCGCTGGGGATGAAGGATACCGCCTTCAACGTGCCCGAGGCGGAGCGCCACCGGCTCGCCACCCGCTACCGCACCAGCACCGGCGGCCTCGTCGCCTGCGAGGAGGAGAGTGCGAAAATCTTTGCGTCGGCCGGCACGGGCCTCGCCTCGACGGCGGAGGACTATCTGGCGTTCGGCCGGATGATGCTGCGCTACGGCCGGCACGGGTCGGAGCGCGTCCTGGCCCGCCCGACGGTCGAGCTGATGACGGCCGATCACATCACGCCCGAGCAGAAGGCGGCCTCGCCATTCTTCCCGGGCTTCTGGGACAGCCGAGGCTGGGGCTTCGGCCTCGCGGTCACGACGCGGCGCGACAGCATCGCCGAGGTGCCCGGCCGCTATGGCTGGGACGGCGGCCTCGGCACCACCTGGCGGTCGGACCCCCAGGAGGACCTGGTCGCCATCCTCTTGATCCAGCGCCTGATGACGGCACCCAATTCGACCGACATCAACGAGGATTTCCTGACGCTCGCCTACCAGGCGATCGACGACTGAGAGGCCGAGCGCGGCGCTCGACGCCCCGGGTGGCCGACCCGGCCTCATCGATCAACCCGAGCCCCGTGAAGGGAGAGACGCATGCAGGTCCAGCCCTATCTGTTCTTCGACGGTCGCGCCGAGGAGGCAGCCGAGTTCTATAAGAAGACCATCGGCGCCAAGGTGACGATGCTGATGCGCTTCAAGGAGTGCCCCGAGCCTGCCCAGCCTGGAACGATGCCTCCCGGCTCGGAGGAGAAGGTGATGCACATGAGCCTCCAGATCGGCGAGTCCATGGTGCTGGCCTCCGACGGTCGCTGCCAGGGGAAGGCGAATTTCCAGGGCTTCGGCCTGACGCTCTCGGCGGCCGACGAGGCCGAGGCGGAGCGGCTGTTCGCCGCCCTGGGCGATGGCGGCCAGGTGCAGATGCCGCTCGCCAAGACCTTCTTCTCGCCGCGCTTCGGCATGGTGGCCGACCGGTTCGGCGTGTCCTGGATGGTCATCACGGAGGGCCGGCCGGCCTGACCACTCTTGCGAGGCGGGCCTCGGGCGGCTGACAGAGGCCCGAGCCCGCCCGCAGACGAGAGGGAACGAGCAAAAATGCGGTTCATCATCCTGCGCAAGGCCGACGCCCGGACCGAGGCGGGCGCCATGCCGAGCGAGCAGCTCGTCGCCGACATGATGCGATACAACGAGGAGCTGGTGGAGGCCGGCGCCATGCTCGCGGGCGAGGGTCTCCATCCGACCTCGCGCGGCGCCCGCATCAAGTTCTCGGGCGGGAAGCCCGCCGTGACCCATGGGCCGTTCGCCGGGGCCAGGGATCTCGTGGCCGGCTTCACCATCATCGAGGCGAAGTCCAAGGAGGAGGCCATCGAATGGGCCAAGAAGTGGCCGCCGATCGACGGTGACGGCGAGGTCGAGCTCGAGATCCGCCAGGTGTTCGAGGCCGAGGATTTCGGCGAGGAGTTCACGCCGGAGCTGAGGGCCCAGGAAGAGCGCCTGCGCGCCCGCGCCGCCGCCAAAGGATAGGGGGTACGGCCGTCACACGATCGGGCAACATCCCGGGAGTCGACAGCCGGACGCGGGCAGGCGTCACACCGAGAGGGTGCCGTCCCCGGCGTTGCCGTTCTGGCCAGGTGCCTCCGCCTGCTGCTGGGCGTGCTGCAGGCGCTGCCGGTAGAGGGCGACGAAGTCGATCGGGTCGAGCATCAGCGGCGGGAAGCCGCCGTCGCGGGTGATGTCGGCGACGATCCGGCGCACGAACGGAAAGATCAGGCGGGGGCACTCGATCAGCAGCAGCGGCTGCAGGCTCTCGGGCGGGATGTTGCTGATCGAGAACACCCCGCCATAGGTCAGCTCGAGAAGGAAGACCGTCTCGTCGGACGCCTTGGCCTCGATCCTGAGCTGAAGGGTCACCTCGTAGCGGTCTTCCGAGAGCTGCCTCGCCTCGGCGTCGACCCCGATCTGGATGTCCGGCCGCGGCTGGCTCTGGATCAGGCCCAGCGGTGCCCGCGGGTTCTCGAACGAGGCATCCTTGATGTACTGGGTCAGGATGGACAGGCGCGGTGCTGCCTGCTGAGGGGCGGTCTCGGGCGTGTCGCTCATCGCATGTCCTTCTCGTGCTCTCTGGCCGCATCGGCGAAGCCCAGCCGCACGACCCCGAGGTTCGCGACCTCCTGGCCGGTGATGCAGCGGATGAATCCCCAGTGGCTGACGACCGCCACCTGATCCCGGTCGGGCCAGTCCCGTACCTTATCGACGAACGAGCCCGCACGCCCCTCGAGACTGGCGACGCTCTCGACCCCCTGGCCCCACCAGAGCCCGGCGAGCGGGCTGAAATCGAGCCCCGGCCAGTGGAGCGCCAGAAGCTCCGGATGGCTGCCCTCGTCGCAGGAGAAGGCGCAGCGCTCGCGCACCAGAGGCTCGAGCGCCACCGGAACGCCCAGGCCCTCGGCGATGATGGCCGCCGTCTCGAGCGCCCGGCGGTAGGGGCTGGTCAGCAGACGGGTGATGCCCTGGCCACGCAGCCCGGCCACGGCCTGCCGGGCAGCGCCCACACCCTCGGCGGTGAGCGGCGGGTCCGGAATGCCGGGATCGACGCGGGTCGGGCCAAAGAGCCGGTTCCATTCCAACTCGGCGTGCCGAATGAGAAGCATGCGGGTCCGTTCCGCCCCCGATCGAACCTGGGCGCCGCGCGGCGAGTCGCGGGCACGGCCGCCCGCCACCATGGGCCGCCATCGCCGGCCTTGTAGAGAAGGTCCCACCCATCCGGCAAGCGACGCCGGCCACAATCGCCTGTTGCGGTTTGTTTTTCCGGCAGCGGCCATATATGGTCGTCTGGGTGTCTCCATCCCTGCCGTGTCGCAGCCGACGGCGGGGCTCCGGGCAGAGGCTGCGCCGCCAGCCGAGACGGCTTGATCGATGTCCGACGGGTTCGCCTATCTCGATATTCTTTTCTTCGCCATGGTCGCGGCGTTCATCGCGCTGCGCCTGCGGGGCGTGCTGGGCCGTCGGACCGGCCAGGAGCGGCGGCGGCCGAGCCCCATCGGAGCGAGCCCCGCCGCGCGGAGCGCCGACAAGCCCGCGGGCGCGCCCGAAGGTCCGCTGCCCTCGGCCGCCGAGGCCCAGATGCAGGCCGGCATCGCCGATGTCGCCGACCCCGCGGTCAAGAAGGGCCTGACCGAGATCCGCCTCGCCGACCCGAGCTTCGACCTCAAGGGCTTTCTCGAGGGTGCTCGCGGCGCCTTCACGATGATCGTCGAGGCGTTCGCCCGCGGCGACAAGGAGGCCTTGAAGCCGCTTCTGGCAGAGGATGTCTATGGCGGCTTCGCGGCGGCGATCGACGAGCGGGCGGCGCAGGGCCGGACGATGCAGACCGACCTGATGGCCATCCGCGCCGCCGATGTCACGGCTGCGACGCTCGACGCCCGGCGGGCTCGCGTGACGATCCGTTTCCAGAGCGAGCAGGTGAAGGTGGTCAAGGACGCCCAGGGGCGGATCGTCGAGGGCGATCCGGCCCAGCCGGAGGACGTCATCGACCTCTGGACCTTCGAGCGGGACACGCGATCCTCCGATCCGAACTGGGAGCTGGCCGAGACCCGCGCGCCCGAGTGAGTCGCCTTCCGTCTCGTGCGTCGCCCTAGCCTCGGACTCTTTTTTCTTCTCGGGCTCCTGCTCCTTGCCGGTTGCGCGAAGCGGCCGCCGCCACCGCCCGAGCTTGCGCTGGAGCCCGCGACCTTCGCGGCCCTGCCCGGCTGGGGTGCGGACGCGACCGATGCGGCGCTCGACGCCTTCCGTCGGTCCTGCGCCGCCCTTCTGAAGCATCCGGACGGCGACGCGCTGGGCGGCTTCTCCTGGGCCGGCACGGTCGCCGACTGGCGGCCGGCCTGCGCCGCCGCCCAGACCGTGGCGGCGGGGCCGGCGGCCGCCCGGAGCTTCTTCGAGGCCAGCTTCACCCCTTGGCGGGTGACGAACCGGGGCGATGCGAGCGGGCTCTTCACCGGCTACTACGAGCCCCTGCTCCAGGGTGCGCGATCGCCGGACGGCCGGCATCGGGTGCCGCTCTACCGGCGCCCCGGCGACCTCGTCGACGTCGATCTCGGCAGCTTCGATCCGGATCTCGCCGGCCATCGGATCGCCGGGCGTGTCCAGGGGGAGCGGCTGGTCCCCTTCTATACGCGTGCCCAGATCGACGCCGGCGCCCTGGGCGGCCGCGGCCTCGAGCTCTTCTGGGTCGAGAGCCCGATCAGCAGCTTCTTTCTCCAGATCCAGGGCTCGGGGCAGATCGACCTGGCCGACGGCTCGCGGACCCGCGTGGGCTATGCGGCCCAGAACGGCCAGCCCTATCGGGCGATCGGCCGCGACCTCGTGGCCATGGGGGCCGTCGACAGGAAGGAGGTGTCGCTCCAGTCGATCCGCGCCTGGCTCCAGGCCCATCCGGACGAGGCGCAGTCGGTGATGGAGAAGAACCCGTCCTACGTGTTCTTCCGCGAGCTGCCGGACCCGGCCGGGGCACCCGGGCCGCCGGGTGCGCAAGGGGTGGCGCTGACGCCCGAGCGCTCGCTGGCCGTGGACAGGAAGTTCCTGCCGCTTGGCGCGCCGCTCTGGCTCGCGACCACGGCACCCTACCCGGACGGCGCGCGTCCGCTGCGGCGGCTGGTGATCGCCCAGGATACCGGCGGGGCGATCCGCGGGCCGGTGCGGGGCGATCTCTTCTGGGGCTCCGGCGACCTGGCCGAGGCCGTGGCCGGACGGATGCAGAGCCCGGGCGGCTACTGGATCCTTCTGCCGCGCGGCGTCTCACCCGTCGGCTGATGCCTCGATGATTGCCTCGCCTTCATGGCCTCCGGTAAGGTTCGCGGCCGCCCGCCAGCCGGAACCCCGCTTTCGATGAACGACAGCCCCCGTGTCGCCCTCTTCGTCACCTGCCTCGTCGACCTGTTCAGGCCCTCCGTCGGCTTCGCCGCGGTGAGGCTGCTGGAGCGCGCCGGCTGTCGGGTCGAGGTGCCGCGCGCCCAGACCTGCTGCGGCCAGCCCGCTTTCAACTCCGGCGATCGGGCGACGACGCGGCGCATCGCCGAGAAGCTGATCCCGGTTCTCGAGCCCTATGACTATGTGGTGGCTCCCTCCGGCTCCTGCGGCGGCATGCTCAGGGCCCATCTGCCCGAGCTGTTCGAGGGCGAGGCCGAGTGGCAGCGGCGGGCCGAGGCGCTGGCGGTCCGCTGCCACGAGCTCATGGAGTTCCTGGTCGACGTGCGTGGCCTCGAGGGCGTGGAGGCGGAGCTGTCGGCGAAGGCCACCTATCACGACAGCTGCTCCGGCCTGCGCGAGCTGAAGGTCAAGGGCCAGCCCAGGGCGCTCCTGGCCTCGGTCACGGGGCTGGAGCTGGCCGAGATGGAGGACAGCGAGGTCTGCTGCGGCTTCGGCGGCACCTTCTGCGTCAAGTACCCGGAGATCTCGACCCACATGGTCGACGAGAAGCTCGATCGGGCGGCCGCCACCGGCGCCGACCTGCTGCTCGCCGGCGATTTGGGCTGCCTCATGAACATGGCCGGCCGCCTCAAGCGCATCGGCTCCACGATGCAGGTCCGGCACGTGGCCGAGGTGCTGGCCGGCGACCAGGACACGCCGGCCATCGGCGAGAGCGGCTGAGGGAAGCACGCATGGAGCCGACCTCGCTGGCCTTCGTCGACAACGCGCATGCGGCGCTCGAGAATCCGCAGCTCCAGTCCGCCCTCGCCGGCATCAAGACGGGCTGGCAGACCGGGCGGACCCGCGCGGCCGCAGCGCTCCCCGAGTTCGAGCAGCTGCGCGACATCGGCCGCGACATCAAGAACCACACGCTGGCCCATCTCGACCTCTATCTCGAGGCCTTCATCGGGCGGCTCGAGGCGGCCGGCGGCACGGTCCATCTCGCCCGTGACGCCGCCGAGGCGCGGGCGATCGTCCTCGAGATCTGCAAGGCCGCCGATGCCCGGACGGTGACCAAGAGCAAGAGCATGATCGCCGAGGAGATCGGGCTCAACCCGTTCCTCGAGGCGAGCGGCATCGAGGCGGTCGAGACCGACCTCGGCGAGCACATCATCCAGCTCGCCGGCCAACCGCCCAGCCACCTGGTCGGGCCCGCCGTCCACATGACCAAGGACGAGGTCTCCGACCTCTTCCAGAAGCATCACGGCGGGCCGCGGATCGACGGAAGGGGCGGCGCTGGTGTCCGATGCCCGGCGCATCATGCGCCAGCGCTATCTCGAGGCCGAGGTCGGCATCACCGGCGCCAACTTCCTGGTGGCCGAGACCGGCTCGATCGTCACCGTCACCAACGAGGGCAATGCCGAGCTGACGCAGGGCCTGCCCAGGACGCACATCTGCATCACGAGCCTCGAGAAGCTCGTCCCCACCATGGAGGACGCCTTTACTCTTTTGCGCCTCCTCGCGCGCTCCGCCACGGGTCAGGAGTTCTCGGCCTATACCAGCGTGCTGACCGGCCCGCGGCGGCCGGGCGATCTCGACGGGCCCGAAAGCCTCCACGTCGTGATCCTCGACAATGGCCGCTCGGGCATGGTGGGCGGGCCGTTCCAGGAGATGCTGCGCTGCATCCGCTGCGGCGCCTGCATGAACCACTGCCCGGTCTATCTCTCGGCCGGCGGGCACGCCTATGGCTGGGTCTATGTGGGGCCGATGGGCTCGGTGCTGACGCCCCAGTTCGTCGGCATCGAGAAAGCCTATCCGCTGCCCAACGCCTCGACCTTCTGCGGGCGATGCGAGGAGGTCTGCCCGGTCCGCATCCCGCTCCCCAAGCTGATGCGCTACTGGCGGGACGAGCAGTTCCGGAAGAACCTGCTGCCGCCGACCGCGCGCCGCGGTCTGGCCGCCTGGGCCTTCCTCGCCACCCGGCCCCGGCTCTACCGGCTGGCGACGGGCATCGCGATGCGCACGCTCCGGCTCCTCGCCGGCCGACGGGGCCGCTTCCGGAGCCTGCCGCTGGCCGGCGGCTGGACCGGCACCCGCGACCTGCCCGCGCCGGCCGGACGGACCTTCATGGCCTCCTGGAAGCCGCGGCCGGGAGGGCGGGCGTGAGCGAGGCCCGGGACGCGGTCCTGGCCAGGCTCCGCCGGGCGATCGGGCGGACGCCCGAGGAGGAGGAACGGGCGCGGGAGCTGGTGCGGGACCGCCTGCGATCACCCGGCTCCCAACCTCGTGCCGGCGCGCGGCCAGCTCGAGCCCGAGGGCCGCGTCGCCCTGTTCGTCGAGATGGCCCGCAAGGTCACGACCGACGTGGAGCGGCTGCCCGATCTCCTGGCCGTGCCGGCCGCCGCCGCCGCCTATCTCCGGCGCCACAACGTGCCGCAGAAGATGGTGGTGGCGCCGGCTCCGGTGCTGGACGCCTGCGGGTGGGACAGCCAGCCGCTGATGCGCATCCGCCGGGGCACGGCCCTGCCCGCCGACGCGGCCGGCGCTCACGCTCGCCGCCGCCGGCATCGCCGAGACCGGCACGCTCATGCTGGTCTCGAGCCCCGAGCTGCCGACCCTCCTGGCGTTCCTGCCCGAGACCAGCATCGTCCTCCTGCCGGCCGCCTGGATCGACGCCGCCTACGAGGAGAGCTGGCAGCGCCTCAGGGAGGTGCTGGGCCAGCCGCCGCGCTCGGTGAGCTTCATCACCGGCCCCTCCCGGACCGGCGACATCGCCCAGAAGATCGAGCTCGGCGCGCACGGGCCGCGGCGCCTGCTCGTCCTCGTCGTCGACGAGCTGCCGCAGGCGCTGCGGGCCGACGGCTGATGGGCCGCGGGCGGCACGAGCCGAGCCCGCTCGAGCTGGCGCTCTGGCACCATGCGATGCGGGACGTCCGGCGCCTCGGGCAGCGTGCCGACGAGGCCGAGCCGCCGCCGAGCCCGGCGACGGAAGCGCCCCGGCCACCCCCGGTCGCGGCCGCCGTGCCGGCCCCCTCGCCGGCTCCGGCACCGCCGCGCCGCGGGGTCGGCCTCGGCCTCGACCGCCGCACGCGGCAGCGCCTGCAGCGCGGCCAGTACCCCATCTCGGCCCGGCTCGACCTGCACGGCATGACCCAGGAAGCGGCCCACGCGACCCTCCTGACCTTCGTCCTGGCCGAGCAGCGCCGCGGCACACGCTGCATCCTCGTGATCACCGGCCGCGGCCTGCGCTCGGGCGGCGTGCTCCGCGCCATGGCGCCCCGCTGGCTCGCCACCCCGCCCCTGGCCGACCACATCCTCGCCCACAGCCCCGCCCGCATCGCCCACGGCGGCGACGGCGCCTTCTACGTCCTCCTGCGCCGCAGCCGCTGAGGCCGGGCCCGCCGCTCCCGCCGCGCTTTCGAGCCCCGAGCATCGTCGACGACGTGACGCGGGAATGCTTGGCGGCGGTGCCCGGCGCCTCGATCGCCGGCAAGCGGGTCGCCCTCGACCTGACGACCTGGCCCGGTGTGCCCGGGACCCATCGACTGGCACGACGTCGCACCCCCGGATAGCCAGGATCGGCGCGCTCCGGGCCCGGAGGCCTCAGGCGGCGAATGCTGTCGCGCGCGCCTCGTAGACCAACACGGGATCGCGCTTGCCCTTCACGACTATGGGCGGCAGCTTGTCGAGCGCGAAGTCGGGCTCCTGCGGGATTGCGTCGTACGTGGCCTGAGAGACGAGAACCTGTCCCCTGGAGGCTTGGGAGCATAGCCGGGCCGCGAGGTTCACGGGGTCGCCCAGCACCGTGTAGTCCATGCGCTCGAGACTGCCCATCGCCCCCATCACGACCTCGCCGGTGGCGATGCCGATGCCGACCGAGAGGGGCTCGCTCGCGCTCCCTGGCCGGAGATCGCCCATTTTCGATTGCATGGCGAGGCCGCAGCGCACGGCCAGCAGCTCGCTGCCCTCATCGCCGAACACGGCGAGGATCTGGTCGCCCACGAACTTGTCGATGTCGCCTTTGTGGTCCTTCACGATTTTCGTGAGGTGCTGAAAATAATGGTTCAGCACCTCGACGACGACGTCGGGAGGATGCTGCTCGGAGAAGGCCGTGTAGCCCCGGATGTCGCAGAACAGCATGGTCGCCCGGCGCCGGCTGCCGCCCAGCTGCACGCCGCGATGCTCGGACATCTTGATGGCGGCCATCGTGCCGCCGGAGACGAACTTCTCGAGATGGAATCGCTCGGTCAGGCCGATGATCATCTGGTTGATGTGCCGCGCCAGGTCGCCGATCTCGTCCTTGACTCTCACCCCGCGCAGCACCCGCACGGCGAGATTGCCGCGCGCCACCTCGCCGACGACGCGATCCATCTCGAGAATCGGCCGGCTTATGGTGAAGGCCAGGGCCATCGCGCCCAGCGCCGCGACCGCGAGGCCGACCGCGCCCCAGAGCTTCAGGCTGCCGGTCATCTGCTCGACGGCGAGATAGGCGTCCTTCTGGCGGCGCTCGGCCAGGACGGCCCACGGGAACGGCTGCGGGAAGGCGTAGGCACCCAACATGACCTCGCCGTCCGGCCGCGGATAGGGGGCCACGCCAAGCGAGCGGGTCGTCGAGGCGAGCAATCCGGTCGCCTCCTTCACGATCGCATAGGTGCTGAGATTCGCCCGTCCGGAATCGAGGATCTGCTGCCCGCTCGCGTCGACGACGGTGAGAAATCCCGTCTTGGTGAACGGGTCGTTCCTGATCGTCTGCTCCAGTCTCGAGAGATCGATCCGAGCCGACAGCATCGCATCGGCACCGGCGATCTGCCTGCGCAACGGCAGATTCACCGTCGCCAGCCAATCGCCCGTCTCCCGCACGAACGTGACGTTCGGAGCAAACACCTCGGTCAGCGCCCGCGCCCGGCGGATCGCATCCGGGCCGACCTTCAGCGTGGCAAGCGGATCCGCATCGGCCTCCCGCAAGCGCTCGCTGTAGGCGTCTTTGGTCACGATGAGCGGCAGGTCGGCACCCTCGACCGTGATCTGCAGGGCGACGATGTCGGAGAGATCGGCGATGCCGAGAGTGAGCAGCCCGACCTTTTCGTGAATGCCCAGGGCCGGGTCGTCGACGGCGTTGCGGATCAGCAGGAGGGGTCCGAGCCAGGTCCGCTCGGCGACATCGTTGATCTCGCGCGCCACGCCCGTCGCGATCGCCAGGAGCTGCTCGTTGGCCGAGCTCTTCAGCTCGTCCTGGGCGATCCGGATCATGGTGTAGCCGGCCACCAGGATCGGCAGGATCGCGATCGCGACAGCGAACAGCAGGAGCTTGAGACGTAGCGTCAGGGGTGGCATCGGAAGATCCCGAGCCTCTTAGTGACGACTGTCGACCTCGACCTTGATGGAGTCCGCCGCCTTTCCGCAGGCGAGGCCCGAATCGTCGCTCACCGTGAGCCGGACAGGATATTGCCCCGGCTTGGCGTAGGCGTGGCGGACCCGCTCGCCGGCCAGCACCGTGCCATCGCCCAGATCCCACTCATAGGCCAGCGGCCTGCCGTCGCGTCCCTTCGATGCCGAGGCATCGAACAGCAGCTCGTCGTGCGCTCCGCCGACATAGCCCGTGAGATCACCGCCGGCCTGCGCAACCGGGGGGGCGATGACGGTGACTCGGGCGAGCGACGTATCGGCGGCGCAGCTCGAGTTCGAGTCGTCCTCGACCGTCAATCGCACGTCGTAGCTTCCCGGCGAGGTGAAGCGATGCGTGGCACGGGCACCTTGAGCCGTGCCCCCGTCGCCGAAGTCCCAGCTATAGCCCTTGATCTGCCCGTCCCAATCGACCGAGGCGGAGCCGTCGAACGCGACGTCCTGGTCGGGACAGGCGAGCCGATCGGGGCCGGCCTGGGCGCGGGGCGCCCGGTTGACGCGGAACGGCAGGGCCGTCTGCTGTCGAGCGTTGGCCAGACCCGAGCCGTCGTCGACCGTCAGCGCCAGCTCGAACAGACCGGGTGCCGCGTAGCTGTGGGTCACATTGGGGCCCTCCGCCTTGCCTCCGTCCCCGAAGCTCCACGAGTAGGACGTGATCGAGCCGCCGGTGTCGTGCGATCCGGTGCCGCTGAACGCCAGCGTCTCGGCCGGGCAGGCGGCGGGCGGCCTCGTGATCACCGCCTCCGGCGGCTGATCGACGGTCACCATCGCCACGTCGCTTCCCTGGTTGTTGGGCAGATTGGTGTTGTCGGTCACCGTGAGCTTGACCGGATAGCGGCCGGCGGTGCCGAAGCGGTGCCGGACATTGACGCCGCTGGCCGTCGTGCCGTCGGCGAAGTCCCACTTGTAGTCGACGATGCCGCCGTCCTCGTCGTGCGAGGCGGAAGCGTCGAACAGCACTTCCTCGCCTGTTCCGACCGTCCGCTCGCCTCCGGCGACCGCGACGGGCGAGGCGTTGGCCACGATGGCGTGCTGGGTCGTGACGCGGCTGCATGTCGCCACCCCGCCCGCCGTATCGAGCGTGAGCACGGTGACGTAGCGACCGGCCTTCTCGAAGGTATGATCGACGGCGGCACCCTCTGCCGATCCCCCGTCGCCGAAGTCCCAATGCCAGCCGGCGATCTGGCCCGCCGTGACGGTCGAAAGCGAGGCATCGAAGTGGGCCGCCGCTCCGACAGGCACGGCCGCCGGTGCCGCGATGCGCGCGATCGGTGCCTCGATCACCTTGACGCTCATCTCACCGGAATTCGTGTTGGCGCACTGGCCCGCCTGATCGCCTTCGATGGTCAAGACGACCCGGTAGTCGCCGGGCTTGGTGAAGACGTGCACCGGCCGGTCGCTGCTGCCCGTGGTGCCGTCACCGAAATTCCAGCTGTAGCGGCTCACCACCCCGCCGGGATTGCGCGAGCCCGAGCCGTCGAAGTGGACCTCGCCGCCGGCACAGGAGAGCTGGTCCGGGCCGGCCACCGCGATCGGTGAATTGTGCACGCGGACGAGAATCCGGTCGGTGTCCCGATTGCCGGGGAAGCCCGAATCATCCTCCACGCTAAGCGTCACCGGGTAGGCCCCGCCGTGCACGTAGGTCTTGGTCGGGTTGACGATGTCGGCCCCGGTCCCGTCGCCGAAGTCCCAGTGGTAGCGCAGGAGGCCGCCTTCGGGATCGCGCGATTTGCTGCCGTCGAACACGACCACGCTGCCGCCGCAGGCCTCCCGGTTGCCGCCGGCATTGGCGACGGGCGGCCGGTCGATCAGCACGGTCAGCGCCGCCGTCGAGCGGGCATTGTGGAGCCCGGTCCCGTCGTCGACGGTGAGCACGACCGGATAGCTGCCGCCTTCGGCGTAGCTGTGGGTGGTCCTCACCCCGGCGCCGGGTGGCGAGCCGTCGCCGAAATCCCAGCTGTAGACCAACGCGTCGCCATCGGCATCCGCCGAGGCCGAGGCATCGAACGAGATGTCGGTGCTCGACGAGGTGATGTCCTTGCCGGCATTGGCCACGGGCTGGTGATTGATGCGGATCGCCACCTCGTCCTGTGCCACCCCGTTGATGGCGCCGCTGTCGTCGGTCACGGTGAGGCGCGCCGCATAGACTCCGGGTGCCGCGTAGGTGCGCGTCACCGTCCGACCCTCGACCGGGTCGCTGCGGTCGCTGAAATCCCAACGCCAGCTCGTGATCTTCCCGTCCTCGTCGAACGAGCTGGAGCCGTCCAACGTCACCTTGTCGCCGGGTGCGGCCAGCAGGTCTGGCCCGGCCTTCGCGACCGGCGGCGCATTGACGGTCACTCTCGCCTGATCGAAGCCGATCGCGTTCGGCTGGCCGGTATTGTCTCGGACCGTGAGCTGCACCTGGTAGACGCCGGATTTGGCGTAGCTGTGCCTCACGCGCTGGCCGTCGGCGCTCGTGCCGTCACCGAAGCTCCACGACCAGGCGACGATATCGCCGTCGGGATCCTGCGAGGCGCTGCCGTCGAACGTCAGCACCTGGCCGGGAGCCGCCAGCTGATCCGGCCCGGCATCGGCGACGGGGGCCTGATTGACGAGGACATGCAGCGTATCACTGGCGCTGTTGCGGATCGTGCCGGAATCGTCGGTCACGGTGAGCTGGACGAGATAGGCCCCGGACTTGCGGTAGACGTGCGTCGGCTTGGGACCGCTGCCGGTCGTGCCGTCGCCGAAGTCCCAGGCATAGCTGGCGATGGCGCCGTCGGGATCGCTCGAGCCGGTTCCGTCGAAGCTCACCTCGCTCGAGGTGACGAGCTGGTCGGGCCCGGCCTTCGCCACGGGTGGAGCGTTGACGACGATCAGCGCGCTGGCCGAGCTCGTGTTGCTGCTGGTGCCCGAATCGTCGACGACGGTGAGCGTGGCCTGAAAGCGGCCCGGCTCGGAATAGGCGTAGGGCACCTGCGCGCCGCTGCCGCTCGAGCCATCCCCGAACGTCCAGTCATAGTGGACGAGCTTGCCGTCGCGATCGACCGACGCGCGCCCGTCGAAGGGGATGATCTCGCCCACGGCCACGTGGCGCTCGGGCCCCGGCATCGCCACGGGCGGATCGTTGACGATGGTCCGCACGGTCGAGGTGGCCGTGCTGTTGGCGAGCCCGGCCCCGTCTCTCACGGTCAGGGTCGCGGTATAGGTGCCCGGATGATCATAGGCGTGCGAGACGGCCGAGCCGCTGGCCGTCGCGCCGTCGCCCAGGTCCCACGTCCAGGCGACGATCTCCCCGTCGATGTCGTAGCTGCCCCGCCCGTCGAGCTTCACCGTCTCGCCTACCGCGGCATGGCGGTCGGCGCCGGCCACGGCCACGGGGGGCGAATTGACGTCGACGATCGTCTGGGTCACCGAGCTGTCGCAGGGACCGGGCTGATCGTCGCGAACGCGCAGGGTCACGACGTACCGCCCCGATCGGGCGAAGGCATGGGTCACCTTCGCGCCTTCGGCCTTGCTGCCGTCCTGGAAATCCCATTCGTAGTGGGCGATGGGCCGGTCGCCGGCGACCGAGCCGCTGCCGTCGAACGGCAAAGGCACGCCCGGCGCCGTCAGCCGGGCGGCTTCCGCGGCGGCCGAGGGCGGGCGCTTCAGCGTCACCGCGAACGGGGCGACCGCCCCGTCCCCGACCTGCCCGGAGCTGTCGCGCACATAGAGCGCCCCTCGATAGGTGCCGGGGCCCGGATAGCGATGCACCATCGCCCCCTCGTCGCTCTGGGCGCCGTCGCCGAGCTCCCAATGGTAGCTCAGGCGGTCGCCATCGGCGTCGCTGGAGCGCGTCGCGTCGAATGCGACGGCGCTGCACTCGGCGAGCAGCGTGTAGCCGGCCACCGGCTGGGGCCGGTTGTTCGGCACGAAGGCCCTGGCCGGCAGGCGCATCGGCAGCATCCGGCCGTTCTGATCGGTAATGTAGAGCGTGAGGTCGTTCGGCATCTCGACCCCGCCCGACATCACCACCGAGGCCGTGGTGCCCCGCTCCTCCGGCAGCAGCGTCACGTCGCTCTGGCGCCAGTCACCCTGGCCCGAGGCGGCCATCGGCACCGTTCGCCAGATGCTGGCGAAGGCGACGTCACCGGAGGCCGCATCGAAGTTGTGGATGGTGATGCGCTCGGCATCCGCCGGCAGATCGAACGCGACCTCCGTCTGGACCTTCGCCGCCGGAATGCGCACCGTGGGCGCCCAGTCGAGGATGGAGAGCCCTGCCGGGGCCACGTTGCGTCGGTCGCGCAGGCTGAGCGTGGGCTCGTACAGATTCCCGTCGTCGCCCGAGAGGCCCTCGATGTCGAGCCGGAAGACGTACTGATCGCCGACATGGTCACCCTGCTCGGGCGAGACGCTGGCGAGGGTGACCCAGGCGTCGTCGGCGGCCGGGTCCTCGCCATACTCGCGCTTTGCCAGCACCTCGAGGCTCGGGGCCTCGAGCGGGGCGAGGTCGGCCTTGTGACGGTCGGGCTTCGCCCCGGGGTCGGGTGGCGGCGACGTCGGAGGTGACCCCGCCCCCTTGCCGCCGAAGATCGTGTAGCGCATGCGTGTATCGAAACCGGCGCCGTGCTGCAGATCGTGGGCGCCGCCGATGTCGGGATCGAAGACCCGGATATAGAGCCGCTCGTGGGTCGTATCCGGAACCCGCAAATAGATCGTGTCCCGGAAATCGGGATCGCCCTCGGCGGTGGCCGCCCGTGGGCCATAGGTGATCGAGAGCGGCTCCTCCGCCCGGGCCTGGGCGAGGCCGGCGAGGACCAGGCTGGCGATGAGCAGGCTCGTCGCCGGTCCGATGCGGATGATCATGTCGTCTCGCCCCCCTGCAGATCTTCCCGGTCATCGATCCGGCGTGAAGCGCGCCGTGTTGCCGGCATAGTCCTCGACCTCGACCTCGCGCACCGTGACCCTGCCGGAAGCATTCGCCGGCAGCAGCAGGGTCTTGCGATAGGTGCCGGTGCTGCCGTCGAGCTCCAGCAGGTCGTCGATGTCGGTGGAGCCCACCTGCAGCCGGATCGGCGCGACCTTGCGCAGCCCCGACGCGTCGCGTGCCGTCAGCGCGATCTGCACCGGCTGCCCGGGCTTCGCGTCGCGCGGCGTGACCTCGAAGCTCACGAGCTGCGGCGGGTCCTGATCGAGGACGACGTCGAAGCTGTCGACCCGACGGTTGCCGACCAGGTCAGTCGCGATCAGCTCGACCCGGTTGCGCCCGCCCTGGAGCGTCAGCGTCGTGTCGAAGCTCCCGTCGGCCAGGTCGGTGGGCTTCCCGTTCACGGTAAGCCCGGTGGCCCCGTCGGCACGGCCGCGCAGGACCAGCCATTCGGTCGCCGTCACCGTCGGCGGCGACGTCTCCAGGGTGATCGTAGGCGGCTCGCGATCCTGCGTGACGGAAAAGTCGCTGCTGCCGGTGGCACCCGAGACCTGCCTCACCTCGATCGTCAGCTTCTGGCTCGGTCCGGCCAGCGGGACGCTCAGCGTGAAGCGTCCTTTCGCGTCGGCGAAAGCCGAGGCGAGCGCTGGCCCGCTCTCGGACGTAACCCGCAGACGGGCGCCCGGGTCGCTGCTGCCGGTGAGGGTGATCGCGTCACCGCTGGTGACGAACCGCCCGGGCCCCGTATGTGGAATGCCGGCGTCGAACGCGACGAGCGCCGGCTGGTCCGGCGCATAGACGAAGGCGCGCGCCCGCCGGGTGATGTTGCCCGCGGGATCGGTCGCATCCAGCGCCACCTGGTTGTCGCCCGCCACGAGGTCGAGCGGAACGTCGAAGCTCCCGTCGGCAGCCACGGGGACAGGGGCACCGGCCATGCGCAGCGTGACGCCCGGCTCGGTGGTCCCGCGCAGACGGACCGGGCTCGTCCGCAGGATGGTCCCCTCCTGGGGCTCCTTGATGATGAGGAAGGGCGGGGTGTTGTCGACCCGAACATTGAAGCGCCAGGCGTCGCTCCGGGCACCCGGCAGGCCGAACTTGTCCAGCGCCGACACGCGCCAATAGTAGGTGCCGACATTCAGGGCACCGGTGGCGAAGCTCGTGTCCTTGAGACCCCATCGGGTCAGCGCCATGCGCTGAAAGTCGACATCGTCGGCGATCTCGAGCCAGTAGCCCACCGCGTCGGGAACCGCCGACCAGCGCAACGGCGTGGCCGCATTGAACAGATCGCTGTCGTTCGCCGGCGTCGCCAGCTCGGTCGGCGGCAGCACCGCCTGCTTCTCGGTCGGGGGGCGACCGTTGCGGACCAGGGTCGCCTCGTCCCGCCCGAGCGTCACCGATTCGCCGTTCGCGGCCACACTGAGGGTACGGTCGTCGTAGTTGGTGAATTTCGAGCCGCTGGCGTCGCGCCGCACCCAAAAATCCCGGCTTTCGACGTCCGCCTTGACCTCGGGCACCTGGACCTCGAACTTGTGCTGCTCGCTCTTGCCGCTGAGCAGCGCATAGAAGTCCCCCTGAACGAGGCTCACCTTGGCTTCCTCGTGGCGGCTGATCGCGTCCGATCGCATCCGCTCGATCACCGCCTCCGAGTTGGCGTTGAGGCGCAGCCGGCTGTCGTCGTTGAAGGTGATCTGGGCGGTCGAGCTCGACAGTGTCCGCACATTCTCCTGCTCGACCAGGAGCGAGTCCAGCGGCCTATCGGACCATACCAGCGCCTGCGGGCGGCGCCCCTCGACGTCGCCCTGACGGTCGCTGAGCAAGGCTTCGGCCTGCGTGTCGCGCCGGGAGCTGGCCAGCTTGCGCGCTTCCTCCGCGGTCGCCTGCGCCTCGGCGGCGAGACTTGCCGCCTCGTCCCAGTCGCCGGCTTTGCGGCGAGCGGTGGCCCGGCGGTAGACCGCGAGACAGCTTTCGATCTGCGCCGCCGCCAGCAGGCGGGCACCCTCCTTCGTTGCCGCCTGAATGGCCGCGAGCGCATCGGCCAAGGCGTGATCGGCTCGGGCGATCTGCGCCACGGGTATGGTCAGGATCACCCCGGGCTTGGCGTCGGTGATCGACGAGAGATTGTTGGCCCGCAGGATCGCGGTCCAGAGGTCCGGATCGCCGAGATACTGTTGTGCCAGCTCGCGGAGGCTCTGTCCTTCGCGCAGCTTGGCCTGCGTCGTCTCGCTTGCCGCAACCGCGGCCCATGAGGTGAGCGCGAGCCAAGCGCCGAGGACCGTAGCCACGGCTCACGGCCCAAATCCGTCCCCTTCGCCCGAGGTTCGAAGTCGTTGGGCGCCCTACCATCTGCCGAGCGTGACCTCGAGACGTTTCCATGCCTTCATGCTGAGGCTGTAAGATAGCCTATGGGTAGATGCCGGTTCCTGCAAGCGCTGCCTCCACGCCCTGTAGCGAGCGCGTGAGTTGGCCGGCGTAGGGAGCGCATGATCTGTCCGGGTTTGGACCTGTTCCAGTGGAGCTGGGGCGGGGATGGGCCGGGCGGGATGCTGGCGAGGATCGGGATCATGCGTTTCGAGGAGTTGCTGGAGCGTTGGGAGGCCGGGCGGTTGAGCCATGCCGAGGCGGCGGCGGCGCCGGGGGTGAGCGAGCGGACGTTCCGGCGCTGGCGGGGGCGCCATGCCGAGGACGGGGCGGCAGGGCTGGTCGACCGGCGGGTCGGCAAGCCGTCGCCGCGGCGGGCGCCGGAGGAGGAGCTGCAGCGGATGCCGAAGCTCCACCATGAGCCCTATGCCGGGTTCGCGATCCGGCATTTC
This sequence comes from uncultured Alphaproteobacteria bacterium, assembly GCA_963828215.1. Lineage (GTDB taxonomy): Bacteria > Pseudomonadota > Alphaproteobacteria > Geminicoccales > Geminicoccaceae > CAVTJL01. The sequence continues at coordinate 20,295 of CAWHFO010000044.1, read as the reverse complement.
CACGACCGGCTACGTCGGTGCCACGGCTACAAGCTCGGCTACACGACGACCCGGCTGTGGCTGCAGAAGAGCGGGGCCGTCGCGCCGGCACCCAAGCGGGGGGCACACCGGCGCAAGCGGCCGCGCCGGCCGCCTCGCCGGCCTTCTGGCCGGCGGTCCTGCGGACACCGGATCGGCCGGCCTGCTGGCGGCCGATGATGGGCATGATGCTGCACCAGGACGGCTCGACCCATGTCTGGCTGGCCGGGCAGCCGGCGCTCGACTTGGTGATCACGCTCGACGACGCGACCTCGGCGATCTACCCGGCCGTCCTGGTCGAGGAGGAGGGCACAGCGTCGACGTTTCGCGGCCTGACCGAGGTGATCGAGCGCCACGGCTTGTTCATCGAGCTCTACACGGATCGGGGCAGCCATGACTTCCATACGCCGGAGGCGGGCGGGAAAGTCTCGAAGACCCGGCTCACCCAGGTCGGTCGGGCGCTCGAGCAGCTGGGCATCGGCCACATCGCCGCCTACTCGCCGCAGGCGAGGGGCCGCTGCGAGCGGGCGTTCCGCACCAGTCGCATGGCGGCTCCGTCTCCGGAGGAGCCGATCGTAAAGCGATCGGAGGGCAGGACCGGCTGCCCAAGGAATTCCGGCTCGCCGGGATCACGACCGTCGTGGCGGCCAACCGCTAGCTGCGCGAGGTCTACCTGGCCGAGCACAACGCCAGCTTCGCGGTCACGCCCGAGCAGCCGGCCTCGGCCTTCGTGCCGGTCGCGCCCGAGCTGTGGCGTGACGTGCTCTGCGTGCAGGAGGAGCGGCAAGTCGGCAACGACAACTGTGGGCGCTGGCAGGGTCGCGTGCTGCAGATCCCGCCCAGCCCGATGCGGCCCCACTTCGTCCGCAGCACCGTGCGGCTGCACGCGTATCCGGACGGCACGATCGCCATCTTCAAGGGTCCGCACCGTCTGGCCGTCTATCCACCGGCGGCCGAGCCGCCGCAGGACATGGCCGCGTGACCACCGCGACGCGGCCAAGCCGGTGGATTTGTGGACAGCGCTACGCCCTGCCCACAACCCCACCGGCCCACCAACAGCGGCCAAGTCGTGCGCTCCCTATGGCGGACAAGCTAGCGCGCTCGCTACACCCTCTCGGCGGCCGCGGGCGCTGAGGCCTGCATCTCAGCCGGCGACGATCTGCGGGATGAGATGGACCTCGCTGTCCTTGGGGATCGGCTCGAGCCACGCGTCCTGGTAGATCTGGCCGTCGATCGCGACGGCCAGACCCTCGACCAGATGCGGGGCCAGCGCCGGCCAGCGCTGGCCCAGCGCCCTCAGCAGACCGCGGATGTCCGCGGCCTCGATCTCCAGCTCGCGCTCGCCGTCGGTGAACCGGGTCAGCGCGCGGGCCAGGACGACATGGGCCATCGCCGCTAGCGCTCGCCCGCGGCAGCCGCCTCGATCGCCGCCAGCACCCGCGGCGGCGACATCGGCAGCTCGGTGAAGCGGATGCCGAGCGCGTCCTGCACCGCGTTGGCCATCGCCGCCATCGCCGGCACGAGCGGCGTCTCGCCGACACCGCGCACGCCATAGGGATGGGCCGGGTTCGGCACCTCCACGATCACGGTGTCGATCATCGGCACGTCCGAGGCGACCGGCATCCGGTAGTCGAGAAAGCCCGGATTGCTCATCCTCCCGTCCGCGCCGTAGATGTACTCCTCGTTCAAGGCCCAGCCGATGCCCTGCACCGCACCGCCCTGGAACTGGCCCTCGACATAGCTCGGGTGGATGGCCCGGCCGGCGTCCTGGATGACGGTGTAGCGCAGGACCGTGACGCGCCCCGTCTCCTTGTCGACCTCGACGTCGGCGATGTGGGTGCCGAAGCTGGGCCCCGCACCCTGGGCGTTGATGTGGGCGTGCCCGGAGATCGGGCCGCCGGTCTTGCTGGCGATCTTGAGGATCTCGGCCAGCGGCATCGGCGCGAAGTCGCCGACATTGCTGCTGGCGGGCTTGGCGGCGCCGTCCTCCCACTTGACCGCCTCCTCCGGCACCTCCCAGAGCTTGGCCGCCCGCGCGCACATCTCGCGGGTCGCCTGGCGGACCGCCTGGGCCACCGCCATGCCGCTCGAGAAGGTGACGCGGCTGCCGCCGGTGAGGAACGTGAAGCCGAGCGAGGCCGTGTCGGCGATGATCGTCCGGACCTTGTCGTAGTCGATGCCCAGCTCCTCGGCCGCGATCAGCGCCATCGAGGCGCGCGAGCCGCCGATGTCGGGCGTGCCCAGGACCACCGTCGCCGTGCCGTCCTCGTTGATGTTGACGGTGCAGGAGGTCTCGCCGCCGACATTGAACCAGAAGCCCGAGGCGATGCCGCGGCCCTGATTCGGGCCGAGCGGCGCCTTCCAGTGGTCGTGCGCCCGTGCCGCCTCCAGCGTGGCGACGAGGCCGACCGGGCCGAACTTCGGCCCGTAGAGGGCGCGCGTGCCCTCCTGGGCGGCGTTCTTGAGGCGGAACTCGATCGGGTCGAGGCCCAGCTTCTTGGCCAGCTCGTCGACCACGCTCTCGACCGCGAACTCCGAGATGGGAGCACCCGGCGCCCGATAGGCCGCGACCTTCGGGCGGTTGCTGACGACATCGAAGCCCACCACCCGGGCATGCTCGATGGCGTAGGGCGCGAAGGCGCTCATCGCACCCGGCTGGACCGGCCCGCCCTGGAAGGCGCCGGCCTCGTAGACCAGCTCGGCGTCGCCGGCGGTGATCCGCCCGTCCTTGGTGGCACCCATCTTGACCCGCACCTGGGCGCCGGAGGTCGGCCCGGTGGCCCGAAAGACCTCCTCCCGCGTCATCGTCATCTTCACGGGCAGGCGGGCCTTGCGCGAGAGGGCCAGCGCCAGGGGCTCGAGATAGACGACGGTCTTGCCGCCGAAGCCGCCGCCGATCTCCGACGGGGTCACCCGGATCTTGCCGACGTCGACGCCCAGGAGCCGGGCGCAGTGGGCGCGGACGATGTACTGGCCCTGGGTCGAGGTCCAGAGCTCGGCCTGGCCGTCCTCGGAGACGCTGGCGACGCAGGCGTGGGGCTCGATGTAGCCCTGATGCACGGGCTTGGTCGTGAAGGTGCGCTCGATGACGAGATCGGCCTGGGCGAAGCCCGCCTCGAGGTCGCCAACGCCGAACTCGATCCGCTTGGCGACGTTCGAGGGCGCGCTCGGCGGGGGCTCGACGCCGGCCGTGATCATGTCCTCGTGCAGCAGCGGCGCCTCCGGCCGCATCGCCTCCACCGGGTCGAGGACGTGCGGCAGCACCTCGTAGTCGACCTGGATCAGGCGCAGCGCCTGACGCGCCACGGAGGCGCTGATCGCCGCCACGGCCGCGACCGCATGCCCCTCGTACAGCACCTTCTCGCGCGCCATGACGTTGCGGACGATGTCCCGGTAGTTGACCATCATCTCGCCGGCGGGGAGGAACTCCGAGGGCAGGTCGCCGAAGTCGTCGCGCGTCACCACGGCCTTGACGCCCGGCAGTGCCGCGGCCTTGCTCGTGTCGATCGAGCGGATTCTGGCGTGCGGATGCGGGCTCCGCAAAACCTTGCCGACGAGCATGCCGGGAAGCTGCAGATCGGCGCCGAACCGGGCGCGCCCCGTCACCTTGTCGATGCCGTCGGGGCGGACCGGGCGGGTGCCGATCCAGCGGTACTCCTGCCCCGCGCCTTCGCCCTTGGCTACCGCGGGCCGCTCGAGCATCGTCGCCATGGTCAAACTCCTCTCATCTCGGCGGCCGCGTCGATGACGGCGCGGACGATCTTGTCGTAGCCGGTGCAGCGGCAGAGATTGCCGGCCAGCCAGTAGCGCACCTCGGTCTCGCTCGGATCGTCGTTGCGCTCCAGCAGCGCCTTCGCCGCGACGAGGAAGCCCGGCGTGCAGATTCCGCACTGCAGGGCCGCGTGCTCGAGGAACTTCCGTTGAAGCGGATGCAGCTGGTCGCCGACCGCCATGCCCTCGATCGTCTCGACCGTGCGGCCCTGCATCTCGGCCCCGAGCACGAGGCAGGAGCAGACCAGGCGGCCGTCGAGCATGACGCTGCAGGCGCCGCAGTCGCCCGAGGCGCAGCCTTCCTTGCTGCCGGTCATCCCGAGCACGTCGCGCAGCACGTCCAGCAGGGTCTGCTCCGGCTCGCAGAGATATTCGACGATATCGCCGTTGATGGTGGTGGTGACGTGGGTCTTGCTCATCGGCGGGTCCCTGCGCGCTCGAGGGCCAGCGTGGCGGCCCGGCGCGCCAGCACGCCCGAGACCTTGATGCGGAAGTCCCGCGTGCCGCGCTTGTCGTCGATCGGCCGGCAGGCGGCACCGACAGCCGCCGCCAACCGATCGAGGGCGGCCGCATCCACGGATGTCCCGACCAGGGCAGCAGCGGCCTCGTCGACCAGCAGCGCGGTCGGCGCCACGGCACCGACGCCGACCCGTGCCGCCCGACAGACGCCGCTCTCGTCGAGGCTCAGGCAGATGCCGACGCCCACGACGGCGATATCCATCTCGGTTCGGGGAATGAACCTCAGATAGGCGTCGCCGGCGCGCGGCGGCTGTGCCGGCAGAAAGACCGAGGTCACCAGATCGCCCGGACCGAGCGAGGTGCGGCCGGGGCCGACGTTGAGCTGCTCGACCGGAATGTCGCGTTGGCCATTCGGCCCGACCACCCTGACCACCGCCGCGGCCGCGATCATGGCGGGCACGCTGTCGGCGGCCGGCGAGGCGTTGCAGAGATTGCCCACCATCGTCGCCCGGCCCTGGACCTGGGTCGAGCCGATCAGCTCGACCGCCTCGACCACGCCCGGCCACATCGCCCGCAGCGGCGCGTGCTCGCCCATCTCGGCACCGGTGACGGCCGCGCCGACGCGGAAGCCGCCGGCCTCGCCGATGATCCTTCCCAGCTCCGGGATCCGCTTGATGTCCACCACGAGCTCGGGCTGGATCACCTCGGCCCTGAGCTGCACCAGCAGATCGGTGCCGCCCGCCAATACCCGCGCCGCCGCCGGTGTCCCGGCCAGCAGCGCCACCGCCTTGTCGATCGTCTCCGGAGCCTCGTAGCGCATACTGTTCGTCTCGCTCCCTTTTGGCATGCCCTTATCGGCCAAAGCTCGGCGTCCTGCCAAGCTAAACTCGGCTGCCGGCCAGCCGCTGGCGACCCACGGCCGGCTACGCTCGGAACGGCGGCCCGACCGCCCTCGGCAGGGCCGCTGCCGAGGAAGGCCCGGAAGGAGCGCTCGACGAGCTGCGGGTCGAGGCCGCGGGCGATGACGACGAGGCGGGTCCGCGGCTCGCCGTCCGGCCAGGCCGGCAGATGCTCTGGCCTGTGCATGGTGTGCTGCACGCCCTGGACGACGACCGGCCGATCGGTGCCGACGATGTGCAAGAGGCCCTTCACGCGCAGGATGGCCGATCCGTGGCGGTTGAGCAGCATCGACAGCCAGAGGCCGAAGGCGGCCCAGTCGACCGGCGCGGCGGCGGTGAGACAGAAGGCCTGGATGTCGCCGTGCCGGCTCGCTTCACCGTCGTGGTCATGGGCGTGGTCGCGACCGCATGGGTCGTCTCGGCGGCGAGCCAGCGTCGGATCTCCTCGCCTTTGCTCGCGAGGTCGTGGACGTCGTGAAGAAGAAGAGCCTCGGCCGCCTCGCTGTCGGCCGCCGACTCGTGGAGGACGGCGGTCGGGTTGAGGGTCGCGAGGCGCGCCCGGAGCGCTGCGATCGCCGGCCGCTCCGCGAGGTCGGTCTTGGAGACGACGATCCGGTCGGCCACCGCCGCCTGCTTCAGGGCTTCCGGAAAGTCTTCGAGGTTGCGGGCCCCATCGACGGCATCGACCACCGTCACGACGTTGCCGAGCCGGACATGGTGGCGCAGCGCCGGGTCGGCCGCGAGCGTGGCGACGATCGGCCCCGGATCGGCGAGGCCGGTCGTCTCGATCACGAGGCGGCCGAAGGGCGGGATCTCGCCGCGGCGCATCCGGCCGAGCAGCCCGGCCGATGGCGTCCCTCAGGTCGCCGCGGATCGTGCAGCAGACGCAGCCGCTCTGCAGCAGCACCACCTCCTCGTCGACCGTCTCGACCAGGAGATGATCGAGGCCCACCTCGCCCAGCTCGTTGATCAGCACGGCCGTGTCGGCGAGCCGCGGCCGGTGGAGGAGGCGGCGCAACAGCGAGGTCTTGCCCGAGCCCAGGAAGCCGGTCAGCAGGTTGACCGTGACCGGCTCGGCCCCAGTCCTCGCTCATCGCTCCTGCCCCGGAGCAGCTCGAGGCGACCGATCACGACCGGATCGAGCGGGTCGCACGGCCGCCCGGCGAGCTTCTCGGCGACGGGCCAGACAGCACCCAGATGGTCCACGACCGCGGTCTTGCCGGTGCGGCCCTGCAGCGTGAAGCGGCCGCCCCAGGTCGCAAGCCTCAGGCCGTAGAGAGAAGAATGCGGTTGGCGACGCGGGCGCGGTGCTCGCGGTCGGCGCGGCGGCTCTCGTCGGAGGCCGAGGGATCGTCGGTCCAATGCGCCTCGACGCCGAGGATCCCGCAGAGCCCGCACATCGCGTCGCCGCCGCCCTGGCTAGGAGGCCGGCCGCTCGGGCTTGCCGCGCGGATAGCGCTCGAGGAAATCGTCGGCGATCTCTTCCATGGTCACGAAGCGGACGCCGGGGTGGCGGCTGATGTGCCCATAGAGGCGCTCCAGCATCATCAGCACCTGCGGCTTGCCCGAGACGTCGGGGTGGATGGTGATCGGAAAGACCGCGTAGTCGTACTCGCGATAGACCCAGTCGAACTGCTCCCGCCACATGTCCTCGATGTCGCGGGGGTTGACGAAGCCGTGGCTGTTCGGGGCCGCCTTGATGAACATCATGGGCGGCAGGTCGTCCAGCCACCAGGAGGCCGGGATCTCGACGAGATCGGTCTCCTTGCCCCGCTTGAACGGCGTCATCCAGGCGCTCGGGTGCTTCGAGTAGTCGATCTTGGTCCAGCTGTCGCCGACCCGGACATAGTAGGGGTGATAGTCGTTGTGCATCAGGCTGTGGTCGTACTTGATGCCCTTCTTGAGGAGCAGCTCGTTGGTCTTCGAGCCGAACTCCCACCAGGGCGCCACATAGCCGCGCGGGCGCTTGCCGCACAGCTTCTCGATGACCTCGATGCACTTGTCGAAGATCGCCTCCTCCTGCTCGGGCGTCATCGCGATCGGGTTCTCGTGGCTGTAGCCGTGCATCGCGATCTCGTGCCCGGCCTCCGCCACCTGCTTCATCTGGTCGGGAAAGGTCTCGACCGAGTGGCCGGGGACGAACCAGGTGGTCTTGATCCCCCAGCGGGCGAACAGCCTGAGCAGCCGGAGCGACCCCACCTCGCCCGAGAACACCCCCCGGCTGATGTCGCAGGGGCTGTCCTCGCCGCCATACGACCCCAGCCACCCCGCCACCGCGTCCACGTCGACCCCAATGCTGACAAAAATCTCCTTGGCCATCCGTCCCTCCTCCCTCTGCCATTGCGACAACGCCCGTCATGGCACGTCCCGGCGCCGGATTCCCACCCTTCTCGCCGGATGCTCGATATGTGCTCGGCCCTTCGGCAGCGATGACGGCCTTCTCCCCTTTATCGTCCCAGCTCGGCAGACCCCATGCGCCGGCTGCGACCGATCGTCCGGGCAGCATCGTTCTCCGCGGTGGCGATATCGAGCCGACGCCCGAGGCGAATTGAACCCGGGCGAGGAGTGACCCATAATCATCGCTCGGGATCCCTGTAAGTAGCGATAGCCCGTGCCTTGTCGAGTGCGCATTTTCGGTCGGGTTCAGGGCGTAGGGTTTCGCGACTGGACGATCCGGGAGGCTCGCCGGCTCGGTCTGTCCGGGTGGGTTCGCAACCGACGCGACGGAAGCGTCGAGGTCCTGCTCGCGGGCGAGAACGAGCAAATCGAGACGATGCTGACGCGGTGCCGCGAGGGACCGCCGCTCGCGATCGTCGAGAGGATCGAGACGATGCCGACCGACGAGACCGTCGCGGCGATCTTCCGTCAGATGCCGACCGTATGAGCAGGCGAGGAAAGGCTCGGGATCAGCCATTGGAGGAGAGGATGCGAGCGGCGAGCGACGGGACCAGGTCGGGGTCGCAGATGGGTCGGGCGGCTGGGCCTCTCGACCGGCGGCGGCTGCTCGGTCTCATCGCGGCCGGCACCGGGCTTCTCGTGAGGCCGCCGCTCGCCTCGAGCGCCGAGGCGCTACCCGTCGACCGAACCTTCGACGTCTACCGCAAGGGCAGCAAGATCGGCGAGCATCACATCACCTTCGTGGCGCGGAACGGCGGCTTCGTCGCCCAGACGGACATCAATCTCGTGGTGAAGGTGGCCTTCATCACCGTCTACCACTATCGGCAGATCGGGCATGACGTGTGGCGCGGCGGCGTTCTGGTCGGCTCCGACGTGACCACCGACGACGACGGCAAGAAGACGGCGCTGACCCTCGACGAGGCGAACGGTCGTCTGACGGGGGATGGAGCCAACGGCGCGCTCGACCTCAAGCTCGGCACGATGACCGATCTCAGCTGGTGGAACAGCCGCATCGTCGGCGTGGACAAGCTCCTCGACGCACAGCTGGGCGTCCTCAGCAACCTGACCATCCAAAACGGTGTCAGCGAGCAGATCGAGGTGAAGGGCGCCTGGGTGGATGCCACGCGCTACCGCATGGCCTCGAGCAAGGGCCGCGAGGGTGACATCTGGTATGCGAACGGCCTCTGGGTGAAGGCCCACGTCACGACGCGGGGCCAGACGCTCGACTATCAGCTGGTGTCCTGAGCAGGAGGGGCCTGCGGCGTCCGGGCTTCCGTTCCGCGACCGAGCCGCTAAGTAGACCCTCGTCGGTTCGGTGCCCGCGCTGTCGCTCGGCACACGCCGGCTTGCCCCGATGGAGCCAGGACCGGTGACGAGCGCACTCTTCTCCCCCATCCGTCTGCGCGGCCTCGAGCTGCCCAATCGCATCGTCGTCTCGCCGATGTGCCAGTACGCCGCCCTGGACGGATCGGCGACCGACTGGCACCTGATGCATCTCGGGCAGTTCGCGATGGGCGCGGGCGGCCTGGTCATCGCCGAGGCGACCGGCGTCTCGCCCGAGGCGCGGATCACCCACGGCTGCCTCGGCCTCTGGTCGGACGACAATGAGCGGGCTCTCGAGCGGGTGCTGACCTTCTGCCGCCGCTACGGTGTCACCAGAATGGGCATCCAGCTGGCCCACGCCGGACGCAAGGCCTCGACCCGGGTTCCCCTGAAGGGCGGCGAGCCCCTTACCGCCGACGAGGCGCCTTGGCAGACCGTCGGGCCCTCGGCGTTGCCCTACGCCCCCCACTGGCACGTTCCGGCGGCCCTCGACGCGGTCGGCATCGCCAAGGTCGAGCACGACTTCGTTCAGGCGGCGCGGCGCGCAGAGCGGCTCGGGGTCGACCTCGTCGAGGTGCACATGGCGCATGGCTACCTGATGCACCAGTTCCTCTCGCCGCTGAGCAACCGCCGGACCGACCAGTATGGCGGCAGCCTCGAGAACCGGATGCGGCTGCCGCTTCGCGTCTTCGCCGCCGTGCGCGAGGCGTGGCCGGCCGACAAGCCCCTCGGGGCAAGGGTCTCGGCCACCGACTGGGTCGAGGGAGGCTGGGATCTCGACGGGACGATCGAACTCGCCCGGCGCCTGGAGGCGCTGGGCTGCGACTACGTCGTGGTCTCGTCGGGGGGCCTGCACCCCGACCAGCAGATCAAGCTCGGCCCAGCCTATCAGACGCCATTCGCCCAGGCGATCAAGCAGGCGGTCTCCATGCCGGTCATGGCGGTCGGCCTCATCACCGACCCCGCTCAGGCCGAAGGCATCGTCGCCGACAGGAAGGCCGATCTCGTGGCGCTGGCCCGCGGCATGATGGACGATCCGCGCTGGGCCTGGCACGCGGCGCGGGCATTGGGGGCTGAAACCGCCTATGCTGACCAGTATATTCGCTGCCGCCCGGATCGTTGGCGGCCGGTCGGCCAGACCGCGTAGCGGGCCGCCCAGCCGTCGCCGTCCCTTTTTTGGCGCGACGGGCCGGAACCCGGGCTGCGACTGACCGCTTGGCTGACGGAGGGCGACGATGGCGGCGGAGAACGAGACCTACCTGCCCGTTTCCGGCATGGAGCTGCCTCGGTTCGCCGGGGTGGCGACCTTCATGCGCCTGCCGCATCGGCCCCTCGAGGGCGCGAGTGAGGCGCAGATCGGCATCGTCGGGGTGCCTTGGGACGGCGGAACGACCAATCGTGCCGGCGCTCGCCATGGGCCGCGCCAGCTGCGCGACGCCTCGACGATGATCCGGCTGATCAATCAGGCGACCGGGCTCAAGCCCTTCCACATGGCGCGCTGCGTCGATCTCGGCGACTGCCCGGTCAACCCGGCCGACGTGCAGGACACGCTCCATCGCGTCTCGGCCTTCTTCAAGCGTGTCCAGGAGGCGGGCATCCTGCCGATGACCGCCGGCGGCGACCACCTGATCTCGCTGCCGGTGCTGCGCGGCCTCGTCCACGACGGGCCCGTCGGCATGATCCATTTCGACGCGCACACCGACTTCTTCGACAGCTATTTCGGGGGCTTCACCTACACGCACGGCACACCCTTCAGGCGCGCTGCCGAGGAGGGGCTGATCGACCCCAAGCGCGTGGTGCAGATCGGCATCCGCGGCTCGGCCTATGACGGCGAGGACGTGGAGTGGGCGCGTGCCCACGGCGCCCGCATCGTGATGATCGAGGAGCTGATGGATCGCGGCACCGACGCCGTGATGGACGAGGCACGCTCGATCGTCGGCGATCGGCCGGTCTATGTGAGCTTCGACATCGACGGCATCGACCCGAGCCAGGCCCCCGGCACCGGCACGCCCGAGATCGGCGGCTTCTCGACGTTCCAGGCGCAGCGGATGGTCCGCCGGCTCCAGGGGCTGAGCCTGATCGGCGCGGATCTGGTCGAGGTCTCGCCGCCCTTCGACCCGTCGGGCCAGACCGCCTGGGTCGGCGTCAACATCATGTTCGAGCTGCTCTGCGTGCTGGCGGATGCCGTCGTCCGCCGGGGCGATGCGAGCTAGCTCGCGGAGGGCTCAGGGCATGCGTCTCATCTCGACATTGGCGGCGCTCGCGACCGGTCTCTTCCTCCTCGCCGCGGTTCCCGCACTGGCCGACAACAACAACAATAATAACAAGAATAACGACAGCAAAGGCTACACCAAGGGCGGAAACCAGGACCTGCTGCGCTCGGCCGAGCCGGCCTGTCGCCAGACGGCCCGGAATCGGGGGCTACGACGTCCAGGACATCAGCGGCACCAGGTTCTCGGGCAACAACACGGCTCGGATGGACCTTCGGCTACGCCGCAAGGACCAGTCATTCGACGGACGCTGCAGCTATGACGGCCGCGCGGAGAAGGCCTCGCTCGACGTCCAGGGCCACGGAGACAGCGGCTCGGGCGACCGCCAGCTCCTGCAGTCGGCGGAGCGGGCCTGTCACCAGACGGCCCAGACCAAGGGTTACGATGTCCGGGACGTCACCGGGTCGAGAGCCACCGGCGATCGCACGGCCCGGGTCGACCTTCGGCTCCGCCGCAAGGACAGCAGCTTCGATGGTCGCTGCAGCTACGACAAGCGTGACGACCGGGCGTCGCTCGACGTTCAGCGCAGCAACGGCAATGGCGGCGGCAACGGCAACAGCGGCCAGGGCAATCTCGACAAGCGCGCCCAGCAGGCATGCTGGCAACGCGCCTATGAGCGGAACGAGAAGCTGACCGGCTTCGGCAAGCTTCAGCCCGACGGCCGCGACTACAAGGTTCAGGTCGGCACCTGGCGGGACGGCACCACCTACGAGTACTGGTGCTTGTTCGACCCGGGCACCAATACGGCCGACCTCCGGCCTCGCCACTGACGGCGGCCGGCGGCACCTCAGCCGAAGAGGCGGTCGCCCTGCTCGTCGATGAGCTGCTTGGCCTTGCGGATGGCGAAGGCCTTGGCGTCGTCGGCGCTGGAATGAGTGTCCGCGCGGATGAAGCTGTGGCTCCGCACCGTTCCGCCCTCGTCCTTCTCGATGACGCCCGCGGTCAGGAACTGGCCGCCCTGACGCTTCGGTGCCGGCAGTATCCGGTAGCCGTTGTACTCGATCGCGCCCGCGCGATCGGGCGGCGCGTCGCCAGCCTCGGCACCGCCGCCGCCACCCCCGAAAAGCCGCTTCAGCGCGTCACCGAGCCCCATGCGCTCTTCCGCCTTCGATCCATGCCCGTCATCAGTGCGTGATGGTGGCCGGGAGCGCCTTGGCCTGCTCGATCCATTCCGCCACGGCTTTCTCGGCCGGCACGGCGCCGGTCAACTTCCTCGCCGCGTTGACCTCGGCGAGCTTCGTCGCGAGATTGCCAGCGTTCCGGTGCTTCAGCTCCTTCACGGTGTCGACGCCGGCGGCCTCGAGCAGCTCGGCGAACTGCTTGCCGACGCCTTTGATGCGCATCAGGTCGGCATGGTTCGTCCAGCGCAGGATGAGCGCCTCGCTGAGACCGGCCTTGTCCGCCATGGCCTTTCGCCCCTTGGCGTCCGCGCACGCTTCGAGCAGCGCATCGGTGGTGGCGATACCGGCAGCACGCAGCTTCTTGGCGTACGCTTCGCCGATTCCCTCGATCTCGTCGATCGGATGGCTCATGGGGATGTCTCCCTGTCGCGATGCGGCGCTGACCGCCGCTCCCTGGCGTTTTTCCCAGTTGTGAAACTTTGCGGGAATGGCGGCGTCGAGGCAAGCGGGTTGCTCGCCGCTCTCCAGAGCCATGCTCGGATCAGGCTTCGCGCAGCAGCACGGCGCCCAGGGCCATCGTGACCGCGGCCTGGGTCGGATCGATCACAGGAAGGCCGAGCGCGGCAGCGAGGCGCCTCCTGTAGCGGGCCATGCCCGCGCAACCGAGGATGAGCACGTCGGCGCCATCCCGATCCTTGAGACTGCGACCCACCTGCAGGAGGCGCTCCCAGGTCCGGCTCTCCTCGGCGAGCTCGTGGACCCGGAGGTCCAGGGCCCGCTCGGCCGCGAGCCGCGCCCCGAGGCCGAGCTGGCGGATGTAGCGCAGATGGCGCGGGATCGAGCGCTCGAGGATGGCGACGACGCCGAAGCGATCGCCCCGGGTCAGGGCCGTCAGCATGGCGCACTCGGCGATGCCGAGGACCGGCTTGTCCGTAGCCTCGCGGCACACCTGAAGCCCGGGATCGCTGTAGCAGGCGATGACGAAGGCGTCGGCCGATCCCCGGGCGACCGTGCGGCGGAGCGGCAGGGTCACCGCCTCGACATCCGCCTGGCTCTCGATGCCGAAGGGACCTTCCTCGAGCGTCGTGCAGCGGATCGCCGGCCCTCCCGGCAGCCGCAGCGGCTCCAGCGCACGGTCGAGGCCGTCCGTCACCTCGGCGTTCGAGTTCGGGTTGATGACGAGGATCGTTGCAGCGCCCGCCATGGTCAGGCAAAGCCCCCGGTGCTAACCGAGCTTGATCCTAGTCGGGAGGGATGCGCCGTGTCAGCCTATGATCTCGTGATCCGCGGCGGCACCGTCGCGTCGGCCACCGACACCTTCGCGGCGGACATCGCCGTTCAGGGCGGCTCGATCGCCGCCATCGGCCGCGGGCTGCTGCCGGGCGCCCGCGAGATCGACGCCACCGGCCGCCTCGTCCTCCCCGGCGGCGTCGACAGCCATTGCCACATCGAGCAGCTCTCGGCCTCGGGCCTGATGAACGCCGACACCTTCGAGACGGCGACGGGCTCGGCGGCGCTGGGCGGCACGACGACCGTCATCCCCTTCGCCGCCCAGCATGTCGGCATGAGCCTCCGCAAGGTGGTCGACGACTACCACGCGGCGGCCGAGCGCGGCGCCATCGTCGACTACGCCTTCCACATGATCCTGGCCGATCCGCGACCCGAGGTGCTCAGGGAAGAGCTGCCGCCGCTGGTCGCCGAAGGTCACGGCTCGCTCAAGGTTTTCCTGACCTACGACCGGCTGCGCATCGAGGACGAGCAGTTCCTCGACGTTCTCGCCGCGGCCCGCGAGCACGGCTGCATGGTCTGCGTCCACGCCGAGAACCACGGCATGATCCTCTGGATGGCGAAGCGCCTTCTCGCGGGCGGCTACACGGCCCCCCGCTACCACGCCGTCAGCCATCCGCGCGCCGGCGAGGCCGAGGCCATCGGCCGGGCCATCGCCTGCGCTGTCCTGCTCGACCAGCCGCTTATGATCTATCATGTCTCGACCGCCGAAGGCGCCGCCGTGATCCACCGCGCCCGCGGCGAGGGGGCCAAGGTCTACGGCGAGACCTGCACCCAGTATCTCGTGATGACCAAGGAGGACCTCGACAGGCCCGGCATCGAGGGAGCGATGTGGATCTGCAGCCCGCCGCTGCGCGAGCGGAGCGACCAGGAGGCCCTCTGGCAGGCGCTGGCCAACGGCACGCTGCAGACCGTCTCCTCGGATCATGCGCCCTACCGGATGGACGAGACCGGCAAGCTCGCGAAAGGAAAGAGCCCGACCTTCAAGGAGATCGCGAACGGCATGCCGGGGCTGGAGCTGAGGCTGCCCGTGCTGTTCGATCAGATGGTCAGCCGCGGCCGGATGGACCTCAACCGCTTCGTCGAGCTGACCTCGACGGCCCCGGCCCGGATCTATGGCCTCAATCCGCGCAAGGGATCCGTCGCGGTGGGTGGAGACGCCGACCTTGTGCTGTGGGATCCGGAGCGCGAGGTCGAGATCGCCCAAGGCTCGACCCACGACCATGCCGGCTACACGCCCTATGCGGGCCGCCGGATCAGGGGATGGCCCATGACGGTCCTGCGCCGCGGCGAGGTCATCGTCGAGCGCGGCAGCCTGATCGGGCGACCGGGCAGCGGCGTCTTCCTGCCGCGTCGAGGCGGACCCGCGGCCGCGCCCTCGGGCCGCGCGGCGCCCGAATTCGACCCGGCGAGAAACTTCGGAGCCCGACTTTAGTCGGCGGAAGCACGAGGGAGGCCGACGTCCAGGGGGTGGACCCGCGCTGGCTGACGGGGCGATCTCCGAGGGAAGGTCAGTCGACCGACAGCGCCAGAATCTGGGACACTTGGCAAAGCGGGCGACCGCTCTCCTCGGCCCAGTGGTTGAAGGCAGACTGGACTTCCGCCCGATCCGCGCGGCTCTTCGGCGGTGTGGCCACCGCCCGCCAATTCTGAAGGGCCTTCACGACGCTGTCGGAGAGGATGAAGGTGTCCCTGCCCGCCATTCTCAGGAAATAGGGGCCGGAATTGCCGCCGAGCTGGCTGAACCGGCGCGCGAGCTCCTCCCAAAGACCGACGATGTCGCTCGCCGGCCAGGCGGCCAGCCAGGCGCCGAGCGGCCGGCCCTCCGCCCGTAGCGCCAGGATCGCCCCGGCGTTGGAGCGGATCGCGCGCAGCTTGCCCAAATGGCGGATCAGCCGTCGGTCGGCCAGCAGCTCCTCGATCCGCTCGTCGGAAAGGGCGGCGCAGCGCTCGATCGCAAAGCCCCAAAAGACCTCCTCGAAGGCTGGCCACTTGGTATCGACCACGCTGTGCTTCAGGCCGGCGCGGAAGATCCTGAGCGACATCAGCGAGAGGTAGCGATCGTCAGGTCGCGCTGCGAGGACGGCGGCGCTGGCCGGCACGGCGAGCCGGGCCTCGAGGGCTGCCGTGCCGTGACGCAGGATCGCCGCCTCCTCGATCGCGGCGAAGCTCGCGGGTGTGGCCATGCGCGTGCTCCCGTCGGGTCGACCTCGAGGACCAGCATAGCGACGCCGTGCTCGACCGGCGATCCGCTGGTCGGTGCCGTTGGTCCGCCCCTGGCGCGGAGCCCGCGGGGCGCGGTCGGAAAGGTGCGCGGCCTTGCCGCCCCCTGGCGGCTGCTGCCGACCGTGATCCCGAGCGCGCTCACCCACATCATGTTCTTGCGCTGCCGAGCAGCGGACCCGGTGGACGGCGACTGACGGATGACGACGGGTGACCAGGATCGACTCTGCCCAAGGCTGCTCGGCGTGGCCGCGGTGGCGGGCAACGCTGCCGACCTGCCCACGTCAAAGCAGGCGAAATTCGGGGAGGAGGCATGCGATTGGGACGCGGCGACGTTTGTGGTAGAGCAGGGCGTGGACAACGACGGTGGTCGCCGCGGGCGACCTCGACAAGACGACAGGGAAAAAGGCCAGATGTCGGAAATCGTCCAGCTCATCATCCAGATCGTGACCGGCGCCATCGGCGGCAATGTCGTCGGCGGCGCCGCCAAGAACATCAGCCTCGGCACGACCGGCAACTCGATCGTCGGCGCGGTCGGCGGCCTCATCCTGGGCCAGGTGCTGAGCCACCTCGGGATGGGTGGCGCGGCCGATGTGGCGGGAGCCGCGGGCGCCGCCCCAGCCGTTGCCGGCGGACCCGATATCGGCGCGATCATCGCCCAGATCATCGGCGGCGGTGCCGGCGGAGCGATCCTCACGGCGATCGCCGGCGCGATCAAGAAGCAGATGAGCTGACGGCCGACCGCTCCGGCACCAGCCAGCCTGCCGCGGACGGCCCCGCCGCGGCGAGCGCCGCCTCGAGCCACGCGAGGTCCCCCGGGCGCCGCAAGCGGGAGAGTCCAGGGAGGGTTGACGACGATGACGCCTGATCCCGTCAGGCCGTGCCCGTCGGCGTCGAGCTTTTGGCAGAGCTCGAGCCGATACTGAGCCGGCATGCCGGTCGCAGCCAGCGCGGCCAGGAGGGTGTCGGCCCGCCGACGCTCGATCACCGGATACCAGAGAATGAGGACGCCGCTCGGGAACCGGCGGTGCGACTGGACGAGAGCAGAGACGACGGTGTCGTAGTCGGTTTTCACCTCGTAGCTGGGATCGATGAGGACAAGGCTGCGGCGCTCGGCCGGCGGCATGCGGGCAACGAGAAGGGCGAGGCCGTCGGCCCGCTCGATACGGACGCCCGGGACGCCGCGAAGCCGCTCGGCCAGAAGGCGATGGTCGGTCGGATGGAGCTCCGCCAGCTCCAGCCGGTCGGCGCGACGGAGAAAGGGGCGGATCAACAGCGGTGAGCCCGGATAGATCCAGGCGACGCTCCGGGCGACGGCGGCGGCGCGGATCTGCTGCAGATAGGCGTCGACGAGAGCCGGCGGCTCCCCGGCTCTCGCCAGAAGGCGGCCTATTCCACAGCGGAACTCGCCGGTCTTCAGGGCCATGGGCGCGCCGAGATCGTAGGCGCCGGCATCCGCATGGGTGTCCAGCACATAGAGCGGCTTCGCCTTCTGCACGAGGTAACGCAGCACGAAGACGAGCACGGCGTGCTTGAGCACGTCGGCCGGGCCGCCGGCGTGAAAGGCGTGACGGTAGCTCAGCATCGCTCCGACAGCGCGGCCGAGCCTCCCGCCACCCGGGCCGGCCGACCGCTTGCGCATTGCAACCTGGATGCCACACTACCAGTTAAAGGGAGGTCGTCTCCATCGCGATCGCGACCGCTCCAGCGACGCAATGTCGACTTTTCGGCGGTGGCTGCCCCCAGGCGGACCCGCCGGCTGACGTCGGCGCCGTGAAAGCTTTGCTCGCCCGGGCGCAGGCGCCCTGGCGCATCGGGAGGGAATGAGGCTCATGGACGTTATCGCCAAGCTGCCGCAGATGGAGGACAAGGCGCTGGGCGTGCTCGGCGAGAACGCGAAGCGGCTCGAGCAGACGGGAACGCCTGCGCAGAAAGTCGCTGCCGCCGATCTGATCCCGGCGATCGAGGCGGAGCTGAGCGCCCGCCGCGACGCCAAGCTCGCCAAAGCGCGAGAGGCCCGTCAGGCGCCGGGCAAGCGGCCAGCCAAGCCCCGCGCGACAGCGCGCAAGGCCGAGCCCGCCGAGGCCTGACCGGGCCGTCACCCGGGACGCCCGCTGGGCGCTTGTGGGCGCGCCGCCAGCCCATCGATCCTTGCGGGGCCAGGCGTGTCCGCACTGACGGGGGGTGCCCTGGAAGGTCAAGACCAGCGTCATTGGTCGGCCAGTCTTCGATTGTGAGGCGTTGGGGGGCTGCATTGCCGGCCCGACTGTCGCCGCGATCGCCAATCCGAACGATCTTCCGAATATCATCCCTCCCGCTCCGAGCAATCCGAGCAAAACGCCCTCGCGTCCGGAGCAGGAAGCGAGCCGAGGATGGGACGGCTTCGAACGACACGGGCGAGAGCGGTACGGCCGGCCGACGGCTTGACAGGCAGGCGAGGCGGCCGCTTTTCTGGCGGCCGTCCGCAGCCTGCTCCGGAAAGCGCCGCGCGCGGGTCGGGGCCAGATGGGGATCAAGCTCGTGGTCGAGCCGGCCGACACGCTGATGCTGACCGTCTTCCTGCGTCACGACCAGTCGAAGACGCTGGCCGAGATCCAGGCGGAGCTCGACGCCTCCGGCTTCTGGAAGCGCTTTCCGCCGGATGGCGTCGAGGTCGTCTCCTGGCACGTGCTCATGGGAATAGGTCAGGTCGTCACCCTCCGTTTCCCCGCGTCCAGGCTTCGCGACGTCAACGTCGCGATCGAGCAGACGGCCTGGAAGGCCTTCCGCAGCGAGTTCTATGCGACCTACGACCTCTGGCCGGTGGTCGAGGCCCGCAAGAGCGGCTGACCCCGACAGGCCGCCGAGCGAGCCGTCGCGCGCGGCCATACGCGCCGGTCGGGCGGCAGCGGCGTCGCCGCCTCGCTGCTCCGGCGGTAGGTGCACGCGACCGGCGGGCGGAAGGCCGGCCACGCCGATCTACTCGGTGAGCCCGGAGCGGCTCATCCGCATCGGCAGAGCGAGCGCCAGCGGACAGCGATAGCGATCATGCCCGAGGATGTCATCCGCACCGACATGGTGATCATCGGCGCCGGTCCGGTGGGCCTCTTCGCCGTGTTCGAGGCCGGCCTCCTCGGCCTGCGTTGCCAGCTCGTGGACAACCTCGACAAGATCGGCGGCCAGTGTGCCGAGCTCCATCCGACAAGCCGATCTATGACATCCCGGCCGTGCCGCGCTGCACGGGCCAGGAGCTGGTCGACAATCTGATGGAGCAGATCAAGCCCTTCGAGCCGGCGTCCCATCTCCGCCAGCAGGCCGAGCGCCTGCAGCGTCTGGATGACGGCAGCTGGCGCCGAGACGACGCTGGGGACGATCTTCGAGCACCGGTCGTGGTGATCGCCGCCGGGGCCGGCAGCTTCGGCCGCGGCGCATCCCCCTGCCGGGCGCCGAGGCCTTCGAGAGCGCCTCGCTCTTCTACGCCGTCCGCAAGATGGAGGCATTCCGGCGACCGGCGGGTGGTGGTGGCCGGCGGCCGCGCTTCGGCGCTCGACTCGGTCCCAACCTGCAGCCGATCGCCCGCAGCATGGCCTGGTCCATCGCCGGGACGAGTTCCGGGCATCCCCGACTCGGTCGAGAAGATGCGACGCCTGGTCGATACCGGGGCGATGGAGCTGGTCATCGGTCAGGTGGCTGGGTTGGGCGGCAGCGAGTCGCAGATCGAGACCGTGACCGTCAAGGGCAACAATGGCGCCGAGCAGAGGTTGCCGTGCGACGCTTTCCTCGCCTTCTATGGTCTCAAGATGGAGCTCGGTCCGATCGCCGGATCGGGCCTCAACCTCGAGCGCAACCTTGTCGCCGTCGACACCGAGACGTTCGAGACCAATGTGCCGGGCATCTTCGCCATCGGCGACATCGTGTCCTACCCGGGCAAGCTCAAGCTCATTCTCTCGGGCTTCCATGAAGCGGCCCTGATGTGCCAGAAGGCCTTTCGGCTGTGCCATCCCGAGCAGAAGCCGGTGTTTCGCTACACGACCTCTAGCACCGAGTTGCATCAGCGACTGACGTCGCCTGAACCCCGATCGCAGTCTATCCCGATCGCGAGGGCGCGGAGCACGGCTCGAGGCGCCGCGGCTGGCCCGTCATGGATATCATCCCGCGACGCCGACCTGCCCATCGAGGCCGCGTGGCGGCGGCCGCCGCGCCTCGCCGACCTGCCATGTCTATGTCGACGAGGTGTGGCTCCCCACAGCTCGAAGCCCGGGGGGGCCTCACGCCAAGAACATGATGCTCGACGAGGCCTTCCAGGTGCAGGACAATTCCCGCCTCTCCTGTCAGATCAAGTTTCGCGAGGGGCTGGACGGGCTGCGGGTGACCCTGGCCCCCGAGTTCTCCAGGCCGACCGTCGCATCGCCCAGGCCGGTGGCGAACGGCTCCGAGCTGCTCGAAGGCCTGCGCGATTCCGGCTCGGGCGGCGGCTGACCGCTCGAGCCCGGCTGGGCCTCCTCGGCGAGGACTCCGACGCGCTCCAGCTCGTGCGCCTGCTCCGTG